>CAVYUL010000037.1:0-33792 GCA_963771405.1 Bryobacterales bacterium
GGGGCTCCGTCGGATGGGTCACGCGTCCAAATGCCGGCGGCGTGGCCAATGCGTTTGCAGTTATCTGGTAGACATAGGCATAGTCAATGTCGGCGTCTTTACGGTTAAGCATATTCAAGAATTCGGCTGCAACGTGCCACTTCTTGAAGAATTGATAACCGAGTTCTCCATTGAGCAACACCGTTTGATCTGACTGATAAAGCCCGTCAGACGTCAAAACGCGCGGACCAAAGTAGCGCAGGCGCAAACTCGAAGAAAAGCCTTTGTAATCGTGCAGCGTCGCGCCCGATGAAATCACCACCTTGACCGCTTCGGGCACAAGCTTGCCGCCGGGGCCTTTCTGTTGCCAATTGACATAGACGCAGCCAGGTATCGGTGTGGCAGGAGCTGTTGAAGGGCATCCGCCGGCGCTGTAAATTGTGGTGGTGGCGAGCGCCGCCGTTGTAACAGTAGCCGTCAAGGGCAGATCCATCTCATGCGGCAAGCCAAAGCCCAGGGCGCGCTGCGAGTTTTCCAAAGCAGCGATGCTTTCTTTCAGTAAAGCTTCGTGGCGAATGCTGGTGATGGCGCCACTTTCGGGTGCGGCCAAGCCCTCGGGAGCAAGCCGGTTGAGGATGGCCTGCTGGAGTTCGGCGATGCCTTGGCCGGTGATGGCGGAGACAGAGAGAAGCGGCGCATCGGTTTGAAATTTGGGCGCGAGATCGGATTTATTGCCGACGAGAAGCGGCTTACGGTCGGCGAGTTTTTCGCGTAGGGCTCGGTCGTCCGCGGTTTCTGCGGCGGAGAGATCGACAACGAGCAGGGTGAGATCGGCGTCGGCGACGGCTTGATGGGTTCGCTCAATGCCGAGACGCTCGACGAGATCGCTGCCTTCGCGGATGCCGGCGGTATCGACTAACTTCACCGGGATGCCGTTCAAAGAAGTGGCTTCGGAAACGGTGTCACGGGTGGTGCCGGGGATCTCGGTAACGATGGCGCGGTCTTGTTGCAGCAAACGGTTGAAGAGGCTGCTTTTGCCGACGTTGGGACGGCCGGCGATGGCGAGAGTGAAGCCGGCGAAGACCAGCTTGCCGGAAGCGAAACTGGAAAGCAGGGCGCGCAGACCTTGCTCAATGGGCGCGAGGCGTTCGGAGATTTGTTCGGGAGAAGCAACCGTGATATCGTCTTCGGCGAAATCGATTCCAGCTTCGAGAAGCGAGATAAGCTCCACCAAATGCTCTTTGATGGGCCGGATGCGGCGGGAGATGGAACCTTCCATTTGCTGTGCGGCGACGCGGGCTTGATAGAGTGTGGTGGCGTCAATCAGTTCGCGCACTGCTTCGGCTTGGGGAAGATCGATGCGGCCATTGATGTAAGCGCGTAAAGTGAATTCGCCAGGTTCGGCGAGGCGCGCGCCGAGGGCGACAGCTCTTTCGAGGCAGAGCCTCAGCACCACGGGAGCGCCATGACAGGCGATTTCGACGACTTCTTCAGCAGTATAGGAGCGCGGAGGCTCGAAATAGGAAACGACGACTTGATCGATGGGCGCGCCGGTTTCATCGAGCAAGACGCCGAGTTCGCAGGTCCAGGGCTTCCACGCGGAGTGAATCCGCAAAATGGACTGCGCGATTTTGCGGCTCGCGCCTCCGGAGAGACGCACAATACCGATGCCGCCACGGCCCAAGGGCGTGGAGATTGCGACAATCGTGTCGCCGGTATTCATGGCAAAAGCGCGATTAACGGCCGCGTCCGCCGCGAGGAGGACGATTGCCGCCGGCACCGCGATGACCACCGCCGCCTCCGCGCGAAGGAGGGCCGCCGCGATCAAAGCCACCGCCATGGCGTCCGCCCCCAGGGCCACGGCCGCCAGCGCCAGGTCCAGCGCCGCCGCGAAATGGGCGGGCGGGCGCGGGAGGAGCGGCAGGGGTGGGCATATCGGCAGGCACCACCACGACGGCGCGCGCCGGACCGACGCCTAAGCTTTCGCTACGCAATTCCTTTTCCTCGCGCAACGCCAGGTGAATCATGCGGCGCTCACGGCTGGTCATGGGGTTAAAGAAAAACGGCTGGTGAGTGCGTTTCACCTTGTCCGCGGCCGCCAGGGCGCTCATGCGCAATTCTTCCATGCGAAGCAGACGGTAATCGTTCGCATCGAACGAAATCAGCGAGTGATCCTCGCCTGGCATGCGCAAGGCTTCCATGGAGAGATGCTCAAGAGCGAGCAGCAGCTCGGCTTTATTCTCAAGCAACAAATCCACATCCGACCCGGAGAATTGGACAGTAACTTCGGGGTTTTCTACCTCGGGATGCGGATTCTCAGGTGTCTTCAACTCAAAACTGAGGTTGAATCCGGCGTGAGCAATGACCGGCTTTAAGAACTCTTCCAGCTTCGGACGCAACGTTTCTATGGTGTATTTCATGCGAATTTATTTCTTCACCGTGCTTCGAACCGGCGCCTTGGGAGCTGGTGGTGGAGGTGTGGGCGCTGGCATAAAGCGATTCACTATGAGCTGAAACACGATTCCGACGAGATTTCCTGTCAAATAGTACAGTACTAAGCCCGAAGATAGATTATAGAAAAAGAAGCCCAACATAATGGGCATAAACATAAACATTCGCTGCTGATTTGGGTCGACACCGGCCTGCGGCGTCAATTTCTGCGTCAGGAATTGGGTGACGATCATGACGATCGGCAGAATGTGAATAGGGAAGGTTTCGGGGTTCGAAAGATCGGAAACCCAGAGCCAGGGCGCGTGCCGAAGCTGGATGGCGACGTTCAAAACTCTGTAGAACGCATAGAAGAACGGCAGTTGCAGGATCAGGGGCAAGCAGCCGCCAACAGGGTTAACGCCTTCCTTCTTATAAAGGTCCATTACCTCCTGGTTTTGTTCGGCCTTGCGCGGATCGTTGATTTTGATGTTCTTGTATTTCTCGTTGATGGCTTTCAACTGCGGCTGCAGCTTCTGCATCTTGCGGGCAGATTTCAGGCTCGATAAGCGGATGGGGAAGAGGCCGGTATTGATAATCAGCGTGACAAGGATAATGGCCCATCCATAGTTGTGAAACGTCCAGTGGTCGGCAACGTAATTGAGAGATTGGAACAGAGGTTTAGCAATGATGCCGAACATGCCCCAATCAATGAGGCGATCTAACTTTGGATTGATGCTTTTGAGGAAGTAGCTGTCTTTCGGACCGACGAAAAGTTCGAACGCGTTCTGACCGGCTGTGCCCAGGCCGACACCGGCGTATTGGACCGGGTCGTTCTCACCGGGGACTTTTACGCCATCGGAATAAGTGCGAACTTCGAGCGAAGTGTTGTCGGGCGGAAGGACGACCGCGGCAAAGAAACCATCTTCGATGCCGCCGAACGTGAAATCTCCGGTCTCGGAAACGGGGCCGTTCTTGGCTTTAGATGCGGCAGTTAATACCAGGCTTTTGTCCCACCAAAGAACACCGGCGCCGGAGGGGTTGAAATAGACCGTTTGAATGCGCGAGAACGCCTTGAAGACTTTGCTGTCGCCGAAACCGCCGCGCCAAGTCAAAAGGTGCGGAAGATTTACATTGCCATCGAGCACAGTCGACTGGACGTTAGAAAGATAACTGTCTTTGGTAAATGCGAACGATTTGTGAATGCTGGTCTTACCATCGGAATAAGTGAAATCGATGGTGTCGCCGCCGTTTGAAACCTGGGTTTGGTAAAGAACGGAGTTAGGGTCGAAGCTGGGCTTCTGGCCGGTAAAATCAATCGAAAAAGGCAGCGCAACTTTGGAATCCGGATTGACGAGTTGGAGCGGCTTGCCGGCTTCGTCTTTGTATTTCTTGAGAACCCAACTTTTGGCTACGGCGCCGCGATTGGTGAAGACGATGTGATAGAGGTCGGAATCAATTTCGGTAGTGCTTTCGGCGGCGCTTTGCACCGGCGCATTCGAACTTGGCTGCGCTGGCGCGTTGGGTGCAATGGCGGCCGCCGGGACAGCCGGTTTGTCGGCCGTTGAATGAACGGCGGGCGTTTTTTCGACAACCGCGGGTTTCGGCGGCGGGGCTGGCTTGAAGAAATACTGCCAGCTCAAGAGGACGAGCATCATCAAGGCTAAGGCCAACGGCAGGCGCTTTTCGATTGATGGCGGCTCGGGCGGGGTAGAGCCCGGACTAGTAGACATAAATTCTCACTATGAAATGATTAGCGGACCGGGTCATAGCCGCCTTCGTGAAAGGGATGACAACGGGCTAGCCTTTTGAGGCCCATCCAGACGCCGCGCATGGGGCCGTGAAGCGAGATCGCTTCCAGCATGTATTCCGAACAAGTAGGGCGGTAGCGGCAAGCCGAAGGCAGCAGCGGCGAAAGCAGGCGCTTATAAACCGTGAGCAGAGCAATTAGGATTTTCTGCATCGCTCTAAAATACGTCCGATCTCGCGGCAGAGTTCTTCAAAAGGCGCATCGGCGACGTTACGGCGGGGATTAAAGACAATAGACCAGCGCTCAGGCGCACTGTGAAGCTGCATTCGGATGGCTTCGCGCATGCGGCGTTTGATGCGATTGCGCACCACGGATTTCGCAACGGCTCGGGGTGTGGTAAAGCCGAAACGCGCCGGCATTGGGGTTGCCTCATTGGTCGACCGCAAGCAAAAGGCTGCAAAATAACGGCTCGTCATACGGATGCCCGATTGGTAAGCGGTGCGAAAGTCGGCAGACCGCAAAAGGCGTCTTGGTTTGGGAAGTGACAGCGAACAAATCGCCTTTGACGCGAAGTTCTAATGCGAGGCGCGCACAGCGCGCTCGTCACTCACTGTGAGTTTGTGGCGGCCTTTGGCGCGGCGGCGCGAGAGGACTTCCCGGCCATCGGCCGTTTTCATACGCTTACGGAAGCCATGCGTTTTCGCGCGTTTGCGATTGTTGGGCTGAAAAGTACGTTTGGGCATTACAGTTCCTTTGAATGGACTTTGGTTTGGGACGGTACGAAAGAGAACGCCTGCCGAAACGGACTGGCGCCGGGCGCACTACAACTGATCCACTGAACCGAAACAACTAGTATAGCGCCATGCCATCGAAAAAGTCCCGGGGTCGGGGCCCAGGGCGCAAAAGCGAGGTCGGCTCAGCAGCCACCCTCGCTTTGCTGCATTTGGCTGGCGGAGAGGTTTAGTGCTGAGCCCACCATTCGTCATGGTGAGCGCGGAACTCTTCCAAACGGCGAAGATCGTCGGCAACCACGTCGCGGTCCTGCGGGGACATGCGCTGATCGTTGGCCGATTTCCGCAACGAATCCGTCACGTCCTTCAGTTCGGCTTGATCAAAGAAGCGGCGATCCATTTTGCCTTGCAAATCGGACAATTCCTCACGGGTCCGTTGCAGGCGGCGCTGTTCGCGGGGTGCGGCGAAGGCGGCGCTCGGAAGATGCTCCAAATCCATCTTTACATGTTCAAACAAATGGCGGTGCCATTCCTCGCCATGAAAGCGTTGCTCACGGTCGTGATACCAGTCTTGCGCGACGGCTGTGAGCCCAAAGCACGCCAGCATTACAACTCCGGCTTTGAAAATCTGTTTCATCGTTTTAAACAATCCTTTCCAATCATTTTTACCACGTATAGCGATTCTTGTGCCGAATGAGGAGTCAGCCTTTGCCGAACTCCAAACCCAAGTGTGGGCACCCACACTCTAGATCCTAGCTCGCTCCTGTTAGCAAGAGATTGACAAGAGCTGAAAATTTCTTAATGCCGACTTTCGGATAGCGTACTTGCTCTTGGGTAAGCTGTAATCTGCTCCAATTGCTCTTCGAGGCCGGCCAGAGCGGTGGCGGCGGACACTTTCCGCTCCAGGATTCGGTGAACAGCGGCTGCATAGGCATGGGAAACAGCGTCGTATTTCTTTCCCACGTTCATGGATGGACGGAAAACCAATCCATCGCGCCAGTGTTTGCCCAATTCGCCCCGAAAAGGCGTATTCAGCAGCAACGACTGGTCGTCCAGCAGATCGCTGCGAGTTGGAATTTGCCCAAGCTGCAGAACACGTTGCCGCTGCACTTGAGCGGAAACCAAAAATCGAACCGCTTGAACCGCCTGCACGGGATGATGGGAGTATTTGGAAACAGCCATAGCCATGGCCCCGAACACCCAACTTCGCGATTTACTACCCGCCGGGAGTGGCGCTGTCGCGAACCTCGTGGCAATAAGGGGCGATCGGAGCGAGGTTGGGTAAGCGTCCGCCCAGCTGCGCAGAAACGCCGCGTTGCCGCTCGTCCACAGATTCTGAGAATCCTCTTCGTCATACTCAATGACGCTGGGAGGCGAGATGGTTCCGACCCAGGAGGCGGCCCGTTGGAAAGCGCATCGCGAGCCTTCGTCTGTCGTCTGGATCTTGTGATCGGCGCTAACCAGAGTCCCCCCTTCAGCCGTTTGCCACTCAAAGGCATTACAGGTAAGCGATTCTCCCTCTTCACCTTGCCAGGCGAATCCCCAGAAATCGCTTTTGCCCGATCGGCGCTCGCCATTTTGAATGATCTGCGCCATCTTGCCGAGCTCGTCCCAGGTTTGCGGTGGAGATCGATAACCGTATTTCTGCAGCAGATCGGTACGGTAGTAGAGGATTCCGGCATCCATAGTGACGGGCAGGGCAAGCAGCTTTCCGTCCAGCGTGAACGCGGCCAACAGTTTTGGATCGAAAGCGCTGAGGTCGTCGCCCAGAAACGGCCGGAGATCCAGCAAATCGTCACTAAGCAGACCGGGCCAGATATTGTCGATTTCGCAAATGTCGGGCTGAGATGAGCGAGCGCTGAAGAGTTGCTGAAAGAGCGCCAGACGATTATCCATATCGTCGTAAGCGGCGATATTCCTAACTTGGACACCCGAACTTCTGGCGTACTGCCCGAATTGACTTTTGGTAAACGCCAAGTCGAGCCCACTCTCGCCAGTCGCCATCATGGTTAACTGCGTGGCGGCGGTTGGGACGGCGGACACGGGAGTTGGGCGACAAGCGGCAGTCGATAACAGCGCCAGCAGAACCGTAACTCCTGCTAGAAGAGCGCCCGGTTCGCGATTTTCCCGCACGAGTTTCGTCGGGTTCATAAGCAGCGCGACAAGCAATTGGATTATCGGCTGGGACCGGTATTTCCAAGAGGCCTGATCAAATTGCGCGTAACTGCCGATAAGAAGCTGAGGAGTAAGCGTCCGCGAATTTGGGAATGCCACGACACCTGACCGGAAGAATTCGCGTGCGCATGCGCCGGCTGTGGCGGCGAGCATCCCGATTGGGAATCGGCTTGCGCTTGGGCGGGAGTTTCGCGGCCATGGTGGCGTTGATGTTCGGATGCGGGATTTTCGCGCTGTGGGAGGTGCACCGGCTGGAAGAGCGCATCCACACATTGGATGGCCTGGATGCGTCAATCATACAGATCCTCAAGGCTGACAATGCGATGGCGCGCTTTGCCGAAAACCTACGCGCCGCAGTGGCTGCCCGCGACCCTGAACGCTACCGGCGCGCGGCAGGGGATATCCAACGCCAATCGGAGATTGCTACTTCGGCGGCGCTCAGCGCACTGCGAATGGCTTCCGGTTTCACCGCGAGCAACGCCGAGATGCAGACTACATTTGCCTATTGGCATAAAATGTTGCCCGCCTATCTCGGACATACGTCTCGATTGGTCGCTTTAGGTGATTGGCCGGCCGTAAACCGCCGCCACAACGGGCAACTTTCAGAAGTGTCGACTATGTTCAATGAGTTCGTGGGGGAGATTGACGCCCAGGCCACAGCCCAGCGAAAAACTACCCTCGACCATATCCAGAAAGCCGAACGGGGCGCGACCATGGCGCTGGCGAATTTTACTGTCTTCGTCATCTTTGCGGCCGTGAGTTTGGGCTTCTCCGTGACACGAAGCATCGCTGTACCGCTCGGCGAGTTGAACACCGCGGCTCGCGCCTTGGCGTCGGGAGACTTCACCCATCGCGTTCGCTTCAAGGGAAAAGATGAGATTGCGGTGGTCGGCAATGCCTTCAACGTCGCCTCGTCGCGGCTGTCTGAACTTTATGAAAAAGTGCGCCGAAATGAGGCTCACTTCCGCTCAGTTTTTGAAAATGCGGGTGATCCTATTTTGGTGTTATCGCCCGAGGGGCGCATTCTGTCAGCTACCCCGTCTTCTCTTCCGATCCTGGGCTTGACGCCTGAAGAACTATGCGGCCGACAGATCCAAGACTTCGTCCACGAAGACGATCTGACTGAGCAGAAGGGCATTATCCAAGCAAAACCGGACAGCGAACGAACGGTTAGCGTCGATGAGTTTCGGTGGCGGCATCCCGAGGGCGCCTGGCGGACAATGGCGGCCAAACTCTGCGACCGGCGAGCCGATCCATCTTTCCGCGGACTCGTGCTCAATATCCACGACATCACCGAGAGAATTGCGACGGAAAAGAAGGTACGCGAGTTAAATGACGAACTAGAACAGCGCGTGACCTTGCGGACGGCCCAGCTTGAAACCGCGAAACAACTCGCTGAGGCCGCGAACGTGGCGAAGGGCCAATTTCTGGCCAACATGAGCCACGAAATTCGAACGCCGCTCAACGGAATCATCGGCATGACGCTGCTCACTCTAGACAGCCAGCTAACGGCCGAACAGTATCAATCGTTGACCACGTTGCTGCACTCGGCTGAATCACTCAAAACGCTGCTGAACGATATTCTGGACCTTTCTAAAATCGAATCCGGAAAGCTGGAACTCGAACGTATGCCGTTCGAGGTGCGCGACACCATTCAGGAGTGGGTGCAAGCCTTGGCTTTCGGGGCCCATCAAAAAGGTTTAGAAGTGGTTTGCGACATTCATCCAGCAGTCCCCTGCGCGGTGACCGGTGATCCGCTGCGATTGAGGCAGGTGATGCACAACCTGCTTGGAAACGCGCTGAAGTTCACCTCACATGGCCAAGTAGTTGTGCGCGTCACGCAAAGCGCATCGGAAGGGAAGACTTTCCTATGCTTCGAAATCTCCGATACCGGGATTGGCATTTCGCCGGACAAGCTCGAAGCGATTTTCGACGATTTTGTGCAAGCCGATGGCTCCACGAACCGCAAATACGGCGGCACGGGGTTGGGACTGGGCATTAGCCGCCGCCTGGTTCAATTGATGGGCGGAACACTCTCCGTTGAGAGTACGGAAGGCAAAGGAAGCACGTTTCGCTTTTCTATTGAGGTGACGTCCGCAACCATGGATTCGAATCCTATTGATCGCGCGGCCAGGAAAGCGGTTGCCGGAGTGCGTACTTTCGTGGCTTCCGGAAATGAAGCGAGTGCGGCGATGTTGACAAACTTGCTGGCTTCGTGGGGCGCTGAGATAGAACATAGCGTCAGAGTGGAGCACGGCTTAGGGACAAAAGCCAAGGGCTGGGGCCTGGTCGTTTTGGACGAACCCGTGGACCAGAGTGCGGCGAATCGGTTTGCCGCGGCTCACTCGGCCCTATTGAATGGATCGTCCACTCGGGCGCTTCTGCTGCGAACCCCGCTCCGAGATTCTAAGAGCAACTACCCCGATGGCGTGCGCATTCTGGCGAAGCCATTCAAAGAATCTGATCTCTCGAAAACGATTTTGGAAATTCTGACTGGCGGCATTGGGGCCGTGCCTGCCACCGGATTGGCTCCAAAGCTAACCGATTGGCTTAATTTGGGACTTGAGGTTCTACTGGTGGAAGATAATCCGGTCAACCAGTTAGTGGCTTCGCGAATGATTGAAAAGCACGGCTGCCGGGTGGTGATTGCCTCCAATGGACGGGAAGCCGTAGCCTTGCATCGAGAAACTACTTTCGACTTAATCTTTATGGACCTGCAGATGCCGGAAATGAACGGCCTCGAAGCGACGCGTTTGATTCGCGCCGCAGAGCGGGAAACGCCGCGCCATGTCCCAATCATTGCGTTAACGGCGAACGCCATGTCCGGCGACCGGGAAACGTGCCTATCGGCTGGTATGGACGATTATCTGAGCAAGCCAATCGAGCCGAACCGTCTGCTGGAGGTCTTGCGCCGTCACGATCCTAAGCGCGATGCGCTCGATCTTGCGGAATCGCTTCGGTCGGCGGATTGCGTCACGCTAACCCCAATCTCTTCTTAATTTACCGGCGACTTATTCGGGGGCCGGCGTCTCCTGCCGCCGAACAGCGTCGAGGATACCGTTGATGAAAGCCAGCGATTCATCACCCGAAAACTGACGCGCTAATTCGAGCGCTTCGTCGATGACAATCGGGCCGGGTATCTCATTGCGCAGCATTTCAAAAATGGCCAGGCGCAAAATGTTGCGGTCCACCACGGCCATGCGCTCCAAACGCCAATTCGCAGCCTTAGCTTCAATTTTCTTATCTATTTGCTCAACGTTGTCAACCGTGCCGCGGGCGAGTTCCTCCATGAACTTATCCGGTTTCAGGCTGACTTGTTTTTCGGCTTCTTCGGAGTGCAGCGTGTCGTAGTAGTGAGCGATAGCTTGATCGACCGGTTCGCGGCGCTGGTCCCAGGCGAACAAGACTTGCAAAGCGCGGGCGCGCGAACGGTGGCGTGCGGCCATGTTAACGAACTTCCCTCAAGTGGCGGACCAAATTAGCCATCTCAATAGCCACTTCGGCTGCTTCGGCGCCTTTGTTTCCGCTCTTGCCGCCGGCGCGGTCCATAGCTTGCTGCATGTCGTCGGTGGTCAAAACGCCAAACGCGATCGGCACCCCTGTATCTTGCATGACACGGTTCAATCCTTCGGCCGCGCCGCCCGCGACGTAATCGAAATGCGGCGTATCGCCGCGCACCACCGCTCCGAGCGCGACAATCGCATCGCAAACGGGAGCAACATGCTTCGCCGCAGTGGCGAGTTCCCAAGCGCCCGGCACCTTCACGAAGAGCACATTTTCCGGATGGCAGCCGTGTTTTTCGAGCACCTGCAGCGCTCCCTTAGCCAATTGCTCAGTGATGAACTCATTGAAACGACTTACGATCACCGCTATGCGCAGTGGTGTGCCGTCGAGCGAGCCTTGAAAAGTCTGATAAGACATGCGTGCGGACAAAAAGGTTCGGTATGGGATACTTGGAGGTTACCCCTCAGTCTACCGCAACATGGACCCCCGTTTTATTCGGAATTTCTCTATCATTGCGCACATTGACCACGGCAAATCCACGCTAGCCGACCGCTTGCTGGAATACACCGGGGCTTTGTCACAGCGCGAAATGATGGAACAAGTGCTCGACACCATGGACCTGGAGCGCGAGCGGGGGATCACGATCAAAGCGCATGCCGTGCGGCTCAATTACAAGGCCGACGACGGCAACCTTTACGAACTGAACCTGATCGATACGCCGGGCCACGTGGATTTCACTTACGAAGTCTCGCGCAGCTTACAGGCTTGTGAAGGCGCGCTGCTGGTAGTGGATGCTTCGCAAGGAGTGGAAGCCCAGACTCTGGCTAACACTTATCTGGCGCTAAATCACAATCTCGAAATCATTCCCGTTATTAATAAGATCGATCTGCCTTCCGCCGAGCCGGAGCGCATTCGCGAGCAGATTGAGCAACTGGTCGGCCTGGACGCGAGCGAAGCTGTGCTGGCGAGCGCGAAAAACGGGGTTGGCATTAAAGAGATCTTAGAAGAAATCGTAAAGAAAGTGCCGGCGCCGAAAGGCGACCCGAACGCTCCTTTGCGCGCACTCATCTTCGATTCCTGGTTCGATCCCTACCGCGGGGTGATTATTCTGACGCGCATCGTCGACGGCACCCTCCGGAAAGGCCAGAAGATTCGCTTGTGGTCGAACGGAAAATCGTTTGAAGTGGACGGCGCCGGTTTTCAATCGCCGAAACCCGTTCCTTGCGACGAACTCAGCGCGGGCGAAGCGGGTTTTGTGTTTGCGAATATCAAAACCGTTTCCGACGCCATGATAGGCGACACGATCACCGATGAGCCGACCACGGTCACGGAACCACTTCCCGGCTTTCAAGAAATCAAGCCAATGGTGTTTGCAGGGCTGTATCCGGTGGAATCGCATGAACATGGGTTGCTGCGCGACGCGCTCGAAAAACTGCGGCTGAACGACAGCGCCTTTAGCTTTGAGCCGGAGAGCTCGATGGCGCTGGGATTTGGCTTCCGCTGCGGGTTTCTCGGGCTGCTTCATCTTGAAATCGTGCAAGAACGGCTGGAGCGCGAATTTGAGATCGATCTTATTACTACCGCGCCAGGCGTTCGTTACCTCGTCACGACGACGAACGGCGACGTCGTCGAGGTCAACAATCCGCAGAGATTTCCCGATCCTACCAACATCGATCACATCGAAGAGCCGATTATCTTGGGGACGGTGATTACGCGCGAAGAATACATCGGCGAAATATTAAAGCTGCTCGAAGAGAAGCGCGGTGTGCAGAAGAAGTTCGAATACATCGGCGGCGGCCGCGTGCTGCTTGAATATGAGCTGCCGCTCAATGAAGTGGTGCTCGATTTCTACGACCGCCTGAAATCCGCCAGCCGCGGTTATGCTTCGCTTGACTATCACTTGTCCGGCCATCGTATTTCCCCAATGGTGAAGATGGACGTGCTGGTGGCGGGTGAGCCGGTGGATGCGCTGAGCATGATCGTCCATAAGGACGTTGCTCATGAGCGCGGCAGAATGCTGATTGAGCGGCTGCGTAAGCTGATTCCGCGGCAGATGTTCGAAGTGGCGTTGCAAGCGGCGATCGGGAACAAGGTTATCGCGCGCGAAACCATTTCCGCCATGCGCAAGAACGTGCTCGCCAAATGCTACGGCGGCGACATTTCCCGGAAGCGGAAGCTGCTGGAAAAGCAGAAAGAAGGCAAGCGGCGGATGAAGCGAGTGGGAAGGGTGGAAATTCCGCAGGAAGCGTTCTTGGCGGTGCTGAAGGTTAGCGGGGAATCGGAAGACTAGGGCTTCAACGGACAAGGTTCACGTTACTTGGAGCGGGAGACGGGATTCGAACCCGCGACATCAACCTTGGCAAGGTTGCACTCTACCAGCTGAGTTACTCCCGCTTGAGTACTGCAAACGGGCCCAATTGACATTCTCTTATGATCTTGTTCGGAAAGTCAATTCATCTGCTTGCAACAGTTGATCTTTCGGTGAGAAATGGCGGAAAAAAGCGGCGAATTTTCGCACTAAACTTTCGGTTCATCCGCCCTTAAGCCGTTGATTACACTGGTGTTACAAAAACATCAGATTTCTATTTCAAAATCAGCCGCCTGTGTTAGACTGAGTTGGTCCGTACTAAGCGGGAAGGATTTTCCCGAGGTCGAATATCTCTGCAAGCGGTCGCGAGCAGAGTCCCAAACAGGAATCTAGACTCACGAGTTTTCCACAACTGTGGAAAACATGTGGGAATTGTATTCCTATTTTTTACGGACGATTCCGCCGGGGAGGAAAACGCGCGAACTTGGCTGACGCTTGGGAACAGATTAAAGGGCAATTGGCTCGCAAGTTGGGGGACGGCGCTTACCAGAACTGGATTTCCGGGACAGCGTTGGCTTCCTTTGAAGATGGGGAACTGACGGTTCGGGTCCCTAATCCCACCACCGAAGCATGGATACAGCAGGAGTACGGAGTACAGATTCTTGAGGTGATCCGCGAGCTGGATTTGAAGGTGCGCAAGCTGCACTACATCGTGCAACCACTGGCGATGGCGGCATCGGCATCGTCCGGCGGCGGATCGTCGAGCGCGCCGATTTCGAGTGCACCGTTTTCCGCGCTGGATTCAACGTTCGAGAGCACAGCGAACTGGCTGAACCCGCGATTGACGTTCGATGCTTACGTTGTGGGCTCATCCAATCAACTAGCGCATGCGGCGGCCCATGCGGTGGCCAAAAAGCCTTCGGGCAGCTACAACCCGCTTTTCATTTATGGAGGCGTGGGTGTCGGCAAGACGCACCTGATGCACGCTATCGGCCGTGCGCTGCTTGAGAACTTCACCGATCTAAACGTTGTCTACACTTCGAGCGAGCGCTTCATCAATGAAATGGTGGCGTCTATCAAGCTTGATCGGATGCCGTTCTTTCACCGGCATTATCGTTCCGCCGATGTGCTGCTGATTGACGATATTCAAGTGATTGCGGGCAAAGAGCGCACGCAAGAAGAGTTCTTCCACACGTTTAATGAGCTTTACGATCATCGCAAGCAGATTGTGATTTCGAGCGATTGCGCGCCGGGTCAACTGCCGGGTTTGGTGGAGCGTCTGCGCTCGCGGTTCGAGTGGGGGCTGATGGTGGATGTGCAGGCGCCCGACCTTGAAACCAAGATGGCGATTCTGGACAAGAAAGCCGAATCCGATGGCATTGCTTTGCCGGAAGATGTGCGCGTTTTCATCGCCACCAAAACGAAATCGAACGTGCGGGAGTTGGAGGGTGCGCTGACGCGCCTGATCGCAGTTTCCTCCATGACCGGTGCGCCGATCTCAATGGCGATGGCGCAGCAGGCACTGAAGCATCTGAATTCGACGCCGGAGCGCAAAATTTCGGTGGATTCAATTGTGCGCGCGGTGGCCGAGCGCTTCAACATGCAGCCCGCGCAGATAAAGATAAAGAGCAATACGCGTCAGATCGCCTATCCTCGGCAAATTGCCATGTATCTGGCGAAAGAGTTGACGCACGCGTCCCTGCCTGAGATCGGGCGGTATTTCGGCGGCAAGCACCATACGACGGTTTTGCATTCGGTGCAGAAGATCGAGGAACTCCGGCAGCGGGATGACGAGCTGAATAAGTTGTTGATGTCGCTGATGGATTCGATTCGCTAACATGGTGAACCATGTTGCGGCGCCTTCTTCTCTGTCTTGTGCTGGCCACGCTTGTCGAGGCGCAGGGCATTACCTACGTAGTTCTTTGGTTTGACACGGAAGACTACATCGATCCGATTTCGGACGATGCGGCGTTGCGGATCGCGAACGATCTTTCGAGCCTGGGTGTCAAAGGCACTTTCAAAGTAGTTGGCGAAAAAGCGCGTGTGCTTGAACAGCGGGGACGCCGCGATGTGATTCAAGCGCTGGGACAGCATGCGATCGGATATCACTCGAACTGGCATAGCGCGCAACCAGCGCCTGCGGTGAGTCTTGAGCCTCTGGGTTTGCTTGAAGGCGCTGAGGATTTCGAGCGGCGGGAGTTGGCCGGATTCCAGGACGTTGCGCGGATTTTCGGCGTTGCGCCGGTTTGCTATGGGCAGCCGGGTTCCTCGTGGGCGCCACAAACCAATTTGGCTTTACGGCGCATGGGTGTCCACGTTTATCTCGACGAAGGGACGCAGGTCGGGTATAACGACCAGCCGATTTGGTTCGGTGGGCTGCTCTATGTGTACTCCATGGGGCCATATGAAATTCGCGCCGATATCGATCGTCCCGGCGCGGAGGCCGAAGCCTTCCGGCGCTTCGATGCCGCCGCGAAGCACTTTGCTGAATCGGGTGGCGGCCTGATTAGCACTATGTATCATCCAACGGAAATGGTTCACACGCAGTTTTGGGATGCGGTGAATTTCGCCAATGGAGCGGTGAAACCGCGAGAGGAATGGGCCCTTCCGCTGCGGCGCACGAGCGAAGACGCAGAGCATTGCTTTCGGACTTTGAAAGCGTATGTAGAGCATGCCAAGTCGATTCCAAATGTCCGTTTTGTCACGGCGAACGATTTGCTCCAGATCTACGCCAATCCAATGCCGCCGGCCGTGGACAAAGTAACGCTGGCAAAACATTTTCAGCGAGGGATCGATTTTCTGCCGACGCCGGCGGGCGATCTTTCCGCTGCGGATATTCTGCTTGAGCTTTTGGATGTGCCGCCCATCTACGTCGATGGACCCACACATCAAGGTGTGAGCACGTACTCGGCCGATACTATCCCGGCGTTCGTGTTTGCGGCTGCTGTTGAGGATGTGAAGTCATTCATAGAAACAACACACCGGCTGCCGGGCGAAGTTTTCGTAGGCGCGCAGAGCTTGTCGCTGGCCGATTTCGCGGCTACGTTGGCTGAACACGTGCTATCGCCCGGACCGATCCGCGTCGAGCGTGGCAACGAGCAGTTTGCGAAGTATTTCTCCACTGACGCGCAAGGTTCGTTTCGCTGGCCCATTCATCCGCCAGGGTTTGCGCCTGAGAAACTGCTGGCGCTCGCTCGGCTGCAAGGCTGGACACTCAAACCGGCTCGTTTGCGCTGAAATCGCACTTTGTGATGATAGGAAGATCAAACCTTCCCCATGGAAAAGCCAAAGCGATCTGAGTCTTTAAAGACTCTGCTGCCCGAAGTATTGGCGCTGATGAAGCCGCGGCGCGGCTTATTGGCGCTGGGCGCGGTGTTGATGCTGATCAATCGAGTCTGCGGCTTGGTACTGCCCTACAGCACGAAATACCTTGTCAACGACGTGATGTTAAAGGGCGAGCTCAAGTTGCTGGTTCCGATCGTTCTGGGCGTAGTGGGGGCCACTCTTATTCAGGGCGTCACTTCCTTCTCACTCACGCAGCTGCTTTCGAAGGCCGGTCAGCGGCTCATCTTCGAAATGCGGGTGAAAATTCAAGATCATATCGGCCGCTTGCCGGTGCGCTTCTACGATGCCAACAAGACCGGGACGCTGGTATCGCGCATTATGAGCGACGTGGAAGGCGTGCGCAATTTGGTCGGCACTGGTTTGGTGGAGTTGGTGGGAGGGCTGCTTACAGCCGTCTTGGCTAGCATTTTGCTTTTTCGCACCAGCGCGGTTATGACTTCGGTGGTGCTGGTGGTGATTCTGGTTTTCAGTTTGGTTTTGCAGCGCGCGTTTCGGACAGTTCGGCCGATTTTTCGCGAGCGCGGGAAGATTAACGCTGAAGTTACCGGCCGCCTGACAGAAACGCTTGGCGGAGTTCGGGTGATTAAGGGCTACCACGCAGAGAAACGCGAGGCTGGGGTGTTCGAAAAGGGTGCGCAACGGCTGCTCGATAACGTATTCAAAAGCCTCACTACCATTTCACTTATGACGCTGGCTTCGACTGTTTTGATGGGACTGGTGGGAGCACTGATCATGTATCTAGGATCGCGCCAGATCGCGGCTCACAAAATGCAGGTCGGCGATTTCGTGATGTATACCTCGATGCTCGCGTTCATGGTTGCGCCGGTTGTGCAAGTAGTGAACATTGGAACGCAGATTTCAGAGGCGTTAGCCGGGCTTGAACGCACGCGCCAGATCATGAAAGAGAGCCCTGAAGATGAAGACCCGAACCGAACGATCGTTCTTCCCCCTATTCAGGGACACGTCGAATTCGACCACGTCTTTTTCTCCTACGAAGAGAACAAACCCGTTTTGCACGGCATTTCGTTCGACTCGCGACCGGGTACGGTGACAGCGCTGGTTGGCTCTTCAGGTTCGGGGAAGTCTACGATTATCGGGCTGGTCTCGGCGTTTCACTCTCCGACGAGCGGCACAGTGTTGGTGGATGGTTTCGATCTCTCCAAGGTGCAACTGGCGAGTTATCGCTCACAACTGGGTGTCGTGCTGCAAGAGTCTTTTCTATTCGACGGCACCATTCGCGAGAACGTCGCGTTCTCGCGCCCGGGAGCGACCGAAGAGCAGATTATGGAAGCCTGCCGGATTGCGCGGGTGGATGAATTTGCGTTGAATTTTCCGCAGAAGTTCGACACTATTGTTGGTGAACGCGGCGTGAAATTGAGCGGCGGTCAGCGGCAACGCGTTTCGATTGCGCGTGCCATTTTGGCGGATCCGCGGATTCTGATTCTGGATGAGGCAACGTCGAGCCTCGATTCCGAATCGGAAGCTCTTATTCAAGACGGATTATCTCACTTGATGCAAGGCCGCACTACGTTTGTGATTGCTCACCGGTTGTCAACTATCCGCCGCGCCGATCAAATTCTGGTGGTTGAACAAGGCCTGATTGTGGAGCGCGGCAATCATCGCCAGCTGTATGCTGCCAAAGGCCGGTATTACGATCTCTATACGCGCCAGCACGCGGTTGAATCGAATCTCTTCCTGGCTCCCGGTGAAGGCGATAAGATCGAGCAGCCGGTCGGTTAGCCGACTGGGTTCACTAGCGTCCCGATGGGCGGAATCGTGATTCGGATTTCATCGCCGGCTTGGAGTGTAAACGCGTCGGGCGGGACAATGCCGGTACCGGTGAGCAGAAAGCAGCCGCAGGGGAAGCTGTTGTTGCGAAACAGATAATGCACCAGCGACTTTGGGTCGCGTTTGAGAGATGCCAGTGTGGTGACGCCAGAAAATTCACTTTTGCCGGCGCGCAGAATCTCAAGCCGGATTTCAGTGGTCTGTGGCAAAGGATCCGGCGAAACCAGGATGCAGGGGCCGAGAGCGCAGCAGCGATCGTAGACTTTCGCCTGCGGCAAATACAACGGGTTTTCGCCCTCAATATCGCGTGAACTCATGTCGTTGCCAATGGTGTGGCCGGTGATCTTGCCGCTAGGGGTGATCAGGAGCGTGAGTTCGGGCTCAGGAACATTCCATTTCGCGTCGTCGCGGATGGCTACCTTTAGATGCGGTCCTACGACGCGGTGCGGAGTGGCTTTCATGAACAACTCCGGGCGCTCTGCTGAATACACGCGATCGTAGAAGTCTCCGCCGCCGGCGGATTTGGCTTCTTCCATGCGCGCATCGCGGCTGCGGTAATAGGTTACGCCGGCCGCCCACACTTCCTGGCTGCCGATAGGCGCCTGGATTTCAGCCTCCGATAGCGAAGGAACGGGTGTGAATCGAGCGAGCGAAGAATGCAGGAAATCGGACAGATCATCGCGGGAGATTAGGACGTCCCAAGCAGTGTCGTCGCCGCGATAAAAGCGGGAATTGTCTTCTACGTAATAAGCGATTGCGGTGCGGTAGAGCTTCATCGTAAATATGAAGCTTCTCACATGCGGCTAATCGTGCGCGTCGTGCTGCAGAAAACAGCCGAAGAAGGCGCGGTCGAGCAGGTCTTCGGTCAGCTCATACGGAAGGCTGCGGAAGTGAATATAGTCGATGGCCTGCGAGACCACGTCGCGTGGATGACAGCGGCGGAACGCCTTTCCGGTCGCTTTGTAATAGTGCTGGATGAAATGTTCGATCAGCTTTGGATCGAAGGTTAGCTTCTGCGCTTCACAGTAGTTCTTAAAGATCGCCGTGAACTCGGCCTCGTCCGGACTGCGCATCAACATCTTGTAGCGCAAGCGGCGCAAGAAGGCTTCGTCGCCCAATTCGTTCGGATTGAGGTTGGTTGAAAAAACGAGGAATGTCTCGAAGGGCACAACCATTTTGCCGCCGTTGGCAAGCGACAGATAATCGAGCTTGCGATCCATCGGGACGATCCAGCGATTCAAAATTTGTCCGGGCGAAGACATCTGCCGGCCGAAATCGTCGACTAAATATATCCCGTTGTTGGCTTTCAGTTGCAGCGGCGCTTCGTAGACACCCGAAATGGTGTTGTAGCGCAGATCGAGCATGGAAACGGATAACTCTCCGCCGCTGACGATGAACGGCCGCTTACAACGAATCCAGCGGCCATCGAATTCAAACTGTTTTTCCTGTTCACTCAGTTCCACCGGATTGTGGCAGGTCGGATCGAAGAGCTGGATGATATTGCTTTGGTATTCGAGAGCGTAAGGCAAATAGATATCGCTGGTCTGGATGCGCGCCAACGCTTCAGCGATATATGTTTTACCGTTCCCGGCCTCTCCATAAATCAGAAGAGAGTTACCGGAACTAACGGCCGGCCCTAGCTGGTCGAGCATCTTATCCGTGACCACCACGTTGGTGTACGCTTTGGCCAAACGCTCGGGCTTCAGCCAGTTCGCCGGCATCTTCTGTGTAGCAACAGCCGCGGCGTATTGGGTCAGCGGAACCGGCGCCGGACCGGTGTATTGGTTGTTTTCAACGTAGTCGCGCGCTACCTTTCGGCCTACGTCGGTGAGAGAGAACAGGGAGGAAATGGGGCCTAGACCGAGCGAACTCTTTACATGCAGGAGATGCTGCGCGCGGAAGGTCTCCACCATGGGCTGAATGATGCTGAACTTCAGGCCCATCGCATGGCTCAAATCGAGGGCGAGCATGTCGCCGCGAAAGTACAGCAGTTTTAGAATCAACTGTTCGAGCAACGATGGAGGAAGGCCCAGGTCAGCCAAGGTCTGAGGCGGTGTAGGCGCGTACCGTTCCGAGTAGCGGGAGCGAACGGCGCGCACCAATTCAGGTCGCGGTTCGCTTCCGAAATCGGTCGGGTGATCTTTCAACAGAGAAGAGCCAGGGCGGTCGGATCTGATGTTCACTATGGAGTTTTATCGGCAAGTTGAGCTGCGTTTGTTAACTAACTCCTGCGAAATGAACCGCCGCCTAGCCAGGCAGTTGTAAGGGCGCCTAAACCGAAGCGCCGTGAGCAGTGTTAACGCGTTCGGAGACAACCTTAGGTTGCAGACCGGCTTTCGCCAAAGCCATGTAAACGACAAAGCCGGCAATGAAGCTATAGACGGCTGCAGGCTGCAAGTAGCCAACGATATCGGCCGGAATGGGAAGGAACGGCAGGATGCCCACTATGAAACCAACGGCCCAAGCTCCATAACCGGCGATGCTGACACCTTCGCGCGGGCCAGCCCATTTGCGGCCGGAAAGAATGTAGTCCGCCATCATGGCGCCGCAAATCGGTCCGAACGAAGCGCCGATGATGGTGAACAGGCCAATCAAGTTTGCCGCTGCACCGGTGATCGCGAGAATGGCGGCAATGGCGGCGCCGACCATGGTTGACGAGAGCCGCGACACACCCGGGATCATGGTGGCGAAGCTGTTTCCGGCGATGAATGAAGACACACAAGCCGGCGCAATCGAGGCCAAAGCGAAAAGTCCGAACATGGCCGTTGCGATGAAGCCGCCGCTGTGAGCAATTACAGTTTGAAAGTCGAGATCGGGAATGTTGTAAAGCCCTTTCGCGCCCGCTACTGCCAGCAGCGGTAATCCGCCGGCAACGAGAATCGCGCCGGTGACGCCCACCAACCCGCCCAGGCGAACATCGCTTTCATTCCGGCTGTTGAGACCGAAGTCGACGCCCGCTGCGCCTGCGGTTGCAAAGAAGCCGACGACCACTTGAATGATCATCACGAAACCGAGATAAGGAGCGTGGATGGGCGGCGTGTATTGGGAAATGCCACTCGCGTTGGCAAAGAAAACAACCAGAATCATGAGCAGCGGAATCCAATTGAGGAAGGTGGAGAACTTGGAAACATATTGAATCCCCTTCACGCCCACGTATCCCATCGCCAGGGCCCAAACTCCTGCCACGACACTGAAGGCCAGACTGCCCGGCCCGTCTTTTGATCCGATTGCGCTCAATACGAACTGCGCCGAGACGAAGGCGTTCACCGAGATCCAGCCCACTTGTAGAACTCCCATGAGCAAGCCGGGCATCACGTAGCCGCCCGTGGTGCCGAACGTGGAACTGCCAACAACATAGAGTGGCAAGCCGGTTTCCATGCCAAGCATGGCGGGTACCCTGTAAAACAACGCGTAACTGACGATGCCCGCTACCAGCAAGCCCAGCAGACACAGGCCCACACCCGCTTTATCGAGCGTACCGGCTGCAATCTGTTTGTAAAACACAATCCACAGGAACACTCCGGCATACGTGGGCGCGGTGTTTTTGTACCAGGGCGCGCGGTTCGAGGCGGGGTTCGGGACAGCCTTGGCAATGTAGTCAGGTAACATGGATTCTCCTCAGAATCATAGAGATGAACGCGAAAGACTGGATTGATTATACAGACAGTACTGATTCGCTGTTTCGACAGGTGCACAGAGGCCAACTTTATGGAATTATCAAGGAATGCGACGGCTCGTTGTAGCAATAGCTTCGTCGGTGGTGTTTTCGTGGGGAATGGGGGGCGCGGCTGAAAACGCGTCGAAGAGTTCAGTTACGAATCACTGCTCGGCTAGAAAAGACATAGTGGGCGATTGCTATTCCGTTCGCGGGCGCTTGCGTGCTTACTCAGGTTATCCGCATTGCCGAATTTGGCCCATTGGAACGACGCGACTTTTAGGGGTACCGGCTGAAGGCTTGCCCGCAAATATGGCATGCGGCGACGATTTCGAAGTGTACGCCGATTTCCTGGTTTGCCCGATCACAGAGCCCAAACCCGTAGGACTACAGATGGTCTGCGTAGGCGCTGCGAGCAACATCCGCGCCGCCGAATTGAAGCCCGCCGACAAGCACTGATTCACGGTTAAACGCGCCGTTTTTTCGTGCTAAGATGACTTCCTCACGTGCGATGAAGAGGAGGGATTCTTCATGTCAACGGCACAACCGACGCCAGTTAAGAAGACATTTTTCACGCCCGAGCTGTTGGAAAATCCGTATCCGATTTACTACCGCCTTCGAGAAGAAGGTCCGATGCATTATCTGGACCGAGGCGGCACGGGACCGGGATTCTGGGGAATATTTCGATACTCCGATTGCGCGGCGCTGTTCAGGGATCCGAAACTTTCCGCAAGCCGATCGGCCGGAATGTTCGCTGCCATTCCGGCGGAGTACCACACTGAGCTGGCTCCTTTACGGCGCATGCTAAGCCAGTGGATGCTTTTGCTGGATCCGCCGCAGCATTCGCGGCTGCGAAAACTGCTGAACAAAGGCTTTTCACCGGCGGCGATTGAAGCGCTGAGCGGGATGGTGGAGAGCAGCGTTGAGGAAATGTTAGCGCCGTTAGGTGAAGCGACGGAAGCGGAAATTATGAGCCAAGTGGCCCATCAGGTGCCGGTGCGGGTGATCGCGAAGATGTTGGGCATTGAACATGTTTCGCAAACGCAACTCATGGCGTGGTCGGATGCCTTGGCGGTGTTTCTGGGAAATCCGGCGCGGACGATTGAGGTTTCGCGGGCGGCGCAGGATGCGGTTCTGGCATTGATCGGTTTTTTCAAGCAAGTTGTTAAGGAGCATCGCGGCGCAAAAGGTAATAATCTGATCAGCCTGCTGCTTGAAATAGAAGCGGACGGAGACGTGCTGACGGAGGATGAGCTTTATGCCCAATGCGTCATGCTGCTCTTTGCAGGCCATGAAACCACCCGCAACTTGATTGGCAACGGCATGCTGACTTTGCTAAAACAGCCGGCAGCGGCAGAGCGGTTGCGCGAACAGCCTGAACTGATTCGGCCGGGCGTGGAGGAGTTGCTGCGCTACGAAAGCCCGGTGCAAAATATAACCCGGATTCTGAAAGAAGACATGGAGATTTGCGGCCAAGCCTTGCCGAAAGGCAGCGTGGCCATGATGATGTTGGGATCGGCAAACCGCGATCCGGATGAATTCGACGAGCCTGATCTTTTAGATCTCGGGCGCAAGAACAACAGCCATCTGGCTTTCGGAGTAGGAGCGCACTTCTGTATCGGTAATCAGCTGGCTAGGATGGAAGCGCAGGCGGCGATTTTGCAATTGGTCCAAAAGTTTCCCAAGATACAGTTCGCGGGGCAGGCGCCCGAGTGGGTGTTGAATTTTACGCTGCGAGGGTTGAAGTCGCTGCCGGTGTCGCTTTAAGAATGGCCTTTTGCAGCTCCTCGCTAAAGCTAAAATGGACGCATGGCCACCACCGCATCCAAACTGACCCTCGCCCAGTTTGAGCAACAATTCGGCCGCAGTGATCGCGCATATGAGTTTTGGTACGGTGAGGCCATTCCCAAGAGCATGCCCACCTGTATTCATGCATTGCTGCAGATCATCATTGCTCGATTGTTGACGGAGGCCGGCTTCAATGCCGCCTCTGAACTCGAACTGCGTATCGATCCAGATGCCCATCCGCGGCCCGACTTGTTTGCCAGCAAAAGCAAGCTGCACGGCGCGTATCCTACAGAGGCTGCAGATGTAGTCGTCGAGATTGTCTCCGAAGACGAACCCTTTCCCCATCTGAAGGACAAATGCCGAAAATACAAAGCCTGGGGCTTTGGGCGCGTCTACGTCGTAGACCCCAGCGACCGTTCCGTATCGGAGTGGAACGGAGCGCTTGTTGAGACCGATACCCTGGCAGGCATTCCGGCCCTACGCATCTGGCATGAACTTGATCAGCGGTACGCCTCAGACGCAGACGGCACAGCCGCGAAATGAAAGTCCGCTCAGGGTGTTTTTCGCGAAGTGAGCGATTGACGGGCTCGCGAAGTCTCCTGAAACGGGCCACGCGTCCGGTGAACCCGGCATCGGGAAGTCCGGTAATGGAAACCTCGGTTACGATTTCCTTGCGACAAAGACAATGTCTCCCGCTCGCAGTTCGACATCCGGCGCTGTCTGCTTGAGAATGCGCGGCACGTTCACCTCAATTTCCACACGCTGCCGTTTGGCTGGGTCCTTCCGATAAAGGTAAATGGCGACATTCCCGTTGGCGGCTAAAGGCAGTCCTTCCGCCCGCGTCAAGGCCATCAGCACTGTCGGCTTCTCGCCCCAGTCTTTCATTTCATATATCCCCGGCTTGCGCACGTCACCAACAACGTATATCCTCTTGGACGCCGCGGCGGCGGCAGCTTTCGAGTCTTGCGCATTCGCGGCCGTTATTGCGCTCAGTAACAACAAACAAACCGCAGTGCCCCATCGAAATGTCATTGCACGCTCCCCGCATTATTCTACAACCCTTAGACATTTCGGCAGCGCATCGAAATAAAAGTCCGCCAATTCACCTGTGGAGCGCCAATCCCCGCGCCACTGACGTAAATTCGTCCCCTGTCCGAATCTTTTCTTTCCCAAATCCGCGCTCAAAGATCCTGCTCACAGCCGGCACGAGCGATGAACCACCCGTCAAGAACACTCGGTCGATTTCTTTTGCATCGATTCCGGTTTTGCGTAACAGCAGCCCAATCTTCTCCTCAATCCCCGCTAACTCTTCGGAAATCCAGCGTTCGAATTCCGCACGCGTGACCTGCGTGTGGATTTCGACGTCGCCGTCTTGGAACTGGAAATCGGCGCGTTCCTCATGCGAGAGGCCGATTTTTGTTTTTTGCACGGCGCGATGCAGATAGAAACCGAGGTCGTGATTAATGAGATAGAGCAAAGCTTTGATCTTTTCGGGAGCCTCTGCCTGGCGCGACACACTTTCGAGCATGTTCAACGTCTCGCGTGAACGCAAAAAGGAGAGATGATGCCAGCGCTCGAGTTTGAAGTAAACCCAATTCGGGACTGGCAGCAACTTGCCGTGCGAATTGAGCAGCGAGCCAGCGCCGAGTTCGGGCGAAACCAAATGCCGAATGATGCGCGCGTCAAACGCATCGCCCGCCAGCGGCAATCCTTCATTGCCGAGCACCGAACTGCTGCCTTGGCGAACTTTGCGGGCGTTCGGCCCAACGTGCAAAATAGAGAAATCGCTGGTGCCCCCGCCGAAATCGCCGATGAGAATCTGTTCGTCGTGATCGAGGCCCGATTCGTAGTAATACGCCGCCGCGACCGGTTCCAGTTCAAACGCAATCTCTTCGAAGCCGGCTTTTTCAAGCGCCTTGCGCAACCGCGCGATGGCAAAATCGTCATCCGAGTCGCTCTCCGAGCCCACGAAGCGCACCGGACGTCCAACGACAGCACGCGTCACCGGCCTGTCGAATTGCTTTTCGGCCGCCATGCGAATATCGCGAACGATATTCGCGACCAAATCCTCTAATTGAAAACGCCGGCCGAAGATCTCCGTCGTCTCCAGGCTGCGGCTCGAAAGAAACGATTTGAGTGACTGGATCAAACGCCCTTTGTCATCGGCATCCAGATAGCGCTCAATGCCTTCGGGCCCCGACCACGAATGAATGGTGCTGCGGCCCGCGGTTTTGTGGCGTTCCAGGTAAAGCAGCGAACGGAAGGATTCGGTGGTGCTGCCGGTGAACGGAAAGCGCGCAAGTTCTACTTCTCCGTTTTCGGCAATCCGGGCAATAGAGCTATTGGTAGTGCCGAAATCCAGGCCAATTTTCATTCCTGTGGCGCGCTTGGAGGCGGCGTTGCGGCCGCCGGCAGCGGCTTAGGCTTTTGCGTCTTATGCGCGGGAGCCGGAGGATGAGACCCCGGCGCGCAGGCGTCGAGCTTCATCCATTGAGCGGGATTCACGGCGACACGATTTACATACATGGTCCAGTGAACATGCGGCCCGGTGGAACGTCCGGTCGAGCCTATATAACCGATCACATCGTCCGGAGTGACTTTGTCGCCCACTTCCGCTTTGAACCTCGACATGTGAAGGTAGATGCTTTGCACGCCTTCGCCGTGATCGATGGCCACCGTCCCGCCTCGCAAATTCCACTTTTGCACGATTCTGACAATGCCGGACGTGATCGGATGAATGGGCGTTCCCATGGCGCCGCGCTGGTCGACACCGGCGTGAAAATCGCCGGTCAATTTACCGTTGTGCAAACGCGTGGAGCCAAAGGGCGAAGTCACGCAGCCTGGGACCGGCGTTTCAAACGGCTCCTTCCAGTAACGATCGGCTGAGAGTTCCTCTTTGAATTTCCCAACGCTTTCCTGTTCTCCCGGCGATGGTTTCAAAGTGGAGATCTTAGGTGCGATGGCGATGTTTTCCTGGGGATAATAAGCGTCCTGCACAGTGATTTCGGTGCTATGCAACACGGCGCCGCTTTGATCCAAAAACTCCAACTGGTATTTGCCGGGCTTTTCCAAGGTGGGAATCGGCATCAGGCCGAGCGCCGGGCCATCGGTTTGTGGAAAAAGTGTGATGGTTCGGCCGTTCAGACGGGCGGTGGCCGCCTTGTCGCTGGTAACGCGAATGACATAGCCCTGCTTCTGTTTTGCCGAGTCAACATCGAACACCTGAGCGCTCACGCTCACCGCCAAAAAGAAAAGAAAACAACGCATTCTTCTAGATTAGCCGGATGCCGGAACTATTTCGAGTCCCGGCATTGGCTACAATTTGAACTGCACAGGTATTTTTTGCGCAAGGCCCGCGTCGTCCGCGCCCAGTCGACTTAAAATCTTAACGAACTCATGGACTCAAAAGGCACAACTACGGCTCCTTCCAAGGCCGCGACTACCGCAAAAGTGGTAGTTGCGACAACGGTTGCTCTTACATTCATAAGCTACTGGCGCGGCGCTTCCATCGTTTTGAGCGATTTGGCGTCCTCCATGTTCTACGCCGGCGGCATCGCCGAAGCGGCCATCGGGCCATCGGCCGCCTGGTATGTGCTGTTCGTCATGATCTTCAGCTTCGCCGTGCGTTCGGTCTACATGGAAAGCTGCGGCATGTTCGTGCGCGGCGGCGTGTACGTGGTGGTGAAAGATTCCATGGGTCCGGTTGTCGCCAAAGCATCGGTTTCCGCTTTG
This sequence comes from Bryobacterales bacterium, assembly GCA_963771405.1. Classification (GTDB taxonomy): domain Bacteria; phylum Acidobacteriota; class Terriglobia; order Bryobacterales; family Bryobacteraceae; genus Bog-105. Next base: position 27,183 of record CAVYUL010000037.1, read on the forward strand.
GTCTTCGATTACATCCTTACCGGTCCCATTAGCGCAGTCAGCGCCGGCCAATACTTGGGCAACCTGATCAACGAAGTTTTCGTCTTTGCGCACCGCACTACGCAAATTGACCCGAATCTCTTTGCGGTGTTCTTTGCAATAGTGGTGACGCTCTATTTCTGGCGCAGCAACATCAAGGGCATTCACGAATCGAGCGGCGCGGCTTTGAAAATCATGCAGATCACAACCGTGATGGTGGTGGCGCTGCTCATTTGGTGTCCGATTACGATCGCGGTTCAGGGCAAATGGCACTTGCCTCTCTTGCCCGTCGCCCACAATCTGCGCTTTAACAACGATTCTTTAGGGTGGTTTAGAGGAACGTTCTGGCCGACTATTCCCATTGTGGCGGTGATCATCGCCTTCGGGCACTCGCTGCTTTCCATGAGCGGTTTCGAAACACTGGCCCAAATTTACCGGGAAATCGCTTCGCCCAAACTGAAGAACCTCAAGATCACCAGCAACATTGTCTGCATCTACGCCATTCTCTGCACGGGCGTGATCACGATGTTTGCCACCATGATCATCAACGACGACAAAACACGTTTGAAGTACGTTGATAACCTGCTCGGCGGTCTGGCCATGAGTCTGGCCGGACCTGAGTTGCTGCGGCTGTCTTTTCACGTCTTCGTAGTGGCGGTGGGCGTGCTGATTTTGGCCGGCGCCGTGAACACATCGCTGATCGGCGCAAACGGCGTGATGAACCGGGTGGCGGAAGACGGCGTTTTGTTCGATGAAGCGCGCAAGCCGCATAAGAAATACGGCACCACCTACCGCATCATCAATGCCATCACGCTGATGCAGATCTTCACCATCATCCTGAGCCGCGGCGACATGGTTCTGCTTGGTGAAGCCTATGCGTTCGGCGTCGTTTGGAGCTTCGCGTTGAAGGCCCTCGGCGTTTTGGCGCTCCGCTTTCAACGGCACGATCAGGAATACAAGGTGCCCTTCAACCTCCACATCGGCGGCAAAGAGATTCCCGTCGGCTTAGGCGCCACCACCCTGGTTCTGCTGGCCACCGCCGTGGCAAATCTGTTTTCCAAGGAATACGCCACTAAGTTCGGTATTGCCTTTACCGTCGGCTTCTTCATCCTGTTCTCGATCTCCGAAAAAATCAACATACGGCGTCACAAAGAACGGCATAAGGGCTTGCTGGAAGAATTTAATCTCGATTACCAGCCTCAGGTTGAAACCGAATCCGTACACGCGCGCCCGGGCAGCGTTCTTGTGGCCGTACGAAATCGCAACAACATGATGCATTTGCGGCGCACTTTGCAGCGAACCAACCTCCGGCGTAATGACATTGTCGTTATGACTGTTCGCCCACTCGGACCCGACAGCGAATACGAACTCAAGGACGATCAGGTATTCGGTGCGAACGAAAAGGAATTGTTCAGCGACGTTGTAAACATAGCGGAAAAAGAGGGGAAGCCGGTGGAACTATTGGTGGTGCCGGCGATCAATCCATTTGATGCTTTGGTCCAAACAGCGAGTCAGCTCAAGGTGTCGCGACTGATCACCGGTGTCTCGCCCCGGATGACGTCGGACGAATTGGCGCGTCAGATTGGCCAAGCGTGGGAGCGTTTGCCTGAGCCGCGGCACTCGTTTTCGCTCGAGATCATTTGCCCCGACCGGCCCTCTACGTTTGTGAACTTAGGGCCGCACCCGCCGCGCTTGTGGCCGGAAGATGTGGACAAACTACACGACATCTGGCTGCGATTGAGCTCCGACGAGAAACTGGGTTCGAAGTTGCATCACCGCGATATCGTCGGTTATGCTTTGCGCCGCTTAGAGAGCGAGCTGAACGGCAACATGCACGACGAGATCGTAGGGGAACTCGGCACCGAAGTCCGCGACCACTAGCGCCTGAAATCAAGAGGCGAAGAGAAAGCGATTTTTACGAAACAAGCGAGGCGATCAGCCTTCGGAGATAATTTCTTCGGATTCGAAGTGATTGCGAAATTCGATTTCGGCAGAATGCAGAATCTGCGTGGCTTCGCGTTCGCTTTGTGCGACGGTCAGCAAAAGGTCCGCAACGGCGTCGACAACGGCTGTGTAGGAATCATTTCCTGTGAGCGAGCGGTATTTTTTGACAATTTCTTCACCGCGGCGCTTGCGTTCTCGAAGGGTAAGCATACTCCGCTAACGATCATAGCGAACCTCAGGTCGAGCGCTAAAATTAGAGTTACGAGTTTGGTGGATAGGGGAAAAGCATTTCATGGCGCTGGCTGAACGTTGGTGGCCCAAGTCCGTTCAGGCACTGCGTTGCTACACGTTGCATGACTTTGGCGCCGATCTCCTGGCGGGGTTGACCGTCGGATTGGTGGCCCTGCCGCTTTCGATGGCGTTCGGCATCTCTTCGGGTGTCACACCGCAAGCAGGCATCTATACGGCCGTTATCGCCGGATTTTTGATTTCCGCGTTCGGCGGTTCGCGCATGCAGATCGGCGGGCCGACAGGCGCTTTTGTCGTGATTGTCGCGGGCATCGTTGCCAAGTTTGGCATTGCCGGCTTGGCGCTTGTCACCTTCATGGCCGGCGGCATGCTCGTCGTGATGGGCTTGACTGGCTTAGGGGCTGCCGTCAAATTCATTCCGCGGCCCGTTACTATCGGCTTCACGAATGGTATTGCGCTGCTCATCGCATCGACGCAAATCAAAGACTTCTTTGGCCTGACGACAGGTCCGGTACCCAGTGTTTTTTGGGAACGTATGAAAGTGCTCGCCGGCGCGTTTCATACTCTCAACTGGCAGGCCACCGCGGTAGGCGTGATTTCCTTGGCGATCATTCTGTTTTGGCCGCGCATCACGAAACGCGTGCCTGGGTCGATTCTGGCGCTTTTGCTTTCTACCGTTGTTGTGACACTGCTCAAACTGCCGCTCGAAACCATCGGCAGCCGTTTCGGCGGGGTGCCCAGCGGCTTTCCGCATTTCGCATTGCCCGAGTTTCATTCGGAACACATCATGCCGCTGTTGTCGCCGGCGTTCACAGTTGCCTTGCTGGCCGCCGTCGAGAGCTTGCTCTCGGCGGTTGTTTCCGACAGCATGAGCGGAGACCGACACAATTCCAACGTGGAACTGGTAGCCCAAGGCATAGCCAACATGGCCTCGCCACTCTTCGGCGGCATTCCAGCCACCGGAGCCATCGCCCGGACGGCGACGAATATCCGCTCCGGCGCGCGCACCCCGGTGTCGGGCATAATCCATGCGCTAACACTCTTGATGATCTTGTTGGTAGCCGCGCCGCTCGCTCGCTTCATTCCCTTGGCGGCGTTGGCCGCGATTCTATTCGTCGTTGCTTACAACATGGGCGAATGGCGTGAAATCGGCACCATTGTGCGTTTGTCGAAACAGGACATTACGGTTTGGGCGGCCACCTTCGCGCTTACCGTCTTGGCCGACCTGACCGTGGCCGTTGAAGTCGGCATGATTCTGGCGGCGTTGCTTTACATCTACCGCATCTCGCAAACTACCACTGTCATGCCCGTTACCGATGACTATATCGAGGAAGGCCGGCCGCATATTTTGCAGGATAAACAAGTTCCGCCTTATGTCACCATTCTTCGCATTCATGGGCCGTTCCTGTTCGGGACCACAGAAAAACTCGACGATGCCGCGGCCGACCTGAGCAAATTTGGGCAAGTGGTGGTGGTACGGCTGCGCAACATGACCGCTCTCGATGCCACGGGCTTGCATGCGCTTGAAAAATTAGCCGAACGTTTGCGGAAATCGGGCCGTACCCTGCTGCTGTGCGGCGCAAGAGATCAACCGCTCGCGATGCTGACAAGCGGCGATTTTCTAGACCATGTGGGGCGCGAGAATTTATTGCCGCACGTGGAGTCCGCGCTTGAACGGGCTAAAGAAATTTACGCCGGTTTTGGCGGCGTTGGTAGCGAGATGGCGAGCGACTTCTCGCGTTCCACGCTGTAATATCTCCAGATACACTGGACGAATGCGACTTTTTGCCCTTGCCCTGCTTCTCGTTTCCGCCCTTCCCGCGCCTGCGCAGGACGTCAAAGACACAATCATCAAACATATGAAGACTTCGCGCGACTTTACGATCAAAGTGGCCGAGGCAATGCCGGCGGACTCTTACGATTTCAAGCTTACGGCGCCGCAGATGAGCTTTGCCGAGCAGATGATTCACATCGGCCAGGCGCAGGATTTTTTCCTGAGTTATCTGGCGGGTGAAAAAAGCAGCGAGGCGAAGCCGGCGTCTAAGTCGAAGGCGGATGTCATTGCATTCCTGAAAGCGGCGTTCGACAAGGCGATTACGCGCGCCGAAGCTGCGACGCCCGAGCAATTGCACACTACCTACAAAACGGGAGATGGCAACCTGACCGGGCTTGAACTGATGTTGATCGATTTGGATCACACGACCCACCATCGCGCGTCCTCGGAAATGTATTTACGCGCCAAAGGAATCAAGCCGCCGGATTACGAGTTCTAAAACGCAATGGCACATCAGTTCACAACTTCTTATTTAGAAGACTCGCTCACGCTCTTTCGGCAGTACAAGAAGCTGGCGGAAGCGGCGATGGCGCAAGTGGCGGATGAGCAGCTGAATGTGACACTCGATCCGGAGATGAATTCCATTGCGCAGATTGTGAAGCATATGGCCGGCAACATGCGCTCGCGCTGGACCGATTTTCTGAGTAGCGACGGCGAGAAGCCGAATCGCAATCGCGATAGCGAGTTCGTGGATGCGCCCCCGACGCGGGCAGAAGTCATGGCGCTCTGGGAGGAAGGCTGGCAGCGCGTGTTTGGCGCGCTCGAACCATTGACGGATACCGATCTCACGCGCACGGTGCAGATTCGCTCTGAACCGCACTCGGTGATGCAAGCGGTGAACCGGCAAGTGGCCCATTACGCCATGCATTGCGGGCAGATCGTGCTGTTGGCGAAACATTTGGCCGGCGATCATTGGCACAGCTTGAGCGTGCCGCGCAATCGCTCGGAAGAATTCAATCGCGCGGTGCGCGCGGGCGAAAAGAGCCAGCGTTAGTGAATATAGGCCCAGCCGGCTTCCTGTTTCCGCACAACTTCGGCGATGCCGGAATCCACTTGTGCGACGAAGGGAAACATGTCTTCGGTGGCGACGTGCCTGAACTTCATGGCGTTGCGGCAGGCTAACAGTTTCACGCCGCGATCGGAGAGCGCTTTGAGCCGTTGTTCATAAGCGGTGTTGCTTTTCTTCAGAATCTCGAGACCCGGGCCCCAGCAAACGACTTCCGCTTCAGTCCCACCGTCGTCGGCGAGCGCGTTCATGGTGTTGTTTACGTGCAGGAAGAGCGAATTCCACGCGTTCTCATCGCCTTCGCTCAATTGAAAGGCGACATGGTGTTTTCCGCCGGCATTTCGGGGCGTTTGTGAGATGGCGGCGAATCCAACGAGAAGCAGAAGGATTGCGCTTAAAACAAGACCTGTTTTCATAGGCGAATTATCTCCTAACCAGCCGGGACCGCGCTGGCTATCCTAGTAGCGTGCGCTCCTTCATAACGCTTCTGCTTGCAAGCCAGCTGTCGCTGCTTGCCCAAAGCGGCTCATTCGCTTTGCATTCTTCCGACACGGTTGTCTTTTACGGCGATAGCATCACCGATCAGCGGCTGTATACCATGGTCACCGAATTATATGCCGTCACACGCTATCCCAAACTGAATGTACGTTTTGTGCACTCAGGCTGGGGTGGCGATCGCGTCACCGGCGGGGGCGGCGGCACAATCGATGAGCGGCTTGATCGTGACGTGTTGCCGTACCATCCCACTGTTATGACGATCATGCTCGGCATGAACGACGGCCGCTACACAAATCACAAACCCGAAGACGACGACGTTTACGATGCCGGCTACAAGCACATCGTCCAAAAAGTAAGGCAGGCGATACCCGGTCTACGGATCACGGCAATTGAGCCTTCGCCGTTTGACGATGTGACGCGGCCCCTTACACTGCAACCGGATGGCTACAACGCTGTGATGGCGAAGTATGGCGATTGGATCAAGCATTACGCGGGCGATGCGCGTTTCGATGTCGCCGATTTCAACGGGCCGGTAGTGGCGATGTTGAAGAAAGCCAACGCCTCCGATTCGGCCATCGCCCAGAAGATCATTCCCGATCGAGTGCATCCGGGCCTCTCGGGGCATCTGGTGATGGCGGAACAGCTTTTGAAAAGTTGGCACGCGCGCGCCCTGGTTTCTTCGGTGACGATTGATGCTGCGCAAGGGAAGGTGACTGGCGTGCAGTATGCGACGGTAACGCGGTTGAGAAGATCACCGCTCGTATGGACCGAAACGGATGAATCTCTGCCGCTGCCGTTTGCTTCCTGGCTGGCCAATGACGGTGATCATTCAATTGCACTTGTGATTGCCAATTCCGATATCACCGATGCATTGAACCAGCAGCCGCTGCGCGTAACGGGTCTTGCGAACGGGCGATATCAATTGAAAATCGACGGGAAAGCCGTGGGTACTTGGAGCGATCGGGAACTGGCGGCGGGCGTGAATTTGGCCGTTCTGGATACGCCGATGGCCGAGCAAGCTGCTGACGTGCGTGACTTGACCATTCGCCGCATCAATGTGC
>CAVYUL010000038.1:0-23016 GCA_963771405.1 Bryobacterales bacterium
TCAACCCATCTCTCAGAAGACTCCAGAGAGAAATCAGATAAGCAGCTGAGCATCGTGAAAGACGCCTGGGCTTGGCGTAATGAGAAAAGACGTAAAAGAATTCAGTAGTCACAAGAGTCGCGTCACACACTCACCTGCTTTGATGAGCACAGAGTCATTTTCGGAATATTTGCTTAGAACGGTAATTTTCTCATCTGAGGTTGACTGAGTTGCTTAAGCACAGACCCGGTGGCGAACCCGTTTTGTCTCACCGAGGAGGATGAACTATGAATAAGTTCCACGTTAGTGCAGTTTTCAGCGAGATCCCCGCATTGTAAACCCATCGATTGCCGACGTGTGGGTTTACGGAATGCTATTGAAGAAGCGATTCACTGGCTAATGCGACCTTACAGGTGCGGCCTGTGTGGCCGGCACTTTTTCCTTTTCCGCCGGCAGGGCGCTCAAAACAGACGGCCCCAGAATCGGCCAAGCGTATGACGGGCGAATTCTCCGTAGGTACTCTATTGATCAAAGTCGGAACCGTTACCCCGCAACCACTGCAATTCGCCAGACCGTCCGGCTTGGCAGGCTGGTCAACCCTCGCTGATAGGACTCCTGCTCATCTGGGCAACCAGCTAGACAACGCTGGTTGGATGTTTTCCTCGGCTGTCTTCTCTCAATCGTTCTTCACAACAGCCGATTCGGGCTATCAAATGTCGGTGGGGTTCGTAAATTGCTTGGCAGCTTGGCCGTATTGTTGCAAATTCTCCGCGCTCGGCAATATACCTTCACGGCCTTATTTGCGGTGATAAATGGTGATGTTCAATCCTCTTCTGCCTACCTTTGACTTTTCGGGCCGTTGGTCATACTTGTCGCAAGCCTCTTCCCATTTATTGCGTCATTGACCTTTATGAAAGAAGAAAGCCCATCTTCCTCCGCCAATCCTCCGTCGAAGATGGCAGTCTAAGTTCGGCTATGTTCTTCACACCGGTACGCTCGGCATTTTCGGGGCAGCATCCAACAACGCGAACGACTTTACGCTGATCTTTCGACGGCAGACCGCCATCGAAATAAACTGAACCGGCGACCACATAAGCCGCACCCGCAAGGCTGCAAGAGCCAATGAAACGCCTTTTCGAGCGCTGTTCGCGCACTCACGCTTCTAAAGGTAGTCGACCGGCAGTAAGGACAACATGCTGGTAACAGACCCGTCGAAGTGCGTCTGATCCGTATCACGTCTTTGGCGTAGCTTTGCCGGTTGATCTGGCTCTGATTGCGTGGTATCGTGCATCGGCGAGCATCATCTTCCGAATCTGGTTGCTGATCTCTTGCCATTCCTGGATGAAATAGCCGGCCTGGGTTTTCGCCATCACCTCAGCCCGCTTCTCTTCCAAAATGGATATGATCGCTTCGGTATCGATTCGCTTGTTTTCTATCTGTTTTTCCGCGACCGAGCGGAATGACGCGGCGACGCGATCAAATTCGCCGCCCACCTGCGCTTTAATCCGCTCGGCCCATTCGGTTTGGCTCGGTGTGCCGGTCATAACCGGAAATGTGCCTTGTTCAAAAGTCTGGCCTGATCAAGTTTGCGTTGATCCTCTTGTTTCTCTGCCGCGAGCCGTTCGACCTCTCGTTGCGGAGCCTCTTGCGCCTCCATCTTGATCGCCGCAGCGGCGGAGGCTTTTGCGGTCGCCTCCAGTTTCTTTAAGACGCCTACCAGGATAAAGGCAGGCCCATAAGTAGAGCACCGGATCAAGGTGAAGCGATACTGCGAATCCTGCCATTCAGCAAGAGCTTCGTCGGGAGTGCCATAGGCGTCCAGCGACGTCGCTAGCTCTTGATGGCTTTTGGCTGCTACGCCATACTTGGCGGAGATCGCATCCACCATGTTGCTGGCCGTCATTCCTTCTGTTGAGTTGCGGTCATATTTCACGCTGATTTGGAACAGTTCGCCGTTATAAAAGCTAAGGGTCACATCCTTTTCTGGTTCCATTTGAGCCAATGAACCAAGAGCTTCTGGCCTCCACTGGAGTTCTTGGATCAGCGCAGGACGGCTATGGATCAGCTTTACTTCAGCCGCATCGACTCCCGTCTGTTTGGCTACCGTCTTGAGATCTGATCCGAGTTGGATATCCCGGTACTTCGAGAGATCTTCAGGCAATGCCACAACGGAAGCCATCCCGAGAACAAGTACGGATGCCAAGGCCGGTTTAAATATTTTCATTCCTGCCGTATTCATATTCACTCTTTATCTGGCTGCTATGGGTGTGCCGATCGGAGTGCCGATGATTTCGCCTGAAATCACCAGCTCAACGCGCCGATTCTGTTGGCGGCCGGTCGCCGTATCATTAGAAGCCACCGGTTGATTCTTCCCAAAGCCTTTGGCCGTTACTGAATCCGCTGCCATTCCCTCTTGCGTCAGATAATCGCGTACCGCCGAGCCGCGCTGCTCGGAGAGATGTTGATTGTATTCATCGCCGCCCACGCTATCGGTGTAACCTTCCACGTCTAATCTCAAGCCAGGATGACCAGATACGATTCCCGCTACTTTGGCAAGCTTCTCGCGTGCTAACGGCCGCAAGGTGTATTTGCCGGTGTCGAATAAGACATCGGACATGTTTACCACCAGCCCCCGGGTCGTATCTCGAGTCTGCAAAACGGCGTTGAATTGTTTCAACAACTGAATGCGCAAGTCCGACTTCTCCGCTTCAAGCTGGGCTTTCTGCTTAGCAGCATTGTCAAGCTCGGCTTGGGCCGTCGCATTTTGTTGATCATTCTGACGTCTGAGCCGGTCCGCCTCGGCGGTGGCCGCAGCGATCTGTGCATCATTTTGAGCTTTGACCACCTCTGCTTCGTGGGCTGCAGCAACGGCAAGGGCGTCATTTTCGTGCTTCACACGATCCGCTTCGGCAGCTGCCGCGGCCATCTGTGCGTCGTTTTGAGTTTTGACTAGCTGGGCTTCTTGCGCGGCGGCAAGGTTGCGGGCCTCGTTGTCGCGCTGTACACGATCGGCTTCCGCTAAAGAGTTGGCGGCCTGCTGATCTTTTTGACGAGTTAAGCGGTCCGCCTCGGCTTGTGCTTTTACACGCTCAACCTCTGCTTCGCGGGTTACGCGATCCGCCTCAGATTGAGCGGCAATACGGCTGTTTTCTGCACGTGCCGCACGATTTTCCGATTCCTTGCGTTCGGCAGCGCTTGCTTCTTCTTCCTGCCGCTTAACAGCGATTGCTCGGGCGTCTTCTGCCGTTTGCACTGCGTCGCGCGCCGTCATGGCCACTGGCTTCCGGCCGGCACGATGATCTTGGTAGGTTTCCGCCTGTGCCAGGCTGGCCTCTGCTTTCTTGAATATGTCGGGAGCGATGCGATCTGCCCCAACGGAACGGGCAATTTGCACCGCATTGCGCGCCTCATATAGCTCAAGCGGCAGTTTCCGATCAAATTTCAGGGCAAGCGGATTCGCCAGCCGTTGATATTGCCCGCGCTGCAGTAACTCATACTTCGCGTCGATCTCTTCGACCTTGCCTAGGGTATCCGGTCGCACAACATTTTCCATGACGATCAGATCGCTTGGCTCAGTAACCGCGAAATAGGGTTCAGCGGTCACGATTAAACCGAACGTCTGCAATTCGGTGGTGACATTCAGCTTGCTGTTGGTTCCGTTCAGAAGAACTTCGCCCAGGTTCGACGCGCGGCCTTCGGGAGTAATGGCCCACATGACGTAGGTCAGGTATTCGGCTCCGTATGAGGTAGCGGATTTGAGACCTCGAAATTCCACTTCGATTTCGATGTAGCCCTGCTTACTCTCAATTTTGGCCTCGCCGTAAGAGCCCGGAAGGAGATCAGTTCCCTGGAAATCGATCTTGGTGGCACCTCCCCGGTGCCTGTAATTGACAGCCTTTACGGTGCGCGTCGTGACGGAAGCCTGATAGATGGGCAGCGCGCCGGCAGCCAAGCGCGCGGAATTATCAGTCGACACCTGCCCTTGCAGCGCGAACACCGCTCCGCACGTCAATAGCAATGCTCCAATGAATTTCATCTGGGTTACCTAATCTTTCTTTCTTGTGAATCTGTTCACGACAACCGTGAACTTACTCGGCAACAGTTTGCCTCTGTCACCTTGATTTATGACCAGCGTCACTAAGTTCGCTTCCGAGCCGCAGCCTAGTAGTACGCCGACTCTGCCGCCTTTATCCAAATAGGGGCCGCAGCGCACTTCCGTGTTTTGCAGAAGAACGGTGTGAACCTAAGTGCACGAATGGCACCACGGCTGTTTTGTGTTGAGCCTATTCACCCGCCGGACACCAATGTCCGTTCTGGTACCCATAAGACGGCGGCCAATTGACCGCCCATGGTCAAATGACGGCGCGTGGTCATTGGCGACGAATACTCCGCAACGCTACGGCCCTGCACATCAATAAAAGGCGCATTCATTCTGGGCTTTGATCGGCAATCGTTCCGCCAAACCCTCTACCCTCCGCATCCCAATCCGCAAAAGCCGATGCGACCTTTTTCAATCACAAATCGAAAGGGATGTGGCTAGCAACAAAGAACTCATCGCTTCTCTTCGCCGACGGGTCTTGGGACTAGCACCTGACTCAATTGTCGCTGGCATTCGTCCTCATAAAATCAATGACTTAGAGGTGGTCACCTGAGTATAACCTCGTTTACCAAGCCATTTTAACGGTAATTCTCTGCAAGTTATTGATTTTATGGAGCGGGAGACCGGGTTCGAACCGGCGACGTCCAGCTTGGGAAGTCGGTGATCTGTTGAAAATAAACAACATATGCGCCAACGGTGAAGCATTCTGACAATTGCAACCACTGAAAATCAGCAGTTTTCCGCTATTCGGAGAAAAACGGAGTAAACGGAGTAAAAAACCGTTCCCATTTCGCCCCCTCCTGATTCCCACCTTTCGCTTTCTCGGATCGCCTAAAGTGCGCTGCATTCGCAGCCTTGAAAGGCGATTTGAGTGTCCTCTTCTTGCGGATTAGAGCGAGCAGGCCAAGTCCTTCAGCGGACCCATGGGGAGCTATTGCTCTCGAGGCGCAGGCTTCGTCAGGCCGAAGTGATTGAGATGGTTCGACTGAAGCGTGAGAGCGTTCGGCAGAATCTAGGATTCTCGTCTCGTCCCTTCGTCCTTTGTGGTTTGCCAGTTAAGAGACCGGGTAAAGGCGTTCTGATGCACGAACGCCGCAACGGTCATTTTCAACTTCAAGTAACCGGCCATCCTGCACATGGGTTGCCATGGGGCCAGGACCGACTTGTTCCGATCTTTCTCGCCACGCTCGCGATTCGTCAGCAGAAACAGACGATCACCTTTCGGAGCGCCGCTGAGATGTTGGACACCTTTGGAATCCAGCAGGGCGGCTCGCAGTACCGGCGACTTGTCGGTTCCTTCCAACGAGTCTTTGGTGCGACGATCTTTTTCGGCACCGAGTCACAACGGCAAAAAGCGTTGGTGGTCCACCAAGCTCGGTTCAATTTCATGAGCGAGGCGCGCATCTGGTATTCGCGTGATCCCGAGCAGCAAACGCTTCCCGGAGATTGTCAGAACACGGTTGTCCTGAGCAACGAGTTCTTCGAAGAAATCATGAGCCATCCTATTCCAACGGATTTGGAGGCGGCAAAAGCACTTTCTTCAGCGCCGGCAGCGCTAGATCTCTTCACGTGGCTTTCCTACCGTTGCTTCAACGCGAAAAGTGAAGAACGAATACCCATCTTTGGCGATTTCGGCTTAGTTCAGCAGATCGGAAGCGCCGAGTACGCCAGGCCGCGCAAGTTCCGAGAGCGCCTGGAACGGTGGCTCGACTTGGTAAAGGCGTTGTGGCCAGCTTGCCCGGCACGGATCAGCCCGAACGGCGAATGCCTGATCGTGGACCGCGCCAGTTCAGTGCTCAGTCAGCAATGCATTTAGGTGAACGGATGAGCGTAACATCTCTCGACATTATTGGCCAATACGCTGGACGAATTCCGTCGTTGCTGGCGGAAGAGAACGTTCTGGACGTGTGTGTGAATCCCGATGGCGTGATGTGGGTCAGCCGGCTAGGGCGCGGATTTCGAGATGAAGGGGTGATGTCGCCCTCGGATGCCATGTTGCTCTTGTCGGGGATCGCGACAGAGCAAGAGTGCGAGCTGAATGCATCGCATCCGATTCTGGAAACAACTTTCCCGCTGACTGGGGACCGAATCGAAGGCATGGTTCGCCCAGTGGTCTCGGAAGCGGCGTTCGCGATTCGCACCCGTTCGAAACAGATCTTTACGTTAGACGATTTTGCGCAACAAGGCGTATTGAGTCAGACGGGCGATCCGCTGAACGCGAAATGTTATCGGGCGGGCTTCCTGGATCATGTCTGCGGCGATCATTTGAACGTTATTCGCTTGGCCAACAGGTATCGGCAAAACATCCTGCTGGTCGGTCCAGCAGGCTCGGGTAAGACGACGTTCGGCAACGCGTTAATCGCTGATTGGTTTGAACAGACGCCAGGCGACCGGGTGTTGATGATCGAGGATACGCCCGAACTGCAATGCGCTTTACCGAACTATGTAGCTCTTCGCGCGTCGCGCGTGGCGAATGAAGCAAGGTTGCTTGAAACAGCGCTGCGCTTGATCCCCAAACGGATTGTGGTGGGTGAAGTGCGGTCAAGTGAACCTGCGCGAGTGCTCTTGGAAGCCTGGAGCACCGGACACAGTGGCGGCCTCGCCACGATTCACGCGGATGATGCGTTGTCCGGACTGCGAAAACTTGAAAGTTTTTTGGGAAGTCACGATGGCGTGGTTCGCGAACGGATCGCCGCCGCCATTGGACTCGTGATCTTCATCGACGGGGAGGAACGTGTCCCCGCAGGAAGGAAAGTTCGCCAGCTGTTGGCAGTCCGGGGTTTCGACGCCGTCCGCCAGGACTACGAGCTTTCACATTTGTAAGTCGGTCAAGAAAGGAAGGAAGTGAAACAACTACGCAAATTATTCAACGCAGTTCTTCTGACATTGGTGAGTTCACCTTTGTGGGCTCTAGGTGGTGGCCGCATGGCTGCAACCCAGGCCATCGGTGGTCTTTCGACTGAAGTTTCGGGGCCACTCGCTTATGGATTAGCGTTGATCGCAACGGTGGGCGGTGCTGTGAGTTGGTATCGGAACCACCACGACGCAGGCGCTTTGCAGACCGGGGCGATGGGCATTCTGTTTGTCGGCGGAGTCGCCCTTGGGGCCGCTTCGCTCCTGGGCTTCATTCCCGGTGTGGCCGGCGCGGTGATTTAAGGACGCTATGGAGATCCAAATCCCCGCGCAATTCTGCGCACCGATCCGCCAATCGGCCAACCGTCCGCACTTGCTTGTGGGATGCGAGCCGACGGCTCTCATGCTGGCCCTGGTGCTGTGCATTGTCATCGGGTACTCCGTGCCGACGCTCTACGGCATTGGGGGCGCCATTCTTCTGTTCTTACTTCTGCGCCAACTCTTACAGGAAATGGCGCAAAAAGATCCTCATCTCATTGCGGTCCACCACGAAAGCCAACGCTACCGCCAAGGCTTTTGGACGGCAAAACGAAGCCGTGCGTATGGGTGGCGCGCGCGGTAGCAACAAACCAAACAAAGGAGGTATTTGATTCATGTTTCTTCAGCGGGAAGCGCGGCGGGATGCAAAAGGCCTGTCTGATCTGATCGACTATTTTGCTCTTGCGGCCGATGGCGTCGTTGAAACGTCCACCGGGGTCTATCTGGCGGCGTGGGAATTCGCTGGCCGCGATATGGACGCGCTCCCGCTCGAAGAGTGTTTTGGGATTGCCGATCGCCTGGCCAGCGTGTTTGCGCTTGGCAGGGGATGGTCGCTGCAATGCGATTTGATCCGCGAAGAGTACGGCGAGTATATAAAGGACCGGGGTTACTGGCCGGACCCGATGGCGGAGCTAGTCGAGGAAGAACGTCGCGACTGGTTTACACGAACGGGTGTCGAGGGTGCTCCGCGGCTGAGCCGGTATTTCTTTTGCTTGTCGTATGAGGCGAAAGAGAAGGGTTTGCGGTCGGTTGCCAAGAAACTGATCGGCGGCAGTGAAGAAAGTAACGAATCGCCGGATCTTGCCTTGGCACGGTTTCAGCGGAAGGTAAGGGAGATCGAGGCTGCTCTCCGTACCAATCTGCGCAGTGTTCGCCGATTGAAGGGCTACTCACGAATCGTCGGTGGCGTGAAGCAGCATTGCGACGGGCTGCTTGAATACATCCGGCTGTGCGTGACGGGGCAGCGCTTCCCGTTTGCCGTCCCGCAGGTCCCGGTCGATTTGAATCAATACATTGCCGGGGATGATTTCACGGGTGGAGCGGAATTGCAGTTGGGAGACCCGCTGAACGAAATTCTGCCTGGCTATTTCATTCGCGTCTTGGCAGTCGATTCTTTCCCCGATGTTAGCTTCGCTGGCATTCTGCGGGCGATGGATGCGGTACCGCTGTCGTTCCGCTTTTCACACCAGGCGCAAATCCTTGGCGACATAGAAGCGGCGGACATGTTTAAGGAGCGGAAGAGTAATTGGAAGTCAAAAGGGCAAGGCGGCATCAAGGCAAAGCTTCGCTCCATCGATGTTCATGACTTGGACGATGAATCGCTGAAGCTGGCGGCGGACGCCAGAGAAGGCGCTTCGAAGGCCGAACATGGGCGCGAAATTAACTGCCGCTATTCCGGCAAGGTGATTTTGATGGAGCGAGAGTATGGAGGCTTTGCGTGACGCCGCGCAGACGATCACGACTAAACTGCGGCGTTGCGGGTTCGGTTCGCGCATTGAAACCGTGAATGCCGTGGGTGCCTGGCTCGGTTCGTTCCCCGGTCATCAATATAAGGAACGCCGCCAACTAGTCATCAACACGATGAACTTGGCGCATATGATGCCGCTCTCACAGCCGTGGCGCGGGCATGAGTTTAATCCGTCGAAGTACTTTCCGCCGCAATCGCCGCCGTTATTCTACGCAGCGACGGCGGGCGGAGCACCGTACCGGTTCCATTGCCACGTCGAGGATGTCGGACACACACTCGTGGTCGGCCCAACCGGTGCGGGCAAAACTTCGCTTGTTGCTCTTGGAATGATGTCGGCTTTGCGTTTCAAGAACGCGCAGGTCTACGCCTTCGACAAAAAATGCTCCCTCTACACACTCACCCGATGCTCGGGCGGAACATTTATCGAACTGAGTCCGGAAAGCCAAGAGGAGAAACTCTGCCCGCTGGCGTCCCTGGAAACGCAAGACCAGAAGCAAGCAGCGGAGCAGTACATCGCGTTTCTGGCGGAGATGAACGGATTGATGATCACGCCGGAAATTCGCAAGGACATCCGGCAAGCGGTTTGGCTGTTGTCCCGGTCGCTAGGCACACGGAGCTTGACGGCATTTTACATGGCGTGTGGGCTGCCGGCATTGAAGGACGCTTTGCAGTTCTACCTGAAAACCATCCTCGACGGGGATCGAGATGGCTTGCAGATGTCGCGCTTCGTGACCTTCGAGATGGACCAACTGTATTCGCTCGATCAAAGGATCATGAACGGCGCCCTTTTCTACATCTTCGAGCGGATCAGACGACGGCTCAGCTCGGATGTTCCGACGTTCATGTTTGTCGACGAGTTTCGGGCGGCGCTGAGTCACCCACTGGCCGCGAAGGCGTTTGAAGACTATCTGTTCGAGGGCCGGAAATTGAACCTCGCAGTTTGGCTGGTGGTTCAGGAATTGTCACGAACCTTGGCCTCTCCGCTCAAAGGCGCCGTCCTCGAACAAACGGCGACAAAGATTTGTTTGCCGAATCCGCAGGCAAGTCTCGAAGGGCGCGCGAATTACGTAGCGCTCGGCTGCAACAACATGGACATCGCGCGCTGATTGCGGACGGGACGCCAAAGTCCGATTACTACGTGATGTCGGAAGACGGCAATCGTCTGATTTCACTGGAACTTGGTCCGGTGATGTTATCGCTGCTCGCGTCGGGTAATCAAGAGCGAGCGATTTTGGACGGATTGATCAAGCGCCATGGCCGTCCTCGCGCGGCGGTGGAATGGTTGCGCTTACGGCAATTGCCGGACGAAGCCGAACGACTAGAGTTTCTCGCCTGGAATGGCGATGAAGTGGCCGCAAAGGAGGCGGCGCAGTATGCGTAAGGTGATATCTCGTATTTCTCATTGGGGAGCGCTGGCGGTGTTGCCGGCGGCGCTGGTGCTGGTGCCGATGCGAGAGGCAACGGCTCAGTGGGTTGTGTCCGATCCGGGAACGGAAACGAACACGATGTTGACGCATGTGACTCAGCTTCTGCAATACATCAAAGATGTGCAGACGGCGTTGAGCACGTTGCAGCAAGCGACGATGATGGCGCGAGAGGTGCAGCAATTGGCCACTCATCCGAGTACTAACATTGCCGCCGATTTAGCCATGTTTTCGAATGTCTTGGCACAGTCACAAGGGCTGGCAATGAATTTGGCGCAAATGGATGTGACGTTCCGGAATCAGTTTCGCCCTTCTCGCCCAGTCCTATGGTGAACTTCGCCGCGCAGTACAACACCTGGGCAACTAGCGCTTTAAACGCAGTGCGGGGAGCGGCGAACAGTGCCGGTTATCAAGGCAACATGCTGCAGAACGAGCAGCAGTGGATGGCCACGATCAACATGATGAATCAGCAGCCGAACGGCCAGGACCAGAGTATTCAACTTGGCAACTCGATTGGCTTGGAGACGGTGGCGCAGTTGCAGAAGCTGCGGATGCTGTTCATTCAGAACATCGGTTCCAATGCAGCCTTCACAACTTCGCAGTTAAATGCGCAACAGACGGCACAGCAGGCGCAGGCAGGTGCTTTTACCTATGTCCCGATTGCGGCCAACCAACAGGGCTGGTAGAGCGGAGGGCAATGATGACGAACTTTCAGAAAATTGCGGGTGGCTTATTTCTTGCCGCCCGCGCGGGACGGGGAGGCGGACTGGTCCTTCTCCCCTTCATTCTCCTGATCATGGCGGCCTTCTGGGTGCTCGCCTGGATCGGCGATCTCTTAGTTCGTGGAGTCGGCGCATTGGCTTCCAACATGGCAACGGCAAGGACCGGAGATAGGGGGCTATAAACGATGTTCCTCCTTTTACAGTTCGGCGGACCGCCACCCCCCGTGCAAGACCCATCTTCATTGTCGGCTGTCTATGAGGCGCTGATTCCTCAATGGGTTGCTGCCGTTCAGCCTTTCGCGACTGATCTGTTCGTCGCCCTAGCCGGTTTGGATCTTGCATTCTTCGGCTGGAGCCTCTGGCGACAGTACCGAGGGGACATCACAGCGGCAATCTTGAGCACGACAAACCGACTACTGCTAATTGGGTTGTTCTTGGATCTCCTCTTGAATGGCCCGACGTGGACCCTAGACATCATCAACATGTTCATCACCGTGGGAAAGGCAGGCGGCGGTGGCATTGCTATTCAGCCGAGTGTCGTGCTAGTGCGAGGAGTTGACATAGCCGGTGCAATGCTCGGGCAGGCTTTGAAAAGCGGTCTTCTTGCCGACCTTTTGACTGGCGCGGCTATGGTGATCGCCGCTGTGATCATCCTCATTTCCTTCTTAGTGATTACCGTGGAGTTCGTCATCACGAAGGTCCAGACGTTCTTGGCCATGGGGATGGGACTTTTCTTTCTAGCATTTGGCGGGTCTACATGGACGCGCACCTACGTTGAGCGCTATTTCTCGTACTCAGTGTCGAGCGGTACAAGGCTGATGACGCTCTATTTTCTGATTGGCGCAGGCTTCAATCTGAGCCAAAACTGGATTGGGCTCGCCGCACAAGCTCCGGTATCCTCATCGGGCGTGCTTGCGTGCTGGATCATCGGCGCTGGCGCGGTGATTTACGCGATGATCTGCTGGCGTGGGCCAGCGGTTGCGGCAGGCATTTTGGGCGGCGGCCCTAACCTGAGCCACAACGACATTTGGGGCGCTATCAGTGTAGCGGCGCAAGCCGGGGTGTCGGCCGCGCTGATTGCTTCCGGTATTGGGTCGGCAGCGGGAGCTGGCACCGCTGCCGGGGGTGCGACTGCGGCTGGCGGTGCATCCATGAAAGCCGGTGCGACGGCTCCGAGTGCAGCGAATGGTGCCAGCGCTGCCGCTGGCTCTCACGCTACAGCGAACGGCGCATCGCAAGCAGCGGGAGCGATGCAATCCGCAAGTTCGAAAGGAAATGGCAAGAACGGATCGGGTGGCGGCCCGGAGTTTGGCGGATTGGATTCGTAGAAGCGAGGTGAATCATGCAGAAGTTATTAGAAGTAGAACCAAAAGAAATTGCAGTCCCAGCGGAGGTTGCCTGGGTCGAATCGGAAATAGGCGAGAAGCAGCGCCGTTACCAGAGGAACTGGGAGGAACGGTACTCTTCGTTGCTTGCTGGAAAGCGCAACTGGCAGTTGATGGCATTCGCGCTCGTCCTAATTAACGGCGGATTGGGTTACGGCATTTGGCATCTGGCGCATACGTCGCGTACGGAGCTTTACATGCTGGACCGGACGGGCTCTCAAGTGAACTACGCCGGAATGATCAAGCCGACCAACATGGACGATGCCACTTGGGACGTTGTGCGGGTGGAGGAGTTAAAGAAGTTCGTCACGTCCTGGCGAACCGTGACCTCAGATGCGGGGGCGCAAAAGGCTGATTGGGATCGAGCTTTTGCGTTTGTGGGCGACGGGTCGCAGGCACGCGACACGCTAGCGAAGTGGTACGAAGCGAACGATCCGATTGCACGTGCCAGCAAAGGCGAGATCGTTACCATTCAGTACCGCACGTTCGACCGTGAAGGAGCGAACACCTACGGGATCTGGTGGACGGAAACGACAACCGCGCTGTCGGGTCAGAGCGTAAGCACCAAGATGTGGCATGCGCGGATCGTTTATGCAACGAAGATTCCTACTAATGAGCAGGCCCGTGCGGAGAATCCGATGGGCATTCTGGCGACAGAGCTGATGTTCAATGAGGTGCAGCAATGAGAATCAGAAATCGTCTATTCTATTTCGGCTTGTTTGCGGTGGTCTTCTTGAGAGCTGCACTCGCGCAGCAGCCGAATTCCACCAGTACGGCTCCAGCGACGGGGATGACACAACAGCAAGCGCTGGAGCGCGCGGCGGCTTACGATGCGGCACTCAAGATGCTCGGAGCATCAGGAGGAATCGTGGGGCCGAACAGTCAAGCCGGTAACCAATCCGTCTCGCCAAAACACGAGCGGAAACTGAGCAAGGAGCCGGTTGACCCGCTACCGTTCATTCGGACGGCGCCGCTCCCTGGCAACGTCAAGGCAGCACTAGCGATGTCGGATTCCGCCTTGAATACTGATCCGCAGCCGAAGCCATCTCCTGACGGGCGTGTCATCTATACCTGGGGCAAAGGCATCCCCCCAATTGTGTGCGCGCTACTGCAAGTGACCGAGATTGACTTGGAGCCAGGCGAGCACGCGACTGAGAAGGACGTAGACGTAGGCGACGACGAGTTCCACATCTCCGTTCACAAAGGAGCCGACCGCGTCGGCGACTTTGACTATCTCATCATCAAGCCAACGGTCGCGAATGTTGAGACCACACTGACGGTCGGCACGAATCGGCGCGTGTATTACTTCCGATTGATCGCGACACAGACTGAACACATCGCCCGTATCTCTTTCACGTACCCCGAAGAGGAGGAACGCCGCAAGAAGGCCGAAGAACAACTGGCTAAAGCCAAGGTGGAAGAGGCGGTTCACCTATCAACCCTCGCTCCCAGCAAAACGATCAAGAACTGGAAGTACAGCCTTGAAGTTCACGGGAACGAGGCGCATTACATGATCCCGTTGAGCGTGGGCGACGACGGCTCGCGGACCTATGTACAGCTTTCGCAGGAAGTTCGCAAAGTCGGCTTGCCTGTCTTGGAAATTGCGGGCGCGACGGGGCCGATTCCCGCTAATTCCCATTGGGAGGAAAACCGACTCATCGTCGATGCCCTCTTTGATCGCGGCTGCTTGTTGCAAGGGTTGGGCAAGAAACAACAGCGGGTATGCATCCGAAACGAAGCTCGCAACAGGGAGGCGCAATAACTATGGGAACGGTAAACATGGCGGGGCGTCGCCCGCAAGTAGTCAGCCCAATGGGCAATGGCATCGTTTGGCTGGCGGTCGCCCTGGTGGTTCTGTTTGTGGGCGTCGTGATTCTTGGTTTCCGAACGCGCTTCAAAAAGAAAGAGCAAATGGCCCAAGTGACTGTGAGTGAAACGGTCGCTCACGATTCTGCCCAGAGTAATCGCACGGCTGTCCGTAATCGGGCTGAGGCTACGCCGTTGAGCGCGGTCACTGGCAACACAGCGCCCGCCAATACGCCCCAGGGTGATGGACTCGTGAAGACCGCTACGACTGCGGTGAGTGATGCCGTCAAGACGGATGCCCATCCGTTTCCGCAAAATCCTGCGAATCCGACCGGGCCTACACCTCAGCCTTACTATTACGTCCCGCCGCAGCCCCAATACTTTGGATCGCAGTATCAGACGCCACCGGCTTCGGTCGATGATCCCGTGCAGCGTGCCAGGATTCGCGCGCTGGAACGGCGTGAGCAAGCGATCAACGCACCGACCGGGATCAGTTCCAACAGCAGCATCGCAGGTACACCGAAGACTGTCGATCCAATCCAGGCGGATTTGGATCGGATTGCTCAGCTCAGCGCAAGTGCCAATAGCGTTCCGCGGCCCATCATGACGGGCTCTTTTCCACCGGTTGGAGGTTCCGCTCCGGCCACCGAAGAGTACGACCTCAATCAGCAGAATGGTAAACGGAAATTCCAGCAGGAAGAGGAAGGCGACTACCTAAAGACGACACGAATTGCACCTATTTCCCGGTGGGTGGTGGAACGTGGCGACAAGATCGTAGCGATATTGCCGACGAAAGTCGTCTCCGATCTGCCGGGTGATCTCATCGCGGAAGTGAAAGACGATGTCTATGATTCGCCCAGTCACAAGTTCATCCTCATTCCGGCGGGCGCGTTGCTGGCCGGAGAATACAACTCATCAGTGAGCTATGGGCAAGGACGCGTGCAGGTGATTTGGACATACCTGCGCTTTCCGGATGGGAGCTTCATCAATCTGGATAAATTTGTCTCGCACGCCGCCGATGGTGCCGTCGGACTGAAGGATCAGACAGACAACCACATCAAGCGGCTAGTTGGCGGTGTATTGATGAGTTCCATTTTCGCGGCGGGCATTCAGATTAGCCAGAATCACAGCGGCTCGAATAGCACGCTGGCGTACCCTTCTACGTCTCAAATCGCGGCGTCGGCAGTAGGACAGCAGGCCGCGCAGCTCGGTGAGCAAATCACGAGCCGGAACTTGAATGTCCAGCCAACGTTAAAGATCAGGCCAGGCGAACCGTTCTATGTATCGGTGCAGAAGTCGATGGTTTTCCCGGGACCATACGAGCCCATGAAGATTGGCGGTGAGCAATGAGAAGGACGGGGATGCTCCTCGCGTGGGGTGCGTTTGTGGCCCTGGCAGTGGCGGCACCTGGCGCATTGCGTCACTCCGCGCTACGTTTCAACTACAGCGATAGTGTTCCGGTTGGGCTGTACCGGTCACAACCGGAACCAAACGCGCCCTTCGCGGGCATTTGTTTGGACTCGAACACGTTGCGCTCGGCTTTTGATGCGGGCTTGAAACTCGAAGCCGGCGAATGCCCAGACGGTCATCAACCCATTTTGAAAACTATTTATCTCGCGACTCCAGAATCTCCGATTGCGCTGGCTTCTGAAGGCTTCACGATAGCGGGCGCGCCAATGGAAAATACCGCGCCGAAGGCATTTTCCAAGGCGGGTAAGCCGCTGACGCATTACGCGTTCGGTCGTTACACATCTGGATTGTGGGCGATTTCAGGTTATAGCCGCGACAGTTTCGACTCGCGGTATTTCGGCCCCGTGTCCGGTAAAGAAGTGCGGTTCTACGCCAAACCGTTGTTGGTGGTGCAAGGATGGCGATAGAAAAAGCAAGGTTTCTAGGATACGATCCAGCTGGCGACGCGGTATTTCAGGACTTGTCCTATCCATCGGATGCTCCGAAGAGTTGGATTGCGGGCACATCCTTTCCTCAATTGCATAGTCCGGATGTTTTTCGGCTTTCGCGTGAGGCAGCGGAAACGAGCTACGGCAACGCCTACGCAGCTGTCAATGAGATTCACCCGGAACTGAGCAGGCGGATTCCATTTAGCGAACAGGAACTTGCCGAAAGAGCGGCGGAGTTCGATCGATGGTTTGGAATCAGGCCATCGGTGGATGACGGTGCGGAGGATAGGCGCGAGCTGATCGAAAGGACCAAGGAGTTTCTCACGCGTGCTGCGGAGCGCGCGGGAGAAGACCGCGAAGCGGAACTGGAACAGCGGCAGGTTATTCGTGAGTCGGCGGCGTTTCACGGAGGCTGGGTGCCGGGGAATCCCACCGAAGAGCAGCGGCAGCAGTTGCGAGAGGATTACGTTCGGCGCCAGGAGTGGAACGAACTGGTCGAGAAGAGATCGGTGGATCAGCCGCAGCAAAAGCCGATCACCGAGATGACACGGGAGGAAATCGTTAGTGAAGCGCGCCTCGCACATGCCCAGCTCGCGCGACTCAATGAACGGCTCGAAAGGACGGAAGGAACGGATCGGGCTCAAATCCGCGAAGAGATGAAACCCTTCGCCAAGCGCGAGAACGAACTGCGCGACGAGTATCTTTCACGCCGAAAGGCGGAGGCACTCGGAGAACCATCGCGTGAACAAACGATTCGCATCCTTCGTGCTTTTGCGAAAGACCGTGCGCACGAGGATTATGCGGTGCCGGAAGTGGCTATTGCCAGAAATCTGGCCAATCAACTGGAGGCCGGCGCGAAGCAGATCGATTTGTCTCAACGGTACTGGACAGCCAGCTCGGCCGAGGCCGAAGAACGCCACCAGAAAGCACTCGATTATCTGGAAAAGAACTTGGGTCCGGTGTTGCGACAGGCCGAAAAGCAAACAGAACGGCTGGACTACGGTAAGGCCGTTGCGCACGGCAACAAACAGCAGGAAGTGCTCGCTGTCGCCAATCACGACATCAAGCGAGGCCTAGCCAATGCGGCAGGCTTGTTGCAAAGCGCCGCGAATCACAACCATCATGTCGTACAAGCTCCTCGGCTCTCGATCAGCGACGGCATGGGCGGAGGGCTATAGTTGGCGGGACCAATCGAGCGTCGTGAAACTGGACCGTTTGGTGCATTCCCTTTGCGGTTGCCGCTTGGGAAGCTTTGTGCTTCCATTGTCGCGGCGGCGCTGTTACCACTTTGGTGGACGGTTGGTCAGAGTCAAACGCCCTATCTCAAGGCGTTCTACCAACAGACGTACTGGACCAGCCTTCGAGACAGTTATCGACTCACAGCCGATGGCCAACCGCTCCCTGCCGAATATGCACTGGTGCTCGAACAGACTGAAAAGGGTTTGAGCCTAACCAGCGTAGACGATGCAGAAGTATCACGGGACCGTTTACGGGTGGAGCATCGGTCCGTGAATCCGAAGCTATTTCACGCGTGGTTGCGGGATGAGATCTATCATGGCTCGGCGCTGAACATTTACGGCTTTTTTGGCACGGCTGAGGCAATTTCTTTTCTCTTGCTGCTTCTGATCGGAGCCAATATCGACCGTCGTCGCCGATTGTCGGCTATGGACGGCACACATCGCCGCGGAACGCTCTTTGTGTCGTGGAGGCGTTTCAATTCATGTGAGCTGGGACCGTTGTGGTGGCTGTGGGTGGTTTTGTTTTGGCGTGGACAGTTGGGTTCAACTGAGGATTGCGAAGCGATCAAACGCGGCCGCCGGTTGGCAGCAACCCCAGCGTGCTATTTGGCTGCGGGTGGGCGTCCTGCGCAAACATTGCGAAAGCTTGGAGTTCGCTGGCCAGGCGCGGAAGGTCCCGGACTCGCCGTTGAGATTGGTCGCCTGGCTCGGGTGGTGGTGAGTGAGGAACTGCTCTCCTACCATCTGAATATCTTTGGCAGCACGGGTCGCGGCAAATCAACCCTGATGCGAAATTTGATCCAACAGATTCGAGCACGAGGCGAGACGTTTGTAATTCACGATCCGAAGCGCGAGTTTTATCGCGAGTTCTATCGACCGGGCATCGACTGGGCGATTGATCCGCGCTTGGAAGAGTGCCCGTATTGGGCAATGGAAGATGAAGCTGCGGATGAACCGGAAGCTACACCTTGGGCGTCGAGCTTCTTCCCCAGGCAGCCGCGGTCTTCGCCATTCTTTATCGAAGTTCCGCGTGCAATCTTCGCTTATCTCATGTCTCGTTATTCGGCTTATAACGAGCCGGGCGACACAGCAACTTGCGCCAAGCTCGGATATTGGCTTGCAAACGGCGAACGGGAAATCTTGCCTCGGGTCAAGGGGACGGAGCACTATCGCAGCTTGAATCGCGGCGGCACAACGAAAGTCGAGATATCCGACCAGTCCCAGGGATTGTTCTCGACCCTGGGCAAAATTGCGAAGGTGTTGCGAATGATGCCGGCGACGCCGGAAGGCCGACGGACATTTTCGCTAAAGGAGTGGAAAAAGGATCGTCTGGGCTGCATCTTCCTTTGCTCAGAGCCTGAAACGCAGGAGGCCGTTCTGCCGTTGCATACGGCCATCGTTGATATGGCGATTCTGCATACGCAAGCCGAAGTACGCGACCGGGACGTTCCGCGCGTTTGGTTTGTGCTCGATGAAGTCGCCACCATGGACCGCATCGGTCAGTTAGAGAGCGGCATGACGAAGCAGCGTGCTTCCGGCAATCCCATTGTTCTGGGATGCCATGATCTTCCCCAGTTGGAGGAGCGCTACGGGGAAAAGGGCGCGCAGACAATCACCGCGCAGGCGTATACAAATATTGTGCTCGGGACGGGATCTGAGCGCGAGGCGCTGCACATCGAAAAGATGATCGGTCATGAAGAAATTGACCGAGTCACCGAAAATCGCCCTTGGCACTTGATGTTGTTCAACCGGGGACACCGGGCGCGATCCATCACCAACCATGTGACGACGACGGCGCCGGTCACGGCGGCGGAGATTCAGGCACTGCCCCGTTTTGAAGGCTACATCTTACAAGAGGGTCGAGTGTTGCGGTTCAAGCTCCGGCCTCCGAAGAAAAAGGCGGTGTTGGCGGAGCCAGTGCAGCGGATCATCCCGCCGTTGATTTATCGCGAGGAGCCCGAGCCTACTTCAGTTAACGCCCTGCAAACAGAAGTGATTTGTCCGGTGGATGCTCCCGTTCCGCCACCGTGGAACTTTGATGATTACCGCACTGATGTTCCCGACAAGGAAGGAGCGGTAGCGGCATCCTGACCATCAAGGCCATGACCGGAGGCGAGAGCTACGCTTCTCACCACTTGTCAAACAACGACTACTACTCGGTCGGTGAGAAGGTGACCGGGGAATGGATTGGACGTGGCGCGGAACTTCTCGGCTTGGAAGGTGCGGTGACGATGGAAGAATTCGACGCCGTCCGCCAGGCCGTCGATCCGTCGATGGGTGAATTCCTGCGTCAGCGCAAGAGTGCGGACCGCTATGGAACGGTCGAACGCAATGGCGAAGAGGTCATCGAAAAGATTCAGACCAGCCGCAACCTATATGACTTCACCGTGAGCGCGCCGAAAGCCCTATCGGTGCAGGCAATGGAAGATCCGCGGTTGTTTGAAGCGCATCGCGCGGGAGTGGCCGAAATGGCCTTGGAAATGGAACGTCTTGCGGGTGCGCGGGTTCGGAAGTTTGGAGCGAACGATACTCGTTTGACTTCAAACCTCGTGATTGCGGCGTACGAGCACAATACCAGCCGCGAACTCGATCCGCAAGTTCATACGCATCTAGTCGCGGGGAATCTGACTTACGACGGCATTGAGGGCAAATGGAAGGCCCTGCAGGCATCTGCCATTTACGAGCATCGCGAATACCTCACCGAGGTCTATCGGAACGTAGTCGCGCGGGTGGTCATGAGCCAGGGCTATCAGGTTGCAGATCGCTTTCAGCGCGGAAAGGATAACGGCTTTGGAATTGTTGGCATTCAAGAATCGACTCTGGAAAAGTACTCGCAACGGACCGCACAGCGGGATGCCGCCATTCAGGATTTTATTGAGCAGAACGGCCGTCGTCCTTCCGACAATGAGATTGCGCGCCTGGTTCGTGAAACGCGGGAGCCGAAGCTCACGGAAATCACAACGGAGGCGGTGAAAGCGGCGCAACGAGCGCGTCTGACCGATGACGAAGCTACGACATTGAAGGGGTTGCGCCAGGCCGCGCTAGAACGTGGGTCGGTTTGTGAGCAGGCGCCGGCGGCGGCTTCTATCAAATATGCGCGTGAACATTTGTTCGAGCGGATGTCGGTTGCGAAAGAGTTCGAGCTTTACACGGAAGCTCTGCGGCATGGTCGCGGGCGCGTCAACCTGCTGGACCTTAAGGCGGCGCTGCAGGCCGAACTGGCCAGCGGTGAGATGTTAACGGCTCGCGGCGAACTGGCAACGCGCGAGAGTTTGGCTCGCGAACGGCAAATGGTGCAAACCATTAACGCGGGAATTAATCGATATGAGCCACTGGGCCGTTCGCTCCCCTTCGTGGTGTCGGATCGCTTGCGTCCTGAACAGAAACAAGCGGTACTCGCAGTTCTGGACTCGCGGGATCTGGCATTCAATCTCTGCGGAGCCGCTGGTACGGGTAAAACCGTCACACTTCAGGAATTGCATCGCGGATTGCATGAAGCGCGACGAAGCGTGGTGGCCGTCGCGCCGACCGTGTCTGCGGTCGAGGAACTGCAGAAAGTCGGGTTTACGGGCGCGATGACGATTGCCCGTCTTCTCGTCGACCCGGTGCAGCAGGCGGAATTGCGCGGCCAGATCCTGATCATTGACGAAGCAGGCATGGTTTCGAGTCAGAACATGGCCGACTTGTTGGCGCTGGCGAAGATGAAAGACGCGCGCATCGTCTTCAGCGGCGACACTACGCAAATCAAGAGCGTGGATGAAGGAGATGCGCTCCGGGTATTGGAGCGTGAATCGAATCTTCGGCGTGTTTCGTTGCTCGAAGTGCAACGGCAGACCAACGCCGAATATAAGGCGGCGGTCGAGGCCTTGCGGAATCACCCGGCGAAAGGCTACGCGTTACTCGAAAAAATGGGGGCCATTCGTGAAGTTGATTGGCGATTCCGCGCCCAGGAAGTTTGCAAGGAGTACCGCGAAGCTTCGGCGATGTTGAATGCCAAGGGCAAGGCTCGCTCAGTTTTAGTAGTGGCGGCGACGCATGACGAAATTAGCGGCATTACGCATGCCATTCGGTCGGATCGCAAACAGGCCGGGGAGATTGGGGACGGCTACTCCTTTGTGAAATATAACCCATTGAATTGGACGGAAGCCCAAAAGAACCGGCCCACGAACTATCAGCAGGGCCAGATGCTGGCCTTCCACCAGGGCGTCAAAGGTGTTGCCAAAAAGAACGAGTCGCTTGAGGTGGTCCGTTCAGATAAGCGCCACATAACGGCACGCCGCGCCGATGGCACAGAAGTGCAGATCAAGCCGAGCCAGGCCACGGCTTTCGGCGTCTTTGAAAAGCAAGAGATCGAAGTTTCGGCCGGCGATAAGCTGCTCTTGCAAGCCAACTGGAATGAAAAGGGCAGGCACGCTTTCAAGGCAACCAACGGCGAGTTGGTCACCGTATCTGCGGTAGAGCCTGGCGCCATTCAGTTGCAGGATGGTCGCGAGTTGCCCGCAAACTATCAGCAATTCACCTACGGTTACGCGGTCACCGCACATCGCAGCCAGGGTAAGACGGTCGATTACGAAGTGATCGCCGCCGACCGCATGCCTAAGGATTTGTTCTACGTTTCGGCCACTCGCGCGCGCGAAGGACTAACCGTCATAACCAGTGACACTGCTGCCCTCCAGGAATCCATTGGAGTGTCCGGGGACCGGCAGTCGGCCACGGAATTAGCCCGTCGCGCTTCGGCCATGGCTCAGGCGAGCCGCTATATCCGGCATTCCCAGACCGAAGATTTTCACCAGTATCACGCCCAGCGGCAAAGCCAAACGCACTGGGCGCAATTTCATCAGAAGGAGAGTGTTTCAGATCATGCCAGCATCCGCCCCCATTCAAGTCTCTGAAGATTGGCACTTGGCCGAGGAAGGCTCGAAGCCGGCCTCTCTCGTCGTTCAGCTTCGCCGGGAGGTCTTTGCCCTCCCCTGGTTCCGGTTCGTCTATGCCCAGGGCGACAACTCGACCGTTCAAATCGTGTTTGCCTCCCACTCGGTCACGGTCACCGGCCACGGTTTGGCTGCCTTGCTGTCGGCGGTTGCAACGGAGCGCCTCTTCCGGCTTGTCCAGCCAAGTGAGAACGAGGCTAGGTTTGCCGTGCGCGGCCCGAATGCCAATCAGTACTCCGGTCCTTCCATTACGGCCATCACGGTCGAGAAATTCGAGTAGTTGCAACCAAAAGAAGCCGAAATGTATTCCAGTTCACAGAAAACTGCGCCTAAAATGCCACCGGACAAAAGCAGGACAAATACCGGACACATACCGGACAAAGGCAGGACAGAAGCAGGACAAAACCGGCGCATTTTCACTCCTCAATCGGGCCTAAGCCGAAGGCTTGAGCTTGTCCCCATGGCTGAGACAAACAGTTAAGAGGAACGTTACCGTTCGATGGTAAAGGATTCCGTTCGCTGCTGCAATCGTTTTAAGCTGAGGGTGCCGGTGAAGCGGAGACGGGCACTGCTGGCGAGCAACCCGTTGAGGAATAACCGGCCGGAACTCATCGCGACGATGGGCAGGGCGTGTTCTTCCGGCGCGTCCTAGAGCCTGGCCCGGACCCGACCGGAATGCGGTACTCTGGCCCAGGTTTAAAAGAAGTGATGACACATCGGACCGATAGATTCCGGTATGCCTGAAAAAACGCTTACTGAGGGCGCCCTCGTTTTTCATGCGGTCACCAATGGTTTGGCAGTGGAAGGAGTAAGCAGCGAACGTTCAAACTCGATCGGCGGGCGGTAACCCAGCGCCGAGTGGAGACGCTTGCCGTTATAGATTCTCTCGATTTTT
>CAVYUL010000039.1:0-46595 GCA_963771405.1 Bryobacterales bacterium
AACGGCAATCGGATTTTGCGCAGCAGCCTCAGGCAGCACGTTTGGTCTCCTTTCGCTCGGGACGGCTCGACTCTTCGGAAGCCCAGTTCAGCACGCCTTTCTTCCAGATGTAGAAAAATCCGCAGAGAACCAAAACAATAAATACCAACATTTCAAAAAAGCCGAACAGCGCCAACTTTCGGAAAACGACCGCCCACGGGTACAGAAAAATGGCTTCAATATCGAACAATATAAAAACCATACCAACGAGGTAGAACTTCACCGAGAAGCGTTCGCGGGCATTCCCCACAGGTTTCATGCCGGACTCGTAAGGACTCGATTTGACGGAATCACGAACGCGTTGACCGAGGAGCGCCGAAAAACCGATCATCGCCCCGGCGACGCCCAAGGCTATGATGATCTGGACTAATACCGGGAACCATTTCTCTGGATAATTTTCAGGCATTGTTTGTCAAGTGGCTAGCCGCCACAAAGTGCAATTATTAGAGTAGCAATGAATGCAGCGCAAGGGAGCACAAGCAAGACAAATGGCGGCTGATTCCATACGCGTTTACATCAACGGCGAGCCGCAGAATTTGCCCTCCGGACAAACGGTAGCATCCATGTTAGCGACATTATCAATTCCTAGCGAGCGGGTGGCAATAGAATTGAACCGCGTGATTGTGCGCAAGCGGGAATGGGACAGCACGTTCGTCGGCCCGGATGCGCAGGTGGAGATCGTTGAGTTTGTCGGGGGTGGATAAATTCCTGTTGACACTCGTTCCAGGTCTAGTACAATCTGGTAAGCTGTACAATTCACTACACAAACCGGGCGTTATGTTCAAAACAAGGAAAGTCCGTATTGATTTGCCCCGCGACCAGCGAACGTTCACCAGCACCGACGTGGCTAAGATCGCCCAAGTGAGTCTGCGCCAACTGCAATGGTGGGACGAGCGCAAGGTGGTTTCGCCGCGGCATGAGGGTCACAAGCGGATCTATTTGGCCGAGGAAGTAATTGAGATCACAGTCATTGCCGAGTTGCGCCGGAAGGGCTTCTCGCTGCAAAAAATCCGTCGCGTGCTGCGCTTCCTGCAGCGGGAAATGGGACGCCGCTTAGCAGATGTCATGTCGACCGACTCGCGGCTGCACCTGTTAACGGACGGGAAATCGATTTATCTGGAAGATCAGCAGGACCGCATCATCGATTTATTGAAGAACGCCCGTCAACCGATGTTCCTGGTGTGTGTGAGCGATCAGGCCAAACGTCTGGACGAAGCGCCGCCGAAGAAAGGTGTGCGCTCGGAGACCAGCATTATGCGGCGCGCGCGCGCCGCCGGCTAGCCGCTCTCGAGTTCGCTTTCGGAAATTTTCATGACAGCGGGGTCGTCACACCGCCGGCGTCGAAAGAGAAGTCGCAGCGATTCGGGTTTTCCTCTTGCGGTTGTTCTGGCGGCGGCTGCGCTTGTATTAGCCGTCATCTTGGGCCCTTTCCTTCTCATTCCCAGTCTGCGAGAAACGATAATCCCAAGTTCTCGAAGATCGGCGGACAGCGCGTCGGCCCACCGGTGGCTCGACCGCGGGAATCAGGCCAGCCTCAAAAAAAACTACGATGCCGCGCTCGCCAGCTATACCCAAGCGATCCAGCTCGACCCCAAACTAGCCGAGGCTTATTACCAACGTGGCTTGGCCCGGCTTCGCAAATCCGAAAATTACGGAGCTTTTCAGGATTTCGACGACGCGATCCGCCTTCAGCCCAACGAACCACATTCTTACTTTGAACGCGCCAATCTCCGCATGGCGAAGAACGACCTCTTTGATGCGATTACCGACTATAACCAAGCGATTCGACTCAAACCCGATTATTCGGACGCATTCACCAATCGCGCGATGGCGCGTTATCGTCTGGGCCAAGTGGACGCCGCGGTAGCCGACGATACAGAGGCGCTCCGCATCCAGCCGAACGCGGTGAGTTTCTATAATCGCGGCAAGGAGCGGCAGAAAAAAGGCGATCTCCCGGGGGCGTTGGCTGATTTTAACGATGCGATTCGTCTGAAGCCGGATATGGCGGAGGCCTTCAGCGATCGCGGTCTAGTGCGCTCGCAGACCGGCGATTTGGCGGGAGCGATCAAGGATTGCGATGAGGCGCTGCGGCTGAGCCCCGGCATGCCGGCCGCCCTCAACACGCGCGGAAACGTGTATGAACAGAAAGGCGATGCGGATGCGGCTTTGGAAGACTATAACCAAGTCATCCGCCTCTCCCCCGAAAACGCTGTCGGTTATGGCAATCGTGGCACTCTGCGTTTAAAGACGGGTGATATCGCCGCAGCGCTCGCAGACTACGACGAGGCTCTTCTGTTAAGTCCCAGCTTCGCCGAGGTGTTCTATGACCGCGGCAAGGCGAAGCAAGCCAAGGGCGATGCGGCAGGGGCGAAGAAGGATTTCGATCGGGCATTGGCATTGGGCTACAAAGGGCCAAAGTAGATAGCCGATAGGCCGAAATAAGCAGCTATACTGAAGCTTAGACCCAAGGAGGTCCAATTGGCGTCGCAGCGGCGGTATCTAGTTTACATTCCTTTATTCATCGGGGCCTGCGCTTTGGCAGGCGGTATGTTCGGTTCCGGTTTTCGAACCGTGGCAGCGGCTTCGCAGTCGGAACATAACGCGAGTCCCTCTTCTGATGCCGACATGAAGTCGAGCATTGAGGCATTCACGAAGGTTTACGACATCGTGGATCAAAACTACGCCGATAAGCTGGCCGCCGACAAGGCGATCTACAAGGGCGCCATCCCCGGTATGCTGCGTACGCTCGACCCGCATTCCAACTTCTTCGATCCGAAGGAGTTCTCCTCACTGCGCGAAGAGCAACACGGCATGTATTACGGCATTGGCATGCTGATTGGCGCGCAGCCGCGCACCAACAAGCCGATGGTGATCCATCCGTTTGGCGGCACACCCGCATATCGCGCCGGCATTCGTCCTGGCGACATGCTGCTTGAAGTGAACGACAAGCGCGTGGACACGCTCACGACTACGGAAGTGGCGGAAATGTTGAAGGGACCGAAGGGCACGAAGGTACAAGTGGTGGTGAGCAGAACCGGCGCCGCCAAGCCAATCACGTTCAACTTGGTTCGCGATGAGATTCCACGCAACAGTGTCGATACCGCTTTCTGGGTGAAACCCGGAATCGCGTATATGCGCATTCAATCGTTCACTGAAACGACCAGCCATGAAGTAGAAGAGAACTTAAAGGCGCTCGACGAGCAGAAGATCAAAGGCTTGATTCTGGATCTGCGCGAAAATCCAGGCGGCTTGTTGCAAGAAGGTGTGGCGACAGCGGGCCATTGGTTGGATCGCGGGCAGACTGTAGTTTCCCACCGCGGCCGGGTGTTCTCTGAGAAGCCCTATCTGGCTAAAGGCAGCCAGTTCGGCGGCAATTATCCTATTGTGGTGCTGGTGAATCGCTACTCGGCTTCCGCGGCGGAAATCGTTTCGGGCGCGCTGCAGGATCACGACCGCGCTTGGATTTTAGGCGATACCACGTTCGGCAAAGGCTTGGTGCAAACCGTTTATCCGTTGAGCGACAATACCGGTCTGGCGCTGACCACGCAACACTACTACACGCCAAGCGGCCGTCTGATTCAGCGCGACTACTCGAATATTTCGTTCCTGGATTACTACTACGGCAAGCGGACCGACACGAAAGACCCCATGGACGTGAAGCAGACAGACTTGGGTCGGACGGTTTACGGTGGCGGCGGAATCACGCCTGACGAAAAATATGAGCCGCCCAAGCCGGATGAGTTCCAAATTGCCATCTACCGCAAGAATGCTTTTTTCAATTTTTCGGCCCAGTACTTTGTTCGAGCACGACACCAAGCTCAAGAAGGGTTGGACGCCTGATGAAACGGTGCTTGAGAGTTTCCACAACTATTTGATGAAGCAAGGCGTGCCGTTTACCGAAGCGGACTGGACGAAGGATCATTCCTGGATTCGCGATCAGCTGCAGATTGAAATGGACGTCACTGCCTTCAGTTACGAGGACTCGGAGCGGGCGAAAGTAGAATTGGACCCCGAAGTGGCCAAGGCTATCGACGCCATGCCAAAGGCCGCCAGCCTTCTGGCCCAATCGCGCGCACGGTTTGAAAAGCAACGCGCTAGTCTGAATTAGATTTGACCGACGCTACCAGCGGAAGTGCTACCCAATCATTGAACAGCGGCGCAGTGGCTGCGCCGCAGATTACCGTGCTCGACACCGGAGGGCAATACACGCACCTCATTGCCAGGCGCGTGCGTGAACTTGGCGTCTATGCGGATGTGGCGGCGAGTGATACTCCTGCCTCCGAACTGAAAGACCGCCGTGGGCTGATTATTTCCGGCGGACCCGCGAGTGTTCTGGAAGCCGGATCTCCTGATGTCGATTCCGCTATTTTTGCACTCGGAATTCCCGTGCTTGGTATCTGCTATGGCCATCAATTGCTCGCGCGCCATCTTGGCGGCAAAGTGGAAAAAGGCGATCGCGGCGAATATGGCGTAGCGCATCTCAAGGTTACCGATTCCGATCCCCTCTGGAACGGCATTGAGCAATCACGGATTTGGATGAGCCATTTCGATTCGGTCTCTTGCGTGCCGAGCGGCTTTCGAGTGATTGGATCGAGTGAGGTTTCAGGCGTGGCAGCCATGTCGGATGCGAGGCGGCGTTTGTTCGGCATCCAATTTCATCCCGAAGTAGTC
The DNA here is from genome assembly GCA_963771405.1 of Bryobacterales bacterium. Taxonomy (GTDB): domain Bacteria; phylum Acidobacteriota; class Terriglobia; order Bryobacterales; family Bryobacteraceae; genus Bog-105. Next base: position 4,711 of record CAVYUL010000039.1, read on the forward strand.
CACACGCAAGCCGGCAAGCAGATTTTGGAGAACTTCGTCTTCGGTATTTGCGATGCCCGAAAAGACTGGAATGTCTCACAACGGGTCACGCTGGTGGAAGAGCAGATTCGCGAAACAGCTGGTTCGCGCAACATCTTCTTTTTCGTGAGCGGCGGTGTGGATTCGACCGTGGCGTACACCCTCTGCCTGCGCGCTCTCGGGCCGGAACGAGTCTATGGCGTTTACGTCGATACGGGCTTGATGCGCCAAGGGGAAACCGAATTGGTGCGGGCTATTTTCGCGGAGTTGGGCGCCACGCATTTTGCGGTGGATCCGGCAGAGGCGGAATTCCTGAGCGCCTTGCACAAATTGGTGGACCCGGAAGCCAAGCGCCGCGCCATCGGCGAACAATTCCTCAAAGTGCAGGAGCGCATTCTCGCCACTGAACACTTTCTCGATGGCCACTGGATCCTAGGCCAAGGCACGATTTATCCCGATACCATCGAATCGGGCGGCACGGCGAAGGCGGATTTGATCAAGACGCATCATAATCGCGTGGCGGGCATTCAGGCTTTGATCGAAGCCGGGCGCATTATCGAGCCATTGACCTCGTTCTATAAAGACGAAGTGCGCGAGATTGGCCGTGAACTGGGTGTGCCGGCAAAATTCTTGGCGCGGCATCCGTTCCCTGGCCCTGGTCTTGCGATTCGCTGTCTCTGCGCCGGCAGCGCGGCGAAGGCGGAAATCGATAGCGACGGCGTGGTGTTACCAATTCGTTCTGTCGGCGTGCAAGGGGATGCGCGCAGCTATCGTAAGGTATTGGCCCTCCAGGACGCACCGTCGAAAGCGGCGATTGAAGTCACCGCGCCCGGGCTCACGAACCGGCGCGCGGACATCAATCGCGTGATTGCACGCTGCGGGAGCAAGGTGCCCATCAAGTCTCTCACGGTGACGCCGGCGTCCGTCACCAAGCAGCGACTGGACGTTTTGCGGAAGGCCGATGCTATTGTGCGCGATTTCTGCGTTCGCAGTGGTTTTGAAGAAAAGGTCTGGCAGTTCCCTGTGGTGTTGGTGCCAGTGGGCGCAGGCGCAGTTTCGGAATCTGTAATATTGCGGCCGATTCATTCGGTGGACGGCATGACGGCGGACGTGATTTTGATGGATGCGCCCCAGTTGGATGAACTGACAACCGCGCTTCTGGCAATCCCGGAAATCGCAGCAGTGTTCTATGATTTAACGCACAAGCCGCCCGGCACGATCGAATGGGAATAGCTCACGCTAAGTGACGCCAGCGCAAAGGTGGTACGAAACGTGCGAAATCGCTGTCGGCAGTAATCCATTCGCAGCCAAATTCAATGGCTAAAGCGGCATGCACGGCGTCCGCACTCAGTTTGCTGGTCATTAAGCGCTCCTCGCAAAGCTTGCGATAGATTCGCCAATGCGATTCACCGGGACGGAGGCGAACGCAGGTCGGGCGCGCTAGTAACGCATCGATGAATTTGAGGGCCTGCACCAAGGTGGAGGGCGGATTGAAAATCTTCGGATTCAACACGATTCGGATGAAGCCGTGCAAAACCGATTCTGACAAAGCAAACGGTTCAAGCCCGGTAGCCAGTTCCGTCAGCCACGCAGCGTATTTCGAGTGCCCGGCAAAATCCTCGCGGTGGGCATAAACGAGGATGTTCACATCCGGCATTTTCATGCCTATTGGCCGTAGACGGATTCGTCGTCAGTTAGGAGGAGCGCCGAAGTGCGATCAAAATCGAGATGCGGCTGAACGAGGGTCCCTTTCACCGTATGCAGTTCGAAAGGTGGGGGTGGCGTTTTGTTGTCGCTGGAGAGATAAGAGCGCAGAGCATCTTCTACGAGTTCGCTGAGAGTCACCCCCCGCCCGACTGCGGTAGCCTTGGCTTTTTCCAGGACCGAATCTTCCGCATTTATTGTGGTTCTCATCAACTCCATCATAGCAAAACATCTCGATGTCTTCTAGTGATGATATTGATGCACGATACATAGCTAAATCCGATGAAAACTCTTGAGAATGTCTTTAGTGCTATAACGGAGAGCGATAGGACGACCGTGTGGGCACGTCATCGGATATTCACACGCTGCTAAAGCCCTTAGGAGCCAGTCGATCTTCTTCGGTTCCAACCGCATGTTCACCTTAATCGCTGCTCGGCAAGCGATGGTTGCGCAGACGCTGCGCCGGATTTCATCCAGCGACGCCGAACGAAACTCACTCTCCGCGATTTCCAGAACCTCGAAGATGATCTTCTCAATATCTGCCGGACCAACGCCAGCGGGTGAGGAGCGGATAGCAATGGTCCGCTGGCCGAATGGTTCGGTTTCAAATCCGTAGGCATTCAATTCGTCCGCAATGCGGGCGTATTCAAACTCCTGCCCCGGGGTGAGTTGCAGCACGATCGGCATGAGCAATTGCTGAATCTCCACTTGCCCCGCCGCGCGTTGACGAAGCACCTGCTCGAACAATATGCGCTCGTGGGCCACATGCTGATCAATAATCCACAGTCCGTCGCGGCCCGCCGCCACAATGAAGCTGTCATGCAATTGGCCCAGCGGACGGAGATCCACCAGCGCGCCTAGCGAATCGACGCGTTCCCAATCGGCAGGTAAACCATCTAGCGCGCCATGCGTGTCGGGAATGCGGCGCAGGTTGGCGCTGGGTGTTTGGGCCGATTGAGCCGCCTGCTGCGGCATAGGCGAAGCCGGCCAAGACCGAATGGTGCTCTGCATAACCGGCGCAGGCACTTCCACCATGGGCAATTCGCTTCCCTCGCGCACCGAAGGCATTTCCGACACCGGAGGTTCTTCCATTTCCGAAATCGCCGAGAATTCGGAAAACGGCAATGCGGCGGCGCGCTGGACCAGAGGCGGTTCCGAGCGGCGCGGTTGTGGAAGCGGCGAAGCGGGCATGGGAATGTTCGAAACCGGCCGGCTTTCCATCAAAATTTCACGAACCAAATCGCGCACTGAATCATGCACGGCCGATCCATGCCGGAAACGGACTTCGGTTTTTGATGGATGTACGTTGACATCCACTTCCCCCGCATCGCAGTTCAAAAAGATCAGCGCGAACGGGTAGTAACCGGAAGGCATCAGGTTGTAGTACGCGGCTGTGAGAGCGTGCAACAGCACTTTGTCGCGGATCAGGCGGCCGTTCACAAAGAGAAAAATCGAATTGCGGTTCAGTTTTTGCACATGTGGGCCGGAAATCAATCCTTCAAGCGAAAACTGAGCCACATCGCTTTCTGGCTCGGATTGATCGGCGTTTCCTCGAAGATTCGGCGGAACGTAAGGAGGCGGCAGGCGTATCGAAAACGTATGCGGACGAAATTCAATCAGGTCCTGCATCAGTTCAGAACCGAACACCTGAAACGCCCGCTCCCGCAAAGTCTCCACAGGGCTCACATTCAGCAATTCGCGCCCTTCGTGATACAGTTCAAAGCGCTTATTGGTATGCCCCAAGCTGTAATGCGTGACGAGCGAGCCGATATGCGCCAGTTCCGTTTGATCTGAGCGCAAAAACTTCTTACGCGCCGGCACATTGAAGAAAAGATCGCGAACGGTAATAGTGGTGCCGCGCGGGCGGGCTATTTCGTCGCACTTGAGCAGCTTGCCGCCGGCGATCTCTACGCGCGCGCCGGTTTGCTCATCTTCTGAACGCGTTTCAAGTACGAGACGGCTCACTGATGCAATGGAAGGCAATGCTTCGCCGCGAAAGCCCAGCGTCGCAATCGCCAGCAAATCTTTTACATCGCTCAATTTGCTGGTCGCATGCCGCTCGAAAGCGAGCATGGCATCATCGCGCAGCATGCCACAGCCGTCATCTTGGATACGAATCAGGCGGCGGCCAGCGTTCTCGGTATCAATGCGAATTTCGGTCGCACCGGCATCAAGCGAATTTTCGAGAAGTTCCTTAACAGCGGAAGCGGGCCGTTCCACCACCTCGCCCGCCGCGATTTTGTTCGCGACGTTGTCGGAGAGGATGTGGATCCGGCCCATTTCTTAAGCGGATTTAGCTACTCATTGCCGCCAGGAATTCGGCATTCGACCGCGTGCGGCCGAGCTTATCGAGCAGCAATTCCATCGATTCTACGGGCGAAAGCGGATTCAGCACCTTGCGCAGCACCCAAACGCGATTCAGTTCTTCGCGCGGCATGAGCAATTCTTCTTTACGCGTTCCGCTCTTGTTGATATCGATGGCCGGGAAGACACGTTTATCCACCAGCTTGCGATCAAGATGGATTTCCATGTTACCCGTACCTTTGAACTCTTCGAAAATGACGTCGTCCATGCGGCTGCCGGTATCGACCAGCGCAGTCGCAACAATTGTCAACGAACCGCCCTCTTCGATATTGCGCGCCGCGCCGAAAAACCGCTTCGGACGCTGCAGGGCGTTCGAATCGACACCGCCCGAGAGTACTTTGCCCGAAGGCGGCACCACGGTGTTGTAGGCACGCGCCAAACGCGTGATCGAATCGAGCAGAATCACCACGTCGCGCTTGTGCTCGACCAAGCGTTTTGCCTTTTCGATCACCATTTCCGCGACTTGGACGTGGCGCGAAGCCGGCTCATCGAAGGTGGAGCTGATCACTTCGCCGCGCACCGAACGTTGCATGTCGGTGACTTCTTCGGGGCGCTCATCGATCAGCAGCACAATCAGGTTGATTTCCGGATGATTCGTAGTGATGGAGTTTGCCAGGCTCTGAAGGAGCATGGTCTTACCCGTGCGGGGCGGTGCGACAATCAAGCCGCGCTGGCCTTTTCCGACCGGCGTAAGCAGATCCATCACCCGGCCCGAATAGTTATCCTTGGCGGTTTCGAGTTTCAGCCGCTTATCGGGATAGAGCGGCGTGAGATTGTCAAAAAAGATTTTATTGCGGGATTCGTCGGTGGTTTCGAAGTTGATCGCATCCACTTTGATCAACGCGAAGTAGCGTTCGCCTTCCTTCGGCGGCCGGATCTGCCCGGAAACGGTGTCGCCCGTTCGCAGATCGAAGCGTCGAATTTGCGAAGGCGAGACATAGACATCGTCGGGGCCAGGAAGGTAGTTGTATTCGGGCGCGCGCAAAAAGCCAAAGCCATCGGGCAGACACTCGAGAACGCCTTCGGAGAAAATGAGGCCGCTCTTTTCGGCTTGCGCCTGCAGGATTTTAAAAATCAATTCCTGTTTCCGCAGGCCGGCGGCGCCAGGCACGTTCAAATCTTTGGCGATCTGATTGAGCGTTTGAATGCTCATGTCTTTCAGTTCCACCAAGTCGAGCGTCAATGCGCCTTTTTGGCCTTGTTGACCAGTGTTGCCGATCGAATGCCGTCCGCGTCGAGGTTGCGGACCTGGTTGAGTTTGCGCAGGACCGGCGGGCGCGGGAGCGGCGCTGGCAGCAGGCTGCTGCTGGTCTCCGGCGGCCGGCGCCTTGGGTTGTTCGGTGGGTGGTTTAACCGCGGTTTTTACCTCTCCGCCGGCTTTGCCGTTGCCTTTGGCTTCGGCAGACTTCGGACGCGAAACCGGTTTATCCGATTTCGCTTCCTTGGCTTCCGCCGCGCCGTTCTTTTCATCGCTAGCTGAGCTAGCCTCTGCAGCAGGTTTGCCTTCGCCGTTAACTTCTTGTGGCTTCTCGTTGGGCGCGTCTTCGGTGACGGCCGCGGGGGCTACTGCTTGTTCTTGATCTTCGAGATGATTTGCCAAATTTCCCTCACTCCTCGGCCGTCTAGGGCCGAGAAAGGAATGGCTTGCTGTCCAACAAGTTGCTTTTGGATTGCGTCCATTCCGGTTTTAAGTTGGTTCTTACTTTTGAGTTTGTCGACCTTGGTGACAATCACCTGGTAGCGACGGTTGTGGAACTCGAGCCAGGACCGGAGTTCCAGGTCCTTTTCCAACCAGCCACGCCTGGCATCGAGGAGCAGAAAGGAAAGCGCCAGACTGCTGCGATCCAGCAGGTAGCTTTCAATCAGTTCCTTCCAACGCGCACGCTCTTCCAGCGAAACCTGCGCGTAGCCGTAGCCTGGGAGATCGACGAAACGAATCGAATCGTCAATCTGGTAAAAGTTAATCAGTTGCGTGCAACCGGGTCGGGAACTCGTGAACGCGAGCTTCGGCTGGTGCACGATTGCATTGAGCAGGCTTGATTTGCCCACATTACTGCGCCCCAGAAAAGCGATTTCCCAGGGCCCAGATTTCTCGCATTGCTCCAGCGATGGTTCCGCCGGAAACTGTCGAGGGTCTGCCGCGCTGATGATGAGGCTGGCTTCTGTGACCTGCGTTGCCACGGCGTCGGCTCTCGATTCTTATCTCATGTCCTCCGGATCAGTGAGTTAGGTTGTCTTCCGACGGCCGGGCCACCAGTTCGGCAGCCGCCGCCGGCGCGAGCGGTAGCGCGACCAGTTCGCGCTCCAGCGCAATCTTCAGCACCTCGTCCATAGAGAACACGAAGTGCAGTTTCATGTCTTTCTTAATGTTCTCCGGGATATCCACCAGATCTCGTTCGTTTTCGCGCGGCAGCACCACTTCGCGGATACCGTGGCGATGCGCGGCCATTAGCTTTTCTTTGAGCCCGCCGATCGGCAAAACCCGGCCGCGCACGGTAATTTCTCCGGTCATCGCTAAATCACAACGCACCGGAATCGCCGTCAAGGAACTGCAAATGCTCGTAGCGATCGTGATGCCGGCAGAGGGCCCATCCTTGGGAATGGCGCCTTCCGGCACGTGTACGTGGATATCCAGGTGGCGGTAGAAATCCTTCGGCAGACCCAAATACTGGGCCCGCGAACGTACGTAGCTCATCGCCGCCTGAGCCGATTCCTGCATCACGTCCCCAAGTTTGCCGGTGGTGGTGAGTTTACCGCGCCCTTCCATCACGGTTGCTTCGGTTGTGAGAATCGAACCGCCCATCTCCGTCCAAGCCAAACCCGTGGTGGCGCCAATCTCGTTTTGCTTATCGAGATCGGCATCACGGAATTTGGCCGGCCCCAACATCTCCGTGATGATCTCGGGCGTCATCGTGATCTTCGGAATCGGGACAATCGGCGGTTCTTCTTTCTTCGCCTTCTTTTTGCCGTTCTTCTTTACTGGTTCAGCCACGACTTCTTCCAACGGTTGTGCTTCTTCTTCAATCATTTCAAGCGGCGCATCCAATTGCACCGGAACCAATTCATCGTTGGCCGATTGCGCTTCCACCACCTTGCGCGCTACCTTGCGGCAAAGATTGCCGATTTCGCGCTCCAGGTTGCGGACGCCGGATTCACGCGTGTAGCTCTGAATAAGCGTTTGCAGACCCGAGTCCGGAAACTCGACTTGCTCTTCGCTCACGCCGGTATCTTTCCGCTGTTTCATGACCAGGAAGCGCTTGGCGATTTCCAGCTTCTCAAATTCCGTATAACCGGAAAGACGGATCACTTCCATGCGATCCTGCAACGCCGGCGGAATCGTGTGTAACACGTTTGCCGTCGCGATAAAGAAAACTTCGCGCAAATCGTATTCGACGTCCAGATAATGGTCCATGAACATGTAGTTCTGTTCCGGATCCAGCACCTCTAGTAAAGCGGCTGACGGATCCCCCCGGAAATCGGTGGACATCTTATCCATTTCATCCAGCATGATCACCGGGTTCTTCGTACCCGCCTTTTTCATCATCTGGATCACTTGCCCCGGCAGCGCTCCTATATAGGTACGGCGATGACCGCGAATTTCCGCTTCATCCCGCACGCCGCCTAACGACAAGCGCACAAACTTGCGGCCTGTTGCTTTCGCGATCGACATGCCCAACGACGTCTTGCCGACCCCGGGAGGGCCAACAAAACAGAGTATCGATCCTTTGGGATTTTGCACCAAACGCCGAACCGACAGAAACTCGAGGATTCTTTCTTTAATCTTCTCGAGCCCGTAGTGATCGCCTTCGAGCACCTGGCGTGCATAACGCAGATCGCGAATTTCCTTGGTGCGCTTCTTCCACGGCACAGCCAGCAGCCAATCGAGGTAATTGCGCGAAACGGTCGACTCGGCCGACATCGGAGGCATGCCTTCCAGCCGCTTGAGTTCGGCTATTGCCTTCTCATGCGCGTCCTTGGTCATACCCGCCGCGTCGATTTTTTTCTTCAGCTCGTCGTATTCGCTCTTCTCGCCGCGCCCCAGTTCTTTCTGGATCGCTTTGATTTTTTCATTGAGATAATACTCTTTTTGCGCCCGCTCCATCTGGCGCTTCACGCGGCCTTGAATGGTGCGGTCGACATTCAGCTTTTCGATTTCAATGTCGAGCAGATCCGCCACGCGGGTCAAACGGTCGATGGGATCGAAAATCTCAAGCAGTTCCTGACGCTCTTCAATCGTAAGCTGCAGATTCGCGCCCACGGTGTCCGCCAGCTTTCCGGGATCATCCACCCGAATGGCTGCCACCATCGTTTCGTAGTTCAGGTTTTGGCTCAGCTTGACGTACTGCTCAAAGAGGCCAGTGACGCGGCTGATCAGCGCGTCTAACTGCCCGCCCGGTTCAATCTTATGGCTGACCGTTCTAACAACAGCGCGGAAGTAACCTTCCTCTTCGCTGACCGAAACAATCTTGCCGCGCTCCACACCTTCTACCAGGACTTTGATATTGCCATCCGGCTGTTTCAAACTTTGAACAATGTTGGCAATTGTTCCAACCGAATAAATCTCATCCGGCCGGGGTTCATCGACGGAAGCGTCGTGCTGGGTCGCCAGGAAGATCTTCTTATCCCCAAGAAGTGCTTCTTCTAAGGCGCGTACGCTCGATTCCCGCCCGACCACAAACGGGGTCATCATGTACGGAAAGATAATGACGTCCCGAATCGGCATCATCGGTAAGCGTCTGGTATCCGTTTTGTCTTTAGTGGTAACCATCGGAACTTTCTCGGCGGCCCGAAACCGCCAAATGTGGGAGCTACGTTGCGGCCCGCAACTGGGAAGCGGCAATCCGAAGACTTGTCACTGCGTCTGGTCGGATCAGCCGGCTTTTTCGAGCACGGCCACACTGATCTTCTGCGAAAGCACCATCTCCTTAGTCACAACGAACTCGCGAATCTTTTTGAATGTGGGGAGATAGTACATGAGGTCGAGCATCAGATCCTCAAGAATCATCCGCAAACCTCGAGCGCCTACTTTCCGCTCCATAGCCATTTGAGCTACGGCTTCCAGGGCATCGTCGCTAAATTTGAGCTTAACATTTTCAAACTCAAACAGCTTCTGGTACTGCCGAATGATCGCATTTTTGGGCTTGGTCAAGATTTGAACCAAGGCTTCTTTAGACAGATCTTCCAAAACCGCCGTCACCGGCATGCGGCCGATGAACTCTGGAATGAAACCATATTTGATCAAATCTACCGGCTGACATTGAGCGAGTAAATCAACATCGCGCCGCACCGCGTTCGGTCGGCGCGCATCCTTATCATCCGGCGGCACAAATCCAATCGATTTGGTCCCGACACGGCGAGCGATAACCTTCTCTAAGCCGATAAACGCTCCGCCGCAGATAAAGAGGATGTTTGTCGTATCAACCGGAGTGAACTCCTGGTGCGGATGCTTGCGACCGCCTTGTGGAGGAACATTAGCCACCGTTCCCTCCAAGATCTTGAGCAACGCCTGTTGGACGCCCTCGCCCGAAACGTCCCGCGTAATCGAAGGATTCTCGTCCTTCCGACCGATCTTGTCGATCTCGTCCACGTAGATGATGCCGGTTTGAGCACGCTGCACATCCCAGTCGGAATTCTGCAGCAGGCGAAGAATGATGTTCTCCACATCTTCGCCCACGTAGCCCGCCTCGGTGAGAGTAGTGGCATCGACAATTGCGAACGGAACATCGAGAATTCGGGCTAACGTCTGCGCGAGTAGAGTCTTGCCAGTACCCGTCGGACCGATCAAGAGAATATTGGATTTCGACAGCTCGACGTCACCGCCGCGCTGTTTGTTCATCTGAATCCGCTTGTAATGGTTATAGACGGCAACGGCGAGCTTCTTCTTGGTCGCCTCCTGCCCAATCACATATTGGTCCAGGTATTCTTTTAGTTCTAACGGTCGCGGCAACTTGCCGGGCGACCCGTAGCTCTTCTCATGCCGATCATCCTCGATGATCGAATTACATACCGCGATGCACTCGTCGCAAATATAGGCGCGCGGATAGTCGCTGGGGGAGGAGATGAGCTTACCAACAACGTCTTGACTTTTGTGACAGAACGAACAGCGGAGGGAATCGTCTGTTGTGCGCTTCAAGCTAAGTCTCCTAACGATGGAAGGACCACGAGCAATCCCTCAGACCTGACCGGAAGAAATCCAGTCCCAGTATATCAGCACTAATGCGGCGACGGGGAATTCTCCCCTCGGAAATCCCCGAGCTAGGAGTAGGGTTTGTACCACTTACTGCAATGTCCGCAATATCCATGTCTCTGTGGTGCAGCCGCATCTATACCTGTTTCTGCGCCTGTTCGAAAAGGAACTGAAGCGTTTTCTCTGTTTGGATATGGCTGGCAATACGCGCCAACGTTCCGTCTTTGTCGAGCCGCGCTCGCACTACCGGAATAGGCTCCCGCTCTTGTTGGGCCATGCGGTGAACTTCGCGATCCACCTCATCTTTCGTGGCGCGAATGCCTTCTTTGTCGGAAACCTTCTCAAGCAAAAGCGATGCTTTCACACTGCGCAGAGCCGAATCTTTTTGTTTTTCCTTGACCTTCGCCCAATCGAGGTTTAGGGTGCTTAGGTCGACGTCGCGGCCAGTCACTTGCCTCAATTGCGTGGTCAATTGGTTTTCAATTTGGCGGTTCACGTAAGCCTCAGGCACAGGAAAATCGTTCGCCTCAACCAAGCGGTCAATCAACGCCTCTTTGGCTACCTGTTGCGCTGCAGCCTGTTTCTCATGGAAGATCGATTTGCGAACCGCGTCGCGCAATTCCTCCAGGGTTTGATAATCCCCAAGATCGCGCGCAAACTCGTCGTCGAGCGCGGGCAATTCCTTCTTCTGAATCACTTTCGGCGTTAACGAAAACCGTACGGTTTTGCCCGCCAAGCGGCTCTCGCCGTAATCTTCGGGATAAACGATCTCGGCTTCCTTCGTCTCGCCTGGCGTAGCGCCTAATAGCGCCTCGGTAAATGACGGGAACGTATCGGCACCGCCGACTTCGATGGTGGAATCCTGCTCAATCGGCTCGGCCAGGCCCTCCAACGATTTAAGGGCTACAACCACATGGTCCTTATCTGCGATCGCCCGTGGATCCTGGTTGACGAATTCAGCACGCCGCTCGCGCGTCTCCTCTAACCGGCGCGCGATATCTTCGTCGGTCACAACCGGTTCCTCATATTTCACCGGCAATCCCGTGTAAGGAGCAATTTCAAATTCGGGAGCAACTTCGAAATTCGCTTTGAAGCGGATAGGCGCGCCTTTTTCGTAATGCAAGTCGGAAATATTAGGCTGACCGACCACGCGCAGTTCTTCCTTTTCCACGCGCGCACGAAACGCCTGCGGCAGCAATTGCTCCAGCACTTCCTGGCGGATATCGCCGGCAAAGCGCGATTCAATCATGTGCACCGGTGCTTTGCCCGGCCGAAAGCCAGGAAGCCGTACCTTCTGCCTGATCGACTCGGCAACTCGCTGGCGAGCCTTTTCTACCTCTTCAACCGGAATCTCTACGTCAAACGAACGTTTACAATCTTCTGCTGTCGACACTTTTCTCTATTGTCCAGTATTTTCTTCAAAGCCGCGCAAAGTGTATCTCTTCACGCGCCATCTGCCGTGCTTTAGGCGTTCTCAAACCAGTTAGCCAGATATTGTTCCTGGTCCACCGTCAAACGGTCGATTTTAACGCCCATTGATTCTAGTTTGATGCGCGCCACCTGCCGGTCAATCTCAAGCGGTACGGGCACCACATGTTTCTGCAGCACGCCGTTGCACTTAATTAGGTATTCGGCGCTCAAAGCGTGCAGCGCATACGAAATATCCATTACCGAAGCCGGCAATCCTTCAGTCGCGTTCAAATTGATCAGCCGTCCGTCGCCCAACAAATAAAGACGCCTGCCATCGCGCATCACGAATTCTTCAACAAAATCGCGCGTTTGCCGGCGCGACAAAGCAATCAATCCGAGGTTCTCCACGTCGATTTCGACGTTGGAATGGCCCGCGTTGGCCAAAATCGCCCCGGTTTTGAATTTGTCAAAGTGTTCCCGCCCAATGACATTCTTATTTCCTGAGACGGTTATGAAAATATCCCCGAGCGCCGCCGCATCTGCAAATGCCAACACGCGGTAGCCATCCATAATGGCTTCCAAAGCTCGAGCCGGGTCAACTTCGCAAATGATCAGGTTGGCGCCCAAACCGCGGGCGCGAGCCGCAATCCCGCGTCCGCAAGGTCCGAACCCAACCACCACCACGTTCAACCCAGACAAAAGCACGCCGGTTGTGCGAGTGATCGCATCGAGCGTGCTCTGCCCTGTTCCGCAGCGGTTATCGAACAGTTGTTTGGTCGCCGCTTCACTCACTGCAACCACGGGAAAACCCAAGAGACTCTGCTTCGACGCCGATCTCATTCGCGCCACCCCGCTCGCGCTTTCCTCCGTCCCACCCAATATTTCAGGTAGCGCTTCAGGATGTTTTTCATGCAACGTTGCGGTAAGAGCGGATCCGTCGTCGATCACAAGTTGCGGCTGCGATGCGATCACCGTCCGCAGATGAACATCGAACACTTCCTGACTCTCGCCGCAGATGCCAAAAACCGGAATGTTGTAGTCCTTGGCAATGCTGGCTGCTACATCGTCGTGTGTGGAGTTCGGGCTGGCGGCGCACAGCATTAAATTTGCGCCGCCATCCCGTAAAGTGATCAGAAGGTTAGCCGCTTCAGGCGTGATATGCAAAGACGCCGCAATCCGCAAATTCGCAAACGGCTGCGCTTTGATAATGTGCTTGCGGATGCCTTGCAAGACCGACATCGATTGAAAAGCCCATTCGATGCGTTTCTTGCCGCGCTCAGCGAGCCCGAGATCTCTGATATCACAAGGCACTGCCCCAACGGCTTGCGTCGACATAGCCTCGCTTCTCTCCTTCAACCCTGCTACCTAGGCTACCGAGGTCAGTTGCGCAGCCTCGCGCAATGCCGGTGCCTTGTCGGTCGCTTCCCAGGTAAACGAGTCGCCAGTCCTTCCAAAGTGGCCGAAAGCTGCGGTCAACCGGTACACGGGCCTGCGCAGATTCAGCGATTTGATCATCCCAGCCGGTGTCAGCGAAAAGCTCTCGCGCACAATTTCTGCCAAGCGAGTGTCTTCCACCTTGCCGGTCCCGAACGTGTTCACCATTATCGAGACAGGTTCGGCTACGCCGATCGCGTAAGCGAGCTGCACTTCCGCTCTGTCTGCCAAGCCTGCAGCCACAATATTCTTGGCAACGTAGCGGGCCATGTAGCAAGCGGAACGGTCCACCTTCGTCGGATCCTTGCCCGAAAACGCGCCGCCGCCATGCCTACCCATTCCGCCGTAGGTGTCGACAATGATCTTGCGTCCCGTCAACCCGGTGTCACCGTGAGGTCCACCGATCACAAAACGGCCGGTCGGGTTGATATGAAACTTGGTGTTTGAATCGACCATGTTCGATGGGATCACCGGATCGATGATGAACTTCTTCACGTCGGCGCGCAATTGCTCGGTTGAAACATCGTCGCCGTGCTGCGTCGAAATCACGACCGCGTCGATGCGCTTCGGCTTGCCATCTTCGTACTCGACACTCACTTGGCTCTTGCCGTCGGGGCGCAGATACTTTAGTTCTTTTGCGCGCCGCGATTCGCTCAAGCGCTTCACCAAGCTGTGCGCCATCGCAATCGGCAGCGGCATCAATTCCTTTGTTTCATTGCAGGCATAGCCGAACATGAGGCCCTGATCGCCCGCTCCACCGGTGTCAACCCCCATGGCAATGTCGGGCGATTGCGCCTGAATCATGTTGACTACCGCGCAAGTCTTCGAATCAAATCCAAAAGCGGCATCGTTGTAGCCAATGTCGTGAATCACGCTACGCACGAGCCTGGGCACATCGACGTAGGTTTTGGTTGTAATTTCACCGGCCACCACACAAATGCCGGTCGTAACCAGCGTCTCGCAGGCAACACGGCCCGTCGGGTCTTCTGTTAATACAGCATCTAGCACTGCATCGGAAACCTGATCGGCAATTTTGTCGGGGTGACCTTCAGTGACAGACTCGGAAGTAAAGATATATTTCATGAACGGACCGTTTAGACTCCTATGATTTTTCGGGCGCGCGCTCTCCAGCGCGTGCACACCTCTAGACCTGAAATGAGGATTGACTTCTTTAGTTTAACAGGATGACTGGCTTGAATCGAACCCTAATCCCCGAAAGAAAGCGAATCCTGGCCACTGGCAGACTGAACGAAAGGCCGAGTGTCCGTTTTTGGGAATCGTCCCCTGAAACACGCAATCTACTCGACGTGCTCAACCACCTTGTGCTGACTTACACTGTCGCCATCCTCCGATTTCAAGCCGCCAAACACTACGGTTGAAAACAAAGTGAAAACTCCCAGGCACAGCAGAGCGCTGTGAATACCGTGGATCATTTCCGCCGGAGTCGAATGAAAACGGTCTGGCACAAAAACCGCCGTCGCAAGCGATGCGGAAGCAACTCCAAAGCTTATCGACATTTGCTGCATGGTGCTTGCAATCGTACTGGCACTGCTGGTTTCCTCCGGCGTGACGTCGGAATAAACCAAAGTATTCATGCTCGTGTATTGCAGTGAAGTAAAGAACCCATAACAAAATGCTTGCAGCACGATCAGCCACGCCGGTGTGCCGACCCCAATCGTTGCGAACAGCACTATCATGAGCCCAAGAAGAACAGTATTGGAAATGAGTACACTCTTATAGCCCATCCGCGCGAGTATCTTGGGAATTGTCAATTTCAGGCTGATCGCCGCCAGAGCTTGGGGCATTAGCAATAAACCGGATTGAACCGGCGAATACCCCAGCCCCACCTGATAAAGCAATGGAAAAAGAAACGGCAGACCACCTGCACCGATCCGCGTAATAAAACTGCCCACCACTGACGCGCGAAAAGTTCTCACGCGAAACAAATTCAGCTGCAGTAACGGGTATTCGATCCGATTTGCCCGGAAGCCATAAACTCCGAGAAGAACGATCGACAAGAGAAGGAGCGCAACAATTTCCAGAATGCTCAAAGTGTGCTCGCCAAAAACCTCGAGCACGTAAGAAAGCAATCCAATACCTGAGCCAAACAGAAGCAACCCCGCGAAATCGAGCGGGACGATTTTTTCCGAACGATAGTCGGGCAGGTGCAAATACACCATCACCAGCCCCAAAATCCCAATCGGAAGGTTCACAAAGAAGATGACGCGCCAATGAAAATACCCGACAATCAGGCCGCCCGCAACCGGCCCCAGCATGGGACCAATCAAGCCCGGAATAGCAACAAAGCTCATTGTTCTGACTAATTCCGATTTGGCGAACGTGCGGACCAATGTGAGGCGCCCAACCGGAACCATCATGGCTCCGCCGCAGCCCTGCAGAATGCGGCACGCTACCAGCACGTGGATACTGGTTGAAATGCCACAAAACAGGGATCCCAGGGTGAATATTCCGATCGCCGCCGAAAAAACTCGGCGCGTGCCAAATCGGTCAGCCACCCACCCGCTGATCGGAATGAACACCGCAAGGCTCAATGTGTAGCTGGCCAGTACGGCCTTCATGCTCAGTGGAGCAACGTGCAGGGCTTCGGCAATCGTCGGAACTGCGGTGTTGAGAATCGTTGTGTCAAGCGATTCCATGAAAAACGCCACCGCCACTAACCAGGGAAGCAATCGCTTCGCGGCGAGCGTAGGCTCCGGTTGTTCGATGGCGGAATTCATCATGCGGCGATTTGCTTTCCGATTATTAGCACGCCGCGCTAACTAAGAAAATGTCGACAATAAACGCGAGTCAAACCCGAAAGGCGATTCCTCAACCGTTTTCACAGCCAGGAACAGTGAGTGTGCCGGGTTCAAAAGCAAATTCCACTGGCGAGGTGCCAGCACCGAAGGCACTCGCAACCCAACTGCATTTTTATGCTTGAGCCAGCTATCGCCAATCTGTCGAAAAGCGGACGCGTCCGCCGGAATGGAATGGACCACTTCCATCGGGAGCGTGTCCGGAACTTCAATCCACTTCAAAATCATGCCCTCGGGCAACTCTTGAACGTGGGCCAAATACTCCAGAATCGATAGCGCCGTGCATGATGCAGTGTAGACAACCGCCATCCCGGGTGATGTCCAACGGCTGCCGAAAAGCCTAGGCCCTTCTCCGTCCAATTCGGGATGTCTGCGCGTGCAAAGGCACACGACGCGCATTCTACGCGAGAACTCCGTAATCGATGCGGTCCAGCAGAATCTTGACCCGCTGAAACCCATTTTCCGCAGCCAACAGTTCTAGTGGAGCTTTGTCGTCCGTTGCCCGGTTAGGGTGCCGCAACCACCGCTGAGCGATCTCCGCATTGCCGAAGATCTCTTCGGCGTGCTTCTCAATGTCGAGCGTGCGCTGCCGGCTGGTTCCTGCTTGAGCCATACGTTCAGAATACTTCATCATCTTCCTTCAAACCTCCTTATCGTCCCTTTTCCATCTCCCCGTTAGAACCTCCGGCCAACCCTACTCCACACCTCTGGCGTTACAGTTGAACTCATGAATCGCCGCCAATTCCTGCTCCGCTCAACAGCCGCCTCTGCCGCTACCCTAGCCCAGCGCGCCTTAGCCCTACCCGACCCTCAGGTCAAGCGCGTCCTCGTGATGTTCAAATGCCATCTTGACGTAGGTTTTGTTGACACTCAAGCCGCCATCATCAACAAATACTTCACCGTCTATTTCCCCCAGGCCACCCGCCTCGCCGCCGACCTCCACGCCGCCGGCGCCGACCGCTACATCTGGACTACCGGTTCTTGGCTCATCTACCAATACCTCGAGCAAGCCTCGCCAACCAACCGCACCCAAATGGAAGCCGCCCTTCTGCGTGGCGATATCGCTTGGCACGCTCTTCCCTTCACTTGGCAAACAGAACTTCTTGATGCTACCGCCATTGCGGGTTGTCTCGGTCTCTCTGCCTCCCTCGACCGGCGCTTCGGAAAGAAAACCACAGGCGCCAAAATGACCGACGTCCCTGGACATTCACGCGGCCTCATTCAGCCGCTCTCAAAAGCCGGCGTCACTCTTCTGGATATCGGCGTCAACTCCGCCAGCACCCCGCCCGACGTACCCGATGCCTTCCTCTGGAAGGACCCCGCAAGCGGCGCAAGTCTCATCATGCTTTATCACCGCCTGGCCTACGGTGGCGTCATCCGCATTCCCCGCTCCGACCTCGCCATCGCCGTCGAAGTTCGCGACGACAACTCCGGTCCCCACACTATCGACGAAGTTCATCAGATCTACGCCGACCTTCGGCAACAGTTCCCAAACGCCACGATTCAAGCCGCAAATCTTACAGACATCGCCAACGCCGTCCAGCCTTTTCGCAACAACTTGCCCGTTCTCACCCAGGAAATCGGCGATACCTGGATTCACGGCGTGGCCAGCGATCCCATCAAACTCGCCCGCACCCGTGAACTGGTCCGATTGCGCCGCTCCTGGATCGATACAGGAAAAATCCAGATCGCCGACGCCACCGATCTCGCTTTCCTCTCGAAATTCGCCCTAGCCGTCGAGCACACCTGGGGTACCGACACCAAAACCTGGCTCGACTTCGATCACTACACGCCCGACGATCTCGCCGCCGTGTTAGCCGACCCCAAATATCGCGTCGTCACCGGCAGTTGGCAAGAGAAACGCGCAGATATAGATGATGCCGTCGCTACCCTCCCTGACGATCTTCGCAACGAAGCACATAAACATCTTGCAAGCCTCGTCCCGGCCGGCCCTCCCGATACTTCTTCTCTCCAAAGCCATTCGCCCGATTCTCCCTTCGCCACAACACACTTCACGCTCGCACTTGACCCGGCAACTGGCGCCATCAACGAACTCAAATACAAAGACCGGCGTTGGGCCTCTCCTCAGCACCCACTCGCGCTTTTCTCCTATCAAACTCTCTCCAAAGAGGATTTCGACAGATTCCTCGCCAGCTACATCACGGTTCAGACCGACTGGGCGCCAAAAGATTTCGGCAAACCCAACCTCGAAAAATTCGGCGCGCAAAGTCGCATCTGGCAACCCAAACTTACTGCTTGTTGGGCTGGCGAACTTGCCGATAGCCACCGAATCGTGACCCGCCTGCAATTCGAAGATCTAGCCAATTCCAAAGTCACTGCTCCCCCGCAGGAGTGCTACCTCGAATTCGGTTTTCCAAAAGACGATGCCGACATCCACGTCCACTGCACATGGTTCAACAAGCGCTCCAACCGCATGCCCGAAGCGCTCTGGCTCTCTTTCAATCCGCTGATTCACCAGCCGCAGAACTGGATGCTCACCAAAGTCGATCAGCCCGTCTCCCCGTTCGATGTGGTTTCCGCCGGAAACCGGCATATCCATGCTGTCACCGCCGTCCAATATAAGGACGAGCGCGGCTCCTTCGAAATTCAAAACCTCGACACCGCTTTGGTTTCCCTCGGCGAGATGTCTCCTCTTTATTTCTCCAAATCCCAACCCGATCTCTCTCTCGGCATCCACTTCAACCTGTTCAACAATGCCTGGGGTACCAACTATATTCAATGGTTTGGCGAAAACACGTGTTCTCGCTTCGTACTCCGTCTACACCAATTTGGGTATATAGTATGAACAAGGGAGGGTCCTTTAATGACCTCTTCTATCCGGATGTTCGTTGCGTTCGTTTTCTGCACCGCCGTGGGTCTTGCACAGGCTGGTGCCAGTGGTTTTCGATCCCGCACGGATGCGCCGTTGCCCTCGGCCAACGCCCCCACCAACCTTTCGAATGAGACACGTGGCGATATCTACATGGCTCGCAAAATGTACCGCGAGGCTATCGACATGTACCGCCAGGGACCCGGCAATTCCCCCATCCTCGCCAACAAAATCGGCATCGCCTTCCATCAAATGTCGAAGCTTGACTTGGCGCTTAAGAACTACCGGCACGCCGTCAAACTCAATCCTCGCTATCCGGAAGCCATCAACAACATCGGCACTATCTACTACGCTCAACGTGATTACGGCCGCTCCATCAAGTACTACAAACGCGCTCTAAAATTTGACCCAGACAGCGCCTCGCTCTACTCCAATCTGGGCTCCGCCTATTTCGGCCGCAAAGATTACAAACTAGCGACCGAAACCTATATGCACGCCCTTCAGCTGGATCCCGATGTCTTCGAACACCACAGCAACTTCGGCACACTCATGATGGAGCGCGACGTGGAAGAACGCGCAACTTATCACCTCTACATGGCCAAAATGTACGCAAAAACAGGCGCCAATGATCGTGCGCTACTCTATTTGCGTAAAGCTTTGGAGGAAGGAATCAAAGACCGCGACAAGATTCCGGCGATTCCGGAATTCGCTTCGCTCAAAAAAGATCCCGCCTTCGTCCAATTGCTTGCTGAAAATCCAAAGCCATTGTAGAGGACCTCTCTGTTTTTCACATCAGCTAAACTCACTCGCCCGATCCTGATTCTCATCTGCGTATCGAGCCTTTACTTCTGCGCCTGCGCCCCCAAGAAAACCGAACTACGGCGGATGGCGATTCCCCCAGCCAACATTTTGCTCAGTGACGCCTCCGCTGATTGGATGAAGATTGGCGTCCCGCTGGTCTTTCAGCAAGATTTCATGCCGTCGCAATTCACTGCCCCCGTCATGGTTAGCAACGAATCGAGCGTCTCTGAAACCGGCGCCGCGGATATCTTGCGCTTGAAATTGGAAGATCGCCAGAGCAAAATTCACATCACCGCCGAAGTCGTCGATACGAAAACCCAAAAAACGACCGCCACACAGGAGATTGACGCCAACTCCGCATCCACGCTGATCCCCGCCCTCGATACACTGGCCAAACGCCTTGATCAAACCGCCGCCGAATTCCCTACCAAAAACACCGAGGCTCTTTCGCTTCTCACCAAGGCCGGCTCCACCCAAGTGCCCCAACAGAGACTCGACGCTTTCAAGAAAGCAATCGCGCTCGACCCCAATTTCGGCTTCGCGTATTTTCTATTGCTTCAAACAGTGGCCCCAGCCGGACCAGAGAGTTACAAAGATGCAGTAGCCGACGCCAAGGCTCACCTCGCGAGTTTCCAGCCCTACGACCGCGCTCGCATCCAAGCTCTGCTCGCTCAACTCGCCCACGCCCCTCTCAAAGAGCGCACCGCTAGTGTCGAAGCATTGCTCAAAGTCGCGCCCAACGATTGGGAAGCTCTCTCCATGATTGCCAGCGTGCGTTTTCTCAATGGTGACGCCAACGCCGGCTCCGCAGCTCTCAACAAAGCAATCCAGCTCAATCCCAACAACCCGTCCCTGAAAGCCGAACTCGCCGAAGGTCTCGTCCAAAGCAAGCGCTTCGCCGAAGCCGAGCATGTTCTCAGTCAACTATCGAATTCCCCTGCCGGACTCGCCGAACTCGCCACCACAATCCTCCTCGAAGGCGACGTGAAGCGCGCCACCGAGACAGCCGAAAAGTTCATCACTCAAGTAAAGAATCCGGACTTCCAAATTCTTCTCCGCGCCACTTGGAGCGAACTCTCCGGCGATCGCGCCAAGGCGCTTTCTTTGGCCGAAACCTCTCAGTTCACCAATCCCCAAATCCACGGCATGGCTTTGAGCGAAGCCACTGTCTGGCGCCTCATGAATAAGGATTTCGCCGGCGCCCGCCGCACCGCGGACCTTGGTATGAAATCCGACAGCAAAACCACCCCGATCACCCTCGTGTCGTCTCTCCTCGTCGCCCCCGATCAGTCTGCCGAAGAGTGGCGCAAGCGAGTCGAAGCGTCTCCGCTCAATCCCGCGCTCAAAGAGCCTGTCCTTGCCTATGGATTTTTCTTAAACGGTCACTATCCTGAGGCCGCCGCCGAATGGCGCAAAGCCTATGACGCTGGCGAAGGCGCCGATCTTCGAGTCCGCGCCATGTTGGCCGCCTCGCTCGACAAAGCCGGCAACACCGCAGAAGCTCAAAAGATCAAAGTCGAGCCCTTCCTTATTCGCGATTTCGCCGATGTCTACGGCGCTGTCGCATTCTCCGAAATGCGCCGCCTCACCGGATTGGCTCACTGATTCACGGGCAGGCTGACATACGAAGGCAGCGCCTTGCAGCAATAAATCCGCTGCGTTGCTTTTACATGACATAATCCTCCGTCTTCGCACATCATAAATACTCGCCACAAACTTCTGCGGATTCCGATCGATCAATGCCCAAAACGAGGTCTCGCGATTGCAAGCCGAAATTGGGGAAATCCAGCACGGTTCGCACCTTTGCCATCCGGATATCCCAGTCCTTGGTTTCGTAGTCGGAGGCGTATTTCGGCAGCGCTTTCAAGACCATGCCCTGCGGCTGTTCGCTCCGCCATAAAGCGAAAGTCAAGTCATCGCTGTGAACGGCATCGAGTTGTGAACCTGCCAATGGGCCGGAAATCGCGTTTCCACATTAGGCCGGTGTGACAGAGCGTTCAATAAGTGGAAACGATCGGTTCCCGCCCAACGACGTCATTGACCACGTGATGGTAAGCCATCTCGCGAATCGGGTAAGCATGCGCCTCACCGCACTAGCAAGAGGCATGCCAATGATAGGATTGGGTCGATTTGCCGCGCGAAAAGGGCCACAGCTAATTCCCGCGCGCCCTGATGCCGGAAAGGCCTGATTACATACATCGGCAAAGCAAAACAAGCCAGTGAAATAACCGGGCAAATGAGGAGGGTGATGCGCGCGAGCATATTGCCAGATGCTAGCAATTTCACGTCTATTTGTCCTACAACAAAAGTTGGAGGATAGAAGGATGAAAGCATGCACGCATTTGGACGAAATTCGTGATGTCAAGCCGAAGACGCCGGAAGGTTGTGAAGAATGCCTGAAGATGGGCGATACTTGGGTGCATCTGCGGCTGTGCATGGAATGCGGGCATGTGGGCTGTTGCGATTCGTCCAAGAACAAGCACGCCACCAAGCACTTTCATCACACGAAACACCCAATCATGAAATCAATGGAGCGGGGCGAGGATTGGGGCTGGTGCTATGTGGATGACGTGGAGATCGAGTTCAATTAACAGACCTGCACCACTTCCAGGTTTAAGAGCGCGCCGAACTTCCGGATTTTCTCAGCAATGTGGCCAACGCCGACCGCGCAATGATGGGCAGGGCCTTGCGCGTTCCAGGACTCGATGAACTTGCGCGCGCCAAGCGAAAACGCGTAGCGGCTATTCGTGTTGCCAATTTCCATGATCGGACCGGGGCGCGATTCGCCTTCCGCTGTCAGAAGTTTCAGCTTGCCCTGTTCGGTTTGCACGACGGACAGCAACGTGACGGGGCCATTCTTTACCGACATTTCCACCGATAATCCGGCGCCCACTTTTCCGTGATAGACGCCGAGCGGGCGAACTTTTGTTTTGCCTTCCGCGATAGCGATATGGCCGGGCCCATCGTGGCCCATGAGTACGACATCGTCCTTAAAATCGATCGCGTAGTATTCGGTGAAAGAACCACCGGCGCCGAAGCAATCCATGATTTTTATGGCTTGGACGTTTTTCACTTCATATTCGCCGGCTACAGGGATGCCGCGAGCGGTGAGGAGGGTCGTACCTAGAATGACGCTACCCATGGTGTCTTCGTTACCCGGGTTGCCGGTACCGCTGTAGAAATAGGCGAAAGAGCCGAGGTTGTGGTTTTCGACCAGCTTGTCTAAAGCGACGGAGGTTCGGGCCGCACGGGACAGCTCGGCGTTCGAGCATTCCGGTTGCACGTCGAAGGCTTGATGGAAATGATCGACGCGAACGGCAACTTCCCGATCGGAAACGGTAGAGCGAAGCGCGGTGAGCTCATCTACTTCAATCAATTCCATGTGGCCGCCGAACGCGGCGCAATGCTGGGTGAGATCGGAATAGATATCGAGCATGCCACCGTAGTAATGGCCCATGAGACCGAGACGGTTATGCTCCATTTGATGAGCAACGCGTGCGGCATCCAGCCAGGCGCCAATTTCGCTGGCAGCGATGGGATCGTTTTCAAGCAAGCCCGTAACTTGATAGAACGGGATCGCGCAGCGGCGGAAGACGTTGGCGATTTCGGGAACGGAACAGGCTTGGCACCAGGCGAGCCATTCGCCGGTCATCTTGCCGCGATCTTGGAGCGCGTTGAAAGCGCGATAATCGATCGCTTCTCCAGGCGCCAGGTTCAGGATGATCACGGGTACTTTGGCACGGCGGACAACCGGTAACACAGTGGCAGAAAGGGCATAAGTTGCGACGTGGAGGAAGATGAGATCCACATCGGCTTGTCGGAATTGATGGCCGGCCGAAACGGCCTTTTCCGGCGTATCGATCAGACCGAGATTTACAACGGTGACGTCGGGCCCGGACAACTGCTTTTGGAGTATGCGGTTATAGCCCTCCAGTCTTTCCCGCAAGCCGGTGAATTGAGGCCAGTATGCGTCGAGGCCAATACTGAACAAACCTACTACCATTGCGACCGTACCTGTGCGTATGTCACGCTGGAATAAATCATTTCACATGAGCTATTCGTTGGCTGTAGGGCTGTTTTTCATCACGGTCTTTATTGAGGCAAGCCGCATTCTTGAGTTTGCCGGCAAAGGCGGCGCCATTGTCTTGTTCGGCTTGCTGGTGATAGCACTCGCGCTGAACGCGCGCAAGTTGGCGTTCTGGAAGACGCTGGGCGGTAAGATCATGCCGCTGTTCGTGGCATGGGTGGTTGTCGCGTATGTGGCGAACCCACATTCCGCATACAGTTTCCCGTATCTGCAGGGGACGCTCGACGGCGCCGTGCTGTTTGTGGCGGCGAGTTTGCTGGCGGATCGAGCAGACTTTAAGAAGCTGTTTGCGATACTTGCCGCGGCAGGATTGTTTGTCTGCGCCCTAGGGATGGTTTGGAGTGGCTATCGCAACGGGCGCTTTGGGTTACGCGGAGGACTCTATGGCGACCCGAACTACTTCGCCATGGGGTTGCTGGGAATGGCGCCCATCATATGGGTGGTCTTGACGGGCAAGGAAGGGTGGCGAAAGGCCGTTGCCGGGATCGCGACGGTGGTTCCGGTATTGCTAGCCTTGCGGACTGCGTCACGCGGCAGCTTGGTTGCGGTTGCGGTGATGCTCGCCGTCCTATTCTTCTTCCTGTCAATCCGTGTGCGCATTGTGATGGCTTCCGCCACAGTTGTTGCGCTGGTGGCGTTCCTGGCATTCATGCCGGCTTCGCTACGCAACCAGCTGTTGGTGGCGGCCAGAATTGCTCCGGCTGACGAGACTCAGCCGCCTAGCGAAGCAGCGGTGTCTGTAACTTCGCGCGAGACGCTGCTGACGACAAGTATTAACATGACGCTGAATAATCCGGTGTTGGGAGTGGGGCCGGGTAATTTTGGGCCGACTATTGTGGAATTTGGCCGGATGCAGGGCATTGAGTGGCTGGAGATGAACACGCACAACTCCTATACGGAGATCTCGTCTGAGACCGGCCTGCCGGGAGTGGTCTTCTATGTGCTGATGGTCATCTTTTCGTTTCAGAGCGTGATTCAAGTGGTGCGGCACACTTCCGAGAAAGGCGAGAACCCGGACGTGGAGATGCACAAACTGGCGGGAGGGCTGCTGGTTTCGCTTGCCGGCACCTGCACGTGCATGATCTTTCTGAGCGAGGGTTACAGCACCCTGGCTTTGTTCTGGTTCGGGCTAGCGAACGCGATGCACCGACTGTTGCCCGAGGCGTCAGACGAGGAAGAAGAACTGGTCGAAGTAACGCCGGTGCAAGCCGGTTAGTTAACGAGAACGCGAGCGGAGAGTTCCTGGGCTTGGTCGCGGCCGGAAAGGAAAATCTCGCCCCAATACTGCAGATTCAACAGACGCCAGATGCGGTCGGTGGCATCAATGGTCTGGCTACGGTGTTGCTCGATCAGCGACTTCACACGGCTCATATCGAGGTAAGAAGCGATGAATCCGTTCGGTTCCTGCAGCTTCTTGTAGAGCGCATCGGCGCGTGGATCGAGCAGCCAATTCTTGATGGGCGTTGGGAAGCCGAGTTTCTGGCGCGTGAGTGTGGTTGGCGGCAAAAGATTCTCCACAGCTTTGCGCAAGATGTATTTGCCTTTGCCGTCGCGGATCTTGAGGTGGGCGGGGACTTGGGCGGCGAATTCAACCAGAGGGTGATCGAGGAATGGTACCCGGCTTTCGATCGAACAAGCCATGCTCATTTGATCCTGCTTCATGAGGAGTTCGACGAGATAGGTTTTCTGATCGGCGTAGAGGAGCTGGGTTAGAGGATCGGTGCCGCTGCGTCTGGAGCGATGGGCCATGTAGCTGAAATAGGGGCTGCCGGCGGGGAAGTGTTCTTTTGTCAGACCGGCTTGTTCGTCTTCGGAGAAGGCGGAATAGAAGTTGTCAAGGTACAGCGACTCAAAGGTGTTTTTGCGGCCAACAACGGTGTGCTGGGCTTTGCGGCGGAGATCGGCCGGGAGCAGGCTCGAGCTGGCAACGAGATTGCGGATTCCGCGGCGCAGACCGGCAGGAACTTTGCTGTAGAGGGCGGCGTGCGATTCGTTATTGGCGTGGTGTTGATAACGGGTATAGCCTCCGAAGATTTCGTCGGCGCCTTCGCCCGTCAGTACGACCTTTACTTCCTGGGAAGCGAGTTTGGACACGAAGTAAAGCGAGACGCTGGAAGGCCAGACAATGGGTTCATCTTCATGCCAGATGAGAGTGGGCAACTGGTTGAAGAAGTCTTCCATGCCGAGGGTTACTTCGTGATGATCGGTATTGATTTCAGCCGCAAGATCGCGGGCGAAACCGAGTTCACTGTATTCCACTTCGCGGTAGCCGACCGAGAAGGTTTTGATCTTTTGGTCGGACACCATGGTTTTCATCAGGGCAGCGATGGTGCTGGAATCGATGCCGCCGCTCAGGAACATGCCCAGCGGCACGTCGCTCATGAGGCGCATGCGAACAGTTTCTTCGACGCGACGCCGGCATTCGTCGATCCAGGACTGATCGTCGCGCTGTTCACCGGAGAAGGGAACCGGAACATCCCAATAGCGTTTCTGCGAGATTTCGAGCCGGCGGTCAGGTGTGACCTGCACTTTCATGGTGTGGCCAGGCATCAGTTTGCGGATGCCACGGAACATCGTTTCTTCGCCGCTCAGGTAGCCGAAGGCAAGGAATTCGGGCAGGTGCTTCTCATTGAAGCCGGCGCTGACGGCCGGGTGCATCAGGAGCGCCTTGATCTCACTGGCGAAGATGAAAGTGACGCCGTCGGTCCAATAATAGAAGGGCTTGATGCCTAAACGATCACGGGCGCAGAACAAGGTTTTCGATTCGGTATCCCAGATAACGAAGGCGAACATGCCGCGATACTTGCTAACGCAGTCTTCGCCGTATTGTTCGTAGGAGTGGACAATCGTTTCGGTATCGCAACGAGTCTGGTAACGATGGCCGGCGGCTTCGAGATCGGGGCGAAGCGAAGCGTGGTTGAAGATTTCGCCGTTGTAGATGATCTGCAGGCGGCCGTCTTCGTTGCCCATGGGCTGATGGCCGCCGGCAACGTCGATGATGCTGAGGCGGCGATGGCCGAGAGCGGCGAAATCGTCGTAGAAAAAGCCGCTGCCGTCGGGGCCGCGATGAGCGATCCGATCGGTCATGGACCGAAGGAGATCACGGTCAATATTCTTGTTGGCAGATAGAAAGCCCGCAATTCCGCACATATTGGTAGTAGGGGAGGGTCCACTACCAATGTAGCGAAATCGGGGGCGTGAAGAAAAGGGCTAAGGTATTGCATAGGCGTAAAGGGATTGCCCGGCGCCTACGACTACGTATTGCTTACCGTCTAATTGATATGTAATGGGGCCGTTCATTTCGTTGCCGTTCATGGTGGCGTGCCAGAGCGTTTTGCCGTCGCGGGCGTCCAGGGCGAGGAAATGCTTGGACGAATCGCCGGCGAAGACCAAATTGCCTGCGGTGCTTAACAAGCCGGTGCTGAGGCCGCCGATATCGTGAACCCAACGAGCCCGCCCGGTTTGATAGTCGAGCGCCTGGATGTTGCCGGGAAAATTGAGGAAGTCATCACGGCCAGCGAAGCCTTCGGCCTTTCCTTCGGCGGTCAGATAGAAAATGCTGTAGTTCTGCGAAGTGGTGACGTAAAAGAGACCGGTTTCGGGGCTGAAGGTGGGTGGGAACCAATTCGTTGCGCCATTGGAACTGGGGGAGACAAGGGTGCCGTCGCGAGTGGGCTCCTTCCTGGGGTTGGGAATGGGCTGGCCTTTTTCGTTCAGGCCGAGAGTCCAATTGACATTGATGAAGGGAACGGTGAGCAAGTGTTCGCCGGTGGCGCGGTCGAGGACGAAGAAGTGACCGTTGCGGCTGGCTTGAGCGAGAAGCTTGCGCTTCTTTCCCTGGAAGTCAGCGTCAAAAAGGACCGGTGTTTGGACTGCGTCCCAATCATGAGTGTCGTGCGGGGAGACCTGATAATACCAAGCCAGTTTGCCGGTATCGGGATTCAAGGCGACGATGGAGCAAGTCCAAAGGTTATCGCCTTTGCGGCCTGCGCCCGCGTGTACGGGATTGGGATTGCCAGTGCCCCAGTAAATGAGATTGAGTTCGGGATCGTAGGTGCCGGTGATCCACGTCATGCCGCCGCCATGGCCCATGGAATCGGCGTCGGGCCAAGTTTCGCTGCCGGGTTCGCCGGGTTTGGGTTCGGTGTTCCAGATCCACTGGAGCGCGCCGGTTTCGGGATCGCGGGATTGGAGAAAACCTGGGTTGTCAAGCGAATCGCCGCCGACACCGGCGATGATGTGATTGCCCACCACCAAGGGCGACATAGTGCAGAAGTAATCGAGTTTGGGGTCGGCGATGTGTTGCTGCCAGCGCTGTTTGCCATCTTTGGCGTTGAGCGAGACGAGATCGCAGTTGGGCGTTTCGAAGTAGAGCCAATCTCCCCACATGGCGACGCCGCGATGGCCGATGTGGAAGCCGGGCGAAGGCGGAGACTTGTAGTGCCAGATCTCTTTGCCGGTGCGGGCATCGACCGCCCAGAGGTTTTCCGGCATGGTGATATAGAGAACGCCGTTGACCATGAGGGGTGTGGACTTGAAGCTGTTGCCGAAGTTGGGTTGGCCGAAGTTGGTGGCGTCGAAAGTCCAGACGTTTTTGAGGGACGCAACGGTATCTGTGTTGATTTGCTTGAGCGGGCTGTGGCGGCGACCCGAGTAGTCACCGTTATAGGTGGGCCAACCGCTTGAGGGAGTGAGGTGCTTTAAGAGAGCGGGATCGAGTTCCTGCGCGCAGAGGGCAGTGGAAAGGATGAAGAGGAGCCACTTCATTTCATGGTCTCCAAATATGCGAGCAGATTGTGCATTTGCGCGTCGGTGTATTGGGGAAGCATGGCTTCGTGAACGGCGAGAGGATTATTGATTTCAACTTTGGCGCGGCTATCGATGTCGAAGCTCTTAATTGCCCCATTGTTGTTGACCACAACTGTGAATTCGTCGGCATGGATGAGAGTGCCGGAGAAAGTTTCGCCGGAGGGCAACGTGAGCTTGACGGTAGATGGCTTGGGCGGTTTGACGGTTTTGCCCATGAAGGCATCCATGATGTTTGGAGTAGGCATGAGCATACGGCGCTGCAGTTCGGCGGCTTCGTATTTGGCGGCGATGTGGGCGAAATCGCCAGTGGGAGAGTGACACTGGATGCAGTGGCCGTCACCGTTAAAGAAAGCTTCGCCTTGTTTGGGGTCGCCGGTGAGGATGCCCTTGATTTCATAGGCGAAGCGATTCTCGACGGCGAGAGTGCCGGCGTGGAGGAAAGCTGAGATATCGGAGAGCTGATCGTTGGTCATGGCAGGGAACGGCGGCATGCCGCGATCGGGACGGCCATTGCGGATGACGGGGCCGATCTGGCTACCCTTGTCGTCGTGGAGCACAAGACTGGAGCGAAGCAGATCAGGGCCGCTTTTGCCACGGGCGTCGGGGCCATGGCAGAAACCACAGGCAGTTTCGAAAGCGGCTTTGCCGCGAGCGGCGGCGGCTTGATCTACCTGAGGCGTACCGTGCATGTTGATAACCGGCGCGGGAGCGGGTTTTTTCTTTTCCTGTTCCTGGCGAGCGATTTGATCCGCCTGCGCGATGAGCAACGTGGACGCTAGCAAGGATATGAGAGCAGCTTTAAACATACAAATTGCGTAAGTATTCGTAATCGACATTGATGGATTGGAGAGCCGGCATTTCGGTGAAGGGCGGTTCTTGTTCGACGAAGATGTGATCGACGCCGGCGGCTGCAGAGAGGATCTTACTGTAATCCATGCAGCCCCGGCCGAGTTCGGTGGGTATGGCCGCGCCCTCGCCGCTGCCCATTAAATTGGTGGTGGGCTGGAAGCCCTTTTTGAAATCTTTGATGTGGAGAAGTTTATAACGCGCGGGGAATTTGTGTAGATAGGCGACGGGGTCAAGACCGGCGACGGTGACCCAACCGCAATCCATTTGGAAGACGACGAGCTCATGGTCAGTGAGACGAAGGAGTTCGTCATAGCCGGTGACAGCGCCTTCGAATTCCTTGAACTCAAAGTTGTGGTTGTGATAAGCGAGTTGCAGACCGGCTTGCTTCACGCGCGCGGCGATTTTGTTGAGCTGTTCGGCGCTCCAGCGGTAGTCTTCGAGGGTGAAGGCTCCGAGAACGGCCATGAAGAAGGCAAAGCGGTCGCCGGAAGGGTCGGCTTGGACGCGCGACATGTCTTTGACCCAAGGAACGGTGACGACCATGTAATGCTGGCCCAGTTCGTTCGCGAATTCGATTTTGGCGTCGAGATTGGCGAGCAAATCGGGCAGAGTGTATTGGCCGGAAGGGTTGCGGAGGCCGACATCAGTGAGCATTTTACGCAGTTCTTTGGCGCTGAGCTTAGACATAGGCGAGGCTTCGACCTCTTTGTAGCCGACGGCGGCGACTTGCTTCAGAGTGCCGCTGGGATTCTGCTCCATTTCGTTGCCGACGGTGTAAAGCGCCAAACCGATGGGTCTTGGTTCGCTGCGGCTCGCATAGTCTGGAGTCATGGCCTCAACGATGATATATCAGCCCTCGCGCCGCACGGTTTTGAAAGGCTTGGCATGCGCAGGCGGTTCGAGTTTGGTGCTGGGCGCGAACGCGACGCCGGCTCCTTATGGCGTTTTGGCTTCGGAACGGCAATTGCGCTGGAGTGAACTGGGCTTCTACAACTTTCTGCATTTCACGGTGAACACGTTCACCGATAAAGAATGGGGCGAGGGGGATGAAGATCCGAAGATTTTCAATCCGACCGATTTCGACGCGGATGCGCTGTGCGACGTTTTGAAGAGCGCGGGCAGCCGGGGCGTGATTCTGACGTGTAAACATCACGACGGGTTTTGTTTGTGGCCGACGAAGACGACGGACCACTCGATTCGATTGAGTTCGTATAAGGGCGGGAAGGGCGATATTGTGCGCGAGGTTTCGAAAGCGGCCGAGCGCGCGGGGCTGAAGTTTGGCGTGTATCTTTCGCCGTGGGACAGAAACAATGCGGCTTATGGGACGCCGGGCTATCTGGAGCTTTACCGCCGGCAGCTGCGAGAGCTGCTGACCGAATACGGGCCCATTTTCGAGATTTGGCATGACGGGGCGAATGGCGGGTCGGGTTATTACGGCGGGGCGCGAGAAACGCGGACCATTGACAAGAAGCACTATTATGATTGGCCGACCACTTGGGCATTGGCGCGCAAACTGCAGCCGGGCGCGGTGATTTTCAGCGATGTGGGGCCCGATATTCGCTGGGTAGGGAATGAAAAAGGCATTGCGGGCGAGACGTGTTGGGCCACTTATTCGCCGATGGGGACGGATGGCGGAGAGGCGGTGCCGGGGGATGTGCGGGAAAAAGAATCGACGGTGGGGACACGCAACGGTAAATATTGGCTGCCGGCGGAATGCGATGTCTCGATCCGGCCGGGTTGGTTTTGGCACGCGAGCGAGAACAACAAAGTGAAAACGGCGCAGGACCTGTTTGAACTGTATTGCGTATCGACCGGGCGCGGGGCCAGTTTCCTTTTGAATGTGCCGCCGGACCGGCGCGGACGGATTTTCGAAACAGACGCCGAGAGCCTGCGCGGATTCGGGCGGATGATGAATGCCACGTTTGCGCGCAACCTGGCTGCGGACGCACATGTGAAGGCTTCGAACAGCCGCGATGGTTTCCCGGCAAAAGACCTGCTGGACGGGCAGCGCGAGAGTTACTGGGCGACGGATGACAGCGTGCGCGAGGCTGAGATTGAGTTTACGATGCCGCGCGAGGTGAGTTTCAACCTGGTGCAGGTACGCGAGGCGATTGCGCTGGGCCAGCGGATCGGCGGTTTCCAAGTGGAGTATTGGAAAGACGGCGAGTGGGCGGTCTTCGGCGCGGGGACAAGCATTGGCAATTGCCGAATTCTGCGAAAGACTTCGCCTGTGAACACACGACGAGTGCGGCTGAAGATCACGCAGAGCGACGCGTGCCCGATTTTGTCGGAATTTGGGCTGTTCCGATCGGAAGTTTAGAGCGATTTTCACGCGGCCGCTTTGACCGCGAGGCCGAAATTGGCCTTTTGGATGCCGAGCTTGGCGAATTCGGCTTCGAGTTCGGCGTCGAAGTTAGGAAATTGTATGCGCGCCTGCATTTTCTGGAGCAGGTTGAGGGAAATGCGGCAGGAGGCTTCGCCATCTTTTCGCATGACCTCCCAATAATGCGCCTGTTTTTTCATTTCGTGGCGCTCGTTTTTGATGCGCAGTTCTTCGTCTTTGCGTTTCTGCGCTTCGAAGCCATTTTGTTCGGTGCGCTTTTCTTTTCTGAGCTTTAGCAGATCGTTGAGGGCTTTGTGGAAGGCGCGGGTGTGGGTAGTGTGATAGCGGCCATAGAGGGCGTGTTTCTTTTCGTCGGTGATTTCGGCGGTTTGTTCGTTCATGCAGAGGCTTTGGAGACTCTGAGCGCGTTGCGCGAGCCAATGGGATTCAATCATGGTTTGGACGAGGATGCCTTCGGTGGGAGTGGCAGGGTTGTGTTCGAGGATCATGTCGGCCTGGAAGGTGGAGAAATCGTCGTGACTTTCACAGGCGAGCAAGATGAAGAAACCGTTGTGGCGGGTGAGGCCGTGGATGGTGTGGTTTTGGGAAGAGGCGGCGAGGCCGGCTTCGGATTTGGGGCCGCTGGATTTTAGACAGTTCGCACGGTTGGCGGCGAGTTGGGCGTCGGAGATGGGGTTCGCTGGAGTCATCGCGTCGAGCGACGGGAAGGGGAGTCCGGGTTCGGGGATGTTGAGTGAGGTTGCGGCAGTGGCGGCGGCAACGGACGCGGTGATGGGGTGCTGGGCGGCAGCGGTAGCGGCAGCGAGGACAGCTTCGGTTGACAGCGGAGCTGGTTGCGCTACGGCGGGGACTGCGGGGAAGCCGAGTTTACGAGCGAGTTTGCGCTCCTGGTGAGCGAGGGCGCGACGTTCTTTGCGGTTCATATTGAGACCTCTTTTGATTTGAAATTGGGAGTCCGCGCAAGACGGGCTCCCAAGCAAAAAATCGCATGAGAAGCGGGGAGGGGCGAACGGCTCTGTGGTTTTTCGGGCTCGGGAAAGGGCTGTAAGTGATTGTAGGAGTTGGAGATAAAAATATTTTTGGGTTTTCGGCTAGATTTGTGATCGGGTTTTCGGGGAGGGCGAAACAGGAAGGCCGAGCGCGTGCTCGCGCACTATTATTCGCGAGGGGGTA
Source organism: Bryobacterales bacterium (assembly GCA_963771405.1). Taxonomy (GTDB): domain Bacteria; phylum Acidobacteriota; class Terriglobia; order Bryobacterales; family Bryobacteraceae; genus Bog-105. Next base: position 37,537 of record CAVYUL010000039.1, read on the forward strand.
GTGTCCGGTAACCCGTCATTTATGGCATTACCGGGCAATTGACGGCGGTGGCTTGATTTCCTCACACGACGACCGCGAGTTAACGACCATGACGTAGTACCAGGTGAGGGCAACCAGAAGACAAGCCACGCAGGATGGGATCCTAACCGTCAAAGGTGCGCGTACCCAGAAAAGCGAGAACAACGATCCTATATTCAGAAAAAGATTGATTCCGATGTTCGATAGAGCCTCGTGCTGTAATCAGGACCGAGCAGAGCCAGACGAAAAACAAAAGAAAGGCCAAGGAAAACGTAGCTGAGAGCTGCGATAGCAAGAGGCGTCGCCGCTAGCTTTCCGATGCCGGGAGCAAATCGAAAGTACGAAGTCCGTCTCCACGCCAAAAACGCGAGAGGAAGAAGCAAAATCGCGTAGACCGCCACAAGGAACGCCGGGCTGTGAGCCTCAATCACTATTGAGTTGGCCAACTCTCTTAATTATCCGCATGCCACGGTCAGCCTCGGCTTAGAATGGGAAAACATGATTATCGGAGAGTGGGAGGCAATCGCGAGACTTACCCCTTGTGGGACAAATCGAAAGTGATGTTGGAGAAACACGCGCAATTTTCGACCGGGCACCGCATCTCTCCGCCTTTAGAGAGATCGCTGGCATCATAAGCCACGATGATGTGCGGATCGAAGGGGTGGCCACATCGCTTACAGTTTCCTTTCTCGTCGTCTAGGCTGTCAGGTTGCAAGTTGTCTCCTTGCTCTTGAACCAGGGTATCAGTCATCAACAGCTTCCGTTTTCGACCTGCGGTCTCATCACATTGTGGTCGAAACGCGGGATTATCGGAAGGTAAGGCTTACCAACTTAGATTCCGAATGGATGCACTACCACGTCCGCGTCTGGGTTCTTGAGCGCGGCTTCGGCGGCACGGCGCAAATCGCTGACCATCGCTCGTGTGGTGGTGCTTGTGACCTGAAGCAAGGCGGCATCACAATCTTCATACAGCTTTTCGGGTTAAAGTGAACGGACCCTTCGTCAATGTATGCGAGCATCGAGATCTCGTTCAGTCCATCGACGATTGGAACGTAACGGTGCTCGGTCTGAGAGCGGTTGTGCCATTCGTCCCAGTCTTTTTCGGCGACACCCAACTCATCCCATAGGAGGTTCCAGGTTTCGCCAGTGAGCTGCGCCACGACGTCGCAAGAGATCCCGCTAGCGCCGGGCTTCCGAACCTCGATTGTGTAGCTCTCGCATGACTTTCGCAAATGCCCGTTGGTCGGCAACCCGGACACAAACGCGCTCTCGTCAAGGACGAAATACGCGCATATCGGACACTGGCGGCGCAGATGGCAACTTTGTGATTGCCGGTAGATGCCGCCGCGTACGCTAGGCCCCAAACCAAACCGCGTCTTCTGAATTAAATCAATTCAGTTGACTGCACGCGGATATCACCGTCAAAGCCGCCCATAATATTAGCCGAGATGGCGTCAGAGAATTCATCCGTCAGAGCAGCACCATTGGGATCGAAGTCATTCTTGTGCGGCGCTCCTTCGACGGAAACAATTTACTTTGGGTAAACGGCATTGATCAAGAACGCGATGAAGAGTCCTTTGCTGAGGGCCATTCTGCTGGTTGCCTTGTTGCTGCCTTGCGCTGCCAGATCTCTCGCGGCCGGTTGCCGAAAGGCTCTTAGACGATGACTCTGCTCCCGAATACATCAAATTGAGTCCGACAGAAAAATCCGACGCCTTGAAAGAACTTGACCAAGCCCTGCCGTCCCTGACCGGCAAGCGTCGCCAGAAGGCGGCCTTTTGGCTGGCGTCCCTTGGTTCCAGGTATGAAGAGAATCGAGACTATCTCCTTGGGCTACTCCAGGGTTGCAGTGAGAGAACGGTCGAGTGCGACAAAGACACTGCTGGCCTGGTCATCGCGCTATACAGGCAGCGACACCATGAGTTATTGCGTGTACTTTTGCAGGCCGGACTGAAGAGCGATGGAGCCCTGTCAGAAAAGCTTGGGCGGTTTTATGCCGAGGTTGTCCTAAGGTCTACGTCCGATTTCCTTGCTAACTTGAGCCGCGTTGACTCTGAAAGCCGAAATGCCGCCTGCGCATTGGCAGGTAGTGGAGATGGCGGCGGGATGGCAAGTCAGCGACGGCGTCTTCGGCGTCGTTATGTCCTTCGAGCTTCGCGCTGAAGACCTTCGTGTAGCAGCATTTTCAGAAGTGTTTGATAGCCAATGCCCTTGCGCGTCGCGATCCTACGTGCTTCGGCCAAATCCGTTTCCGATAGCCGCAGGGCGATCTGGACGCTAGCCGTTTTGTTTAGTTTTTCTACAAGAGGTGAGCCTTTCAGCGCTTTTTTCGTGCTGCCCGCCGTTGCGGAATTTTCTTTGATGAAGCTCCGCCCTTCGCGGCTCGCCCACCAATCGGCTTCGTCACTTTCGCTCTCGAACACTGGAGGATTGGTTTCTTTGGTTTTCATGGATTCAACTCTGCTTCAGCCTTTTCTCTAAATAGTCATGTTTTTGGCCCGCATCCAGATCGTAGGCGGTTATCACTCGAATCTTTTCATTTCGCTCCGTGATGATGAGAGCAAGCAGACGCCCAAGGTCTGACTCGCCGTAATACACGTAGCGGATTTCCGCGTCGATTGTTTGATCGTAGAACAGAATCGGGTCGTTGGAAAGCGCCTGTTCTGCCTCCTCACGCTTGATGCCGTGAGATCGAATCTTGCGCAAATTATGCTTGTCCCAATCGAACACTGAATCCTTCAATTGTATATGCAATGCATATTCAGGACAAACAGGCGAAATGACTTCAGCAGAAATACGTACATCTCGGACACTCACACCCGGCGCTTCCACTCGGCCCTGCGCGCCAGGTACGTTTCGGCGACCATAACTCGTCAAGCCCCAACCTTATACTTAGGAGGAAATCATGGCTGCCCTTATTGAGGCGATCAGCGTCAAGCGTCGCACCCTATTCGAGTTTGAAAACACCCCCTTCGTGTGTCTGGAAGCAGAGGTGAATAGCCCCACCGCTCGCGGCGGACAGACTTTGGTGCGGTTGAAAATGCGCAATCTTTTGACCAGCGCCGTCTTTGAGAAAACTTTTAAAGCCAGTGACAAATTCAAGGAACCTGACCTCCAGGTGGTGTCCGCATCCTATCTCTACAGCGACGCCGATGGTTCGCACTTCCTCGACCAGGAAAGCTTCGAGACGCTTACGCTAGCCGAGGCGACAATCGGCAATGCACTGGATCTGCTGATCAGCGGCGCCTTGGTCCAGTTGCAAAAATACAACGGCAATCCGATCGCCGTAGATCTGCCCACGTTTGTCGAACTGGAAGTTACTTCCGCAGAACCGGGAGCGCGTGGTGATTCAGCGAGCGGCGGTGCTACCAAAAAGGCGATTCTCGAAACCGGCTTGGAAATCCGGGTGCCTTTGTTTATCAAGCAAGGGGAGAAGGTGAAAGTGGCGACGGAGAGTCGAGAGTTTGCGGGCAGGGTTTGAGCGGCCACGGCAAGATTGCTGAATTGATTGAGTGCGATACGAGGATTTGGCTGGAAAACGCCGGACAAGTTCGCTTACGCTCACGGCTCGGTTTCTGAAGTAACGGATTGAGGTGTGAACGATTGAGGCGCGAGGGATTGCGTGCGTGTGAAGGATTAAGGCGCGAACGATTGGGGTGTGAGGGATTGAGGCGCGAAGGTTTGAGGCGTGATGGATTGTCGCGTGAAGGCTTGGCGCGTGACGGTGTGAGGTGTGACGGCGTATGTGAGAAGTCATCTCAGCGGCGCACGGTGAAATTAAGAGTGAGCGTATGGGCAATCCCTCCGCCCATGGCCGTGATCGTGATGGGGTAGGTATCGAGCGTGACGTGGCGGGATACGGACAAGATCATTTGGGACGAGCCTTGCCCGGGCGCATTGATGGAACTGGGGCTGAAGGTCACGCGAATTCCGGAGGGCGCGCCGACGGCGGACAAAGCGATGGAAGAGGAAAAGCCGGCCGAGACGCCGAGGTTCACGACCACGGAACTGGTTTTGCCGAGAGTCAGAATTTCCGATGGCGACGCGGCGGAGAGGCTGAAGCCGGGAGCACTGGTGGTGGTCGTCAAGGCGTTGATCAAGCCGGTTCCGTTCGGAGAGCCCCAACCCGTTACCAGATCATAGCCGGGCGCTGCTGAAAAGCTGCCCGACGTGCCGCTGGCGACATCGTGGAAGTCTGTCGCATAGCCGGCGGTTATGTTCTGCGCATAGATGGTGGGATTGATGAAGCCGAGGGGAGGCGCGCCGTTGGCCGCAGCCTGCTGATTGGCGAGGGCCAAGTAGCCGGCCCACATCGGAGCGGCGAAGCTGGTGCCGCCGAGTTGGTTGGACGCGCAGGTGGTTTGGTCGGCGCACACATAGAACGTGAAGTTGGCGTTGGCGGCGACATCCGGGCCGTTGCGGAGGGTGGTGGAACCGTGGTTGTTGGAGTTGATCACGCCCGAAAGCTGTTGCCAGGACGGAATGGGAATGGAATCCGGAGAGATGCCGCCGCCGCTATTCGCCCAAGCCGTTTCCGATTGCCAAGGGCCAGCGGCGCTGGCGGTGATGAGGTCGGTGCCGCCTACCGCGACAACGTTGGCATCGTCAGCCGGCCATGCTTCATTCGACGATGACCAGGTGGAATTATCTCCTGAGGCGGCGAAGAAGGTTTGGCCTTGTGCGGCCATTTTTTCGAAATACGGGTCAAGCGTGTTGGAATCGGCAGGCGTCCAGCCCCAGGAGCAACCGATCGTGGTGGGGAGCGGGTTGTGCGTGGTCATAGCGCTGATGATGGCGGTGTCGGTGGACCCGATGTAGAGAACGAGACTTGCCAATTTGGGCGCCATGCCGAGGGCTTGAGTCATGTCGATGGTTTGTTCAGAGTCGTCGCAGCCGGCGCTCTGGAGGCAGGACGTGGTGGTGCCGTCAGTGGAAAGGAGGGTGACCGGGACGTTGTTGGTTTGACCGATGTTCTTGTAATAGGTGGTCAAATCGTCGAGGTCGGTGCCGGCGTATTCGAGCAGTCCCAGGTTCTGGCCGGCGCCGGTGAGAGCGGTTCCGCCGTAGTAAGCGGCCCGCATATCACTTCCCAAAAACGACGCAGAGGGGCCGGAGCCGGTGGTGGCGTGCGTTACTACCTGGTCGGGGTTGAGGCCATGGGCTTTCGCGAAGGCGGTTTTGGTGATCAATCTGGGCTTCGGGATGGAGTAGTTGTCCAAACCAGAGATGTGCCATAGGGAGAAGGGCAAGTCGACGGTGGGCTCGCGGTCGGGCGAGTAGAAGGTGCGGCTTTCTGTTGGGTGTTGATAGCTGTCGATTTTGATGTGGAAGGCTTTTTCGACGGTTGAGACGGAGCCGCTGACGACGACGTTCATGCCATCGCGGGTGCCCCCGAGGATTGAGAACTTGTGCTTCCGGGCGAATTTGACGACGTCGGCGTAATCTTTTTGGCTGGGGCCGAAGCGGTCGGTAAACTGCGGCACGGTGAGGAAATGGCGGTAGGACGGGCTGGCGGGATCGTAGAGGGTTTTGAGGAATTTAGTCAGTCCTGATTGATCTTTTAGCGGCAGGACTATGTTGAGGGTCATGACCTGGTTGCCGGGCATTTTGGCGAGGCGCTTGGCTCTATGGTTGCGAAGGGCCGCGCAGAGGTTACGAGTCAAACACTGGCGGGGTTCTGCGGCGGTAAGGTTCAGCGCGCTGAGAAGGCACAAATAGGCGGCAGCTACGAGAAAGGGTTTCTTCCGTGATGTTGTTTGACGCATAGATTTCCTGTTGAAGCGTTCCCGATCAACTTTTCCATTGGAACATTTTTGGTGAGAAGAAGAGTCGGATTTTCTAATGATTTTTGTGGCGTAACCAGATTTCCACTGCCAGAGCGTTAATGGAGAAGCCGATCCAGAAGGCGAATCCAAAGAACTGGTTCGGTTTGAGATGAGTCAGCGCGCTCGTAGCGAAGAAAATTCCCATCACGGGTCTTGTGGTGGCGATGCCGAGGAGGATGGCGACAGCCCGAGTCATCCAGCTTCGACGCAGGGCGTTTTCTTTGTAAAAATAAGCGCGCCCGAGCGAGTAAAGAAACCATGTGTTGAAAACGAGAACGGCCGAACGTTCCACCCATCCACCGATGGCGAAGGTATTCATGAGGTATGCGGTTAAGCCGGTGATTGCGCCGAACAGGTAGAAGGACGATTCTAACCACTTGCCCGGCGCTTGACGGAAGAGAACGATGGAAGCGAGCACGACAAAGACGGCAGCGGGTAAGATGTGCGCGAGGGTGAGAGCAGCGTGGGAGGAAAAGGTTGCGTCGACGGCGACCATTTGCGGTGGACCGCCACTTGCAGGACGCGCGATTGCAATGATTCTACGAACAACGACAGCGAGGGCGATCCCGACGCTAATCCAAAACCCCAGCAGGAGAAGCATGGGGCGACGAGCTTGCGGCGACTCGATTTCTTTTGAGGAGATGTTGCTCGAATCGCGCCGCCTCTCGTTCATGATTGATGAATAGCACTTCTCAGTGAAGCGGGTCACTGGCTCCTGAGCATGAGTTGGTTGTTTCGGTGTTTATACTGAATCGTGCGGGAGCGATGAGCGTGTTGGATGAAGTACGGTGCACGAAGTGCCAGGACACCGGCTGGCTGGTTCACGGGACGGATGACGAAGGAGTGCCGCGCGGTGCGGAGCGGTGCAGTTGCGTCGAAGAAGGCGCGGCCAAAAGGCACAACGAAAAACTGCTGCCCGAGGCGAAGATTCCGGCGAAATATGAACGGTGCGACGGATGGGACAGTTTTATTTTTCCGCCGCCGCCCGATACGAGCCGGGACACGCTGCAGCGGATTGCGGGCGTGATGAAGGCGTATGTGCGGGATTTTTCTCCGAAGATGGAAGATCCACGCGGGCTTTTGATTTGGGGCGCGAATGGCGTGGGGAAAACGCATTTGGCAGTTGTGGCGCTGCGGCAATTGATTCAGCAGGGCTACGAAGGGCGATTCATTAATTATCAAGCGCTGCTGCGATTGATTAAAGCCGGCTACGATCAGCCATTTGGCGGCGGGCGCACGGAAGCGTATGACGAAATTGCGCAGGCGGAAGTGCTGCTGCTGGATGATATGGGATCAAACCGGGTGACCGATTGGGTGCAGGATACGATAACTGACTTGATTTCTGAACGGTACGACAACAAACGGGCCACCATTGTGACGACGAATTATGCGCCGGTGCCGGAGAAGGCGGGATTTTTTCCGCCGCTGGTGGATCGAATTGGGGAACGGGCGGCGTCGCGGTTGCGGGAGATGTGCCGGCCGCTGGCGATGCCGGGTTTAGAAGATTACCGGGCGAAAAAGAGCGCCGCGTTTTAGGACGCGAAAATCTGTGTTAGGTCATATTATGATGCGTTCCGCTTCAATTGCTGTTTCCGTTTGCCTTTGGCCGCGGTTTGCGGCGACACTCAAGACAAACCGGCTGCTAGATCCGCTTTCACCTTGCACGAGGTGATGGTTCCCGTGCGTTTCGCCCGTGACCAGTGGATGAATGACGACGACCACCGTTACGGCGCGCTGCGGCTGAGTTATTCGTTTGAATACGCGGTGATGGAGCAGGCGGACAAGGGCGCGAATACGCACTTTGCGTTCGATGTATTCGACACCTATGAATGGTATTTGAAACTTGGGCCGCTCTGTGGCGCACGTATGGCAACTGGCCCACCGAAAATGTAAAGGAGAAAAAGCTCTATCTACATGCGGATGGGGCTTTGTCATTCGATGCGCCGGAAGAGAACGGGCGGGAGTTTGCGGACTACATTTCCGATCCTGCAAATCCAGTGCCTTACCGGCAGCGGCCGATTTCGCCTACTTATCCGGGAGGCGATTGGCGTATTTGGGAAGTGGCGATCAACGGTTTGTGGACCGTAGGCCGGATGTGCTGAGTTTTGTGAGCGCGCCGCTGGAGCAGGATCTCACGATCACAGGGCCGGTGGCGGCGAAGCTGTACGCTTCGACCTCGGGGACGGACAGCGATTTTGTGGTGAAGCTGATTGATGTGTACACGGACAACGAAGTTAAGAATGATTGGAAAGACTCCGGCCGACCGGATACTCAGCGTTAAGCTCATCGAAGACCGTTTGGGAAGCGAATCGATCATTATCCTCGCCGGCCCAGACGAGAAATCGATTCGTGTCTTCCATGCAAAATTGCCTGGCCAACAATTCGCACCTGAATACTACCAAACCGGCAGCACAGTTTTAGACTCTGAAACCGGCAGCGAATGGGACTTCAACGGCTGCGCTGTGTATGGCGCAAGAACCGGCGCTTGCCTGCAACCTATCGATGCGCTTAAAGACTACTGGTTCGATTGGCCTAACTATCACCCCAACACCACGACTTTCCGCCGATGAGTTGGAGAATAAATTACTTGGCCGCCACCCTCTCCAGAATCGCCTGCATGCGGTCTGGCTGAAAATCAAGCTCGCCTAACCGAGTGCTGAGTGCGATTCTTCCATTTTTGTCAACGACAAAAACGCGGCTGGGCCACGCATTGTAGGCCGACTCCACAGCACCATCCATGCCGTCAACTAAAGCGGGAAAGCCCAGGTCCAGCTTGCGGCTACACATCGCCGCATGCCCCTGCTTCTCGGCGAGTGTTGTAGCAGGCTGCAACGTGATGTCCTCACGCTGGTTGCGCCCGCTCTGCCATTGTCCTTCGGTGTGTGCTTCGCGGACATAGATCAGCAAGAACGTCACCCGCCTATAACGCCGCTGCAGTTGTTTCAGCGCCTCAGCAGAATCGCGGAACTTTGGACAGCTGTAGCTGCCGAAGACGAGCGCCACGGGGCTTTTACCGCGATAGTCCGCCAAATGAGTCACCCTCCCGCTACCCACTTCCGTCAGTTGAAAATCGGGAGCGATAGCTCCTACTCCAGGCCCGGGATCGAGTGCCGCCTCAAAACGGTCTCCCTCTGCATCCTCGGCCACCGCCTTCTTCGCGAGGCCCTGGCGTCGATAGATCTCGGCCAGCACTCGACGCGCATGTGGTTCTCCAGG
>CAVYUL010000040.1:0-81122 GCA_963771405.1 Bryobacterales bacterium
GATCAGTAGAAGGTTGTTTTGCCGGCGCCCGTTCCGCCTGCGATGATGATGTTCAGCCGGGCTTTCACGCATGCTTTCACTAATTCCAACATTCCTTCGGTGAGCGAAAGATTTCGTAGAAGATCGGCCGGTTGCAGTGGGTCGCCCCCGAAACGGCGAATGGAAAGCAGTGGGCCGTCGATTGAAACGGGTGGGATCACGGCGTTCACGCGTGAACCGTCGGGCAATCTGGCATCAACCATCGGAGACGACTCGTCGATGCGGCGGCCAACTCTAGAGACAACTCGTTCGATGATGCGCAATAAGTGAGCATCATCCTTAAACTCAATTGGAGTCCGCTCCAATTTGCCGTTGCGCTCAACGTAGATCAGACGAGGAGTGGTAACTAGAATATCCGAGACGGTGCGGTCTCGCAGGAGCGGCTCGAGCGGACCTAAACCGAAGACTTCATCGAGTACCTCCTCGATCAGCCGATCTTTTTCGGTGAGACTGAGCGGTGTCCGTTCTTCGTTGACGAGCTTGGCCACTGAGGGGCGAATTTCCTGTCGGACGCGATCACCGGGCGTCGAGTAGACGGCTTCCAGGTTGATACGATCGAGCAGCTTTCTATGAATGGCAAACTTCAGCTCCTGATATTGGGCGGACGAAGTCTCCCGCATTGCGGGCTTACCTGGCTCGTTAGAACGAAGATCGTTGCGTGAAAAGTCCGTGCTTATCATCAAAGGCTCCTAGCCAAAAAGGGCAAACCTTTTCTTGGTCTTTACCGGGGGCAAGCCGGCAATTTTCGAGGCAAGCAAACCGAAATGCTGCGCCAGCCGTGTATTCGAGTTCAGGAGATTCCCGCTGGAGTAGGACTGATAAAGACCGACATAATCGTTGGGAAGAGCGGCGTATAGCGGCCGTCCCAAGATCTTTTCCAGTTCCTGAGTGCTGATGTCCATTAGTTTCGGTGTGCGATTCAATACCAAATGAAGCTTTTCGCTCTGATCGAATAAGCCGTGAACGATGCTCTTGAGGCCGTGCAGTGCGACGACTTCAAGAGTAGAGACCAGAAAGAGTTGGTCAATTTCGTCGAGCACCGCTGTGACGATGGAATTGAGACTTCGCCCAAGATCCAGAACGATCCAATCGTGCTGGGTGCGCATAAACTGAAGGACCTGCTTGAGTTGGTTGTCATCGGGATGATCCCAGCGTGAGTAGGAAGCCGGCGCGGGGATCACTGCCATATTCGGCCGATTTTCGACAATGAGCGCTTTCCACAGGCTTTCATCAAGCCGTGAAAGGTTCTTTACCGCATCCAAAATCGAATAGGAGCTCGGCGTTTTCATTAAAAAGCCGACAAGCCCAGAGGTAAGATCGAGATCGGCAAGCAAGACCCTTTTGCGTGTCTGATTCTGCAGTTCGCCAGCCACATGGCAGGCAAGTGTCGTTGCGCCGCAGCCGCCTTTGGCCGAAAGAAAGCCTATGATCTTCCCGCGACTGGTGGTTCCGACATCAACCTCGGCGGAACTAAGTATCCTCTCAAGGGCTGTCGGCAGACTATCTTCGAGAGGAGGATGGAGAAACTCATTTACGCCAGCCCGCATTGCCGCGAGGATCATCTTAGGATCTTCAACGGCGTGGAGCGCGATCACTTTCGTGCGAGGCGCGTGAATCTTGACTTGCCGCATTGCGACCGCGAGATCGGTCGGTATGGTGGTCAAGTCAAGAAGGAGTGTTTCCGGCTTTGATTTGCCGAGATGCTCTAGCAAACTCGTCCAATCGGAGTCGTGCTGTTCAAAAGGTACTTGCTGGGCAGACTCACGAAGCGCATCTACGGCTTCCCGGCGCAAGGTTTCGTCTTTGATATGTAGGAGAACTTTGACAGGGCTCATTATCTTAAACTCGCTAAGGTTTCGGGGCGCCACTGGTGCTGGGTCGTGCCTGGTCAGAGGCGTTTGGCGATCCAGCGGTGCCCGGCGACGACTTTGATTGTGTAGGGTCGGAGTCTCCGGGAGCGGTCAGGAGTTCTTCGATCGGTACCACGTCACGCTTGATCAACAAAGGTGCATTCTCTGGTCCTGTCGTTGAAGGATTTTGGGGTGCGCTCTTGGGCGCGTCTTTGAGGAACGGTTTTGGGTACGCCATGTCTGGCCGTTTGGCGCCGGCCGGGATCGGATTCACCAACTCCGGCGTCACCATTACGAGTAATTCCGAGCTCGTGCTATTGGTGGACCGAGATTGAAACAGTTTGCCGAGCACGGGTATGCTGGACAGTCCAGGCATTTTGGAAAGCTGATCGGTCACTTGGTTATTCAGCAATCCGGCGATCACAAAACTCTGGTCGTTCTCTAACTCAATTTCGGTTTGCACGCGCCTGGTAGACAGTCCAGGAACGGTGTAGCCGCTGATTGTAAGACCGTTCGAATAGTCGAGCGCACTCACCTCGGGCTCAACTGTCAAGCGAATCGTCCCACGCGGCGTCACGACGGGTAGAAAGGTCAAACGGACTCCAAATTCTTTGAATTGAATAGTGATTTGGCCGACGCCGGAAGCTCCACCTTGAATGGTGGGAAAGGGAAACTCGCCACCAGCCAGAAAACTCGCTGACTTGCCGCTGAGAGTCAGCAAATTAGGCTCCGCAAGGATCTGAAGAACGTTATGGCTTTCGAGATCCTGGAGCACTGCGCCCAGATTGATATTGGGGTTGAAGTAGAAGATGTTAAGTAAATTCGTAAGATTCCAGTTCGTCTGCCCCCCACTGGTAGTGAATGTTGGATTTTGGCCGAATAGGCCTGTGGTCGATGTGCCAATCCCGTTCTGGTTCATAGAAAGAAGGTTGAAACCGAACTGGGTAGCCAGGGAGCGATCGACATCGGCGAAACGCACTTTCAGCAGGATCTGAGGTTCGCTGGCCGGTGTATTCACTCGCAACAGGTTGACCACTTTCCCCATAGTGGAAGCGATGTTCGCAGCGCGTGTGGCGACATTTTGGTCACGAACTGTGCCGTTTAGGAATACCGTGCCGTCGGCTTGAGCGTCGATCGTAACGTCGGGCCCCGCTTCTCTGAGGAGTTCGGACCGAACTGCATCGATTTTGGCTGTGCTTGCGAAGACATGTACATCTAGCATGCTGCGGCCGCCTTTGAGATCCCACACGATAAGGGAGGTATCGCCGGCGGCTTTGCCGTTCACTACGATTTCGTTTGTGCTCACCGCGACCGCCTCTGCAATATCTGCATTCGCAATCGAGATGCGGCGAATTCCGACCGGTTGATCGAGTACAGTTGATTCGTTCACCCCGACCGAAATTGCCGCTTTGTTGATCGCGTTGTCAGCCTTCAGGCCGGTGGAGGCCAAATCGGAGCCTGCCACTGAGATCGCCCACCAAAAGGGGAGTAACGCGAGACTGAGTTTGGTAATCATCTAGTTCTTGCCTAAGGGAAGATCGAATGTTTCCTCGGATTTCTTTACGCCGCGGAATACCTCGACGTGCGCCATCGGGTGTTGCGGCGCGGTCGCGTTTTTGCGATTGTCGGAAGTTTGCTGCGGCGCGGACGGTTGCGCAGCCGGCGGTTGAAATGATGCCGATGCCGGATTGAACGGCATTGTTAGTGTTCCACGGGTAGCAACGCCGAAAAGACCCGCTATGGACGTCCCAGGCGTCGTCTCAGTTTTGCTATCCAGCGGGTTGCGCAAAACCAACTGCACCTTCGTTTCGCTCATTGCCAGGTTCAGAACTTCCGCCTGAGCCGGGGTGACAAGAAGATTGACAACCTGTGCCAGTTCCGGTTTACCGTCGTTGGTTTTATCAATCTTCTGGCCGGCGGAGAGAACCGCAATGTCTTGCAAGATTGTCCGGCAGAGCGTTCCGTAGCGCGCTTGATCGGATGAGGGAGCGTTACCTGCCATGAGCACGTCGACGTGCATTCCTGGAACGACAAAACCAGCCAAGCCGACTACTTCATTGACCCGCAAAGCAACCGCCCGCATGCCCACCGGAATAGTGGCAGCGAGGCCCGCGCCTGCGCCCGTCAAGGCCAGTCGTTCCGACAGGAAAGGCTCATTTTGAAAAATAGTTGAAATAACGCCACGACCTATAACCTCCTGGCGTGTTTTCAGCGCGTCTGCCGGTACCGGGGCGCCCCAGGAGACTTCATCTATGTCGCTATCCTGGATAGATGTCCCAACCTGAATGTCATGTTTTGCCACGACGAGGCGGTTAGTTGACACCGTGTGACCCTGGCCTTGAGCTTGAACGCGAACCAGGATAAGGCGGTAGAGAACGTAGCTGGTGAAACTCGCTACAACCAAAGCGAACAACAGAACAGAAATCAAACGTCGGTTCATTGGAATAACTTTCTCAGGGATTTAACGACTTTGATTGAGTGTGAGGAATCGTCACAGGTCGACCCAGTTACGCGGCGACGATTCCCTGACTCAATCCTTAAGAAGCAGCTGCGTTAGTGCTGGCTAGGGTGCTGTTAATGGTCGACCAAAGTCCGCTGATCTGGGTCTTAATACCGCTCAGCAGTCCGACGGCGGCCAAGGCGATGAACGCGAGCAAGAGGGAGTATTCGACCATGTCTTGTCCTTCTTCTCCTGTCCAAAACGCCTGCAGGGCAGGGTTAATCATGTTGGGTTCTCCTTTCTAGAACTGAATCATTGAGATGAGTCTGAATTTTTAACTCCGAGATCGCTCGGAACTTTGGGTCGTGAGAGGTCGAGAGATTTGTTTGGAGACGGGCAGCTTCAAACACAAGCACCTTGCCATCATCGAAACGAAGAGTCCAGTCCGGTGACAGCTTTAAAACCTCGCTTAATGGGGCATCAGGTCTCACAAGAACCATGTCGATATCAAATCGCTTAAGTTGAATTTTCCAGTCAAATTGCGCTGCGAGGATGTGTTGGGTTGCCTTAACCATAGGCATACCGAAGAAATCGCTGCGACCGTCCATGAATACTGGTTTCTTCGGATAAAGTCGGTAAATCAAATAGTCTGCCCACTGGTCATAAGTGAAAACCCGATGCGCTTGCGAGCCTTCGACTAATGGTATGGCCTGAATCGGAAACGCATCCGGGTTGAATTGGGCCTCGAAACCTTTGGCGCCGCCTGCGAAGAGGATCGCCATCAGCAAAGTGGATAAGCCCGACAAAACATACGCCCGCGGAAGGCGTTCAATAGGCTTGAGTTCCTCACAAATCTCGGCGATCGTCGTGAACACAACGCCAAAAAAGCGCATGGGACGAAGCTTGATTATCAAATCTTGAAGCCAGGTTGCCACTAACGGGGCCGCGATGATCAAGAATAGGGGGATATTTCGCGCGTAAAGCAGGGCGAGGTGGGCCCAACTTATTGCAAGCAGTGCAGGGGTAATCCGGCCGGACTGCAAGTACCAAAACGCAGCGCCAGCAGCCAGAATGAGCATCAACTCGAAGAAGACCGCCGGTGCACAATGAAAACTGATCGATTGAAATTCCTGTATGTTGTCCAACAATTGTGTATTGCCGAGGTACCGGAACACGTGCTGATGGAGACGCCAGGTGTAGGGGTTGATGAAAGTGGCCGCCAAACAGAGAGCTGCCGCTAAGAACAGGTGACGGGATTTTTCGTAGGCAATGGTAAAGCTCTCGCGCGACCAAAATAACGTCTCAAGGACTTCGCCGCACCCGCTTGCCAACAGCAGGGCCACCCCGATCAAGAACGCCCCGTGTGTATTGACCCATAAGACTTCGGCTGCAGCCGCCGCAAAAAGCGCCGGTCTTGACCCAAGCCGGATAGCGGGCAATAAGTGGAGAAAAATGACGAAGAACAACCAGGAAAATAAGTGCGGCCTAGCCAGCCAGTGAATTGACGACCCGCAAAGCGCAAAGGTAGTAACGAAAAAACTCAGAACTTCGTTTCCACAGGCTTTCACCACCAACCGGTACAGCAGCACTGAAATCGTCCCTAACAGGAGAACGGTGAAGAATCCAACTCCCGCAAGGCCCCAGAATTTATGAATGAGAGCAAACAACACATCCCAGGCCCATTCCCAGGCGAACCATGGCTGTCCGGGTTTGGTGTAAGAGAACAAATCCTGGGTTGGAACCGATCCATGCTGGAGAATCCACTCGCCCGTTCGGATGTGCCAACCGGTATCCCCGTCAGCAAAGAGGGTCTTCGTTCCCCCCAGCTTGAAGAACAGCAGACCTGCGGGCATGAGAAATGCGATGTCGGTTAGGCAGGGCATCAATCGCCACGCCAACCGCCCAGGAGACACACCAACCGTTTCTGCAGACGCAGCCGCTTCCATCTATATTGCTAATCGGTTGAGGGAGAAAGAAAGTTTAGGTGTACTCGCTCGTTCCGGCAATACGAAGCCGAGTCTCTACGCAATACGAGTGGTTAGGTTTGGTGATAGAGGAAGGCCAAAAAGATGCAAACTGAAATGGCAATAACAGTCCCATGGGGCAAGCCTAAGGCCTTTTTGTCGTGAACATCGAGGCTAGGATCGCGGCGAAACGGCAACCTGCCGTGAGCCAGTTCATAAGCGATTGTCGACACGTTCGTAATTGTCAAGTGCAGTCTGTTTCTGATGGTTACTAAGCCCAGCGAGGCTAAGCCACCAAGAATCGCCGTTGTCAGAAAAACATCCAGCCAGTTACCCGGGCCTGCGATTGATCCTATCGCCGCCATGAACTTTACATCACCAGCACCCATGGCCCGGACCAGGTACAACGGTATATAAATAAGCAACGCCAACCCAAGGCCCTCTAGTGACAGCTGAAATCCTTGCGCGTGCGAAACGAGCGTGTTCAATCCAAGTCCCAAAATCAAACCACTAAGGCTAAGCCAGTTCGGCAGACGGCGCACTCGCAGGTCTATCCATCCGCCCGTCAGTACGAGCGAGATAAGGGCGAGCTTGAGAATCAACGGCACCACCTAAGTGATCGGACGGTCGAGGGGAAGAGTTTAATGTGTTCGACGGAAATTTAAGCAATCGCCGATTTGGGTCCCAGTCGCGTTGAGCGTGCCCGCCGGCAGCTCAAGTACTGAAGACGCCGAAAGGCAAACAGCGATCCGCCAAGGCGGCAGCGCGCGGATTACTTTGCAAATGCGGTAACTCCGGTCCAGAAAGGCTACATCAATCGGCCAGCGCATCCCCACCGTATGGATTGCCTCACACGGCGCAATCCAAAGTCCGTTGCCTGGGCTAAAGGATTGCAAGTCCAGCAGACCGCGGCGTCGATCGGTGCTATTCCCCGCTACCCTCATGTTGCTCGCCACTGTGACAACCCGAGTAACGTTGTCGACTGCGTACACAACGGGCTCTGAGCCAACCAATGTTCTTCGCCCTCTAAATTCTATCGGCTAGAGCGCAGCGCGGCACCAGAGATTTTGGCTGGGAAGCTCTGAAACTGTTCGGAAAATCGAAAGGCCCGGGGAAAAATCCCGGGCCTTTCTCAGGGCTAAACGGAGGTCTACAGCTTTCTTAGTTGATCTTGTAGGCAAGTTGCGTAACGAATTCGAACGAATTCTTCTTAAATCCGCTCGGCGGCTCGTTCACGTAAGAATCGAGGCCACCAATCGTTATCATCAGACGTTTGTGAACCGGTATGGAGAAATTGGCGAACGCATTGGCAGTGTATGCGCTTGAGTCGTTAAAGGCAGGAATAAAGGTCAACCCTTCATGAAACGCAATTCCACCCTTAAAATTGCGAGTATACGTTTCGCCCACGGAGGCGCCGACCAGGCTCTTATCAGGCTTCGTACAACTTGTACCCGCTATGTTGACCGCGCAGTCTGCCGGGGCGGCAGTGCCGGTTGGCAAGAGAGTTGCCTCGAAAGCCTGGCGGATGTAGTCGATCGCGACTTTGACGTCCAGTTCCTGATTTGCGTCTCGCAGCACAACGTAACCAAAGCCACCACCATAAGTCTGTTGAAGTTTCATGCCCTGCGAGGAGCTATGAAGAAAGTCAGCGGCAACGAAGGCGAACGCCCGGCTGGAAAGGAACATGTCGTGCTCAATGCCGCCATGAACCAAGTCTGAGCTGATCGTCGGCTTTCCACTTTGCGATAACTGACTATCTGCGGAATTGAAATCAATCAGTGTCTTGTATCGCGGACTAACCCAGTTTTCGCTAGATACGATTCGCTGGAGCGACACGCCTGCGGTGATATTCCGGCTCTTTTGGGTCGCTTCGATCAGATCGATACCCAAGCCGGCCGAGCCGTGCCAGTCCTCGCCAAATTTAGGTGTCTTAAAGGCATTCAAGAAATTGGGTTGCGGCACGACATTCGCCGCATTGTCAACTGGGACGACTGCTGGTGTCCCCCCATTGCCTGGATCAACGGAGATCTTTTTATCGCTCTCGGAAACGGTGCCTTGCGGAACCTTGCTGAGGTCGGCATGCTTATCGAGAACCATTCCTTTTTCCACTACTGCGAACTTACCCGATGATTTAAGGGTCTTCACGTCGGCCCATTTGACCGTCACGTCCCCAGCAGCATCACTATGAAACGTGAGTGCCCCTCCGGTTGAGCTGACGAGGTGTCCGATCAGTCTCTCTCCATCGTTCATTTCTAGAACATCTGGCTCCGGCTTAGGCGCTTGGGCGAGCAACAGAGTCGCCGAGGCGACTGCAGCCAACACTAAAAAGCCCGAGGCGCGTCTCCAAGTACTTGCTAGACTAACTATCATTTTTGTTTTATTCATTTTTTTCCGATCCCCTGAAAAGGCCTAGTTCCTTCCCCTTTGGGGTAGTACCGAACGCTTAATTATAACCGCAAGCCGTACTGGGAACCAAATCGCTTAGACAAGGATCTTAAGGGAAAGTCACAGTGATTGGAATCACTTAGGAGGATTCCCGGTTTCGCTCCGCGATGTGGCGGATCACAGTACTGCGGCATGGTACTAGGGTGTGGATTTGCTTGTTGACTTGTAATATTTGCTGCCCTAGAATTAGCTTATAGCCGAACTTGGTTAGTAGCGTAAGGCGAAGGGATTCTGCCCTCGCTGTGTAATTTCGGGTGCGGCTGTGTTTGGACTATCGAAAATATTGACGGAGGAAGATTAAAACTTCAAATGAAAAAACTCGCATTAACTCTCATGCTTTGCGGCGCATCGGCGTTCGCTACCGAAGTTACGTACAGCACCACGGGTGTTTTCGACGGTGGCCCCGCCACGTCGATCACCAATGGCGGCGCGACGATCAGCTTTACGGGGCAAGTGTCGACTACGTCAGATCCGGCAGGTAGCTTCGCTGATGTTGGCTTAATCAACGTAACTGACAACGGAACCCCGGGCACGTTCTCGGACAGTTTCACGCTTACCATCAACCAGACCGATCCAGTTGGGACTGGTACATTCGGGACTAAAGTTTCGGGCACGATTACCTCCAACGGGAGCAATATTGTTCTCTGCTGGAACGGTGCGTCGCCTTGCGGGATAAACCAGATCGGTGAACAAACAACTGAAGTGATTGGCACGGCCGTATGGACGTTCTTTAACGAAAACATCAACAACCCGACGTCGCAGAACGGTAATACCACTCTTCAGGAATTTGTAGTGGCTCCTGAGCCGGCTTCCCTCGGTTTGATCGGTTCTTCGCTGATCGGCCTGGGTCTCCTGTTCCGTCGTCGCACTGCAAAGTAGCGAAGTCGGTAAGTTAGAAAAGAGCAGTAGCTAAACAACTGATGGCCTTCGTGCTCGTTTCGGCACGAAGGCTATTGTTGTTTTTGGCGCACCGATTCCCGACAGAATCTGAACTTGGCCCCCAATAACTAAAGATTTCCCATTGTCCTAGCCGATAAACTGAAGTATGACTCAGAGCGACGTGCGCAACCGAGCTTTGGACGCCACCACCAAAACCAGATCTCCTAATGCTTTAGCAGATCGACTCGAGCCCAGGATCGCCGTTGAGCAGCATTTTGCGCGCATAGGCCACACGTACCGTCACGGAAAAGCCTTTCGGTTCTTCGACCACAAAATCATGCGCCCGGGTCTTAAGGTTGGGCTGAAGTGCGTTGGGCTCTACCAGACAGGGCGCCGAAATTCGCTATCCCCACAGCTCCGTGAAGTCCGGCTGAGCTACCCGAACCTTCCCCCCGCCTTAGATGGCTTTCGCGTGCTCCATCTTTCCGACTTCCACATTGATGGAGTCGATGGCTTGGCTGAAACCGTTGCTCCGCTCCTGGCGAAGGTACAAGCCGACATTTGTGTATTCACCGGTGATTACCGTTTTGAGGATCGCGGTCCCTGCGAGCAAGTCTATCCGCGGATGCGCAAGCTGGTGAGCGCAATTTCCGCCAAGCATGGCGTCTGGGGCATTCTCGGCAATCATGATTCGTCGGAAATCGCGTACGGCCTGGAAGCGCTGGGTGTGCGCATGCTCGTGAACGAAAGCGTTGAAATTAACCATGGCGGCGGCTCGTTCTGGTTGGCTGGGGTGGATGACCCTTTTGATTACCATCGCGCCGACCTTAAGCTCGCACTCAAGGGCGTGCCCGGGAATGCCTTCAAAATTCTGTTAGCCCACGCGCCCGAAGTCTACCAGGAAGCGGCAAACCGCGGAATAGACCTTTACCTGACCGGCCACACGCATGCCGGCCAGATTCGCCTGCCGTTTATCGGTTCTATTAAGCACAATTCGCACTGTCCGAAAGAGTTTTCGTATGGGCTTTGGCAACACAGCAAGATGCGCGGGTACACCACCTCGGGAATCGGTTGCTCCTCAGTTCCGGTTCGCTTCCACTGCGCCCCGGAAATCGTCGTTTTCGAGCTAAAGAGCGGCGGCGAACGCCTCGAATAACCTTAATTGCTCCGGGTACCTTTTTATTTGATCTTCGGGGTGCCACTGTACCGCAACAACGTAACGTTTGTCCGGGCGCTCAATGCCCTCAATGGTGCCGTCGTCTATGTCGCGCGCCGCGATCTGCAAATGCGACCCTAATCTCAAGATTGCCTGATGGTGTCGCGAATTCACTTGCCAGGTGCGGGTAATTGCGATCTTGGCCAGCTTTGTATCGGCGACAAACGCCACCGCATGCGCCGGGCTCGAGGTGTCGTCCTTATCCGGGTCATGTCGAGCCAGCGCTTCCAGGTGTTGCACCAATATCCCACCGTGAAAAACGTTGAGAATCTGCAGACCCCGGCAGATGCCGAAAACGGGCAAATCCCGCTCAATCGCCTCGTGGATGAGTGCTAACTCGACCTCGTCTCTCTCATTGTCCGGTTGGTCCGTTTCTGGACGAGGCTCATCACCGAACCGGGTTGGATTCACGTCCGAACCGCCCATCAATAAAAGACCCGCAAAGTCATGCAGTGTGAGATGGTTCTCCACGCTTGCCGTCACCGGCTCCGCACCACCCTTCCGTGCTGCTTCAGCATACGGTTTCACCTTTTTCTCGTTACGGTAGGGAATCAAGACGCGCTTGGGCATACCTCCATTTTGACAAGCGGCGGATACTAGGAGTGAGAAAACGTGCGCACCTTTATCGCTTTTGCCCTGGCCGCTCTCACAGTAAACGCAGCCCAGTCCAACTGGGACGCTTTGCGGGTGCAAATCCGCCAAACGTTCCATATTCCCGACCCCCTGCCAAATCCCGCTGAAAAGCTATATGGCCGCTTTTCTCCAACCAAAGACATCTCTGCCGATCGCGTTTCTTACGCCACGGCTGACGGCCTGCGTATCCCGGCCATCGTCTATCACCAGGCGGGCGCAACGATTTCCAAGCACCCTGCGCTCGTCGTTGTGAACGGGCATTCCGGCGATAAATCTTCCTGGTATGCCTATTGGGCAGGCATTCTGTACGCGCGCGCGGGCGCTGTCGTTCTTACTTACGACCCTATAGGCGAATTCGAGCGCAATTGGCAAAAGCGGTCTGGCACACGTCAGCATGACACCGAACTCCGCCCGGATGATATGGCGCGCCGCCTTGCCGGGTTGATGGTGACTGACGTAATACAAAGCGTCCAATACCTCTCTCAGCGTTCCGATGTCGATCCGAAGAACATCGCTGTCTTGGGTTATTCGATGGGTTCGCTCATCTCGTCCTTCGCCTGTGCAATTGATACATCCGTCCACGCCTGTGTGCTCGCCGGCGGCGGAGATCTCGATGGTCCCGACGGATATTGGGACAAGAGCGCCAAGATGTGCCAAGGCATTCCGTACCGATCGCTCAGCTTTTTGGGCGACCGCGGTGCGGTGATTTACGCCTTAAACGCCAAGCGCGGTCCCACGCTTGTTTACAACGGTAGCGCCGATAAAGTTGTTGATATACCCAATCATGGCGAGGAATTTTTCGCCGATCTGCGAACGAAGGCCATTGCGCTTGCAGGCAGTAAGAAAGATGTCTTCGATTGCGAATTCCTAGCGGGCGGTGGTCACCGGCCTTACTTCCTCACCAAGCCGGTGGCGCTCTGGCTCAACGAGAAACTCAAATTTCCCAATTGGACGAAGAAAGAAATCCTCACCATGCCCGAGACACATATTTCGGAATGGGCCGCACAAAACCACCTTGAAACGGGCGCAACTGATTATGGGCTAAACGAAGGCGGCACTATGGCGCTTGGCGCCGATATTCCGGCCGTGCCCCGTGCAGATCTGTTGGCCGTGCCCGAAGTGATCTGGTCGGCCGAGCAAGACAAGTACGTTTATGAAACCTGGCGCGATCGAGCGAAATCCGCAGCCGCCCAACAGTAAACAGCTTTGCTTAAGAGCCAGCGCGCTGCGGCACGGGTTCGACCTTTCGATTCTCCTCCGCTGTATCGCCTGGGTTCGGAATGATCACATCGCCCAGATGCAAACCCGACGTGATCTCGATCTTGTTGCCAAAGTCGCGCCCGACCCCCACCGGTTGCAAATGAATCGTGTGATCCGGCTGTCGCACCAACGCGACCATATTCTCACCCGTCCTCACGATCAAAGCATCGCTCGGAATCAGTAGCGGCGGGTTATCGCGCTTTGCGCTCAACTCAACTTGGCAGTACATGCCCGGCAGCAAGGCGCCATCTTTATTAGGCACGTGCAATTCCACCAGCAGCGTACGTGTCGTTGGGTCAAGCGAGTTCGCCGTCCGGGCAACCGTTCCAGTGAACTTACGCCCGGACAAATTCGAAACTGTCAGCGTTGCCGTCTCGCCGGTATGAATGAGACTAGCGCTTGCTTGCGGTACATTTACGTAGGTTCGCAACATTGCCGTCTGCGCCACTCGATAAAGCATGGTATTGCCGGCGTTCACCAGCGCGCCCACATCCACGTTACGCTGCGTGATCACTCCGTCAAACGGAGCTCTTACGGTTCGGTAGCTCTGCATATCTCGCAAGCGTGAAAGATTGGCTTCGGACGCGCTCACATTGCTCCGCTGGGCTGCAATCGCTTTTTCGAGTGCCCGCAGGTTCGCGGCCTGGGCTTGGTATTGTGCTTGATACTGATCGTTTTCCTGCCGCGAAACCACTCCTTTTGTGGCCAGGTTCGCCCAGCGCTGCGCCGTTACCTTCGCCAATTCCATGTTGGATTTGCCTTGTTCGTAGTTCGCCTGCGCCTGTTCGAGCGCCGCGCGCGATTGGTCCAGACTGGCTTGTGCCTGCATCACTTGCTGGTCCAACTCCGGTGCCTCAATTTCGCCGACAATTTGTCCCGAACGAACCCGGTCGCCGATATCCACAGTTCTTTTGCGCAGATAACCATCGGCGCGCGCCAAAACAGGAGCTTCCGTCACTGCTTCTATGCTGCCCGGCAATTGCATTTCGCTTTGCCCGGACGCCTGCGCCACCGTAATCACCTCAACGCGGGGCAACGCTTGTGCTTGCTCTGACGCTTCCGCCAGTAAGGTCGCATTGCGCTTCTGCATCGGAACAAACCCGCCAATAAACGCGATCGCGATCAGAATAACGATCGCCAGAACTATGGCGATCAAAGTCAACCGCGAGGGGCGCCACGTAGCGCGTGGGGCATTTACAGGGTGGGCGGATTGCGGAGCTAATGCCTGCAGTTCCGCAATTTTCTTTCTAAGCTCGTCGTTCTCGCGCACCAGTTGCGCGTGTTCGCTTTCTGTCGCGGCGTTTGGTTCAGGCCTGATCATCTTAGGCTCATCTCCAATTCGTCGGCTTGCTCTTGCTCCAGAAGTTGGCGCTCTCGATCGACGGGCGGCTGCGTACGCATGTAGCTGTAAATAATCGGCACAATGAAAAGCGTAGTGACCGTGGCTAATAACAGGCCGCCGATGACCGCGCGGCCCAGTGGTGCGTTTTGCTCCCCGCCTTCGCCCAAACCGAGGGACATCGGCAACATACCCAAAATCATGGCAGCGGCGGTCATTAACACCGGCCGGATGCGCGCGTGACCAGCCGATAGCATGGCTTCGCGCGCCGAAGCGACCAACCCTCGCTCATCGTTAGCAAACGTCACCATCAAAATACTGTTCGCGGTCGCCACGCCCACGCACATAATGGCGCCCATCAGCGAAGGAACACTCAAAGTTGTGCCGGTCACAAACAGCATCCATAAAATTCCCGCCATCGCTCCCGGCAGCGCCGTCAGAATGATGAACGGATCAATCCAGGATTGAAAATTCACTGCCATCAACAAATACACCAGCACAACCGCAAAAATCATTCCCAGTCCCAGACGGAAGAACGAGCTCTGCATGGTTTCAATTTGTCCGCGTAGTTCAAGTGTCGTGCCGCGCGGCAGTTTTTTCTCCTCTTCGCGCACCACCTTCCGGACTTGGTTCCCGACGCCGCCTAAATCGCGCCGGTCCACATTCGCGTAGACATCGAACACCGGCCACACGTTGTAGTGATTGACAATTACCGGCGCCACGCCTCGCTCCACACCCACCAGATTTGAAAGCAGTTGGGTTGAGCCCGTCATCGCGCCTGGATTGCCGTAGGCAAGCGATGAGCCGCTCGGAGAGTTAGCCACAAACGTGCCGTCCATCCCGGTCGCCCCGGGCGTGCTGGAACGCACGTCATTGGTCGCAGGCGAAATCGGCGTACGCAGCAGCGCATCCAGCGAATTCACTTTGTATTGCGGCGTCTGGATGCCCACCATATAACTCACGCCGTTATTCCAATTGAGCCAGAAATTGGGCGCCAAGGCTCCGTTCCCGCTCAGTGAAATCAGCATGCTGCTGGTGACATCCCTCTGCGTCAACCCGAGTTGCGCCGCTTTCACCCGGTCCACATTCAGACGAATCAGCGGCTGATCGACGATCTGATGGACGTGCACATCCGCCGCTCCCGGAATCTTCCCAATGCGCTCTGCCAACGTCTTTGCGATTGTATACCCCGCCTTGCTGTTGCGTCCCACAACTTGCACGTCTATCGGCGCAGGTAGCCCGAAATTCAAAATTTGAGTCGTGATATTCGCTGGTGAGAAGAAGAAGGTCATGTCGGGAAACCGCAGGTTTAGCTGTTTGCGCAGTTTCACCTCGTAATCGGCCGTCGGTCTGTGATCCTTGGTCAAAGCGATCAAAATGTCGCCGTCCGCCGAAGAGATATTGGGTGGGTCGCCTTGCGCGATGGCGGTCCAGCTATTCGGGATCCCGATGTTGTCGAGGATGCTCTCAATTTCATTTTTGGGAATGAGGCTTCGAATGGCGTCTTCTACAACACTGAAGCGCGCCTCAGTTTCTTCAATGCGCGTTCCTGCCGGGGTGCGGACGTGCAGCCGGATCTGCCCCGCATCCACGTTCGGGAAAAAGTCTTCGCCCACAAACCAGATAAGGCCCAGCGAAGCGAGCGAAAATACAGCAAACGACGCGAGCACCAGGGCGCGCCGCCGCAAGCTCCAGTCAAGTAAACCAACATACCGATAGCGCAAGGCTTCAAAGCCTTGGTTGAACTTGTGATGAGCGGTCCAAAAGATTCCTTTTGAATGGCTGCTCGCTTCCTCACCCAGTCGGTACATCGCCACCTCGGCGCGAAGCAGGTAAGCCACCATCGTGGGCACCAGTGTGCGCGACAGCAAATAGGAGGCGAGCATGGCGAACACCACCGCCAACGCCAGCGGCGTGAACAAAAATCGTGCGGCCCCTGTCAACAGCAACACCGGTACGAACACAATACAAATCGCAATGGTCGCGACAAACGTTGGTACCGCAATCTGGCCCGCGCCATCAAGAATCGCCGTCGTCAACGGCTTCTGCAAACCAATATTCCGGTGAATATTTTCGATAGCCACGGTAGCATCGTCAACCAGAATTCCGACTGCCAGCGCCAGTCCGCCCAACGTCATCACATTGATGGTTTCCCCGAGCAGGCTCAAAATCGAGAGCGAAGTCAATACTGAAAGCGGAATCGAAATGCAAACGATCAGCGTGCTTCGCCAGCTTCCAAGAAAAAGCAGAATCATCAGGCCGGTAAGTCCAGCCGCAATCAACGCCTCGCGTTCAACTCCGTCAATGGCAGCCCTGACAAAAACCGATTGATCCGCCAACGGCGTAACCTTCAGCTCAGGCGGCACGGTTGCCAAAATCCGAGGCAGCGCCGCTTTCACTTGATTCACAATGTCGAGCGTGGAGGCTCTGCCATTGCGCGTTACAGTCAACAGCACGCCGCGCGAGCCGTTTGAGCGCACGATGTTTCCTTGCACCGCGAAACCATCTTTCACTTGCGCAACATCCCTGATATAAACCGCAGCACCGTTCACGGTTTTGATCGGCAGGTTGTTCAGCTCATCCAGCTCGAGCGGGCTGCTATTTACTCGCACCTGGTACTCGGTTTCCCCGAACTTCGCCGTACCTGCGGGCAAGATGAGATTCTGCGCAGTGATCGCATTCGAAATGTCAATCGGAGAAAGCTGTTTAGCGTAAAGCTCGTCCAGGTTCAGATCCACCATCACCGCGCGTTGCTTCCCGCCAAACGGATACGAAACCGTAGCTCCTTGCACCGTTCCGAGTGGTGTGCGGATGAAGTTGTTCGCGATGTCGAAAATTTCCTGCTCTCGCAGCGTTTTGCTGGACAAGCCGAGTTGCAGAATCGGCACGCTGGCGGCATCGAATTTCAAGACGTTAGCCGGCTGCATGCCCGGCGGCATCGATCTCAGATTCGATTGCATGGTGGCCGTCACCTGTGCAACGGCCATATCGATTCTTACGTTGGGATGGAAATAGACCTTGATAACGGCGTAACCGTTATAGGACTGCGACTCAATGTGCTCAATATCGTTAACGTTTCCCGTCAGGCTGCGCTCGAAGCCTGTCACCACGCGCTTCTCCATTTCCTCGGGCGCCAAGCCGTTGTAGGACCAAAGCACGCTGACGATCGGAATATCGATGTAAGGGAAAATGTCCACCGGCATCGTCACGATGGCCGTACCGCCGAGAATGGCGATCAGGACGGCCATCACCACGAAGGTATAGGGGCGGCGGAGCGCCAGGCGAACGATCCACATAAGAAGAACGGAGCGGCCTCAGACAGGCTTTTTGAAACGAATCAAACTGCTCTGGAAGCTCAAAGTATACTACCCCAGAGCCTTCAAAAACACCGGGCTCGCACCGCACCGTCTTTCTCAACCTTCGGCAAGCTGGCCCCAACGGCCTTACTTCTGAATGGTTTTCAAATACTCAGCAATGTTGCGCATGCGCAAATCGGCAACATTGGCGTTATGTCCATTGAGCGTCCGAAAGAGTGCTCCCCAAATAGGCATTTCGTTGGAACCGTGAGAAGCAATTTCCTTGGTCCCGTTGAGTATGTTCACGACTTCCATTTCGGGGAACTTACCATTGTTCCGCGCAGCGATCATCGTGAGATCGGAAGGCTGAACTTTCAAGGCCGGCGCTGCGGGACCGTCACCGGTTGCATTCGGTCCATGACACACCGCGCAGTACTCACGGTACATTGCCACTCCGGAAGTCGGCTTGACGTCGGTAATGGGAACCTTCTTGATCTTCACATTTGGCTGCGGGCTTTCTTGCACAGGCTGTTGCCCTAAGGCAGCCACGCCCATGATCGCGATCACAAAAATACACGTCTTCATTGAATCTCCTCAAGCGCAGGATGAATTTCGCGGTCGCACGATTTCGCGGCTACGATCCCTTCGCCGGATTCTCTCCTAGTTCGGGTGCAATCCAAGCGCCACGGCTACCCACGCTTTCTTCCTGCAAACGCCTTTGTTTTAAGTGGATTTCATAACATTGTGCGTTTCGAAATGCGTGCTTTAGCGCAGCCTGATCCGGCTCGCGCTCGCAGTGTTCTCATCGCCCTTCGCTTGCGAATCTGCCCGGCTCCCTCAATCTCTGGAACTTTCGCCAGGGCAAAGCCGTAATCTATACGCGAGGAGTGCTTTATGTCACGATTTGTTTTGGCCAGCGCGGCTGCTGTCGCTTTTTTCGCAAATTCGGCGCTCGCCGATGAGTGGTCGAAGCATTGGACCGTTTCCGGCAAGCCGGAGCTCCACGTCTCCACCGGCGACGCTTCCATCAGCGTCGAAGCCGGCGACAATAGCGTCATCGATGCCAAAGTCACCACCGTCGGATACGCCATGGGCCCCGGCGGCGTGCGCGTTGAAGAGCACCAGACCGGCAACAAGGTTGAAATCGAAGTCAAGGTTCCTAATATGCATTGGAGCTTCGGGAATCATAGCGTGCGGCTAGAAGTTCGCGTTCCCCGCGAATTGATCGCCAACTTGCACACTGGCGATGGTTCAATCACCATGCGCGGTCTGCAAGGCGACTTGCGCGCGGACACCGGCGATGGCAGCATCCACGGTGAAGAGTTGGACGGAGCGCTTGATGCCCATACGGGCGACGGCAGTGTCCACGTTGCTGGCCGCTTCGACAAGCTGCAATTGCATACCAGCGATGGGTCCGTCGAAGCCGAAGTGCGGGAAGGCTCGCACCTGACTGGCGAATGGCACATTCAGACTGGCGATGGTTCTGTTCGCCTGCGAGTTCCGAAATCCCTGTCCGCGGATCTGGATGCAACCACAGGTGATGGAAGTATTCACGTCGACCTGCCTTCCGCAACCAGCCGCTCCAAGAGCGAACATGCATTCGAGTCCAAACTGAATGGCGGCGGCCCCGCGCTGTTGTTGAGAACCGGTGATGGTTCCATTAGTATTACTGCCCTCTGACGGTATATGCTACGAGGATGAGATTCTGGCTTCTCGCGCTCGCGCTCCTGATGCCGGGCTTTGTCCTGGCTGACGATCAGAGCGCCATTCACGCCGTTCTGGACCGCCAAGTTGAAGACTGGAATCGTGGGGATATCACCGCCTTCGTCGAAACCTACGCCGAAGACTGCACTTTTGTCGGAAAAACTGTCAGTGAGGGCAGGGCAGCGGTTGAAGCCCGCTACCGGACGAATTATCCAAACTCGGAAGCGATGGGCCATCTGGCCTTTACCGATTTGAAAATAAAGAAGATCGACGATTATGTCGCCCTCGTAACCGGTGCCTACCATCTGGCTCGCTCAGCTGCTGCCGGCGGTGACAAAAGCGGCATATTTAGCTTGGTTTTAGAGCGTCGGCCCGCAGGTTGGCGCATCGTGCTCGACCACACGAGTTGACGCGCCCGAAAAACCAGAAATTCCACAGACGTGTAACCTAACTTATAGCTGGATCGCCTGATTTGTTTGAGGCTGAAATGTATCCGGCCGTGAAAACCGGATATGTTGGTTGAGCCAGAACTGATTGAAAAAGCGCGTAACGGCGATGCCGGCGCGTTTAACCAAGTTGTTCTCGCTTACCGCAAGCGGATCATGGGCACGATCTCCCGGCTCACAGGAAGGCCGGAAGACGTGGAGGATGTTGCGCAGGAAGTTTTCGTGCGCCTCTATTATTCCCTCGATCAATTGCGCACGCCCGAAGTGTTTGAGCCTTGGCTGTACCGCTTGACGGTCAACGCCTCGTACGATTATTTGCGTCGCGCTAGGCGGCGGAACGAATCGCGTATGGCGGATTTGTCGGAGCAGCAGGTCTTGATGGCCGATTTCGCAGCTAGTGGACGGCAGGAAGGGGTTGAACGCCAGAAGGGGCAAGTTCGCGATTTCGTGGACGCGCTCTTTCGCAATGTCTCCGAAGAAGATCGCTTGTTATTGACGCTCAAGGAAGTGGAAGGATTATCTTTGAAGGAACTGGAAAAGATCTATGGCGTCAAAGAGAATGCGATCAAAGTTCGCCTCTTTCGAGCGCGGCAAAGAGTGTTGAGGGCTTACAAAAAAGCCAAAGCAGATGGTAAGTTGTAACGTATGGCGGGTGAAGCACCAATGAACGAAGATTCCCAACTCGATCAGTTGTTCCGCGATTACCGGGCGGCTTGTCCGGACGTGGAACCCAGCACGAATTTCATGCCGAATCTCTGGCAGAAAATCGAACGCCGGCACTCCTTCGGATTTGTGTTTCGCAACGTGGCTCGCTCCGGTATGACGGCCTGCGCCGCGCTTTGCCTGCTTTTGATATTCCTGAATTTCGCTTCTCCGTTTCGCGATCGCGTAATGCAGAATACCAACTACGCCGATGTTTTGACTGCCGACCACAACTCTGAAAACACCACGCTAGCCGCGGCCATTCAAGAGCCCTAGAGCTATGCAACGCAATTCTCTGGCTGCGGCGGGCTTTGCCGTATTGCTGTTCTTGAGCGGGGCTGCGGCCGGTGCACTGGGCCATCGCTATTACGTCTCGCACATGGCGCCTGCTCCTACCGAGGCCGCGCGCCATCGCTATCTTGACGAAATGCACGACCGTCTCAAACTGACACCCGCGCAAATGACTCAGCTCGAACAGATTCTGCGCGACACCAAGGCGAAGGCGCACGCTGTGCACGATTCCTACCAGCCGCAAATGCAGAAGATCAGGCAAGATCACATCGAGCATGTGAAGGCGATTCTGACGCCGGAGCAGATCCCGCTTTACGATAAGCTGAACGCCGAACGCGATCAACGCAGCCACAACCCCAACGACCACCAATGACGCGAATCTGTTTGCTTGCCCTCTTCTTGGTTTGGCAAGCGCAAGCTCAAACTGCCACTATCGATCAGGTCTTGAATCAATTGGAATCGGCGCGCTCTTTTTCGGGCGTCGCGATTTCACCGGATGGACACTGGCTCGCTTGGACCGAAGCGGCGGAAGATCATAGCGGCGCCACCGAGATCTACCTCCTGAACCGGAACGAAGCCGGCGCTAAGCCCGTTCTGATTGCCTCTGAACAGCATGACCACAATGTCGTTTGGTCGCCGGATAGCCGCCAGTTCACGTTTCTGCGCAATCAGAATGAAATTTACTTGGCGGATGCCCGCACTGGGCGAATCCGTTTGCTCGCGCAACTGCACGGCTATGCAACCGATGTTCGCTGGCGGCCAGATGGCGGCGCCCTCGCTTATCTTTTGATTGAAAACGGTGGCGGGGGAGGACCCTTGGAAGCGGTGCCTGCGCAAGTCGGTGTGATCGGTGGCGAATTGCACAACCAACGCATCATGATGATGAATGGTTTGGCGCCTGCTTCCACCGTTGCCATAACGCCCGCCGCATTGAACATCTACGAATACGATTGGTCGCCCGATGGCAACCGCTTTGCCGCCATCGCCGCGCCCGGCCCAGCCGATAACAACTGGTGGTCGGCCAAGCTTTTCACGGTCGACGTGCGCGACAAGCAAATGAAGCTCGTCTATACGCCGCCGGTGGACCGCCAAATCGCAACGCCGAAGTGGTCGCCGAATGGCCGGGCGATTGCCTTTATCGGCGGCTTGATGAGCGACGAAGGCTTTCTGGGCGGCGACATCTTTACACTCGACGGCAACGGACAGGCAGCGGATGCCACGCCAAACATGAAAGCTTCGGCGAATGGATTCACGTGGCGCAGCGATAAAGACATTCTCTTCACTGAGGACGTCGATGCCGGCGGCGGTATCGCTGACCTCAATCTCTCCACCGGCGCCTCCGAACTTCTTTGGAAGGGTCCGGAGACGCTCCATCAAGATGGCAACTATCCCAATTTCTCGCTCGCCCAAGACGGCGTCACCAGCGCGGCCATTCGCAGCACCTGGCAAAACGCACCCGAAATCTGGTCTGGCAAGATTGGCGAATGGAAGAAGATCACTCACGCGAATGACCAGCAGCGGCCGCATTGGGGCAACGCCGAAAAGGTCACTTGGCATAGTGACGGCTTTGAGGTGCAAGGTTGGTTGGTCTATCCGGAGCGCTTTGACGCGAGCCGGAAGTATCCGCTCGTGGTAGAGATTCATGGCGGCCCCGCCAGCATGCGCGGCGCGGGTTGGCCCGGTTCTCATTTCGATATGTCAATCATGGCGGGTCTAGGCTACTTTGTCTTCTTTCCCAATCCACGCGGCAGCTACGGCGAGGGCGAGCCATTCACCAAGGCGAACGTCAAGGATTTCGGCGGCGGCGATCTGCGCGATGTCCTGGCTGGTGTCGACGCGGTTGTCAAGACTGCGCCCATCGACGAAAAGCGCATTGGCGTAACCGGCTGGAGCTATGGCGGCTACATGACTATGTGGACCGTCACTCAGACGCAACGCTTCAGCGCCGCCGTTGCGGGCGCGGGCATTGCCAATTGGCAAAGCTACTACGGCGAGAATTCAATCGACGAATGGATGGTACCGTATTTCGGTGCTTCCGTCTACGACGACCCGGCTGTTTATGCGAAAAGTTCGCCCATGACGTTCATCAAGCAAGTGAAAACACCGACGCTCGTCGTTGTCGGCGAGCGCGATGGCGAATGTCCGGCGCCGCAGTCTTTCGAGTTCTGGCATGCCCTCAAAGCCAACAAAGTGCCCACCCAGCTCGTGGTGTATCCCGGGGAAGGGCACTCCTTCCATGATGCGAAGGACCGTCTCGATGTTTTGCGGCGGACCCTCGCTTGGTTCCAGGAATACCTGAAATAGCTGTCCGTTACTCTTCTTCTTCCGCCGTCATATGAGATTTCGCGGCGGCAATGATCTTTTCCGCCTGCGGCCCCGGCACGTAATCGTAGTGATCGAACTCCATTTGGAAGGAGGCGCGCCCCTGCGTCATAGAGGTCAATTCGTTCTGATAGTTCAGCATTTCGGCCATCGGAACTTGAGCGTTAATCGTCTGCATGTTGCCCTTGATGTCCATGCCGGAAATGCGTCCGCGCCGGCCGTTGAAGTCGCTCATCAAATCGCCGGCGAAATCGATGGGCGTCTCCACGCTCACTTTCATCACCGGTTCGAGCAATGCGGGCTTGGCTTGCTGCATACCCGCGCGAAACGCTTTGCGGCCTGCGAGTTTGAACGCCATTTCCGAAGAATCGACATCATGATACGAACCGTCGTAAACCGTGGCCTTGAAATCCACCACCGGAAAGCCCGCTAGAAATCCTTGCTCGGCCGCTTCCACAATGCCTTTCTCTACGGCGGGAACGAAATTGCGCGGAATCGAGCCGCCGAAAATCTCATTGGCAAACAGGAATTTTTCGCCGCGCGGCAACGGCTCCATTCTGATCCAGCAATCGCCGAATTGGCCGTGCCCGCCGGTCTGCTTTTTGTGCCGCCCCTGCACGCTGGCTGTGCCGCGAATCGTTTCCCGGTAAGGAATTTTCGGCGCATGCAACTGCACTTCCACGCCATAGCGGCGTTTGAGCCGGCTCACGACAATCTCCAAATGCTGCTGACCGTTCCCGGCGAGCAGGAATTCTTTGGTCATGGGATCGCGATAGAAACGCAACGAGCGATCTTCCTCCAAAATCTTGTGAATCGCCGCCGACAGCCGGTCTTCATCGCTACGGGTTTTTGCCGAAATCGCGTATGAAATCGACGGCTCGACGATCGCAACTCCTTCAAAAGCCGCGCATGCCGCTTTTTCACAAAGCGTATCGCCCGTCAGCGTGTCTTTGAGTTTGGCCACTACGCCAATATCGCCCGCGTGCAATTCAGCGACGGGTTGCAGCGTTTTGCCAAATGGGATTCCGATATGGGCTAGACGCTCATTCACCGTCGAGCGCATGTTGTTCAGATGGGCATCGTCTTTCACCGTTCCCGACATCACCTTGAACGATGTCACCCGCCCGGCAAACGGATCGGCAGCCGTTTTAAAAACAAACAGGGAAACGGCGTCGGAAGGCGCAACTTTCTTTTCAATCTCTTTGCCGTTTTCGCTCGCTTTGACAACGTGCCCTTCCACCGGTGAGGGGCAAATCGCCGCGATTAGCGAAAGGACTTGATCGGTACCGATGTTGTGGGAAGCCGATAGACAAAGGATGGGAAACACTTGCCGGGCCTCGACTTCCGCTTTCAAGCCGCTCAGAATGTGCTCGGCAGGCAGCGTTCCGGCGGCGAAGAACTCTTCCATCAGATCGTCCTTGCCCTCAGCCACCGCTTCCACCAGCGCTTCGTGCGCCGTGCTCGCTCCGGTCTGATGTTCGGCTGCAATCTCGTCTTCTTTGCCTTTGCCGTCGCCATCAAGCTTGTAGCTGTACGCTTTCATGCTGATCAGATCAATCACGCCGCTGAAAGTTTTCTCGCAGCCGATCGGCAGTTGGACCGGCACGGCGGCACGGCCGAAGCGTTCGTGAATGCTCTCGACAGCGCGCTCAAACGAAGCGCGTTCACGGTCGAGTTTATTGACAACGAAGATACAAGGCAAATTCATTTCTTCGGCGAATTGCCAGACTTTTTCCGTAGATACTTCCACACCGGCTACGCCGTCGACGACAATTATCGCGGCATCGGCAGCGATCATGGCGGATTTGGCTTCCGGCAAGAAAATGTTGTATCCGGGCGTGTCGATGATATTCAGCTTCGTATTCTGCCACGGAATTGCGGCGACCGAAGAGAAGATCGTGATCTTGCGCGCCACTTCCTCTTCGTCGAAATCCGTGATGGTGTTGCCTTCGTCCACCTTGAGGTGCCGGGGTGTGGCGCCTGCGGTAAATAGCATAGCGGAGGCAAGAGACGTTTTCCCGCTATGCCCGTGCCCAATCAACGCGACATTCCGAATCTCGGACGTGTCAAAGACCTTCATGGTTGAACCTCCAACGGATGATATTAGACGGCAGCCGACTCGGGCTGAGTCCTTCAGACGGTTGTCCCTCCGTCCGAAATCGTGAATATATCAGAGTCAAGTTTAGGGGCTTCAGCGAGTTGAAACATTTCCGGCCGGATGTGGATTGGCCTCGCTGGAACGATTTCGAAGGCGAAGAAAGAGCGATTTTATCCATTAGTACCGTACGATCTTTGAATCTTAGGACGTTGTGATATAGTATTATTACGGATAGCTAGAACAAGATCCAAAACAAATGGACAATAC
The DNA here is from genome assembly GCA_963771405.1 of Bryobacterales bacterium. Lineage (GTDB taxonomy): Bacteria > Acidobacteriota > Terriglobia > Bryobacterales > Bryobacteraceae > Bog-105. The sequence continues at coordinate 25,192 of CAVYUL010000040.1, forward strand.
GACAGCGGTACTTTTAGACGAGCAGTCTTCCTCAGAAGACGATATTTTGCTCTCATTTTTCAGAGAATGCCTGGAATACAAGACCTTTGAACTGCGGCGAGCCGAAGCCGAAGCCATTCATGCTACGTTCAAAGCGGATCTCGCGAGGCTTCAACAACGCTGGCATGTGCTCGGGTGCAGTGTCTGCAAGGCGGCTGGCAGGTCAATGGATACTCAGCCCATTGGTTTGAAACGCCCCGCCTAAAACTCTACCCTTTACGGTAGTTCAAATTTCATCTTAAAAACTTCGGTTGTCTTCTCGTTTCGCAAATCGAGAAGCGCGCCATCGGCCGTCGTGCTGAACCAATTTCCCGGGTAGCTTTTAAAGTTACTCAGATCCATGATCGATTCCAAAGCTGATGTGGATGGCTCGATCCGGAGCAGGTTGGCTTCGTCCACCCATCGAATTAAATAGACCGCGAATCAGGCGACCACCCGCGTTATCGCCGATTTTCATTGCCCTCCAAATCTTTCTGAAGAGGCCGCTTGCCGATGGACGTAGTTTCGAATCCAAGCACGAACCAGCGAACCGGGCTTCCGTCGATCAGGCTCATAAGTTGGAGAGCCATCGTAAGAGGATTTTCCCTTCGCAGACAGCCTTTTGCGATCTGACAGGAAAGATACGTTGCGAGTGCCCCGCTCACCCCGTTTGGGCCGTCATGACGCTGAGTGTTGCTCCCGGAGGGCGAGAAAGCTCCGGAGCTGATTGGTTCGCTGAGGGCGATTCAAGCGAAAATATTTGGCTAACCGGGAAGGGCCGCGCCCGTCAAACTCAAGAAATCGCTATGATTCCCGGAAGGTACAAAACTTTGAAGACAGCCCTAGCCGGAATAGCTGCCGTTTTAGGCCATAGTCGCGCCGACGTCGTATTCGGCTGGCGGCAATTGATGAAGCGGAAAGTGGCGACAGCCGCCGCCGTACTGTCACTCGCGCTAGCGATCGGTGCATGCACCGCGGCGTTTCAACTGGTCGATGCGCTGTTTTTGCGGCCGATGCCGGTGCGCGACCCAGGCAGTCTTTATTCGGTGTCGTCCACGGATTCGACTCTCGGACCGGGGCGCCCGAGACGTGGGACAGCAATTCGTATCCGATGTTTCGCCAAATGCGGGAGGCACTCAAGGGACAAGCTCGGGTAGTTGCGGTTTCGTTCGTTGGCCCGGTGGACCTGACGTATGGCTCTGACACGGAGACAGAGAAAGCGTACCGGCAAGAGGTTTCGGGAGGGGTGTTTTCGGAGTTCGGGCTGCGTCCAGCTCTTGGGAGACTGCTGAGCGAAGACGACGACCGGGTTCCAGGCGCGAAGGCATTTGTGGTGCTGTCCTATGATTACTGGACTACCCGCTTCGGTCAGGATCCTGCCATCGTCGGGCGCACACTGCATATGGCCGATGCCGTTTATCAGATTGTCGGCGTGGCACCGAAGGGATTTACCGGCACGGAACCTGGCAAAATGACTGATATTTTTGCGCCGACGATGATGGAAGCGGGTTCGGTGAACAGGGATAACTCTTTCTGGCTGCGGATCTTTGTGCGGCTGAGGCCCGGAGCCCGAGTTAACAAGGTTGGCGCTCAGATGGATGCCGTTTATAGGGTTGCGGAAAAAGAACGAGCTAAAGGGTTTCTTAACTTTCCGAAACACTTGCTTGCCAACTACCCAAATGAGCATCTGGTTCTGCAATCGGCAGGGGAGGGCGCTTCCAACATGCAGATTGAATACCGGTCGGCATTGATCGCCTTGTGTGTGCTGGTTGGGATGGTCTTGTTGATCGCCTGTGTAAACGTGGCGAATCTAATGCTGGCGCAGGCGGCCGCGCGCGGGCGGGAGATGGCGCTCAGGGTCTCGATTGGCGCAAGCCGTTGGCGGCTGGTGCAGATGGTGATGGTGGAGAACGCGATGCTCGGATTGGTGGCGACTGGTTTAGGAATGCTCTTTGCCTGGCGCGCGGCCCCGTTCGTTGTGAGTAAGATCAATCCGCCCGACGATCCGGCGCGGCTGGTGTTGGATACAGATTGGACGGTGGTTGGGTTTGGCCTGGCGCTCGCACTCGGAGTAACGCTTTTATTCGGACTCGTCCCGGCGATGCGCGCATCCGGGGTACGGCCAGTGGATGCGCTGAAGGGTATAGAGGAGCGGCATGCGAAATCGCGGTTGACGTTCGCATTAGTAGCCGCGCAAGTGGCTTTCTGTTTTGTGGTTCTATTTGCGGCTGGAATTTTTGCAGCAACCTTCGAAAACCTGACGAAACAGCCGACGGGATTTTTGGCCGATCGGGTCTTGCTCTTAGATACGGTCACGGAACAAGCGCAGCTTCCCGTCAAGTGGGATCAAATGGCGGATCGTCTGCGGGCCGTTGCAGGCGTTCAATCGGCAGCCCTGGAAGCTTGGCCTTTGATGAGCGGCACCATGCATAACGATGGCATTTCGGTGAACAACTCGCCGCCCAGCGAGGTATTGGCGTTCTTTCTCGCAGTGTCGCCCGGCTGGCTGGACACAATGAAGATTCCACTGATGAGCGGCAGAGACTTTCGGAATAACGATGCAAATCCCAGTGTGGCGATCGTCAACGAGACCTTCGCCAAGCAGTATTTTGGTGGGGCAAATCCGGTCGGCAAATCGTTTGAGACGAAGACGCCCGATGGCGTGAATAAACACTTCGAGATTGTCGGGCTGGCGGGCGACGCTTCGTATCGCAGCCTGCGCGAGGAAACTCTGCCGCAGGCCTACATTCCCTTTCACTCACTGGATGCCGCGGGAGCACCACGGCGCATTCGCGGGGCGACCATCGTTGTGAGAACGAAGATGACGGACGCGACGGCACTCGCGGCACCGTTGCGCCGCGTGATGACTCATACCAATTCGGTTTTTCGGGTGAGCACGGCGAGCACGCAGGTGGCCTTGATTGAGGGGCAGACTATTCGGGAGCGGCTGCTGGCGAACTTAGCTGTTTTCTTTGCGGGCGTGGCTCTGCTGTTAGCTGCGATTGGGTTGTACGGAGTCTTGAATTATTCGGTGTTGCAACGTGAGCGCGAGATTGGCATCCGAGTGGCGGTTGGAGCTAGGGCGGAAAACATTGCCTGGCTGGTGACGACTCGCGTGGCTGCGATGGTAGCAGCGGGAGGGCTGGCAGGAGTTATTTTCGCTTTAGCATGCGAGCGTTATGTTGAAACCCTGCTTTATGGAGTAAGAGCGAGCGATCCTGCGATGTTAGTATTTCCAGCGGGAGTGTTGCTGATGGCAGCTCTCTTGGCAGTATTGCCGGCAGTGCGGCGCGCGGTAATGATCGATCCGTCAATAATGCTACGTGCCGAATGAGGTTCTCTGGTGAGACGCTTCTTCCAGAAGGCGTTCCAGCGTATCGTAGTCGTATTTTTCGATAAGCTCTTGAAGTGCGTTGGCGGTTTCGGACTCGCCAGTCTGGCGCACCTGGAGGATCAGGGCATGCAAGCGCTTGTTCTGGCCGTTTAAGGTGGCATCACTCAATTGCTCGACCAGCGCCAGAGGTAAGTTACCCAGGGCCTCGGCGCTTAGAGGCGCGGACTGGGCATCTTCGTTCACTTCCTGGTATTCATAATCAAGGTTCAGAAGGACCTGCAGCTTTTGCAGTAAATCATCCTCACGGCAGGGCTTCGCGACAAAATCGTCAGCTCCGCTGGCAGCGACCAGGCGGCGATTCTCATCCATCGCGCTAGCGGACAGCACAACAATGATGGTGTCTTTGCCGTGCCGGTTCGCTTTGATCCTGCGGGTGGCTTCAAGTCCATCCATGACCGGCATGTGCGTGTCCATGAGGATCAAGTGCGGACGCCACTCTTCCCAGGTTCGGATAGCGGTCTCGCCGTTGTCTGCTCCGCGCACAGAAAAACCGAGCGACACCAGCAACTGCATTAGCCAATCCTTGTTCTCCGGGTGGTCATCGACGACCAGGATTTTCGGCGCTACCGTTTTGAAGCGTATACCGGCGACGCGCCGAGAGGCGGCACTTCTGACGGCGACGGCGCTGTCACCGCGCTTTAACGGGAGCTCGAGCAAGAATGTGGACCCCGCGCCAAGTCTGCTGGTGAGGGTGATGTCGCCTCCCATGAGCCTGGCGTATCTGCGGCTGATCACCAGCCCCAGGCCGGTTCCCTCAGTGACGTTAAGAGCAGCGGCTGTCTGAGTAAAGGGTTCGAACAGCCTCGCTCGTTCCTCTGTAGAGATGCCGGGACCCGTGTCGTCGATGCGGGCCGATAGCCACAGGTCGGTAGCGTTCCTCTGATCCAAGGCTACCGCCAGCTTGATTTCTCCCTGCTTGGTGAACTTAACGGCGTTCCCCAGAAGGTTGATCAATACCTGACGGATCTTGCCCTCATCCGCCAGAACGTAAGTTACCGGATCGCCCGTCATCGACATTTGGAACGTGAGAGCCTTCGCTTCCGCCCGTAAGCGGAACATGGCAGTCAGATCTTCAAACAGCTTGAACAGGTTAAAGGTGACGGGGTTCAATTCGGCGTGGCCCGCCTCAATCTTGGCCATATCCAGTACGTCATTAATGAGACTGAGCAGATGTTCGCCGCTGCGGCCGATGATTCTAAGGTTTTTTTGGGCTTCGACGCCGAGAGCTTCGTCGCGGGACATGAGTTGGGCATAGCCGAGAATTGCATTGAGCGGAGTACGAATTTCGTGGGACATGGTGGAGAGAAACATGCTTTTGGCACGGTTCGCCGAGTCCGCTGCGGCGGCTGCCCCTTCCAACTGCCGGTTAAGGGCCAGGATCTGCTCCGTTGCGCGCTTGCGATCGGTGATATCGATGATGGCGCTGAGAACCATAAGCCCTTCCTGAGTCTCGATTGGATTGAGCCCGACCTCGATGGGGAATTCGGTTTTGTCCTTGCGGCGCCCATAAAGCTCGCGTTCCTCGCCCATAACTCGGACGCTGGGGACGAGCCCGGCCGCACTCGCGAAAAAGCCGGCGCGTTGGTGGGCATGATCTTTGCGGAAGCGTTCCGGCACGAGCAATTCGACCGATTGGCCTAGCAGTTCATGGCGGGCATAACCAAACAGTTTTTCGGTTTGGGCATTGACCAACGCGATGACGCCGTCGCGATTGATCATGACCATGGCGTTGGGCGCCGACTCCACTACCGTGCGAAACTTCTGCTGCTCGCGCAAAACCCTTTCCGTTTCGATAAGATCCGTGATATCCCGACTAGAGCCAACTACGGCTTCAACGTTGCCGCCCTCCGACAAGACCGGCACCAGGATGTAATCGTATTGGCGTTGCGAGCCAGTCGCGTCAGTCAACCGCAGGTTGTTTCGCACCGCAACGCGATCTTGCAGGACCTGTTTAAGTTGATGCTCGACCATTGCTGTCACATCGAGCGGATAGCCCAGCTCAGCAATCCTTTTGCCCAAAAGTTCGTTTAAGGATTTCCGATGGCGCTTGAGAAGCGAACGGTTTGCATAGGTAAGGCGTAGTTCATGATCGAAAATGTAGATGGAATCGGGCGAATGAGAAAGGGCGGTATCGAACAGCCTCCACTGCAATTCCATTTCCTCGTTGCCGCGCCGCTTCTCCTCTACGCGGACTAATTCCGCGCGCGAATTCGCGAGTTCCAGGTTGACGCGCACCCGGGCCAGCAGTTCTCGGGCGTTGAAGGGCTTAACGAGATAATCGTCGGCCCCGGCTTGAAGACCTTCCACGCTGGCCTCCTCGCCGGCGCGCGCCGAGAGCATGATAACCGGAACGCCGCGAGTGCGAGGATCGCTTCGGAGTTCCTTGAGCAAACCGAAGCCATCCAACTCCGGCATCATAATATCGGTGAGCACAAGATCGGGAGTCCGTTTGCGGGCCGCGCAAAGCGCCAGAGCCCCGTCGGCTACCGCTTCGACTTCGAATTCAGCAGCGAGAATCTTCTGAATGTAGTGGCGCATGTCGGCATTGTCATCAGCCAGGAGCACGCGCTTAACGCCGCGGCCACTCGGTGGGGCAGGCTGGTTGCCAGTTTCACCATGGGCCTCCAATATCGTTTCGGGGAGCCAGCGCAGCGCTTCCTCCACGAACACTGCACCGGCAGCGTTGCCTGGCGCGGAGGTCGAAGTGTTCTGAACGTGCTCGACCGGGAGGTGCCGCGACCCCTTCGGTATGCGGACCGAAAACGTAGTACCCAGCCCCACCTTGCTTTCCACGCCGACTGTTCCACCATGTAGCTTGACAAGACTCGCCACCAGCGCAAGGCCGATGCCGGTGCCTTCGTAGGTGCGCCCACTTACTCCATGCACGCGGTGGAAGCGCTTGAAGAGATTGGGGAGTTCACTCGAAGGAATTCCAGTGCCGGTGTCGGACACGGAGAGTTCCACGTCTTGAAGAGACTCCTGTAATGTAACGGTGATGCTTCCTTCGAACGTGAACTTGAAGGCATTCGAGAGCAGGTTAAAGACAATTTTTTCCCACATCGTCCGGTCTACGTAAATCTCCTCCGACAGATTCGGACAGATGACGTTTAGGAGTAAGCCGGCTTTTTCGGTAACAGACCGAAAAGCGCTTGCCAAATCTGTGGTAAACGCGGCAAGATCGACCGGTTGATAAGCAGCCTGAGCGCGATCGGCTTCGATGCGGGAGAAATCAAGGAGAGTATTCACGAGGCGCAAGAGGCGCAAGCTGTTTCGATGCACGAGTTCAATGGAATCGCGCCTGGTGGTGAACTCTTCGCCGGAATGGGAAAGGATCTCTTCGAGCGGCCCGAGCATCAGCGTAAGCGGGGTACGGAATTCGTGGCTGACGTTACTGAAAAAAACCGTCTTGGCGCGGTCTAACTCGGCCAGTTTTTCGGCCCGCTCGCGTTCGGCTTCATAAGTGTGGGCATTGAGCATCGCCGCGGCGAAAGTGGCAGCAGCCATGTCAATGAACCCCTGGTATTCCGGAGTGAACGGCAAGCGGGGGCTCAGAGCCAAGATCAGAAATGCAGCCGGATGATCGATTCCGGCTATCAAGACAGGCAGCACGATCGCAGTTTCGGGGGGCTCAGGATAGGGTCCGCAGTCCAAGGGCCCGAATATCTTTGTCAGCTCGCTAACTTTGGCCGGCGCTCCGCCTCGAGCCACTTCCTTAAAGGGCCAGGGAGCATTGGCGGCTTCGCTAAGATCGATCACTCCGGGGCTGGCGGCGGTTCCAGGAGGAAGGTGCGAGTTCCCGCTGAGGCGCGCCTGGGTACCCGCGTCGTTAACCAAATAGATCAGCGCAAAGGGCAGGTCTAATTGGTAATTCGCCAGTGTCTGCGCCGACAAATCGCAAAACTCCAGAACGCTCTTTGCGCGGCTTGGCTGCGATCCTAAATCCCGCAAAGCGCGGGTCCTTCGCTGACTCAGCATCTGGGCGGTTGTTTCCGTCACCGGGTGGAACAGGCCGCCCACTTCGCCGGACTCATCGCGGATCGGACTCAGCGAAAAAGTGAAGAACGTTTCTTCGAGATAACCGTTCCGGTCAAGGAACGTTCGCTGGTTTTCTAGGAACGCTGTTTTTCCATTGAGGGCGCCCTGAAACGCGTCACCTATCATCTCCCAGGCGGACGCCCACGTTTTCGTGAAATCTTCGCCAAGAGATTTGGGATGTTTTCCGGCGCAAATGGGACGGTACCCATCGTTGTAGATTTGAACGTGACCCGGTCCCCAAATGAGATCGATCGGAAAGTTCGACGCCAGACATAGACTGACGGCGGTGCGCAAACTTTGCGGCCAATTTTCGATGGGGCCTAGCGCGGTAACGGACCAGTCTTTCGAGCGAATCAGCTCGCCCATGATGCCGCCGCCGGCCATGAAATCGCGGGTGCGGGACGACGGGCCTTCGCTCGACGAATTGAGCTGCATGCTCTGTTTTCTGTTTCCTTAGAGAAGAGAGGAGGCTGGCGAGACTCGCCAGAGGGCGCGCAGAATCCGCGTTCAAACGCAATCCATTGCGGGATGGCAGGGGCGCAGGAGATTATGCACCGCTACATAAGCTTAGTCTATCTCACCGCAGCTTCTTCTCAGCGCGCATTGCAGGCTTTTGCGATGATAGGGCGTGTGTTTTTCCGCGACAGCAAACTTTGTCGGCAGCGCAGTGCTCGGGGCTGTCGGCGTCCTTACCTTCACGAAGGTCCGGCACCGGCGCGAACTCCTCTTTGCCGCTCTGCCGACGCTTTTTGCCATTCACCAATTTATTGAGGGTTTTGTCTGGCTGGGTTTGGATGGCATCCTTTCGCCAAAGGTGACGCAGGATATGGGAGCGGCGTTCATGCTGTATGCCCAAGGGCTTCTCCCTTTTCTGTTGCCTCTCAGCGTTATGCTTTTCGAGCCCACTGCCAAAAGCCGACGGAGGATGTGGCCTTTTCTGGCGATTGGGACGGGCACAACGTTATATATCTTGTGGGCTTTGACGGCCTTCCCATTCCAGGTCTATGTCAAAAACCACAGCATTGTGTATACCGATGCGGGCACCAGCAGCACATTGCTGGCTGTGCTATATGTCATTTCAACCTGTGGCTCGCTGTTTTTCTCGCAAGTGAAAGATATGGTCATTTTCGGCGCGGCGAACTTTGTAATTCTGCTGATTGTCATGGCTGTGAAGCAGTATGCATTCACTTCGGTCTGGTGTGCGTATGCGGCTGCGGCGAGCGTCATTATTTTGGCTTACTTCTGGAAGAGCTTGGCGCAGCGGCCGTTCCGATATCATGAGGCGATTTAGTCACGGGTTAGTGCCCGTGCTTTGCTAGCGAAAAAAGGTGCCCAGCGATCTTTTCCAATTCATCCCGCCGGAGGGTAGAAAAATCCTCCTTGTCCTCTTCCTCTCGTTTCTAACAGGCTTGGAGCGCGAGGAACACCGCAATGGGACCGAAGGTTACTCGTTTGGCGGAGTCAGGACTTATCCGCTCATCGGACTTATCGGTTATGCCGTGACTCTTCTCGCCGGCGGCCAAGTGCTTCCCGTGATTCTTGGCTTCGCGGTGGTTGCCAGTTTCCTGCTGCTCTCTTACCGGCACAAATTATCAACCTCCGGCTTAGCGGGCGTCACTTCAGAGATGTCCGCGTTAATCACCTATTTAATCGGAGCGTTGGTCTCGCGCGAGGAACTCTGGATTGCCACGACAGTCGCGGTGGCGGGCATGCTGTTGCTTGAATTAAAAGGCGCACTGGAGGGGCTGACTAAAAAGATCCCACCGGAAGAAATTCTCACGTTTACGAAGTTTCTGCTGCTGACCACGGTGGTGCTGCCTGTTTTGCCGGATAAAGTTTTCGGACCGTTCGACATCAACCCTTACAAGTCATGGCTGGTAGTGGTGGCGGTCAGCACGGTTTCTTATGGCAGTTATTTGATTCAGAAAGTTACTAAGGGACAAGGCGGGGTTCTGTTGGCGGCGGTCCTGGGCGGCGCTTATTCATCGACTCTCACAACCATTGTGATGGCGAAGCGAGCTAAGCGGGAGAATCGGCCGCATCTGTTTTCGGGCGGCATTCTGATCGCCTCCGGAGTTATGTATTTGCGTCTGGCCGGGCTCGTAACTCTGTTTAACCGCTCGTTGATCCAAACCCTGGGCGTACCCTTCCTGGCGTTGGCGTTGGCCGGCCTCGCCGCCGGTTGGATCTGGACGCGCGTGCCGGATGCGACTTCGGGAGAAGTTGAGCGCGAGTTTGAGCCGAAGAACCCGCTCGAATTGCGGGCGGCGTTTTTGTTTGGCCTCTTGTTTCTGGCCATGTTGATCGCGACCCATTTTGTAGTGACCTATCTGGGTAAAGCGGGAGTTTACACGCTGGCCGCTTTGATGGGTGTGACCGATGTGGATCCATTCATTATGGGGATGACCGCCTCGGCCGGCCATGACGCCACGATTCAAGTTGCCTCCGCGGCCATTTTGATTGCCGCGGCTAGCAACAACGTCGTCAAGGGCGTGTATGGTTTTGCACTGTGCGACCGGAAGACGGGAGTGCAAAGCGTTGTTTTGCTGACTCTTCTTGCGCTTGCCGGACTGACGCCTTTGTTGTGGATGGCGCGCTGAAGCTCTCAGTTGAAGAGTGTGATAGCCGTCACGCGAATGATGATCGTTCGCCGTTGTGTTTATCCATCGCGATTCGGCGCGGGTTCGCCCCTTGCTTCTGCGCCATTACGCGCCATGGAACCTTTGCGGTCAATCACATAGGGAGTGTGAATCGTGGAATGCCGAATGCACTGAATAGTGATGGCCGTCAAGTGGCAGGCGCCTTGTGGCCAACGGGAGGTCGCAATTATGCCGAAGACCGTAGTTGGATTGTTCGCGAAACCGGACCGGCTGGAAAGTATTGTTCGGGAGATTGAGGCGCTCGGTTTTGCGCGCAGCGAAGTCCAAACGCTGCAGGAACCGCACGCGTTCGATATCACCGGAGTCATGAGTTTCCCTCGCCTTGACTTCGAAGTGCACCTGCGCCGGGCGCTCCAGAAGATTGGCGCATCGGAGGCGAACGCCGAGACGTATGTCCAAGGTCTCCGACGCGGCGCAGCGCTGGTCTTCGCCACCGGCCCCGATGAAAGGGTGGACGCCGCTGCGAAACTGATGAACCAGCGCGGCGCGCTTGGACTGGAAGAAACGAGCGGGGAAGAGCCGCAATTGCCTCAGGCCGCTTTCGCAAACATGACTCCCATGCGCAAAGGATCGATAGAGGCCGGCCGACGCCGGCATGAAGGTGGCGGCGCCTGCCTCTTTGTCTGGTGAAGGGCGAGCTTGTTCGCGGTCAGCGGGTCAGCTGTTTGCGGATGGATTCCAATTCCCGCCGGCGCTTGGCAGTTGTCTTGGGATACGCCATCTTGAGTTCGTTCAGAGACTGCAGGACGATCTGCGAGACAATGAGCCGGGCGTTCTCTTTGTCGTCGGCAGGCACAACGTACCAGGGCGCGCGGCGGGTGCTGGTGGCTTTGAGGCAAGCTTCATAAGCCTGCATGTATTCCTTCCAATACTTCCGCTCGTGAATATCGGCCAGGCTGAATTTCCAGTTCTTCTCCGGTTCATCAATACGGGCAAGGAAACGTTTCCGCTGCTCCTCCTTTGACAGGTGGAGAAAGAATTTAACGATGCGCGTTCCGCTGCGATGCAGATGGTTTTCGGAGTTTACGATGGACCGGCAGCGTTCGCCCCGGAATTCCTTGTCGTTTTTTGACTTTTCCGCCAGCCCTTCGCTGTGCAGGATTTCGGGGTGCACCCGAACGACGAGCACCTCCTCATAATAGGAACGATTGAAGATGCCGATGCGCCCGCGTTCGGGCAGATGGCAGGTCGTACGCCAAAGAAAATCATGCTCCAATTCCTCAGCGCTTGGCTGTTTGAAGCTGAAAACCTCACAGCCTTGCGGGTTAACGCCTGACATGACGTGGCGGATCACGCCGTCTTTGCCGCCGGCATCCATTCCTTGAAAAATCAGCAAGAGTGCGTAGCGATCGGAGGCGTAGTGAAGGTGTTGCAGGGAACTCAATTGCTCGACATGATTGTCGAGAAGTTCTTTATAATCCGTTTTTGACTTGTAATACGGATCTACAATCGTTGGCCATTTGTGGAGATTGACCTTCTGGCCGGGTGTTATGCGGAATTGCTCGGTTTTGATTCTCATTCTTTCCCGCTATGGTACTCGCTTGAGCGTTTGGATCACGAGCTGCTAAAAAGTGATGCCGAGCATGAAATCCTCTTGATTCGGATTCGAAACAGCGGACGACGCGATGGCCGTGACGTTAAACGTGTTTGTTCCCCAGCGGGTATAGCGGACTTCCGGCGAAATTCGGATGTGGAGAACCTTGAATGTCACCCCAGCGCCAACTGCAAAACCGGGCGAATTTCTATTCTGCAGATAAGGCGAGTTATTGCTATTTGTGGATCCGAACATGAATACGGGAAAATAGTCTAAATAAGTGGATGAATCGGTAATCCCGGACAGATGACGGAGGACGGGACCAGCATCGACGAAAGGCCGTATGGGGCCGCCGATGATCTCATATTTTGCGAGGAGCGGAAATTCCCATTGATTCGCGATTACGCGATCGCTAAACTGCCCTATTTCAGCGGACTCAAAATCAGTGGAGAATCCAGTCCTTTTGTAAATGGCATCGAATTCCACTGAGAATCTTAACGGCAGATGGATTTCCGCGGTTCCTCCCAAGAGATAGCGACGCTCGCCCGACGTCAGTTTGAGGCTAAAGTCAGGCCCTGCATTGGTAATGAAGGCGTCTCCCAACGGCACTCCGACCTTTACGCCTAAAGAAACGACCTGAGCGAAGGCAGGTGCGGCGAAAACAACGATGAAAAGCAGGGGTTTCATTTCGATCTTTCCCAGTCTGACATGCGAGAGAAGCCAGATACTAAGCTATAGTAACGACGTTCGGCCCCGTATCATTTCCCGGCTTCGGCCCGCCGGCCCTCAATTGCTCGGCTTTAGCTCAACGGCCAGCACTTCAAAAGGACTATCGCTCAAGTTCTCTTCGGTATGAGTTGTCGGTGTTCCCCAAAGCGCGTCACCGGCTTTGTGTTTCACCGTGTCTACCTTGCCGTTTGAATCTTTCACCCGAAACTCTTGATCGGTCAGGAAAACCGTCACGCGGTTGACCGAATGTTCGTGCATCGGCGCCACGCCATGGCCTTCAATCTTCACCCGCAGCACTCGAACTTGCGGATTTTCAAATTCAACACGGTAATGCTTCGGATCGACCTTCACCGGGTCGAGATCGCTCACAATCGGTTTCCCGGGGCCCGGCGTTTTCAATTCGATCTCAATAATGTTGAAAGCACTGTCGCTGATCACCTCCGCCGCGTGCATGCCCTCCGCAGGGCTCCAGTCCACTTCGCCTGCATGCACATCGATGACTTTGGCGCTCCGCCCGTCTTGATACTCGAATTGCTGCCTGCCGGGCTGCAGATAAATCATCACGCGATTCAGCTTGTGATCGTGGAATTTCCCCTTCACATGGGCCTTTTCTAAAGCACGAATCACTTTTACCTGATCGTTCTCGAAGAGTGTGGCCGAGGGTTCGACGGCGATGCCGCCGAGCAGCGAGCAACAAATAAGGGCAACAACCGCACTTAATTTGATTTTCATGATCCCTGAATAATATCGTTGTCGCGATTGGGTCTGCCCTTCTTAAAGTGCGCTACATTGGTTATCTCCATGCAACAGGCAGATGGGATTAATTTCGACTTGGTAGTGCGAAAGCCCGAAATCCATGCTTGGCACGTGGTCGTTGCCGTCATTCTATTTGCCGGTCTTATCTATGGAGCGATCTGGTGGTCGCGGCGAAATGCGAACAGGAATTCCGGATCGCTCGGGCTCTAGCGGCGCGGCAGAGCGGCGAGGAAGTTTTCCTGCGCAACTTTCTTTGCGGTTGCCGGCGTCAGTGCGTCCAGAACCAGGTAGTAACGCTGGATGGTGGCTTTATATTGAGCAAACGTTCCAACCACGTCGGACCCAATGATGAACCGGTCCGGATACTTTTCGATCAGCGCCGGCCAGTCCTTGTTGAGCACGCCGTTGGGCGCGATTTCCTGTTCAAAGATGACCCACGAGATATCGACACGCAGGTTCGGATAGGTCTGCAGCAAGCGGTCTAGAATCTGAGTGTGATTCGGGATGACGATGCGGCGGCTGATGCCGCAGTGCGCCCAAATGATCTTGGCATTCGGGTGATTCTTCAGCGCGTATTCAATCTCACTAAGGTAATCCGTATTTTCGCGCCACGCCGACCCGATATTGCTGTGAATCAAAATGGGCATGTCGTGCTTCTCTGCCAGCGCGATAAGGCGGTCGAACGACTGCATGTTGGCCCGTGACGTGGCCCCGTAGGTAAGCGCAGTCAGGTCATCATGGCGCGCAAACACCTCGCCGATGCCTTCCCACAATCCAGGAAAGGCAGCCAGCATGCGTTCCACATGGTCGACAGCGTTGTTATCTGAACTATTGAGGCCGCAGATAAAAGGATGGAACCGCTTGCGCTTGTCCGGACTGAGCCCCATCATCATGTTGCCGACCAGAAAGTCAGTGGCGCTATACCAATAAGTGCGTGCGTCGTCGTCCAGGTAGTACGTTGGCCGTTCCTTTTGAGATTCATCCCATTCCTTCACCACGGGCATACCGATAATGATGGACTCGGGCACGCCGGTGGCGTCCATGACTTTGAGAAAAGCATCGATGCCCTCAGTTTCCTGGACAAAATTGAGCAAATGGAAATGGCCGTCGACAATTTGATACTTCGCCGTAGCGTACTCTTTGGAATTCGGCGCCGCGTTGGGCCCCGGTTTATGCGAGTACTGGGCCACCGAAAGCGGCGTCAGCACAACTGCGGCGATGCCTGCGCGCAGAAACAGAGTTCGCGTTGTCATAGATCCCTCCTCAAGGCCGATGAGCTGACCTTAATCTTATATCGCCGGCCTATTGCTCAGTCTGAAGATGTATTTCGCTTCCTTCCCGCTCGATCAGCGCGACAAGGGCGAAATGCGCATCGGGAGAAACAGCGAGTGCGCCGTCCCAGCGGACCGGCGGAAATTTAGTTGTCGTGACAATGGACGTTTTTCCGGTGGAGAGAGACCGCATTCTCAGTTCAACCGGGTCGCCGTTTCCGCCCGTGTCCGGCGTGGAAAAATAAACCAGCTTGTCGCCGGCGAGAGCCCAAGCCCCCCAAGCCGATGGCGGAAGCGAAGGCAGCACGCAGGTTTCCTCTCCTCCTCCCAGCGGCATCCGAAAGAGACCATTCGCATCCGGTTTCGAGTAGTAGAGCCACTGGTGATCCGCCGATTCCTGCGAGGCAAAGCCGCGATCGCGAGTGATCTGCCGGGCGGGACCTCCGTCCAGTGGCTGCTTCCAGATCTGCCAGACTCCCGTGCGGTCGGACGCGAAGAAAACGAACTTCCCATCGCCGCTGAAATGGGGAAGCACCTCATTCGACGGCTCGTTGGTAATTTGCCGCACAGGCCCACCGCTAGCAGCTACCAGCAGAATGTCGCTATTGCCATTGGGTCGCGAATCGAACACCAGATATTGCCCGTCGGGAGACCAGTGGGCACTGCCGGTCACCACACCCTTGTAATCGGTAAGTCGAACCGGCGACTTTCCGTCCGAGCCGGTCACCCACACCTCGTCGTTGCCGGACCGATTGCTGCGAAATGCGATCTTTGCGCCGTCGGGCGAATATTGCGGTGTCGAATCCAGCAAATCGCTCGCGATCACCCTTTGCGCGGGCGTTTTCCCGGTTAAATCGATGCGCCAGATGTTGGCGGTCAGATAACGCGAGGCGAAAACAACCGAACCATCGCGCGGACTGACTGACGGGAAAGATGCCGAGAGCGAGGCGTCAGTAAGAGCGGCCGGTTCTCCGCCATCGATCGGGAATCGCCACAGTCTGGTCAAGCTGCTGAAGCGGCGGGAGGAAACAATGAGCGACTTGCTGTCGCGCGTCCAGGCAAGCCCGACAATTCCGCTGTTGTCCCGAGTGATTTGCCGCGCCTCTCCTCCAATTTGGGCGACAAATACTTCGCCTGAGCCCGAGTCAATGCGGCGGCGAAAGGCGATCATCCTGCCATTTGGAGAGAGCGCAACTTCGTCGTCACCCGGGACAGTTTGTTTTGTGGCCGAGGTGAGATGCGTGAGATTTCGTCTCTGCCCGGAGGCTAGGTCGATTTCGACGATCCTCTGCTGCGCGTGGAGAGCCATGGGCTCGCTCGCGTACAACTTCTTTCCATCATGCGACCACCCAATGTGAGGCGGATTCGTCAAATCGGCCAAAAGCGTCGCGACACGTTGCTCACCCGCACCGACCACCGGCGAAACAATGACAGCGACCCGGTCCGCTCCATCGTCGCGCAGAAAGGAAATATGTTGGCCGTCAGGAAGCCAAGCCGGTTGCCGGTCGCGAGTCGGTGAGTTGGCCAGCCGGGTGGGCGTGTCTGCATTCAAACGCTGTAAATAGATGTTAGGGCGACCACCTTCCGGCCCACCCCAGGAAAAAGCGATGGTTTGCCCGTCGGGCGAAAAGGCAGGCGTATTCTGATAACCGGGATAAGCCGTGATCAAGCGCGAGTCAACCGGCCTCACAACATTGTGGTGACTCCGGAACAGAAGAGCGATGACGACGGCGGCGGCCCCGAGGGCGCCGAAAGCGAGAAGCTTCCAACTGATTCCGCGTGGCTTGTCGGCTACCGTCTCCGGCAGCGGCGGCGGCGCTTCGACGGCCGGCGGCTCGGGCTGCGGCGCGATGCAGAATTCCGGAATGTACCCGCCTTTCGCAAGTACAATCTGCAATTCGCCGGGACGGCCGAAGGCGGCATAATGAGCTTCGAGTTTTGCGCGCAAGCGCCTGGCCTGGACTCGGACGATCGGATCGATTTTGGGATCGTACCCCGTCGGCCGGCCGAACACTTCAACGCCGATTACCGATTCCTTCAATCCGCCCCCCTGACCCGCCAGCGTCTGTTCCACCACGAAAGTCAGGAATCGGACGAGCCGGTCGGCGTCGGCAAACGGGGGGCTGGCGATGATTCGCTGCAACTCCGCTCGTACTGCCGCTGCCTCGGTAACGGCGCTGTAACTCATTGCAAATAAACCATTACCCTGGGGTATCGATACCCCAGTATACTCCCCGGACCTTTCCTGGGCGATCGGAAAAATGGTGTTATCGATCCCGGGGAGCAAACCATGCAAAGAAAATTCTTCCGCGCCGCACAGTTGACCGCTTTGGCCGTTATCACCGCCTCGTTCGCAAAACCGGCCGCGATTTACAACTTCACGAACTTCGATGGGCCTGGACAAAATGGCGGCGGCACCACGGTCAACGCCATCAATAGCAACGGCGCGGTTGTAGGCTTCTCATCGGACAACGCCGCCAACCCGACGCTGCTAACAAACTTCGTTCGCAATGCGAACGGCACATTTACCACGTTGAACATCAACAACGATCCGTTGGCGATGGCAAACGGCATCAACGATGCGAACACTGTCGTCGGCGTGTCGAACAATCAAGCGTTTATGCAAGCGGGAGCGCTGTTCACAAACCTCCCGCCGGTCAATGGGACTACAGCCAGCACGGCTGCCTTCGGCATCAACGGCCATTCCTTGGTCGTGGGTCAATATACCGATTCCGCCACCGGTACCCAACCTGGTTTCGTCTATAACGGATCTAGCTTCACGATTCTCAACCCCGTGGCGAATGATGCCGTAGTGAACGCGCAAAGCGTAAACAACCAAGGCTTGGTAGCTGGTTTCTACTCAACCGATGGAGTTCACCAACACGGCTTCCTGTTTAACGACGTGACGGACAGCTTTCAGCTTCTGCCCGATCCCAACATTCCAAACCTCGTATTGACACAATTCTTGGGCATTAACGACAGCGGATTAGCCGTGGGATATTATCAATTGCCTGATGGCAGCCAACACGGCTTCCTCTACAACATCAGCAGCGGCACCTATTCATTTCTCGATGACCCGAATGCCGCGACGAGCGGACTTAGCATCACTCAAATTACCGGCATTAATGATTCCGATGAAATTACCGGGTTCTATGTAGATCCGACCACTGGTCTGCAGAACGGATTCGTCGCTACCGTTGCGGCGCCGGAACCCGCGTCGATGCTTCTCTTTTTCAGTGGGATCATGGCCTTCTTCTTTGCGAGCCGTTCGCGGCGCCGCGCATCGCAAACAGTCTTTAGTAACTTGTTGAAGTAGGTTCAACGCTAATTAATTCCAACGGTAGATGCTAGGCAATGTTCGGTGTAATACCTGTCTGCACTTCTGGACTTTTGATAATCGAACAGCACCTGTTCCTTCTTTTCCTATAAACTAATCGAGGTGCTTAGCCCGGAGTGAACCGCCGAAACCGACTGCATTTATGGAAGGAACTTAGTCGCCATGAACCCAACACATCATCATCACCCGCCGAGAATGAACCGCCAGGGCGGCTGGTTGCCTTCGGATCCGAAACACCTCAATGCCTGGCTGAAAAAGACAATTGATCAAGCCGAGCAGAAAAAGGCGCCGTTCCATCCCGTGATCGAAGAATTTCGCAGCCTGATCGAAAACGACCCTACGCTTTACATGTACTTCACCCAAATGTTCGAGCAGCAACCCGTCTTTCCACCCCCACCTGGCAGCGGCGATGTCAAGATCAAGAACTATCGGCAAATGCTGACGGTGATCAATCATGTGCTGACAACGGCGCCGGAATACAACACCACCGGAATGGTGGGCTTTCCCATCAATGCCATTCTCGATTTCCCGATGATCACTCGCGCGGGCCTGGCGGCCTTCTTGAGCGCGAAGGTGAACGCAATGCTCAAGAAAGTGCTGAAAGTGTGGACTGAATATCTGGATTCGCCAGACTCCCGGTCTGTCTTGAACACATCGGAAACCGGCTGGCTCTCGTCCGCGGCTCTGAAAGCGATTCAGATTGAAAACTACCTCTGCGACCCGAAAGCTCCGTACTACGGCTTCAAATCCTGGAACGACTTCTTCATCCGCGAATTCAAACCCGGCGTGCGGCCCGTTGCCGATCCCGGCAATGGAAAAATCATCGCCAGCGCATGCGAATCCGGTCCTTTTGCAATAAGCAACAATGTGCAGGAACATAGTACCTTCTGGATTAAGTCCGAGCCTTATTCATTGCGGCACTTGCTCGATGGCCTCTTTGTCCGTGAGTTTGTGGGTGGCACTGTATATCAAGCCTTCCTCAGCGCAGAGAATTATCATCGCTGGCATAGTCCGGTTTCGGGCACCATTAAGAAAGTCCATCAAGTAGAAGGCACCTATTATGCAGAGGCGGCGGCGGAGGGATTTGATCCGGCAGGACCAAATAACTCACAGGGCTACATCGCCCATACCGCTGCCAGAGCGCTCATCTTTATAGAGGCGGAAGAGCCAATCGGTTTGATGTGCCTCATTCCCATTGGCATGGCGGAAGTTTCCTCCTGCATCGTCACCGTTCAAGAGAGCAGTAAAGTGAAGAAAGGCGATCAGATCGGCTACTTCCAATTCGGCGGATCAACCCATTGCCTGGTGTTCAGAAAGGGAGTGATCTCTCAATTTGCCGCCCAGGCGATACCCCAGGGCAGCTTTGGCGCAAGCTCCGCCATTGTGAAAGTAAATTCCTTTCTGGCGGTCGCCGGCTGAGCGCGCATTTCCGGATTAGCTAATGCGCTAGGCTTGGCCGGCGATATAGCTCTGTAAGTGCTCGATCATCTCATTCTGTGAGCTGATAATCCACTTCACCAGATCACCGATAGAAACCACGCCGGTCAAAACTCCTTCTATCGTCACCACTGGCAGATGCCGGATGTGCTGTTCCGTCATCAAATGCATAGCGGCATCGACGGTGCAATCGGGCGAAATCGTAATCGCAGGCGCGGTCATTACCGCCTTCACTTCCGTGTCTTTTGACGAACGTCCGACCAATGCAATCTTCCGCGCATAGTCCCTTTCGCTAAAAACGCCGACCAGCTTTCCTCCATCGAGGACGGCTAAGAAACCAACTCGCTTCTCTGCCATGGAGCGCAGCGCGTCAAAAACGGTAGAGTCGGGTGGCACCGACCAAATCTGTCCACCCTTTTGCTTGAGAATTGCCGACACGGGCTTCAACTTTTCCATTGGGCTTCTCCCTGGAGGGATTATAGGTCAGAATCGTACCCTCCGGCGAACCGCCCTTAAGACTATTAGTTTGCCGAAGCCGCATGTGCGCCGTTGACGGCGGCTGCGGCGAAGGCTTGGTTTACTCTGGGCAGGGTAAAGAAAAATCGAGAACCTTTACCCATCTCCGATTCCACCCAAATCTCGCCGCCGTAGCCTTGAATGATTGTTTTACAGAGTGCGAGACCGATTCCGTGTCCTTCGTATTGGCTTTCCGAATGAAGACGCCGGAACATTTGGAAGATTTGGCCGGCGTACTTCATATCGATGCCGATGCCGTTGTCGCTTACACAGAAAAGCGACTTGCCTTCCTGCTCAGCCGCCGAAATCCGAATTATGGGTGGCGTGTCGACAGAGCGATATTTGATCGCGTTGCCGATGAGATTGGAGAAAATACTCACGATTTGAGTGTCCGCGGCCAAAACGGCAGGCAGTGCCTCGACGAGCATTTCCGCCTTCGACTCTTTGATTACGTATGCCAGATCACCCAGCGCTTGTTCGAGAGCACTATTGCAATCCACCACGGTGGGCTCGACCACGTTTTCGGCAACCGCGGCAAAGTTGAGCAATCCTTTGACCATGGCCAAAGCCGCGTGAACCCTGCTCACAATGATCTGGGCGTATTCCTTGGAACTGTCGTCCAGTTTGCCGGCCGTCTCCTGAACAAGTAAGTCGGCGAATATCGAGATGCCGTGCAGGGGTGTCTTTAGGTCATGCGCCAGCCCAAAGGCGAAATGTTGCAGTTCCTCGTTTGTCTGGGCCAAAGCCTTGGTGCGCTCTTCGAGTCGCTGTTTCGCTAACGACAGCGCCGCATTGGTCTTCTTAAGGTGGCCAACGGTCAGACTGATCCCAACGCCCAACACGACGAAGATGATAAGGCTAGAGTGCGCCACACTCAGGAGCATGACTCTCGGTTCGAAGAGCTGGTTTACTACGATGAACCCAACTCCTGTCGCGGCGAGACCCGGCAATGCACCGCCCTGGGCCGCCGATAGCAGAGTGGCCAGAACAAAGAAAATTAAAGGGACCTTTCCGCCCCAAAAGGGTTTGACTGACGCCGTCAATGCGTAGGCAATGGCCACAGATAACAGGGAGACCATGTAACGCTTGACCGGCGCGAATTTCGTCTTCGCCACCGAATGCTTTGTATAGCAATCGTCTCTCAATTGCTGTGCTGGCGAAAGTAGTAGTTGTCCGTGGAAGCCCGCCTTAGGCCGTTAGTACTATCGTCCCGTAGAAGCTAGCTAGTAAGCTTGCACTTTGTAATCGCACACCTACAAAACAGCCTCTAATCGCTTAGATTTGATAGCAAACGGATAGAAAGTGAGTTATACTACCGCCTAATCCATAAACCCGTTGCTGAGCGGGATCGGGGAAGGTTTTACACGCTTGTGTAGGACTGCGGGCAGTTCCCTTACTCGCATTTCTATGCCCTTTTATTCCAAAAATGGCGGTGTTGCTCACAGCAACAGCGTGCCTGCTGCAGACCAAATGGTTGCGGCCTTTGATTTATCGCCCGGGTTTATCCGCAGATTGAATGGGGAAATTGTCACCTGGACCAGCGGCTGCGAACGGCTCTATGGATGGACCAAGCAGGAGGCCGAGGGTCGAATTTCCCATAAGCTGCTTCGAACCGAGTTTCCCAAGCCGCTTAACGAAATCGAGGCGGAGCTTTTAGAGCAAAATTCCTGGCAAGGCGAACTGGGGCAGCACACAGCCTTCGGCAAAAGAATATTCGTGGCCAGTTCATGGATTATGCAGCGTGTCGGCGGCGATCCATGGTTAGTAGTCGAGGTAAATAGCGATATTACGCACCGGTTGGAGGCGCACCATGCGAGTGCGCTGCTGGCGGCCATTGTAGAAGGCTCCGATGACGCGATCATCGGGCTGAATCTGGGTGGCCGAATCACCGCTTGGAACCGGGGAGCGGAGAAGTTATTCGGCTACTATTCGGCGGAAATCGCCGGCGACCGGATCGAAAAGATCGTTCCGGGGGAGCGCCTCGCCGAAGGACGGGAAATGCTGAAGCTGATCGCCCGGGGCGAGCGGTTGGAAAACCTGCGCACAATTCGCATCACCAAAGCCAAGGAGAGGGTTGTGGTCTCGCTCACCGTCTCGCCGATAAGAGATGAATTGGGGCGCATCGTTGGTATTTCTGTAACGGCGCGTGACATGACCGGGCGTCACCGAATGGAGCAGGCGCTGCGCGGCACAAATGAGGCGCTGGATCAATTCGCATACGCCGCCGCTCACGACCTGCAAGAGCCGCTGCGCAATGTGGCCCTTTCACTTGAGTTGGCCGAAGCCGAGCACGTTTCCGAACTTGCCCCGGAGTGCCGTGAGTTGATGCGTTGTGCTATCGACAACACGGTGCGAATGCAGGCGATGATTCGGGATCTGTTGGCATATTCGCGCGCAACCTGGCTCGAAGCCGGTCCGACGGAGGGCTTGCGTTGTGATGCCAATCAGGTTTTATGGTCGGTCCGGAACAACCTGGAATCCAGCATTCGCAGCAATGATGCCACAATCTTCTCCACCCGGCTACCGCAAGTCGGAATGGCCGAAATCCATCTGCTCCAAGTGCTGCAAAACATCGTTGCCAATGCCATCAAATATCGAAGCAACGAAATTCCCGAAATCCATGTAAGCGCTGAAGAGCGGGATGGCGACTGGCTCTTTTCGGTCAGCGATAACGGTATCGGAATTCCGCCGCAATTTCAGCAGCGGGTTTTTGGGGTCTTCAAGCGGCTTCACCTGAATGGTGTTTCCGGAACAGGCATCGGATTGGCTCTGTGTAAACGGATCATCGAGTACTACGGAGGCGAGATTGGCATCAAATCAAATGTGGGAGAGGGGGTGACCGTGTTTTTTTCGGCGCCGCGTTACAAAGAAGAAATCACATGACCGCCGAAGAGCGGGACGAAGAGTTTAGCGTCCTCATTGTGGAAGATAATGCGATTGACGCGCGCATGGTGAAGCTTGCGCTCAAAAATGCGGGCTACGCGGACGAACCAAGAGTGGTTGACGATGGTGTGCCTGCCCTGGCGCTTCTAAACCATTTGCCCCCTTATGAGGAAGATCCTCTGCCGGATTTCATCATTCTCGATTTAAATCTACGGCTGGTGGACGGCCCCGAGGTGCTGCGCGTGATCCGGCAGACGCCGCATCTGGCCCACTTGGTGGTGGCTGTGCTCAGCTCTTGGCCGGAGGACTTGATGCGAGTGAAAGCTGTTCAAGCGGACGGTTATTTTCGCAAAGTGTCAACTGTGCAGGAATACAAGATGCTCGGCTCACAATTGCTCGCTTGTTACCAGAGTCACCGGGAACGCTGACCCGCGTATTGCCAAGCCTCATTGGGTGCTCGGCGCTCGAAAAAGAGCGAGTGCCAAGTAGGGTAAAGACTACACACCTGGTTGCCGTTAAGAAAATCAGCGAACGCACGGAGGGGGTGGCCTGTTCGGCAAAAAGCATAAGGATGTTGAATGCTTTCAAAAGAAGTCATTGCCTTGAAACTAGGCCTTAGGCCGCAACCTTTTGAACCGGATCTTGTCAAACCGCAACTGAATGCAGGCGAGGTTGTTGAACAACTCCGCCTTCTGCTGCGCGGCTTTGCCATGCACGCGCAAGGAGGAGAACAGTCAGATCGGATCGCGTTCCAGAATCATTTAAACGAAGCCGCCGACTCGCTGCGGCCGGCCAGCACATCAGCCGACTTGCAACGCGCCATTGCCAAGGCGCTGGCGGCCATAGAGGAGTACGAATCGAGGCGCTTCGCCTCGGCTACGGAGGAGATGGCCAATTTGCGACGCATGCTGCAGGCTATGACGGAAACGCTGATTTTCGTTTCGGGATCGAGCGACAGCACGGTGAAACATCTCGGCGTGATTGAGCAACGGCTATCGGCGGCCAGCAGCCGCCACGCCACCAGCCAACTAAAGCCAGTGCTGGACCATTGCCTCAACTTGCTGCGCCAGGAGTGTCAAAGAATCCAGGCAGAGACGCAGCAGAAGATAGCGATTCTGCAAAAAGAGGTGCAGGAACTGAGCGCTTGCTTGGTGACATCCAGAGTCAGTAGCCCGGCCGACCCGGTGACGTCACTCCCGGCAAGGGCGTCGGCCGAGCGAGCGATGCAAGAAACGCTGCGCGGCGGAAAGAGTTTTTTGACCGCTCTCTTCGTTTTGGAGCGGCTGGCGGCCGTGAACGGCGCATTCGGCCGCGACGCCGGCGACGATTTGCTCTTGATGGCGGCGCGAACCATCGCCAACGGACTGCCCGAGGTGACCTTGTACCGCTGGAGCGGCCCGGCGATTCTGGCCGTTTTGAATACGAAGACAGATTCCGCACTGGCCCAAAGCCGGGCACAGAAAATCGCCGAAGCTCGGATTGAGAAAAATGTTGGCGGAGCGAACGGAATGCAACTGGCCAGTGTGGCGTGCGCCTTACATTTGCAGCGAATTTCGCCCGATCTGTCGCTGGATTCTGTCTTTCACACGTTCGATACGTTTATCGCGGCCAGGTGAGGCCGGCGGGCGCGCTTTGAGCTTTTTAGCTGGACTGCCCGTCGGCGCTTGCAGGCTGGGGACGATTTACTTCCGTAACCATTGCGTTCATGGCGTTCATGAAACGGATTGCACGCAGTCGTTTTCGCCGGTGGGCTACGTATTGGCTTAACAAAAAAGAAAGTACCGAAAGCCAAGCCGCGTAAACGAACACATTGTCCATAGCCGAATTGTCGGCGGAATCGCGGGCTTGCGTTATAGGGAAGTTGGCGTAACCGAAGCATCACTCGGTCGGGTGGGTATAGGGCAGGTTTGGAAAGAACAATTTGGGACTGGTGGATTTTCCAGGAGTGCCACTTTTGTGTGCTTAACCATTATCATTTTTGTCCCTGGCGACGATGTGGCTAAAGAACGTCCCCTCAACCAGGTACCGGGGCTCCGCTTGGCCGCAATTCCACATCTTCTCTAATGCGTCGTGCCCAATTTATTTGCGCGTTTTTTTGCGCATGCGTGGCTGTGGGGGCTGCCGGAGTCTCTCCAGTTGTTTCCATTGCGAGTCTGCGAGCAGGCACAAGTACCTTAAACTCACCTAGTCGGCTGGTTACGGTTCGAGGCGTAGTCACAACCTTCTCCGGCTGGGAAAATTCCTTTTTCTTGCAGGATCAAACCGGGGCTATCTCTGTCGACCGCGATGAAACGACTCCCGTCCATGCGGGCGATGAGGTCGAGGTCATGGGCATGATCCGGCCCGGTTTCTTTGCGCCGGTCTTACGGAGTGGCGCCATTCGAGTGCTGCGCCAAACGGCCCGACCGGAAGCACGCCCGTCGACGTATTCCGAGCTTTTGTCGGGCAAGTTTGATAGTCGCTGGATTGAGGTTGCCGGTATCGTGCGCTCAGCCCATGTGGCGAAGCTCTGGGGAAAGCCGACGCTCTCTGTCGACTTACGGACAGGAGGCGGAGCAATCGCCGTTCAGATACCGGGCTTTGCCGGTGGGGACATCCACAATCTGGTGGATAGCGCGATTCGGGTTCGCGGCGCATGCGGTACGGTTTTTAACGACAGGCAGCAGCTTGTGGGCCTGCGCCTGTTTGTTCCGGATCTCAGCCAACTCCAGATTGAGACGGCTGCGCCCGACTCCTGGCAGATGCCCCTTTCTTTGCTATCCAGTCTGCTGCGCTTCAACCGGGACACATCGCCCGAACACCGGGTAAGAATTAGCGGGATCGTCACATATCAGACGCCGGGTGAAGAGATCTACCTGCAAAGCGTGGACGGCGCTATCCGGATCGAAACAAGCCAGCCTGAGATCTTTCAGTTAGGCGACCGGGTTGAGGCGGTCGGATTCGTGACGGCGGATGGATCGGCCGCTATTCTCGAGAGCGCCAACGTTCGCCTGATTGCGCACGGAACGCCCCCCATGCCCGTGCTGGTCAATGCCTCGCAAGTAATCCAGAACAAAGACGGCTTTACCATGGCGCCTTATAACGGGCTATTGATTCGTCTTGAGGGCAAAATCATCGACCGTTTGCCGCAAACCCACAGCCAGCTTTGGCTGTTCGAATCCGGGTCCACTCGCTTTCAGGCCGAGTTGAGCGACGAATGGCGGGCGAGAAATTTCTTTGAATCCGGCTCGCAGGTGACCCTAACCGGAATTTGCCAGATCGAGACGGACAATCGCCACAATCCGCGTGCCTTCCGCGTTTTATTGCGTACGGCGAGTGATATTGTCGTGCGGCGTACGCCATACACCACAATTTCGGCAGTCATTCTAGGCTCGGCGTTGTTGTTGATCCTGGGCGCGTTTTTTCTCTTTTGGCTGCACCAACATTACTTCGGGAAACCGCAAGCCGGGTTGCACACGCCCATTCCCATTAAGCGAGTGCACGCCTTCCGCCGCATGGGCCGGCTTCTGGCCTTAGCTGCGGCGGGTGTTGGCTCCACAGTGCTGTGTGGATGGGCGCTCGATCTCCCATTGCTCAAGAGTGTGCATTCGGGCTACCCCGAAATGCAGCCCACTACGGCGCTCTGTCTCCTGGCGATGGGCTGCGCGGTCTGGCTCTCGGGTAGCCGCAAATGGCAATCAAGCGACGCCCTGAGTGATTTTTGCAGCGCTGTGGCGGCAGCCATTGCCGCAGTGACACTCATCGAATACTTTACCGGATGGGATCTGCGCTTCGAAGGCATTCTATTCCAAACTGGGGCGGCTTCCACCACCGGCGCCGGCGTCGGAAGAATGTCGATGGTGGCGGCCTTTTGCTTTTTACTTTTGAGCGTTGCGCTTTTTGTGAAGGGGCGGGGCCGATTGACTGCTCTCAGTCAATTGATGACTTTGTTTGTGGGAATGCTTTCCCTTCTGGGCCTCAATAGCTACTTATTCGGCATACATGTCTTTCACGGGCTTACACTGCACGCGGCCATGGCCGTCCATACCGCGGCCGGCATGTTGCTATTGAGCAGCGCCATTCTGTTCTTGGACCCCGATCATGGCCTGATGCGGCCCATTTCCTCGCCGTCGCCGGGCGGTATGATGTCGACATTTCTGCTTCCTTGCGCGCTGACAGTGCCGTCGATTCTCGGCTGGATTCGGTGGCAAGGGCAACTGCATGGTTATTATGATCTCGCTTTCGGGCTGGCCCTGATGGTGTCGGCCTCGGCCGTTTGCTTCGCGTTCGTGATCTGGAGTACGGCTTCACTCCTGAACCGTCTCGACCAAGGGCGAACACAGGCCGAAGCCGAAATCCGCCGGCTGAACGAGACGTTGGAAGCTACCGTGGTGGAGCGAACGGCGCAGTTGCGGGAAAGCCAGACGAAGTTCCGCGCGATGATCGATTCGGTAGTAGAGTATTCCATCATGACGCTGGATGCCGGCGGCATGATCACTTCCTGGAACTCGGGCGCGGAGAGACAAAAGGGGTATACAGCCGAGGAAATTGTGGGCAAGCATTTTTCTACTTTCTATTCGGCGGAAGAGCGCGCGTCCGGCTTGGCGGAGGAGGAACTTCGAATTGCTGTAGCAACCGGGGCTTGTACTCAGGAAGGATGGCGCTTTCGCAAGAACGGAGAGCGCTTCTGGGCCGAGGTCACCATCAGCGCCGTTCACGATGAAGACGGCAGCCTGCGCGGATTTACGAAAATTACCCACGATATTACCGAACGCAAACGAGCCGAGCAGGAGAACCTGAGACTGAACGAGAAGCTTCGCGGCGCAGCCGAAGCGGCGCAGGCGGCCAACCGGGCTAAGAGCGTTTTTCTGTCGACTATGTCGCACGAGATTCGTACTCCTATGAATGCGATTCTTGGCTATGCCCAGCTCATGTCGCGCGATCCCAAGCTTGATGCCGGTGTCAGGGCAAACTTGCAAATCATGGAACGGAGTGGAGAACATCTGCTCAAACTGATTAACGACGTGTTGGACCTGGCGAAAATTGAAGCGGGACGGACCGAACTCTATCCAACGCCGTTCCCCTTGGCCAAACTAGTGGACGATCTCTCCACTCTGTTTCGCCAGCGGGCCGAAGCAAAGGATCTGCGCTTCGACGTTCTAAGCGAGAGTGATGCGAATTCGTATGCGATAGCCGATGAAAACAAGCTGCGCCAGATACTGATCAACCTGGTGGGCAATGCCATCAAGTTCACTAAGCGAGGTTATGTGCAACTGGCCATTCGCCTAAACCCAGCCGAAGATGGGCGTATGTGGCTCGCGGCTGAGGTGCGGGATAGCGGCCCAGGCCTCGGCGGAACAGACGTGGAAAGCTTATTTGAACCGTTCAATCGCAATCAGCCGGAAGTCAATGTCGTACAGGGCTCTGGCCTCGGTTTGTCCATCAGCCGCAAATACGCCCGATTGATGGGCGGCGACATCAGCGTCATCAGTAAGAATGGTTCGGGTTCGGTGTTTAAGTTGGAAGTCCCGGTGGAGCGGTGCGAGGCCCCGGAAGGTCAAACAGGGCTGACGCAGCGTGTTCAACGCCTGCGCCCCGGCACGAAAGCGCCGACGATCCTGGTTGTCGACGATATCTGGGAGAACCGCGACTGGGTAACGAAACTGCTGGTTTCCGTCGGCTTTGTTGTGATTGGCGCCGGTAACGGCGAAGAGGCCGTGGAAGCTTGGCGCGAGAAGCACCCCGATCTCATTCTGATGGATGTGCATATGCCGGTGATGGATGGGCTTGAGGCGACGCGGCGTATCAAAGCGGATGCGCACGGGAAACCGACGCCGGTTGTGCTGCTTTCTGCCAGTGCTTTCGAAGAGCGCTTGGATGCGGATCGGTGCGAAGCGGATAGTTTTCTGTTGAAGCCGTGTATGGAAGGTCCATTGCTCGAGCGAATTGCGGCTCTTCTCGGCCTAAGCTATGAGTTTGCCGAGCCGCCAATGCAGCCGCAGCCGCCGGCCGATCTGGGTTCGGCCCTGATTGAGCTGTCGGAGAGCCTGCGAAGCGAGCTTACCGCTGCCGTTCACAATGGGAACAAGAAGCGGTTGAGCCAGTTGATCGGTGAAGTGGAAGACAGCGGAGCGAACGGGCTCACCGCTTTGCTGCGGCGGCTGGCCGATAATTACGAATATGATGCGCTGATCGAACTGCTGGAGCCGCCCGCATCACCCCATCCTCCGGAACAATTGGTGGCTTAGCTGTCCGTTATTTATGCCGAGTTCCGCTCACGGCCGTTGCTAACCCTAAGCCGATGTAAACGGTGCCCGAAACCGTTCGTTGATTACGTAGGAAGACGGGATTGCGCCGCAGCCAACCACCCGCCGAACCCGCCGCCAGGGCCCAAAGGCTGTCACTGAAAAGTCCCATCACTGTAAAAAGCATTCCCAATGCGAAGAACTGTCCGGCAACTGAGCCTCTATCGGCGTGCACAAATTGCGGCAGAAAGGCGAGGAAGAAAATCGCCGCCTTCGGATTGAGAATCTGCACTAAAATGCCCTGAATGTAAACACGGCCTAGCGGCGCTGCCGCCAGGTGCTTTACCGCATCGGCTTCAAACGCTTTCTCGCGCAGCTTTCTGATTCCCAAGTAAATGAGATAAGCGGCTCCCAGATACTTTACGAAGCCATAGGCTCTGGCTGATGACACTAACAGAGCTGAAAGTCCGGCGGTTGCGCCCAGAACATGCGCGAGCGTTCCCGTGGCGATACCTGAACAGGATGCCAGCCCTGCGATGCGCCCATGATCGACGCTGCGCGCGACAATGTAGAGCACAGCGGGTCCCGGGATGGCCAGTAAGATCATGGCAGCGGTTAGAAAGAGCAGCATCTCGTGGGGTGGGGGCAAGAGACTCATGGGAATTGATCTTAGCATCCGCCGGTCGCCGGAGCGCTTTCCTAGGTGGGATTCATAATAAGGGGGCATGCGCAGACATTTACGCAAGTCTTTGTGGACTTTGACCCTGGGGTTGCTCGCTTGGGCTGCGGACGCGCCGAAACAACTGACGATTCAGGTGCGCGACTATGCCGCGATGCCGATAAGCGGGAGCGTCGATGGCCAGGGCCAGAACCGTGGGAATCTCGCCCGGGTTAACTTTCTGCGCGAAGAACCGGGCCAGAAGCGCGAACGCTTTTTTGTGAACGACCAGAATGGCGTGCTGTATGTCTTCGACAAGCAGACCAAAAGGTTTACCGCTTACTTGGATTTCAATGGACGAGACGGACACAAAGGTTTGTTTCACCGGTTTACCTCCGATATGGGTTTAGCGTCAGGTCTGATTTGCTTTCAGTTCGACCCTGACTACGCGCGCAATGGGAAGTTCTTCACAATTCATATGGAAGATCCGGCGCTGCAGGTCACGGCGGCGCCGGACAATGGCAATCACCCGGCTTTCAATACGAAGGGTTATCAAACAACGGACGCTATTCAGACACCGGGAAGAACGATGCGTGAAGCCGTTTTGATTGAGTGGACGGATACGAACACTTCGAACTCCACCTTCGAAGGGACAGCGCGTGAGTTGATGCGGCTGCGGCTGAACACTCAAATTCACCCGCTGGGTGATTTGATTTTCAATCCAACCGCAAAGCCTGGTGATGCGGATTGGCGCGTTCTCTACATAGGTTGCGGCGATGGAGGTTCGGGCGAGAGCAGGAACCTGAGTATGCGCTACAACCCGCAGAGACTCGATACGCTGGTGGGCAAAATCATGCGCATCATCCCGGATCTGAAGGAACACACGGATACGAGCAAGGTGAGCGAAAATGGTCGCTATCGCGTACCAAACGATAACCCTTTCACCGGGAAGATCGGCGCACGGCCCGAAGTGTGGGCCTATGGGCTGCGTAACCCACATCGCCTGACTTGGGACGTGGACCCAAGCGCCAAGAACAAAGACCATTTGATTGCCAGTGTCA
This sequence comes from Bryobacterales bacterium, assembly GCA_963771405.1. Taxonomy (GTDB): domain Bacteria; phylum Acidobacteriota; class Terriglobia; order Bryobacterales; family Bryobacteraceae; genus Bog-105. The sequence continues at coordinate 55,705 of CAVYUL010000040.1, forward strand.
TTGGACTCGACACTTGGGAAACGGTAGTGATTGTGCACAAAGGAGCCAATTATGGATATTCCGAGCGCGAGGGGAATCAGCGTCTGCTGGCCCCGGATAACCGTCTCGCGCCCATCCCGGAAGACGACCGGATTCCCGTTCGCATCGGCGAAAGCCCAACGGAGGAATTGGTGAAGCCGAGTTATCCGGTGATCGAGTATGGCCATACTGCGACCGGCGGCGATGCGATTGCAAGTGGCTTTGTCTATCGCGGGAAAATTGCCGCCCTGCGCGGGAAGTTTATTTTCGGCGACATAACGACGGGGCGGATCTGGTGGGCCGATTTTCAAGAGATGTTGAAAGTCGATGGCGGCGATCCGAAGACCATGGCGCAACCGCATGAAGTGAAAATCCTTTGGCAAGGCGAAGACGGCAGCCAGGAGTTGTTTAGTTCCATGGCCCCGATTGCGTCGAAGGCATATCACAAACGCGGCGGAACCAGCGACCCTCTGCCCGGCTTTGCCCATATCGCAACTGGACGAACAGATCTGCGATTTGCATTGGATGGGGAGGGTGAGTTGTACCTGACGAGCAAGAGCGATGGAATGATCCGGAAGGTAGTTGGGGCGACCGAACAATAGAAGACCCTCCGCGGATTTCTGCCTGATTTGACGGGATACCGGCCGCTACAATGATATTGCTGAGTATTAACCAGCACGACTCGTATGAGAACCAGCAAAACCATTTCCATATCGATGGCTCCCGCTGAACTGAAATTGGCGGAACGCCTCGCAAAGTCTACCAATCGCAGCGTCAGCGGCGTGGTTCGTGAAGGGTTGAAACGACTTGCCGCCGAACAATACTGGGCTGAAGTGCAATCGATCGCCAAGCCCAAAGCCGACACCATGGGAATCACTGAGGCCGACGTGAATCGGCTGATTGCCGAATATCGCGCAGAAAAGCGCCCCAAAGGCAGTGCGAAAAAATCGAAGCGATGAAAGTCGTTGTCGATACCAACGTCTATATTTCGGCGCTGGTCTTCGGCGGGGTACCAGAGCGAGTGCTTGACGTCATTCAAAGCCAAGATATCCTGCTCTATAGCTCACCCTCGATTCGCGAAGAAGTTGCTGGTATCCTCCTGCGGAAATTCAACGATTTTGGTCCAGCCAGCCATTCGACTCTGGGTTTGCGTAGATCCTGATGACAATCATGTTCTGGAATGCGCCCAGACCGTGCAGGCCGGCTTTCTCATCACCGGCAATGCCAAGCACTTTCCGAAAGTTCACGACAAAACGTCGGTCGTAAGCCCACGCGAATTTCTTGCTGCGATCTCGGAATAAGCAGAGCCAAGTTCCATCGGCGTTCGCTACATTGATGTGCAGAGGGGCCGTGCATGGATGAAAAAGTGGATGTGTCGATAGCCGAAGAACAAGAAGCATCAGCAAGCCCGCATGGGAAGGCCGTGTTTTGGTTCCTTGCGCTTGCCCTCTCGTCCCTGATGATGCTCTACGCGGTGACTCGTGCGTTCGTGTGGGATGAGGGCTATCACTTGGTGGCCGCACAACAGATCTCTCTCGGCAAACTCCCTTACATCGATTTCTGCTTCCCGCAAACCCCGCTCAATGCTTTTGTGAATGCCGCCATCATCCATTTTTTCGGCCAGCACTGGCAACCCATTCATGTTGTGGCTGCTTTGTTTGTGTTGGGCTCGGCGCTTCTCACCGCTCAATATTTGCTCAAATGCTTTCCCGATCCACGTTGGCGCTGGGCTTGCGCTTCGTGCGCCATTGTCTTCATTCTTCTCAACGAAGTGGTGATGCAATTCGCGCCCATCGGCCAGGCGTATGCAATTTCCATGTTCTTCATGGTGGCTGCCTATCGCGTCGCGCTTGCTACTCCCGCGCGGGTCAGCAACCTCTTGCCTTACTGGGCGGGGCTTTTCGCCGGTATCGCCGCCGGATGCTCTCTCCTTTCCGCTCCCACGGCAATTGTCATTCTCGTTTGGATCTGGAAATATGATCGAGTTGGTCTGCCTTGGCGCAAGGGGGCCGCGTGCGTGGCGGGAGTCATCAGCGCGTTCCTTCCGGTAATTTGGCTTTTCTTCAAAGGCCCCGATCAAACGTTCTTTAATGTCTTCCGCTACCACGCGCTGTATCGCAGTGTCGATTGGCCGTTTGATATGGCCGCTCATCATAATTTGCTCGTCTTCACAAGTCTGCCCGATTCCAGCCAAGGGATGGCTCTGGCGATCCTGTTCGTGGTGGGAGTGATCTACCTTCTCACCGCCTCTACTTGGTCGCGCTGGCTGCGCGCCGATTTCTACCTGGCCGCTTGGATCGCCGCTGTCGAAACTGCTTATCTTTGTACGCCATTTCCGACGTTCGGCCGCTACTTCCTGCTGATAACCCCGTTCGCTACTGTCGTCGCTATTGCCGGAGTTTACGCAATTGCAAACAAATTAGGATACGTCGGTCGGCCGGCGTTGGCCACTGGTCTGGCGGCTGGGCTCATGGCTCTGATGTTCCTCCCTTTCACCGTTCAAACTTGGGATCAAACCACTTGGCACGAATACGAGAAGATCGCGAAAAAAGTCGCCGAGGTCACTCCAAAGGGCGGCCGCATTTTCGCCGATGAACTGGTCTATTTCATCCTCGCGCAAAGTCCGCCCTCCGGAATGGAGTGTTCCTATACCCACGCTCTGAAGCTGCCTCCCGCCGAGGAACGGCGGCAACATCTGATCTCGGACGACGAGTTAAGGCAACAGCTTGCCAATCATCAGTTCGATACGGTGCAATCATGTTCGGACGACGAAATGGATAAGTATGAAATGCCCGGCCCGTATCGCTACCGGGCCGATATCGATGACTGCAGCGTCTATTGGGGGCGCGTGACCAAGTGATATAATTTCGAGGTTCCCATGAAGAAACTCCTCACAATTGTTGTCTTTGCTGCCGCAGCCACCTATGCTCAGACTCCCGACCTCACGGGTGTCTGGCGCGCCAACCTCCAAAAGAGCCAGCGGATGGGGCCGCCCGTCATTACTTATCTGACGATTATCGACCAGAAGAACGCTATCTTCAATAATCGAACCAAGGAAGAAGCCCTCCAGATTACCGACACCACTGGGACCTGGGGCCAGCGCGGCGAACAGCGCGCGAAGCTCGTCTTCTTCGTTAACGGCAAACCCAAAGTGCTTTCCTACATGGGAATCCCGACTGAGATGACCGGCTCGGCTGACGGCAACAAGGTCACAGTGCAAGGCGAAATCGCCGGCCGCCCGGACAAATTCACCCGCACCTATGAGCTTTCTGGCGACGGCAAAACGCTCACCATGACCGAGGACACAACTGGCGGAGAACATCCGATGCATGGCGTGATCGTCATGGAAAAGCAGGATGACGCCGCTGGTGAGCCGCTACGCAAACCCGAAGAACTGGCCGGAGCGCACTTCAAGAATGTTAAAACCGACGCGCTCAAGGGGCTGCCGGAATCGGAGTTCATGAATAACATGCGCTACTTCACCTGGTCGCTCGGCAAAGACTGCATGTTCTGCCACGTGGACCGCAAATTCGATTCCGACGACAAGAAGGAAAAGCAAACCGCCCGCAAAATGATCGAATATGGTGGCAGCCATCGATGAGCATAATTTTGAGGGCAAGCCGGAAGTCCGCTGTTTCACGTGTCACGGCGGCAATGGCCACCCGCTGTCTCATCAACTCTTTGCGGATGAGATTCAAGCCGCGAAAGAACGTGCCGCGCGCGAAGCTGCCGAACGGGAGGCGCATCGCCCGCCGCCACCGCCGAAGTAAGCTATTGGTAAATGTCTTTTCGAAGCCGTTTGTTCGGTGTCTTCCTTCTCATTTCAGTCATGGAGGCCGCCGGACAAACGGCTTCTGTCGTTACGACCCCGAAAGAGGCCCTGGGCTTCAACATTGGCGACGATTACCACGTCGCCAACTACACGCAGCTCGATTCGTATTGGCATAAGCTGGCCTCCGAATCCGATCGGATGAAGTTGGTGGATATCGGTCCCACCGCCGAGAATCGGCGTCAATACATGGCCATCATCTCTTCGCCGGCCAATATCAAGAACCTCGATCATTACCAGAGCATCTCGCAGCGGCTGGCTCACGCCGAAGGTGTGACCGATGAGGAAGCGCACGCCTTGGCGCGCGAGGGCAAAGCAATCATTTGGATCGACGGCGGCCTGCATGCGAGCGAAACCGTCGGCTCCCAGCAAGAGATGGAACTCGTCTACCAGATGGTAAGCCGGAACGATCCTGAAACTCTGCGCTTCCTAGACGACACCATTCTGTTGTGCGTGCTCGCCAATCCGGATGGTCAGGAACTCGTTGCCAATTGGTACATGCGCGAATCAGATCCGATGAAGCGCAGCCTCGGCAATCTGCCCATTCTATTTCAGCACTACATCGGCCACGACAACAATCGCGATTTCTACATGTCCAATATGCCGGAAACTACCAACATGAATCGCCAGCTATTCATCGAATGGTTTCCGCAAATTGTCTACAACCATCACCAAACCGGGCCGGCGGGCGCGGTGATCTTTATGCCGCCTTTTCGAGATCCGTTTAATTACACCTTCGATCCGCTCATTCCGCTCAATGTGGAAGCCGTCGGAACCGCGATGCACGAGCGGCTGGTTGCGGAGGGCAAAGGCGGATCCACTCAGCGAACCGGCGCAAACTACTCCACTTGGTGGAACGGCGGCCTGCGCACGATTTGTTACTTCCACAACATGATCGGCCTTCTCACAGAGATCATCGGCAACCCCACGCCCATGGAGATCCCGCTGGTAGCGGATAAGCAACTCCCGACGGGCGATCTCACGCTGCCCATCGCTCCGCAGACTTGGCATTACCGGCAATCGATCGACTATGAGATCAGCAACAACCGCGCCATTCTCGATTACGCATCGCGCAATCGCGAGACGCTGCTGTACGACGCCTACTTGATGGGCAAACGCTCTATCCAGAATGGCTCCCAAGATCACTGGACCATCACACCGAGCCGTATCGAAGCATTGAAGGCCGCCGCCGGCTCGACGATCCCGCTCAAGACCGAGCTGTATCAAACCGTGCTGCATGACCCTAAATTCCGCGATGCCCGCGGTTACATCGTTCCTTCCGATCAACCCGACTTCCCTACGGCGGTTGAGTTTGTCGACGCGCTTTTGAAGACCGGTATCGATGTGCTCAAAGCTTCCAAAGCTTTCACTGCCGGCGGCAAGACCTACCCGGCGGGTTCGCTCGTGGTCAAGACTGCCCAAGCGTTCCGCCCCCACGTGCTCGACATGTTTGAGCCGCAAGATCATCCCAATGACTTCCTCTATCCCGGCGGCCCGCCGGTTCCGCCATACGATAGCGCCGGTTGGACATTGGCGTTTCAAATGGGCGTCAAGTTCGATCGCGTTCTCGACGCCTTTGATGGTCCGTTTACCAAAGTCGAAGGCTTGCTGGACGTTCCGCCCGCAGCCGTCACTACGATGGCAAGACCTGCCGGCTACTTACTCGATCACCGCGTGAACAACTCGTTCATTGTTATGAATCGCTTGCTCAAGGCAGGATGCCCAGTCTATTGGCTTACGAAGCCGCCCGCTGGTGCGGTTTGGGTGCCGGCATCAGCCGCTGCCCTCGCCATCCTGGACACCGCCGCGAAACATCTCGGTGTAGCTGCCTCCGCCGTCGCGAAGCCTCCCGCGAAAGATGCTCTCAAATTGAAGCCGATTCGAGTCGGCCTGGTTGACGAATACGGCGGCTTGATGACTTCCGGCTGGGATCGATGGCTCTTTGAACGCTATGAGTTCCCGTTCGAGTTAGTCTTCCCCAAAGCTCTAGAGACGGACAACTTGCGTGAGCGCTTCGATGTCCTGGTCTTTCCCGATGGGGCCTATCGGAAAGGCGCACATGCGCCGTCAAATCCACCGAAGCCGGAAAGAATTCCCGAGGAGTACCGCAACCGGCTTGGCCGTGTGACGGACGAGAACACCGTTCCTCAACTCCGCAAGTTTGTAGCTGCGGGCGGTTCGGTGGTGCTGGTCGGCAGCTCCACTGGTCTGGCGGAACTGCTCGGCCTTCCTATCGACAATCATCTGAACGGCCTGGGGCGCGACAAGTATTACATACCCGGCTCATTACTCAAGGTACGCATCAACAACAACAGTCCGCTTGCCTACGGCATGCCGGAGGAAGCGGACGTGTTCTTCGAGAACAGCCCGGTCTTCGATCTGCTGCCCGATGCCGCTTTGAAGAACACGGAAGCGGTTGCCTGGTTTGAGACCGCGAAGCCGTTAGACAGCGGCTGGGCTTGGGGGCAGCAATATCTGAAAAACGGCGTCGCCGTTCTGGATGCCTCCGTCGGCGAAGGCAAGGTGACCGTGCTGGGGCCCGAGGTCACTTTCCGCGGGCAACCACACGGAACTTTCAAACTCTTATTCAACGGTTTGTATTACGGCAGCGCAAAGGTAACTGCGCTGCCGTAAACTTACTTAGTTGATCCAATTACCATCAGAAGCGCGCCAAGGGTAAGAGTAAGCATTGGCGAAGGTGCTGGCGTAGATGACGATCTGATCGTTAAACGTAGCATCTGTCCGTTTCACGGTTAGATCCAACTGCATTTCGTTGCCGGCCAGTTCGAAGCGATAAGCGGTAACGCTGAAAGTCCCAACTGTCAGCGGAGTGGAGAGCGTGACAGTGGTTCCGCTTGCCGAGAGTTCCAGATAAGGATAGGGCACCTCGGTGACTTCGTTGTCGATAAAGAACTGGTAGCCACCCGCGCCATCCGTTCTGACAACCGCCGTGTATTCGGCCGCGCCCGTAGTAGCGGAGACCAAATCGGTCGTCATGTATTGGATTTGCGCAGCACCAGTGGGGTTGTACGCCCGCAATGGCAATATCGCGGGTGAGCCGGTGATGGTCTCAAGTCCGCTGCCATAAGGCGCCAGATAGGTGGTGAAGGTAGTGGGCGTCGCCGCGGTTGTTCCCGTTCCGCTCAACGCCACGGTTTGGGGAGATCCGGTGACATTGTCGGCAATGGAAAGGGTAGCGCTGCGTGCTCCCGTGGTGGTTGGATCGAAGGTCACGGTGATGGTGCAACTTGCTCCCGCCGCGACGCTGCTGGTGCAACCGTTGGTCTCGCTAAAGTCGGTGGGGTTCGTGCCCGTTACTGTCACCGAGCTGACCGTTAGAGCAGATCCGCCGCTGTTAGTAACGGTCACGCTCTCACTAATTTTAGTGCCCACGCTATCGGTGCCGAAGTTCAGGCTGGTAGGCGATAGGGTAACGGCGGGAGGACCGCCGGTTGCGCCGCTCACCCATTCGCCGTCGGATTGACGCCAGGGGTAGGAGTAAGCATTAGCAAACGTGCTTGCGTAAATGACAATCTGATCGCTGAATGTGCCGGATCGGGCAGCCGTCAAATCCAGCTGCATTTCGTTGCCGGCCAGGGCGAAGCGATAAGCCGTAACGGTAAGGCTGCCCAGAGTGAGCGGAGTGGTTAGCGTAACGGTGGTCCCGGTTGCGGAGAGTTCCAGGTAAGGATTGGGAACGATTGTGACTCCGTTGTCGATGAACAACGTGTAGCCACCCGCGCCATCGGATTTGACAACCGCGGAGTATTCGGTCGATCCGGTGGTAGTGGAGACCAAATCGGTGATCAGGTACTGGATTTGCGAAGCGCCGCCAGGATTGTAGGCCCGCAATGGCAACGCTGCGGGTGATCCGGTGATGGTTTCAAGCCCGCTGCCATAAGGCGCCAAATAGGTGGTGAAGGTGGTGGGCGTTGCGGCAGTTGTTCCCGTTCCGCTCAACGGCACTGTCTGCGGAGATCCGGTGGCGTTGTCGCTGATGGAAAGAGTGGCGCTGCGCGCTCCAGTGGTGGTGGGATCGAAGGTCACTGTGATGGTGCAACTGGCCGCGGGCGCCACGCTGGCGGTGCAACCGTTGGTAGCGCTAAAGTCGGTTGTGTTGGTGCCCGTTACTGTCACCGAACTGACGGTTAAAGCAGATCCGCCGCTATTGGTGACCGTGACGCTCTGGGTGACCGGAGCGCCGACGCTTTCAGTGCCGAAGTTCACGCTGGTGGGCGATAACGTAACAGCGGCCGGACCGCCGGTGGCTCCGCTGGTCCAGATACCGTCAGAAGCGCGCCAAGGATAGGAATAGGCATTAGCAAACGTACTCGCGTAGATGACGACCTCATCGTTGAATGACCCGGATCGGGTGGCCGTCAAATCCAACTGCATTTCGTTGCCCACGAGAGCGAAGCGATAAGCCGTAACGGTTAAACTTCCCACCGTGAGGGGCGTTGAGAGCGTAACGGTACTCCCGCTGGCCGAGAGTTCCAGATAAGGATTGGGAACGACTGTGACTTCGTTGTCGATGAATAACGTGTAGCCACCCGCGCCATCGGATTTCACCACCGCGGTGTATTCGGCCGATCCACTGACGGTGGAGACCAAATCGGTGCTCAGGTACTGGATTTGCGAAGCGCCCGTAGGATTGTAGGCGCGCAGCGGCAACACCACCGGCGAGCCTGTGATGGTTTCAAGTCCGCTGCCGTAAGGGGAAAGATAAGTGGTGAAAGTTGTCGGCGTGGCAACCGAGGAACCGGTGCCATTCAAAGTCGCGCTTTGGGTCGAATTCGCTACGTTGCCCGAATTGTCGGTAACCGTTAGGGTAGCGGTCAGGCTCCCGGCCGCGGTTGGCTTGAAGGTGACCGAAATCGTACAGCTCTTGCCAAGGGCAAGGGAGGTTCCGCAAGTATTCGTTTGCGCAAAGCTCGAAGCATTGGCGCCGCCGATGGAAATACTGCTAATGGTAAGCGCCCCAGTTCCGCTGTTGAGAAGCGTCAGATTCTGCGCGGCGCTGGTAGTGCCGTCGGTTTGGGTGGGGAACGTAAGGAGTTGCGGCGAAAGGCCGGCACTGGGTACACCCACTGCTGCGACCCAGTTGTTTACCAGGTTTGCGACGTTTACAGATCCCAAGCCACTCGCCAGGTCAAACCCAACGCCGGCGTTATAGGTTTCGCTCGCGGTATTGTAATTGGCTTCTCCAGGAACAGCGTTGGTTCCAACCGTTACGTCGTTGAAAATGCAATTGGCGGCGGGCAAGCCGGCCGTGTTCGACCCGTTGCAGGAAGCAAGGGTTTCGCTGGCCGCTAAGGCGTAGAGGCGTGTATTAATTAGCCCTTGGCTGCTGCCGGCCTTTTGGTCAATCAGCGCGATAATGCTGGCAAAAGAAGGCGCCGAAGCCGAGGTTCCGTAAATGACCGTGAAGTACGCGCCGGTGGTGAGATTACAGCCGCCATCGAGGCAAAGCAGATAGGCGTCATGACCCGCCGCAGTTAAAGATACGTCAGGCACGTCGCGCGCTCCGTCCGCCGGAATGCCCGCCACGCCCGTTTGCCACGACGGTTTGGTGTTGTAGGTGCTCGCGCCTCCGCCGCCTGCGATGATGCTCCCCGTACCGCAAACGGAACCGGTGCAGTTGGCATTCCATACATCTTCAGGAATGTAAGACAGGGCGGAATTGAAGTAGGTGCCGTTGGTGGAACTCCAATAATTCGGAGACCCATTTTCGTTAAACTGGGTGCCCCCCACCGCTACGTTGTAGGGCGTGGAGGCAAGACCATTCACGGAAACGGGGCCGGTGGCCGAAGTCTCGGTATTGAAATCGTCGCAACCGGCAGACCCGGAGTCGCCCGCCGAAACGGTATAACTGATGCCTTCAGCCACCGCTTGCATGGCATTCGACGTATAGAGCAGCGTCTGGGCTTGGCCGAGAGATGCTTCGCACGAACCGAAACTTTCGGTCATGATATTAGCGATACTGGGGTGGCCGATGATGTAAAGCTCGGAAAGATCGGCGCCGTCGGTGGTATTGGTCGTCGCCGAAACAACCAGGTTGACCGTGGCATTGGTAGCAAGAGCTCCGGCCCAACTCGTGTCTAATACCGCTTCGGCTTCTTCGCCGCCGCCGAGATCGCCGGGGTCGGTTCCGTTCAGAATCAGATTGGGCGGATTATTGGGTAGGCCCATGAGGCTGCGGAAAGTCGTCACGTCGGTAATATTGATGTCCGTTCTTCCGACTACCGCGATTTTGATGCCCGCCCCAGTGATAGCCGGATAGAGTGGGCTGACGTTGTAAATGGTGTCGTAATCGAGCGGCGATAAATAATTGGAACCGCCTGAGCTGAACTGCGGAACCGATACCTTCGCCTGTCCGAGGGAAGACTGCGGCGCGGCCGTGAAGTTGTGTAATGTGGAAACGCCCGCGACTGCGTCGGCCAGAGCGGCGGGAATTTGCTGATCGCTCGCGTTGGCCCAGTGTTCCACCCCATTCACCCGGTAATGGTGAATTTCAGTATGAAACGTCTCTTGGACTTGGCCCGCGCTCCCGGAAAATTCGATGACGCCGCGACCGGCTTCGGGGGCTTTCACTTCAAAACCATGACCTTCCAGCCAGGCCGTGACCTTTTGAATATCGGCGTCGGTTGCGCCGAATCGTTCACCGAACTGCTGCGGCGTCAACCACTTGTGATAATTCACCGACCAAGGCTGCTGCAACTCATCGAGAAACTGAGTGAGCGCCGCCTGTTGTTCACGGCTCCGTTTTAAGACAAGCAGCATTCGCTCCATGGGCAAGCTTGGGGGGGCTATGCCTTGATCGAATTCCTTGCGCGCACTGGGGTGCGTGGTGCGTGCGACCGCCGTCAATTGTTTGTCATCAATGGCAGTTTTGATTAGGTCAGGGGACTGCGCCTCTAATAAGCCGCCGGCAAGAACGATGCCAAGGGCGAAGCTAAAGAACGAACAGAAAATTTTTGGTTTTGACATTTTTTTGCAGCCACAGAAAAATAAACGTTCGGGAAATGCAGTTCCCGTGGAAAAAGCACTCGTACTTACACCGACACTCCGGAGTGCTGGACGCTACCACGCCAAAACTGTTTCTAGATTTCGCGTTATGAAGGGTTAGTACCGACAGGCAGATTACTTTTTAGGTACCGATACTGTGATGTTGCGGAACATCAACCCGCCGGTGTGATCGCCCTGAATGTAAAATGGCCCGGGTTGTCCTTCGTCCGCGTCCAAAGCGCCGCCGGTGATGCCCGCGATCTCTTTGCCATCGATAATAGTAACGCCGTTGCGCACGACTGTAACAGTGCGCCCTACCAAAGTAATGTCAAAGCTTTCCCATTTGCCTGGTGTTCGCGGTACTACCGTACTGGGCGCCAGCCGTCCATAGACGGAACCCATTCCCCGCTCCGGCGGTTCGGAATTGGCAGGCTCATATTCCAGTTGAACCTCATAGCGGCCATGCAGATAGAAACCGCTGTTCGCGTCTTCAGGGCAATTCACTTCAAAATGCACTTTGAAATCGTTGAAGGTGCGGGTGGTTTTGAGGTTATCGCCGCGGGCCACGTTCACCAGCAGCCCGTCTTTTACCGTCCAGTGGCTATTGGCTGGATTGCCAATGGGTTCCCAACCGTCTAAATTCTTTCCGTTGAACAAAGCTTCGGGCTCTGACCAGGCCTTTGGCGGTTTGTGCTTGAGCGCGGGAGCGCGGGTGCCCATGACATCGCGGGTTTTGTCTTTGTTGGTTTCCTTGCCGGTGAGATGGCCGCCGGTGGCGGTTAGTTCCCAGACTTCGTTGGCGCTGACTTGCAAGCGCAAGTGATCGCCCTCGAATTTGTAGTCTTTCACCTGATAGACATGGCCGCCAGTGGGCTGGAACCAGATTTCGTAATCGCTGGGCCCTTTCTTTTCGACGCTCAGCCAGTTGGCGCCAACGTTGTGGCCAGGGGTGGTGTTGTCGAAATCCCAGCGGCCGAGGAACGCTTTTTCGCTGGGTTTGGCGAAGGCCGGGGCGGCGAGAAAAGCAGCGGCGATGAGGGCAAGGAGAGAATTGCGCATGGTCGGAGACATTATATAAGCTTGAGCGGCCCGGCCCCTCACCCTCGGACGCGTCCCAATCCGTCCGACCAGCAAAAATAGGGGACTGGCACAGCGAGCAGACACCACACCATCGCAGCCAATACTTCACGAATCGCGTGCTGCCTGTCCCCTTTTTTTGCGCTGCTCACCGCCTCCCCGGCCCTCAGTTCGAACAACTCCCGAGCTCCGACCAGCAAAAATAGGGGACTGGCACAGCGAGCAGACACCACACCATCACAGCCCAATACTTCACGAATCGCGTGCTGCCTGTCCCCTTTTTTTGCGCTGCTCACCGCCTCACCGGCCCTCAGTTCGAACAACTCCCGCGCCCCCGACCAAGCAAAAAACGGGGACTGGCACAGCGAGCAGACACCACACCATCGCAGCCAATACTTCACGAATCGCGTGCTGCCTGTCCCCTTTTTTTGCGCTGCTCACCGCCTCACCGGCCCTCAGTTCGAACAACTCCCGCGCCCCGACCAGCAAAAAACGGGGACTGGCACAGCGAGCAGACACCACACCATCGCAGCCAATACTTCACGAATCGCGTGCTGCCTGTCCCCTTTTTTTGCGCTGCTCACCGCCTCACCGGCCCTCAGTTCGAACAACTCCCGAGCTCCGACCAAGCAAAAAACGGGGACTGGCACAGCGAGCAGACACCACACCATCGCAGCCAATACTTCACGAATCGCGTGCTGCCTGTCCCCTTTTTTTGCGCTGCTCACCACACTCCGAGAGCCTTGAAACACACCCGCAATTTCTCTTACGTCAGGCCCGACCAAATCCGTTATCACTGTGTACACATCAGAGTTGCCGTGCAGACCACCACCAAAGTCGGAATCCGGGAATTTCGGGAGAATCTGGCGGATTACCTCGAATCGAAAACTCCCGTCGCCATTACCCGCCACGGCGCGACCATCGGGATCTACGTCCCAACCAAGCCCCAGCCAAGCTGACCGGGAAGCTCTCCGCGTCGCCGGAGAGAAGATGCGCGAGTGGATCGCAGCGGCGGGAACCAGCGAAGACGAAATTCTCGTTGACTTCAAAAAGCTGCGCCGTGAACGTCGAATGACGAAGCGTTGACCGTGCTGCTGCTCGACGCGAATATTTTTATTCGCGCGGTGCTCGGGTCTCGCGTCCTCTCTTTATTGCGCCATTACGTCGACCGAGTTGACTTTCTTGCGCCGGATACGGCTTTCAAAGAAGTGCGCGAAGAGCTCCCAGCCATTCTCGAACGGCGCAAAGTGCCGGCGGCGGCCGCGACGAAGACGATTGGCCCGTCTTGGCCGCCGCACTCGCGCTCGACTGCCCAATTTGGACCGAAGACACGGACTTCTTCGGCTGTGGCGTAGCAACGTGGACCTCGGATCGGGTCGAGTTGTTCCTGGCGAAAGCACCCGTGCCAGAGCAATGACGTTTGCGCTGCTCACCACCTCGTCGCCCCCGGTCCGTAATCTTCTGGACCTAACAGACCTGAAAGCGCAAGGGGCGCGGACGCTATTTAGGACGATTCATCAGCTTGGCGATTTCAAATCAATCGCCTGCAATTTTCCGTTGACTACATCCTTAAAAGTGGCGAACTCCCCGCGCAGCTCCTTCACTTCGGCCTTAATTTCCACCCGAAACGCATGCAACTCAACGCGCAGATCGTCAATCCGCTTGCCAGTCTGCGAGGCATTAATCCACATGCCAAAAATGCCAGTCAACATAGAGGCGCTGGCGGCGACAATTGCCACGGCTAGGTTTGTCTCCATAACCACGCCTTGATTATATAAATCGCCCGGAACCAAGCAAAAATGGGGGCCGGCACAGCGAGCAGAAACCGCACCATCGCAGCTCAACAACGCACGAATCCCGTGCTATCTGATCCCATTTTTCGCGCTGCTCACCGCCTCATCGGCCCTCGGGTCGGGTCAAAATCTTCGAGAACTCACAGTTCCGGATCACGCCCGATGCGATCCTGTAAAATTTCGCGGCCCGGATCGCCAACCCCGAACTCTCAGGAGCGCAAATGCGCGCACGCCGCCGCCAATCGGAAAGAGAATCGCCAACTCCATCGGCGCGGCCCCAACTCCGCGACCATCTTGCGCATGTTCCCAACTCTTCGCCGTCGGCTACGTTTGACTTATGGAATTCCCTCAGATGGAGACAACGCAACAAGGACGAGAGCCACCCCCGATTCGCGCAAAAAGCGTTCCCACGGGCTCCATCGTTCCGCGCCCTCCAAACCCATAATCGCTACACTAATCGTTAGATGATCCGTCAGGTTGAAGCCGTATACGAACACGGTGTGCTGCGCCCCCTGGAGCCGCTCGCTCTGCCGGAAAATCAGTTGGTGCGCTTGACGCTTCAGGAGCAAGGCTCGCAAAACAGCAGCACATCCGCCGGCCCCATCAATTTCCGGCGCGAGGAATTTGAGTGGCTCGCCAAAGAATCGGCGCCATACGCCGGCCAGTGGGTGGCGCTGGACGGGGGCCGTCTGGTGGCACACGGAGCCGAACTCGCCAGCGTAAGCGCAGCGGCGCGAGCCGCGGGAGCGGACCGGCCACTGGTGACGCACCTTCCCCCGGAAGGCGAATTGCCATTTGGCGGCTGGTAGAAATGCATCAGCTGTCCTTCGCCCAAACCCACTCCTACATCGGTCGCGACGAAAGCATCACCCTTCCAGTGACACTCCGGTCAGGCCTACAACCGGTCGACCTCCTCGCGAGTCTGGATACGGGCGCTTCGTCTTGCCTGTTTGAGAGCGGCTATGCGGCTGAACTAGGACTCGATCTGAACCAGGGCTTCCTGGCGCCTTTTCGTACGGCGAACAGTAACTTTTTGCCTATGGCCACCAAGTCCAAGTCGAGGTTTTAGGCATCAACTCTCCACTTTTTTGCGCCGCCCACCGCCTCCTCGCCCCAGTTCTAAATCACTTTGCGGTCAGTCCCGCTAAACTAGCGACTGGAGTTCCACCCAGATGTCCCACTTCATCGACTGGTCGGGTTGCCCCATCATTGAACGCGACCCGAGAGACTCCATGGCGAGCCTACCATCCGCGGCATCCGGGTACACCCGACGCGAATCGTGGAACAATTCGAGGCCGGCGTCGCCATTCTCGAACTCTCGGGAGCGCAAAGGACGCGGGTGCGCGCCGCCAAGCGCAAAGAAACACGCTAGCTCACTCGGCGTTGCGTCGCGTGTTTCCAAAACTCTTCGGCGGTAAATATTAGCCGTAGGTTCGCCCTAAAGAATCCAGCCGCGTACCTTCCCGAAATCGCCACTACACTCAACAGGCTTGGCCTTCTAAACCAGACCGGAAGAGCAGTGGCTGGACGACGCAGACAAAGCTCCCCATGAGGCGCTGACCATTCGCCGCTGCCCGCCAAAGAAATCCCGACCTGTACCTCCAGAAGTCGCTACTTCACTCAACAACCTGGGCTTTGCTGAAGCGAATTGAGCACAAGTTTAAAGAGGCCCGGCAATCGCTCACAGAAGCCCTCACGATTCGACCTTCCCTGGCGGAGAAGAATTCGGGGAGGCTTACCCTCCCGCAGTCGCCTCGACGCTAAAGAATATCGGCGATTTGGAGAGCTACAAACGCCATCCCTGAGGCCCGGTAATCTTATCTTGATTCCCTCACAATCTATCAAGGCTTTGCCACTAGATTCAGTCCAACATCAGCCGCGCGTCAAAGAACCAAGTGATCTTATTGCGCAATTACCTTAGTTGCTGACGATGCCGAACGCAGTGTACTATGAAGTTACTGCCGACCCTACTTGGAATCGAAATGTTGCCATGCTATCGCAAGCCCGTATTCTTTGTGCCACCATCCTAGCCGCCGCCTTCGCGACCCGCGCTGCGACTCTCAAAGGCGTTGTCCTTCTTGACGAACTCGGCGGCCAGCCCTTACCAAACGTCGAAATCACCACAGCCGTTGGCTCCAACCCAGCAATAGCAAAATCCAACGGTGCCTTCTCCCTCGACTTCCGCACCAAATCGCCCGGCGACACCGTCCAACTCATCATCCAGAAACCCGGCTATTCAGTCGTTAACAAAGTCCAACTCGTCGTCACCCTTTCCAATAATCCCGACGACCACGTACTCACCCTCCTGCTCTGCCGAACCCCCGACCTCGAAGAGATGGCCCGTCGATTCTATGGGCTCAAAAGCCGCGAAGCCATTGAACGTGGATACGCCGAGAGAATCCGCAACGCAACCGCGGTCGAAATTGTGAAACTCACCACTGAGCGCGATCAGGCCCTGCAACTCGCCGCCTCCCTCGCCGCCAACTTCGCCCATAAAGACGCTGCCAGCGAACCCGTTCCGAAACTTTACGAAGACGCGATGCGCACCTTCCTCGGCGGCGACATCCCTGGAGCCATAGCCATCCTCCAGAACGACAAACTTGCCGCAGAAGTATCACAATCCAAACGCGAAAAGGATGAAGCCCAGAACGACCTTGAGTCTGCTATCCAGTCCTACCTACTGAAAGGCCAACTCCTCGCCACCCAATTCAATTTTACCGCCGCCGCCGCCGCCTACCAAAAGGCAAGGGCCGCAGACCCCGACAGCTTTGCCGCGAACTTCCTTTCTGGGTCGTTCAGCCAAACGATGAATCGACTCCAGCAGGCTGAAAAGGACTACAACCGATGCCTACAACTTCCGTTGCGTCCATGGGAGAGGGCCCTGACCCTCAACAGCCTTGGAATTCTCCATGGCGCCGAGAACCGCACTGCCGAAGCGCGCCAGGACTATGCGGAGGCTCTCAAGATATTTCGGGTACTGGCCAAGTCCGATTCCCCGAGATACCTCCCGCATCTCGCTATGGTCGCCAACAACGTGGGCAATTTAGAAAGCGTCCAAAACCACTTTACGGCGGCTGAAGCGGCACTGGAAGAAGCCCTAGGGCTCTATCGCGATCTCGCAAATGAGAGCCGCGCCATATATTTACCAGACGTCGCCCGCACGCTCACCAACCTCGGCGCCAACGCTCGCGAAGAGAACCGATTAGATGAAGCACGGAAGGACTATAACGCGGCCGTCACTATTTATGAGGAGTTGGACGGGAAAACACCCGACAGGTTCCTGCCTGCCATCGCCGGCGCGCTAATTAACTTGGCCAACCTGAACGCACAGCAGAACCGAACCGAAGATGCCCAAGAAAACTATCAAAAGGCCCTCAACATCAATAGGGAACTAGCGACCCGGAGCCCAAACACCTATCTGCCCGCCATTGCCCTAATCCTTACTAACCAGGGCAACCTGTATAGAAGCCAAAACCAACTAGACAAAGCACAAGGGACCCTAGCCGAGGCTCTGACAATCCGACGCCGGCTCGTGGAGGAGAATCGGGACGCATACTCCGCAGACCTAGCAGCAACCCTTACTAACCTCGGAATCGTTGAGAGCCTGGACAACCAGCTACCACAAGCGCACTCGGCCTTCCAGGAGGCGTTAGGAATCGTCCGGCAACTCGTCTCTACTGACACCGACACCTTTTCCCCAACCCTCGGCATGATCCTGGGCGACATTGGCCTTCTATACCGACAGGAGCGCCAGCTCAACGAAGCGCGCCAAGCCCTCGACGAAGCTCTAGAAATCTACCGTCGGCTAGCCGAGAATTCCCAAAATACCTATCTGCCATTCGTCGCGGGAATACTGACCAATATCGGGCTCGTAAGCGAGGACGAGAGCAAAATAGAGGAAGCGCACACCGCATACTCCGTAGCCCTAAAAATCTACAGGCAATTTGCCGCCACAGACCCCGCTCAATATAACCCTGACGTCGAGCGGACCACGGCCCTGATCGCCAGACTTCCCGAAAAGTAGCTTACGCAACCCTGATGCACCAGCGCCAGACAATAGCGCTTGTGCCGAACGCGACGCCTGTACAATATCCGTTAGGCCACCAGCCCAACCAGATGAGCTGTACTATTTGATCGACATGCGAGCACGAGTCTTCGTCTTCCTAGCCGCAACGGCCCTCACCGCCAGCGCTGCGACCCTCAAAGGGGTTGTGGTCCTCAACGAGGTTGACGGCCAGCCTATGCCTAATGTCGAAATCAGCACTGTCACTGGAGCAAACCCGGTAGTTAGCAAATCCAACGGAAGCTTTTCGTTCGACCTCCCCACGAAAGTGCCAGGCGACACCATCGAACTCATCGTTCAAAAAAAGGGCTACTCCGTCGTCGACAAGTATCAGCTAGTCGTAACCCTAACTAACAATCCAGACGAGCACTTACTCAAACTCATCATCTGCCGAAACAACGACCTCGAAGAAATGGCGCGTCTGTTCTATGGCCTTAAGACCAGGGAAACGATCGAACACGAATACGCCAAGCGGGCTTCCGAAAACCCGGCCGAACGCAATGCACTAGCGAGCCAACGAGACCAAGCGCTCCATCTTGCCGACGCAACCGCTAATTCACTTGCACGCAACGACGCCACCGGCGCACACCTATCGGAGCTATACCGTGAGGCAACTCGGTATTTCTTAAGCGGCGACGACGCCAAAGCTGTAGCAATCCTTGATGACGGACAGCTCGCCGAATCCGCGAAGCAAGCCAAAGTCGATCAGGAAAAGAGCGCGGAAGAGATCGATGCCGCCGCCCAATCGTACCTGCTTAAGGCCCAGCTGCTAGTTATGCAGTTGAGGTTTGACCCAGCCGAAAAAGCGTATCGATCAGCGCTAGCCGTGGCACCCGACAACTTCCAAGTGAATCTTTGGTTCGGACTTTTTAGCCAAAACATGAATCGCCTTGCGCAGGCTCAAACGGCCTTCGAAAGTTGTTTACAGCTTTCGCTCACGCCAGAGCAAAAAGCGACAACGCTGAATAACTTGGCGATCCTGCACGCGACGATGAACCAAACGAATGAAGCTCGTCAAGACTATGAACAAGCAATAAAAATCTACAGAGCTCTTGCCGAGAAAACCCCGGCAACCTTTCTGCCTCCCTTGGGAAGCGCCTTGAGCAACCTCGGCGTTCTTGACATAACCGAAGGAAGACACCGCGAAGCAAATCAGGACTTTGCGGAAGCACTCGATACGTATCGCGTCCTGGCTGCGACGAAGCCTGACACGTATTCCCTCTATGTCGCCACAACCTTCGATAATTTAGGGCAGCTATACAGCGCCGAAAATCAACCAGATCAGGCTCGGAGGGCGAACGGCGACGCTCTGAAAATTTACCGCCGCCTCGCACGCCAGAACCCCGACAATTATCAACCGTTCCTCGCCACGACGCTCAATAACATCGGTCTTCTTGCTTGGCATGAGAATCGTTTAAGCGAGGCTCGGCAAGCCCTCGAAGAAGCCGTATCGATTCGATATCGCCTCGCGGATAAAAGCCCAGACCGATACCTGCCAAGCCTAGCGGTTTCCCTCAACAATATCGGCCTGCTATTCCAGGCTGAAAAGCGGTTCGCCGACGCCTGTCAAGCCCTCGCGAAAGCCCTCAAAATTCGTCGGACGCTTGCCGAGAAAAACCCGGACGCGTACCTCCCCGACCTCGCCAACTCACTGAACAATATCGGCACGCTAAACATGGCCGAAGGCAAAAAACACGAGGCGCGTGACTCCTATCGGGGCGCCTTGGAGGTCTACCAACAACTCGCCTCGCGCGATGCCAACAATAGATACGCCCGCTACATTCAAGACCTTACCGTCGTCCTCGCATCCCTCCCATGACATCTGCCGTGCCACAATCGCAAATCTTCCTCTGCCACTCGTCCGCCGATAAACTCGAGGTCCGCAACCTGTACCGGCGCCTTCTCTCAGACAACTTCTCCCCCTGGCTCGACGAACAAGACATCCTTCCCGGAGCCGACTGGGACCGCGAAGTCCGCCACGCTGTCCAATCCAGCGCGATCGTCCTCGTCTGCCTCTCTCGCTCCTCCATCAACAAAGAAGGCTACCTCCAAAAGGAAATCCGCTTCGTCCTCGACACCGCCGCGACCAAACCCGACGGCACCATCTACGTCATCCCCGTCCGTCTCGAACATTGCGATATCCCGGAAAGCCTCTCCAAATGGCAGGCAGTCGACCTCTTCGTCCCGGGCGGCTACGACCGCCTTCTCTCCGCACTCGAACAATGCCGTGCGCAACTCGCCTCACAGCTAGCCCATGGCCCAACCGAACCACCGCGTCCCGCTCACTACCCGACTCAAAATCCGCGCAGCAAGCCCGGCCCCTGGACCTACGCTTCTATTGCGCTCGTCGCCTTCTTTTGCGCCCTCGCTGTCGCCCAACTCCTCCTCCGCAATCCCGAAACACTAAACGCGCTCGGTCTCACGGGCAAGCTTTACTACATCGCGCTCGTCCCCCTCGCCCTTTGCGCCGCCGTTGTTCTGTTTGCTGTGCTCCACTCATATGCTTCCTTTCGCGGCGAACATTTGGGCGGTGCCGTCACCCTGGGCGGCCCCATCGTCGCAGCCGCTCTAGTCGTTATTGGCGGTTTCTTTTTCGTTCCCGACCCGCTTCCCTTTTCTCTAACCTGCTATGTCCACGGCCCTAACGGCCCGCAAGACATCGCCCTTCGAAATCAAGGCGAAGTGCTCCTCGACCTCGGCGGCGACCGGCGCACGGCCGCCATCGGCGATCGCGGTCAAGCCGTTTTCACCGGTATCCCAGCCAACTTCCGGAACCAGCCCGTCTGGATCTCAGTTGCGTCGCCCGACTACGAATCCAGCTCTGCCAACGCCCTCAAACTCGAAGACCCCCTCTATCTCGAAGTCAAAAAGAAACCCGGCAAACTCTTCGGCCGCGTCACCGACTCAAACGGTCAGCCCCTCGAAAGCGTCGAACTAACGCTAGCGGGCCTCGCCGCGAAATCGAACGAGTCAGGCAATTTCGAGTTCCAAATCCCCGGCTCCAAGATGGCAGCCGAGCTTGACCTCACCGCCACGGCCCCCGGCTTCGAACCCGTCCGCCTGACCGCATACCCCAAATCCCAATCGATGGACATCGTCCTCTACAGAGCGGGGGCTGGCATTAAGTAACGCCGACAGCTATGACTCCGCCATCCGGGTTCTCCCCTTCCCCTTCGCGGCATTGTGCGCGGGAAAAATCCACGAACAAATCGACGAAGCCATCCGCCTCCACGATAAGCTCCTCCTCATCCTCTCCGAACACAGCATGAACAGCGAGTGGGTCAAAACCGAAATCCGAAAAGCCCGTAAACGCGAAGTCGCCGACAAACGCCGTATGTTGTTCCCGGTCAGCTTGGTCGGTTTTAAGCCACTCAAAGAATGGGAATGCTTCGACGCCGAAATCGGCAAAGACTCCGCCGTCGAAATCCGCGAATACTTCATCCCCGATTTCAGCACCTGGAAAACCAACCACGATGCCTACAAGCAGGCCTTCGATCGACTCATCCGCTCCCTCCAACCGAAAAAAGACGCCACCGCCGCCGAGGCATGAACCTATTCACGCACTCCTTGCTACCCTTCTCTTATGGAAGTCCATCTGCCCGACAGCCAGGAAGCCCAACTCATCGCCTTGGCTGCCCGCACAGGTCGGGGCACTGACGAACTCATCCAAGAAGCTGTCGCGCGCCTGCTCGCGCACGACGAATGGTTCAAGCAACAGGTGCAGATAGGCATCGATCAGTTCAAACGCGGCGAGTTCATCGAGGAAGAAGAGATGGACGCGCGCGTCAAGCAGATGCTCCAATCTTGAAGCCCATCCGCTGGTCCCCTGCCGCAGCGAGCGACCTCGAAGGCATCCAAAACTATTTGCGCGAAAACCACCCTGGGCTCGCAAAATCCACCATTCGCAGCCTCTACGCCGCAACCCGTTCCCTCAAGACCTCTCCAAACCGCGGGCGGCCAGGGAAAAAAGAGTACACTCGCGAGTTGATCATCGCGCCCATGCCGTATATCATCGTATACGCCGTCGAATCGGAGGTCGTTCAGATCCTTCGAATCATTCGCACTTCACAAGATTGGCCGCGCCCCTCGAACGAACACCATGCCCATCAAAAACCCACCCCACCCCGGAGACTTCATCCGCACCGAAATCATTCAACCCGTTGGGCTCTCCGTCACCGCCGCCGCCGCCGTACTCCACGTTTCCCGCCCTGCCCTTTCCAACCTGCTCAACGGCAACTCTGACATCTCTGGCGACATGGCACTGCGCATTGAGAAAGCCTTCGGGGTCAGAATGGATACGCTGTTGCGGATGCAGGCCTCCTACGACATCGCCCAAACCCGAAAGCGCGAAGGCAAGATCCGAATTCGCCGGTTTCGCCCAGAGCAACCCACCGCACCAGCCTCATAGCCTCCTTTCACCAGCAACACCGCCCTGCGATGAAGTTACAAAGCTTTCCCTCGCGACGTAACCCACACCAGCCGCCCATCTGCTCAAACCGTAGTCGCATCCGAAACTGAGCCAGAAGCGTGAGCGCCTCCAGTTTGGCTACCGCGGGCGTCAGCGAGGCGCCCACTGACCTTCAACCGCGCACGCGCACACGCCTTACTGCAATACTCCGGCCAGTGCTCGCTGGGTCCATACCGCTTCGCAACGAACGGCTCACGGCATTGTTCGCACACGGCCTCTTTCGTATGCACCTTGCGCTTACTCCTGCGCACCCTCTCCCCCTGTGAACCCGCGTCACTTTGCCCCCCTAACCGCGGCACTCTTCAAATAGGCGCGCAGCCCCTGCAGATTGCCCACGCTCGCCACTTCCTCCGCCGCTGCCCGGCCTCGGACGTGTGGCGTCAGCCGGCCATCACTTTCCACCGTGAAAATGCTCGACAGGCCGGGCCGCAAAACCCCGCACGAGCCCCCATCCTGGTACAGAGACACGAGCATTAAGTACGTTCTGCCAAACGTCAAAGAAGTCGGCTCCCCTTCGGCACTGATTGTGACTGCGACGCCATCAATCAACGCAGTCCCGCCACCCGTCAGTTGCAGCGCCATCTCGTTCGCCGCCAGCGTCCCCGCGAAAGGGTTCTTGGTCTCCATCGTCTGGAATAGCGGGCTAACCTCCTTCTGACGGGACAACACGGAGATGACGCGCGCGCGGTACCACGTGAGGATCGCATACTGACCAACTGTGGCCCTAACCTCGCCCGGCTCGACCTTCACTTCGAGCAGCGAGTATATCGGCCAATTGTCGCGCAGTGTGCCGGCATCCTGCGCCTCTCCGCCCGGAAACGTCACGGTGATAGAGCTTCTTCCCTCGGCCTTGGCATTTTGGGCGAATGCCCTAACAGAACTGGGGGCGTACTGGCCATTGGCCGAGCCCTGCCCAAAAACCGGCGCCGAAATCAAAATAACTCCAAGCGCCAACAGTAAGCACTTACGCATGCACAACTCCATCGCTAGTTTCAGTTTGGGTCCTACTCGTCGTCCGCAGCAAGACAATACCCAAAGCCGGATGGTCAGGGATACTACCAGAATCTGATACCACAGCCCAAAATCCCAATCGCAACGGAAAAATCCGCAAAAGAAAATTGCAGAAAGACGCTTTGGTCCCATAGCAGAACCACGAAAGCTATCCCGCCCGCAATGCGGAGGCGCAGTATCAACGGCCTTCCCTAAAACGAACCCGAGCACGCGGCGAAGTGACCACCAGCCTCATAGCCTCCTTTCACCAAGCGCACTGCCTCCAAACCATCGGCGAAATCGTCCGCCGCCTGACATTAAGCAAACCCCGCTGGTTCAACCGGGCGCGTGCACACGCCTTACTGCAATACTCCGGCCAGTGGTCGCTGGGACCATTCCGCTTCGCAACGAACGGCTCACGGCACTGCGCGCACACCGCCTCTTTCGTATGCACCTTCCGCTTACTCCTAACGTTCCGCACCTCAGGCCCAACCGGCCCTAGCCGCATCTGTCCCGGCGTGTCAGCCGCGGCGCCAGTCTCCGAAGTGTGGACAACGCCACACGGGAGTAAAGTTATATCTTCAATCACAATCTAAAAACCTCCCAATACAATCACCGCGCCCTCAAAAATTGGGCAGCGGCTTATCCTGATACCCCACACTCCCTCCCGAAATCGGGAACCTCCTGTGGACGTAATACCCCAGCGCATCGCTCGCGTGCGTTCTCCTCTTGTCTTTCTTGTCAATCTCCCCCGTCGCCACTCCCGCCGAATCCGTCACCCACGAAACCTCTTCGAAATCCCGAATCAACTCTTTGCACTTCGGGTCCATAAACAGTCGCACCTCGCCGGCCTGATTCCGCAGCTTCGCCCGCACCGCATTCACCCGGTCCCGCACCAGCGGATTCCCGCTCGGTATGAAAAACTGCGCCTTGAAATCCCCTTTCCACATTTGGAAGAACTCTCTCACAATCCCCCAATCGCTCGCGCTCGTCGCCGTGCTCTTCTGGTTCCCCGCCGAGTCTCCATACACATTCACCACCAGCGGCATGTGAATGTAACTCACCCGCTGCGTCAGCGGCTTCGCTTTCGCCAAAAACGCTTGGCATCCCAGGTCGGTCGTCGCATTCGGCCTGACTACAATTTCATCCAGCACGTGAATCTCTTTCTCCGGAGTAAGTTGCATCAGTAACATGCACATCGGGTCCACATTGAAATCCATACTCCAAATCAATGGCTCTGTCGGGTCGAACAGCAGTGGCTTCACATGCACCTCGCGGTCAAACGCCGCATACACTCGGTGCTTGCCGAATGTCCCAAACTCCGCTCCAAATTCCTGCCGGTACGAATCCGCGTCCAAATCGTCCGCCGCGCTAGCCAGTTCGTCCGCCGTCACTATCCCGCCGTCCGCCGTCGTCAATTGGAAGCTTTTCCATTCCGCGCTCACTTCCAGTTGTCCCTTTTCATAGGCATCGAAAAAATGGTTCCGCCCCATCGGCGTGCCCATAAACAGCGCGCGCCCTTTCCGGTCCGCCAACATCGGCCGAAACACTTTTCGCCAAATCGTCGCTTCCATCGACGCGAACTCATCCAACACCAGGAAGTCCAACCCATCCCCGCGCAGCGAATCCCGCTTGAACGCGCCATTCACCACCACCTTCGTGCCATTCGTCAAATCAATCCGGTTCGTACTCTCTAACGGCGTCCGCGCCCAAAGCGGTTCCGTCGCCGCCTTCAAGCGGTCCCAAACCATTCGTTTGCTCTGCCCGTCAGTAGGTCCCACGTACCAGATGTTTTGGTCTTCGCGCTTGCACGCTTCGGCAATCTCCACCAAAGCCAGTTCGGTCTTCCCAAACCGCCGCCCTGCCACCACCACCCGAAACCGTGCTGGCGAATTCATCACCTCCCACTGCCGCATATGCAGCGTCAGCCGTGAGGTTTGTGTCAATGTGTCTAAAACCGTTTCCACGCTCCCAATCTAGAAACCCCGCGTTCACGATTCCGCCAAAATTTCCCGCAAACCGTTGATTCCATTAAAGAAAAAATTCCCCAAACTTCTGTGACTGACTTTTAATATCGCCTAGCGATCCTCTAAGTCTGTTCTGTAAATAACACATTTCACTCCACTTACCCCCTTTTCCCGTAAACGCGTTCACACCTGCACCGTCCGGCCCCCT
>CAVYUL010000041.1:0-8907 GCA_963771405.1 Bryobacterales bacterium
TCATGGCAGATGATGCTCTGTCACCAACGATTCCAAGCATGTGACTCATGTCTTCGATAAAATCAAACTTCTCTGATGTGCTCCATCCTTGGCTGCGCTTTACCATATTCGTACTATATTGAATACGTTTACCAAGCATACGAATCGGATCTTTGACATTTCCTGTATGTACCATAGCAAGAGAAAACTCGGCGGCTTGGCTGGCAACGGACTTTGGAAGGAATGTGAAGTACGAAACACTGCGGAGGCCATTGGCAATTCCACGTATCATTTTACCGGCAGTTCTCCCTGCCATACCTGTATTTTGCTTGATGATATCGATGACACCCTTGAGCTCATCAACTTCAATGCCCTGGTCTATCATGTCCCGCTTACGCTTAGCCCAACGGTTATTAACATCATTTTCCCAGTAGGAGAACACACGAGACGCTATATCATCAGCTTTTTCTACGCCTTCTGCTTCCAAAAGATCCGTAAGTGCATCATTGTTGTGCCAATGCGCGAAGCACCCGATCCGCCTTTGCCTCCCATTCAGTGGAGTTCTGGGCGACAAACGCCAGATCTGCTATGGCTTCTGGATTCTTCTTCAGCCGCAGTTCCACGATCGCCCGCAGATACGCAACCTCCGCATCACTTCTATTCCAACTCACTGCTTCATTCAAATCATGTAGGGCCGCTTGGTTGTCGGAATGCACTTCGGCGCGTGCTTTAGCAAAGTACGCGGAGGCCTTGAGTTGTGGCTTCAGTGCGGTCCAGTCTTTTTGACTCAGATTCGCTGGCCGCTCAATTTCGTCTAAATACAGGAGCGCTGCATTCGCATCGCGACTCCCAGATGTGTACTGCCCTCTCTGTGCTTCCAGATTAGCGACAAGAATCAGCAGCGACGGATTCTCCGGAACCAGGCGGAGCGAAAAACGGGCGGCGCTCAAAGCTTCGTCATATCTCTCTAAATCAATCGCGCTGCGCGCCAGCGCATCATTCGCTTCCGCCAGAAGCCAGGATTTCGGATAGCTCACCAAAAAGCTGCGTGCATTGGCATAACGTTCATTCGCATCTTTCGCGTCGACAATCGAAAGAAAAGCCGCACTTTCCTTCGGATCTTCAATTTGCGAAAGAATGGTGAACTTCTGGTCATCGTTTTTCAGAACAATCGTGTCCACGTCTTGTGCTTGCAAGACTCCCGCAAGCAGAAAAACAACTGCGATTCTACTGCGCATTCTCATGCACAACCAGCACTTGATCTGCTTTTACATTCGTCAAGGTCTGCTTGACGCCGCTCGGCCAGTGAATCTCAACCAATTTAACGATTCGGTTCGAGCCCAATCCAAAATGCAATCGCTTGTCGCTGGCAGATAAGTAACTCCCCGCGCCGCTCACCGTTCCATATTGTTCCTTGCCGTCTTCGGTGACGAGATGTACTTCCGCTCCAATGCCATCGCGATTGCTGCGAGTCCCCGCCGCATTGACCAATAGCCAATGGTTGCCGTTGCCGCCCCACTCCACCACCACCGCGCCCGCTTCATTGCAATTCAGCACAATGTCGAGCTTGCCCCCGTCATTTTGCAAGTAGCCGAAAGCTGCGCCGCGCGCGGCCAACGGGCGTTGAAACACTTCTCCACTTTGTTTTGAGACGTCGCGAAATACGGGCGGTACATTGCGCAGCAGTAAAGGCGGCTCCAAATAGCGCACATCCGGCTGCGTCAATTGAATGTTATCCATCACATGCCCTTGCGCCACAAACAGATCTTTCCAACCATCGTTATCGTAATCCACGAACTTGGCGCCCCAACCCGAATGGGCCACGCTCGCGGCGCCCAGCCCGCTGCGTCCGGAAACATATTCAAATGTCCCCAAATTGTTATGGAAGGTCGCATATCTCTGCTTGGCCAACGCATTCACAAAGACATCCGGCCAACCGTCGTTATCATAATCCGCAAAGTCGACGCCCATCCCGGAAAACGCGTTTCCATCTTCGTCATACGCCACGCCTGCTGTCGCGGCGATTTCTTCAAACTTGCCGTTTCGTAGGTTGTGAAACAGTTGCTGTGCCACGGCATCGTTCGCGACAAACAGATCCGGCCAGCCATCGCGGTCATAATCGGCGAACGCGACGCCCAAACCCTTGCCGGGCGACCGGTTGATTCCGCTCTCTTCGGATACATTTCGAAACGTGCCATTCCCTTCGTTATGAAACAAAAGATGAGTGATGGCAGGAAATTGGTCGGGATGGCAATACGCGCGATACCCGGGTTTCGTTTGCCCGCAGAAGACATCCTTCGAAAAGTCCCAAGTTAGATAACGCGAGACAAAGAGATCCAATTTTCCATCTCGGTCATAATCGACAAACATCGCGCCGGTTGACCATCCTCCGCCTGCAACGCCGGCTTTTCGCGTCACATCCGTAAACGTGCCATCGCCGTTATTGTGATAGAGAGTGTTATGCCCGAGGCTGGTTACGTAAAGATCCGGGAATCCATCGTTATCGTAATCTCCCACCGCGACACCCATTCCGTACCCTTCGCCTTTTACACCTGCTTTTTCGGTCACATCTGAGAATGTTCCATCACGGTTGTTGCGATAAAGACGGTTCCAATATTTCGGATTCGACTTGTCCGGCTCGCTCCCGGCGCTCATGGGGTCTTGCAGCGCCGCGCCGTTCACGAAAAACAGATCCATCAACCCATCGTTGTTGTAATCGATCATTGCAACGCCGCCCACCATCGTTTCCGGCAGATACTTCCGCGGGGTGTGACTCGCGTGGTTGATGAAATCGATGTGAGTGCGCGCGGTGATGTCGACGAATGCGCCCCTTGAATCAGGCGCAACCCAAGCCAGAATTCCGCAGGCAAGGACCGTGGAAAATAGCAGGATCAATGGCCCGAATGAGGTCGTCACTAGAGATCGGTGGAGGCGCGCATCACTAGTTCGGGGCGGAGACGAACTTCTCGCGCTTCAGTTTTGCCGTCGCTATTCACCAGCTCGAGCACCATCTTGGCCGCATGCTCGCCCATTGTTTCGCTCTCCTGGTCCACGCTGCTTAATGGCACGCGCAATGCCGATGCATACAAAACGTTGCCGCAACCTACAATCGCAACATCTTGTGGAATGCGCAAACCCTCCTCTAGAATCGCTTGCATCGCGCCCGTTGCAATCGGATCACTGAAACAGAAGATGCCGTCCGGCCGGGGATCGAGTTTCAACAACGCTTGCGTCGCCCGATAGCCGGTTTCGACAGCCGCATCGTCAAGTTGATCGCGATGGCAGATGTATTGTTCCGAAAGCTCAAACCCGTGCTGTTCCAAAGCGCTCCGGTAGCCACTGAAACGCTCGGACGCCGTGCTCAGGTATTTGCCTCCAATATGCGCAATGCGGCGGCAACCCTTGGCAATCAAATGCTCAGTTGCCAGCATCCCGGCGCGTCTGTCGTCGGTGCCGATGAAATTCGCGTTCAATCCTTCCGGCTTGCGATCGACCAGCACATATGGGATGCGGCGCGCGGTAATACGTTTAAACGCCTGTCCGTTCTTTTGTGTCGATGCAATAATCAGCGCATCCACATGGCGCGCCAGCATCTGGTCGATTTCTTCTTTCTCGAATTCCGGATTCTCTTCTGAAGAAGAAATGATCAGCCCGTAGCCTTGCGCGCGCAGAGTTCGCGAAACGCCCTTGGTGACCTGAGCGAAAAACTGGTGCAGCAAATCGGGCACAATCAAGCCAATCAAATGGCTCTTACCCGTTGCCAGCGCTCGCGCATTTTGGTTGGGCTGATAGTTCAGTTCCTTGATCCGGCGCAGCACGCGCTCGCGCGTCTCAGGCCCAATATCGTGGTGGTTGCGCAACACCTTGGAAACCGTAACGGCGGAGACTCCTAGATCGCGGGCAATGTCCTTCATCCGAACCGACATAGCGTGCCGAAACTCCTACTATAGAACGCGCAACATTACGAAAGCAGCCGGATTACACTCACCACCGGATCCGGCGCGGATGCAGGGAGTGAGAGAACGACGCCGTCGGTCTTCTGCTCGAACGTCAGGCGCTGTCCGGTGGCAAGCAATTCAGCGCGGGTAAATTTCGGCAGATTGTTTCCAGCAATGTTTAAGTTTCCTCCCGGCCAGTCAAACACGTGAACGAAGACCTCCCCACCCTTCTGAGTGGTTCGAAACGCTTTCTCGCCTTGCACAGGGCCGTAGGTCGAACCATGAATCGATGACTCGTTGACATCCATCCATTTCCCGATCGCTCGCAGGCGTTCCTGAAATTCGGGCTGAATCTCGCCATCGGGTTGCGGGCCGACGTTCAAAAGGAAGTTCCCGCCACGGCTCGCCACTTCCACCAGGGTTCGAATCAACTGAGCCGACGATTTGAACTCGTGATCGTTCTTGTTGTAGGCCCAGGTGTTGTTAATCGTCATGCATGTTTCCCAGAGCCGGAACTCTTCCGGCTTCGGAACGTAGTTCGGTTTCGTTCCGGTTTCACGATTGGCCCAATCAAGCTTACGTCCCTTGACCGGAATGGCGGCCGGCAGAAACTGTTCCGGAGTTTCAAAATCGCCTGGAATGCCGATTCTATTGTTGATGAGCGTCCGCACTTGGCACGCGAGAATTGCCCGATGCATCCTTTCGCCGTCGAACTTGCGCTGGTTATACAGCCCGTCGAACCAAATCAGCGCAACCGGTCCATAATTTGTCAACAGTTCGCGCAGCTGCAGTTCCATGTAATCGAGATACAGCGGCCACACCGAGCGCGTTGGCTCGCCGTTCCAATTCTCGGCGGCAAGTTTGCTGGTATCCCGGAATGCAGGGTGATTCATGTCAGGGGGTGAATAGTAGAAGCCGATGGGCATCCCCGCCTTATGACAGGCGCCTGCCAGGAGTGCCACAATGTCCTTCTTGTACGGCGTGTTCGTGATTTTGTAATCCGTATACGCCGAATCAAACATGCAGAATCCGTCGTGGTGCTTGGTCGTAAACACCATGTAGCGCTGGCGCGCGGCTTTCGCCAAATCCACAAACGCATCCGGATCAAACTTAGTCGGGTTAAACCGCTGCGGCAGCGCCCGATACTCCGCTTCGGTAATCGGAAACTCTTTCGAGGGCCGCATGATTGGCCAAGAAGCCTCTACGCTCGCGAGTGAATACGGCCCCCAATGAATGAACATGCCGAATTTTGCTTCACGGTACCAAGCCGTTCGATCGGTTTCATCATCAGCTCCCAGAGCCGGCGCCATCGCGAGCAATGAAAGCAGTCCTCTGCGCGAAATCATAACTCGCTCACTATATCCCAAAAGCTAGGGCTATGGCTTCAAATCGCTACTCGAACCCGGTTGTTCAGGCGTTTGATAAACACCGTTCACCACCTGCGCGGGATGCACGAAGTAGTGCCGCAGATGGGGAATGTACTCCAAAAACAGCTCCTCTTGCCCCAGGGCGATGTGATTGAACAAGACAAGATGTTGATGGATCTGTCCCATATCACCCACATGCGGTACCACCGGCAAGCCATACTTACGCGCGAGCAAGCTGACGGTAAGGAACTCTGAAACTCCGGCAAGCCGGGTGCAATCCGCTTGCACAAAATGCATGGCGCGGCAGGCCATGAAGTTGCGGAAGAACACCCGATTGGGTATGTGTTCACCGCAAGCCACGCGCATGGGAAAAATCTCCTTCGCCAGTCGAGCATGTGCGTCCATGTCGTCCGGATGAGTCGGCTCTTCGACCCAATAGACATCGCAATCGCGCACAGCCTGGCAAATAGCTTCCGCCTGCTTGAATGTCCACTGCTGATTTGCATCCAGCATGAGTTTGCACTCCGGGCCAGCGATTTCGCGCAGCAGTTTGGTGCGCCGGATATCACGCTGCGCATCTGTCGATCCAACTTTCAGTTTTAGCGCGCGAAAGCCACTACTCAGCGCTTGTTTGGCATTCGCCAGCAATTTGGCGTCCTCGTATTGAAACCAACCCACCGACGTGTCATAACCCGGATAACCACGGCGAAGAATCTGCTCGCGTTCGGCACGCGATTTTTGTTCACCCGCAATCCAATGTTCGGCCTCTCCCGGCGTGAGATCTTCTTCCAGATAGCTCAAATCAAGCAGTTGTACAATCTGCGCAGGAGTCAAATCCAGCAGCAGCCGCCACAGTGGCACTCCTCGCGCTTTGGCCCAAAGATCAAAGCAGGCATTCGTCAGCGACGCGAGTGCCAGATGGACGGCTCCCTTATGCGGGCCCAGCCAGCGCAAACACGCATCGTCGGCCAAGCTACGGCTCACGGCGCCGAATTGCGACATCAACTCTTCAATCGGCAATCGCGGCAACCGCTTCCCGAGTTCGATGACTAGCCGGCAAACAACGTCATTCCCTGCCCCGAGCGTCAGCACAATGCCGGTTCCGGTCAGACCCGCATCGGTACCCAACTTGGTTACCGCGAATGCATATTCGGTCACGTTGTGCACCGCGTCCGTTCCGGCGCCGTCCTCGAGTTGGAAAGCGCCTGTCTTCCGTGCCCACCTCACAAATTACGTGTGACTTCATCGCCGATACCCCAGTTCCGCGCCGCCGCTCACCGGCAAAATGCAACCGGTCAAGAACCGCGCCTTGTTGGAGAGCAGAAACACCGCCGCGTCGGCAACCACATCGCCATGGGGGCAATACCCGAGTGCGTGAATTTCATCCAAGTAAGTGCGAATCGTCTCCGGGTTTGGCTGTTCGCTGCACCATAGTTCCAGCGTCGGCGTCCAAACGCCCGCCGGACAAACGGCATTCACGCGAATTCCGAAAGGCGCGTAATCCAGCGCCATTGATTTCGTCAGCGCGATGAGGCCGCCCTTCGTTGCTGTGTAAGCCGCATGAATCGATTGGCCGATTAAGCCCACCATACTTGCCGTATTCAAGATGCTGCCTCGCGCCGACTTCAACGCGGGAAGCGCGGCACGGGTAGTCCAATACACACTTTTGAGATTGACGTTCAGCAACGCGTCCCACTCGGCTTCGGTGGTTTCCTCTAACGTTTTCGATGGACTCGCAATCCCCGCATTGTTGTGGACAGCATCTAACTTTCCAAAGTGCTGCTGCGTTTTTTGAACCGCGGCCTTGACAGAATCGCCGTTCGCAACATCACAATGCATGGCAATAGAGTCGTTTCCGAGTTGCTGCGCCATTTCTTCGGCACCTGCCAGATCGACATCGGCAATCGCGATGCGGCCGCCTTCCCGCGCATACGCCAAGGCGCACTCGCGCCCGATACCGCTCGCACCACCGGTTAAGAAAATCACGGCTCCCTCCAGCAGCATCCGCCCTCGTCAATCCCGATGCCGCAGGTGGCAATCTTGGATTCGCTCTTCCATTTCCCGCAAGGCCTGATTCACTTCTTTTTCACCCGTCATGGCCTGCTGTACCGTTCGCCAAAGAATCTCTTCGATTTCCGGATAATAAGCCAATCGCGGTGGTATCAGCATATCGCTCTCCATCACTTGCTCTAACAAACCCCAGCGCTCACGATCGTCGCTGCGAATCTCTTCCATCACAGAACGCCGCACCGGAACCGATCCCTGGCGCGCTTCTAAAAGCTGCTGCTCCGCGCTGGTAAGAAATTTGAGCAGCGCATGCGCCGCGGGCTCATCGGCGCCCCGACTGGTCAGCGCAAATGTGTGCGAACCGGAATAAGCTTTATGAATTCCAAGCGGTCCGCAGGGCATGCGCGCCAACCCAAACTTCTCTTTCACAGTCGAATCGGCGGCACAATACGACCCATAGAATCCCGGCCAATCGCAAACCATCGCCGCGTGGCCTTCGCGAAAATAGCGATGGACTTCGTCGTACTGCCAGTCGCGAAGAGCGGCCGGGACGGCACCAGATTCGCACAGATGGCGAAGCGTCTGCAAAGCCCAAATCCCACCGTCGTTCAATAGCTGAGTGCGTTGGTCCGGCGGAAATAGCTGCGCTCCGGCCATTTCGCTCAGTTCATAAAACATGCCGAAGAGTCCGGCATCTTTGCCTGTAAAAACGAACCCATGGCGATCCTTAGTCGTAAGAGCATGCGCGGTTGCACAGAGTTCATCCCAAGTTTCGGGAACGTTCGAAACCCAATCCCGCCGGTAATGCAGCAGCTTAGCATCCAAATTTCGCGGAAGGCCGTAAAGACGGCCCCCGACCCGGGCCATCTCCAGAACGGCTGGAAAGAAATCGCTGAGCTCCCTTTCATCGAGTGGGGCCAACAAATGCCGCTGCGAGGGGGCATATTTCGTGTGCGTACTAACCAGGTGGTACGGCAGTTCCTCGAACGTAGCGAGGTGGGCATTCAAACGCGGATGAACGTCGCAAAAGCCGACTTTGACCACCACGCCGTTTTTTCGAGTAAATTCGGGCAAAGTACGATACAGCGCGTCGTACATCGACCCTGCAATGAACGCCACGCGCAAGCTGGAAAAGTTCGCCACTATGCAAATGATAGGTTCTTCGCGATGAAAGGCCTTTCTTTCTTACGCCGCGACGGCGACGTTGACGGGGCCGCGATCTTCGTTGAGGCCAAGTTTGGCGAGTTCGGCCTTGAATTGCGCTTCGAAGCCAGGATTTTCTTTGGCGGCAGTGCTGCGGGCATTGAGATTGATGGTTTGCTGTTTCCCGTAATCTCGGCATCGGACGATCTGCACGCGGGGGATGCGGGCGGAGATGGAAGATTCCTCCATCAGCAAGCGCGCGGTGCGGCAGGCTGGAAGCGACCGCAATTCGGCCTGGGTCAACAGGCTGCAGGGACCTTCGGCTGTGGTAGTACCCCCGGTGCTCGCCGCTGGCGAGGCCTTGTGTTTTCCACGGCGGCCGAGCGCCTCCTTTTTCCCTCCTTCGTTAGTTTTCGCCGAATCATTCTGCTTGATTCATTGCGTATCGCTGATGGGTTGAAGCAATAAAACCG
>CAVYUL010000042.1:0-12363 GCA_963771405.1 Bryobacterales bacterium
CCCTATCAATAGATTAGCTGGAATTCGGGTTTCATTAACATGGCCCAAAGCAGATCGGCCAAACCTTGGGCATCCGCTCGTTTTTTGTGGTGCGCGTTGGTGATAGCGTTAATGGCCATAGCTTTTTCTGGCGGAGTGGGGGCACGATCGAGCAGATACCAGAAAAGATGATCGACCATTTTGGGTGGAGCTTTGTCGAACTTTTCAACCGGCAACGGCTCTTCCTGAAGAACGGGGGTAAGGCGCTCCATGTTGGGCTCGGTTGTGAAGACAAAGAAGCGAAGGTCCGGATTGATGTCGTTAGTGACGTCTTTGTTTTCGATAGCGATGGAACCCCGCAAAGCGGTGAAGCCTTGACCCGAGATATCGTAAACGAGGCGCGACGGAGTCTTGACGCGGACGCCGGTGCCGCGAGCTATGGCGAGATCAATCGCGTTTTCCGAAGTACGAATGCCCGAGTCTTCAACCGGTTTCAGAGAGGATAGCGGCGTGACACTGCCGTTGTGGCTTACTAACTCGGCTCCGGCCCAGATGGCTTCGACTTTGTCCGGCGAATAGGAACCGGTGTCGGTGACGAGGAGCCAGAGTTTATGGGCGTGTGAGACATCGACTTCGAAAGGCACCGGGACTTTTTTCAAGGCGCGATCAAAGCCGGAGGCGGGCTCAGCGGGAAGTTCGTTTAGCATTTTACGCGCGCCACGATTCAGCCAGTGAGTGAGTGGTTCACCGTTTTCCAGTTCAAGGGCCTGGAGGGTAGTGGGTTGATTGTCACGAATCGAATAAACCTGATCTCGAATTGGGCGGCCCAAAGCGCGAGTAAGCGAAGTGGAGGCCATGCGCCATTCGCGAGTATAGAGGCCGGGCTGCGGCGGAGGCAGCGGAGCGCTATCGGGACGTTTGTCTTCATTCGGGTCGGGGGCTTGATAGACGTGCCATTCGCCGGTGACGGCGCCGATGGTATCGGCAAACTGTTCAGCGGTGACGCGACGGACTTCGGGCCCACGAAAGACGTATTGCTTGGGCATTTCCGGCCTTGAGGGAACGCTAGGCATCTGATAAGTACGGGAAGTGAGAATGGTCGCGAGCAAGTGCTTCACGTCGTAACGGCTTTCGACAAAGTCGCTCGCGAGCCAATCGAGGAGTTCGGGGCTCCAAGGTTCGCCGTCCATTTCGTCGGGATCCTGGACGAGGCCACGGCCCAAAAGTCGCTGCCACATTCGATTGACCAAGGTGCGCGCCAGACGGCCGTTTCGAGGATCGGTAAAGATAGCAGCGGCAGTGGCACGGCGGTCGGCAATGGAACCGCTGGGTGGAGTGCGGTTGATGACGGGATAGAGGAAGGCGGGAGACGCGTATTGGTCTTGGGCGACGTCGCAGCGGAAGAGCTGCAGTTTTTCTTCAGTAGAGAAATAGCCGGCCAAGCTGTAAGCATCTTTCAGCTTCCATTTACTGATGAAACTATCGTGGCAGGAATTGCACTTCAGGTTGATGCCGAGAAAGATTTGCGCCGTGTTCTGGGCGGCTTGCATGGCGGGAGTTTGACTGGCGTTGACAGTGCCGCGCCAATTGACGCCAATGAGGAAGCCTGAAGGATCAGTGGGAGCAGTGGGATTCAGAAGTTTGTAGACGAACTGGTCATAGGGTAGATTTTGCTCGAGGGCGGTTAAAAGCCACGCAGAGATGCTTTTTCGCGAGGCAGTTTCGTTGTGATAATTCACGCCTTCGTCGTTGCGCAGGATGTCGTTCCAGTAGGAAATCCAGTTTTCGGCGTAGTTTTGCGAGTTGGCGAGCAGCGTGGCAACAAGTTTTTCGCGCTTATTGGGAGAGCGGTCTTTTATGAAATCGTGAAGTTCTTTGGGCGTGGGAAGCAAGCCCCAAACATCTAAGTAAACGCGGCGGGCGAAGACGCGGTCAGCGACGGGCTGAGGTTCGTCGATGCCGTTGGCTTTGAGATAAGCGGCGGTAAAGCGATCGAGCGGACTCGACCATGCATTCCAAGTAAGCGGGGGAACAGTTGGCTTTTCCAGGGTTAAAGGTGGATCCCACTTGCCTTTGGCAGGTGGAGAATTCGGGGTGCGACGAGCGCCTTGATCGATCCAAGCACGAAGAAGGGCAATCTGGCTATCCTTGAGAGGCGGCGCGCCGAGAGGCATGCGCGGTTGAGTCTCGCCGGTGACGCGTGCGACGAGAATGCTTTCGGCGCTCTTGCCGGGGCGCACGGCGCCGCCGCTGCGGCCACCGTTTAATGCGTCTTCATAGGTAATAAAAGACAAGCCGCCCGAACGCTTTTCCTGGCCATGACAGGCAAAACACTTTGAGACAAAAATTGGACGGATTTGCGACTCGTAATCGACCAGAGCGGGACCGTTTTGGGCTGCCGACAGCGAATAGATAAGCAGGCACTCAAGGGCTAAGAAACGCACAAACATTGAATGGCTGCATGATATCAACAATCTTTTTTATTGAGCAGCGCGGATCTCAGCAAGGCGCTTCTTGAGGTATTCCCGATATTCCTCTTTCAGAGCGGGATCTTTGGGGCTCCCGTAAATGTCCGAAGATTTGTATTTGCCTTCGTCGAATTTCTTTTTGGTCCATTCGTCGTGGACGTGAATTTCGTCGGCGCTATCGAGGACTTGTTCCACCAGTTGGGGTGGAACGAAGTAGATGCCTTCTTTGGTGCCGACGGCGAGATCGCCGGGCATGACGGTCACGTTGCCGATACGAATCGGGATGTTAATGCCTGTAAGCATAACGTTGCCGATCGGAGTTGGGTCGGTGGCGCGGAAGCAGGCGGGCATGTCGATTTCTTCAATGCCCTCAAGGTCGCGGACAGCGCCGTCGATGATCAAGCCGGCAGCGCGGGTGGTTTTGTAGATGTAATAGAACAAGTTGTCGCCCACCATGGTGCCGTTGACTTTTTTGCCGAACAAATCAACAACGAGCACATCACCGGGTTGAAGCATGTCGATCACGGTTTGATTTCGGAGGTCGGGAAGACCGCGCTCTTTTGCCTTCTCTACCGCAATCTTGTCGACATCGGAGCGAACAGGCATGAATTGGGCGGTGAAGACGCGGCCGACGATTTTCTTTTCAGCGTGCGTCATTTCGAAGCCGTCGGCAAATTGATTGGGAAAGCCTTTTTCGGGCAGAATTCGCCAGATTTCTTCAAGAGATACGCCATGGGCGCGCTTGAGAAGGTTTTCAGGAATTTTCGGACGGCCATCGGCGAAGCGATCGAAGGGATTTTGCGAAGTGTAGTCGATCAAGTCTTGCTTGCTGAAGTGAAATACCTGCGATTCGGCAGGCAATGTGGAAATTAGAAGCGCGAACAATAGCGATTTCATGTTTGTGTATTCTCCCGTGGTTCAAATATCGAATACCCTGAACACGAGGGCGGCGGCCGTCATGACCAAAGTGGCTCCGAACAGATAAGGTATCGAAAAGCGTTGGTGCTTGTCCAAGTCAATACCGCAAAGGCCGGTGAGAAGAAAGGTGGCTGGGGTGAGCGGGGTAACCGGGAAGCCGGTGGTGTGAAGACCTAAGAGCGCGGCTTGCGCGACATGCTCCGGAGGAACGCCGAGTTGTTTAGCGGCCTCGCAAAGGACGGGCAGCACACCAAAGTAGAACGAATCGGGATCGAACAGGAGAGTTAGAGGCATGGAGAGGATAGCCAAAACGACAGGCAGATGGCGAGCCGCTTGGTGGGGAGCAAGTGCGACGGCAGCGTTAGCAATTGCGGTGAGCATTCCGGATTCCTTCATGATGCCGGTGAAGGCGCCGGCAGCGAACAGAATGCTCGCCATCATGAGAGCCGCTTTGGCGTGGGAATCGAGCTGGTCTCGCTGTTGCCCAAGATTGCGGAA
The DNA here is from genome assembly GCA_963771405.1 of Bryobacterales bacterium. GTDB lineage: Bacteria > Acidobacteriota > Terriglobia > Bryobacterales > Bryobacteraceae > Bog-105. The sequence goes on from CAVYUL010000042.1 coordinate 3,864, forward strand.
GTTGAGGGTGACTGCAACGGCCAGACCCAACATGAACGCGACAACCGGTGGGATTTTGCCGGAGATCATGATGCCGATGACGAGGAGAGTAAGGAGCGCGTTTAGCCAGGTGCGGAGATGGGATGGCGGGGAAAGCGACGCATTGGGTCGAATTTCCATAGAGAGGCGATCGGCCAAGGCACCTGACCTTGATTCTTCGCGCTTGCCCAAATACCAGCAAACGACAAACACGTAAATCAATCCGACGATTTGGACCTTCAGCAGAGGTTGAAAGAGGGCGATAGCAGGGATGTGAAGGACGGCCGAAGCGCGAATGACGGGGCCGGTCCAAGGCAGAAAATTGACGCCGGCGGCCAGGGAGCAGGCGCAGGCTAAGACGCGGCGGTCCATACCCAGTTTGTCGAAGAGCGGGAGCATGACGGGGATGGTGACGAGAAAGGTGACGGCCCCGGAACCATCGAGATGCACGAGGAGCGCCAGGAAGGCTGCTCCGACAACAATCCGGGTGGGTTTGACACCCACGACGCGAATCAGCCAGCGAACGAGCGGATCAATCAAGCCCGCGTCTTTCATGATGCCGAAAAACAAAATGGCGAAGACAAACATGCCGGCGACGGGCGCAACATCTTGAATGCCTTTGAGCATGAAATTGCCCAGCCGCCAACCGAAGCCACCGAGCAGGCCGCCGACGAATGGAACGGCGATCAAGGCGACAAGCGGGGAAACGCGTTTGCTCAAGATAAGAGCCAGCAGGCTTAAGACCGTGGCGATGCCGAGCCAAGCGAGGGTCATGGTTTCGGTTGCGCGATGACGCCAATTTGTTCGAGGTGGCCGATTTCCGCGGGACTTAGATTGAGAATTTCGTGGAGCACTTCAGCGGTGTGTTCGCCGAGCAAGGGGGCGGCCGGACCGGGCGAACCGGGCGTGTCGGAAAGCTTGACCGGTGTACCCGTGACGCGCTGCGGCCCGGCTACGGGGTGATTGAGAAGGGGAAACATTGCGCGAACCTGCGCTTGCGGGTGACTGGCGACTTCGTCGAAATTCAGAACCGGCGAACACGGGATGCCGGCCGAGCGCAATCGTTCGACCCATTCCTTCATTGGCCGCTCACGGAAAATCGCGGCCAACACTTTCTCCAAAGCTGTGCGATTAGTAACACGCGATGCGTTGGTAGCGAAATCCGGCCGGTCAATCAGTTCGGCGTGATCGATTGTCTGACAGAAAGTGGCCCACAATTTTTCACTGCCCACTGCGATGGAAAAGGCGCGGTCATGGCCGTAAAAGACTGTGTAAGGAACAACGGTTCTAAACGATGCCCCAAGCGGACCGGGCACATCATTCGAGCCAAGATAGGACATGTAATTGGAACTCATTGCCGAGATCATAGAATCCTGCATGGCAACGTCGACATACTGCCCTTTGCCGCTCAGATCACGCGCGCGCAGTGCCAGCAGTATGCCGATGGTGGCATGCATACCGGAATTGATATCGGCTACCGCGTAACCGCTGCGGACTTGCTCGCCAGATTCGGTGCCGGTAATGCTCAGGAATCCGGAGGAACATTCGACAATCAGATCCATAGCAGCCTCATCGCGCGAAGGGCCGCTTTGGCCATAGCCGGAAATTGAACAGTACACGAGGCGTGGATTTCTCTTATGCAGAGCTTCGTATCCGAGACCCAAGCGGTCCATTGAGCCGGGGCGGAAGTTTTCAATCAGGACATCAGCTTGATCGACCAGGCGCAGACAGAGATCGATGCCGGTTGGCTTCTTGAGATCGATTGCCACGCCGCGTTTGCCGCGATTCAGACCCAGAAAAAAGGAAGAATAGTCGCCGACGAACGGTGGGCCCCAACCGCGACCCATATCGCCAGAGCCGGGACTTTCGAGCTTGATAATTTGGGCGCCGAAATCGGCGAGCAGCATAGTGCAATACGGCCCGGCGAGCGCGTGCGAAAAATCCAGCACACGAATTCCGTCCAAGGGTTTTGATTCGAGAGGCAACTCAAATTGTACTTTTACTTCTCTTCGTGATAGTCAGACTCGGTGTTCAACTCCCAAAGACTTTTTCGGTCGCGAACGTTTGCCAGGATGTTATCGACCGCGGTCATGGCCGTCAACATGGAATGATCCTGATTGTTGTATTTATGCATGCCGTTGCGTCCGATCAGGTACAGATTTTCTATGCTGTTCACCCAATCGACAATTTCTGAGAACCGGTCATAGGAACCGAAATAGGCGGGGTATGTCTTAGGCATCCGAATGACGACGGCATCGACGACATGCGCGGGATCGACCATGCCGAGAGATGCCAGTTCGGATGCGGCAAGATGGGCCAAGTCGTTATCGGACTTATTCCAAAGCGCGTCGTTTTCCTGGCAGAAGTATTCCAGGCCGATCCAAACGTTGGCGGGATCGGCCACCATCGCGGGGCTCCAGTTGTTGAAGATCTGGAGGCGGCCGACAAGTACATCGGGCTCCTGAATGTAGATCCAGTTGTCTCTCAGCAGTTCACCATCGGGTTCACGCAGCTTAAGATTGCGGCAGAGTAAGCCCACGGTAATGAAATCGCGATACATCAGGCCATCGGCGACGGCCTGGACACGAGACGGAGGCGGAGGGTCCATACCGGCGATCAAATCCTTGATAGGCATGGTGGAGAAATACACGTCGCCGGTGAAGCGCCGCTGCTCGCCCGTTTGCGAATGACGAGCCAAAACGGCCGTTACGGAGCCTGGCTCGCCGCGTTCGATGCCTTCTACTCGCCAGCCTCGCAAAACCTCGCCGCCGAGCGAAACAACATGGCACGCCACTTCTTCCCACATCTGCCCGGGTCCGAACTTTGGATACAGGAACTGTTCGATGAGCGAAGTTTCGACGTTTCTTTGCGCCAGATCTTTGGGATTTCGTTGAATCAACTGGCGCAGCATGTGGCCGATGGCTTTGCGAATGGAAAGGCCCTTGACGCGCTGAGCGCCCCACTCAGCGCTGATTTCATTACAAGGCAATCCCCAGACTTTTTCGGTATAGGACTTGAAAAACGTTCGGTACAGTTCACGCCCAAAGCGGTTCATAAAGAACTCTTCGAGATTCTTTTCAGGGCGAATGGGAAAGAAGACGGAATAGAGATAGCTAAGACCGACGCGGAGAGTCTTCACGAATCCCAACCGGCGTAAGGTCTCAACGCTCAAAGTGATGGGATAGGAATAAAATTGGCGTCCGAAGTAGATCCTCGATTTTCGTCTGCGCACAAGCATGACGCGGTCGGGATCGCTGGTTACAGGCGGCTGTCGCGGGCTGGATACAGTGGCGGCCTTGCCTTGATAACCGATCTGTACGTTGGCTGCTGTGCCCGCTTCCAGCGGCAGAATATTGAGCCACCAATTCATAACTCGATCGGATTTCGAGAAGAAACGGTGGCCGCCGATATCGATTCGGTTGCCTTTGTAGTTAACGGTGCGTGAAATGCCGCCCAGGTAGTCGCTTTGTTCCAGAACGATGGGAACAATGCCCGTTCTGGTCAGGAGTTCGTAGGCAGCAGTCAATCCGGCTGGCCCAGCACCGATGATGACGGCTCGTTTCGGCTGGGTCGTCAAAATAACAGTTCCATTTATGATGTCGTTATACTCAAACCATTCTCGCGTTTAGAGGAGCGAATCTTTGAAGTTAGCAGGACAGCGGGTGGTTGTTTGCGGCGCCGGCGGTTTTATCGGCGGCCACTTGGTCAGGCGCTTGCGTGCGCTAAACCCTCAAACCGTACGCTGCATTGATTTGAAGCCGCGCGTGGAGTGGCAGCAGTTGTTTTCGGACACTGAAAACCTGACGCTGGATTTGCGCGCCAAAGAAACTTGTGAAAAGGCTTTGCGCGGCGCCGACGTTGTTTTCAACCTTGCCTCCGACATGGGCGGCATGGGATTTATTGAAAACAACAAGGCGCTTTGCATGCTGAGCGTGTTGATCAATACTCATTTGCTATTGGCAGCACGTGCAGCGGGAGTCCAGCGGTATTTCTTCTCGTCATCGGCCTGCGTGTACAACGCTGAAAAGCAGAAAGACCCGAAGGTTACGGCCTTGAAGGAAGAAGATGCATATCCGGCGCAGCCCGAGGATGGGTATGGCTGGGAAAAATTGTTCGGCGAACGGATGTGCAGGCATTTTGCGGAAGACTTTGGATTACCGTGCCGGGTGGCGCGTTACCACAATGTTTATGGGCCTTGGGGAACATTCGAAGGGGGCCGGGAAAAGGCGCCAGCGGCGATTTGCCGGAAGGTGATTGCAGCAAAACAAAGCCGGCAGCATGAGATTGAGATTTGGGGAGACGGGCAGCAGACGCGCAGCTTTCTTTATATTGACGACTGCCTGGACGGAACACTACGGCTGATGGAGAGTGAGGTGGCCGAACCGCTCAATATCGGGAGCAGCGAATTAGTGAGCATTAATGAGCTTGTCGACATAGTAGAAGAGATTGCCGCCATCAAACTAACTCGCGCTTATAAACTGGATGCACCCAAGGGTGTGAACGGGCGTAATAGCGATAACACCAAAACAAAAAAACTGCTCGGCTGGGAGCCGGCGGTGCGATTACGCGATGGGCTGGCACTCACCTACGACTGGATTTCCCAGCAAATTAGCGAGCGGCAGAGCGCGAAAACAGCCCGCGTGCGGACAGCAGCCGCGGCAGCAGCAAAAGAGACAGCGCAGCATAAGTGAAGGCAGACGGCTCAGGCGCTGTAATATTGGTGACATCGACCGCGTCGCAGGTGTTGGGGTTCGTGTTCGAGGCAGCACCGTAGTAAAAGCAGGTGTTGATGGTGTAGTTACCCAGAATCCCGGCCAAAGCACTGTCGGTTTGCTGTAGTTTTTGAGCGTCGGTACCCGAGAAATTGAATCCGTAACCCGATTGAGCGGCAGCGAAACCGGTAATGATAATCGTGTTCACTGGCTGGGTGCTTGCGCCGCTTGTGATTTCAATGCCGCCGGAGGTAATCCCCACGACATCCGGCTCGTAAGTCGAATACGTGTGAGTGAACAGGCCACCCGGATTACTGGAATTGCCGAAGGAATCGCCCGGATCGGTACTTGCCTGCGTGACGTTTATTTGACTCAGACTAATATTAGTGCCCGTTATGACGACGTTCCAATAGATCATGTTACCTAATTGACCGCTAAGAGCGCCTGCCGGATCGGCAACGCCGAGCCAGGATGGGAAAGGCGTGTTCGTGATGTCCGGCCCACTAACTGCGACAGTCGGACCGTTTCCTGCCAGATTAAACGCGGATGGAGTTGTTTGAATGCTGCCGCCAACGTCCGCGGCGTTGGTAGTAACGCCCACAATCGCGTTGGCTGTGTATGCCGCATAACTCGGCGATGTGTTCCCATCCGGCCCGATCGAGACATAAATGGGCGAAACCGTGATCGGCGCGGCCTGCAAGAAAGATGCCGCAAAGACAGCCAGGAAAAGGTTTCTGAAATGGCTCATGGCGATCCTCACTCCTTCAATCAATAGTAACCAAAGCTAAAACGGAAACTTGGTTTTGGCTGAAGGAATGGAGCCGTTGACCGGGATTGAACCGGTGACCTCGTCCTTACCAAGGACGCGCTCTACCATCTGAGCTACAACGGCCGATCGGGCAAATAGACCAACACTTTTGCGTGGTGGACAGGGAAGGATTCGAACCTTCGTACCTCGCAAGGAGGGACAGATTTACAGTCTGTTGGCTTTAACCACTCACCCACCTGTCCGCAAAAAGGCCTGACAAATTCGAGGATAACACAAGCGGCGAAAACGCACCCCAGCGAGGTTTTTAGCGTGGGCTGCGCAAATACTCTGCGCCCGGCCGCAGCCATTAGCGGGAGAAGACGGTTACGCCGACCTGCTTCATTTATGTCGTGTCAACTCAACGTAATCCAGTGCTGCTCGATCGCTCGCGTCAGGGATACCTTCTACGGTAATCGCCTCGCCAGGGCTCAAATTCACATTCTGTATTGTGAATCTGGTTGAAGTGTCTCCGTTAGGGGCGTGCGTAGGGAAGGTTTGATCGGCCATCCAGGCTGCTGTGCGTTCATGGCCAACAAGCAGGTTGAACTTCGCGCTGCCAGGACTGATGTCGAAATATTGAACCGCAATGTCATAGTTACCCGCTTCGCCTTCGAAAGTGAAATGGGCCAGGCACGGGATAGCGTTTTCACAACTCACCGCTTTACCACCGGAAGCATCCTCCCAGGGAGTGACATCTTCCACAACGTAGCCTTCGAGTTGCATCGCCTCCGCTTCGGTCCGGCCCGGGAAATGGCCAGCGCGGCCCTGGGCATCCGGAATGCCGGATTCGCGCAGGAACCAGTTACAGATGGCATCACGCCAAACAATAGCGTGGCCGGCTTGATAAGTGAGTTGCTGCAAGACGGATTGGTAGCGGCCGTCATCAATGAGGCCATGGACGGCTTGCCAGCGGATTGGGAATTCTTGCGCTTCGGCGGCAGCGCTGTAGTGAGAATCGTAAATGTGTTGAATGATCGTTTTGCCGGAATGCAAAACGTAGGTATACGGCAGGTGATGCATGAAGAGTACAAGTTCATCGGGACATTCCTTGAGCGATTCATACATGTGCGCAACCTCCGGTGGATACTGGCCGATGTAGCCTGTGCCCGTGGCTACAGTGCGATCCATGCCGATGCCTTCATGATCGGCGCGAATCCATTGACCCCATCCATTGCGTTCGGCCGATTCGATGCCGGGGCCATAGTGGCCGTGCAGAATATCTGTCAACGTCCCGAGTCCCAAAGGGCCGGTATAGCCTTCATAGACGGGCCAGGAATCGAGCAGTAAAGAGCTAATGACGGATACGACGCGCGAATCAGCACCGAATGTTTGGCGCGCCCATTCTTGCGCAATCTCTTCAGCGCTGAGGTTCGGATTCCAGGCCAAGCGTCCGAAAGCATATAGATTAGCCATGGCGAGATCAGAACCAAGCCAATTTGAATCGAGGCCGACGTTCGCCACACCGACCAGGCCGTTAACGAGAGTCTTCACAGGTGTATACGCCCCATCGACGCGCAGATCGAAATCGAGAATCTGCTTCCACATAGGCGCCAAAAAACAAAGATGGCGCTGCTGGCCGGTGTACTCTTGCGTGATTTGAAGTTCGAGCGTTTTGTTTGTGTCGGGTAAGGCGCTGATTAACGGCGAGACCGGTTCGCGGGCCTGAAAATCAATCGGTCCGTATTTGATCTGCACATAGGCGTTGGCCGCGAACTGTCCGTCGAGGGAATGGAAGTTGTCATAGGCAGCCCGGGCGCGGTCGTTCTTGAGGTTGCGCCAATCGGCGTGATGGTCATAAACGAAGCCACGGTAGATCACGATCCCGCCATGCGGCTTGAGTGCTTCGGCGAGAACGTTCGCGGCTTGCGCATGCGTTCGGCCATAAGTGGAAGGGCCTACCCTTCCCTCGCTATCGGCTTTTAGGACGAAGCCGGCGAAGTCGGGAATGAGCTTATAGATCTCATCCACTTTCGCGCGCCACCAGGCGATGACGCGCGGATCAAGCGGATCAAACGTATCCAGACCGCCGATTGTTTTCGGACTCGCGAAATCAACCGAAATGGACAGACGCACGCCCCAGGGGCGGGAGACATCGGCAGTTCGGGCAAGTTGCCGGTCAGAACTCGCTCGTCAGGACGCGCGGGTTGGCATTCACGTTATTTACGCTGCAGCCATTGATGCCGATGGAGGCGAGCAGACGCGCGTATTCCTTTGCTCGGCTCAGATCGGCAACAACGTTATCGTTTTCGAAGAAGATCGATGGGCCCGGTAGCCGCGTTCAAGTGGAGTTCCAGCGCGCAGCAGCGCTCGATCCGCAATGGGCCGACCCCCATTCGGCTCTCAGCGACCTTTATCTTTCGTTCGGATTCTACGGCTGGCGTCCGCCTGAGGAGATGGCTCCATTGGCCCGCTCTGCCGCCCATCGGGCACTCGAACTTCTGCCTGATGATCCGATGGCTCATTCCGTGCTCGCAGCCATTCTGGGCCTGCATGACCGCGATTGGGCGGAATCGGAGAGCCATTTCCATATCGCCCAAGCAGGTGGAGCCCGATCAACCAATGCGATCTTTTTTTGCGCCGTGTTTCATCTGCTGCCCCTGGGACGATTCGACGAAGCCAGACGGGAGATGGAAAAAGTGGTTGCGCTCGATTCGCTAAGAAGCACTTTCTGGCGCGCACGGTTGGCGTGGATATCGTTGAACGAAGGCGATTCCAGACGATGCCATTGCCTGCGAGCCATACGGGCGAGCTGGAGTTGGACGAGAACGATTATCCGGCCCGGATGGTCATGGCCCTGGCACTATACTGCGCGGGCAATGCTGCAGAAGCGCGGGTCGAGATCGAAAATGCCTACCGGATCGCACCGTTTGATTCCTTTTGCACTGGCATCTTCGCCGGTATGGCTGCAAACGCCGGCGACCGGGCACGCGCGAACGAATTGATCGCGAACATGACGGGGTCA
>CAVYUL010000043.1:0-11296 GCA_963771405.1 Bryobacterales bacterium
AACAGATCGATGAGTTCCATGCGCGCGCTGCGTTTGTTAGCGGCGGCATCGTCCTTCCAATAGCCGTAGATGGCGCGGTGGTAGTAGGAAATGGCATCGCTCGGGCGCGCTTCTTTTGCCAGTACGCGAGCCATCCATAGATTGGCGATGCCGTCGGTGGGATCGGCATCCAGCAGGTTGGCGAGGACGGTCTCGGCTTCGGCTGTTTGGCCGGAGGCGACGCGGGCCTCAGCGAGCGTGAGCTGATACTCCTTGTTGCTGCGGTCGATTTCGATGGCGTCGTTGATTTTATCGACAGCGCGCAGACTGTCGCCTTTCTTGAGGGCTGCTTTGCCTTCGTCGAAGAGGCGGGTTGCTTCGAGCGCGCTTTCCGTGCGGTCCATGTTCGCGAGGAAGGTGTCGACTACGAAGATGCCGACGATTGCCACCAGCGTGAGGGTGAATGTGGTGATGAAAGATCTGCTGGGGTGCGGGGTGGCGCTTGTCATTCGACGACTCCAGCTTCGACCGGCTTTTTCGCTTTGACGACGCCGTAGCGGCTGAGAATGTCATCCAGAGTGACAATGCCCACGAGCTTGTGAACGTTGGCGCGGCTGACAACGGGCAGCACGTTGATGCCGCTTGTGCCCATACGCGCCATGGCGAAACTCAAGCTGTGATCGGGGTGAACGTGCGGCACATCGGCAGCGAGGAGGTGGTCGTCGTGGTTGTGGTTGGCGGGCAAGAGTTCCGACAACAGGGCGCTGCCGCCTGACTTTTGAATGGCGCTGCGCCGCACCATGCCTTGCCAAGCGCCGTCTTTGTCGACAATCGGCCAGGCATCGAATGGGGCATTTTCGATCTTGGGCAATATCGATGCGACGTCGCTGGTGGACGTAAACGTAACGGGATTTTCGCGCATGGCTTGCCAGACCTGGATTCGATCATCTTGAATGCGCGATTCCGCGGTTGGAAGGTGAATGCCTTCCTGGTGGGTAAGGGCTTCGTAAATCGGTTCGGGCTGCAATTTTTGCGAGATGAAGTAGGCAATCATGTTGGAAATCATGAGCGGGACGATGATGGTGTAATCGCGGGTGATTTCGAAGATCATGATCACGGAAGTGAGCGGGGTTCTGACAATGCCGGCGAAAGCGGTACCCATGCCAACGAGCGCATAGGCGCCGGGGCCGGCGGTGAGAGTGGGGAACAAAGTGTGGGCGACGCCTCCCACAGCCGCACCGATCATGGCGCCGATGAACAAACTCGGGCCGAAAATGCCGCCTGCGTTGCCGGACGCGTAACAAACCGCAGTAGCGACAATTTTCAAAACGGCGAGCAGGACGACTAGCTTAATGACGATGTTGCCGTTTAGCACCTTGTCCACCGTGCTGTAACCAACGCCAAGAACTTCAGGAACGAAAAAGCCGAGCAGGCCGACCGTCAGGCCGCCGGCCACAGGTTGAAACCAGGCGCTATATTTCGGCAGACGGAGAAACCATTCGCGCATGCCGAGCAACAATTTGACAAAGCAGACCGAACCCAAGCCGCCGACGATGCCCAAGACAACGTAGACGCCAAACTCGGCGGGATGAACCAGTTTGTAGCCGGCAACGTGAAAGAGCGGGTCATCGCCCAAGACGAGGTGCAAGACCATCCAGGAAGTGGCTGCGCTGAGCACGATGGAGCCCAGGACGGTGGCGTGCAGATCGCCCAAAATTTCTTCGAGCGAGAAGAGAATGGCAGCAATCGGAGTGTTAAAGGCGGCAGCCAAGGCGGCCGAGCAGCCGGCCGGTACGAGAGCCTTCACTTGTTTAGGCGTCAGGCCCAGATTGCGCGCGACTACCGAGGTCAAGCCGGCTCCGACTTGCACCGACGGGCCTTCACGGCCGAGAGCGATGCCGCTGGCGAGCGAGGCGGCGCAGCAAGAGAACTTCCCGATGACCGTGCGAAACATGATGCGGCCGTCGTTTATGAAAATCGCCGCTTTGGTCTGCGGAATTCCGCTACCGCGCGCGTTCGGGAAATAACGCCAAAGGAGATAGCCGGTGGATAGAGAGCCGAGGACGGGAACGAGGATGCGGCGCCAACCGGGGCCGCCAGCCGGATACATGCGGGCCGAAAGACGGCCGGTTAACAAAATAAAGGCGACGACGGTGAGGCCGACCAGAGCGCCAACCACAACGCTGAGAACGAGCGCCAGCTGATCTTCGTTGCGGCGCAGCTTCTCCAGCCGGATGCGTAGCTTTTGAATCAATGAATGATTCCCTTTCGGACGGCGTATAGGATCAATTCGGGCACAGAATGCAGGTTGAGCTTCTGCAGAATGTGCGCTCGATGGGTTTCGACGGTATGCGAACTTAAATTCAACAAGTTCGCGATCTCTTTGTTGCTGCGGCCTTCCGCCGCCAGTTGCAAGATCTCGTTTTCACGCGCAGTCAGTAACTCCAAACTATCGGATTTTTGTTTATCGGCCATCTGGCGGAAATAGTCTTCCTGCAGCAGAAGGCGAATTTTGAGGCTAAAGTACGAATGGCCCTGGCTCACGGATTTCACGGCCGCAATCAAATCGGCTTTCAGCGAATCTTTCAGGAGATAACCGCGGGCACCGGCATTGAGGGCACGGATCACGTAACTTTCATCATGATGCATGCTCAGCATAATGACGCCTGTATGCGGGCAGGCCGCCACAATCTGCTTGCTTGCTTCAATGCCGTTCAATACGGGCATGGCGATATCCATGACAGCAACGTCGGGCCGGTTTTCTTCGGCCAAGCGCACCGCCTCGCGGCCATCGCAAGCCTCTGCGACTACCGCGAAATCGGGTTGGCGCTCCAGAAGCAGCCGCAATCCATCCCGTAGCAGGTTATGATCGTCGGCTAATAGGATCCGGATTGGCTTCATAGACTTTGTCTGAGGCGATCTCTGCGATCGGCAGTTGAATTCTGAGCATTGTTCCGCGGCCGGGTTGGGAATCAACGGTGAAGACACCGCCTAAATGATGAACCCGCTCCTCCATTCCGAGCAGACCCAGGCCGCGAACTCGCACAGCGTCAAAACCAACGCCGTCGTCCTGTACCGTTAGATCGATTCCACCTTCCTCCCGTTCCAAGCGAATCTGTGCCGCACTCGCCTGAGCGTGCCTGGCGACGTTATTCAGCGCTTCCTGGGCTACGCGGTAGATGCAGGTTTTGTGCTCTTCCGGTATTTCGCCGGGCAATTCGGCCGCTACCACTTGCACGCGCAAGCCGGTTCGTTTAGCAGTTTCCCGGGCCTGCCAGTTTAACGCGGGGACTAATCCGAAATCGTCCAGCATGGATGGCCGCAGCAGCAACGCCATGTTACGGGTTTCCGCCATGCCGCGCTGCGCCAGGTTGCGGATCGATTGTAGATGCGGCAGCGCCGCGGCGCTGAACTCGGTATCGAGTAAGTTTTCAGTTTCGAGCAGAATGGCGGAAAACGTTTGGCCGGCTTCGTCATGTAACTCGCGCGATAAAGCGCGCCGCTCATCCTCTTGAGCGCGCAGCAGTTTGGCCGATAATTCACGCAGGCTGACTTTGGCTTCGATGTTTTCTTCCAGCCGCGCGCGCGCCTCGTTTTGCAGGCGGACGATCACGACGCTCGTGTAGACCGCAAGCGCGGCGCCACCCAGGAAAGTGAGCACAAGCATCGCCACCAGCGCGAGATGCAAACGTTCATAAACGTTCTTGACTTTTTCATCCCCGCTGAGCAAGCTGTGTTCATTCAGTTGACCCACGCGGTCGGCAATCTTTAACATTGCGGTGCGGCGGGGAATGAGTTCGTTGTAGAAAAACTCATAGCGGTATTTTTGTCGCTCGGAGTCTGTCCAGGAAAACGTTTTGGTGAGGACTTGCCAGTAAGCCTCGATCTCAGAGCGGAGACTTGAAAAAGCGGCGGCTTCGTCCCTTTCGACCGATTTTTGATAAGCATCCAACGCTTCGGTGGTGCGCTGATGCAACCGGTTCACCTCTGCCCATTGAGAAGAGAGTTCACTAGAGGTGGGAGCTAAGAGCGAATCGCGCGCCACGGTGCCGGATAAGTAAATAGACGAACGAATTTCTTCCAGTATCCGGCTGCGCTCCAAAAAACGCTGCTCTACTTGTTGACCGTTGCTACGTAGGCCACCTATCATAAGCAAAGCGCCTAACTCAGCGGCCGCCATGATTAGGAGCAAGCCGCCGAACCCGCCCGCCAATGCAAACCAAGGGTGTCGCCGCATAGGTCTAAACCTTTAGGTTTACATATAGGAGTTGGGTTGCAATATCCCCTCGTGGCTGTATTTCGCCGAGCAAAAAATACAGTATCGACCCGATTCCTTCGGCGGCGGCGGCACCGTACATTTGGATTATGAACCGCAATTCCAGTGTTTTAAAAAGTTTTGCGGCCGTTGGTGTTTTGGCTCTGCTTGCCGGTTGTCACAAGCAAGTGGCCACCGCTCCTCCGGCTGCACCCGCGCCGGCGCCTGCGGAGGCTAAAGCCACGCCCCCAGCGCGATCAACTCCTGTTGCCGTCTCTGTGGCGAGGGAATCGACGCCAGCCATGCCCAACGAGGCGACCAAGGCTACAATTCAAAGTCTTCTAGACCGAATTCAAGACGTTTATTTTGATTACAATAAGCATGCTTTGCGGCAGGATGCGCAAAGTACGCTCGAAGCGGACGCGAAAACGCTGCGGGAGATTTTGCAGCAATACCCTACTTATAAACTCACAGTTGAGGGGTTCTGCGACGAACGTGGCTCAGATGAGTATAACCTCGCCTTGGGCGACGCGCGCGCCCGTAAGGCTGAGCAGTTTCTTGAAACGCTTGGCCTGCCCGCTTCGCAATTGAAAACAGTCAGCTTTGGAAAAGAGAAGCCGGTGTGTACCGAACACACGGAAGATTGCTGGCAGAAGAACCGTCGCGCTCACATCACGCAAGACCAATCGAGTTAGGCCAGGCTGGAGCTGCCGGCCTTTGGGCGCTGATTCTGGTTCTCCTTGGAAAAGCGCCCTTTCTTATACTTGGTATCGGAAGGTCGTAAGCCATTGTCTTCAACTGCCGATACCTACGTCGAAAAGAACCAGACTCTTTTTTTGGAAGAATTATTCACGTTTCTGCGCATACCGAGCATCAGCACGCTTCCGGAACGGAAGCCTGATGTCAAAAAGGCCGCCGAGTTTGTGGCAACTGCTCTGAAGGCCATTGGCGTCGAAAATGTGGAGTTAATTCCTACCGCGAACCACCCGCTGGTCTACGGCGATTGGCTGCACGCGCCGGGAAAACCTACCGTGCTTTGCTACGGACACTACGACGTACAGCCGCCAGATCCGCTGGAACTGTGGAAGTCGCCACCGTTTGAGCCTGAAATTCGCGACGGCAATATTTATGCGCGCGGCGCCTGCGACGACAAAGGCCAGATGTACATGCACATCAAGGCCGTACAAACGCTGTTTCAGGTAAACCAAGGCAAACTGCCGCTGAACGTCAAGTTTCTCATTGAAGGCGAAGAGGAAATCGGCGGCGAATCGATTGCCAAATATGTTCCGCAGCATAAAGAGAAACTGAAAGCCGATGTGGCGCTGGTTTCGGATTCGGAAATGTTTGCGGATGGGATTCCGACGCTGTGTATCGGTCTGCGCGGTTTGATGTATTTGGAAGTGGAAGCACGGGGACCAGCGCGCGATCTGCATTCCGGCTTATTTGGCGGCGCGGCGCCGAATGCGGTTTTTGGTCTGATTGAATTGCTGTCGCAAGCCAAGGACGCCGAAGGGCGTATTTTGATTCCCGGCATCTATGACGACGTGACGGCGCCGGATCCGGCAGAAATCGAAAGCTGGAAGCACTTACCCTTTACCGAGGCGGAGTTTCTGAAGACGGGCGTGGGCGCCACCGCACTTACGGGAGAACCCGATCAATCGGTGCTGGCGCGAATTTGGGCGCGGCCTACGTTCGAAGTCCATGGTATTGCAGGCGGGTTTACCGGCGCGGGTGCGAAAACAGTGATTCCTGCCGTCGCCACAGCCAAAGTCAGTTTCCGTTTAGTACCAGAACAAAAGTATGAAAAAGTGTTCGAACAATTTAGGCGATGGGTCCAGGAGCACACGCCTACGGGCATACGGACTGAGGTGCGCCTGTTGAGCGGCAGCCCGGCGGTGGTTGTGAATCCTCATCATCCTGCCATTGGGGTGGGGGCTAAGGCTTTTAGTGACAAATTGGGGCGACCCACTGTCTTCACTCGCAGTGGTGGGTCAATTCCTATCGTAGGTGACTTTGCTCGTGAGCTGGGGATACCCACGGTACTGATGGGATTTGGGTTGCCAGACGATGGACTTCATTCGCCCAACGAGAAGTACCGGGTAAGCAATTACTACATTGGTATTAAAACCATCGCATACTTTCTTGACGAGTATGCGAAAACCCGATAATTAGTAGGGAGGCTTTTAAAGCCCAGGCAATTCCAGCTTCTTCCAAAACCGGGGAGCGAGAGCACAGTTTTGCCCGAAGATTCGCCATAGCCGATGTCGCTAACGACGATCAGCGAGCAGACGGTAACGTCTGCCGAAGCAACTGCTGCCAGTGAGCAAACTCCGCCACCCGAGGCGCAGGTTGTACTCTCTGCAGGAATAGTGTCCGCAGTTGTCTCCCTCAGCAGGCTCACGGGGCTTGTTCGCGAAATGGTGATGGCGAACCTGTTCGGCGCAAGCTTCCTGCACGATTCATTTTTATTAGGGTTTCGCATTCCGAATTTACCGCGCGATCTTTTCGGCGAGGGCGCGCTTTCGTCCGCCTTCGTTCCCACGTTTGCGACTTCTGTGGTCAAGGGCAACAAGTTGCAATCGGGTGAGCTCGCAAATGTGGTGACGACCGCCATCATTTTAGTAGTGGGATCGCTGTGCGCGCTGGGAATGATCTTCGCGCCGCAACTGGTGTGGCTGCTTGCGCCCGGCTTTGCCGACGTGCCGGGCAAGTTTGCGTTGGCGGTTCATCTTACCCGCATCATGTTTCCGTTTCTGTTGCTGATTTCCTTGGCCGCACAGGCGACGGGCATGCTGAACTCGCACGGCAGCTTTGGTATGCCTGCGATTGCGTCGGTCTTCTTCAATATTGGTTCGGCCGGGTTTGGGTTGATTATCGGCTATCTGGTGGGACCACACGTTGGGGTATCGCCGATTGAAGGCATGGCGTATGGCGTGGTGATCGGGGGGGCTCTACAACTTGGTTGGCAACGTTCGAAACTTCACTCAATGGGCTATCGCTTTCGATTTATCTGGGATTGGTCGCACCCCGGTTTGCGATGCATTGCGGCACTGATGCTGCCGGCGGTGATTGGCAGTTTGGCAGCCCAGGCGAATTTGATTATTAATACCAGTTTCGCGTCGCAACTCGTCGATCCGCTGCGCGGCTCTAACGGACCGGTGAGTTGGCTGGGCTTTGCGATGCGGTTTGTGCAAGTGCCGCTGAGCCTGTTTGGCGCAGCGTTTGCCTCCGCCATGTTGCCAAGCGTTGCCCGTAGCGCGGCGGCCAAGAATTTCAACGAATTCCGCAATACGTTGGCGCGCTCGCTCGGCATGGTTTTTTTCCTGACCATTCCCGCGTCGCTGATTTTAATTACGTTGGGCAAACCTTTGATTGGCGCTGTCTATCAAAGTGGGCATTTCAATTCCTATGACACGGCGCAAAGTGCGCTGGCTCTCAGTTGTTATTCGCTGGGCTTGGTTGCCTTTACCGCGGCACGGATTCTGAGCCCAGCCTTTTACGCTTTATCGGACGCTCGCACGCCCATGTTAGTGAGTGTGGCATCGGTGGGTGTGAATTTCGCGCTGCCGCTGTTCTTGCTTCGGAGCCTGCACATGGGGTTTGAAGCTTTAGCGCTGACCACCGCTTGCGCGGTGGCGATGGAGTGTTTGATGCTGGCCGAATGTCTGCGGCGGAAGTTGGGTGGATTGGAGGGGCGCTACCTGCTCCGGAGCGGCTTGCGGGTAATGCTGGCTTCGGTGGCGATGGCCGTCCCGGTATACCTGATCCGCCGCTACGGTTTCGGGTCTCTGCCGGAGACGCGCTGGGCCGACTGCATTCAGGTTGCCGTCTTGATTCCGCTGGCGATCGCGTTGTTTTTGGGCGCGGGGCGATTGTTCGGTGTGCAGGAGGCAGGTTTCGCTTTTCGCTCTTTTGTCGCGCCAACTTGGAGCCGTATGTTTCCGGCGCATGCTAAAATTCATACTTAATGCTCCAGGATTTGGCTCTTGCGCTTCGTTTGCAAGCGCTGGACCGCAAGATTGCGGCTCTAGAAACAGAGATCGCGACTCTTCCTAAAAACATCGCCGAAATTGAGAAGCGACTCGGAAGCCACAAACGGCGTTTAGAAGCCGACCGCGTGGCGCTTACGGCGAACCAACGCGACCGAAAGAAACTGGAAGGCGACGTCCAGTTGCACCAAGGCAAAATCTCCAAGCTGCGGGAGCAGATGGCAGGCGCCAAGAACAACGAGCAATATCGCGCGTTCCAGAATGAGATCGCCTTCATTGAAGGAGAAATTCGCAAGTGCGAGGATCAAGTTCTGGTTTTCATGGAACGAGCCGACCCGCTTGAAAAGAACGTGAAGGCGGCGGAAATCAGTTTGAAGGCGGAAGAAAAACAAGTGGAGACCGCCAAACTGGAAGCGCGCGAACGAACGGCGGTTGACAAGAAAGAATCTGCCGAACTTGGTGTCGAGCGCAAGGCAGTGGCAGACCAAATGCCGCCGGCGTTCTATACCGAGTACGAGCGAGTTCGGAAGAAAACGAAGAACACTCCGATTGCCGATGCGACCGACGGCCGCTGCAGCGCTTGCCAGATCTCACTTCGCCCACAGTTTTTCCAGGATCTGCGCAAGCAGGAGCAAGTGATGTTTTGCGAGAGTTGCTCGCGGATACTACTCTACAACCCCGTGGTGGACGTTCTGGCAGATGCCTCCGCATCGCAGCAGATCGCCTAACGTTCGGTTTCCTCCAACTGAACCTTGCACTGCGCCGCTGCGGGCGCCAAGCGGCACGCGGCTTCCAAATGCTCTCGGGCTTCTTGCTTCCTGCCCAGGTGTTTTGCGGCTAAGCCCAAGCCATATTGCGACGGGTAATCATCTGGAGCAACGGCAACAACTTGTTTAAAGTTTACTCGCGCTGATGAATAATCGCGCAAATCCAGATAGCAGGATGCCAAATCGCGCCGGGCGAGAATGTTTGCCGGATCTTGAGCCAGGACTTGCTTGAGGATGGTCATTGCAGCCGGCAATTGACGATCAGCCAACTTTTCGGTTGCGTGTTCGTAAAGGCGGAACTCGGCGAGCTTATCTTTCGGGTCGGCCTCCGCTTTGGAATGTCTCTGAGTTTGTGGACCGCGTCCCACGTAGCCGAGAGATGCGAGGAGCTTTTCAGTTTCGGGAGAGGTGCTGCTGCGGGGTTGTGCCGAAGTAAGTTTGGTCTCCTTAGCGAGAAGCAGGCCGAGCTGACTTCGCAATGCGCGTGTTCGTTCGGTATTTTTCGCAACGAGATTCTTTTGTTCGCCGGAATCGATGGCCAAGTCATATAATTCCGGCTTCGGCGCTTCGATGTATTTATCGTTGCCATCTCGTACGCTGCGAAGCGCGGCCCAGCCGAACGAATCATGCGTATGCATGGTTTCGCTGTAGACGAGGTGGGGCGGGCCAAACAGAGACGCGCCGGCAAATGTTGGCGGTGGAGTGAAGTGCAAGAAATCGAGAAGGGTGGGCGCAACATCGATCAGTCCGCCTGGTTGTGCGCGGCGGCTGGGATTTTGCGTGCCCGCAGGCCAATGAAAGATCAGGGGCACGTGTAGAGTGCTTTCGTAGATGAAATAACCATGGCTCTGTTCGCCGTGGTCGCCTAAGCCTTCGCCGTGATCGGAAAAGAGGATAGTTAGGGCCTTATCCCACAAGCCAAGGCGCACGAGCGAGTTTTTGAGGCGTCCGACGATTTCATCTTCGAGCTCGAGTTGCGCGTCATAGCGGGAAATACCTGGACGTTCCGGCAGCGTGTACGGCGTATGCAGATCGAAGAAGTGAAGGAAGAGAAAGAACGGTTGGTTCGCCTGGCGCTGGGCTAACCAGCGCAGGGCTGCCCGCAGCGTGAGACTGCCGTCTCTGCGGTCGTGGGTGGTATAGGAAGCGTTTGAGGAAGTGCCTCCAAAGAACATTTCACCTGAAACAGGCGAGAAGGCTGCGAAGTGAAACGGGCTGTCGTAAACATCGAAACCTTGATCAAAGCCCATTTCGCTTTCCAAAAAGACGCTGCTGACGAATGCGGCGGTTGCGTAACCGTGCGATTTAAGCACGGTGGCCAGAGTAGTGATGCCGGGGGGCACTTTTTCCGCGTTCTCCTGAACGCCGGTTTGAAAGGGATAGGTGGAGGTGAGGAGCGAAGTGTGTGAGGGAAGCGTTAACGGAGTCTGACAGTCGATGCTTTCGAAAACAGTGCCACCCCGGGCAAAGGCGTCCAGGTTGGGCGTTGCGACGGTCTTGTAGCCATAGATGCCCACGTGATCGGCTCGCAAGGTATCAATGGAGATCAGAATGACGGGCGTTTGGGCGGCTGCCTGTGCGCAACAACAGACAAACAAAAGCCAGAAGAAGTTCATCTATTCGCTATTGTGACTGGCTCGTTTCACCAAAAGCGAAAAGCCAGCCAGTGCGCTAAATCGCACCGGCTGGCTCAGGACCGAGATGTTTATTTCTTTTCGACGATGTTGTTACCAAAGACGAAGCCGAATTCGGCCTGCGCTCTGACTTGGTTGTTGCTGACGCCGTTCGGACCAAACGAGTAGCCCGGGACTGCGCTGCCTGCGTGAACATAGGAGATGTCACCGCGACAGAAGAATCCGCCTTTTTGATAGGTCGGCGTGACGGTGATGGAACTACCGTTGCTGCCGGCGACGAATAAGAGATTTACCGTGTTCTGGGCGACACTACCGGAACTGCCGATGTATTCCCAGCGGACGGGCAAGGAGAAGCCGTGCTTGAAAGCATAGCTTGCCAAGATGGCAGCGCCGTTTGTGGACGCGCCCTTTATGACTCCAATGCCGGCGTTGGTCGGTACGTCCGTGTATTGGTAGTAGGGCTGCACGATCCACGAGCCCTTAGTGTAGGTGTAGATTACGTTGTAGATGCTGCTGTTGTTTTGTATGGGCGTGGCGAGCGTTACAAACTTCGTATCGCCCAGGTTGCCGCCCGCGACAAATGACAGAGCATGCGGGCCGTTCGTGTAAGCAAGTGAGCCCGAAAGCCAGGTATAACGGCCGGAATAAAAGCCGTCGTTCCAACTTAGCGAG
>CAVYUL010000044.1:0-11450 GCA_963771405.1 Bryobacterales bacterium
CGATTTGCGGGTCGGCGCTAAGCGTGTTGCGCCAGAGACTGTCGCTTATAACGACCGCTGCGGGGCCGTTGCGCCGGTCTTCCTCTGCCGAGAACTCGCGACCCAAGCGTAAAGGAATGCCGACTACGGAAAAATAGTTTGCCGATACGCGGCTGCCGCGCACGTATTTTGCGGCCCCGTTTTCCGCCTTAAGATTGATGCCGCCGCCCATTCCGCCGTAAGAGGCAAATTGCACGGCATCTACGTTTTGTTTTAACAAGTCCCAGGTTGCGCCGGTAAAGCTATCGTCGTCTTCGCTCGTTGTCTTACCGGTCGTTGGGCTGGTTCCTTGCAAGTGGATAAAGAGCGCGCCGACCCGTTCCGGCTCCAGATAGGGCAATTTTCGGAGCAAGAAGGCATCGAGCATGCTGAATACTGCCGTGTTGACGCCGATTCCGAGGGCCAGTGTTAGTACGATGGCTGCGCAGTGCCCAGGGGAAATCCAAAGTTGCCGCAATGCGAAACGCAGGTCCTGGAGGAGCATGGCTTCAGGATCGCATGTATTTTGCCCATTCAGCGGTGGGCTGTGTTCAACTGCGCGTCGACCTCCCAAAACCGGACACCGTTTGAGGCGAGCAACGGGTTCTCGTGTCCACGCGCGTGCACTTTCTCAACGCCAACGATATCACCGTCCGCGATCATGATTGCTTCATCGAAGTTATTCACCGATGGGCAAACATGGCGCGGAATCAAGTAGAGGTTATCGCCAATGGACGGCAGCTTGGTTCCGGTAGCGCCTTCAATGGGCAGGTGTTCTTCGCTTGGCTTCAGGGGCGTAAGTTCGGGATGCCCGATCACGGCGCAGGTGGGAACGCCCGCATCGGCCGAGACGCTTTTGTGGCCCGCATCGCAAGTGATGCGATTGGGCATGGGATGGCTGATGACGGTCGTGAGCACGACGGCGGCGGCCTTATAACCGAATCCTGCAAGTTGTTTCAGGCTGCTGGTGTCGTTATAGACAACGGTGCCGGGCGAAATGCGATGGATGAAGCTCTTGGTACTGAAGCCGGGGTATGAGTACCCATAGGGAGCGACCGGTGTTCCCGACGTGATGACTTCTTCCACCTTGCAGCCGGCTGCTTCAACGGCTTTGACAATTTCGATGAGACGGTCATAGCCTTGGTGCGCAGCTGCGCGGCGTTCTTCCGGTTCGCCGCTGGAGAGATGGCCGTCGTACCAATGCAAGCCGCGGAACGCCTGTCCGGCGGCGCGACAAATTTCGACGATTTCCGGCGCACGTTCGTTGCTCATGCCGGTGCGGTTCATGCCGGGATTCACGTCGACGAAGATGCCAATACCGCAGCCGTGCCAGGCGGCGAGTCGATTGGCGGATTCAACCAACACCGAAACGCGCGTTTTCGGAAACTGCTTCGCCAGTTCGCTGACGCGCCGAGCATTCGCTCCGGTCATAGAGAAGGCGACGAGAATGTCGGAAGCGCCCATCTGGCACGCCGTGAGGAGTTCGAGCGTCGTTGCACATTTGAAATTGTGAATGCCATGGCCGAGCATCTGACGGATGACTGCGCCGAGTTTTGCCGTTTTAATATGCGGCCGCCAGCGCTCAGGATCGTTGCCCACAATGGCTAGGGTGGCGCGGATGTTTTGGTCCACAATCTTTGGGTAGATCAGTAAGGCGGGCGTTACGATTTGCGCCGCATCTTTGACAAGATATGTTTCAAGCTGCGCGTCCATGGCGTTCATTGTCCCACTTGTCTGGCCGATAATAGAACGAGATGAGTTTTCTTGATAATTTGGAGAGTTCGCTGAAGAATTTGGAAGCGCTCGAAGAACGCGACCCACGCGAACACCAACGCCGCCAAGACGAGCGTAAGCGCGCTGCCGCCGTGGCTCCTTGGGCTGACGAACTGAGAAACGGACCTTTTACCCAAAAGCTGTTCGACCAAGCGGCGGTTGCGGGTCATCGTATTCGCACGAAAATTTATATGGCGTGGATCGATGACACCCTGCGCTTAGGTGCGCGCGAACGCAGCCTGGAACTCAGACCCACGGCGGAGGGCATCGTAGCTTCTTTTATAGAGCCGGACGGCAGCACGAAAACCCAACCCGTGGATCTAAAGAAAGATCCAGCCGAATTGCTTGCGCAATGGCTGGATACAGTTAAGTCGAACGCAACCTAGAAAGTGCCTTCGTCAGCGGAAGGTCCGTAGAGAGCCGGCACTGGCACATCAATCAGCCGCAAGTACACCGCCAGTTGTCCGCGATGGAAGATGCCGTGATTCATCACGAAGCTGCGCAAGCACACGATCTTGGGCATCGTGAAGAGGGTCTGGCCGGTTTTTTTGAGCGTCCAGTTCTTCATGAATTCGGCATCGTCCGCAGTTGCTATGGCGGCACGGGCATCGGCGCTGTTTTTGGCGAACTTTTCCAATAACTCCGCAGTGGTTTTGGCGGGAGGTTCGCTGTAAGGCGGCGCTCCAGGCGGGGCAATGTCGAGTTCGTCCAGCTTTAGGGTCATAGTGGCCCAGCCGGGGAGATTGGCGAGGTGCGATGCAAGTGCGCCCAAATCCCACGATTTCGCGTGTGGTTTGAAACTGAACTTGGCTTCCGGGCAGCGCTCGAGAATGGACTTGGTCATGGCTGCTTCCTGATCGAATTCAGGCAGCAGGCTTTCGCTGATTTTCATTAGGGATAAAAACCTCTTTCAGGATATTCGCTCTTTATTCGCCCCAAGTCAAGACAAAAAGATACCGGCTTGCACGGAAACCTGTGACAAGCCGGTTTCGATTTCTAAGGCTTTTAGTCTTTGCGTTTGCGCGGACGGCGCGAGGCCGAGTTTCCGGAAGAAGCCGCCCGTTTGCGCGGCGCGGTTTTCTTCGGTTTCGGCGGAGGCGGATTGGGCTCGAAGATGGTCGGCTGGCCTTCCACGATCGGCTGAGGCTCGTATTCCTCCTCTTCGGGCGTTGGCTCGGGAGGCGGCGCGGGCAAGGCGGGCGGATAGAATTCCGCACCCAAATGCACCACCAAACCGCGTTCTTCATCCGGCTCGGCGCGCACAACGGTTTTGTCCTGCGCGTAATTCAGTAATTCCGAGAAACTTTGGAAGCCAAACTTGGCCAAATTGAAATTTGGGTTTTCGGCGATCATCCATTGTTCGAGCGTTTCCGCGGTGGCGCCCTCTTCTTCGAGTTCCATGCGGTGGGTTTCGAGCACGTCGCGCAATGGCGGCAATGCATCTTCCGGCCGTGCGGCAACCTTGTCGGCTCCGCCGCTCCGGCGCTCAATGATATAACGCCCGCCGGAACCGCTGACGTTGACGAAATCGGCTTTCTTCAATTTCTCGACGAAATCAGAGAAGCTGCCGGCTCCATAGGCCCGCTCGCTGAAGGCGGGATCAAGCTGCAGCATGGTGCTCTTGAGTAAGCCGAGCTGCGGCTGCACGGCGCGCCGTTCCAGTACTTGCAATGCGCGCTCGACGAGCGGCATAGAAAGCGAGAGTTCGAGTGGCGCGGGCCGTTGACCCTTGTTGGCATCACGGTCTTTCTTTTCTTTGTCTCTGCGGTCTTGGCGCTCCTGCTGGCGATCTTGCTGCCGGTCTTGCCTGTCTTGCCGGTCGCCGCGGCGCTCGGGCATGGGAGAGGCAACAATGCGGTCACCATCTTCAAGCAGCGATTCATAGCTCACGAATTCGTGGCAGTTTTGCTGCAGAATTGTGCTGGTGAACGCCTTACCGCCCACAACGAACACGGTTTTACCGTATTCCTTTAGTTTGTTTACCAGGGGAATAAAATCGCTATCCCCACTGACAATCGCAAACGCATTCACGTGCGCATGCGTGAAAGCCATTTCCAGCGCATCGAGCGCCAGGTTAATATCGGCGCCGTTCTTGTCGCCGCGCGGCGACGGAATGCGTTGCACCATTTGCACCGCGTTCTCCGCCATTTGTCTGGTCGCGCCTTCTTGCCTCCCCCAATTCGCGTAAGCGAACTTGGCCACCAGGTCTCCGCGTTCTTTCAAAGCTCCCAGCGGGAGAGATACGTCAAACTCGCGCCGCAGGGTCGACTTAACGCCTATTTCAATGTTGTCGTAATCGACAAACACGGCGATATTCAGTCTATCTTGCATCCATTTCCTTTTCTCTCCGCCTGTGTGCCCCAATGGTTTGCGGTACATGGCGGATATCTTATTTCCTTGCCCGAGTTCAGGCTCAGGCGGCCTGTTTTACCGAGTCGCGAATAAAATGAACGATCTTTTCAAGCGAAGCGCCCGGCTGAAATACTCCGGCCACGCCCTGCTTTTTCAATTCAGCCGCGTCTTCATCGGGAATAATTCCGCCGATGACGACCAGCACATCATTCATCTCCTTGGTCCGCAGCAATTCCATCACGCGCGGCACAATCACATTGTGGGCGCCAGATAGAATCGACAATCCGATCACTTGGACGTCTTCCTGCAGGGCTGCATTCACGATCATTTCCGGCGTTTGCCGGAGCCCCGTGTAGATGACCTCCATGCCCGCATCGCGCAACGCGCGAGCGATCACCTTCGCGCCACGGTCGTGTCCATCGAGGCCCGGTTTGGCCACCAGAACACGAATGGGAACGCTCATATCTCTACACTTGTCCAGATTATTAAGTTGCCAATGACCCATCTTCGACTACCATGCGGTAGGGCTTCTGAATCAGTTGACGCTGTCAGGAGGTGTCCCGACTAGTATCAGCGTAGCATATCCGGTGGGAGAATTGATCGTGAGCGAATCTACTTTCAACGAACCGCGCATCGCCCTCAATCGCATCTACACCAGGACTGGCGATTCCGGACAAACCGGACTCGTTGGCGGCCAGCGTGTCGCGAAGGACAGTTTGCGTATCGAATGTTACGGTACGGTGGACGAACTGAATGCGTTCACGGGCGCTGCGCGGGTGACGGCAGAATCGCTGCAGGCGGTTGCTTGGCTGGCAGCGATTCTTAAACGTGTACAGCACGAATTGTTCAACCTCGGTTCCATTCTCGCCACTCTCCCCGAAGATGTTCATCCCAAGCAGCCGCGTGTCACTAGCGCGGAAATTGCCCAACTGGAACACGAAATCGACGAAGCCAACGCGGTTCTGCCGGCGCTACGCTCGTTTGTGCTGCCGGGTGCGAGCCGCGTTGATGCGGAACTGCACATCTGCCGTACTGTCTGCAGGCGAGCCGAGCGGTTGCTGGTGGGTTTGGCGCGCGAAGAAAGCGTTCCCGAAGAGGCCATTCGTTATCTGAATCGTTTGAGCGACGCGCTCTTTGTTTGGAGCCGCTGGGCGAATCACGTGCTGGGCATTCCCGAAACGTTGTGGACGCCGAATTCTTCCGCCAGCGGTTCGCAATAACCGCTATTCTGTTTTTGTGAGCAGCGAACGCGCCATGCCCGGCGGTTGGGCTGACAAAACGAATCTGCCGAAAGGCCCAAACGGCCGCTGCCTTTGCCGCTGGTGCAATCTTGAAGTGCCGTCCGGCCGGCAAACGTTTTGCTCCGCGTTTTGCGTGGAAGAGTGGCGGCTGCGTAGCAACCCCGGGCATTTGCGCGAGCGCGTTTTCGAGCGCGATAAAGGCGTCTGCGCGCTGTGCGGGACAAATTGCGTTGCCGAATATGCACACCTGCGCCGATTGCGCGGACCGGGGCGTTTGAAAGCCATCGAAGCCTGGGGGCTGAAAGGCCGCAAGTCGCTTTGGGATGCGGATCATATTGTTCCTGTGGTTGAAGGCGGCGGCGAATGCGACCTCAGCAACATGCGGACGCTGTGTTTGAAATGTCATCGGAGACGGCATGCCGAAGCACGTCGATAACTTGAACGGCAGCCTGGAATTGCTGATTTTGGAAACGCTCGATTATTCCGCGCAGCACGGCTTTGGCATTGTTTCTCACATACATACCGCATCGGAGAACTTACTCAAAGTGGAAGAAGGTTCACTTTATCCGGCATTGCATCGCATGGAGCGGCGCAAACTGGTTACGAGTAGCTGGCAAACCACGGAAAACGGGCGTAATGCGAAGCTTTACTCCATCACCGCGAGCGGTCGAACGCGGTTGGCGGAAATTCGCCGCCATTGGAAGTCGGTGGCGAAAGGCGTTAAACTCGTGCTTCGCTTTCAGCGAACTTAGCGGCAAGCGATAACGTTTTGGTTTTTGCCGTTCGCAACGCAAAGTAACAGAGCAAACCGACCGGCCCGAACAGGAACGTCAAAACCAAGCACGGAATCACGGCCAAGTGTGGTATTCCGTGCGCTTCGGCGTCACGCACTTGCCAGGAGCCGATGAACAGGTCGAAACAAAGATAGTGAACCCATCCGGCCAGCAGTATCCATGGGTTTGAGAACAAGAGTGCGACTGCACTCAGCGTTCCGAATCCGCCTTTCGATTCGCCCCAGTGCCCTAATAGCAAGGCTAAGTAAACTATGGCCAGGAGCAAAGGGAGAATGACGCCGGTGGTTAAAGCTGCGGCCCATTTCTTACGCCCTGCGATGGCCAAAATCAACCAGCCGACCACTGCGAGCGTATTGCAAACGGAAAAGACCTGTTCAGCGTTCAAGCGCCACCTCCATCGCATATTTACCGCGGCGCGCTCTTCCCGGCGACAGTAGCGCCAGCATCGTAGCCGCAAGCCACACACCCAGTACAAGCAAAGTCAAACTGCCGGGCTCGGTAATCGACTCCCCGCGGAGCGCCTGCCAGGTCAATATTACATAGAACGTAAAGTAACTTCCTGCTGTGGCCATTACAAATCGCGTGGTGCGTTTTCTGCCACGCCACCAGGCGAGAAACGGAATCACTTGCAACGCATGCAAGCCAATGAAGTGCGAGATGCGCAGGTCTCCATGCTCTTTGCTCCAGCCGGTACCCGCAATGCCCGGCTCTCCATCCCGCGCCCCCACCGTATGCGCGCCCACCACCGTGACGGGTTTGCGCTCCATCATTTCCAAGCGCTGTTCTTTTGTTGGCAGCGTCATCAACCCGCCTGACGCCGAACCCAACACGCTGATCAACAAACCCAAACGCAGCGCCCATCCCCAACTTTCGTCTTTAAAACGCTGCCGGAAGAGCGCAACGGTCGTATAGATTGTCAACAGCCAAAGAATGCCGATCGCCGTTCCCATAACCGAATACAAAACGGAATTCTCTACCGTGCTCACATTGAAGTGACTGGTGACTCCGCGCGCGGCCTGAAAATCGATGATTGCGATTTCAAGCAACAGGATGAAAGCGATGGTTGGCGCCACCCAGCGCTTCGCTTTCGCAAAGCCGGGCATATATTCGAACATCCATGCGACGGAGGCGGCGAAGATTGCCGTCGAGATACCGAATTTAGCGGGCTTTAACCACACGGGTGCTCCGCCGACGATTCGGGGATCGAGCGCGAGACCGAGAAGCGAACACAGAAAATCGAGCAGAAAGAAGGCTGCTGCGATAGTGAGTGCTTGGCTTTGCCGCCAAAATCGTTCGATGTTGACCATGGCAACATTCTAAACTCCATATGTTGACCGTGTCAACATATTTCTTTCTGCCGTCATTCCCGTTACGCTAAATTCGAAGCTTCGATGCCGCACCTGCGCCGCGCTCTTGAATTTCTCGGCTACCTCTATCTGTTGCGCGTGCCTCTGCTAACGTGGGCGCTGCTTATCGCCCTCTGGCTCGGCACGTTTCCCAACTCGTTCGCTGAGCCGATCTTGCGGGGCATTTTCGATATCGCTTCGAAGCAATCTTCGGTGATTGCGACCTCGGCGCAATTCGCCACGGTCACTCTGGCGACGTTGCTCGCCTGCACCAGCTTAGGAATTTCCGCCCGCCTGGTGATTTGCAACGCGAGCGCCCGTTTTCGAGCCGTGCCGGTTGAACTCAGCCCGGGGTTGGAACTCGTTTTCCGTTTGGTTCCATTATGTTCGTTCCTAGCGGTTATTGGAACCGCACTCATTCGTTCCGAGGCGCCCTGGGCCGGGAAACTGCCGGGCATTGTCGCCGGCATTGTCTTCTGGTATCTGATTACGGCCGGTGGGCGGCGAATCGTGAATTCCTTTCACCTCGGCTGGATCTCGCGTTTCGAATCGGGCGCTTGGATCCCTCGAAGCGAACCCGGTTATCTGGACGTGGAGCGAGGAACGATTCAACAGCGGCACATCTTTGCTACGTATCAACTTGTTTTCGCGTTGTTAGCCTATGTTCTGTATTGCGTTGTTTCAGCGCTCGACTTGGCTTTCCTAGGCGGCCAATTCCTGGTCCCTTCGCTGAGCCTGGCCATCATGATGCTCACCCTTTTCTGCTGGGGCTTGGGAGGCATCGCCTTCTACATTGACCGCTACCGCGTTCCCTTGCTTGTTCCCGTGGTTGCCTTTGCATTCTTGAGCAGCCGGTTCCCGCAGAGCGATTACTTTTATCAGGGCCTTGCCCAGACCATTCACGCACAACCACTGACTTCCGGTGACGTAATTGCCGCGCACTTGCATGGCCCAGACGCGCAAACGCCCATCGTGCTGGTGGCTACCACCGGCGGAGGAATTCAATCCGCAGCGTGGACGGCGCAGGTTCTTACCGGCCTTAACCAATCCATCCCTCACTTCTCACGCCACATCCGTTTGATCAGCGCCGTTTCCGGCGGCTCGGTCGGGGCCATGTACTTTACCGCTGCTTATCAGAACGGCGAGGTGCCCGCATCCACCGGCAACCTGGTAGATAGTGCCGAACAATCCAGTCTCGACCAAGTGACCTGGGGGCTCGCCTATCCCGATCTGCTTTTCGGTCTCCTGCCCGCGATCAAAGGTATTGGCGTCGCCAATGGCCAAATCCGCACGTCCGATAGTGGCTTCATCTTCATGGATCGCGGGCGAATGCTGGAGTCCAGTTGGCGCAACCGCCTGCCCGCTTCGCAAACGGATGCGACGCTGCTGAGCTGGGAAAAAGATACCGCCGCCGGCATTCGTCCAGCCGTTATCTTCAATTCCACGCTGGTGGAAACGGGCGACCGCTATCTTCTTTCATCTTCCGGTTTCACCAAACCCGCCGCCAACCAAGCGAAACTGGAACAATACCTGGGCCGCTGGGAGTTCTTTAAGCTCTATCCCAACTCCGATCTGCGCGTGGTGACCGCCGCGCGTCTTTCGGCTACGTTCCCTTATGTCACGCCTGCCTCACGGATGCTCCGCAACGACTCCGATAAGAACGCCGACGCACGTTTTTACCGACCTGAACCGCACGCCGTGGATGGCGGATACTACGACAACTACGGCATGGTCAGCCTGCTGGACTGGCTCAACAATGGTCTCCAATCCGACCCTTCACTCAAGCCTAAGATTCTGATCATAGAAATTCGCGCTTATCCCGTCGTCACCGAAGCACGGCCGAGTTCTTCCTCATACGGCGTGCTCTTTCAACTCAGCAACCCCTTGCGAACGATGGCGAACGTACGCGGCACCGGCCAGCTTTCTCATAACGCCCTGGACGAGAACTTGATAAATCATATTTACGCGGACCAAATCTGCGAAGCTACTTTTGAGTTCACTAACACCGATGCGCGCGGCTGTCCTCGCAACGAACCGTTAAACTGGCATCTCACCAACGACGATAAACAGGCCGTCGAAAATGCGTGGCATTCCGATTCCATCGGCTTAAACACAGCCAAAGTCGCCAATTTCCTTTCCGGAGGCGCATGCCCGCACTAGATGCTGAAGAGGAAACGTTACCGCCTCTTTGGGGCAAGTCTTACTGGTGGACTCGTGGTGGCGCGCTGATCGGCTTCCTGGCTCTCATAGCGGGAGTTACGATGGTGCTTCTCCTTTCGCGACACATTGGCGCCTGCAACCTGCCCAGCCAACTCACCAATCCCACGCTGGCTATCGAAATCGCGCGGAATTGGAAGGACGTTACCGGCATGGTGGGACCCTGCCAGGCCCCGCACTGCGGGCAAAGCAAGGACACGGCATGCTTGGTTGCGGGCGATTGCAAAATTATCTGTCCCGATAAAGTGAAAGCGCTTCGTTACGAACAGTACGAAGATTACGTCTTCATCGTGATCTACTGGCTTCTGTTCCTGTATCTTGGCATTGCGAGTTGGAACTTCTGTTACGCTCCGCGTTTTCCGTTGTTCACGCAAGTATTGGGCAAGGCGGCAGGCATCGCAATCGTCGTATGCGGCACGCTCGGCGCACATGCGGATTGGCTGGAAAACGATCACATTCTTGCGGCTTTGAACCAACTTCCTGTCATCGCCGGGCCGGAGCCCATCATGCGTTACTTCGCGTACATCAAATGGCGCTACGTGTTTTTGGCAATGGGTTCTGCCGCGCCCTTGTTTTTGTTCTGGACCGGCCGCGCCAACCCAACCGACTCCCGCGATAGCGCCTTCTCTCATCTGCTTGCGTGGCTCACCGCCGCGCTAGCACTTAGCACTGCCTGGACAGGCGTGGCCGCTTGCCTCTCTGGCGACGATCATCGTTTGGAGGTGGCTACCGAGCGGCTCGATCTAGTGATTCTCGCCACTACCCTGACTTTGGCTACTGCCCAACTTTGGCGTGGAGGCACTCTGACCGCGCTCGACCGGCTGGCGGCATTCCCGATTCTTCGCCGGTTCACTCGTCTCTTTTATTCAGATGGCGAATCAAGCTGATAGCTCGGCCGCGGTGAGTGCATAAATCAGGGCGCACTCCTCAATCTTGCGCAACGGAATGAACTCGTTCGGGCCATGAGAGACGGTGAGCAAACCGGGCCCATAAGCATAGGCGGGAATGCCGCGCGAAGCGTAGAACCGCGTCTCCAACAGGCCGGGACACATTTCAAATTCCGCTGTTCGGCCGGTGACGCTTTCCACATTCCGGGTCAAGGCAGCTGCTAGGGCTTCCGACGCGGAACTCGCGGCCGATTCTTCTTCTTGCAGGACCTCAATTTCAAAACCCTCTAACAACGCCAACAGACGCTGCTTTTCCTCTTTGAGATTCTCTTCCGGATTGAGTCTCCGATCGACAGTGAAGCTGCAGAGGTCTGGTGTGACGTTGAAGTTCGTGCCTGCCTCCACTTTTCCACCGAGCATCAGAATCGATTTCCGGGCAGCCGCCGGTGCAATTTGCTGCTTGGTCTCGCGCTTCTCCACTTCGCGTTTCAATTCCAAGAGGCGATTGAGTGCGGGAATCGCCTGCTCAAACGCATTCACCCCTTCAAACTGGCGGCCCACATGTGCGGCCTTGCCCCGCATGGAGGCGCGCAACGTGATGGCTCCGCGGTTGGCGTTCCAAACCACTCCGCCGGTGGGCTCGGGCGTCAACATTCCAATTGCGTCTCTGCCCAAGACAGCGCGTGCCGCGAGATCTTTCGAACCCCTGGGCCCGGCCGTCTCTTCATCCGGCACCAAGACAATTCCGACGCGTCCGTTTTTCAGCAATCCCTCATCCCGAGCCGCCGCAGCGGCATGAATCATGGCCGCCAAACCCGCCTT
>CAVYUL010000045.1:0-5849 GCA_963771405.1 Bryobacterales bacterium
TCTCGACGCCGCAAACTTGTCACCACCTACGCCGGCCAGATTGCAATATCCCAGCGGCCCAAGCCGATGATTGATCGAGCAAAACACCACATTCCCAAACCGCGCGAAATTTTCGCCGTTGTAGCCATCCTGCTCAATGGCGTTGCCGGCTGTGAATCCGCCGCCGTGAATCCAAAACAGCACCGGTCGCTTTTTACCCCCGTTTATCGACGGCGTCACAACGTTGATCTTGAGACAATCTTCGGTTACATCACCGTAATTCCAATGATCGCGGAATGAAGCGAACGTATTCGAAAAGCGGTTGTCCATATTCTGCGGCGCCGAGTTGCTCCACCACAGCGCCGGAAACACTCCAGTCCAACTCTTGGGTTTCTGCGGTGGCATGAAACGGTTGGCGCCGGACGTGTCCGCACCGTAAGACATGCCCAAGAAGTAGTGGATGTCGCGAAGAATGTAACCTCTCACCTTGCCGCAGTTCGTTTCCGTCAGAGCGATGTTGTCGCCTACATGCAAGAGCTGCGCCGATTCCGCAGATTTCGCTTCCGCTTGCTCAGCCTCAGTCGCTGCAAGCGCCGCCGCACCCATGGCGAGTCCGGCTGATCGTGTCCCTATGCTCCGAATGAACTGGCGTCTATCTGATTTCATGTTTCGCAGATCCTCTCTTCCCGACTCAGCAGCCAGTGTACACCTTGGGCAGGTAGCCTGGTTCGTTCGGTGATAGCTTGAACTGCATGTCACCCATCGCTTCAAACCGGCGTCGATTTCTCTCCTCTATCGCCGCCTCAACTCTCGCTCGGTCCAGCCAGAAAACCTCCGTTCTGATCGTCGATGGCATCAACAATCACGATTGGCAGGCTGCGACCACGGCGATCAAGTCCATTCTGGAAGCAACCGGGAAATTCACCATCGCCGTTTCCACCACGCCTCCCGCCGACGCAGGCCGAACCGCTTGGGACACCTGGCGTCCTGCATTTGCCGATTACGCTGTTGTTGTAAACAACTTCAACGGCGGCCACCTTCCCGATGGCATTCGCTGGCCTCCCGCGGTGGAAAGTGCTCTAACTTCTTACCTGAACAACGGTGGCGGGCTGGTCAATTTTCACGCCGCCAACAATGCTTTCCTGGAATGGGCCGACTACAACGAAATGATCGGCCTCGGCTGGCGCGACAAGTCGTTCGGTCCCGGCCTGGTGATTGATAAGAACGAGCAAGTTGTAGTCATTCCCGCCGGCGAGGGGCTCAATCCTGGTCATGGCCCGCGGCATGACTTTGTGATGACGATGCTCGACCCGCGCGGTCCCATAACGAAGGGCATGCCGAAACGCTGGCTTCACCCTTCCGAACAACTAACCCACGGCCAACACGCAACCTCAGCGCCAACGCATGGCGCCATTGAAAAGGAATTGCACATCATTACTTACGCCTGGTCGAAAGACAGTTTGCGAAACGAACCGATGGACTGGCTGCGCAGCTGGGGCCGCGGCCGCATTTACACAACCATGCTAGGACACACTTGGCGCGGCGAAGATAATCCAAATCTCCGCTGCATCGGCTTCCAAACGCTGTTTGCTCGCGCCGTCGAATGGGCGGCAACCGGAACAGTTAGTTTGCCGATTCCGGCCGACTTCCCTTCCGCAACTCCGGCATGAACCCACGCGCCTTAGTCACGATTCGATAAACGGAAGTCTGCGCTGTGATGTACAAAGTGGCGTAATGATCGCCGCCCCAAGCAAGGTTCGCCGGCTGCTCGGGAGTCTCAATGGTACCTAGGTGATGACCTCGCTTGTCCCAAATCCAAATACCCTTTGGCCCAACCACGTATAAGTTGCCTTTTGTGTCGAGTTTCATTCCATCGGGCACACCGCCGTCCTCGTTTTCCGCTCCAAAGACGCGGCCGTTCGTGACACTCCCATCGTGCCCAAAATCGAAAACGCGAATATTCTTTTGCTCCGAATCATCCACATAGAGCCGCTTTCCATCAGGTGAAAAACCCAAACCGTTCGGTTGCGACATGTCCTTCACCAACAGCGTCACATCACCTTTTGCACCCAAACGATAAACACCCTGGAACGCAATCTCCTGCTTTTCACCCTTCGGCAAATCCAAAGTAGGGTCAGTGAAGTAGAGCCCGGCATCAGGCCCAACCACAATGTCATTCGGGCTGTTGAATCGCTTTCCTTCAAACCGGTCGGCCAGAATTTCATATTGGCCATCCGGCCGGACACGGATAATGGCGCGCAGCACGCTCGCGCAGTCGAGCAACCGGTGTTGTCGATCGTAAGTGTTGCCGTCGGGATCGCCAAGCGCCAGCACTTTCTCCTTGCGCCCGTCCGGAAAGAGCCGGTACAAAATGTTCTGCTCTTCATCGCTGATATAAAGGAAGCCGGACGAATCCCAAACCGGCCCCTCCGTAAAACCGAACCCGGAGCCGACCTTGGCCAACTTGGCCGCGCGATCTACCAGATTCCAAAACTGGGGCGACTCTGCGTGAAGTTCGAACCGTCGCTCAGCTGCAGCGACACATAGGGTCGCAATCAGTGCGAGCAGGAGTGTTTTGACCGCGGTCAATGTCCTGCTACTCCTTTGTAATATTCATACTTCGTCGTCCAGTTGAACTCTTGCCCTGGCTCAATCGAGATAGCAATGAACGGCTCCATCGCGATGACGCTTCGAATAGACCATAACCCCTCGCTCTCGAGTGGCCGGTCGGTAGCAATCGTCATCCCTACGCCCAGAGTCCGGTTGTCAATCCGTATTTGATTGTCGCTAGCTTCACTCCCGAAACCGCCGATCGGCATGGCCACCACCTCGCGGCCTGTCAGCGCCTGCAGATACCTGATTTCATGACCCTGCACCTCCGCCAAATTCTTGTTTTCCGGCCCTTGCGACTCAATGGAAAACGGAAGTGTAATCACTACTCCCTTCGACGGTGCCTGCCTGTCCAACACGAGAAAGTTGTGGTTGTATACGTTCGTGTGGATGGCCCGCGATCCGGTGTTTTTGATCGAGTGTCGAAGAACCATTTCCGGTTGGCCGGCCGTAAGTTCCACTATTTTGCGATAGACATATCCATACCCCGACGAGACGTCATTTAATACCTGCGTGAACTCCAGGGAATTTCGCTTCCGCCGCACACTCCAGCGGCCTCCATCAGCGATCTCATATAAATGGTAGTTATCGTAAGTTCCGTTCTCAGTCTTGCGCAGCGCTCCGACGCCGATTTTGATGAACGTTCCACCCGCTTTCGCTTCTTCCCAACCTATCGGTTTGAATTCGTTCACTGGCCCCGTCACGGCGCTGCACGGACCGGCAACAATGTCATCCCCTTGATAAATGAAATCATGCACAGAAGGATCGGTCTTCGTGAACCACGGACCGTAATAGTCATGCCCCTCAAACTGCAAACTGTAAACGACCCCAGACCAGTCAAACCGAGTTCCGCGGTAAAAGCCATCCTTCGCATTTGGCAAATAAACCTGTACGTGAAGCTGCTTGTTGGCAATCGCGGCCGTAGGGGGAGCTTCTGCCGCACGTCCAGCATTCAGCGTCACAAGCGCGGCGGCAGCGCCGAAAATTCTTTTCATCTCAATTAAGCTATCATCGTGCGACTATTCCGAATACGGAGGTCACTGCCTTCACTCGAGCCCCATCGCCCAAGCCATGGCTCCTTCCAACAGCGCCAAATGCAATGGCTCCGAATACGTACTGGCCGAATGCCCTAACGCCGAATAGAAAACCCGCCCACGCCCCACCATGTGTTTCCAAACCACTGGGTGGTCTTTCCCCATTCCAATGTCCTTCCAAAACATCTTCGGGCGGTACGTGCTCTCATCCAGCGTCGCGAGTATCGTAAACCCTGGCCCCCGCGGACTCTTCTTAAACGAGTACCACTCATCCGTGCGCGTCCAAAATTCCGGCAAACTCCGCGTCGCTGGATCATTTCGATCCTCCACATGAATCGTCGCTTGCTGAAATTGCGGATTTAACGGATGCCCTTTGAACTCCGCTCCAATCAGCGTCTCTACATACCAACGCCACGTATAATGCGGATCGCCTCCCGCCCCATGAATGCCCACAAACCCGCCGCCATTTTCAATATAGTTTCGGAACGCCGCCTTCTGCTCGTCATTCAGCGTGTCGCCGCTCGTGTTATTCCAAACTGTCGCGTTGAATCGGCTCAATTGCTCGGCGTTGAACACCGCCCCGTTCTCTGTTACAAACACTCCCCATCCCCGCCGCTTCGCGATCTCAGTGAGTGCCGCATTCGCCGCCTTCACTGCCGCGTCTTCCCGAAACCCATTCGTCTTGGAAAAAATCAAAACCGCCGGCTTCTGCAGATCCCCCGGCAGCACCGGCGGCGTTGTCTCATAAACGTGGACGCCATAATAGACCCGATAAAATCCAAACCCCGCAACTCCGATCAGCACCACCAAAATCGCGGCAACCGCCCCGGCAATCCACTTGATCATTCGGGTATTATGTCGCAGTGGCCAAATCGAAGCGCAGTGCCGGTCTCCTCATGTTTCGCCGCACCAACAACAATACCCTCGAAGTCTTTCTCATCCACCTCGGCGGTCCTTATTGGCAAAAGAAAGATCTTGGCGTCTGGTCCATTCCGAAAGGCGAATACGAAGACAACGAATCCCCGCTTGCTGCCGCCCAGCGCGAGTTCAAAGAAGAAACGGGCTTCCCCTCAAACGGCCCGTTCCTGGAACTCGGCGAAATTACGCAACCCAGCGGCAAAATCGTCACCGCTTGGGCCTTCGCAGGCGATGCCGATCCCAGTCAACTGCGCAGCAACACGTTCTTCATGGAATGGCCGCCGCGTTCCGGCCAGCAACGCGAGTTCCCTGAAGTCGACCGCGGCGCCTGGTACCCGATCGACGAAGCACGCCGCCACCTAATGACCGCTCAACATCCCTTCCTCGACCGCCTCATTCGTCACGTGAGCGTTGCGTAGGTACTGTAGCGCTCATCTTGAATCGCAAAGAACGGTTTCGCTGACTTTGTTGCCAACAATTCTGAACGCCTCGCTTTGATGGGCTCCTCACCAATGGGAAATAGAACCAGCGGCCCTTCCACCAAAGCGACTGTTTCCGGATGCAGCGAGTGAATCGGTTGCAACCGCCGCGTCATATCGAAACGAATATCGATCCGGTCTCCACTCTTCCACCGCCGCTCGATCGTCGCAAACCCAACATTCGCCGCCACCGCCTCGCCGTTCACTCGAATCTTGGTTTCGGTAGACCACGCTGGTACCCGCAGCCGCACCGCAAAGCGGCTAGGCCGCGAAATTTCGAGTCGCATCGTCACCGCATCGCCAAGCGGATAACTTCCCGTCTGACTGAGCTTCACCAACGCGCCGTCTGCATTCGTCCACTTCACTTCCGATGGCAAGTAGAGGTTGACGTAAATCGTGTTCGGCTCATGGAAATACTGGAGAATTCGATAGTCCGCCGCCACTTGCGGCAGCGTTCCCGAACAACACGGCCAGGCATCCGGAAAGTACGTTTTCGTCGTCGCGAAATGATAATCGGAGTAATAAAACGCTCTTCCGTCTTTCTCCAAGCGCTTCGCACCCAGCACCGTGTTGTACAAAACCCGTTCCATGCTGTCGCCATAGCGAGCATCTCGCGTGACTCGCAGCAAATAGCGCGTCAACTTGAAATGCGCATAAGATCCACACGGCGTTTCAAACCCCCGATGCGTATCCGTCAGGCTTTTGTACAAATAATCCGAATCCGCCGAGATAAAACTCTCATTCGGCCCCCACGCACCTGTTGCGTAGCTCTGCGCCGTAATCATTTCGAATGCGTTCTTCGCTGCCCGCAGATGTTTTTCGCTGCCAT
>CAVYUL010000046.1:0-9999 GCA_963771405.1 Bryobacterales bacterium
CCCCCGAAATCGCCGACTCTCTGCCGGCCACACCGTCTGCCCTCGCTCTACCATCGCCTCCTCCGCCCTTTGCCGAACCGCCCCGACCCATCGACGCGTCATTCTCCTCCAACGTTACCTTTCGTACTCATGTAGACGTGGTCACCGTACCCACTGTCGTCCGCGACAAAGCCGGAAAATTCGTCCACGGTCTAACCAAAGAAGATTTCGAGCTATTAGACAACGGCAAGCAGCAAACCATCTTTGACGTCGTTGAGGAGCGCACTCCCAACCAAACGCCCGGCATCGCCGCCACCAACCGATTTGTGGCATTCCTCTTCGACGATGTTCACTTGCCCTCGCAAAACCTTTCTCAAGTCCGTTCCGCCGCTGAACGCGTCACCGCCGGCTTGCTCAAACCGGGTGTTCTCCTCGCCATTCTCACCACCTCGGGCAAAGTCCACTCTCCGTTTACCAACGATCCTGCCAAAATCCACGCCGCCCTATACGCCATCCAGTCGTCGCCCGCCGCCCCTCTGCATTCAGATTGCCCGGAAATCAGCTTCTACGTCGCTGATCAAATCGTCAACCGCAACGATAGCAGCGCTCTCCAGCAGAAAGCCGGCGAAGCCGTCGAAAACCGCGGGGTGCCCCCTGTTATGGCCGCTTCCACCGCCTTGAATGCCGCCCGCCGTTCGCTCGCTCTTCATAATCGCGAAACCGGGGCAAGTTTCAATTCTGTGCGCGCCACGGTCGAAGCCCTATCCGTGCTCCCCGGCGAAAGAGCGCTCGTTTTAATCTCCGCCGGCATTTACACACCCGCCGCGTTGCCCGGTCTCCAACAGATCGTCGACCATGCCGCCCGCGCTGGCCTCGTGATCAATGCGTTCGACGCCAGAGGCCTTTACACCTCTGCCGGCTTTGATTCCACTGATCCCAATGCCCTTTCAACCACCAACCTGCGACTACAAGAAACCGAACAACTCACCGCCTCCGATGGCCTCGCCCAACTCGCCGACGCTACCGCCCGCAAGCTCTTCCGCAACAGCAACGATTTTGACTCCGCCCTGAGCCAGTTAGCCGCCCCGCCAGAAGCCGTATATATACTCACCTTCGCTCCCCCCACCGCCACTAACTCAGTCGAGTTCCACAAATTAAAAGTGATGGTTAAGTCGAACCGGAGTTACCAAATCCAAGCCCGCCGTGGATACCTCACCAACACCCCTCCGCAAGATCTGCAAAACGCCCTCTCTACCCGCAACGAAATGCACGACATCGGACTTGCCGTAACCCCCACCTTTACGCCCAACGAACGTAAACTGTCCCTGCTCCTACACATCGACGCGAATTCCATCCGTTTCGAACACGCCGGAGCTGTCAACCGCGATACTCTTTCCTTTGTAATCGCCTTTTTTGATGCCGGAGGAACCTTAATCGCGCGCGCCAAAGAGGAGCTACCTTTAAATTGGAGTGACTCCGAGTTAGCGGCGCGCCGCTCTTCCGGCATAGCCATCAAAAGCACCTTTGATGTCAAGCCAGGACCTCGCTTCATGCGTTTGGCGCTGCGAAATTCAGCTGGACAAATGTCCACCTTTAACTACACTCTTGCGGAATAACGCAAACCGTCCAGACCGGCTTACCAGTCCAGATCCATCCGCTTCTTCAACGCCCGAAAATCTGGATTCTTCTGAACCGCCGCAAGCTGCGGATCAATCCGTATGTACATCGCCGGTCCTTCCCGCGCATCCATCGAACGCCGCATCCACTGAACTGCATTCCTTTCGTCATGCAACTCCGCATAGGCCGTCGCAAAGTCATAAGCGAACAGACGGCCCTCCGCGTATTTCTCTTCCAAAGCCGCCAGCATCCGGCGCGCTTCCACTGCGTCACCGGAAGCCGCCTTCACTTGCGCCAGCGCCATCGGAACGCCGGCAGTCTCTTTCGGAAGCGCCGCCAAAAGTTTCAAAGCCGCATCTCCTTTGCCCACATGCGAAAGAATTTGCGCCAGTATCAACTTCGGCCCCGCCGCGTTCGGGCTGCGTCTCATCCACTCTTCGCAACTCACCCGCGCGTCGTTCCACCGGCCTTCCAGGATGAACGCATTCACGTCATTCGCCAAACGCCCAAGCCCATCCGGATCAAACAACTTGGCTCGCTCCCTGTGCGCATCGGCCTCGCCGCGCCGTCCCCGAATCAAACACAGCGTCGCGTAATTCTGCTCAACCCCGGAGTTATCGTCTATTGACATCGCCGTTTTTAACTCGCGCTCGGCCCGCTGCCAATCCCAGTCATACTGCATCGCATAAGCAGCCAGTCCGCTATGCGCCGGCGTGAACCCCGGATCCAGTTCTATCGCCTTTTGCCACAGCTCTTCAGACTTCCTTCGCTCCGACATCACCGGCGTTGTACCGGCCCAAATGTTTTCGTTCCAAATTGCCTCCGCCAATCCGTGATAAGCAAACACATACTCCGGGTCAAGTTTCAACGCGTCTCGAAAATACCCTTGCGCCATCGCGTTGGCGGCCGATGTAGTCTGCCGCAATTCATAACGGCCCTTCAGATAAAGGTCGTGCGCGGCCGCAACCGGCACATGGGTTTTCGAACCAATCGGCACACCCAAACCCAACGTTCGCGAAATGCTACCCGCCAGATCTTCTTCGATCGCAGTCAAATCGCCAGCCTGACGCCGATACGTGTTAGTCCAAAGCGTGCTTCCGTCCGACCCCCGAACCAAAGACGCAATAATCGTGACCAGATCTCGCGAACGCTCCACGCTCCCTTTCACCATGTACCGCGCGTGCAGTTGCTCCGCCACCGGCCTCAAATTCGCTGTGCCCGTCCTGTACTTATATGTTTTCGATCTCGCAATCGTCTTCACCTTGGCGTACCGATTCATGAGGTCCGCCAATTCGTCCGTCACGCCATCCGAGAAATATTGGTCGGCTGGATCAGCCGTGACATTCTTAAACGGTAGAACCGCCAACGAAAGCTCATCCGTCCCGCGCGCCGTCTTCCAAGCCACCGCCGCGATCGCGATCAAAATCAGCCCACCTATCGCTAAATAAAGATAAAGATGAAAACGAGGCCGATGCGACTTCGCAAGGGGAACCGGCGGCGCTGGTTCCATCTCGGCACTCCGAGTCGGCAACGCAGGGATTGTATACCTCTCAAAACGGGGTACGTATCCCCCAAGTGGTAATGAAATCCTTACGCCACCGTCCGCCGGTTGGGACCCGTAGTACATCGCAATCCGCTTTCGCAGCCGCGCCGCCTCTTGCCGAACAATAGGCTCCAAACGCGGGTCCCAATCCGCTGGCCGCGCAAAAACGTCACAGCCGATTGTGCTTTCTTTCAGAGCCGAGGCGTTCCCAGCAAGCGTCGATTCAACCAAATGCCGCAAAAATCGGCCCGGCCGTTCAGCCCTCCGAAAAGCCGGGCTGGCCAGAACCCTATCCAGCTCTTCCCTTACCTCTTCCGGCGATGTATCGTACCCACTTGGCCCACTCGCAATTTCGTTTGATACCGGCTTCAAATCCTAAAAACCACCGATCCCGATCCCAGCTTAGCTAGTATTTTTAAAAAGTACAAGGTCTACCGATTCAGAGACTTACGGACTACTTGCTACGGTAGTAAGCTACCCCTTGCTTCTTGTTCACCCCGCGTTGGCACCCTATTCTCGGGAACAGAGGCAGGAGTCTTTCAGCCTCAGCCCTAATCGACTTTAAAACAAGGAGTTCGTTTTGTTTAAACTCACCACATTTGCATTCATAGCCCTGGCCTTGGCCAGCGAAGCCGCCTTCCCGTCCACCGTCAATGTGATCGGAACGGCGGACATATATGAAGCCGACGGTAGCAACGCGGGCGGTGGCACTGCGCCCGTTCAAATTGTCCTGCCCGCCAATTCTGTCTCCATGACGTTCTCAGTAGTCGGATCGGTGACCCTGAATGGCGGCGGCAACTATAACGATCCCGATGGTGTCGGCGCAGCAGTCGCCTCATCATCCAATACCGGAACCAGCACCCTTTCCGGAATCACCGCTCCCAACGCAGGTTTCCTGGTAGGAGTATTCGTTCCCTCGGGCGGCGTTTCCGGACCGGCACCCGCCGCGCTGAACTACGCCACAACTTCCGATGCCACCTATTCGCCACTCTTGGATCAGGTATTTTTCATCGGTGATGGACTCACTGGCGACGGCGCCGGTTCAACCCAAACGTTCAACGTTCCAGTCGGAGCCGGAACTCTCTACTTGGGTTTCACCGATGCAGCCGGCTACAACGGAGCGCCTGGCTCCTACGGAGACAATAGCGGTTCCTTCAACGCAAGCTACGCCGTAACTACGGCAGCCAGCACGGCGCCTGAACCGTCCTCCTACG
Organism: Bryobacterales bacterium; assembly: GCA_963771405.1. GTDB lineage: Bacteria > Acidobacteriota > Terriglobia > Bryobacterales > Bryobacteraceae > Bog-105. The sequence continues at coordinate 4,354 of CAVYUL010000046.1, forward strand.
TCCTGATCGGCGGCGGATTGATGGTGTTGGGGCTCCTTCGCCGCAAACTGGCCTAAACCAAACTGAAATTAGTAAGGTCTTCCTCCGTCCGCGCCGCGTGTGCCTAACCATCACCGCGGCGCAGACATTTTTTTCCGTTGCGCGAGAGATCTCGCGGAAATATGCAGTACATCTTTACAGTTTACCTGTAGATCTGATATATTGACCTATTGAGCAATCGGAAATCTTCAGCTCAGGCCGTGCTCGCTTCGACTATTGCTGCCGAGATCCGCACAGTCTGTGGTAAGCTCAAGCGGCGTTTACGCACGCATGGCGAACGCAACCATCTGACACCGTCACAAGTCTCTGTTGTTCTTCGATTGGAGAAGAACGGTTTGGTCACAGTTTCAAGCCTCGCGCGAACGGAAGGGATGCGTCCCCAGTCCATGAGCGCTGTAGTGACTCCGCTCCAGGAAACCGGCCTTGTGAGAGGCTCGCCTGACCCGAGCGACGGGCGGCAAACTCTGATGTCTCTCACGCCCAAATGCCTGAAGCTGCTTCAGGAAGGCAGAGCCGCGAGACAGGACTGGCTCACCAGCAGGATCTCGCAGAAGCTCTCCGTTCAGGAGCAGAAGACGCTGCAGGCAGCGCTCGAACTTCTGGCCCGCCTTGTTGTTGAGGATTGATTGAACCCACTGTGTCCCTGCCTCTTATTCAAAAAAGGAGCTCTGCATTATGAATTGGCTTTGGCTTCTATCGTATTTCTTTGGAGGCATTTTCTTGACAAATGCCATCCCTCACTTTGTCTCCGGCTTGATGGGACGTCCCTTCCAGAGTCCCTTCGCAAAACCGCCCGGTAAAGGGCTCTCCTCCGCAACGGTCAACGTTCTTTGGGGCTTCTTCAACGCGCTGGTTGGCTATCTGCTCGTCGCACACGCCGGAGTTTTCCATCCGCGGGCAACAAGCCACATCATTGCGTTTGGCCTGGGCGCACTGCTCATCAGCATCTTTTCGGCGCGTCACTTCGGCCAGTTCCATGGAGGCAACCCGCCGTAGCGCCCATGAACAAAATCGGCGCCTGGATGCAGCGCGTCTCGCGTCTTTTCATTTCGACGCTCGGTTGAACAGGATAAAAGAAGGCGCACCACTCCTAGCCGCCACTAAGTCCGGCCGCCCGTCTCCATCCAGGTCGCCAGCGGCCATTCCATAAATTGCTCCCTTCCCATCGCCGAACGGATGCGCGTCGAAGTTCCTGCCCGTTCCATCGTTGTAGTAAACCACGCCAGGGGCATCGACGTACCCCACAATCAGATCCGGGTGGCCATCTCCATTGAAATCCGTGGCGATCATCGAGTACGGCATGTGTTCCTCCTCTTTCCCTCCTAGCTCCAGCGCGTCCGGTTTCTGGAACTGCACGCCGGACCCGAACTTGCCTTTGCCATCGTTAAAGTAGACAAAGCAACCGAGCCTCTCCGGACAAGCGGCGATGTCGGGATGCCCATCGCCATTCAAATCAGCCACGGCAATGGCGCGGATCGATGCTTTAGCCGGCCCCCAAGGCTGCCCTTCGCCCGCCAAATTCCGGTTGAAGAACACGCGGCTCTGGCAATCGTCGCGGCATGGGACGATGACGTCGTTCAAACCGTCGCCGTCAATGTCCGCAATTACAATGCTCGCCGCGCTCGGCGTATCGCGCAGCGGGTTGCACTTGAAATGCAGCTTTCCGTCGTTGTAGCAAACATAGGACGTCATTCCGCGATTCGCCACTGCGATATCCGGGTACCCGTCGCCGTTCAGATCTCCCACTGCCGCATTCCTTGTTGGCCATTTCGGGTCGCCGTAGGTTCCGCCTACCCGGAAGCGGCCCATCCCGTCATTGACTAAAACCAGTTTCGGATCGGGAGCATCATTGCTCAGAACAATATCCAGATGACCGCTCTTCGTCATGTCGGCGAGCGAACCCGAATAGCTCTTCGTAGCGTTGCTCGGCAGCGCAGGACCCGCGGCAAAGTGGCCCTTTCCGTCGCCTAACAAGATCTTGCTTGTAAGTTGCCAGTGGCGACCTTTGACCAGAACGATATCAGGGTGGCCGTCGCCATTCAGATCGCCAATGCTCGCGTTCGAAGAGGTTTCAGAAACAGCTTCGAGTGGAACGATCTCAAAAGCTGTTACCGCCGCGAAGCTCATAAACGCAAAAGCCGCCAACGCAGATAACACGAACACACGCAGACGAGTCATGGCTGAATTTTACTCTGATTGGCCACCCATGCCAATCGAGCCGGATGTTAGAATTCCCTCATGCGCGACCTTGCCGTCATCGAAGCCGAGTTGTCAGAGATTAGCGCCATTCAAGATGACACGCTCAAGCTGGAACGAATCTTGGCCTGGTCGGCAGCGCATCCCCATGAAGTGCCTTTGGCCCTTCGTTTTTTCGTTGGCCGATCGAACGGCATCGAAGAGTGGGTGCAACATCATGCGCAAACCGGATAGCGCGAACGCTAATTGATCGTGTTTGACCGCTCTGGGAGCGCAGTGGTTACAGTATTCCTAGTTGCATCGATTGATACGTGGCCCGTTCAATCCCTCCAAGTCGCTAGCCACCTCACAAATATTGTAAGTCAGCTGGCGACTTGTCGATGTTAAGGCGATCCTCACGGCATCGAAGAAGCGCCAACGACGCTCCACCCACAAAGTTATTTCGCTTGTTCCAAAGAAAAAGCGGAGCGCCTTACCTTCCCTCGCACTTTGGAAGCCATTGTTCCAGTGCCGGCGCTAAACTTTCATTATGCTGTTCACCAAAAGACTCCGGGAGGGAGTTCGTCGCGGCGAAATCACGTGCAGTGTCCGAATCTGGACACGCCCTCACGTCCAAGTAGGCTCCCGCTATCGAATGGAAGAAGGCGAGATCGAGATCGATTCCATCGAGCCCATCGGTTTGCCGGATATCACTCCTCAATTGGCCAGAGAGTCAGGCTTCCTCGGGTTGATCGATCTGCTCAAAGTCGCCAAGCACGGCAAGGGCGACAACATCTACCTCGTTCGATTCCACTACCTGCCTCCCACGAAGAAGCGCACAGACAACGATCCGAAAACCCGCCTCACTCGGCGCGCCATCGTACCTGCAGCTCAATCGTCACCGCCCCTCGCGCCGCCGGCAAAACGAACATCCAAGGACCCGTAGGAACGCAGTCCCTTGCAGCGCGGGCTATTCTGAAATTACAATTTGCCCAGAGTCATTCCAGATTCCGAGCTTACTCTTACCTTCGTCCGCGCCTCTGGCCCCGGCGGCCAGAACGTAAACAAAGTCTCTACCGCTGCAGAACTGCGCTTCGATATCGGCCGATCTCCTTCGCTCGCGGAGGAAGTGCGCCAGCGCCTCCACGCGTTAGCCGGCAATCGCATAACGCAGGACGGCATCTTAATCATCACGGCCCGCGAGCACCGCACGCAAGAGGCCAATCGAGCCGCCGCCCGCGCTCGACTCGACGAACTGATCGCTCGCGCGCAAGTCATCCCCAAAACCCGCCGTCGCAGTCGCCCGACCCGCGGCTCAAAGATCCGTCGCCTCACCGAAAAATCGCAACGCTCCTCCACCAAGAAACTGCGTGACCGGACGAACGACGATTGAACCCCTGCTCCACCGTTATGCGACCGAGTGACAGCCTTGATACGACCGGGCGTCGAGCTTTATGTGTTTCCTCGCTACCGTTCGCCAGGGCGTTCATGTTAAACATCTTCTGGAAGTCCCGTTCCGGCGAGGTTCGCGGAACGGCGCCCGTGCTCAAGAAATGCATTTTGGATGCTAAACTGGAGCAAACCATGGCCGATTCGGTTTGGATTCCGACGTCGGAGACCCGTACGCGGCATGCGGGAATAGTGCGGATTACGCACTGGCTCACAGCGCTGAGTTTCCTGGCGCTGCTGGTGACGGGGATAGAAATTGTGCTGTCTCACCCGCGGTTTTATTGGGGCGAAACGGGCAACGTCAACATGGAGCCGCTGTTCCGGTTGCCGTTCGCGTCGTCAAGAGGAACAGTGCCGACCGGGTATGGCTATGTTCTGCCGGACCAGAACGGTTGGAGCCGGTATCTGCATTTTCAAGCGGCTTGGCTGCTGGTGTTTACTGGTTTCGCGTACGTGATTTGGAGCTTGCTACGCGGCCACTTCGGTGAGATCTTACCGGATTGGGCGAGTTTGCGTTGGGCATCACTGCGGCGGGCGGCTGGTGAGCATTTGCGTTTAAGTGTTGGGAGCGGAGAGGACACGACCTACAACGTGCTGCAGCGAATTGCGTATTCGTTGGTCGTTTTCGTCTTGGCTCCGTTAGTTGTTTGGACGGGACTGGCGATGTCGCCCGGGTTCCGAGCATTCTTCCCGTGGGCGGCCACGGTGCTGGGTGGGCAACAGTCGGCACGGACGCTCCACTTTTTCTTGTCAATTTCGTTGTTTGTGTTTTTTGTTGTGCACGTGATCATGGTTTGTGTTTCAGGTTTCAAAAAGAGAATGCGAGCGATGATTGTGGGTGAGCCGGGTACGTCAAGCGAGGAGGAAGCGTGAACAAAGTCACTCGACGGAAACTGATCACAGGCGGACTTGCAACTGTGGGCGGTGTGTCCGGTTTAGCGGTGGCCCACAGTTTGGCGAAGCAGTACGGACTCATTCCGCCCGATGGCGGCGGCGTTTACGGGCCGGGTGAGACGCTGACTTATGCGGCGCAGCGTCTGTTAACCCGGCATTCGATGGCACAAGAGTTTTCATCGGCCCAGATCTCGGCCAAGCCGTTTCAAAACGAAGTTGCGCCGTTAGGGGATGAGTTTAAACGGCTCCAAAGCGCGAGCTTCAGCGATTGGCGCTTGACGATTGACGGAATGGTGGCGCATCCCGGCGCGTTCAGTTTGGAGCAAATCAAGAGTTACCCAGCGGGCAGTCAAATCACGAGCGTGCAATGCGAAGAAGGTTGGAATTACGTCGCCGAATGGACTGGCACGCCACTTTCTCATCTGTTGGATTTAGTGGGTACGCTGCCACAGGCGCGCTATGTGGTTTACCGTTCGTTTCAGCCGGATTGGTGGGAAAGCATCGATATGGACGATGCCACGCACCCGCAGACACTGCTGACTTACGCGATGAACGGAGCGGATTTGCCGGTAGGGTTTGGCGGCCCACTCCGGTTGCGAGTCCCGCGTCAGCTTGGATACAAGAGCGTGAAGTATATAACTAGGATTACAGTGACCGATAGTTTGAAGCATTTCGGCAAAGGGCTGGGATCGGCCTCGCCGGAGGGCGGGTATGCTTGGTATGCCGGGATTTGATTTAGGGGCTTCTATGCTTCTAATCGTGACGTAGTGTTTGCGTAGGATCGATGCGGGCAGCGCGACGCGCAGGCGGATACGATGCCGCGAGGGCGCAAGCGATGAGAAGACAGGCCGCGAGCAAGTAGACGTGTGTGTCAGTAGGTTTCGTCGCGAACAGGAACGAAGCGACGAAACGCCCACTTGACCAAGCGCCGAACAGCCCAATGGCTACGCCGATCACGGAGAGGACGAGCACTTCGCGCAGGACCATCCAGGTTACGTCGTGGCTTTGAGCGCCGAGGGCCACTCTAATTCCGATTTCGTTGGTGCGGCGGGTGACAGAGTAGGCCATGACTCCATAGAGGCCGACGCA
>CAVYUL010000047.1:0-39812 GCA_963771405.1 Bryobacterales bacterium
GGCTTAGCTTTACTTCTCGTCGTCTACTTGACCATTCGAACCCCGACCGCGAAATCATCAGAATTATTTCCGCCAGAAAGGCGGAAGCCTTTGAGGTGAGCTTGTATGAAGACCAAAACAGTTAAGATCAGCGCCCGTACCAGAGAGCTGTACGAGAAGCGAAACCACGCCCTCGACGCCGATCCCGATGCGCCCACGTTGCCGCTGGAAAAGTGGGAGCATGGCGAGATCGGCAAATTCTATCGCCCACTCAAAACTGCCGTCTCCGTTCGTATCGACAATGATGTGCTCGCGTGGCTGAAGTCAAAGGGTGAAGGCCACATTAGCCGCGTGAATGAAATTCTGCGGAAGGCCATGCTGTCTGAACTGAAGCGATAGATGAAAGCCGTCAACAAAGCGTAATCGGACGGCGCGTCATAGCGTGAAGGCCCATCTCTTACCAACGGGCGACGGTGGCCTGATTGCTTACACTTGTGTTCGTATTCGCCGCCGGTTAAACTAATTTCGAAAAGGGTAGAAACTCTGTGACGGCAAACTCAAAGATCGCAAGCGGGCCTTCTGAAGCCATAACTGGCTCCGCCGCTTACCCTGCCGCCTCACCCCGGCGAGCGAGCGTCAGTCCCGTCCGCACCGTACGCTCTCCCCATTCCAACTTACTCAGTTGAAGCGGTAATGCGACCTTCGTAAGGCTCTTGCCACAGATCTAAGCTCTGTTTGGCGTTTGAGCATCCATACGGAGGCGCAGTGTTCCGCTGCTCAACTCCATTCCCTCAGTCGCAGCGATGAAGCGGTGAGGGGGGACCCACGCGGTTGCCCCTTTTTTCAACTATCCCGAAAACCAAAAATCTGGAGTTTTTGTTTATGCCTGAAGTGGAAGCGCCTCTGCGCGTTTGCGCAAACCCTCTGTGCGGCTTGCCCATCGAGGAAGACCGCGCGCGACATGCCAAATATTGCCGGGAGCACGGCCACGCCGATGCCGCGAAACGGCGGCGAGTTTATCGGGGAGGCGACGAAATCGTTTCGCAATGGCGCACTCACCAGGAGCTGGTGCGCCGGCGAACTCGGCTTTATGTGCAACAGTTTCGCGCTCGCAAAAGGCGCGAACCACCAGTGCGGGAAATCAGAGGTTAAGTCATGCGAAAGACAAAAGAAATGACACTGCCGCTCGATGCGCAGCTTGCTCCGGCAGACTGGAGCGATCGAAAAGCATGGGATCGTTATCACCAGGCCAACCCTTATCACGGGCCGTCGGCCGTGCCGACCGAGATCGGCGCGGCTGGCTGGGAATCGGTGCGCTTTTTCGATCTGGTGAAAGCGCGTGGAGGGCACATTTGGTTCCCTGGGTGCGGAACCGACATAGGGCCGCGATTCTACGCAAGCGTCGGCTGCCGGGTTGTGGCGACCGATTTTTCGCCCGCCGCAGTCCGAGCGCAAAGAAGTTTTGCCGCTTCGCCGCCGGAGCGACTGTTTACCAACTGGCCGTCCTTTGTCCGGCAGCGTGAGGCGTCTGCGGGCAGTTGGGACGGAGGCAGCCTCGAAGTCGTGGAGCAGGACTTTACCACGGCGGCGCCTGACGGCCGCTTCGACGTGGTGTTGAACCGCTGCGCCTTTCAAGGGCTGTCCCCGCAAGCGAAGCGTAGAGCTGCCCAGCGCTTTTTTACAGCTCTGCGTCCGGGCGGCGCCGCCATCATTGACACCATGAACGTGCACGGCAGCGGCGCTCGGAACGAGATAGAAGACAGTCTGGCCGAAGCGGGTTTCTATCTCCCGTTCAGCGCCACCGAGCGCTGGTACCGGGAGCAACTTGACAGTACCGGCATTGCGTACGGGATGCTGATGGGCCGTCCGCGGGTTCGGTACAACCGGAATAACTCCGGCAAGGGCTCCATGGCGCAGTGGGAGCGGGATCAAAGTATTCTTGATTCGTTTCAAGAGGAGTACAAAGCAAGGCAAGCCCAGGAGGAGCCAGCGGTGCGGGAGAACTGTAACAAGCCGGAAACCATCGTGGCGCACGTCGTTTATCCGACGGGCTGAGGATGGCTTGAGCGGCGGTTGGCCTAAAAGCAGAAAAGCACGTGGAGCTATAAAACAGGTTATAGCGCCACGTGCTTTTCTCGGGGAAGGTTGACGATTTCGCTAATGACTAACCGGATACACCGGGTCTAACGTAAAAAACTCGACGACTTTGCGGAAAATCCATCCGGAAATAACACGCATTCGGAAATCCTCCTCTGACCAATCGTTGATGTTAGGGTACAACTCCTCTCAAAGATTTCGCAATCTTTTTTTTAAGTTGCCCGGTCCTAGTACTCATCGACACTTTCATCGACGTTTCTGCAGATTCTCAAGTTCCTCCAAAGTGCGCGGCCAATCGGAGCCCAGCAAGCGCGAAAGCCCGCGATCGGCCAGAACCTTCCCACCGGTTTGACATTGAGCGCAATAGTTCGTTTCGTTGTCCGCATAACGGATTCGCAAAACGTCACGCCCACAGCGCGGGCACGGCTCGCCGTAACGCCCATGCACCGCCATTTCCGGCCGAAAAGCGGTTACTTTTTCCGGAAAAGACACTTCCGCTTCCGCGCATAATTTGTCCGTCCAGTGCCGCAGCGTCGCTTGCGTTCCCACGTAGAGCCGCTCCCATTCTTCCGGCTTGAGCTTCTGTGTTTGCGCAATCGGAGAAAGCTGCGCCGCGTGCAGGATTTCGTCCGAATACGCATTCCCAATCCCGCTCAACAATCTCGGATCGGTAAGCGCGCGTTTCAATGTATGGTTGGTCAGGGTCAAAACTTGTTTGAACTCCTCTAACCCCGCGGCCATGACATCAATCCCTCCCGGATCGAGCGTCTGTAACATTTCTTCCCCAGCCACCACATGTAACGAAGCCCGCCGTTTGCTGCCGGCTTCGGTCAGCAACAACGTCCCGCTCGGAAAATCGAAAGCCGCCAGATTCTGCCGCCCCGCGAGTTTGTAATCTACTTTCGGTTTCCAGTGCAATCGTCCCGCAATCATCAGATGAATCACCAACCAGAGATCGCCCTCTAACCCGATCGCAATCCGTTTCCCCACTCGCCGCAAAGCCTGCACCACTCCTCCATCCACTGTTGCCAAGGGCGGCTCAATGCTCCGCAATAGAAACGGACTCGCCAGCCGCACTCGCCGCAAAGTCTGCTGCAACGCGATGGGTTCAAGTGCTTTGAGATAAGCCGCAATATCGGGCAATTCGGGCATATATACAGATTGATACAGTTTGCGCTATTCCACTGCAAAGGCTGCGCCAAGACACTCAGAAACTAAAGGTAAGGCTAAGGCTGAGAGACCCTAACCAATTGATTCTAAAAACAATTCTCTCTGGCCGGGGAGCTGCTTTAGTAAGGGCGGGAAGGTATATCGGAAATGCAATATCACGAAGTTGAAAAGCACCACACACTCAATGGTTTTCTCCTCTTCGGCGGTCTGGCTGGCGCCGCAGGTTGGACTTTCTACATCGTTTGGGTTGGCTTAGTAAGCCTGGCCAGCCACATACGCGGTTATTGAAATTGCGCAAGGTAGGCGCGATTTGATCCGCGCCGCTTGCGCTCCTGAACAAAAAGAGGGGGCGCTCCGCACGGTTATGCGGGGTGCCCCCTTTTTTTACTTCCCCTCAAGTACAAAAAATTACCCCGGCAGCTAATGTGTGCCGGTTGCTGCTCCGGCCCCTGCTTTTCCTAAGTCGGGATGCGGACTATCCACAATCGCCTGTAGGGCTTTGCATAATTCGGGGCTTTTGGTTTGGAGTTCCTGCATATGTAGTTCTTTCAATTTTTCCAGGATCTCTTCACCCACCGGAGTGAGTTCAACTAAGACTTCGCGCCGATCCTCTTGGCTCTGGCGGCGAACAGCCGCTCCTCGTTCCACTAATCGATTGACCAGTTCAACCGCACTATGGTGCTTTAGACAAAGTCTTTGGGCCAGCGTGGTCACAGTGGGCCGCGCTCCTTCCGGTAGACCTTTTATCGCAAGCATCAATTGATGTTGTTGTGGTTCAAGTCCATTGGTTCGAGCAGCCTGTTCACTGACGTGGAGGAACTGACGGATTTGGTGACGGAATTCAGCGAGCCTTCGGTAGGCCGCAAGGGTTACATCCATGTAGGAAAGAATACACTAAAACGCGAATACGTTTAACAGCTAATCGTTTGAAGACGTAAATATTACTAGTATTTTGGTTGCAATTTTCCCTTTGATCGCTCAGACTACAGGTAGGCGAACAAATGGCGAAATCAACCTCTGCTCTGCCTTCCGATCCCCGCTGGACAAAAGCCCTAGATCTCCCTCAACCCGCTTCTTCCTCTGCCTTTCCAGCCCTCCAGATCCCAGCCATTAACCAATTTATAATCAATGGCTTACAGCGAGGAACTTTGCTGGAAGCCAGCGGTCCGCGCTCTTCCGGAAAAACCGCTCTTTGCCTGCAGATCTTGGCGCACGCCACTCAAAATGGTGAGGTCTGCGCCATCGTGGATCTGAACGATTGCTTCCATCCCGACTCCGCTTTCGCTTCCGGCGTCCAATTGGAACGTCTGCTCTGGGTTCGCTGCAAGTGTAATCCAGAATACACAATGAAATCAGCTGATTTGCTACTGCATGCGGGTGGATTCGGCGTTATCCTTCTCGATCTGGGCGATGCACCCACAAGAATTTTAAATCGTATTCCAATTTCGTACTGGTACCGATTCCAAAGAGCCATCCAACATACGCCCACCATTTTGTTGGTGTGCGCCAACGCACCACAAGCCAAAGCCGCCGCCAGAGAGTCCCTCATCTGTCAGACGAAATCTTTTTCCTGGCTGGGAACCAACCCGTTTGCTCGTTTGCGCGGCCTAACTACCTTAGTCAGGCAAAGGAAAGTGACGTCCATCCAGCCGCACGATCCACTGCAAATTCTGGTGCCTTAGCTTATGCTGTACGCCTGTCTTTATGCACCCGGCAGCACGGCTGACGCGGTGCGCGATCTCGCCTTGGAATTTTCTCCCTATGTCGAGCAAACCCATCCGGATACTATGCTTTTTTGCATCGATCCCTTGCGCAAGTTATTAGGGTCGCCCTATCAAATTGCATCCAACATTTCCCATGCCGGCCATGAACGCAAACTGCAGGCGAACCTGGCCATTGCTACCAACCCGGATACTTCATATCTTTTGGCTCACCACTATCCTGGCGTCACCTTGGCAACTCCCGGCGAAGAAGCCCACAAACTTGCTCCTCTGCCGCTTTCCGCCTTAACCGCCGATTGGGCCATGCTCGATATTTTGCTCCGCTGGGGCGTGAAAACGTGCGCAGACCTCACCGCATTGCCTGCGGCAGGTGTTGCCGAGCGCTTGGGCCCCACAGGCGTCTATTTGCGTAATTTGGCTCTGGGCCTCATTCACCGCCCACTGCGCATTCCTACCGAAACCACCCCGTATGAACGGCGCCTGGAATTGGAACACCCCATTGCTTTGCTCGAACCCTTGCTCTTTCTCTTCGCAAGCGCCTTGGGCGAAATCTGCACTTTGCTTCGCTCCCAAGGCCGCGCCGCCCGCCTGCTCGAAGTCAATCTCACGCTTGCAGCCGGGCCAAATCCTTCCTATCAAGCCCAACTCGAGTTCCCTGTCCCCTTAACCGATCCCCACACCATGCTCAAGCTTCTGCAACTTCACCTGGAACGCCATTCGCCGCAAGGCCAGATCACCGCCTTCCATTTGCGGATCGAACCGGTTGCGCCCCGCCGTGTGCAAAGCGGATTATTTCTCCCGGCCGTGCCCCAGCCCGATAAACTCCAAATCACCTTGGCCCGCATTGCCGGCATGGTTGGCGAAGAAAACGTCGGCTCTCCCCTGCGCCTCAATACTCACCGTCCCGATGCCTTCCGCCTGGCTGCTCTCAACCCCGAATTCCCGCCAGTCTTTACCGAATCCTCCCCCAACCACAGCGCCATCCTTCGCCTGGTCATACGCCTCTTCCGCCCCGCTCTCGAAGCGCGCGTCAACCTCGTTAAACTGACGCCCAAATCCGTCCATGCCTCTGGCGTCAACGGTCACGTCCTGCGCTCCGCCGGCCCCTGGAAAACCTCCGGCGAGTGGTGGGCCGAAACCGCTTGGACCCGCGAAGAATGGGACGTTGCCCTGGATGACGGCGCCCTCTACCGGATTTACCAGGAATCTCAAAACCAAACTTGGTACGTCCAAGGGGTCTATGACTGAAACGGAAAGGCTTATTTCCGACCTTTCCTCCATACCCTATACTCCGAGTAGCACCTCGTGAAACGTCTTCCGCTGCCCGAAAAACCTCTTGCTGCTGAGGCTCGCGTCAATCAAAGTCTGGCGGGCACCGGCTATGAAAATCTCGGTAAACGCTTTTACCGTCCCACCGCTTCGTTCTGGGAATCCGCCCGCATCGCCTTCGATTCCCTCAGCAAAAGCAAACTCCGCAGTTTTCTCACCCTCCTCGGCATCATCCTCGCCACTACTACCCTCATCGTCGTCTTGGCCTTTGTCAACGGCATGAACCTTTACATCGCCAACAAATTTTCCGACATGGGCAGCCAGGGCTTCAAAATAGTGCGCCTCGCGTTCATCGGCGATTGGGACCCCAAGAAATTCCTCGAAATGGATCGCCGCAATCCGCAGCTCCGCCCCGACGAATACGAATTTATCCGCGAACATGCTCATTTGCTCAGCGCCATCGGCATGGAAAGCAATCGCGAAGTCACCATTTCCTATAACGGGGTCACCATGCAACAGGTGGATTTGAACGGTATCACCGAATCTATTCCCGCACTCAACAACACCGAAGTAGCGTTGGGCCGAATCCCTTCCGAAACCGAAATCAGCCGTCATATCCCCGTGGCCTTCATCGGCGAGGATATGAACCAAAAATTCTTCTCCGGCGTCGATCCCATCGGCAAAAAGATCCTGGCCGACGGCGTGCAATACGAAATCATTGGCGTCGCTAAAGCAAAAGGCAGCGTTTTCGGCCAATCACAAGACAAATTCATCTCTGTTCCCATCTATTCCTTCTTTAAAACTTACGGCCTCAACGTCAATACCCATGTGGCCATCTTCGCCAAAGCCACCGATCCCGATCATCTCCAGGAAGCGCAAGATGAAGTCCGCATGCTCTTGCGCGCCTACCGGCACCTCACACCCCACGATGACGATACTTTCTCCGTCTTCAGCTCCGATACCCTCACTAACGCCTGGCAATCGCTTACCGGCACCATTGCCGGCATGGCTTTGGGCGTGGTTTCCGTCTTCCTCGTGGTCGGCGGCATCGTCATCATGAACATCATGCTCGCCGTTGTGACGGAGCGCACCCGCGAAATCGGCATCCGCAAATCCCTCGGCGCCCGCCAGCAGGATATTCTCAACCAATTCCTGGTCGAATCGGCCGTTCTATCCATGTCCGGTGGCCTCATTGGGGTGATCATTGCCTTCCTGGTCACGATCATCGTTAGCAACACCACTCCTCTGCCCATGGAAATGCCGCTATCCTCCATCTTGCTCGGCGTTGGTTTATCCGCCGGTGTCGGCCTTTTCTTCGGTATTTACCCCGCCCGCCAAGCCGCCAAACTAGATCCCATACGAGCCCTGCAAGCCGATTAAGCCAAGCATGAATTTCTTCGTTGCCTTTAAAAACAACATGCTGCTGGCCTTCGATACCATTCGTGCGCATAAGCTCCGCAGCATGCTCACAATGCTCGGCGTCATCATGGGTACCGCCACCATCATCGGCGTCGGCTCTATCCTGACCGGCTTCGATTCCGCTGTCACCGGCATCCTCAAAAGCTTCGGCCCCAATTCCATCTTCGTGATGCGCGAACCCGCCTTCCAAACCACCGACCTCAGTCCCGAAGAGCGTAACCGCAAAATGTTCGTCTACTCGAACGTTCTTGCCCTGCGCCAGAAATGTACCGCTTGTGCCCATATCTCAGGCATGCTCTGGCCCAACAATCGCGGTCCCGTCGTGACGAAATATAAAGGCAACGCCGTGTATCAAACCGACCTGAATGGCGTGGAAGAATCCTTCGCCGAAAGCGGCCAGGTCGATCTCGACAAGGGGCGATTCTTCACCGAATTCGAAAACCACCACCGCGCGTCCGTGGCCGTCATCGGCGCCGATGTCGTCAAATCGCTCTTCGGCAACGAAGATCCCCTCGGCAAATTCATCAATGTCGATGGCGAACAATTGCAAGTCATCGGCACCCTCCGCCGTCCCACCGCCAGCTTTTTCGACAGTTCCGACAACCGGGTCATCCTCCCGTTCTTCTCCTTCCAACGCATCTATCCAAACTCGCGCGACATGGCGATCTCGGTCACCGCCGTCGACAAATTGCTCCCGCAAGCGCTCGATGAGATCCATGTCATCCTCCGCCTCGAACGCCGCGTCCCTTTCAACAAGTCTGACGATTTCTCCATTTCCACCGCGGATCAAATGGTGCAACAATTTCGCCAAATCACTTTTGTAACTTTCCTGGTTATGATCGTGCTTAGCTCGATAGGCTTGTTAGTCGGCGGTATTGGCGTTATGAACATCATGCTCGTATCTGTGACGGAGCGCACACGCGAAATTGGCGTACGTAAGGCAATAGGTGCCCGCCGGTCCGATATCATCGTGCAATTTTTACTCGAAGCTGCGGTTCTCACGGGATTAGGTGGTCTAATTGGCTTATTTTTTGGCTGGCTAATATCCGTGGCATCCAAGCTAATCTTTACTTCGCTTCCCACTTCTGTGCCTGCCTGGGCCGCAATATCCGGCATTGCCGTTTCCGTCGCAGTCGGCCTGTTTTTCGGCATTTGGCCGGCGAGTAAGGCGGCTAAGTTAGACCCAGTAGTTGCCTTACGCCACGAATAGCCGGGCAAGACAAGCCTCCCGCGAGGACGTTAGCTTTCAGGTTTTCTCCGAACGCGCCTTTTTTTTAATTTTGGTGCTAAATTTCGGGCTCGAATAGCGTCGAATTGCTGTATCCTAATCCTGTAGTTGGAAAACTGATCGGCGAGTTATATAACACCGTGGTAAGCATAAAAATCTTCGACAATGCGGATGAGTTTCGCGTTGAAATCGCCGGCAGATTCGCAGGAACAGTCGTAGATGACGTCCTGTACATCTGGAAAACTGTGTCACATGAAGGCGATTGCCGCCGCTTCAAGGTCGACATCACGCAGTTAACGGGCTACGACTTCTCTGGCTGTAGTCTCCTGACAGACATGCAGAAGTACGGTGCTCACATATCGGCTAGCAGTGCCCGCTCGCTGGTATTTCTCAACGAAATTTCGGGTCCGAAGCGTCCTACTTTGGTTCGAAAACGGGAACGTCCTAGGGTGTCAGAAACCAATGGACTCCATGTAGGTGAATTCCCGCTAATGCCGGTCGCTGCTGGCGAATAGCGCAGCCTAGGGCATTCCTTCCGGGCGGTGGCCCTTAGTGCTTTTCCACGTATTGGCGGGGGAGCGTCCACGAAAACAGGACACCCCCGCTGCTCGTTACTACCTCTTGTTGCCCATCAATCTCGTAAGTGATTGGTGAGCTCTGCATCGGGACGCCTGTCCCCGAGTGCCACAGTGTTTTTCCATCTTTTGCATCTAACGCAAGTACATTACCCATAGCGTCGCCCGTAAATACGAGGCCGGAGTCTGTTGTCAGGACTCCGGCGCCGGCGCCATTGGGCCCGAGTTCGTGAGTCCAGCGAATCTTCCCGTTCTGATAGTCAATGGCTTCAAGTATCCCCTTGCCCCAGACATCATAGTCCGCGCCTGCCCATCCGAACGCCCCATCTGCGGGTTTGGCAAAGTAAATACCATAGCTTGGGTGCGCATCCACAATAAACAATCCGGTGTTCGGATCGAAGCTCGGTGACCGGTAGTTTGTCAGCCCGCCTTCATCCGGCGCAATCAACCGTCCATCCGGCGCGGGTTCTTTATCCGGATTCGAGACAGGGCGTCCCTGATTATCGATCTCCGTCGCCCAATTCACCGGCCCGTATGGCATGGTCAGTAAACTTTTCCCGTTCGTACGGTCGAGCACAAAGAAATATCCGTTGCGCGAAGTCTGCATCAGCATCTTGCGCGGCTCACCATGAAATGGCCCATCCACCAGGACCGTAGTTTCCACGGCATCCCAATCGTGCGTGTCGTGCGGCGACGCCTGGAACGCCCACTGCATCTTCCCGGTGTCCGGATTCAGCGCCACAATGCTACAGGTGTAGGGGTCGTCGCCCGGCCGTACTTTCCCGTTCAGCACCGGCGTCGGATTCCCGGTTCCCCAGTACAACAAGTTCAGCGCCGGATCGTAAGTTCCCGTCATCCATGTCATGCCGCCCGTTGTCGCGTTGGGCGTTCCTGCCGGCGGCGTGCTCTCCCATTTCCACTGCGTTTTCCCGGTTTCCGGATCGATGGCTTTCAAAAAGCCCGTCAGATTGTCGAAATCGCCTGACACGCCCACGATCACGTGATTGCGAATGACCAGCGGCGACATAGTCATCCAGTAGCCCTTTGCGGAATCCGCGATCACGACATCCCACCGCACCGTGCCATCTTTCGCGTTCAAACACAACAAATGCGCATCCGGCGTCGTGTAAAAAAGCCAGTCTTTGTACATCGAAACGCCGCGATGTCCAATATGAAAGCCTTTGTTCTGCCGGTACCGGTAATGCCACAACTCGTGCCCCGTCCGCGCATCCACCGCCCACACGCTATCCGGCATTGTGATGTATAAAATGCCGTTCACCATCAGCGGCGAACATTTCAATTCGCCCGCGGCGCCTGTTTGAAAACTCCAGGCCAGCCCCAGATTCTCTACATTCTTCGGCGTGATCTGCGTAAGCGGACTGTGCCGCCGTCCGGAATAATCGCCGTGGTACCCCGGCCAGCTGTCCGTCGGCGGCTTCAATTGCCAGTCCGGATCGTATTCCTGTGCGCCCACCAACCCGCTCGCAAACACGGCGAGCAAAACAAGCTTTTTCATTTTTTCCCTATTCCGCTACTTCAGCGTCTGTAAATACGCGATCAAATTGTGGATGTCGTTGTCGCTGTATTTCGCAAGCAACTCAGCATGGGCGGCCGCTGGGTCGTTAATCGTAAACTTCACTTCGCTGAGCGGCCACGAATGATACCAGCCATTCGCATCCCGCATGCCAATGTGAAATTCATCCTGGTAGGCCAGGTTGCCCGTAAGCGTTTGCCCATTGGCCAGCGTCACGGTCACTTTTGCGACCGACCCGCGCGGATACAGCAACCGCTCCACCATCCGCAGCCCTTCCAAACGCCCTGCAATTCCCGCCAAATCGCCCGTAGGCGAATGGCAAGTCGCGCATTTTCCCGCGCCATTGAAATACGCTTTCCCGGCCTCGGCATTCCCGGTCTGCAGATCGGCCGCTTCTACTCCGCGCCGTCCCCCTTTTTGCGATTCCGCCAGGCGTTTTTGCTCATGTATAAACGCCGCCAGTTCCTTAATTTGCGCTTCGCCCAGTTGAAAACGCGGCATCCCTTTTTCTGGCCGCCCATTCAAAACCACCGGCCCGATCTTGTCTCCATTGACATCGCCGGCCACCAGCTTCGAGCGCGTCAAATCGGGCCCCTCTTCGCCTCCGCCGGCATCGCGCCCATGACAGAAGGCGCAATTCTGCGCAAACGTCCCTTCGCCGTTCTTCACATCTTGCGGCGTATCCGCAAACACTATTCCGCTCAGCGCGCACAGCGCGGGTAGCCACAAAATTTTCATTGAAGTGCCTTCTATTATATGTGGGCTACTCTTGCCGCAATGTGTGAGTGACGTCGAGCCTCATCGTGTGCCAGACAGGCCGCACCACTCGCTCTGTCTCATATCCGGCAAGCGGGTGCAGCAACACGGAATTCACCACCGCGCACGCTGTACTTCAAATCCAGCTACACCGCTCAGAAACCTTCCCAAACCAGCGCTGGAAACAACGACGTCACGCTAAACCCAACCGACTCATACAGGCGTATGGCCGGCGTGTTCGCTGCCGTCACCGTAAGACTGATCGATTCGCACCCTACATCGAGCAGCCGCATCATCGATTGCCGCATCAACTCGTACCCAAGCCCTGTCCCCCGCAGCTCAGGCAGCACGCATAACTGCGTCACATGCCCCGATGTCGGCGAGACCATGCTCGCCAGACTCGCTCCGCAGACGTGCCCGCTGACTTTATCGATAGCAATTACTGAAGCTTTGCTGGAAAAATGCCCGCAGCCCGGAAACTGAATGATGTTCGAAAGGAAATGCCGCGCCCCCGGTACAGTCCGGTATTGATCGTTGATCTCGCTATCCACGTGCCCCCGATAGGCACTCGCCATCACGTGCGCAGTCTCTTCGCGCCACGCGTCTGCCCACGGCAGGACCGTGAACCGGTTCCCCAGTGGCCGCGGCTTCATCGCTAATACCGCGGCTCTCTGTATTTCCATGAAATACCGTTCGAAGCGCCGCAGAAACCGGCTAAACGGCAAATTCTGCGCCGGCGGCGCGTTCAGTAGCAACAATTGCGATTCAATTCGCTGCAACCCCGGCACCAGCATCAACCCTTGCACCGCCGCGCCCAGCAGCATCATTTCGTTGGCTACGTCGGCATAATCGCGCCGCAAGTAAAAATCGCCGATCAGCC
Organism: Bryobacterales bacterium; assembly: GCA_963771405.1. Lineage (GTDB taxonomy): Bacteria > Acidobacteriota > Terriglobia > Bryobacterales > Bryobacteraceae > Bog-105. The sequence continues at coordinate 12,629 of CAVYUL010000047.1, forward strand.
CCTTGCGCCCTTCACAAACGTGATAGGAATAACCCACCACCGTCCGCCCCGCCTTCAGCGCATAGCCGCACAACGACCGCAAATTCAAGAACCGCCGCAACAATTCCGCCGACGGCCGAAAATCCCAGGAAAAATAGCGACGCCATTCCGCAATCTCCTCTTCCATCAACGGAGCAAGCTCCGCTACGGTCAGGCTGGTCAGCTCGACCACTTCTGGAAACGGAGCTTCAACGCGCGCCGCCATTTAGGTGATTATACGTGTACCGGTTCACTCATCGTCGCTGGGCTGCCCACCCCGTGCTTCTTGAAGACCTCGCTCACACGCGCCATCGCTTGCCGCACGCGCTCGTCATCTTCAATCAAGCTGAACCGGACAAACCCTTCGCCCTTAGGCCCAAATCCAATTCCGGGCGAAACCGCCAATTGCGCTTCTCGCATTAACAGCTTCGCAAATTCGAGCGAACCCATCTTCTGGAACGGCTCTGGGATGCGCGCCCAAGTGAACATCGACGCCTTCGGCGGCGCCACGTTCCAGCCGGCTTCGCGCAAGCCATCAATCAGCACATCGCGCCGCGCCTGATATACCGCGCAAATCTTTCCAGGCGCATCGTCGCATTCGCGTAAACCCTCAACCGCCGCCATCTGCAGCGGCTGGAAGATGCCATAATCCAGATAGCTTTTAATTCGCGCCAACGCCGCAATGAGTTTCCGATTGCCCAGACAGAACCCAACTCGCCATCCGGCCATGTTGTAGCTCTTCGTCATCGAATAAATCTCAACCGCATGATCGGCCGCGCCCGGCACCTGCAAGATACTCGGCGGCCGGTAGCCATCGAATCCAAGCTCGGCATAGGCAAAATCATGCACGATATAGGACCCGTATTCGCTTGCCAACGCCACCACTTCGCGCATGAAATTGTAATCCACACAAATCGTCGTAGGATTATGCGGAAACGAAATCAGAATCACTTTCGGCTTCTTCACAGCCGTCTTATATAGGTCCTTCAGCTCCGCCAGAAATGTCGCGGCATCCGGCATCGGCAGCATGCACGCTTCGCCTTCGGCCATGATCACGCCATATTGGTGGATGGGATACGCCGGATTCGGTGAAACCACCACATCGCCGGGCCCGATGATGGCAAACAGCAAGTGCGCCAGCGCGTCCTTCGCGCCGATGGTGGCGATGGCTTCGGCTTCCGGGTCGAGCGTGACACCGTACTGCTTCGCGTAACGCGCCACAATCGCTTCCCGCAGCGGCGTAATGCCGCGCGACACGGAATAGCGATGGTTCAACGGATTACGAATGGCCTCGATCGCTTTCTCAACGACCGGTTCTGGAGATGCCCCATCGGGATTCCCCATGCCCATATCCACAATGTTGATGCCCGCCGCCCGCGCCTTATCCCTCATCTCATTGATGACGGCAAAAACGTATGGAGGAAGTTTTTTTATGCGGTAAAACTCCTCGTCTGATGGCAGTGGCATACCTTCATAGTACCCATTCGTTTACTTCGTTTACAATGACGCTAAACCGATCAAGACCAGGCCCGCCGCATAGCCGGCGAACATCAAACCAGCGAGCAAATTCGTCCCCTTAGGCCCCGCTGCCAGCTCTTTCCAAACCAACACACCCCAAATAGCCGCTATTAAGGTGGCGCCCTGCCCCAGCGCATACGAAATGGCCGGCCCCGCCACACCCGAAGCAATGACGTTAAAGCACAGGGCAATCATCCAAATCATTCCACCCAAAATGCCGATGAAGTGCAGCTTCGGCGTTCCGCGGAAGTAATCGCCATAGGACAACTTCCCGGCGCGCATGAAGATGGTGTTGACCACCAAATTACTCGCCACCACGCCCACGCCGAACAGCACCAGCGCCACATACGGAGTGAGCATGCCAGGCTGAACCGGATCGTTATTGAAGTTCGCCGAAATCCCCTTCATCAATTGCGGATAGAACGATCCCATAATGCAACCCGCAAGCGCCGAAAAAATCAAGCCGCGCAACGGACTCTTCCCTGCCCCTTGCGGCAATTTGCGATAGGCGAGCCCCGACATGACCATGGCGAACACAATCAACGCGACGCCCGCGAACAAAAGCGCCGCATTCCCTTTCGGCGTCTGTATGTAGCTTTCTACTGTGCCGATGACGAGCGCGAGCCCGACACCTACCGGAAACGCGACCGCCATTCCCGCCGCGTCAATCCCGACCACCAACATCAGGTTCGACACATTAAAGATCGCGCCGCTGATGAGCGCGTATTGCATGGCGTGCCCCGAGGCCTGGGAAAAGTTGGCCAGGGCCGATTGTCCGGCTGTGCCCATGCTTCCGAACGTGAACGCAAAGATGAGTCCGAACAGCAGAACGCCGAGCGTGTAATCCCAGTAGTAGAGCTCAAAGCGCCATTGATCTTTGCCGGAGAGTTTCTGGGTGTTGGCCCAAGAACCCCAACCCAACATGGTGATAAAGCAGAAGAAAATGGCAATGGATAAACTGTGCAGGACAAACATGCCCTGCTATTTTGTCACGGCGGCCTGGTTACGGGCCGGATGAATCGGGTTTGGGCCGTTTTTTGGGTTTGAACCTTTCTTTAGGGTCGCCTTCATAGCGCCAGTTGGCGGGATCGAGCGGGTGGCGGTAGCCGGGATAGAGTTTGACGGGTTTCCAATCGGGCGGCGGTGGATAAAATTTACCGTCTTGCCAGTATTCGCCGGATTCGGCGTCGGTGAAACGCACTTTCGTGGGATCGATGCCGGCGGGCGGGTCTTCTTCCCAGGGTTCGAGATATTCTTCTTTGCTGTTGTTGGTGTTGGATGACTTGGGTTCAACGGGTTTTTCAGGTTGCGGTTCGGGCTTGGGGGATGCCTTCAGATCGGGTTTGCAGTGATTGTTCCAGAAGCGTTCGAGCATGCCGAATTCGCGCTGGAACTTGCGTTCGGCGGTGGTGAGATAGCGCTGCTGGAGGTCGAGTGAGTGGCGCTCTTCTTCGGAGAGGTTGTAGATTTCGGGGCGCGTGAAGCCATCGAGAACGGTGTTGTATTCTTCCTGCGCGCGGATGCGCTGCCACTCAGCTTGAGCGGTGCGGAGGAGGAAGTCTTTGAGTAAGTTGCTTTCGTGCGGGTAACCTTGTTCCCAATGTTCGTAAAGCTTTAGATAGTCTTGGGGATTTTCGTGGCCAAGGACGAGGGTGCGGGCGCAGCAACCGTGGCGGAGAGCGTTGAGGTGCGTTTTCATTTTGCCCTCGGGGGTGGTGGGGCCGGTGCGGCCGGAGTTGCGTTTGGGTTTTTCGCTTGTGGGGTCTGGTTCGGGCTCGGGATTTTGAGCGGACTGGGGCTGGGGCTCTGAAGTTTCGAGTTCGGGGAAGAGGGACCATTGACGAGGCTCCGCCTTTCCCTGTTCCGGTTGCTCGGCCGCGGCGGGCGAGGGTTGGTTTGCTGCGTCGTCGTCTTCGTCTGCGTCAGCGGCGAGGGGCTCGGGTTCGGGAGGCCACTCGTCATGGTCGACGCGGACGCCGATTTTGGCCATGATTTCCTCGACGTCGTCACCGTCGGGCAGATCGGTGGATTCGTAGAGAACGCGCGGTTCCTCGGCGTTGTCGGCGACGGTGCGATTTTTTTGTTGTTCTTGTTCGTGGACTTGGTCCATACAATTCGATTCCTGTGCTCAAGGTCCCATAGCGGCGAACGGCGCGAACGAAAAGTTTTTTGTAAGTGGAAGGAAAGAAGGGAGAAAAAAAATTTACAACTTTTGTGATCGGGATTTCGAGGCGGGAGGCGAGGGAATTTGGTGGATCGCTTGGGTTTGGCGGCGGTTGTTGGGCGAAGGAGCGGCTCTGTTAGTAAGTGTATTAGATTGTGTTAATTGCGAAGCTGACTTGGGGAATGGGTTCGAATTTTCAGATTGTGGGTGGGGTTTGCAGGGATCTTCTGGGAGACATATTTAGGATTAGTCTGGGCGGTGTTGGCAGATGAGGATGGGAGCAAAATCGGCAGCTGACGTCGACTTAGTGGCAAGTAGCGCCTCCGCGTACAATGGCCCCGAGCGTGTATATAAAGCTATGTTGAGGTTGCGATGCCAATCCTTGTTGTACTTCATGCCACTGGGCACGGGATCGCTGATCTTAATCGTTCCTCCGCGATGGAACGATTTTGGATACCCACCCCATCGGCATCTCAGCCGCTAACAACAAGTTACACTGAGCAACTCGCCTTCCTGATGCTCCGACTTCCGTTTCATCGGAGCTTGGAGTTTGCAGGAGCGGTCGGTACGCTGTGCGAGGGCTTCGGGCGTCTTAACGCAAGCTGCGCCAGAGATGCGGCTTTTGACCCAATCCTTTCCGTTGTTTCGATGCCGGCTGCTCGGCAGCTGCGGGTGCGATGTGACTGTTCGCTAGGTACCCGCTCTGGGTTTGGCGGCACCGGGCGACGGCCCATGGAGGCACAATGAAGGAGCGCCATTGGGACACTTTGACCGCCGCGCTCCGGCACGGCGAATGCGTTCTGGTGCTTGGAGACGAGATTCCGGTAAACGTCCCGCCGAATGATCCAAGCCCGACATCTAACGGAAATATGAGCTTTGTGGAGGCTCTGAGGTGCAAGCTCGCACGCGATCTCGAAGACGACAACCGACACGCATATGGGGGCACTTTAGCGGCGGTAGCGCAGCAATACGAAGACACCGAGGGATTCGGGCCCAATAACCTCAGGGCTGCGGCAGAAAAGTTTTTCAGGTCTTCCACATTCCGGCCCTCGGCGGTACATGAGAAGTTGGCTTCGCTTCCCTGCTCGCTGGTTTTGACCACATGCCAAGATGCCTTGCTAGTGGACTCGCTCAAGGCAGCGGGCAAAACGCCAATCACTCAACGGTATCATCTTCGCGGCGACAAACGCGATAATCCCGAGTTTTCGCTGACGGAGTCTCCGATTTCGCCGATAGTGTTCCATCTATTCGGGGAGGCCCAGGAACCCTCCTCTCTCGTGCTGAGTGAAAACGACATCCTTGATTTTTTGATAGCGGTCATTTCCGAGCGACCCCCGCTGCCAAACAGCTTACTACGTGCGCTCAAGCACGGCGTGGGGAGCTTCCTATTCGTTGGTTTTGGAGTTAGACACTGGGATCTGCGAATCCTATTGAAGGTCTTGATCCGTTTGCTCGAGTTCAATCGCGGGCGAAACGCAATTGCGGCCGAGCCCCTGCGTGGTCTCCTGCAGGCGGATCGGGAGGAGATGATTCTGTTCTACCAGCGTGGTATGCGTGTCGAACTCGAAGATACCGATATTGGCGTATTTCTAACTGAACTGTCCCGGCGGTTGGAGACGGAGGGCGGATACGCCGGGCCAGTCGCATCAACTGGCCCTCATCCCCGTGTGTTTATCAGCTATGCGCGAGAGGATAAGGATCTTGCTGCCCGCGTTTTCGATTCGCTGCGAAAGGCGAATTTCGAGCCGTGGCTTGATCGAGAGTCGCTAGAGGGTGGGGAGGAATGGGATCGTCGGATTGAGGCCGAGTTGGAGGCCTCGGACTTCATTCTGGTTCTCTATACGCCAGCGCTTTGCCGAAAGACCGACAGTTATGTGAACAAGGAAATCGCGCTGGCACGTGATAGGGCGCTCAAAGTGCGCGGACGATTCCTAATCCCTCTCCGTACAAGCGATGTTGTCGATTCGGAACGGATCGATGAGCTTCATGAATACAACGATATTGAGCTCCGACCCAACGAGTTTGACGCGGACATTTCAAAAACGATCTCGACAATGTTGCGCGAGTATCAGCGCCGTAACCGGTGAAATATATGATAGAGACAGTCTATCGCTATCCAGGAGCGGAGCCGTTTCGCGACACCGATTCTTCCCGGAGAACTTTTTTTGGGCGCCAAGCGGATTCTATCGCGCTCACCGACCTAATCCTCGCAAATCGCTTAGTTATCGTTTATGCAAGATCGGGACTGGGCAAGACTTCACTATTAAATGCCGGCGTAGCGCCCCGTCTCAGGGACGCCGGAACTTTGCCACTTTTCGTCAGAGTCAACGACACTGTGCGCGGCCCCTTGGCTTCAGTTCTGGATGACGTTAAGGCCGAGGCGGAGCGACAGCAGGTGGAGTTCATAGAGGGGCAGGGCAACCCTCTTCTGAGCTTTTTCAAATCTGTGGAGTTTTGGCGCGGCGATTTGCTCGTGGCGCCGGTGTTGATTATCGATCAGTTTGAGGAGTTGTTCACGCTGCAGCCGGAAGATGCACGGGAGGCATTTCTTTCGGAATTAGGGTATCTTATTCGGGGTGTGGCGCCGCGGTCTTTACAAGAGGCCGATTCGCACTCAAACAGTACCCCTTTGTCAGTGAGGGTTGTGCTGGCCCTGCGGGAGGAATTTGTAGGAATACTGGAAGAGGCTGCAGACCGAATCCCACAGATCATGGACCACCGTTTCCGCTTAGCACCACTCAACTGCGATGCGGCGGCCAGGGCAATAACGGGTCCAGCCGCGATCGAGGACCCGGAAATCTTGACTAGGCCATTCCGTCTGGATCCCAGCTGCGTCGATTCGATTTTGGAGTATCTTACGAAGTCGACGCCAGGAGCGCACACCGCTAGGAGTCGCACTGTTGAACCGTTCCACTTGCAGTTGATTTGCCAGCGGATCGAAAAAATTGTCGCTCTTAAGCAGGAGGCGTCAAATGTTGAGATAGTTTTGACACTCGAGGATCTTGGGGGCGAGGCAGCGCTGGCGCAGACTCTTGGGGATTTTTATAGCGACGCGATCAAGTCCGTTTCGATCGGCCCCCAGAGGCGGGCAGTGCGGCGTTTGTGCGAGCAGTACCTCATCAGCCCGGAAGGGCGGCGGTTGAGCCTTGACGAACGCGAACTGGAACGCCAACTGAAGCTGTCGGGCGAAGTATTGAAACAGCTTGTGAAATGCCGGCTTCTTCGGATTGACCCACGATCGAACGGTACTTACTACGAGCTTAGTCACGATGCCCTAGTGGGGCCTGTGCTTGAGGGTTCCCGAACCTCGGCTTTGGCGCTCGGATGGGCCTCGACTATTATTGGCGCCATCGTCTCGTTTGCTGTGGGCTTATTGATGGCAATCCTAACTTGGGCGCTTTTCTTCGAGAGGTCGTTAGGGCCTGGCGTTCGGCGTGGGTTTTCGCTTTTGCTTGTATTGCTCCCGCCCTTTGGAGCTGTCGGTGTTTTTTTGGTCCGCACCGGAATGCGTAGACGGGAGCGTTACGGTCGCCATGATTCGGACACGTCTTTGCTCCCAACCATCCGACCCCTAGGGGACAGATTGCTGGGATGGGGCATGCTACTAGCCGGAGGGTTTCTTTTCTGCCTGTTCTGCTCCTTTGCTTGTGTCTTGCTGTGGGACTTCTGGCGGCATCCGCCGGAGGCCGTGGTCGGGGCGGTGTGTCTTATCTTAATATGCACAGTTATTGCGTTCGGGTGCAGGCTCTCGTTGCAAGGAGTTCGCCGACTCTGGCCGCACAAAATCCAGGGCCGTTCCAAATTCTTACTTGCTAATCTTGGCCACTCGCCTTCGCTAATTCTCGCCTCGCTCAAAATTGTTGCCGGTGCAATTGCCTTGACTTTGGCTTTGCTCGGCAATCTCCTATTCTGGGGATGTGCAGTATTTACCGAGGGAAGCTTTCCGAACTGGCTGCGAAGCACCTGTGGATCACTCTATGCGAATCGCTCGGTCGACCCTGGTGTCCTTTTGATTCTGACTCTTTTTTTTGCATCGGCATTTGTGCTCTCGCTAGCGATATTACGCAGTGGACTTCGGAGCTTGCGTAGTGCGCTCCGCTATCGCCGGGCCGTGAGCGACGAGCGCTCGCTCAATCGCGTCAAGACTCAGGCTGATCTTGGTCATGCTCACTACTGAGGCGAGGGTGGTGTCTTGCGAGCTGGGTTCGCACGTCGTTAGAGCGGCCCCATTTTTTGCGGCTACAAATGTACTGCCTACTTAGTGTGAGGCGGCTAACGGAGATGGCTTTGCAGCTGTTGGTATCGAACAAATCGGGAAAGTTTGGCCTCTTTCATCAGCTTGACAGGCAGCAAGGGCGCTAGTACTCTCATCGAGTTTGGCAATCAGTCCGCGAAGGCCGCCGCTTCGCGATCGGCCAATCGCAGCCCCTCCGGATACTATCGCCCCCGGTAGCACGAAAAGTTTTTATTTCGAGCTCCGCTTCCTGTCCGACGATCACCTAACGAGCCACTAACTCAGACGTCTATTCGGCTTCATAGCTCATAAATAAACGGGATTCCAATGAATCTGCTGTCGCTGATGTCTCGGCCCGATTCCTGGCGCCAAATCCGCTTCTCTTGATGGGACCCGACAGACGGTTATCGGGCTATTTCTTGCATAGACACTTCCGATTTTGACGAAATGCTACATTTTTCGGTCATCGGGTCCGCCTGGATCGCCGGAGCTGTTGTGAGTAACGATGCCTGTTTGGTCTCCGTAAAACGCGGCTAAGGATCGCCGGCCGTTCGGTTTGAGATCGGAATTCGCTCGAAGATGTAGCCGTTGCTGTTCAACTTGATCGTGATTGCGTATGGGACCACCTGCCCGTTAGTCACGTCAGGCCGCAAGCCGTCCAGCAGATTTGTCATTTCCGAGAGTTCTCCGTATCTTCCATGGAACTTGTGGACTGTTGTTTTCCGCTTGCGAAAGTCGTGCGACACTAATCCGGACCGAGCCATCCGGCGTCATGTTGCATAGGTTCTGCCGGCACCCAGCCTCGATAGCGCATCCGAAAACGAGTAGGGAGCTGAAGCGAATACCGATTGGATACTGGAGCACAGAGTCATAAACGGCACGCCCCGGCAGAGCGCAAACTCCTGCCTTCCTTTCCATGGTAACGGGAATCCGTAATCCTCACCGCGCATGCTTCGCTGCGAATTTCCGTCCGCTTCCGCAAATTCCACGCCACCGTCAAGCAATCTGTGGAATGATCTTGCTAAGAAGTCGATTCCGGAAACCAATCAAATGTCGCATCGTTGCCGTTTGCTCCTTTCACTCCTTCTGTTTGCCGCCTTGGCCCAAGCAGGGCCCGTCGAGACAACTTATTCGCGTGAGGTTGCGCCCATTTTTTATCAACACTGCACGGCGTGCCACCATCCTAATGACATTGCTCCCATGTCTTTGATGGATTACAAGTCCGCCCGCCCCTGGGCTCAAGCCATCCGCCAAGCCGTACTTCTGAAGAAAATGCCGCCATGGTTTGCCGACCGCTCCATTGGCCACTTTGGCAACGACCCCACTCTCAGCGATGCCGACCGCGAGACTATCGTCACTTGGGTAGAGCAAGGGGCAAAAGAAGGCAATCCAAAGGATTTGCCCGCGGCGCCCGTCTATGTAGATGGCTGGCGCATCGGAAAACCGGACGCCATTTTCGATATCGGCGAAGATCACGTTCTGAAAGCCACGGCCGTCGATGAATATGTGTACTTCACTGTTCCTACAAACTTCACCGAAGGGCACTGGGTGCAAGCGGTAGAACTGCGGCCGGGCAATCGCAAGGTGGTGCATCATGCCCACGTCAGTGTGGTCGAGGCCGATAAACCGAAACCGGCCACGAAGACAGAGCCCAGCGGCGGCAAAACCTTTAATGACTATTTGCTGCGCACGAGCGATGGCCTACGACATATGCGGCCGGATTCGCCGGTGGTGAATGACGCCTGCGGTTACAGCGGGCCTGCGATTGATAGTCTGCGGATCGCCGGTGAGGGAGCGCTCGGGTCGTATCTGCCGGGGATGCCGCCGGATACTTATCGGAACGACACTGCCAAATGGATTCCCGCAGGCGCGAAACTGCGGTTTCAAATCCACTATCACAGCGCGGCCGGGAGCAGCGCGAAAGAGCCGGCGACCGACCGGACCAGCGTCGGTCTGATTTTTGCGTCGGCTCCGCCGCATTATCCGCTGCGCCGTCTCGACGTGGACAATGATTTCTTCTCCGTTCCCGCGGGCGCGGCCGACCAAACTGTTACGCAATGTGCCACGTTCAATGCTGATTCGCTGCTGCTTTCCATCACGCCGCATATGCACTATCGCGGCAAAGATGCGCGCTTTGAGATTCAGCGCCCGGGCGAGCCAACGGCGCAGACGATCTTGCTTGTTCCGCAATACGATTTCAACTGGCAGCTGAAATATCTCTTAGCGGAACCGCTCTTTGTACCGAAAGGAACTCGCCTCATCATGACCTTCCACTATGACAACAGCGCGGGCAATCCATTCAATCCGAACCCTGCGCGCACCATTCGCTGGGGTGAGCCGAGCGAGGAAGAGATGATGAGCGGCTGGATTGATTACATTGAAGCGCCGGCCCCGACTAGCCTCACTTCTTTGACGCAGTAACCGCTGCGCAACCCCTTAAACGTTGGCCTTCTGCGTTCGCAACAGGTGAGCCGGCAAAACAAAATTCCCTTCACCAACTCCAGCACTCCTTCCACCGTGATTCCCACAATAGGAAACGGCAACAAAATCAGCCGTACAATCGGATACAAAACCAACGCCACCAGCGCTCCAATAGCGTAGTCCCAGTAGTAGAGCTCAGACCGCCATTGATCTTTGCCGGACAATTTCTGGGTATTCGCCCACGAACCCCAACCCAACATTGTGATAAAGCAAAAGAAAATGGCAATCGGTAAGCCGTGCAGCACAAACATGCCCTGCCGTTGTGCCACGCCCGCCTCGTTCACGGCATTCTTCCAGGCAGAGACAAAATGCTTTCGGTTCGGCGCATTCCAGGCGATTCGGATATTCATGTATCCTTATAAAGCATTGAGGAAAGTAACCCTGGCTCGTAGCAACTGTAAGAGAGCAATCCAATTTGTCCGAATCGCCTGCTGAAACAAGTCTCTTTGGAGAGCCGTTTTGGAATCCATGGCAACTGCTTCTGCCGGGACGCCCGGCTGGCGCAGCGATTCGTGCGTTGGCATGGCTGGGGCCGGAACGGGCAAGCGCCGCTTTTCGTGCGATCCGGAAGGCACTGCCTCCGTCCGAGTTGCAGGCGATTCTCTGTTTGCGGGGAAGGCTGCCGACCTGGATGGCGGAGGAAGTGAGCGCGTTGGCGAAGGGTGTCTAACGGGTTTCTTGAGTTAGCCGCTACGGAGCGGCGTGACGCGCTCATTGTGACCGTCCCCGATCTTGTTGGGCCGGCGCCAGATGGTTGAGGACGGATTACTGCTGGGCAACCCCGAATCGTTTGAGGAACTGCTGGCGGAGTGCCGTGACCTGGAAGGGCGAGCCGCGGGACTACCGCATAGGGGCACGGACGCGGTGTCCCGCGGGCCCGAGAGGGTCGCCTCGGGTCTGTGAAAGGATAATGGCGGGTAGGTATGCCGATGCTTGAAGGAAGTGATGTCGCTACGCGCCTGCCAGCGCGGGATTTGAATCGGGCTCGTAAGTTCTATTCAGAGAAGCTAGGCCTGGAGCCTTTCGAGGAACGGCCGGGTGGCCTTCGTTACCGAAGCGGGAACAGCTCCTTTGTTTTGTTTAATTCTGTAGGAGAATCATCGGGAACTCACACTCAGATGGGCTGGGAGGTTGCTGATATCGAGGCGACCGTTTCGGCGCTCAGGGCTCGTGGCGTACTTTTCGAAGAATACGATCTGCCCGGCCTAAAGACTGTAAATGGAATTGCCGAAATCCCCGGAAACTATCCAAGCAAAGGGCGCGGTGAGAAGGGCTCGTGGTTCAAAGACAGCGAGGGCAATCTCCTTGCGATTGGCCAACCCGTGCTCTGAGTTTCCGTCGCGGCGTGCTCGATAGGCAGGAATTAGATAGAGTCTTGCTAGACGCCGTCGATCCTGCCATCCGTGCCGGTGAGCGCGCCGCCGTTTCCGGTCGACGGTCGTACTTCGCGGTCGTAATCGCATAGACGCGCCAGCAGGCTCTCGCGAATGGCCGCGACGCCACTGAGAAGCGTGGCAGAACTCATGATCGCATTTGAGTCATCGATGGGCAATGCGGCCGTGGCGCGCCACAAGTTTTTTGCGAATCTTGTGTAAGTTTCGGGTCCTTTCTGCGCATTCTGATTTGAGCGGCGATTTGCAGCGCGAGCCAGGTCGCCCAAAGAGAGGAGCCGATTTATTTATGAAAACCTTTGCGTCTCGATGTGCCGGAGTTGCGGCAGTGCTGGCGATTTCAACGGGCGTGCTTTTGGCCAGCGCGCCGTCGGAGTTGAGCCTGGTTGGCATGGTGGCCGGACGTGGTTTGTATCAGACGGATTCCACTTCGGCGGAGACGAGCTTCGATGAAGAATGGGCTCGGATGGTGAGTATCGCAAGGATGGATCAAAGGCTGTTCGCGGATCAGCCGGCGGAGATGATTTGGGAGCAGGCACAGGGAAACGCGCAGCGAGCACTGGCGATTCTGGCGCGGATCGCGCAAATCGACAACCGGAAACCGGACAATTTCGATGTCGCCCTCTCCTTGATAAAAGCCGCTACCGAAGATACTGAGCAAAAAGAGCGGCGCGAGTGGGGGAAGGACGCGTTCATTCGGATATTCGAAGAGATCCGCAAGAGCGGCCTGCAAGAGGAATTTCGACATGCCGAGAGTGCGCTCGATGCAAAGTTGGGCGAGCTGGCGACAACGGCGAGCACGTTTCCGGTTCCGGGTATTGGGGTGGAGAGCCGGCCGTCTTGGCAAGGCGCGTATGACAACGATGTGCTGGAACTTAGCAATTTGACGAACCGCGACTTGGTGCAGGCCGCGGTATTTGTCACAATTTACAGCGAAGATGGATCGCACGTTACGCATATTCATCGGGCGAATCGGTGGGCCAGTGGGCAAAAAGTGTACTTTAAGTATCCGTACTACGGGTCTGATTATGCGCTGGGGCAAACGGTAAACCAACCGGCTCGGCTGGAGGTCTCGGTGTTCGGGTCCGACGGGTCGCATTTTCAAGGTACGAAGGTTTGGGGAGGTAATGAGTTCGATAATATGGTGCAGAGTTACATCAGGGATCTAGCTGTATCGGCTACCTTTCTTGGGCCGTACATCGAAGAGGGGAGCGGAACAGCTTATTATCCGGGCGTTAAGTTCTCTATGCAAGGTTTGCATCGTCTACCCGTGCGGCGGATCAAGGTCCGATTGACGAGGAGGGACGAAGTGAAGGAAGTTTATTGGGACTGGAACAAGTTCCTGGCTTCGGGCGAGGAGATTGTGTTGCGGTCAGCAGACTTCAACCAGTTTACGAGCAATGACCCGCCGGACGTGAAGGAAATCGCGCTGGATTTTACGGACACGACGGTGGAGGCCGTGTACCGGTTCTAGGCGCATCAGCCTCTTGTTTGCAGTTTGCGGTCGCAAGGGCGGGACTAACTCTTGCTGTTTCCCGATGGCACTAGCCCAGGGAGTGCAGATACTCATGTATCCTTGTAAAGCATTGAGGAAGGCAATTCTGGCTGATGGCAATAGGCAAAACCGACGGAGAGCAATCCAACCTGTCCGAATTGCCTGCTGAAGCGGGCGTCTTAGAAAGCGCGCCTGCGCAGAATGAAGACGCAATAGGCGTCACCTCCGCGGCCTTCTCCATCGTCGGTATTGGAGCCTCGGCCGGAGGACTAGCGGCGATCGAAGCCTTTCTTTCCGCTATGCCGCGTGAGAGCGAAGAGAAATTCGCTTTTGTGGTCATCCAGCATCTTTCTCCCGACCACAAGAGCATTTTGAGTGAGCTACTCAAACGCTGTACCGGGATGCAGGTCTACGAAGCGCAGGACGGGATGGTGGTAACTCCCAACCGCGCTTACATCATTCCTCCGAATCGTGACATGGCGCTGATGGGCGGCAAACTCCAGTTATTTGAAATTACCAGCCCCAGAAGCGCACATTTTTCCATCGACTTTTTCTTTCGCTCGTTAGCCGATGACCTCGCCGAGCGCGCCATTTGTATCGTTCTGTCCGGCACCGGCAGCGATGGCACATTGGGTGTCCGCGCCGTCAAAGGCGCGGGCGGCATGGCCATGGCACAAACTCCGGAGTCGACCGAATTCGATGGCATGCCGCGCAGCGCGATTGCAACCGGTTTGGTGGATTACGTTCTGCCGCCTGCCGAAATGCCCGCGCAACTCATCGCTTTTCTCGGCCAGACGCGCGCGCGCCTTGATATTCCGGCGTCTTCCCAGCACTCTGCCGCCATCCTGGCCAAGATTTTCGTTTTGGTGCGCGCCAGGACCGGCCACGATTTTTCGCAATACAAGCAGAGCACCATGATCCGGCGCATTGAGCGGCGCATGGCTTTGCATCAAATTGAACGTATATCGGACTATTTACGCTACATGCAAGAGCACGCGGGGGAAGTGAGCGCCTTGTTCCGCGATCTACTGATCGGCGTTACCAATTTCTTTCGCGACCCCGACGCTTTTGCCGCTCTGGAAACGCTCGCCATCCCGCATGTGTTTGCCAACGCACCTCCCGAATCGACCATTCGAGTCTGGGTTTGCGGCTGTTCCAGCGGCGAAGAAGCGTATTCCCTCGCCATCCTTTTTCACGAGCATCTCGAAAAGGTTCACCAAGTTCACAAGCTGCAGATCTTTGCTACCGATATCGACCGCGAGGCCGCCGACCAGGCGCGCACGGGCGTATTTCCTCCTAGCATCGCCGCCGACGTTTCCGCCGAACGCCTGGCGCGCTTTTTCAAAAGCGACGTCAACGGCTCCTACCGGATTCAGAAAAGCATTCGCGACTCGCTCATCTTTGCGGAACATGATCTCCTCAAAGATCCTTCGTTTTCGAAGTTAAACTTGATCAGCTGCCGCAACCTGCTCATCTATTTGAATGCCGCTGTCCAAAAACGTGTGATGGATCTTTTTCACTACGGCCTGGCGCCTGGCGGCCTTCTATTCCTGGGGAATTCCGAAAGCGCCGGCGACGGGTCGTCGGGGTTTGAAACGTTTGATCGCAAGGCCAAGCTCTACCTTCGTACGCCGGACGACGCGCAGCCCATCCGTCCTCTGATTCGTGAAGTTCCCCAGCTTGCCGCGTCGCCGCGCGAAGCTTCGCCCGGGCCTTCAGCGGAACTGCCACCCAGCCGGAAACCAAGTCTGCACGAAATTGCCGAGAAGGCGCTTTTAAGCGATTTCACCCGGGCGGCTGTTCTTGTTGATGCGCGCGGCGAGATTCTGTATTTTCACGGCCGCACCGGCAAATATCTTGAGCCGGCGGTGGGCAATGCCGTTTCCAATGTCCTGGCGATGTCCCGCGAGGGCTTGGATCGGCATTTGAAGGCGGCTCTGCATCGTGCCGTCTCCAAGGGCGAGATTGTCCATCTTGACAACGTACAGGTCAAAACAAACGGCCATAACGTCTTCGTCAAACTCACTATTCTGCCGGTTGGCAGCGTCGCTGCAACCTTCCCCGGCTTGTTCCTGGTGATCTTTGATGAGAAACCGGAGCAGGAGGCCGTGGGCCAAACGCTGCAAATCCCAACCGAAAACGCCGCTGCCGAAGCGCGCGTCGCCGCCTTGGAGCACCAGCTTCGCAGCAAGGACAATTACATTCAAACCGTCGTGGAGGAAATGGAGACCACCAGCGAAGAGCTCAAATCCTCGAACGAAGAGATGCAGTCGGTGAATGAGGAAATGCAATCTGCCAATGAGGAGCTGGAAACGTCGCGCGAAGAGTTGCAATCCGTCAATGAAGAGTTAGCCACAGTAAACGCCGAACTGCTCCAAAAAGTGGCCGAATTATCCCGCGCCAATAACGATATGAACAATCTGCTGGCCGGCACGGGCGTCGGTACCCTCTTTGTGGACCATCAACTACGCGTCACGCGCTTTACCCCCTCCATCACTGAAGTCCTGAATCTCATTCAAACGGATGTAGGCCGGCCGCTCGCGCATATCGTCTCTAATTTGGCCGAACACGATCATTTGATCGCCGAGGTGCAGGCGGTGCTCGATACTCTGGTTCCGTTCGATGTGGAGGTTCAGACCAAGGCGGCAAAATGGTACATCCTCTCTATCCGCCCGTATCGCACGCTGGATAACGTCATCGAGGGCGCCGTCATTAGCTTCGTCGATATCACCGCACGCAGAGTGGCGCAAGCGAAGGAACTGGAACTCGAACGTTTCCGGCACGCCTCACAAATCGAAACCGTGGGAATTGCCTTTTTTCAGCTCGCAGGCGGCATCACCTCCGCGAATGAGGCTTTTCTCCACATGCTCGATTACACCCGTGAAGACTTGGAAGCAGGAAAACTCGGCTGGGAGCAAATCACGCCCGCCGAATGGCTGCCTCACTCTCGCAGAGCGCTAAAAGAGCTAAAAACCCGAGGCAAAGCGACTCCGTTTGAAATGCAGTACGTGCGAAAAGACGGCTCGCGCGGGAAGGCCCTGTTCGCGGAATGGCGACTGGATGAAGACGATGCCGTTGTGTATGTGATTAGCATGGCTCCCGGGCCTTGACATCTTCGTGTTTCGTTCGCGCCGAATATTACGTATGAGTGATAATCGTTGCAATCGCGTGCAGAACACTGTCGACTCACCACACCAGTGCTATTTCTGAATTAGCTGGTTCTAGTACCCTCCAAGAAGTGTTAGGCCCGGTGAGCGATATTCCGTCCCTGGCTTAAACACCGCAGCATAGTGGCCTTACGATCAGACTACGAGGGTCATCAGGGGATTGACCGTTCGGTAGATTCATTCCGCGAACTCCGTCAGAAGGCTCACGATAAAGCCGCGGAGAAAGAGTTCGACTCACTGCCAATGCCAGTGCCGGCCGACGCTCAAGTATTGCTGGAAGAGCTTCGGACGCACCAGATCGAGTTGGAAACGCAGAACGATGAACTGCGGCGCGTCCAGGCTGAGTTAGAAACGTCGCGCTCTCTTTTCTTCGATCTATATGATCTGGCTCCAGTTGGGTACATCACTGTCGATGAAGCCGGATCCATTGTCCAAGCAAACCTTCGCGCCGCCAATCTTCTCGCCTTCAGTCGTGCCGGGTTGCTCGGCCGCAATTTCTTCCGCTTGATTACCCTCGAGGGACAGGATCAATACTATGTGGCTCATCGTCACGTGATCCAAACCGGCGAGCCTGAAGTTTGTGAACTAAGAATGCTGCGCTCGGACGCCCCACCGTTCTGGGCGCGGCTTGAGATGAGCACGGTATCGGGAACTTTCACGGGAGGTTGTCGCGTCGTGATTGTGGATATCAGCGATCGCCATCGATTGGAAGATGCGTTGCGCCAAGCCAATGCCCAATTGGTTCTGGAAAAGAAGGCGGCCGAAGAGGCGACGCAAACCAAAAGCCAGTTCCTGTCGGCCATGAGCCATGAGATCCGCACGCCGCTAAACGGTGTCGTGGGTATGGCCAGCTTATTGCTTGAAACAGAGCTGAATGCAGAGCAACTCAGCTACGCGCGCATCGTAGCGGATTCCGGCGAAGCTCTGCTCGGGCTTGTGAACGACATCCTGGATTTTTCGAAAATAGAGGCTGGCGGATTCGAACTCGAAGAAATTGCGTTCGACCTGGAATCTTTGATCGAGGATGTTCTGGATCTCATGTCGTTCAAGGCGCAGGAAAAATCCCTCGAACTGGCCTGCTGGTATCCGGCTGACGTGCCGCGTCGTTTTTGCGGCGATCCGGGCCGTTTGCGCCAGGTGTTGATGAATCTCCTCTCTAACGCCGTCAAATTCACCGATTCCGGTCATGTGTTAATAGAGGTCGAGGCGGTACCTGAGGCTGAGGCTGCCGGCAAACCCCGTGTCCGGATCGCCGTCCACGACACCGGCATCGGTATCTCAGAACAAAACCTGCGGCATTTGTTTACCCGCTTTAGACAGGCCGATGCGACCATCGCGCGGCGTTTTGGCGGTACCGGCCTGGGCCTTTCGATCGCGAAGCAAATTGTGGAGTGGATGGGCGGTGAACTCAGCGTCACGAGTATGGAGCGAGAAGGCTCGACGTTTGCTTGCAGGATACCGCTGAAGCTAGACCCCGCCGAAGCACCTTCTCATGTGAAGAATGCTTCTCTCGAGGGGTTGCGCGTGCTTGTGAGTGGCGGTCAACAGGTCGCGCGTTTTGTGGTCGCGGAATGGTGCCGGCGTTGGGGAATGGAAGTCCAACAGTGCGATTTGCCGCAACTCTCCCGGCATTTGAAATCCGCTGCGGACGCGGCCGACAATTTTCAGATCGTCGTGATTGACGGCAGCGTGAACGCGCTGCTCCAACCGATTTCGGATTTCCGCGCGCACGCCGGTGTTCCGGTAGCCAAACTGGTTCTTCTGAGCGCCGATTCTTTGGAACAGGCCAGACATCTGCGGGCAGACGCCATACTGCCAACTCCCGTGCGTGCGAAGATCCTGTGCGAGAAGTTGTGCGAACTCGTTTCCGGCGCCGCGCTGCCGATCTCCTTGGCGGATGACTTCTCGAAGATGGCTCTTCCTGCGGCCTCTCCCACGCGTCCGTCGAAGGTGTTGGTCGCCGACGACAACTTAGTGAATCAAAAACTCGCCTGCGCGTTACTCAGAAAGTTAGGGTACGAGCCGGATACAGCCGACGATGGCTACGAGGCCGTCGCTAAAGTAACTGCCACGGAATACGAACTGGTCTTTATGGATTGCGTCATGCCCAGGATGGACGGTTTTGCTGCGACCACGGCTATCCGTAACCTGGCCGCTCATTGTTCCTGCGTGCCGATTGTTGCTTTGACTGCTTCGGCAACCGTGGAAAATCGAACCCACTGCTTCGCTGTGGGCATGAACGACTTTCTTACCAAACCCATTCGCTCCCACCAGTTAGCTGCCTGCTTGACGAAGTGGCGGAAGCCGTAACCAGTTGCTCGACGGCCATCGATGCTGACCGTGTGACCGGCTTCCGGTAGTGTCCTAAAGGCGCGTTGAACGGGTTTTGGCCAGTTTTTCAGCAAGCGCGGCCAATTCGCTGCCTGACTCCACTATGAACTTTTCAAGCGCTGGCGTGCCGCCCGTCCGCTCCCGTTCTGCGACTGCCCAGTCGTAGCGCATCTTTGCCGTTTCGATTTCGAACTGGATTTGCCGCCGCGTGGCCATATCCATCAAGTGTAGCGCCGATTTTCTTTAGGACACTACCCGGCTTCCCGGCTCAATAGTCTCTCGATAATATATGGACAAGCACGGAGCCGCGACGTCGCTTGCGTTTCCGGAGTGGCGCTGAATTCAGCCTGGGACTCTTTGGGAGGCGACGGGATTGCTCAATGAATTGCTTTTCGCTGGCTTTATGCCACATCGATATTGTCTGCGTTTGCCGGAGCTCATTTGGACCGATGCGATATCCGACGGCGTAGTAGCGCTCTCTTATTTTCTGATTCCCTACGCGCTGGTGCGACTCACCAAGATCCGAAAAGACCTAACTTTTCCCTGGATGTTCCTGCTTTTCGCCGTTTTCATTCTGAGCTGCGGCGGCAGTCATCTGATGGACATTATTACGCTTTGGGTGGCTGCTTACCGGCTGGAAACGGGTATCAAAGTGATTACAGCTCTCACCTCTTTACCCACCGCGATTCTGCTGATCCGGCTGGTGCCGCGCATCGCCGCGATTCCCGGCCCCCAGCAGTGGCAGCGTATCAACAAGACCTTGCAAGACAAGATCGACGAACTGGAAACCGCCAAACGTGACATCTGGGCCTTAAACACGCAGCTTGAGAAAAGAGTGGAGGAGCGCACACTCGAATTGACTCGCCAGAATACCCGCCTTGCGGAACTGACAGTGGCCTGGGATCTCTCGCACGGCATCATTCGTGGTTTGGATGGCAGGATCCGATTTTGGTGCAAGGGCAACGAGCAGCTTTATGGTTGGACGGGCGAAGAAGCAACCGGCCGAATTTCACATGAGCTTCTGCAGACGCAATTTCCAAAACCCGTCGACGAAGTGGAGGCGGAATTCCTCGAACGGGGGACCTGGCAGGGTGAGCTTTCGCATCAAACCGCGACGGGCAAACGAGTGCGCGTTGCCAGTTCCTGGGTGTTGCAGCGGGACGAGAGCGGCCAACCCATCTCGGTTGTCGAGGTTAACAACGATCTCACGGATCGACTGCGGGCGCTCGAAACGAATGCGCTGCTGGCAGCCATTGTAGAGTCGTCTGATGATGCCATTTTCAGCAACAGTCTGGACGGAAAGATCACCAGCTGGAATAGAGGCGCGGAGAGGTTATTTGGCTATTTAAAATCGGAGATCATCGGCCAGGCTGGCGCGCGCTTGGTTCCTCAGAATGAACGGGCCGAAGAGGAGGCAATTCTCTCCAAAATCCGGCAAGGGGAAAGCGTAGAACATTACGAGACGACAAGGTTCACAAAGAACCACAGCAAGCTTACGGTGTCGTTGGTTTTATCGCCGATTCGAAGTGCTGAAGGCCGTGTGATTGGGGCATCCGCGATCGCTCGCGACATAACCGAGCGCAAACGATTGGAGGAGTCTCTTCGCCGTACCAATTCCGCGTTGGCGGAATTCGCGTATGCGGCGGCGCATGATCTTCAGGAACCGCTCCGCAATGTCGCCCTTTCGCTGCAGCTGGTCAAAGATTCCAGTCAGGATGGAGAGAAGGCGTGGAGTATGGAATTGATCGACACGGCCATTGAGAACTCGCAACGCATGGTCCAAATGGTGCGGGATCTGCTGGCATTTTCCCGGGCCTTAGAGCCTGGCGATGCTGCCCCCAGAATTGCCGATGCGGCACGAACGTTTGCAGTTGTCATGAAAAACTTAGAAAGCGCGGTGCTGGAAACGAAGGCGGATATTACTTGCGGGCCGCTTCCCGTGGTCGAAATTCCAGAGATTCATTTGTCTCAGCTTCTGCAGAACCTCATTGGCAACTCGCTCAAATATCATGGCGGGCGTCCGCCGAAGATCAGCGTCAGCGCAATGCCAGCTGAAGATAGGTATAGTATCTTTGCCATCAGGGACAACGGCATAGGCATCCCTGACGAGTTTCACAGCCGCGTTTTTGGGATTTTTAAGCGGCTCGATAAAGATAAAGTCTCGGGATCGGGAATCGGGTTGGCGCTTTGCAAGCGCATTGTGGAGCACTACGGAGGAAAAATTTGGATCAAATCAAACCAAGACAAAGGCGTAACGTTTTTCTTTTCGATTCCAGCCGCATCCGGAACTTCGAATGGATATATTGACGCCTCAGACATGGCCTAACGTCCTACTTGTGGAAGACAACCCCGTTGACGTGATGATGGTGAAACTGGCTTTGGAGAAGGCGGGGTATCCGAAGGAACTCAAGGTTGTCGATGATGGCGTTCCCGCGCTCGCATTCCTGCGGAGGGAATCGCCGTACGAAAAGGAAGAACGGCCCGACCTGGTCATTCTGGACTTAAACCTGAAGAGGATTGACGGACCGGAAGTCTTAGGAACCATACGCAATACCCCGGAACTGGCTCAGCTTATCGTCGCGGTGCTGAGCTCTTCGCCGGAAGACGTCATGAAAGCACGCGCCCCCAGGGCAGACTGTTTTTTTCGCAAGAGCGCAAGTTTGGATGCATACGTTGCGCTGGGTTCGCGGCTCATGCAATGTTATGCGCGTCGTTCAGGCCAGGACCGCACATGACAGAGGCGGGGATCTTTCGTGGATTCAGTTAGGCGCCTGAGTCCAGCAGTTCCGTCAAGGTGTCGTACGCGTAGGAATCGGCCAGATCCTGCAATGATTTCGCGCAAGCGGGATCGGATGTTTCACGCAGTGTTGCGAGGATCCGATCCAGTTCTTTCTTGTGGCCGTTAAGAACCGCGTCGCGGAAGTCCTGGCGGAGTGGAGGAGTCAAGCGGGCGATTCCCTCGGCGGCCAGGGAAAGAGAGCCTGCTTTCGACTGTGCTTCCCCGCCGCTCGCATCCTCATAGTCATAAGTGACGCTTAGCAGTTTACGGAGCACTTCGAAGAGCTGGTCCTCGACGCAGGGCTTAGCCAGAAAGTAATCGGCGCCGCTGGCGGCTATGATCCGGCGGTCTTCATCCAGCGCGCTGGCTGTGAGGGCAACGACAATCGTTTCCCTGCCGCGGGGATCGGCTTTGATCCGCCGAGTGGCTTCTAAACCGTCCATCACCGGCATATGCACATCCATTAAGATCAACCGTGGCGGGTGTTCCTCCCAACTGCGAATGGCGGTTGCCCCGTTTTCTGCGCCGCGCACGGAAAAACCGACAACAGCGAGCAGTTTCATCAGGCTATCGCGGTTTTCAAGCTGGTCGTCCACCACCAAAATGTCGGGCGGTGCCACCCCGGCACTCAGGTGGGTGACGCGACTCGGCGTATTGCGTCTAATGGCGATCGCGGCATCGGTCCAGCGCATGGGAATCTCAAAACAAAACGTGGTTCCTTCGCCGGGCTGGCTGGTGACGTTAATATCGCCTCCCATCAACTTTGCGTATTTTCGGCTGATGGCGAGCCCCAGGCCGGTTCCTTCTCCAATGTTCAGGCCACCTCTGGTCTGGCGAGACGGTTCGAATAACTTCTGTTGTTCTTCTTCCGAAAGGCCGGGACCGCTATCCTTCACCCGCACGGCAAGCCACAGCTCGTCGGCTCCTTTGTCGGTTACCGTAACTTGCAATTCAACTCCCCCGCGGCTGGTGAATTTAATGGCATTCCCTACCAGGTTGATGAGCACCTGCCGGACTTTGCCTTCATCCGCCACCACATAAGAAATGGATTGAGCTGTCAGAGAGAGGTGGAAGGTCAGTGCCTTTGCCTCTGCCCGCAATCGGAACATGGCTGTCAGGTCGTTGAGCAACTGTACTAAGTTGAACATCACCGGAGTTAGCTCGGCGTGGCCCGCTTCGATCTTGGACATGTCCAAAACATCATTAATAAGACCGAGAAGATGGTCGCCGCTGCGGCTGATAATCTTCAATTTCTCTTTTGACTCCAGTCCCAGGCAGGAATCGCGCAGCATCAGTTGGGTGTAGCCGAGGATGGCGTTGAGGGGAGTCCGTATCTCATGCGACATGGTGGAGAGGAACGTGCTCTTGGCCCGGTTCGCAGCCTCGGCGTTCGCAACCGCCACTAGTAGCTGGCTGTTCAAGGTGGTGATTTCGCGCTCTACCCTCTTTCTCTCGGTGACGTCGCGAATGGCGCTGGAAAACAGCAAATCTCCGGCCGTCTCCACCGGACTGAGGCTAATTTCGATCAGGAACTCCGTGCCATCTTTCCGCAGCGCATAAAGCTCCCGCCCTGGTCCCATAGGCCGCACGTGCGGATCGGAAGTGAAGTCTTCGCGATGGGTCGGGTGGCTCCCTCTAAAGCGCGTGGGCACTAGCGTCTCAATCGGCAATCCCACTAACTCTTCTCGCCGGTAGCCGAACAGTTTCTCGGTCATCGCGTTCACGAGCGCAATGTTCCCTTCTCAATCGACAACGATAATGGCATCGGGCGCCGCTTCCAGCAGGCCGCGGAACTTGGCTTCCAATCGCTCCAGGTCAGCGGTGCGTTCCTGAACGCGGCGATCCAGGTCTTGGTTTAGAACTCCGATCTCCTCCTCGGCCCGTTTGTAGTTTTCAATGTCGGTGCATGTGCCCCACCAGCGGACCACTTTTCCGTTCTCGTCTCGAATGGGGAGCGCGCGTGAGATGTGCCAGCGGAACACGTTGTCAGAGGCGCGTTTCAGGCGGAGTTCCACCTCATACGGAGTGCCAGTTGTAAAAGCGTGCGTCCAGCGGTCGACGGCTTGCTTCAGATCGTCCGGATGCAGTACCGCTTTCCAACCCCAATTTTTTGCCTTTTCGAAAGTCGTTCCCGTAAAATCGAACCAGCGCAGGTTGTAGTAATCGACCCGGCCATCCGCTGCGGCCGCCCAAACCATCTGCGGCATCGAATCGGCCAATTGCGCCATGCTTCCCAACGCCAGGCTTGGCACTCTTGCCAGGCGCGGAATCACTCGTATCAAAAGACCCGCCGTGGCGATGGACGCCAGCCCGGTTGCCAATTTCATCAGACCCTCAAGGCGATAAACCGGCGTCCAAAGCGTGACGATGGCGAGGACATGAGTCGCTCCACAGCTGAAAATAAACGCGGCGAATGGCGCGAACATCCATTGAAACGACACGTCTTTGCGGAGACGGATGAACCGCATGAGTGCAAAGGAAATGGCGGCATAGGCAAGTGCAATCAGAGCATCGGAGAGAGCATGCAGCCAGATTACGCCGGGCTCCCGGAGGCAGACGGCGTGGGCCATGAAATTTGTATCGAAAAGTTGACTGAGAAAGGAACGCAAGGAATCCACTCCCGGGCGGTTTAGCTAATCGAAAGATCAAAAATGCTTTGATTTCAGGCTGCTCTCACGGGAAGTGGCGGCTCAGCAAGGGAAACCCCTCTCTTGCTACTTCGAAGATCGGCCTGACGGGGGCCTTGCATAGCAGCAAGAATTGCTTCGTATTTTGATAGTTGTTTTGCTAGCGATATTTCTCGTACCGGAAACGAACTCATTTCTCCGTAACGCGAAGAAATCAAATAATTACGCCTTCCGCGTTCGCAGCAGGTGCGCCGGCAAAAACAAAATTCCCTTCACTAACTCCAGCACTCCCTCCACCGTGATTCCCACAATCCGAAACGGCAGCAAAAGCAACCATACAATCGGATACAAGACCAATGCCACCAGCGCCAATGGCCAGCACAAAACAAATAACAGGCACCAAAGTAGAAACTGGATCATACATCCATAAATACGAACCGCGCATTTCAAAAGTTCCCGGCTAATACCTTTCCTCTAGTGCCCTTTGCTTGTTGTTGACATTCGACACCAATCGGCCTAGCATTGTTGTAGGCGTCCGACACTATGCCACCCCCTTCTCGCATCGATCTCCTCCAAGGCACCCTCGATCTCCTTATCCTCCGCACTCTTCAAACCGGCCCGCAGCACGGCTGGGCCATCTCTGAACGCATTCAGTCCCTGTCCGAAGATGTCCTCCAAGTCAATCAAGGTTCGCTCTACCCCGCCCTCCATCGGCTCGAACATCAAGGCTGGATCAAAGCCGAATGGGGCATTTCCGAGCTCGGCCGTCGCGCTCGCTTCTACCGCCTCACCCCACCCGGCCGCAAGCAACTCGAATCCGAACTGGAAGAATGGGGCCGCATGTCGCTCGCCATCGCCCGCGTCCTTCAAGGTGCTTAGAAAGGTGTATGGATATGAATCTGAACGATCTCCTGCTCCGCCTCCGCGCTCTCTTTCACCCAAAACAAACTGACGGCGAACTCGACGAAGAACTGCGCTTTCACCTCGAAATGCAAGCTCGCAAACACCAAGCCGCCGGCCTTCCCCCTTCCGCCGCCCACCGATCCGCCCGCGTCGATTTCGGCGCCGTCGAAAGCTTCCGTGAAGAATGTCGCGATGCCCGCGGCATCTCTCTGCTCGAAGATCTCGGCCGCGATCTCCGCTATGGTCTTCGCACCCTGCGCAATTCGCCCGCCTTCGCGGCTGTCGCCATACTTTCCCTCGCCATCGGCATCGGCGCAAACACCGCCATCTTCACCATCAGCAACGCCATCCTCTATCGCTCGCTGGCGGTGCGGAATCCTGTCGAACTCCGCATCATTCACTGGGGCACCCACAAAGACCTGGACATCAACTGCATGTGGGCCACGCGCAATCTCGATGGCGCGGACGGCCAGACTCTCGATGTCGTCTCCTGGTCGATCCTCAACGCGCTCCGCAACCAATCCCGATCCGTTCAAGGCATCATCGGCTTTTCTCCCTTGAGCGGCCTCAACATCGTCACTCATGGCCAAGCCTTTGTGGCCGGCGGCATGCTCGTTTCCGGCAACTTCTTCGACCAACTCGGTTCCCCACCCCTCCTCGGCCGCGCCATCCATTCCGATGACGACACCGCCGATGGTATCCCCGCCGCCGTCATCAGCTATCGCATGTGGGATCGTGACTTCGGCCTCGATCCATCCGCCGTCGGTCAAACCATCCTGGTCAATCGCCGGCCCGTCGTAATTGTCGGTATTGCGCGCAAAGACTTCGTCGGCGTCTCAAACGGAGGCTTCCTTTGGGACCCGCAAGTCGACCTCCTCCTACCCATTCGCACCGCCACCTATATCGACCCAGCAGTTCCGTCAAATCCCTTTTTGGTGATGACCTGTACTGGATTCAACTCATGGCCCGCACCCGGCCCGGAGTCTCCGAAGCCTCCATCAAAAGCGAACTCGCCGGCATCCTGTTTCAAAACTTACCCGAACACGCGCGCCAAACCCTCGGCACCAAACTCCCCCGCATCGCTCTCAAAGCTGGCAGCCACGGGCTAAGTTGGCTCAGTGACACTTATCGGACTCCCCTCAACTTACTTCTCTGCGTCTCGGGCCTCACTCTTCTCATGGCCTGTGTCAATCTGGCTGGCCTTCTTCTGGCGCGCTCCTCCGCCCGTCAGAAAGAAATTCTCGTCCGCCTCGCCGTCGGAGCCCGTCGCGCTCGCCTCGTCCGCCAGCTTCTCATCGAAGGGGTGCCGGCATCGCCTCTGCCAGTCTTCCCTGCTCCGTCCGAACCCACAGCGACCGCGCCGCGCCTGCAACCAGAAAGCGGGATGTGTCTTGATTCTCCGCTGCGATCCTTTTCCTCGGAAATCGCCCACGAATGATCTCCAGTCGCGCAGTCGCATGCTTCCCCGTTCGCCGAACAGATTCCGTGTCCATATTGCGGTTGATCTTCACCGGCTTTCCAATCGTACTCAGGCAGCGCCGCGATCAGACCCGCAACCACGCTGGTCTTGCCCACGCGCCACCTGATCGGATTGAAGGCGACAGCCCTATCGGCGCTCTCAAACTCCGCAATCCGGCTGTAGGTCGTTGAGGATAACCGGCGGCAACGCCTTGACGAAATCCTAAAGTATCGGAACCGCCACTATCGTCGGGTGGGATCTCTCGTTTTCTTAGCAGTGGCGCAGTTTCCGATAGCCGACAAATCGTCCCGAACGTCTGCCCAGCAGCCTTGAGAACGAGAAAGGATGTGCTCTCTACTCAATGCGAATGTCAGTGAAGTACGGCTGGCCGTTACGGAGCTGATATGCGGACCGAGAGCTCCACACCTTCGCCGAACGAGATTTCGTAAGCGCCCTTCTTTCCGCTACTCAGCACACGGCATTGGTCTACCATGTTGCCATCAAACTCGGTATGCATCAGATAGGCGAGCACGGATGACGAAGCAAGACCTGCTACCGCGGGCGATTTCGCCCTGCTTGCCGCCAGCAAACGATCCGCCCACTGAATCTGAGGTTGC
>CAVYUL010000048.1:0-28668 GCA_963771405.1 Bryobacterales bacterium
CGGAGTTCAACGCTCCGAACATCGGCTTCCACTTCGGCAACCATGAATTTGCGAAAGCAGCCACGCAAAAAAGCAAAATGAACCACGGAATTTTTACGCGGCTTGCTCTTTGACCATTCATAGCGGCGATCACGAGCGCGACGGGAAGAATCCAGAGCGCCCGAGTCAGCTTCACCACCGTGGCAATGGCGAGTGCCTGCGGACCGAACTTCGCCGCTGCGCCGACGACTGAACTGGTGTCATGGATGGCGAGAGCTGCCCAAAGACCGAATTGCGTCTGCGTGAGATGCGTGGCGGCACCAATGATCGGAAATACGAGAAGCGCGATTGAATTCAGAGGGAAGACGGTTCCGAGAGACATGGCCATCTCTTCGTCATCGGGTTCATTCACGGCGGCGATGGCGGCGATGGCGCTGCCGCCGCAGATTGCCGTGCCGGCTGAGATGAGGAGCGCGACTTTGGAGCGCACCCGCAGGGCTCTACCGAGTAGAATGCCGAGGGTCAGCGCCAGCGAGATGCCGATCGCGGTAAAAATGACGCTCGCGCGGCCGGCTTTTAAGACTTGGCGGGCATTCATACCGAAGCCGAGCGCCACGACGGAGAATTGAAGCAGCCATTTGGACCAGTTGCGGCTGGCGCGATCAAAAGGATGGTCGAGCAGCATGCCAAAGGCGAGCCCGAGGGCTAATGCGATTGGAGGATCGGCCCAACCGGCCAGAACGCACGCCAACATGGCAAAAAACACCACCGCACTGATTCGCTGGCGCATGCTTTGAATATCGTCCGAAAAGCCGCAAGCGTCCAACGAGTAATTCTCATGCGGGATCAGGTTTGGTTATCGCGGGCAGAAGATTCTTGAGAAACCGCAGCATGGCAGCAGCCGCGATAGACAGATCGGAACTACGCGGCGAGACGAAGGAAAAGCTGCGGTGGAGAGGCAATCCTTGCAAGCGAAGAATCGCGAGGTTTGAATGGCGCGCTGTGGCCCACTCGGAAACAAAGCCGATACCTAGGCCTTGTTCGACACAGGACAGGATGGCTTCGGTGGAATCTAGTTCCATAGCGATTTGTAGGGAACTGAGGCGCAAGCCGGCTTTCTGGAGCCACTGCTCGACGACGTGGCGAGAACCGGAGCCTCGTTCGCGCATGATGAGAGGAACTTGGGTTAAGTTTTCAGGCTCAACGGCGGTAAGACTCGCCCATTCGTGGCTGGGCGCCACCGCGAGGACCATTTCGTCGTCGAACCAACGCTCCACCTTCAGGTCTTTACGAAGGGCAGGACCTTCGATTAAGCCTAAGTGAAAACGGCCCTCGGCAACGCCTTCGGAAATGGCTTCCGTGTTTTCACTCAGTACGCGCAGGCGTACATTCGGGAAGCTTTGCACGAACTCGGCGAGAACGGCGGGTAGGACATATTGCGCGATGGTGGTGGAGGCGCCGAGAATGAGTTCTCCCGCGGCGCCGCCTTTGAGGCCAGCCAGGCGATTCTCGGCTTCTTGCGCGGTGCGATAAAGCTGTTCGGCGTAAGGAAGCAGCATTTCGCCGGCCTTGGTAAGGCGCACGCCCGAAGCGCGGCGCTCAAATAGCTTTGTGCCGAGCTCTTCTTCAAGCGTCTTGATTTGCAAAGTAACGGCGGGTTGCGTCAAATAAAGAACTTCACCCGCTTTACGAAAGCTCAGGTGTTCGGCGACAGCGCGAAAGACCTTGAGCCGGAAGTTTTCTAACACTCGATCCTAATTTAAGTGAAGATGATTTGCGCTCCAGCGGATTTCTCATAGAATTGGCCGACGCTGATGATGTCATCCACTTCCTCACAGAAGCTTTCTTTCTTGAGGTGGAACATGTCAACAGAGGCTTTGCAGGCGTAGATTTCGCCGCCGGCATCGTGGATCATCTTGATGAATTCACGCACCGGGGGAATATCGATCTTCTCCATTTCCTTCTTCATCATGGTAGTGGCAAGCGACGACATGCCGGGTAAGGCGCCAACCATAGTGGGCATATGCAAAGCAGGGTTGCCGACGGTGGCGACCTTCAAATGATCCATACGCTCGTTGTTAATGGCGTCCATGCCGAAGAAGGTGAAGAAAAGTTGCGCGTCAATGCCTTCCATTCGGGCTCCGTTGGCCATGATGAGGGCGGGATAGACGCCATCGAGCGTTCCACGGGAGACAATAATCGATACTTTTTGGATGGGTTCTGGTGTTGGCATGATAGTTCTCCTTCAAATGCAGCCTTTGGGTTTGGGCAGGCCGGCGATTTTCGCAGCTTTCTTAGCCGGGCCCTTTGGGAAAAGCGCATAGAGTTGCTTGGTATCGACACCGCTCTCCTTGGTAAGGCGGCGGATGGAGGGCGGGTCGCCTTCGGCTTCGAAGACTTTGCGCATGTAGTTCATGACTTTCCAGTGATCGTCGTTCAATTGCGGAATGCCTTCGGCGCGGGCGATCTCCGCCGCGAGTTCGGGGCTCCAATCGGCGCGATTCGCTAAGTGGCCATCGGCGTCCAGTTGTAGTTGTTTGCCTAACAGTTCGGTCGTCATTTGTTGTTTCTCCTTGGTTCTTTGGCGCTGCGGGCTCCGACAACTTTGAAGAAGCGGAGCATAATATCGAAGCCGCGCCGAGCCTCGGGCGAATTGGCTTCGCGCATAAGCGAAAGCATGGACACCTCGCCTTTTTGTTCGGCTTGCACCTCGCCGAAGCCGTAGACCATGGCTTCGAGGGCGTTTAACACCTCGGGACGCGTGAGTTCCCGCAAAAAGCCGATTAGATGCGGAATGCCGGCCCGCGCTTGATCCAAATCTCCGGCAGAGTGAGAATCCACCAATGCGTCGGCGATGCCGCCCATTTGTCTTGCGACCCGGAAGTAGCCTTTGCGTTCGAACTCGGCCATTTGGGCGACGATGGCCGGGAAGGCTTCTTTGGCGACGTGTGTTAAATCGGCTTCGAGGTCTTCGAAAGCGAGGCGGTAACGCTTTTGCTGTTCAAGCTCTTCGGTAATGCGGTCGAGCTTGTGCGATATTTCAGTAAGCTGATCGCGTTCTTCCAGTACCGCGTTCATAGTTAAGCCACCTTTCCCGCCATGGACATAGCGGCGCCAATGGGTAATTCCTTGCCGCGCAAAAGCAGATGCCAGTAGACCCAGCGGAACATCAATTTGCCGTAGTGATTCAAGTGCGTCTGCTTCAGCAACGACAGCGGGCCGAAACCGGGCAGCGGATAGACGCCGGGCAACGGTTCGGTGTCGTAATTGAAGTCGATCAGGAACCCTTTGCCTCCGCCGGATTCGATGAAGCAGTTGGCGTGGCCATCGAAGGAGGCGTGCAAGGGCTTGCCGTCGATGGCGCTCAAGAAGTTTTCGGTCAGGATCTCGGCTTGGAAGTGAGCGACGGAACCTGCCTTCGAGGCGGGCAGGTTGGTGGCGTCGCCCAGGACGAAAATATCGGGATGAGCCTTCGACTGCAAGGTCTGCTTGTTTGTCGGAACGAAGTTCAGCTCGTCACCCAAGCCGCTACGCTCGATGGCTTTATCGCCCATGTTGGTTGGGATGGAGACCAGCAAATCGTAGGGCACTTCGGTGTCGTCCCAGCCGACCAGCTTTTTGTTCTCGTTATCGACGCGGGCGAGGCCGAAGTCCGGGGTTACGGAAATCTTCTTCTCAGCAAGAAGACCGCCGAGAATCTCGGTCGCTTTGGGCTTGGTGAAAGCGCCGGGAAGCGAGGTGACGAGTTGGAGATCCACTTTATCGCGGATGCCTCTTTCGCGGAAATAGGTATCCGCGAGGAACAGAAACTCAAGCGGCGCGACGGGGCACTTGATAGGCATCTCGACGATGTTGACCACCAAACGCCCTCCATCGAAGGACTGCAAGGCTTTGTGCAAAGCCACTGCGCCTTCGACGGTGTAGAAATCAAACTTGGTTCGATGCCAGTCTTCGTCGAGCAGGCCTTCGGTCTGGTCGGGCCGGATTTGCGCGCCGGTGGCAATGATCAGATAGTCGTATGAGAGAGGCGAGCCGTCTTTGAGCAAGACATGCTTCGCCTCTGCGTCGATACGATCGACTTCGGCCAGTAGGAGTTTGACCGAAGGCGGTAGAAAATCGCGGCGTGGTTTCATAACGTCGCGGGCTGTGTAAATGCCGAAAGGTACGAACAAGAACCCCGGTTGGTAGTAATGGGTGGGATGGCTATCGACTACGGTGATTTGCCATTCCTCCGGACTCAACAAGTTGGCCAGTTTGTTGGCCATCATGGTGCCGGCGGTTCCACCTCCGAGGATCACGAGGCGTTGCATCGTCACCTCCTTCTTAAACAGAAAGGATTCTCTTTCGGAAAAAGAGTGACAAGCCGGCTTATGTGATAGGAGTCACTTGTTTCCTCCGATTGACCATGAAGTAGACGACCGGAACGGTCATGCGCGAGAAAGCGAGCGAAGCGATTTCGCCGGCCATCAGTGCGATGGCGAGGCCCTGGAAAATCGGGTCGAAGAGGATCACTGCGGAACCGGCGACGACGGCCGCCGCAGTGAGCATCATGGGACGGAAGCGAACAGCGCCTGCTTCGACTACGGCTTGATCGAGAGGCAGGCCTTGGCCGACACGGAGTTCGATGAAATCGACGAGGATGATGGAGTTGCGGACAACAATGCCGCCACCGGCGATAAAGCCAATCATGGAAGTGGCCGTGAAGAAAGCGCCGAGCAGGCCATGCGCGGGGACGATGCCGATGAGCGAGAACGGAATGGCGATCATGATCACAAGCGGAGTAATGAAAGAGCGGAACCAGCCGACAAGCAAGGCGAAGATCAGGACGAGTACGGCCGCGAAGGCGATGCCGAGATCGCGAAAAACTTCGATGGTAATGTGCCACTCGCCATCCCAGACGAGCGAGTACGCGGGCGCCATTTTGAGCTGATCGATGGCGGGACCAAGCTTGAGGATTGCGTAAACCGGACTTTCGATGACGCCGGCGAGATCGGCAGTGACGTAGGTTACGGGCATCAGGTTTTTGTGATAGATGCTTTTATCGATCGACGTTTTTTCGACGTGGACGAGTTCAGAGAGCGGAACCTGGCCGACGCGCAAAGTGAGGAGTCGATCGAGCGAGGAACGCTCGGCGCGGTCGAGGCGGACAACCACGGGGACATCTTCTTTCGATGAATCGACGTGAAGCAGGCCGGCGGCGAAACCGGCGGAAGCCGTTTGGAGAGTTTGAGCGATGTCGGCGGTGGATATGCCGCTGAGGGCGGCTTTTTCTTTATCGGGAATGATGCGGTATTCGGTTTGATCGTCTTCGACATACCAATCAGCATCGACAACACCGTCGGTGGTGCGGAAGACGTCGCGAACTTTGCGCGCGAGATCGATTTGGCCTTGCTGCGTTGGGCCGTAGATTTCGGCGACCATGGTTTCGAGAACGGGCGGCCCTGGCGGAACCTCGGCTACTTTGATGCGCGCGCCGAATTGTTGAGCGACGGGGAGTAAACGCTTGCGGACTTGTTTGGCGATCTCGTGGCTTTGGAGCGAGCGATCGGATTTGCCGACGAGATTGACCTGCAGATCGGCAACGTTAGAGCCGCGGCGGAGGTAATAGTGGCGGACGAGGCCGTTGAAGTTGAAGGGCGAGGCGACGCCGGCATACGTCTCGATGTTGACGACTTCGGGTTGCTTGGCGGCTTCGGCGGCGAGGGCTTCGGCGACATGTTGCGTTTGTTCGAGAGTGGTGCCGTTGGGCATATCGACGATGACCTGGAATTCGCTTTTGTTATCGAACGGCAACATTTTGACTTTCACTAAACCGAAATAGAAGAGCGAGACAGAGGCGAGCAAGAGGAAGGTAACGCCCGCGAGGAAACCCCAGCGCATGGAAGTGCTGTGCAATAACGCATGCATTAATCGCCGATAGACGCGCGTAAACCAATCCTCATGAAAGGCGTGGGCATCAGCGCCATGCCGCTTCAGGATGCGAATAGCAGCCCACGGCGTAACGAGGAAAGCCACGATGACGGAAAAGGCCATGGCGGCACTGGCGCCGACGGGAATCGGACGCATGTAAGGACCCATCAAGCCGCCGACGAAGGCCATGGGGAGAATGGCAGCGATGACGGCGAGCGTGGCGAGAAGAGTGGGGTTGCCGACTTCGTCGACGGCCTCGATGGCGACATCGGCAATGGGACGACTGTGATTTTCCGGCATGCGCCAGTGACGCACGATGTTTTCAACGACGACGATTGCGTCATCAACCAAAATGCCGATCGAGAAGATCAAAGCGAACAGGGTAATGCGATTGAGCGTGTAGCCGTAGAGGTAAAAGACGGTGAGGGTGAGCGCGAGAGTTACGGGAATCGCAATGAAGACGATGAGCGATTCGCGCATTCCGAGGGTGAAGGCGACCAGGACGCTCACGAAGACAACAGCGAGCAGCATGTGGAGCAGAAGCTCGTTGGATTTTTCGGCAGCAGTTTCGCCGTAGTTTCGCGTGAGAGTCATTTCGACATCGTGCGGAAGCTCGGCGGCTCTGAAGGCGTCGACACGGCGAAGCACATCGTCGGCTACCACGACGGCATTGGTGCTTTTGCGTTTGGCAATAGCGATAGTGACAGCTGGTGCGGTAAAGCCATTGCGATCACGATAACGGACGTATTGGACAGGCTCCTCGCCTTCATCGGCAATGCGCGCGATGTCCTGCAGGAAAACGGGCTTGCCATTTGAGACACCGACGACGACGCGGCGGGCATCGTCGGCGGTACGGAGGAATTCGCCGGTTTTGAGGAGGACTTCTTTGTTGCAATCATCGATGCTGCCGGACGAGAGGCGCTCATTGGACGCGCCGAGAGCTTTGATCACAGTGGCTGGACTGAGGCTATAGGCGTTGAGTCGAGTGATATCGAGCGTGACGCGCAATTGACGGCGCTGGCCACCAATGAGAGTGACGGCGGAGACGTCGGGGACTTGTTTGATGACATCATCCAGCTGGCCGGCAATTTGGCGGAGTTGGTAATCGTCATTATGGCGGCTCCAGATGGTGATGGCGAGGATGGGCACATCGTCGATAGAACGCGGCTTGACGATGGGTTGGGATGCGCCGGGAGGGATGATATCGAAATTGGCTTGCAGTTTTTGATTCAGGCGAACGATGCTTTTCTCTTCGTCCTGGCCGACGAGAAAGCGGACGATGACGAGCGAGCCACCGGGGCTGGAGGTGGAGTAGATATATTCGACGCCGGGGATTTCCCATAGCAATTTCTCCATGGGTTTGGTGACGCGCTCTTCGACTTCACGCGCGGACGCGCCGGGCAGAGCAACGGAGACATCGACCATGGGGACGATGATTTGCGGTTCTTCTTCACGCGGGAGTTTGACGACGGCGAAGAAGCCGGCAAGCAAAGAGACGCCGATGAAGAGCGGGGTGAGCGGGGAATTAATCCAGACGCGGGCGAAGCGTCCGGCGATACCGAGAGAGCGCGGGCTAACCATTAGCGCTCCTCCACACGATCGCCGTCGGCCAAGCCGGAGGGGACGGGATTGATGACCCGATCGCCTTTATCGAGGCCGGAGAGGACGTTGAACTGATCGTTTTGTTTTTCGCCGAGGGTGACCAGACGGATGCGGGCAACGCCATGATCTGCAACGAATACGGATTGCAGCTGACCATTTTCGTGAACGGCGGACGCGGGCACGCTGAAGCCTTGTTTCTGACCGGTGACGAACGAGATGTGGCCGAATTCGCCCGCATGGATGGCGGGATTGGACGGCAGATCGATTTTGACGGTGTAGCTGTGCGAGTTCGCATCGGAGACGGGCGAGATTTCAACGATGCGGCCAGGGATTTCAGTTTGAAGAGTATCGATGAAGACGTTGACTTGAGCGTTTAGATGAATATTCGAGAGTTGGGACTCTTCGATGGCGGCATGCATGCGATAGCCATTGCCGGCTTCGACGGTGAGCAGCGGAGCGCCGGGAACGGCGATGGCCCCGGGTTCGATGTTGCGAGCCGTGACGATGCCATTGAAAGGCGCGCGGATGAGAGCGTAACCGCGGCCGGTTTGCGCTTCCGCGAGCCCGGCGTCGGTTTGCGCGATGCGGCCATCGAGTTCATCGCGGCGGGCGCGGGCCATTTCGTAGCTGGCTTGGGCGGTTTTGAGTTTGGCATTGGTTTCATCCATTTCCTGTTGCGAGATGGAGCGCTTGGAAAAAAGATCCTGCATGCGCTGGGCGGTGACGTTGGCGAGATCGAGATTGGCTTTGGCTTGGGCGATATTGCTATCGCTTTCGGCGATGGCGCTTTGGGATTCAGCACGTCCGGCTTCGGCGCGATGATAAGCGGCGTCGGGTTCGGCGGAATCGAGCGAGACAAGAACCTGACCGGCGTGGACGCGATCACCAGCTTGGACATTGACAGCGCGGACGCGGGCCATCATTTGGCTCGCCAATTGCGATTCGGTGCGGGCATGGACGACTCCGGTGGCGCTATAGACGGATGGGATGTCCTGCAGGTCAACGGCAAGCGTGGAGACAGGGACCGGCGGTTTCGACTCGGCTGGCTGGGCGGCGCGCGGCGGTTCGCTGCAAGCGACGGTGAGGAGCGCGATGGGAAGAAGGGTCAGGAGGTTTTTCATGTTCGGTTAGTCCTTGAGTGAGGGCGAGTCAGTGTTGAGACTCCCCGCGGCGGCGTCGAGCTGAGCGGAGGCCAGGCGCTGATCATGCAGTGCGGAAAGATATTCGGTCCGGCTTTCAAGTACGGCGGCTTCGGTACGAAGTAAGTCGGTAACCTGGCTCAGGCCGGATTGGTAACGATTCTGAGTGATGCGCAAACTTTCTTCGGCTTGCGCAACAGTGGCCTGGCTGACGGCGATGCGTTGATTGGCGGCATCGAGATCGGCCCAGGCGCGGCGGACTTCGAGTTGCAGGGCGGAACTCATGCGCTCACGGGCGGATTTGGCGGCGCTGAGCTGCTCACGCGAGGCGGCGATTTCGGATTTATCGCGCAAGCCGTTGAAGAGGTTCCAATTGAGCGAAGCGGCCACGGTCCAATTCGCTCCGCCGCGAGTGACGAAGGTTTGACGATCGGCTTCAAACGCGGCCATGACGGAAACCGTGGGAAAGAGTGCGGCATGTTCGCGGGCGAGTTGGGCGGCGGCGGCTTCTTCGCCATACTGCATGCGGAGTTCTTCGGGACGTTTGGCGGCGCTGAGCTCGTAAGCGGCGAGGGCATCGGGCTGACGGGCAGCGGATGGGCTGAGAGGCGTGGTGAGTTCGTGAGGGGTATCGAGCGGAAGATCGAGCGCGTCGTTGAGGGAGGCGCGCGCGGTGGTGAGCTCGGCGTTGCGGCGAATTTCCTGCTCGCGCATGCGGGCGAGATGGACGCGGATGGAGAGAACGTCGGCATCGGTGGACATGCCGACCTGGTGAATGTTTTCGGCGCGTTCGAGATCGGCTTGGGCGGATTTCACAGCTTCGTGGGCGGCGTTGAGGGCGGCTTCACTCAAGACGCAATCGAGGTAGGCATGGACGGCGGAGAAAGTGATTTCGGTTTCTGTGCGGCGGACGTCGGCGCCGGCGGCTTGTTCGAAAGCGTGGCTGGCGCGGATAGCGTTTTTGGTTTGACCCGCGTCGAAGAGAGTTTGCTGGGCGACAAGAGACGAGCGGAAGTCATCAAGAGCGGCGGGGCGATTGAGGGGGCCGAGAGCGAAATTATCGGCGCTGAACTGATGTTGGGTTAGAAGGGAAGAAAAGACGAAGACCGGATTATCGCTGCGGGTCGCGGATTCGGTGTAGTTGAGGGTGGGCAGGTAACCGGCGTGGGCGGATTGGGTTTGAAACTCAGCGGCTTTAGCGAGGGCACCGGCGGCGGCGATGGATTTGTTCTGACGGAGGGCGAGTTCGACGGCTTGGGTAAGAGAGATTTTATCTTGAGCCGAGGCGTACAGGGGCAGGAGGAGCGGCACGCAAAGAGCTAGCGGGAGTTTTCGCATTGTCGGGGAAGATGCGGAGTTGTGCGAGGGGTGACAGGCGAAGGAAAGGCGATTTCTGCGGAACGAGTACGATGCAATTACAGTGAATTTTTCCCGTCGGGTGGACGGGAATAAATCGGGTTGGGAAGGTCGATTTTTGGCGAATTTTTCCGGTCTATAAATATTAAGTGAAAGCGACGGGAAATAATCGGGGTTTTGGGGGCAGAGAAAGGCGAATATTTCCCGTTTGGGCGACGGGAAAAAGTGGGCGGTATGCGGAGTTGGAGCTCGCGCTTACGAGGGAATTTGTGTCTTGTAACGAGTTTTGAATGCACGGCGATATAGGCCTTCCTTTTCGCTTCCAGGATCAGATAGGCCAGTTCGCGAGGCGCAGAAAATGTCGGCTAAGTTATTGATTTAAAGAGAGAAGAAAAATGTGGTTGGGCGGTGACTCAGATTAAGCTGGTTGGGATCGGGGAGCCGGTTTATCGTATGCTCCTGATTTTAAAAGATTTGCTGATGGAATGTGTGACCGTTGTTCGGGCGGGTGTACGAGCGTCGAGCAGGAGGACTCTAACGTTTTTCTTGCCGGGCGGTTTTTGGGATCATTGTGCTCGCTTCGCATCTGAGAGCAGCGCAGCAGCCCCGAGAGCTAAGAGGAAGAGGGCGGCTACGCAGCCCATCAAAATTATTGTGAGTCTCCAACCCAGTAAGCTGGGTGACCATTCAGGGAAGCTTCGTTACTCAAAGAGTTGAGCTGCGAATAGGTGAAGGTAGTCGCGCCAGTTGTTCCAGGCGTGGAAACCGGGGCTTTCGTGGGTAACGGGAGTAATGCCGTATTTCTTGAGTAAGTCGACGGAGGCGTTGCTGTTGGCGTAGGCGATGTCGAGTTTGCCGACGCCGACCCAGTAGAGCTTGAAGGGCTGGCCGGAGGATTTGTATTGGGTCAAATCGGTTTTTTCGATTTGCTCGCGCATTTGAGGAAACCAGCCGGAACTGAAGACGCCGATATAAGCAAACAGGTCTGAGTTGGTGAGTGACAGGGTAAGGGTTTGAAGACCGCCCATGGAGAGGCCAGCGAGGGCGCGGTGGTTGCGGTCGGCGAAAGTGCGGTAGGTTCTGTCGATGTACGGGATGACACTCGCAATCATGTCTTCGTTGAACTTGTCATGGCCCATGGTGTTCATGCCAGTGCGGAGTTGGAATTCGCGAGACACATGGCCCGCGGGCATAACAACGATCATGGGGACGGCTTGGTGGGCAGCGATAAGGTTGTCTAAGATTGCTCCAGCGCGTCCGATGGTAGGCCAGGAATCGTCAGTATCGCCGCCGCCGTGGAGAAGATACAAAACAGGGTAGCGCTGCGCGACGCCGGCATCATAGCCCGGTGGGGTGTAGATGTGCATTCTGCGGAGGCCGGCTACCGCGGACGAGTTGTAATAGACGCTGGCGATTGCACCGTGCGGAATGTCGGGTTTGTACTCGAGAAAAGCGGCGCCTGGGACTTCATAGAGATTGCGGCTTGCGTTGAGAGATTGGCTGGTGAGGGGATTGCGCGGGTCGCTGGTTTGGATGCCATCGACGGAGAAGTTGTAGCGATAGATGCCGGGCTGGATAGGACCGAAGTCGATAGACCAAACACCATCGTTGCCTCGGGTCATGGGGAAGCCGGCGAAACTTTTCATGACTTGTTCCTGAGAGATGCCGGGAGTGGCTTCCATGCCCTCCGCTTGGAGCTTGACGTTTTGCGCGTTGGGGGCGTAAAGGCGGAAGGTGACGTGGCCGTTCGGGGAAACCTCTGGGGATTTGAGAGTGTCATTGGGTGTGGCTGCCGGCATCTGAAAGGCCGGCGGCGGTGAAGGATGCTGTTGAGCGAAGACGGACAGAGCCAGAAGGGCAGGTAGTACAGCGATCACGGAAGATTTCATGGTTTTGGCCGGGTATGACCTTCCACTATATCGACAAGGGGCGCGTCCTTACGTTGATATACTTTCGCTTCATCGGAAAAGGAGATCGATCATGGATCGTCGCGAATTTCTTGGTACGGCCGCCGTCATGGGCTCGGCTGCCGGTTTAGTACAAGCCGGCAACAGCGTTCCAAAGCGCCTATATAAGAACGGTATCGAGCTTTCGATCATTGCGCTGGGCGGCATCGTTGTTTGCGGTCTAGAACAAAGCGAATCAGACCGGCGCGTGAGCGCAGCGGTCGAACGCGGCGTGAATTACTTCGACTGCGCCCCGTCTTACTTTGACGGCGAGGCTGAGATCAAGCTCGGCAAATCTCTCAAACCGTATCGCAAGAACATTTTTCTAGCGGAAAAGACCGGGAAGCGGGATGCGGGCGGGGCCATGGCGGAGTTGGAACAAACTTTGCGCCGCTTTGATACCGACCATGTCGACCTGTACCAATTCCACGCCGTGGCTTCGATGGAGGATGTGGATAAGATTGTTGCTCCGGGTGGGGCCGCGGAGGCATTCTTCAAGGCGAAGAAGGAGGGCAAGGCGCGTCACTTGGGCTTTTCGGCACACCATGCACCCGCTGCTATACGCCTGATGGACGCATTGGAACTCGACAGTGTGCTGTTTCCGGTAAATGTGAACGCCTGGGAAAACGGCGGCTTCGGTCCGCAGATTTTGGCCAAGGCGAAAGAGAAGGGGATGGCGCGGATGGCCCTGAAGGCGCTGGCCTTCGGCCAATGGCCGGAATCGATGAAGCCGGCTGAGCGGAAATATCCGAAGTGTTGGTATCAGCCGATTGACGACCATGAGATGGCGCGCCTTGCTCTGCGCTTCACTTTAAACCAGGACATTACGGCTGCGGTACCGCCGGGCGACGAACGCATTTGGGATATCGCCCTTGAGTACGCGCTGGGACCGCTGCCACCGCTCACATCGACTGAACTCGCGGGCTTGAAAACGCATATCGGCGCGCTTGAGCCGGTGTTTCGGGCTTAGCCGCGCATTCAATTCGAACATTTGCCGCTCAAAGTGGCCGCTCAAAGTGTTGGATAAGCGACTCTTCTTTCGTATTTTGTAACCGTTGAGTGATCGAGGACGCTCGGCGTCGCAAATCTCTGGGGTGACGAAGATCTGAGTGATCGTTTGCGCTGCTATTTGATATTGGGATCAATCGAGACGACGTAAAGCTCGAGATTTTTCCTGACGCGACGATTACCCTGCGATCGTCTGCCTTTGCTGCCGGAATGTAGTTCCGAAAGCCGACTCGGCGTTAGTCGAGACTGATGCCCCAGCGCTTGGCGAGTTCGATGTCTTTCCGGCTAAAGATCGATTTCTGACGGCTAGTCCGAACTTGAGGTTCTTGCGTGGGTTGCTCGACTGAATCAGGGACGCGATAGCCGCGGCGTGCGAGCCAAGCTTGCGCGGCTTTCGTTCGCGACAAGCCCTTCCTTTCCGCCAGTTGCATAGCGGCGCGAAACTCCTCGAACTCATCCGGGGAGAGAAGAATGTCGGGCATGGTGGTTCAGGTTGCCACAACCAATAGGGTTGTGTAAATGGTGCGCCCAGACAGATTCGAACTGCCGACCTTTTGGTTCGTAGCCAAACGCTCTATCCAGCTGAGCTATGGGCGCGCACTTTGCTCAGTATAGCAACCAGTCTGGCTAATTGGCGTCTGGTTCGGAATCGCGAAAATGGAGGCTTTCCACCCGGTTGCGCCCGTTGGCTTTGGCACGATAAAGCGCTTCGTCGGCGATGCGAATAAAGACGTCGGGATCGCGGTCGGAAAGGTCGGTAACCGTTACACCAAAGCTGGCGGTAACCGGGATTTCGACTCCGGCATCGGCCAGAATCTTTGACTCCTGCAGGCGCAACCGCATTCTGTCCGCCTGCTGGACGGCCTGCTCCATATCAACGTTCGGCAACACTACCAGGAATTCCTCGCCCCCATACCGGCCAACTTGGTCATAAGCG
Source organism: Bryobacterales bacterium (assembly GCA_963771405.1). Taxonomy (GTDB): domain Bacteria; phylum Acidobacteriota; class Terriglobia; order Bryobacterales; family Bryobacteraceae; genus Bog-105. The sequence goes on from CAVYUL010000048.1 coordinate 13,878, forward strand.
CGAACGCTGCTCTTCAAACGCGCTGCCGTTTCTCGCAAAACCGCGTCGCCTGCGAAGTGCCCGTAGGTATCGTTGACCTTCTTGAAATGATCGATATCGAGAAGCGCCACACCGACCGACCGCTGATCGCGATGGGAGCGCGCAATCTCGGTTTGCAGCAAGGTCATAATGGCGGCCCGGTTGTGAAGTTTCGTTAACAAATCTTTGTTGGCTTTTTCGCGCAATTCCTCACGGGCTTCCATGAGGCTCAATTGTAGATCGATAATCCGCTTACCGCAACGAAGCCGGACCGAAAGTTCCTGCTGATCAAACGGTTTGACAATGTAATCATCCGCTCCCGCTTCTAAACCGGCCACGGTTTCTTCCTTACTGTTCTTCGAGGTAAGAAGCAAAATGTAGGTATAGGGCTCGCGCCGAGTCTCCCGGACCTTCTTTATAACTTCCGGACCGGTCAGGTGCGGCATCACCCAATCGAGAATAGCCATCGGGGGCGCGTCCGGCCTTTCCAATACGTCCAATGCCTGTGCGCCGTCTTCCGCCAAAACCACGTCGTAGCCCCAACGTGTGAGCGACTTCCCCAGCATGGTCCGCGAGGTAGCGCTGTCGTCGGCGATTAGGACCTTCATACGCGTATCCAAATTTCTGCCCTACTGGCCTATTCGGTTGAAATGGGCTCAATAATTAGTCAGCAGGGATGCAACCGCGTCCTCCGAATCAACCCGCCGTTCACTATTGTCTCAGGATAACCCTCCCTCACGTCGATGTCTTCACCAATAGACGTGTGGCAAGCCTTCGCGTTTAAATCAAAACAAAGGTCCTTTCCCAGCAGTTCGCTTTGGCAGAAAGCGAGAGAGGCGGCGTTGCCGGACATTACTTATAAGAGAGAAAACCGGCGGTCTATTCACGATCCTATATCATGGGTGTATCGCCCAGAATACTCACGAATCTTGGAGCGCTGTGCAGTACTTAAGGAGTTTTGGATGAACAATTCCGTGCTCGTGCCGATGGTGGTCGAGCAAACGTCGCGGGGCGAAAGAGCCTACGACATTTACTCGCGTTTACTGAAAGAGAACATCATCTTTCTCGGGACACCGATAGACGATAATGTCGCGAACTTAGTGATCGCCCAAATGTTGTTTCTGGCCGCCGAAGATCCGGAACGCGATATTTCGCTCTATCTCAATTCGCCGGGTGGTTCGATTACCGCCGGCCTGGCTATCCTCGATACGATGCGTCTGGTGGAGCCGGACATCGTTACTTACTGTTTGGGCCAATGCGCATCAATGGCGGCGGTGCTGCTAGCGTGCGGCACCAAGGGCAAACGGTTCAGTTTGCCAAATGCGCGTATTTTGATCCACCAACCCTCCATGAGCGGCCTGGGCGGACAAGCGGCCGACATCGATATTTATGCACGCGAGATTCTTCGCATGCGCCAGTCACTCAACGAAATCCTGGCCGATGCCACCGGTCAGCCGATTGACAAAATATCCCGCGACGTGGACCGCGATTACATCCTCGAACCAGCGGCCGCGCTCGAGTATGGCATGATAGACCGTATTATTTCTAGTCGTCAGCCTCAACCAGTACCGACACGTTAAGCTGTGGAAATTCCAAATTCAGAAGAGAATTTGGCCCTTAAATACCCACCAGGACATCGGGGTAAGTCTTTGAAAAAGAGACGGCCTCGATTCCTGGTTTTTATTTAAAGCGCTGATTTTTAAGGCTTTAGCAACAAAATCTATCGTTTTTCGGTACACCAGCCGATGTGATAGGAAGGGTGCCGGTCGCAAAGTACTCCCGGGCGAGGTCCGCTACCGATTTTGGAAGCTCAATCCGAAAAATCTGGCTTGACCGGTCTTCGGTGGCCGGAGTAGAGTGATGGTTCAGTTAGGTTTGAGTTAAACTATAAGAGACGCTTATCGAATGATGAAACGATCGCGGCCTAAGATAGCCCAGCTTGCTTTGCTTTTGGCTGTACCTCTGGGAGTCTCCCAAGCAGGTCAGAAAAATCCGATGCCGGCGGGAATGGCACTGAAAGCAGCAGGTATCGGAAACGTTGCGGAGGCTTCCGCAACAGGTTCGGCGGAGTTGGCGACGGGGCCCGTTGCTACTCCAATTGCGGATAGCGAAACAGCCCCTGAGAATGGCCTCCGTTCTCCCCAAGGTGATGCATGTCTAAGGCTCTCTGATTCCCACTTCAACACGGGTCGGCAGCTTTATTTCGAAGGCGACCTCACAGGTGCGCGCAAGGAATTTGACCAAGCGGTAGACGCTTTGCTGGCCGCTCCCGATTCGCTTCCGGATCATGAACGGATTGAGCGCCGCTTGGATGAAATCTGCAATCTGATCTACCGCTTCGATGTCGAAAAGCTCGGCGCGGGCCAGAAAGCGAATGACGATAAAGTTTCCTACGACGAAGCCCCCATCGATGCCATTAGCCAGATGACCTTTGGCGTGGATCAGAAGCAAGCCCCGAAACTGCAGAGTGAGTTATCGCAGATCTCGTCCGGAATCCCGCTGGAACTGGCGGGTCCGGTTCCCAATCTCATTCACTATTTCACGGCTACGGATAACGGGCGGCGCGTTCTGCTGGCGGGTTTCCGCCGTTCGGGCCGCTATAGAGACCTCATCCAGACAATTCTGGCGGAAGAGAACGTACCCCAGGAACTGATTTACCTGGCTCAGGCCGAATCCGGTTTCCTGCCCCACGCCGTTTCGAACAAGAATGCGGTGGGTATGTGGCAATTTATCGCCGAAACTGGTGGCACTTATCAGCTGAAGCGTTCCTCCGCTTACGATGAGCGGCTTGATCCGGAAAAAGCCACGCGCGCCGCAGCCCGATTCCTCAAGTTCCTCCACCAACGCTACGGCGATTGGTACCTGGCGATGGCTGCCTACAATTGCGGCGCAGGCGCGGTAGATCGCGCTATTGAGCGCACTGGCTATGCCGACTATTGGGAACTGCTGCGGCGGCACGCTCTGCCCCAGGAAACCGCGAATTATGTGCCCATCATTCTGGCCATGACGATCATCGGCAAGAACCCGCAGGATTATGGCTTGGATAACATCACGGCAGATCCGGCAATTGAGTACGATTCGATTCGTCTGACAGCGCCCACTCATGTCGATTTAATTGCCGATGCCACGTTGCAACCTGTGTCGGTGATTCGCGATCTCAACCCTTCTCTACTCGGTCGAATTGCGCCGGTTGGGTTCCAGGTTCATGTCCCGAAGGGTGCCGGCCAGGCCACGCTGGAAGCACTGAACACGGTTCCCGCCGATAATCGCCATGATTGGCGGCTCCATCACGTATCGACAGGCGATACGTTAGCCGCGATCGCCAAGGTTTATCATCTTTCGCCCGAACGGATTGTGGCCGTGAACTCCGGCGCCGATTCGCTCGATCCCGGCAATACGCTCCTCATTCCCGCAAGCGACCCGCCGGTGGCGCTCCGCGTTGCGACTCGCGGACAGCAGCGGTTCGCAAAGGGCCGTTACCGCCTCGCACGGGTTCAATCTTCCCGCTCCACGGTATCCGGCCGCGCCGCTCACATCGCCGCTTCCAGACACCTGCCAGCGCCGGTTCTGCATCGCAGAGTCTCAGTGCACACCGCTGCCCTGCGAAAATAATCACAGATTCCCACAGAAAAAGGTAGTAACTTAAAGCTTGATCGCAAGATCAAGCTTTTTTGTTTTATCTAGAGTTGCGAAGAGGCCACTGCATATGAAATCATTTTGCTTCTCGCATCATCTCGGTGCATAGTAGGATGTGCGAAAGGAGAGAACGCTTTGCCTTTGAACTACTGGCTTCAGCCAGAAGATGACGACGACGACTTCGATTACGAAGACGAACACGTCGAGATGGAGTCCGAGAAGGACGAATATGAGGAAGACGAACTAGACGAAGAGGAAGAGGATCTGCCCGTAAAGACCGGTTCTGAAGCTGCCCGGAACGAAGGTACGCCGCCGCGTCCCACTCGCCCTGAACCGCCACCGCCACCGCATGGGGCCGACCATGGCGGACATGAGCACCACGAGCATCATGATCATCATCATGAGCCCGAAGAGCCGGCGTCGCATGAGACGCAATCCCAACTTCCTTTCGGCGAGCCCAAGCCGAAGCCCGCACCCAAGCCGCGCAAGAAGGCTGAACCCAAACCGGAAGCCGCGGTAGTAGCGGCGCCTCCCGCTGTTGCAGCCGCCAAGCCCGCGGCAGCGCCGGTCAAGAAGAAAGCCGCCGCTCCCGCTAAGAAGAAGGCTGCCAAGAAGGCGCCGGCCAAGAAAAAAGCCGCGCCAGTGAAAAAGAAGGCCGCGCCCGCCAAGAAGAAAGCTGCCCCGGCTAAGAAGAAGGCTGTCGCGAAGAAAGCGGTAAAGAAGGCGATTAAGAAAGCTGCGAAAAAAGTGGCCAAAAAAGCGCCGAAAAAGGCAGTGAAGAAGGCCGTCAAAAAAGCGGTGAAGAAAGCCGCAGCCAAAAAGAAGAAGCGCTAACCGGAACGCTAAAATGCGAACGGAAGGCCACTTGGTTGGGATCTCCCGCCCTGGCCCTCCGTTCTGCCAACCTGAAAAAATTGGCTGCTATTTCGACGGTTTGCGCACTGCCGACCGGCAGCGGTCAAACAGGTCCAGCAAAGCCTCGGCATATTCCTCGGCCGTGCGTGCGCCTTTTTCCTTGCCGCCAAAGCCCGCCACCGGCGCTCCTTTGCCGTACCCCGTGGTCACGGCGATGAACTTCATGAGTTCGAGCGCGATCTCGTCTGGATTGCTTTTTGGGGCGGAGGATTCGTCTTTGTCTTCTGCCATCCTGGTCAATTTGCTCCTTACTTTCCTAAACTCTTCCCGGTTTGCCTGGGCACTCGGGATATCATTGATTCTCCCAGCTTACCGTTAATGCCGATCAGCGCCCGCAATCTGATACGAAAAATGCGCGGCGGAGCGCAATCGCACCTGATCGCGGGCGAGGATGGCGAAAATTATGTGGTCAAGTTCACTAACAATCCGCAACATCGCCGCATCCTCATAAACGAGTGGCTGGCGAATGCTTTTCTTCGCTATCTTCAGATCCATGTTCCCCAAACGGCGCTGATCCAGGTCACCGAATCGTTTCTTGAACAGAACCCGGATGTCTACTTCACGCTTGGTTCGCGCCGCGAACGCCCACTGCCTGGCGTGCACTTCGGATCCCGTCTATCGGTCAACCCCGACAAAGTGGCCGTCTTCGATTTTCTGCCTGAAAGACTGCTGGAAAAGATTGAAAACCGCCTGGACTTCCTCGGCACCCTGGCGTTCGACAAATGGGTTGGCAACGCCGATTCCCGCCAAGCCGTCTTCTTTCGCGCCAAAGCCAAAGTCTGGACGCCTTTGAAAGGCGACGCTCCTGCCCGCGTCGGCTTCTTCGCGCAGATGATCGACCACGGATTCGCCTTCAACGGACCTCATTGGGAATACAACGATACGCCGCTGAACGGCCTTTATTTCCGTACTTCCGTTTATGGGGAAGTGACCTCGCTCGATTCCTTTCAGCCCTGGCTTGATATGGTCGCGAACTTTCCCATTGACGTTATCGATAGCGCTTGGAAAGAAATCCCGCGCGAGTGGTTGGCTGAAGACGAAGAAGCGCTGGAAAAGCTGCTCGAAACACTGCTGAAGCGCCGCAAAAAGGTTGAGCAGTTGATTCAGGACGTGCGCCGCACTCGCGCTAGCGCGTTCCCAAATTGGCGCTGATTTGAGCTACCAGTTTCTCCGCCGTAACCGGCGCTAACAGAATTCCGTTGCGGTAGTGCCCGTAAGCGAGATAGACCCGCCCTGAATTCCATTGCCCGAGATGCAGCGTGTCGCTAGCTGGCCGAAAGCCCATCCAGGTTTCGCTGGGCGTCGTCTCGGCGAGGTGCGGCATTACAAAACCCGCCGCCACGCTCAACTTCCGGGCAATTTCGGGATCGATCCGCCGGTCAAATCCAACTTCTTCCACCGATGCGCCTACAATCAGAAACCCGTTCGCCCGCTGCATGAGATAAGTGTGACCATGCCGAATGAGTGTGTTGCAAGTCTGCGTGGGCTGCTGATAACCGAGCAAATGCCCTTTTACCGGCCAAGCCTTCGGGATCGCTTGCGGCGTCACTTGGATACCGCTGCTCCAAGCCCCTGCGGCTACCACAGCCGCGTCGTAGGTTTTGTCTTGGAGGAAGACGCTGGAGCCGCGATCATCCAGCTCAATGACAGAGCAATTCTCGATCAAGCTTACGCCCAACCCGCGGCACACCGCACACAGCGCCTGCACGACTTCGCGCGGATTCACCAGCCCGTCTTCACGATAAAAGCGCGCCCCGGCTAAGCCCGCTTTGCGCACCCTGGGCCAGAAGGCCGCAATCCGATCGGGCGTCAACGCCTTCGACTCAATCCCGATAGACTCTTGTCGCGCTGCCTTTTCTTCCAGTTGCGCCAACTCATCGCTCGAGTAGGCGAGATCGACCGCGCCTATCTCCTGCAGATCAATCGCGACGCCTGACGTCTCAGTCAACTCTCGCACGAACGCCGGATACATTCGCCGCGATTCCACCGCCATCGCCGCCAGTTCCGAAGTTGAATCGAATTCACCGCCCGGCGATAACATTCCGGCGCCGGCCCAACTCGCCTCCGCGCCCAGCGTGCCTTGCTCAAGCACTGTTACGCGCAGACCGCGTTGTGCCATGCGCCAAGCACTCGCAAGCCCGATGATTCCGCCACCGATGACCGCAATGGAAGGCTGGGCGCTCAAGCCGTTTCCCGCACAGCCTGCGCGGTGGGAGCGGGTTGGGTCGTTTCGGCGCTCGCGCGCTTCACCACATCCAGAAATGCTTTCGCCGCGTGACTCAACGCCCGCCGCGCCGGATAGACCAAGCGAATCTTACGCTCGACATTCAGCTCATTCACGCGAATTTCGCGCAGCAAATCCTGCTTGATTTCCTGCTCCACGCACATGCGCGGCAGAAATGCCACGCCTTCGTTGTCCTGCACCAGGCGGCGAATCGTCTCCACCGTCGGCATCTCCACGTCCATGTTCAACGGCACCTTCTGGCGCTGGAACTCGCGAATCACTGTCTCTCGGTAGGGCGATATCACGTTGTGCGCGATAAACGTTTCCATATCAAGTTCCGTAATGGAAACATCCGTCCGGTTCGCAAATCGATGCTGCGGCGAAACGATCAGCGTTAATCGATCCGAAAAGATCACTTCCGAAAGCAGATGCTCGTCCGCGGGATCGTAGCTAATCACACCCAACTCAAGCTCGCCATCGAGCAACTGCGATGGAATCTTGCTCGATTCCGACCGCCGCACCTGTACTTTGATTTTGGGAAACAAGCGCCGGTACTGCTCAATATGCTGGATCAAATACAGCGTTGTCGATTCGTTGGCGCCGATTGCCAGACGGCCGGCATAGTTGTCTTTTAGTTCTTTTAAAGAGTTTTCCAGATCTGCTTCAAGACCCTGAAATCTCTTGGCATATTCAAGTACGACACGTCCAGCATCGGTAAGCAAAAGCTCACGTCCCGAGCGATCAATTAACTTTTCCTTGAGATCACTCTCTAAACGCTGGATAGCAATAGAGATAGCGGGCTGGGTGCGCAACAGTTTTTCGCCAGCCCGCGAAAAACTCCGCTCCGTTGCAACAGTGAGAAATACCTTAAGAGGATATAGTTCCATAACGCCCACCGTTTTGAGCGTTCATGGCATGATTATATCTAATAGTGAAGCGGTTTACTATAAATTATTGCTATTGATCTAGGCAATTTCTGTATTTTTATTAACCTCGCCGTTTAGATCGCATTACGTACTACCGCCGCGCGCCGCCACACTTTTCGTCATCGGAAGACCTAGGCGATGCCGGCAGAAATGTTGGAACCGGAGGCCAAAGGTGGTCGAAGTCAGCGTCCAGGTCTGTTGAATCGACGGTGAAAGTGCCCACCGCAGGAAGGTCGCGCGCCAACCGGCATTATCCGAATGTTCCCAAGTCTCCTCCAGCCGCAAATCTAGAAATACGTTCTCCATCAACTGAATGAGCTCGCAGCAAAAATAGAACGCCGGCCGGAACTCCGAGGTTGCCTCTTCGGGCCACTCGTTCAACTGCTCATCTAAAAACTCCAGGCTGGGAGTGCGGCTCAACTTCGACCAAACTTCCATCAACCGGGTGCTGTGCTGAGCAAACGTCGCCGTGTTTTGTAAAACAGGCGACCAAATGTCTTCCATATCGCGCGCCGCCGACTCCAGATCTGTCTCATCCGCGACCGGCGCAAAGGCGGTCTCCGCAACGGCCAACCCCAAGCCGCGATAGCTTTCAAATTGATCTTCGGTATAGAACTGATTGCCGGTACTCTCATGCGGAAAGTCCGGATGGGTTGCCTTGTATTGCAAAATGCTGGTGGCTTCCTCGCCGGTCATGGAGGCTTTCAAATAGACCAGCGTGCCCGGGCTGCCGTCTTTGTAAACAATCCGGCCCACCGCGCAACGGCGACTGCTCCAGGCGCCATCGCCTTTCCGGATTGCGCTCACATCAATCGAGATCTTGCAGTGGAAATCCACTTCGCATAGCCGGATTAGCCGGCCGAGTCCTTCAAACTGCAGATTGGGATCGCATTCGCCGTCGCTGATGATCACGATCCGGCACTTGCGTCTGATCAATTCATAAGTTGCCAGGTTTTCGAAATGACCGCCATCGGAGATCGCCAGATATGCTGACTTATCCTTCGCGCCACCGAACAACTCCATAATCAAGTAGCGCAAGCTAAAAGCGGGCGAGGCGCTTTCTTTCGCGTTCTTGCGTCGCTGCACGGGATTTGGGTTTGGGAACCACCAACCGAGCCGCACATCAAACAGGGTAAGCAGAAAGGCCACCAATGGCGATGTATGGTAACCCATGTTCGGACTAGCCGCCGCGCCCGAAACCGAAATAGCTTGCCCAAGGGTGGGTTGGCCGTCTTTACCGCCATATTTCTCAGTAGGGAAATAGCCGATTTGGCGTGGGACGCCTTCGTCGTGCCGGACGTAATCCGTTCCGCAACGAAGCGGCGTCAAGGTAAACACAGCGCTGTGCCGGGTATGCAGCGAAAGATCCTTGGTACCGCCCAAATTCAGCGCGCAATTGATGATGTGGAATGGCGCACTTGCAGCTTCGCCCGACTTCAAAGTCTGAAGCGAAGCCAGTGTCAAGTCATCCTTGTCGTCGAAGCCCGTAAACCGCTGCGGCTTGCGCTCATCGGGCGTGCGCGTCGCACCCAAATAGCAGCGAATCAAGCGGTTGCGATAAAACGCGTTTAGGCTGAATTCGTTGATATCCACCCGCCATGCGAGCAGCAAAAAAACCGCCAGACAGACAGCGCCTATTCCGAGGGTCACCTGAGGCTGCCCGTCCATAAACGTCCAGTGCCTCTGAACCAACTCAGCCACGTTGTGCCACACCATATGCGAGTTACTCACAATTAATAAGTGCAGCAACGTGGATACGGCAACCAGCAAGCCAGCCAGAAACACAGCAGGAGCGATTTTCGCCAGAACTTCCAGCACCTTGGAAAGCGTACTTTTTTCCGGCTTCTCTGCCCGATCGCTGGTATTGGCGGAGTTACCCGCAAGCAACCCCGCAAGTGTAGTACCAATCCACGCTCCGCTGATAGGTATTCCGTACTCGAGCTTTTGAACCAAATAAAAGCTCAGCAATGGCCCATAGGTCACAGACAACCCAATCACCAACCAGGCGAAGCCATAAATGCCGAGCCACGCGCCGAAGCGGCTCCACCATTCGCGGACACCCTCCAACGATTGGCGCCCCATCATGCCAATGAGAATCACCGCGGTCAGCGAAAAAGCGCACAGCACCATAGGCGGCGCCCAGGTGTAAGCAAGCCACGGTCCTTGCTCGCCCATTGCCGCCCAACTATGCAGCGCCACCATAATGCCGCACAAGAGAGCATGCAGCGTCACCATGGAAGGGAACGGAGCGATCAAAGCAATAGCCCAACACTTAGGGTCTTCGAAATCGCGGATGGAGCAAATCGAAAACAGCCACAACGAGAAGAACACTACGGCCAATGGAAACGGCCACAAATTCCAGGCGCGCGCGAAAAATTCGCCAAAGGTGCCTATTTTTCCGAGCTCGCCGTTGGCATCCAGGCTTACTTGCCAAAGAATGGCGCCTACCAGGAAACCCACAATCATCATGGGAATCACGACCAGCCCCTGCACCCAAGGCTGCGAGTAATTGATTCGCTGGGGGGCCGGCCCTTTCGCCCACCACACGCGATTCAATAACCTCACCATTACCGGCTGCAAACAGAAACCGCCCGCAATCAGCATCAGGGCAATCCAGCCCGCCGGCACAATTCTCGTTCCTGTGTTGGTGAACGGCTCAAAATGCAATGCGATTCCGTCAAACAGCGCGACGCCGAGGAACACAGCCGCGCCGACGAGTCCTTTACGCCAACTTGTACCCCTAAGAAACTTCACATCCGTCATGCGGCCCAAACGCAGATGGTTCCCGCCAATTCCCACCGCGCCCAAAATGTAAAGCACAATCGTGGTCCAACGCAGATTGCCCGATTGCGGCCACCAGGTAAAAGCTTCGTATAGAAGCCGAGGCGCCAACAAAACCACAGCCAGTGCAAAAATTACCGTCAATTGCACCAAGAGCGTATTGCGCAACCAAATAGCTCCCACTGACCAAGTATCCGCACTCAAGAAACCTAGCGTCGGCGAAAGGTAATTGGAGTAATTTCGAAGATACTGAATCGACTCGGCCCACCTGGGCGACTTTAGCCACGACTCCTGCCCTTGGTTCGCCGACCGCTGGCAATTAGCGGTTAGCCACGCTCCGATGTATCCGCCGCCCGATACCGTCGAAAGATAATCCACTTTCGGCAGTATTTTCGCGTTCCTCAGCGCTTCTAAGACTCCCAACGCAAACGTGGCACTGCGTATGCCGCCGCCTGAAATCGCCAGACCAACCAGATTCTTTTCAATACCGTCAGTGGCGTCACCCTTCTTCTTGCGCCGCGCTTTTAGTACTTTGATTTCTTCCTGAAACGCTTCGTCCCATTCCACGTGCATCTTGCTCATCAATTCCCCCCTCGGAATCAACTTGCGGAAAACCCAGCAAATTCAGGACAAAGATACCACGCTTTTATGACACAGCGAAGCTCAGGCTCGCTGGCAGCCCGAGCTTCACAAGCGCCAACTTAATCCACAGAATGAAGGAGTTTCTGCAACGCCGAAGGAAGCGACTGGACTTGCTGCGTGGCGGCGGAAGGCAAGCCGGCCTGCGAAAGAAGACAAGCTGCCAGCACGTGACCGGCTTCGCCTTGTTCACGCGCAGCCAGAACTCGCTGTTCCGTCGCCAGGTCCAGCACACGGAAACGGGCTTCCGGCGCCGGCGGTGTAGGAACTGTCACCATCCCGTTACTCGTCTTGGCTGAAATTTGCCAGATATACAAATTGCCGCGAGCGAGCGGAGTCGCAGGAGTCCAGGAACTTTCACTCACAAAAGCACTTTGTACAACAACCTGAAAGTTCTGATCGGAGATTGTGACGCGGTAAGACGCCGCGGAGGGAAGAGATTGCCAGCGAAAAGTGGGCCGGTCCGTCTCGACGATTTGACTGAGCGGCGAAATTGGTTCGAACGCATCTTGCTGAGGCGTGCCGAGAAGCACGCCCCGTTTTGCGACCACGTCTGAAGCGGCGGCCGACGTAGGCAGGTGCCCGGTCTTTATCGCTTCGGAGACAAGAGCTTTGTCGGCGACGCTCCAAGTCGCGGGGATCGAAAGAGGTGACGACGCTTCGAGGTTACGGTGGGTAGTGAACCGAAGGCCGATGAAAATCATCGCGGCAACTGCGGCGGCAGCCACGAAAACCAACGCTACCGCTCTTCGCCCACTCGCGCCCGTCTCTTCATCCTGTGGTAGTCCTGCTGCCCATTGAGCCAAAGACGGTTCGATCTGCCGTTGAAGATTGCGCCGGCAATCGTCGCATTCGGCCAAGTGGTCATCCCAGGATAAAAGGAGCGCGGGCTCGGCTGAGCCTTTGAGGTAGTTCGCGAATTCGGCCGTACCCAGATGTTCAGGCATTAATGGCTGTCACTTTCTTCGAGGGCGAAATCGGCCGAATATTACCATCATTACTTTCGTACTTTAGACGTCGCGCCAGCCGCTGCCGGGCGGATTTCCTGAGGTTGATGACCTGCTGGCGGGTCAGGCTTAGCATTTCAGCGATAGCCGCATCGGAAATGGGAAGACTTTTCCATAGTTCTGCCAAGCGAACCGCCGGCAATTCGAGCACTTCCGCCAAAACCCGGATGGAGGCAATGCCCGTGGCCGGGAAACTGGAAAGCGCACAGCTGCCATCTTCATTCCGAAGGTTCATAAGTAACGCAAACCGCTGAGCACGCGGAAGTTCGGTGATTTCATGCCAAAGCCGCCTGAGCAGCGAGATGTCCCCGCTCGAAACAGAGGAAGCTGCTTCCGGGGCGGCAATATCCAGGTCTGTGGTGGAAGCAACATAATCGCGAATATTTAGAATGCCCGCCATCGCATCCACTAAAACGGGCAGCCGGATCGGCGCCGCCGCATATTCCAGAATCGCCTTCACAAGCGCCGGCTCACTCATATTGTTCATGCCGGGAATGGGCACCTCGCTCACCCAGTGCGGATCCACCAGACTGGCCAGCGGCTGCTCCTTGTATGTTGCAAGCGCGCAGATGAAACCTTCTTGATCGCGCCATAACGCGTATTGCGCTGAGTTTTCGAGCAAATAGCGGACCCGATTCCTCAGCCGGTCACGCAGCGGAAAACGTCGCCGCAGATATTGGTCGCATCCATGATGACTCGCGACCGCTGCGTAGCCTTGAATGTCAGCGATCGGCTCACCCCGTCGCGAAACTCGAGTGAACAGCTCTAGTAAAACATCGGAAACCACATCTTCGCGATCTTGCGCGGTAGCGGACGTCGCCAGGCGAAAACGCACAATGCGCTGCACCAAAGGCGCCACATCTTCAAAAATCAGCCGGTCTGTGTCTTCGGATTGCAGAAAAGTGCCGGTCCCTGTCAAAAAAAAGATACCCTGACGGTAATATTCTTCACTTGTCGGCTTCGTAGGTATTGTAATTGACTCGCGGATAAACTCGCGAATTTTTATTGCGCGAAAGCGTGCTTCGGAGGAAGACAGGGATGGTACGGCTTCGCTTCGCAATTGCGATTGCGGCATTTTTAAGTTTCTGCTGCGCTGATTCCGGTGTGGCTGCAACGGTTTCCTATACAGGAACGCTGGCTACACCGGAAAATATTTTTACGCAGGTAATTACAGTACCAGTCGCTGGTACTGTCACCCTGCAAACATGGGGATTCGGAGGAGGAACCAACGCGGCCGGCACCGTTATCGGCGCCGGCGGCTTTGATCCGCTCGTGGGCTTTTTTTCCGGGACGGGCGCGGGGGCGCAGATTGTCGATGCAACTTCGGATATTCTGACCAACTACGGCAGCTACACGGGATGCCCACCGGCGGGCACTGTAACCATTGGCGCCTTCGCCGGAAATTGCGGAGACGTGACGATGAAATTCGCCGTTGCGCCCGGAATGTATACCGTGATTTTGGCCGATGGCGATTACATCCCGCAAGCCGTGTATGACAACGGCACGCTGGGTGAGGGTTACGTGGATTTCACCGGAGGGTCGTTCCAAACGTGTGTGATGCGGCGGATTGCAACAACGATACGGCGAATTGGGCGCTCGACATTACAGTACCGAACGCGGCGGCGCCGGAGCCGGCAACCTTGGCGCTGGCAGGGCTCGCGTTGACTGGCTGGTCTGTCTTAGGACGACGGCGGCGGCGCACGCGGAAGTAGTAGTAGTGAGTCAGTTGTTTTTAAAATTCAATCTATCTTTTGGAGGGAAATGTAGTGATGTTAGTAAGAAAGCATTTATTGAGCATTAGTGCCGTTTGCGGCGGCGTTTTATTACTAGGAGTTTTGACTCCGAAGGCAGTACACGCGGTCGCAGCGGCGTTGGTGCAAGTGACGAATACCACGGCAAGTCCGGTTCCGGTATGGCAGGCCAAAACGGCGGCATCGCAGCAGATCTTGTTACAGACACCGTTTGGCGGGACTGTGGTAACAGGGAGCCAAGTGACCATGGTGCAACTGAGCCCAACGCAGGGGATCACGAACCAGAACGGGTATACGGTTCCGGCCGGCCAGAATTTGGTGGTGACCGGCGTGGATTTGATTCTGTACGCAAAGCAAACGAGTCCGGCATTCCTGCGAATCAATATTCCTAACCAGGGAGTGTATGCGAGTGAGTATTTCAACGAGTTGGCCGCGGGGATGCAGCAATTTAAGTTCGACAACGGGCTGGTCTATCCGGCGGGAACACAGGTGATTTTTGATAACAGTGGTGGGACGGCGAATATGGAAGTCGTGGTCCGGGGTTATTTGACGGCACAGTAAGAGAGAGATCGAGTAGAAGAGGAGGGGACGGGCGGCCAAGCAAGAGGGGCTTGGCCGCCCGTTGTGTTTTTGAAAGAACTTCGCAAACCTGTTTTACGGGTTCGGATTTCCGCGATTGGGAGGAAACGGCTGAGCCGGCAAATCGCTATCGGGAAAACCCCGCACCAGCATGAACGTCCGACGCCAGCGGGTATGGGTGAAAAAATGCTCCCCAACATCGACAAAGTGATGAAACATCGAGTTGCCGATTCGCAATCAGGTCCTCGGTCGGCGCCTTGTAAGCCAGTAAACGAACGCGGGCTTGCCGATGATGTTTTCTCTCGGCACAAACCC
>CAVYUL010000049.1:0-33870 GCA_963771405.1 Bryobacterales bacterium
ATTTCGTACCTGAATGAAGACGACTCCGGAAAGACTACCGACGAGCACAGGCAGCCAAATCCCAGTTGGGTCAAGGTGCTTTGGGAAATGAAGTTTGCTACTTGTCAATCCTGCCGCCAAACCAGCGGTAGATAGGACGAGCATTAAAACGACTACGTAAATCACTTTTCTTCGAGAGGACATTCGGTGTACCTATTTCATTCGTGAGAACGCTTTTGGGCCTTTCAGTTGCCGTGAGCCGACATGAGGGCGAGTGCCGGTTGGCGGTAACCCTTGGCGGGTGTAGGTTTGTATAGAGCGCAGTCTTGGGCCACGACGCACGTATGGCGTTCTTGCGAGGCGATTCTAAAACTTGCAGACACGGCCGCTTCTGTTTTCTCCAGAGAGACGGCCAGAGAAGAGCGCGAAACGCGCCGAACAATGGGCTCGATCATCCAGCGAAGGGCGCTCGGGATATCGCGGCTCAGTGCCACCGCTTCGGTCTCAATATAAACGCCTCCATCTTTCTCTTGGAACCGGCTTATCGTGTGAAGCCGCCAGAGCAACCCCGTTCCCTGGTTTTCGGGCAGAGTGTGTTCCGACGGCGTCCCATATTCGGCAATTTCCTGTATGCGCGTCGACTCACTGACGCTGTACCAGCGATGACTATCGACCGGCACATAAGTAGTCTTGTAGTCGGCATCCAGCGCAATCTTGGCGACAACGGATTTGTTGACCATGACGAGTGAGTAGCGATCCTTAGATTCACTCTTTTGAAGCACTCTCGACGCAACGACATTCGGTTGATAGAACTCGACATAGCGGTCGTAATTGCGGACGGTACTCAAGAGCTCGGTGATCGTCACATTAGGTATAAAGGCGGCGCCGACCCAGTCGTGAATCAGCGCGGAGTCCGCTTTTAGCGGGATACTTGGGTCGGCCGGCGTAACGATGATTTCGCCATCGCGCAGTTTCGTCATCTGGCCAGGAACCTGATCGCTTGTCAAGAAAGAGTTTCCGCGAGCTAGATGCTCCAGGTTGCGCTGATCGACCATCTCCACATATTTGTTCCAACATTGAACGGCTTCCGGCTTCAAGTCTGCTGCCTTTGCGGCCCGAGTAAAAAGGAAGGCTATTATCACGAATGAACTGGTTACTGTTGTGAAGTGTTGTTTCATAAATACTTTCCCCGTGCCTACAGGCGTCGAACCTCCTGAGCCGTCAACGGCATGGGCAAAACGACTCCCCCCTGCGAATCCTTCTTCGCTCTTACAGCTAGCGCTTTCCATAATCTGTGAAAACGTAATCTCTTGCCTTCGCCGCTGTATGGCACGCGAACCCGCATCTGGCGTCATTGCCTTGCGGGGGCTTGCTCGCTTTGGTGCCGGGCTTGAACGTGTCGGACTCAGCGTCGTAATCAAACACGGCATATCCCCACCCGCCACTGTCCGCGAATCTCTTGTTGTCCTTGACCATAAAATCCACATTCAACAGTTTGTCCGGCACCGTCGCGTCAGGGAAGAACGCATTCGGCTTTGGCGTCCAGTGAATTTTGGCCATCTTCGCTCCGTCCGGGACGGGCTTCCCGTTGCCCGGAATGCCGATTTGATAGGCCCCGATCATGGCGGGATTTCCGAGGATGACAGCAACCGCCTTATCATTGCGACTGACAGAGATGGTCTGCCATGCTTCATATCCCCTGAATTCAGAAAGCGCGAGTCCACCCGGGACCTTGGCTGTGTACTTGTCTTGAACAGCGAGAACCAAGCCCGCCACGATAGCGAAACACACAGCACCCATCACCATTCGTTTTTCCACCCGTCTATCTCCTTTCTTCGACCGACCGTCACAGAGGTTAAATTTGTCGCGAAATATTTCGACCGGCCCTACCGTGACGCTCCGGCAGTCTCCGCCGCCAGTACTTCCATAAGAGCTTTGGCGGCGGCCGTCGATGAAGCGGGGTTTTGGCCGGTGACGACGCGACCGTCAACGATGGCAAAACTCGGCCAGTCGGCTGCCTTCTCGTAGAGGCCCCGAATTCTCTTCAACTCGTCTTCAACGAGGAACGGAACGACGTGGGTTAGGTTCACAGCAGCCTCTTCGCCGTTTGTAAAACCAGTTGCGCGCTTGCCTTTGACCAGAGGTTCACCCTGATACGTCACGCGATGAAAGACCGCCGGAGAATGACAGACGGCAGCCACGGGTTTGCCCGAATTGTAGAAAGATTCGATTAGGGCTACAGAGACGGGGTTGTCGGCAAGATCGAACATTGGACCGTGGCCACCGACGTAAAATATGGAGTCAAAATCGCCCGATTTCATGTCCGACAGTTTCACTGTTTGAGAAAGTTCCTTCTGTGCTTTCGGATCTCCCTTAAAACGCGTCATCGCGGGAGTCTGGTTCTCCGGCAAATCGCTCTTTGGATCAATCGGGGGTTGTTGTCCTTTTGGCGAGGCTAGCGTCAGTTCGACTCCGGCGTCGCGGAAGGCGTAGTACCGGGCCGCGAATTCTTCCAGCCAGAAACCGGTCTTGCGGCCAGCGTTGCCCAATTGATCGTGCGATGTCAGCACCATCAGTGCTTTCACGTTAGTTCTCCCTCTCTGCGGCAGTTGCTCACACTTGTGAAGGCAAGTCGCGCGCCACGTCGAACCCGCAGAAACGAAAGGCTGAATTGCAGACGCTGGCAGACTATTGTTCGCAGACTGACTCAGCGGGTTGACGCGATCCGACTTTTCCAATCAGCTATCCGCGGGACGTTGCGAATGATTTGTGGAATCAGATCTGCAGGCGGAATTAGACTGGGGCAATACTTACAGAATCGGGCGGTCGTCCGATTGTTGCGCTGCATATATCTCAAGGAAGGCATCTGATGGCACGGCTTTTATCAATCAATGTTGGGCTTCCGCGTGATGTCGAATGGAGAGGCCAAAAAATTCACACTGGGATCTGGAAGCGGCCAGTACAGGGCCGGGTCGCGGTCCGTCGCTTGAATATAAAAGGCGATGGGCAGGGGGATCTTGCCGGGCACGGAGGCGAACGCCGCGCGGTGATGGTGTATCAAATGGAGGCGTATCGCTATTGGGAGGCTCACCTCGGGCGCAAAGATTTTTCGCTTGGACAGTTTGGTGAAAACTTCACGGTGGCGGGCCTGGCTGATGATGAGGTTTGCATTGGCGATCGATACCGCATTGGGAGCGCGCTTTTCGAGGTCACTCAACCACGTGTCACATGCTATCGCCTGGGTATCAGGATGGAAGAGCCGTCAATGGCCGCTCTGCTCGTATCACATCATCGCCCTGGCTTCTACTTTCGCGTGCTGGAAGAAGGTGAGGCCGGCGCCGGCGACGAGATTGTGAAGGTGGCGGAGGGCCCCGAACGCATGACTGTGGCGGACATTGATGCCCTGCTCTATTTGCCAAACCCCTCGCGCGAAAAGCTTGAACGCGCGCTGCGCGTGCCGGCGCTCAGCCAAGGATGGAAAACGTCTCTAAAGGCAATCGCCGAGCAAAAACCTTCAGAGAGTGGCAATCCCGGCCTTACGGCCTCGAGTGGGCCGCCACCGGCCTGGCCAGGCTTTCGGCCATTACGCGTCGCCGGGGTAGATCGAGAAGCTGCCAATGTAGTCTCGTTGTCCATCGAGCAGGCGGACGGGGCGCCTCTGCCCGCGGCTCTACCCGGACAGTTTCTTGTTCTACGGTTGCGCACAACACCCAACGGCCCGATGCTACTGCGCAATTACTCCATGTCAGGCATGCCAGGCGCGAGGACGTATCGGGTGAGCGTCAAGCGAGAGACAAACGGGGTTGTCAGCTCGTATCTTTATGATCACGCGGAGACGGGCGATATTTTGGAGGTAAGCGCGCCTCGGGGAGGTTTTGTTCTGGCCTCTGGCGATGCGCCGGTCGTGTTGCTGAGTGCGGGAATTGGGGCGACCCCCGTGCTCGCCATGTTGCATTCGCTGTCCTCTGCGGCGTCGCGCCGCCAGGTCTGGTGGATCTATGGGGCGCGCAACCGGGCAGAGCACCCGTTTGCGAAAGAGTCGCGTGGCCTCCTGCAAAACCTTGTGAATAGCCGAAGCCACATTGTCTACAGCAAGCCCGATTCAGGAGATGAGTTGGGGGTTGATTACGACTCGGTTGGGCATGTGGATGCGCCGCTGCTTGATCGGCTGGGTGTAACTCGCGATGCCGATTTTTACTTGTGCGGTCCGCCATCATTCCTCAAACAACTGACCGAAGGCCTGAAGACCTGGGGTGTCGATTCTACACGAATTCACCAGGAGGTGTTTGGGGCGGGAACGAGGTTCGCGCCTGGAATTGCGCAATCCTCCCACCCACCGGTTCACCCTCCTGCAGGAGTGCCGGGCACCGGCCCACAGATTTCATTTGTAAGAAGCGGACTCACAGTTCCGTGGGCTTCACAGTTCTCCAGTTTACTGGAGCTCGCAGAAGCTTGCGACGTTCCCGTACAGTGGTCGTGCCGTACAGGGGTGTGCCATACCTGTGAGTGCGGATTGATCGGAGGAACGGTCCACTATGAGCCCGATCCACTTGAGCCACCAGCCACAGGCAACCTGCTGACCTGCTGCTCAAGGCCATCCGGCGATGTCGAGATTGATTTGTGATGGAGTCGGCCGCCCAATCACTCGCGTAACCTCTTTGGACCGCTGACGTTCGGATTGCCTCGCTCGTAGAAACGTAGTTTGCGATCGACGTTACGGGTCAGGCCAATGCGTACGCTTTGGCCTATGGCGCTGGCTTTCTGGGCTGTCGCCGCGAGCCAGAGCGGACCGGCCGCGCACAGGTCCAAACCATCTTGCCTGAAATCAATTTGCATAGCCTGAGCCAGCCGACCTGGACCGCGGGCTAAATCGAGCGGGCGCACCCCGCCGCGGAGGCGCTGCATCAGATCGATTCCCTCAATTGGTTCGAGGGCGCGCAAGAGGACTCCGGCCCCGATTCCGACCGCCTCGCTTGTCACATTCAGCATGAACGACGAACCGTACGCGAAATACACGTATGCATATCCCGGCCCAAGAAATAACGTGGCGTTGCGGCGCGTCTGTCCGCGGAAGGCGTGACCGGCGGAATCACCGACCGGATAAGCCTCCGTCTCAACGATGCGCCCGCTGAGCCTGCCATCATTGGCATCGTGAACCGCCACTTTGCCAATCAAGTAGCGTGCCAGTTCCACAGTATCAACGGGGAGTTCGGTTCGACGCAGACGGCGAAGATGGGAAATCGTATCACTTACGCGTTTCATTTCTCTCTAAATCGGTCGCCGGCTCAATGAGCGGACGACAACGCTTTTGCGAATTTCTTCAATCAAGCCATGATCGCAACTTTCATCGTGGCGGCAGTTTTCCGTGTCGATTGCCGACCGCGCGGAATTGTGACTTGCAGGTACGAGGCCACGGCAGCCAGCAAGGTCCGCGGCCGTGAGCAAATTCGGCCGCGGTTCACTTCTGTCAACAGTCGGCTGTCGGTGTCAGGCCGATAGCTTTTCCGGCGGTCGACGCGGTAGGTCGTGCCTTCCGGGGATGGAAACCGCCTTATTTTCCCAAGATTGCCCTTCCTTGGCCCCCTGGAGTGTGCGCTGGTTGTTGAAATGCATTCCACATCCCCGTGAGTGCGCAAACCACACCACTTTATGGGGCGTTGACGGCGGATGCGGCGGACTTGAAGCACGCGAATGGCTGCCTTGGAACCAGATATAGAGATGTGCGGTCGGCGACTCGCGCGCTCGCAGACCGAACCTCCGCTGAAGATCAGATGGTGCAATCCTGCCCGGAAGCCAGTCCGATGAAGTGGCATCAGGCGCACACAAGCTGGTTTTTCGAGACGTTTGTGCTGCTCCCGTATCTTGCGGATTACAAGCCCTTTCGCGAGGAGTTTCGCTGGCTATTCAACAGTTATTACAACTCTCTTGGCGAGGAGGCGCCGGAGAGACATCTGCGCGCTTCGTTTTCGCGGCCGTCGTTCGAGGAAGTCAACGCATTTCGCGGATATGTGGACGAAGCGATGGAGAAACTCTTCGCTACTCACATTACTGAGGAGGGAACGCGACGCGTAGTATTGGGTCTAAACCACGAGCAGCAACACCAAGAGCTGATGCTGACTGATATTAAAAATGCATTCTTCTTAAATCCATTGCGTCCGGCGTACGACGCCGCTCCCTTAGGGGAAACACGCGACGCTTCGCCATCGGAATTCCTGTGGCACCGCTTCCATGGCGGCGTGACCAAAATTGGTTATGCGTCGGATTCGGCGAACTGTCTCGACTTTTGCTTCGATAACGAGACTCCCCGCCACAAAGTGTACTTAGAAGGCTTTGGAATCGCAAACCGCGCCGCCACATGCCGTGAGTATCTGGAGTTTATGTCCGACGACGGATATGCGCGCCCTGAGTTTTGGCTTTCCGACGGATGGGAAGCGGTGAGAAGACAGGGGTGGCGGGCGCCGCTCTATTGGGAAGGTGACGCTACGGACAGCAGTGGCTGGCGCGTTTTCACCCTTCGCGGCTGGCAGCCGCTTTCCGCGCTGCTTGATACGCCCGTGTGCCATGTCAGCTTTTTTGAGGCGGACGCGTTCGCGCGTTGGAGAGGCTGCCGCCTTCCTAACGAAGCCGAATGGGAATTTGCCGCGAATGGACGTTTGATTCGCGGGAACTTGCTTGAGACCGGAAGGCTACATCCTGCGATCGCGTCCGGCGATGGCCTTGAGCAACTGTTCGGAGACACGTGGGAATGGACAGCCAGCCCCTACACAGGCTATCCGGGATACAAACCCGTTGCCGGCGCGCTGGGTGAATATAACGGCAAATTCATGTCCGGCCAGATAATTCTGCGTGGAGGATCGTGCGTCACGCCCGCAAGTCACTTACGCGCAACCTACCGTAACTTCTTTCCGCCGGCGACGCGATGGCAATTCACAGGAATACGTTTAGCCGCCTAACTAAGAGGCCTCAAATATGAGTGTAATGATCGATTTTCAGACAGTCGAAGCGAAAAGCCTCGCCCCCCTGGATGCGCGCGAAGCGCTGATCGATGAGGTTTGGGGCGGTTTGCTCAAACGTCCGCGGTCGCTAGCCCCATGGATGCTCTATGATGCGGAGGGCTCACGTCTTTTCGAGCGCATCACAACGCTGCCGGAATACTATCCCACGCGCACGGAGCGCGGCATCTTGGCCAGCTACGCTGAAGCGATTATCGCAGCGACAGGTTCTGACTACTGCCGGCCCTTGCGCCTGCTGGAGTTGGGAGCGGGAACAGCTGCCAAGACAGGAATTCTGCTGAGAGCCGCAACGCGATTACGAAACGAGGTAATCTACCTTCCAGTCGATGTCTCGCCGGACGCGCTCGATGCGGCGTGCGGCAGCATCGGTTCCCTATTGCCGGATGTGCAGCTACAACCGATGGTGGCGAATTACGTCACTCACCCGCCGAAGCTTGACCGCTTCAATGGAACCACACTCGCAATGTACATCGGTTCGAGCATCGGCAATTTCTCACCGCAGGAGGCTCGCACCATCCTTCGCAATCTGAGGTCTGAGCTCAGGGCCGGCGATGCGCTGCTGCTCGGTACGGATATGGTAAAAGACGAGGCGACGCTGGTGCGGGCGTATGACGACGGGGATGGCGTGACAGCGGCGTTCAATTTGAACATTCTGCATCGCCTCAATCGAGAACTGAGTGCGAACTTCGATACCAGCTGCTTCCGGCATCGAGCGCGCTGGAATCGGCCCGGGTCACGCATCGAGATGCACTTGGAGAGCACGTGCGATCAGTGCGTGAGTATCCCAGCCGCGGAACTTAGCGTTCAATTCGCGGCTTTTGAAACCATCCACACCGAGAATAGCTACAAATTCACCCAGAACACGCTTCGCGCGCTGTTAGATGATGCGGGCTTTACGAGCCAGCACACTTGGACGGATGCACGCCAGTGGTATGCGCTCACGCTTGCGGTCGTTCACTAACGACGATGCAGCCGTGACTGACAGTTTCGACGAGAGTGGCACGCCGAGTGCCACCCTCACTTCCTTCACTAATTTCAAATACGGAGATTTCAACGGCCCAACTGGCCGACGTAATGGCCGAGGCGGTTTTCCGCGTCGCCCGGTGTGTGAAAACCCTGCTGCATCAGTTTGCCGATCCTTTCCTGAGCAGCCGGCCGTTGCAACGAAGCAAGGAAAGCATCCCACTCGGGTGCGATCTCGCTGTCAGCGGGTAAGCTCGCGACGTTGACAAGCCGCTTGGTTTCGCGAATTGCATCTTTATCGAAGGAAGCGATACGAGTTGCGAGGGCGTCAACAAATCCGTCGAGCTCGGCGTCGGGCAACGAGCGATTCACGTACCCGTAGAGTTCGGCAAGATCACCGGGAATATCGTCCGCGCCTAAAAGGACCTCGAGAGCTCGCCCTCTGCCTATTAGGCGTGGCAGGCGCGCCATGGGTCCACCGCCGGGCACCAGAGCGGCTCCGACTTCCCACTGCGACAGGATAGCCTTTTCGCGGCTGGCGAACCGCATGTCGCTCGCTAGCGCAAGTTCGCTCCCCACACCGGTCGCGCGTCCGCGAATCATCGCGATGGATACAACGGGCGCCCGGCTGACCCGCACCAGCATGTCCGGTAGTTGCTGCAGTCCCGTAGGTCCGGGAGGGAGGCTTGTTGAATCTTCCGGTTTTGCGAGGAAATCGTAATGGGTCAGGAAGAAACCTTCTACTGCGCTGTCAAACACCACCACCTTCACTGAGTTGTCGGTTTCAAGCGCTGTAACAATTTCGTTCAATTGCGGAATGGTTTTCGGACCGAAGATATTGAGCGGCGGGTGATCGAACGTAACTCGCCAGTACATCGGCGAGCGCTCTATAAGACGGATCTGTTTTGTGTTTTCCTGCATGTCGCTTCGGTTTTCCATGGTTATTCCTTTCAATAACGGTCGGCACTTGATCTTGGCGGACTCCTAGATCTGCCACAGCCACCGAAGTTGTTGTAAGGCAACGGCGTGGCCATAGCTAACACTTTGAAGTCTCTGGGCTACTGGCAGGCGGTCACCCACGGTGTCCGCAAGCGGAGTCGGCGGCACGACTCGACGTCACGTTGGATTAACGCAGATTGACTTCCGGCCAAATGCCGTGTCGGATAATCGCCAACGGCCTTAATCCGTGCCGTTCTCAAACAGGCGAACGTCTTCCAGACGCTGCAGCAGAGGCATTTCGCAGCCCGCCAACAACCACGGCCGGGAAGGCCACGTACTTGCAATCACCAACTGATGTGGCCGGGGGCTTCTCGTGCCACTACATCACCGATATGGAGATTTGCGATGAGTATTATCGACAAAGCGCTAAAAGCAAACCAGACCTATGCTAAAAAGCACGATCGAAAACTGGGGGGCATCCAACTCCCAAAATCGCGGTTGTAACCTGCATGGATCCCAGACTTTCCGACCTGCCTGAAATCCTTGGGCTACCGCACGCCGACCTTGACGTTATCCGGACCGGTGGACCGGCGGTAACAGAAGATGTGCTCGGAGAACTTGTCGTTTCTACCCGCGTCCTGGGAACGAAGGAGATCATGCTCCTCAATCACACTGGCTGCGGATTCACAACATTTACGGACGATGAGCTGAACGCGAAGCTGATTGCCTCCACCGGCGATGCGTCGCCCGCTCCGATGCGCTTCTTCTCCTACAAGGATCCCGAACAGAACACACGCGAACAGATCAAGAAGGTCAGATCCCATCCCTGGATCGCTAAAGAAATTCCGGTGCGGGGTTTTGTTTTCGATGTGGAGACCGGCCTTATCACGGAAGTGCAGCCGGTTTCAAAGGGCGCCGCTGCTTGAAGGGCGATGATCTTGGCAGATCGATCGGAGGAAAAAGTTAGGCGAATTCGATATCGCGCTTTGCATTGAGCGCCAGACCAGCGAGTGAGGCCCGCCGGTGACGACACAGTTGTCTCGTTTAGCCGGCGGGTTTCGTTTTTTGGTCGTCAGCGCGAGAGTCAGTGCCACCAATTGGTGTGTGCGGTGAGCCGCTGGCGAACTGCCGACACCGCACACTAATCCTGGTCGATTGGCTCTCGCCCGGCCGGGGTCTTACTGCATTTCAGATTGTCGTCCAGGTAGGGGGTGAATTGATCTGCCTAACGAATGGAGGGCCCATTGCGAGTGGACCGCGACTTGCTCTTTCCGCAGAGAGTGGCTGCCAGCGGGGTACCCGCGAACTCGCCGCGCAAGGAAGGAGAACGAACATTGCTAGGCCTGCATTCCAACGGAGGCGGTATCGAATTGGTAGGCAAATTGATGTCAAACCGGAGTGTTTCTTGAGATCTATTAGAAAAGGATGCGCATGGTCGACGCAGTCTTTCCTGTTGAACGATCCGCCTCGAACAACGATTCCGATTGTGATTCTGATGGCTGCTATTCCGCTCTCCGGTCAAGCTCCGCCGGCGTCGCCCGACCGCCCATGGCACACCTCCGACGAAAGGCAAATCATAAACGACAGCAAGCGCGTGCGGCGACTTGCGTTTCCGATTGAGCCCGATAAGGCCTATTCGCTGGCGGAGTTGATCGATCTGGCTGAGGCCCACAATCCCGAAACTCGCGTCGCTTGGGAGAGCGCCCGCGCCCAGGGGGCGGCGCTCGGGATCGCACGTAGCGAACTGTTTCCGACGTTATCGGCGGTGGCGCTCGCGGGAGTGGATCGCGAGGAGATTCCGCTTGGCACTCGGTACTACCGCCACACGAGTCCAGGGGTTCAGGTCTCGCTGGATCTGAACTATACGATCCTGGACTTCGGTGCCCGTCGCGGCCGAATTGCCGCGGAGAGCGCCCAAGTACTAGC
Source organism: Bryobacterales bacterium (assembly GCA_963771405.1). Taxonomy (GTDB): domain Bacteria; phylum Acidobacteriota; class Terriglobia; order Bryobacterales; family Bryobacteraceae; genus Bog-105. Next base: position 10,821 of record CAVYUL010000049.1, read on the forward strand.
GGCGAATTTCACCTTTAACGACGTTCACCGGAAACTCATCTTTCAGGTTCAGCAGGCGTATTATCGCCTGGTGAATGCGACGGCACAAGACACCGCCGCCAGAGCAAGTTTGGCCAATGCGGAGGCAGTGGAACAAGCCGCGGATGAACGGTTGCGCAATGGTCTGGCGACTCTGCCCGACGTTCTGGAGGCGCGCAGTGCTACCGCGCAATCGCAATATGACTTGCAGGCAGTGTTAGGAGCCGAAGAGAGCGCTCGGGGTGATTTAGCCACAGCTCTGGGAGCCCCGGCAGCAACGACGATTCGCGTCGAGCCGCTGAGCGAGGTGCCTACTCCGGAGTCGATCGGCGACAGCGTGGAGCAGGTGCTGGATCGAGCTCTAGACCAACGGCCGGACTTGCAAGCCGAGTTGGCGGGCACCCGCTTGGCGCAGGCGCAGCGGAAAGAGGCGCGAGCCGCCTACTATCCCAGCTTGGGTTTTAAAGCCAACCCGACCCTCCAATCGCTCTACGTGCAGCAGCAAACACTGCCTTGGGGGCACACAGCAGACCTGAACGGCGGGATGACTCTAAGCTTAAACTGGACCGTGTTCGACGGAGGCGCGCGTCGAAACCGGCTGCTACAGGCGGAAGCCGACATCCGCAGGGCTGAGTCGGAGGTCAACGCGGCGCGAGATGGTATCGAGGACGAAGTTTGGACCGCCTACTCGAATTTAAATACTGCCTTTCGCCAACGCGAGGCGGCTACCGCGCTGCTAGACTCCGCCACTCAATCCTATGCGGCTGCTCTTGAATCCTATAACTACGGCGTGCGCAATCTGCTCGATGTCACCGCAGCGCAGAAGGTTCTCGCCCAAGCACGCTCAGCGGACATCCTGGCGCGGACGCAGGTACTAATCACGCTGGCAGATCTAGCTTTCCGCTGCGGCGACTCGATCCAATCCAACAGCAGGAGATCCCGGCCATGAGCGGCGATGAACGGCGACGCATTTCGGCGTGCATGTTAGTGCTTACGGTGCTCTTCCCGACAAGTTGCGGGCGGGCGCCATCCTTCGATATTTTAGGGTCGTTCTTTCCAGCCTGGCTTCTGTGCCTGGCCCTGGGCCTGGTGCTCACCGCGGCCGCCCGCTGGCTGCTGCAGCGCCTTCATATTGAGATAGCGCTTCCGGTTTTGAGCTATCCAAGCCTGACGGCTCTCTTTACTTTCGGACTTTGGTTCGCATTCTTTAGATAGTAAGGAAATCCTGATGACACCTAGCACGGATACGAAAAGTAGGAGGTTGCTCGGGGGCGTGCTGAGTGCAATCATCGTGATTGCCGCGGTAGCGCTGGGGCTCATGGTGCTATATCGCCTAAACTCTTATCCACGAACCGACGACGCCGAGATACTCGCCAATTTCATCGGAATTGCGCCTCAAGTGGAGGGTCCGATCCTCCACCTCAATGTGCGCGATAACCAGTTCGTGAAGCAAGGAGACCTGCTTTACGAAATCGATGACCGCCCCTATCGCTATGCTTTGGAGAAGGCGATTTCAGATCAGGCGGCTCTCGAGGGGGAAATTGTAGATGAACAGCGAAGAATCGCGGCGCTGGTGAGCGCGGTCTCCGTTTCGCAGGCAAATATTCAGAGCGCCGACGCTGACGTGACTCGATCGGAAGCGGCGGTGGATCAGGCGCGCGCCGATGTGACAAACGCCGAACAAGGCGTCAGCCGCGCCAAAGCGGAGTGGAGCTATGCGAATAACAACCTGCATCGAATTGAACCTTTACTCGTGAGGCAGTTCGTCACTGTAGATCAAGTGGATCGGGCGAGGACCTCGGAGGTCGCGGAGAATCAATCTCTGAAGCAGGCGGAGTCTCAGTTGCGGCTGGCGCAGGCGGGATTGCAGTCTACGCTGGCTCAGGAGGAACGCTCCCGGGCGGTACTGGTACAGAGCAAGGCCCAGCACGAACAGGCACAGAATGCGGTGACCACGCTTGAGCCGTTGATCAACCAGCGCGGCGCAAAAACCTCAGCGGTAGAGACAGCCCGCTACAATCTGAACAACTGCCGGGTCTATGCGCCGTTTGCGGCTCGCGTTACCAATCTGACGATTTCAGAAGGCGCTTACGCGCACATCGGCCAGCAGGTATTCACACTGATCGATGCACGCACTTGGTGGGCGGTTGCCAATTTTCGTGAAGGCCAATTGCAGCATGTCGCTCCCGGAATGCGGGCGGAGGTCTATGTAATGTCTAAACCCGATGTGCGCTTCACGGGCGTCGTGGATAGTGTCGGCTTCGGGGTGACGCCGGATGCAGACGTAGTCGGTCGTTTGGGAGTGGTCCTTCCGGATGTGCAGAGAACCCTAAACTGGGTGCACCTGGCCACTCGCTACCCGGTTCGCGTGCGGGTTGAAAATCCCGCCCAGGATTTATTTCGAGTGAGCGAGTCAGCGGTCGTCGTGATTCGAGGACGTTGAGTGGGCACTCTCGCGCACGACATGCCCGGCGTGCCCCGGCCAGTGCTTTGGTTATGGGACTTTCTTAAACAGGAACTAGCTCCGTATCCGGGTCGGGTCCTAACAGTGATGCGGATGGTGCTCGCCGCCACTTTCGTCATGCTGATCTGCAACATTTTCCGCATTCCCTACGCGTTTGTTGGCGGCATTTATGCGCTGCTCATTTCGCGCGAAAGCCCGCGAGCCACTCTGAGTTCGGCGGGAATGGTACTCCTTCTTGCCGCAGCCGGTGTGGCCTATGTGTTGGTCTCCGTGCAATTTGTTATCAGCGTCCCACTGCTTCACTTTCTTTGGAATATAGGCTCGCTGTTTCTGGCTTTCTATGCGCTCACCGTAGTAACGAACTACGGTGCCTTTGTGGCATTCGCCATGGAGATCTCCATCGCCGTCACCATTTGGGATCGACATCTGCCGGCCGGAACCAACGTTGCAGATACGCTCTGGCTCTCACTGGTGGCGCTGGTGGCGGTCGTTGTTACCTCAAGCATCGAAGTGGCGTTTGGACGGGTGGGGCCCGGAAACGATGTCATCATGGCTGTCACCGATCGGTTAGCCGCGATTCACAACGTGTTGGTTTCTTACGCGGAGGGGCGCTCAGTGGATCACGCTGGCGAAGAACGGGTCATCCGGTTGGGCATGCTTGGAACATCAACATTGCGGCGCGCTTTGCGGCGGTCCGATTATTCTCCGCAGTACCGGGCACAGATGAGCGGTGTTGTAGAGCTGGTGGGAAGCCTCGTGGATATGGCGACCGCGCTAACCCAGCTCAGTTTCGCGCTTTCCAGCATCGATCAGGAGCATTTACAGAACTTATCAGCGGCCGTCGCGAGCATCCTCGACGATCTAACGCAGCGGCGGATTCCGAAATCGATTCAGGTGAACAGCGAAGATGAACCGCATCGTGTGCCGTTGCTGCGTGAGATGGAGAATACGGTCGCGCTCATCACCCAAGCCTTTGCAGGTTCGCGATCAATCGACGAGTATCAAGAGAATTCAGAAGAAATGCCAAGATCAAGGCTTATCGCTGCCGACGCATTCGTCAACCCAGAGCATTTTAAGTTTGCCCTTAAAGGGTGCTTGGCAGCAAGCACGTGTTACGTCATTTATAACTCCATCGACTGGCTCGGCATGGGAGTACCGGTGATGCTCACTTGCTTCTTCACTGCGTTCTCTACTATCGGTACATCTCGACAGAGACAAGTGCTGCGTTTCGCCGGTTTCGTGGTGGGCGGCCTTCTCATCGGCATGGGCAGCCAGGTGTTCATTCTGCCGTATCTCGATTCGATTCAAGGATTCACAGTTCTTTTCGTACTCGTCACAGCGCTGGGCGCGTGGTTCATGACGTCCAGCCCGCGATTATCATTCTTCGGGCTACAACTTACGGCGGTGTTTTTCGTGATCAACATGCAAAAGTTCGCCAGGGAGACGTCGCTCTCGGTGGCAAGAGACCGCGTTGCCGGGGTCTTCCTGGGACTGCTGATCATGTGGTTGATATTCGATCAGCTATGGAGAGCGCCGGCGAGTGTCGAGATAAGGCGGGCGTTTATTTCCGTTTTGCGTCTATTAGCTCAGTTCACACGGGAACCAGTTTCAGCTGACATCCGGCCGGCGATCCAGCGCACTTCTGCTCTCCACGCCACGATCAACAGTAAATTCGATAACGTGAGAGCACTTGCCGATGGAGTTCTTCTCGAATTCGGCCCCTCGCGACAGCGCGACCTTGCCTTGCGCGAGCACATCCGAAAGTGGCAGCCCCAATTAAGGACGCTGTTCATAATGCGGAGTGCATTGCTCAGGTACCGTCTCCAATTGCCGGGCTTTGAGCTGCCGGACGCTGTGCGTGCCTCTCTTCAGGCATATGATGAGTGTTCTGCTCAGATGCTTGAGAATATAGCGGACCGAATGGAGGGTAAAACGTCGCAGGGAGGAACTTTGTCGGCAGACTCCTCGGCGCTCCTGGGGCAAACATTGGAATGGTGCCGCGCCGACGAATCGCGGTTATTGCTTTCAGAACACGGCGCAACGTTCGTCCCTTTGCTTCGTCAGATTGAGCGATTGACAACTCGACTGGCAAACCAGATTGCGATGGAAAACGAACGATCGAGCGCCGGCGATTAGCGTGCTGCAGCAGCCTTGCGGGCGGTGTTAAATAGCTGGAGGCGCGAATACGCGACCTGTTTGACGGATTCGACCACGTCCGGCAAAAGCTTGTAGGGAACCACGTCGTCGGGCGTCTTGGCCAGAGCGGACTCCAATCCGCGGCGCCACGCAACCCGCAACTCAGTGTTTATGTGGATGATCGTGATTCCAGCTTCAATCGCATCCAGAAACCCCTGGTCGTCCGTACCGGACCCTCCATGCAGAGTGAGCGGTTTTTGGGTTGCGCGTTTGATTGCAGCGATCCGCGCCGGGTCGACGTGCTTCTTGGTTTCACCCTTCACCATGCTCTTTAGCATCCCGTGCATGGTTCCTACCGCCGGCGCGAGCACATCCACGCCGGTGCGCAGGACGAACTCGCTCGCTTGTTCGGGCGTCGTCATCGGGCTCAGGTTTTCGGGGATCTTGTCGTGAATCGAAGAAGAGCTGCCAATGAAACCAAGTTCGCCCTCCACCACGATGGAGGGGTGGATCGCTTTCATGTCGGCAATTGCCTGCTTCGTCTTAGTCACATTCTCTTCGAACGGCAGCGCGGAGCCATCGAACACCACTGAGTCAAAACCGGCTCGCGCAGCCTCGCGAGCCTTCTCGATCGAATGAGTGTGGTCGGCGTTAAGGTAAATGGGAAAGCCGTTCTCCTCCCGGATGCTGCGAACCAGGGCAGCGATTTGGTGGACGCCGATGAATTCACGCTCGCCCTCCGAGACACCGATCAGGACGGGCACGTTGAGTTGCCGTGCTGCCAAATACACTGCCTTCAGAGCCACTAAATCAGAGACATTAAAATGCCCCACCGCCACCTTTTGCTGATCAGCTTCGGCCAGAACCTGCTGTAACGACTTCATTTGATCTCCTTGACGATCCTGCTATTGCACGACGAATTCCATTCAAGAGCTGAGCGCAGGGCTTGCGCAAAGGATCTGTTCCACTGACCGTGGCATTCCCTTCCGTGTCGGCAGGTCGACTCCAGTCAACGGGCTCGACCGTCCAACAATCTGAGAAGGCGACTCAATCTAAATGGTCTGGCGATTGCTCTTGTACCTCGGTGGAGAGAGGTATGAATTTGAAGCTGAATAGAGACCTGCAAGACCGATGTATCAACACGATCCGAATACTGTCGGCCGACGCAGTCCAGAACGCGAACGCCGGTCATCCCGGCATGCCGATGGGCGCTGCTGCGATGGCCTACACTCTTTGGACACAGTTTCTTAAGCACAATCCCAGGAACCCGCAGTGGTTCGACCGCGATCGTTTCGTATTGTCCGGGGGGCATGGGTCGATGCTGCTGTACAGCCTGCTGTATCTCACCGGCTACAATCTGCCGCTTGAGGAGATCAAGCATTTCAGAAAATGGGGGAGCAAAGCGCCAGGTCACCCTGAGCGTGGTGTGACGCCCGGCGTCGAAGTGACCACGGGGCCACTCGGGCAAGGATTTGCGAACGGCGTGGGCTTGGCGATTGCTGAAGCGTGGCTAGCGGCGCATTACAACCGGCCTGGACATAAGATTATCGATCACTACACGTACGGTATGTGCGGCGATGGCGATCTGATGGAGGGCATCAGTCAGGAAGCTGCTTCACTGGCCGGACATCTGCAACTGGGGAAACTCATCTTTCTGTACGACCAGAATCACATTTCCTTGGCCGGGGCCACCGAAATCGATTTTACCGAGGACGTGGCGAAGCGCTTCGAAGCTTCTGGATGGCACACTCGCGTGGTTTCGGATGGGAATGACACCCAGGACGTGGCAAACGCGATTCGCGAAGCCCAAGCCGAGGATCAGAGGCCGTCGCTGATCCTGGCGCGAACTCACATCGGTTACGGCAGCCCGCACAAGCAAGACAACTTCACCGCGCATGGAGACCCGCTGGGAGAAGACGAATTACAAGCCACCAAGAAGGCGCTCGGTTGGCCAACCATGGAGAAGTTCTACCTGCCCGAAGACTCAGTAGAGTATTTCCAGCAGGCGGTTCCTCGTGGTGCGGGAATGGAGGATGAGTGGCGGAAGAAGTTCGATGCATACAAGCAAGCATTTCCGAAGGAGGCCGCCGAGTTCGAGAGCATGATTAGCGGCAAGCTGCCACAAAACTGGGACGCCGATCTCCCCAAATGGAAGCCCAGCGATAAACCGATGGCAACTCGCGCGGCAGGCGGCGAAGTGATGAACGCCCTGGCTAAACACCTCCCCAACCTGATCGGCGGATCGGCTGACTTGAACCCATCGACGAGGACGGCGCTTAAGGGTCTGGGAGATTTCCAATCGCGTGAAGTCTCGGGCCCGGGAACGTTGGGCGCGGTCGGCGGGGAGTGGAGCTATGCAGGCCGGAACATCGCTTTCGGTGTTCGCGAGCACGTCATGGGAGCCGCTGTGAATGGAATGGCCGCACACGGCGGAGTGCTTCCGTTCACCGCGACGTTCTTCACCTTTTCCGACTACATGAAGCCTGCCATCCGATTGGGGGCCCTGAGTCATCTCAAAGCGGTTTACATTTTCACCCACGACAGCATTGGACTCGGGGAAGATGGCCCCACTCACCAGCCAATCGAGCACCTCGCGGGCTTGCGCGCACTTCCAGGCCTTACGGTTATCCGGCCGGCCGACCCGAACGAAACCGTGGAGGCGTGGGCTTTTGCAATTCAACATAACGGTCCGACTCTGTTAGTGCTGACGCGCCAGACAGTGCCACATCTTGACCGTAGCGCGTCGAAGGAACCAGGTGTCGCACACGGCGCTTATGTGCTCGCGGAAGCCGAGGGCGGTTCTCCGGATGTGATCCTCATCGGTACCGGGTCCGAAGTCGGTCTCTGTGTGCAGGCGCGGGAGAAGCTGAAGGATTTAGGAGTGAAGGCACGCGTAGTCAGTATGCCGAGTTGGAGCCTGTTCGAGGCACAAGACGAGTCATACCGTGAAAGCGTGCTTCCGCGCGGCATCAAGAAGCGCGTCACAATTGAGGCTGCCTCTCCGATAGGGTGGTATCGCTGGGCAGGCGACGAAGGTACGGTCATTGGTGTGGAGCGCTTCGGGGCGTCGGCACCTGGCCAGGACGTTCTCACTCACTTGGGCTTCACGGTGGATCACGTCGCCTCTGCGGCTCTTCGACTTTTGGGCAAGAACAACGAAGCCGATCGGGAATACCGATCTGAAGCGTTGTCGGTGACGGCGTAGCAGCAGCGTCACATTAAGGGGGCTGAGCAGAAGCGTCTCAGCCCCCTATTTTTTGGATGCTTGTTCCACCCGTGGAACGCCGACAAGTCGCCGGCGTTCCAAGCGTCGCGGAGTCCAGGAGCGCGCAGATCCCAGTCGGGGCGAATCTCTCTCGTCATGGCGCGGAGGTCGTGCCAAAGGTCGACGACAGAAGGCCGGCCCCAGAACCAATAGCCGTTATAGGCGCTGTGGATGATGAGTCCCGGCCTGAGCACGAGGGTGTGCGGGATCATCGGATTGTGCTCCGGGTCAGTATACTCCGCGATGTCGAGGTCCTTCTGAACCTTTCTGCCGGGGTCGGAGAGGAAGGTCCACTGAGCGCCGACCGATGCGCGGAACTCCTGCAGAGTGTGATGGTCGTCGGTTGAGATGGTGACGATCTGGGTGTACGCCACAGCGATTTTCGGATAAAACGCGGCAAGGTCCAGATGCTGTTGGTGTTCCTGGGGGCAGTAATGGCCGCGAGCAAGGGTCAGGATCAGGGGATCGGCGCCCTGAAGCTCGCTGAGACGTCGCGGTGTACCCGTGTGATCAGGTAACTGATAGTCAGGGAAAACGGTTCCGGGTACAAGGTCATATCGCACGATTGACTCCTTTAGGACTGCCATCCGCCTCCTAGTGCCTTATAAAGCTGAACGACACTGAGGATCTCCTCAAGGCGGAGGCGAGAGAGATCGAGCTGAGCCTGAAACAGATCGCGATCGGCATCGAGCGCGTTGAGCTGGGTGTCGACGCCGCCGTGGTAGCGGATATACGCGAGCCGGAGGCGATCTTCCAGAGCTTTCTCAAGCGCTTCCTGTTCCACACGACTTTCGCGGAAGCGTTGATGAGCGATCAATGCGTTGGAAGTTTCGGTGAACGCCGTTTGAATGGTCTTCTCGTATTGAATCAGCATGCGCTCGTGCTCAGCCTCGGCGTACCTGACGTTGGATTTAAGCCGCCCCGCGGTGAATATCGGTTGGGTGATCTGAGGGGTGAGGTTCCAGAGGCTGGCTGGTCCGGCGAACAGGGTCGATAATTGCGTGCTCGCGCCGCCCAAAGCGCCGCTCAGGCTGAAGGTCGGGAAGTAGGCCGCACGCGCGACGCCGATCTGGGCGTTCGCGGCAATCAGGTCCTGCTCAGCGGCCCGGATATCCGGACGGCGTTCGAGAAGGGCCGAGGGGAGGCCGCGTGGGACTTCGGGAAGCTGCTGGTCAGTGAGGGCTTTGCCGCGAAGCACAGCATTCGGGTTCTCCCCGAGGAGGAGGCTGATTTGATTCTCAGTCTGTTCCATCTGCCGCTGAATATCCGGGATGGTTTCCGCGGCGGTGTCAACCAGTTGTTCCGCCTGCCGCAGGTCGAGTTCCGTCGACACTCCGTGCACTTCGCGCGATTTGGTGAGTTCGAGCGACTCTTGGCGTGTTTGAAGGGTACGGCGGGAGATTTCGAGCTCGTAGTCTAGTTCGCGTAGTGTGAGGTAGGCGGTGGCGACGTCGCTGACCAGAGTTGTGATCACGGCTTTGCGATTTTCATCAGCACTCAGGAGGTTGGCGCGCGCGGCCTCAGTAGCGCGGCGCAATTTACCCCATATGTCTATTTCGAAGGACAACAACTGTAGCGCGGCGGTTCCGTAATTGCGATCTTGTGACGGGAGGAACTCCGGTGGAAGCGGTGTCTGTCCATCGCGCGACAGGCGATTGATCTCGACGGAAGCTCCGGCACCGAAGTTCGGAAACTGGTAGGAGCGTGTGATGCCGAGGCTGGCGCGAGCTTCCTGGACGCGGGCGACAGCATCGCGCAGGTCGTAGTTTCGCTCGAGGGCCTGGCGGATCAGAGCCTGCAACTGCTCGTCTTTAAATACTTCGAACCACTTCAGGTCGGCGAAGGAGTTCGCTTGTGCCGGCGGCAGAGGATCGGGGGCGCGGAAGGTTTGCGGCGTGGCAAGAGTGGGACGCCGATAGTTCGGGCCCACAGTGCACGCTGTCGAGAAGCAGACAATACCGATGAGCAACGTATAACGCATGACTAATCTCCCATTCCAGGCAGCGGTTCTGGCGGGCGCACAGGAAGCAGCGGGTGCGCGGTCGCTCCGGAAACGTTTTCGACCAGGTAAAAAATTGCCGGGACAAGAAAGATACCTATAGCGCTGGCCGCCGCCATGCCGCCGATCACAGTGGTGCCCATGATCTGGCGGGCGACCGCGCCGGCTCCGCTCGCGGTCCACAGAGGAACACAACCAAGGATGAACGCGAAAGAGGTCATCAGAATTGGACGGAGGCGTAAGCGCGCACCCTCCAACGCGGCATCGGCGAGCGGCTTTCCCTTTTCGAATTCGTCTTTGGCGAACTCGACGATCAGGATCGCGTTCTTGGCCGCGAGCCCGATCAACATGACGAGTCCGATCTGCGAATAGACGTCGTTTTCGATCTGCACCATGTAGGCGGGCAGAAAATGGCCGAGGATCACGCGGCGCAGCCAAAGGACTCCAAACGCGCCGAACACGGCGACCGGAGTACTTAGAAGGACACTGAACGGCAGGGTCCAGCTTTCATAAAGCGCGGCGAGAATGAGGAAGACAAACAAGAGTGAGAACCCAAAGATCACCGATGGAGACACACCTTCCTGGGCCTTCTTTTCCTGGAAGGACATGCCCGAGTAATCGAAGCCCATTTCGGGCGGCATGGTTGCGGCGAAGGTTTCCTCCAGCGCCTTCATCGCTTGATCAGTGCTATATCCCGGCGCGGCGGAGCCGTTTAGTTGCGCGGCTCGATATTCGTTGAATCGCATGGTGAATTCGGGGCCGTCACGCGATTCGAATTTCGTGAGCGCGGAAAGAGGGACCATGCCGCCCTTGTTGTTCAGCACATAGAACTGGCCGACGTTTTCGGCTTTGGTGCGGTATGCTCCCTCGGCTTCGACATAAACCTGCCACTGGCGGCCGAAGCGGTTGAAGTAGTTGACGAAAAAGCCACCCATAAAAGTTTGGAGGGTGCGATATACGTCGTTGATGGCGACACCCTGCTTGATCACCTTGTCGCGGTCGACAGTGACGAACTCCTGCGGCACGCTCGGGAGAAACGTGGTTCTGAGGCTTCCGATTTCGGGTCTTTTGCTGGCGGCGGCCATGAACTTGGCGAGATTACCGGCGAGGAACTTGGTATCGCCGCCGGAACGGTCTTCGAGAATGAAAGTGACTCCACCCGACGTGCCGACGCCAGGAATGGCAGGCGGAGAGAATCCGAACGCGACCGCATCCGGAAGCCTGCTGAGCGCGGCGTTGAGACGCGCTTTGACCGCCTGGAACTGTTCGGCGCGCGTTTTCCGGTCGCCCCATTCCTTCATGCTGATCCAGGCGAAGCCGCTGTAGCTGGTGCGGACGAAGGAGAGCAGGCTGAAGCCACCAACAGTAGTGACGTTTTCAACTCCGGGAGTTGCCGACGCTATCTTCTGAATTTTCGCGAGTACTTCCTCAGTCCGCTGGAGTGACGCCGCGTTGGGAAGCTGGATGTTCATGTAGAAATAGCCCTGGTCTTCGTCAGGGACAAAGCTGGTGGGAAGCTTGCCCGCAATCCAGAAGCCGGCAGCACCAAATCCGAGAAGGACGACGAAGGCGACGACGCTCTTGCGGAGAATGGCAGCGGAGAGTCGCACATACCCATTGGTGGCGCGCTCGAAGGTGCGGTTGAACCAATCGAAGAACTTCCCGAGCAAGCCTTTCTTGCCCTTTGGTTGAGGCTTGAGAAGCAGTGAGGCAAGCGCCGGGCTGAGTGACAGCGCGTTGAAGGCGGAGAGGACTACCGAGATCGCGATGGTGACGGCGAATTGCTGGTAGAGGCGGCCGGTGATGCCGGGGATGAACGCGGTGGGAATGAACACGGCAGAAAGAACGAGGGCGATTCCGATGACCGGCCCGGAGATTTCTTCCATTGCCTTGCGGGCTGCGTCTTTCGGAGGCAGCCCATCGTCGACGTGGCGCTGCACCGCTTCGACCACGACGATGGCATCGTCGACCACGAGTCCGATCGCAAGCACCAGTCCGAACAGAGACAGCGTGTTGATACTGAATCCGAATGCCGGGAAGAACAGGAAAGTACCTATCAGCGACACGGGGACGGCGAGCAGCGGAATGAGAGTCGCGCGCCAGCCCTGCAGGAACAGATAGACGACCACCGCGACAAGAGCGATCGCGATGAGCAGCGTTTCGACGATCTCTTTCATGCCTTCGTGGACGGCTTTGGTGGTGTCGACCGGAACTGTGAAATCGATGTCGTCGGGAAAGCGCTGCTTCGCCTCGGCCATGAATTTTCTGACGCCTTCGGCCGCATCGACGGCGTTCGAACCGGGTAACTGGTAGAGGGCGATTACGGCGCTTGGTTTGCCGTTGAGGTGGCCGGAGACGCTGTAGTCCTGGGAACCCAGCTCAACCCGGGCGACGTCACCGACGCGAACGACTCCGGTTTCCGGAGTTTCGCGAACAACGATCTGTTCGAATTCCTCGGGCGAAACCAGACGGCCCTGGGCGCGCACAGCGTAAGTGAACGGCTGACCGGGAGGCGCCGGCTCGCTGCCGACCTGTCCGGCAGGATTCACAGTGTTCTGGGTTTGAATCGCGTTGATGATTTCCGGAACAGTGATCTGGAGTTTCGCGAGTTGATCCGGTTTGACCCAGAGCCGCATGGCGTATTGACCCGCTCCAAAGATCTGAATTGTGCCAATGCCGCGCACGCGCAAAAGCTGGTCGTACAGATTGATGTACGCATAGTTAGCGAGGAAGCGCGCATCGCGCGTTTGCTTGGGTGAATACAGCGACACCAGCATTAAGGGGGCAATCACCGATTTCTGCACTGTGATGCCATAGTTGTTTACTTCGGCGGGGAGCTGCGATGCCGCCTGGGTTTCGCGGCTTTGCGCCAGGATCAGGTCTGTATTCGGATCGGTGGCTACGTCAAAATCGACGATCAACCGCATCTGGCCATTGGCTGTTGCGTTGAGCGAATACATGTAATTCATGTTGTCGACGCCGCTCATCTGCTGCTCGATCGGCGTCGCAACGGACTGCTCAATGGTTTGGGCGTCGGCTCCGACGTAAGTACCGGTAACCTGCACTTCCGGGGGAGCAATCTGCGGAAACTGCGCGACAGGAAGCTGGACAAGCGTAACAGCGCCGACGATGACGGTGAATATGGCGATGACGATCGCCACGGTGGGACGGTTGATAAAGAATTTCGACATGTAAGGCTACCTTTCCTGGAACGGCTTGGGATCGACTTGCATGCCCGTCCGAACTTTCTGGACGCCCTCAACAACGACACGCTCGCCGGGTTTGACACCCTCACTCACGATCCAGTCGTGACCAACGGTTTCGCCGAGCGTGACGTGCCGAACGCTCACCTTGTTGTTGCTGCCCACCACGGCTAACTCGCGCGTTCCCTGTAGATCGAAGACTGCTTGCTGGGGGACGAGGAGCGCTCCCCGTTCGATGTCAATAGCGGTACGCACCCTGCCATACTGGCCAGGGCGAAGAACGTTGCCGGGGTTCGGAAAGACGGCGGCCAATGTGATGGCGCCGGTCCTGACGTCCACCTGGCGATCGGCGAAATAGACTTTGCCTTTCTCGGGGTAGGTGGTCCCGTCGGCAAGGATAAGTTCAAGCTGCAGGCGAGCGCGGGCCTCGGCGAACTTTTCGGCAGTCGGAAATTGGCGTTTGCGCTCCAGGTACTCCTGTTCGCTGACGGTGAAATAGACTTTGACTGGATTCAATGTTGAGACGGTAGTGATGGCGCCGCTGGCAGGGCTCACAAGTGCTCCGACTTGTAGTTGCGCTATGCCGGGGATGCCGTCGATAGGCGCGGTGAGTCGCGTGAATCCGAGATTGATGCGAGCGGTTTCGACGGCGGCCTTTGCAGCCTGAACAGCGGCTGTTGCGGCAGTGATCTGAGCCTTGTCGGTTTCGACCTGAGCCTTTGAAGCCTGCAACTGCGCGAGCGCCGCCATGTTGTTTTGATTGGAATTATCGAGATCCTGTTGTGTGATCGCGTGCTGCTGGACGAGCGGTATGTAGCGATCGACATCCAGTTGGACGCGATGCTGGTTGGCATCGGCGACGGCGACTTCCGCTTGAGCCTGGATCAGCTGTGCGCGCGCCTGCGCCAACTGGCCTTGTGATTGCGCAAGCCGCCCTTCGGCCTGATCGAGGTCTGCTTGAAATGGCCGAGGATCGATTTGAAAGAGCAACTGGCCCTGGCGGACGAACGAGCCTTCGGTGTATGCCTGCTTCACGAGATAGCCGGTAACCTGGGCTTTGATCTCTGCGTTGACGAAGCCATCAACGGTGCCGATCCACTCGCGGTACAGCGGGACGTCCCTTTGTTGGACGTCGGCGACTGAAACCTGGAGCGGTCTAGACCCGGCTACGACCTGCGTAACGTGCCCACATGCAGTGGCGGTCAGGAGCATCGCTGCAATTGAAAAAACCGACAGGATTTTCATTTCACTTTCTCCATATGTTTGACTCGGCGATGCCGTCTTTCTTGGAAGTTGGTCCGGTGATCATGGGACGTAGTAGCATCGGTATCTTCACGTTCGCTCTCTTTTTTTCCAGGTCGCTCGCTCGGCGCTTAATGCCTAATCAGATGAATTCTTCGTAGCCTGGCCGCCTCCAGCGACAGACTCCAGAAGAACTGTTCAGCGATCACCGACCTGTATCGTGCACGCGCCGCGCCATGCCAGAGGTGTTTGAATCTAAGAGGTTCTCTGAGGTGCGACTGGCGGGTGTTTGTCAGTCGACTCAATGGGCTGACAGTAATTGAATTTGGGTAGTCCCAATTCAAACAAATTCGCGCGACGTGCAGGCGGGTTCAGGCCAGCACGGCGCGGCGGCTCGACGATTTCTTATCGGTGTTGACCGAGCATCGCTCGGCTGCCCGGCGGCTAGACACGGGCGACATTGACCGGGCCACGGTCTTCTTTGAGTCCCAATTTCGCCAGTTCCGCCTTGAATTGCGCTTCGAAGCCAGGATTTTCGCGGGCGGCGGCGCTGCGAGCGTTGAGATTGACGGTTAATTGATGCATGGCTTTGGCATCTTTCAGGAGGATGTCCCAATAATGGCCCTGTTTTTTCATCTCGTGCTTCTCGAGTTTGAGGTTTAGGAGGGCCTCGGCGCGCTGTTGCGCTTCGAACCCATTCAGTTCGGTGCGGGTTTCTTTCCTGAGCTTTAACAGATCGTTGAGAGATTTGTGAAAGGCGCGGGTATGGGTAGTTTGATAGCGCATATATAGGTTGAAGAGTTTGGGGTCGGTGACGGCACCGGAGTCGGGGTCGGTGGTGGTGTCGATCAGTTTTTCGGCGCGCTTAGAGAGCCAGTGGGATTCGGCCATGTTGTTGACCAAGATGGATTCGGTTTCAGTGGTGGGTTGATGTTCGGTTTCGAGAGCGGTTTTGAGGGCGGCGAATTTCTCCGGATCTTCGGTGGTGAGGAGGCGGAAGGTCCCGGTGTGTCGGGCGAGGCCGTGGGAGGTGCGGTTTTGGGAGGAGATGGCGAGACCTTCCGGAGTTTTTGGGCCGGAGGACTTGAGAGCGTTGGCACGGTTGGCGGTGAGTTGGGCGTCGGAGATGGGACGCGGTTCCTCGGTCTCGGACGGGAAGACGCCACCGGGTTCGGGGATGCCAAGGCTATCTGCGACGCGGTTTAAGACGCTCCCTTCGGTCGCGTACCCGTCACTGACGTTCAGGGTTCTGTTTTCGGTCTCGGCGGCGCGAGCGAGTTTGCGAGCCAGTTTGCGCTCCTTGTGAGCAAGAGCGCGACGTTCTTTGCGATTCATGTTTCTCTACCTCGATTGACTTGAAGTTCCGAGACAAGAAATCGCATGAGTTCCGGTGTGACTGAAACCGGATTTTGCGGAGGTTTCTAAAAAATCGCCGTAAGTCGTTAGAAGGAAAGGGAATAAAAAATCGAAGTTTTCGACTAAGATCTGTGACTGGAAAAAGCGGGGGCGGCGCATCATTGCCGCGCAGTGGTATCCTTCGGAGAGTCGGTTGCGGAACTCAGCGTCTCCAATCTTCGTCGGAATAGATATTTAGCTTCGTTTAGCCCCGGCGGCGGGGGAATGCGCAATGGCAGCTGCTTTTGGATACGTGTTGGAGCCAATCCGCGAGAGCGTGGAATTCACGCTTTACCGAGCCCGACAGCACGGCAATCCGTCGCCCGTGCTAGTAGTAGCTCCCACCGCAGAACAACCGCTGCCTCAGAGTCTGCGGCGGCTTGAGCATGAGTACTCGCTGGCGGCCGAACTTGAGCCGGCGTGGGCGGCCCAGCCGCTGGCGCTCACGCGCCACGAAGGACGTACAATCCTTGTTCTCGCCGACCCGGGCGGTGAGCCCTTGGATCTCATTCTGGAGGGGTATAGAGATCAGACTTTCGATCTGGCGCGTCTTCTACGCCTTGCCGTTAGCATGGCACAAGCGGTCGGCCATGCTCACCGGAGCGGCCTGATTCACAAAGACCTCAAGCCTGAGAACGTGCTCGTCGACGGTTCCGGCCATGTATGGCTCACCGGCTTTGGCATCGCGTCCCGATTGCCGCGCGAGCGCCAGGCACCCGCTCCGCCCGAGATCATTGCCGGCACCCTTGCCTACATGTCTCCCGAACAGACCGGGCGCATGAACCGCTCTATTGATACCCGCAGCGATCTCTACTCTTTGGGCGTGACGTTGTATGAAATGCTTACGGGCGTGCTCCCGTTTGCTGCCGCAGACCCACTGGAGTGGGTGCATTGCCACATCGCACGTCAGCCGGCAGCACCCGCAGATCGCCGCGATGTCCCGGAGCCGTTATCCGCCATTGTCATGAGGCTCCTCGCCAAGAATGCGGAGGAGCGCTATCAGACCGCCGCGGGCCTAGAAGCCGACCTTCGGAGGTGCCTGACGGAATGGCAGGCGAATGGGCACATCCATCCCTTTCCTCTAGCTACGGACGATTCGCCGGACCGGTTGCTGATACCCGAGAAGTTGTACGGGAGGGAGCGAGAGGTCGCTGCTCTGCTGGCGGCCTTCGACCGGGTGGTGGCGCAGGGTACCGCCAAGTTCGTACTGGTATCCGGGTATTCCGGCGTCGGCAAATCTTCGGTAGTGAATGAGCTGCACAAGGTGCTGGTTCCGCCGCGGGGGCTGTTCGCCGCAGGCAAGTTCGACCAGTACAAGCGCGATGTGCCATACGCGACGCTGGCACAGGCATTCCAAGTGCTGGTGCGTCAGATCCTGGTCAAGAGCGAAGCCGAGGTAGACCATTGGCGGCAAACGCTGCTGGAGGCGTTGGGGCCGAATGGCCAACTGATGATCGACCTGATACCCGAAGTCGAGTTCGTGATCGGCAAACAACCACCCGTGGCAGAGTTGCCGCCGCAAGAAGCACGGGGCCGTTTCCAGTTAGTGTTCCGGCGATTCCTCGGCGCTTTCGCCCGCGCGGCGCATCCGCTGGCGTTGTTCCTCGACGATCTGCAATGGCTGGATGCGGCGACTCTGGAATTGTTGGAGCGGCTGGTTACCGATCCGGACGTGGGGCACGTGCTGCTCATCGGAGCTTACCGCGACAATGAAGTCAGTTCGTCCCATCCACTGGTGCGGACGCTGGCCGCGATTCGCGACGCGGGAACAAGGGCGCAGGAAATCGTGCTGACGCCTCTCGGGCTCGATGACGTTGAGCGGCTCACTGCGGACGCGCTGCACTGCGGGCTGAATTCCGCCGGCCCGCTGGCGCTGTTGGTCTACGAGAAGACCGGCGGCAATCCGTTCTTCGCGATCCAGTTTCTTATGGCGCTCGCAGAAGAAGAGCTGCTCCGGTTCGACCGGGATGCCGTGGCGTGGCATTGGGACCTAGACCGGATTCGCGGCATGCGCTACTCCGACAACGTGGTGGATCTCATGCTGGGGAAGCTGCGACGATTGCCGCAGCATACGCAGACCGCTCTCCGACAAGTCGCCAGTCTCGGGAATATCGTCGCGATCACTACGTTGCATATGGTTTTCGGACAATCCGAAGAAGGTATCCATCATGCACTTCTCGATGCCAGTCGCTTCGGACTGATCTTCCGCATGGAGGAATATTACGCCTTCGCGCACGACCGGATTCAGGAGGCAGCGTATGCGCTCATCCCTGAGGGCCAACGGGCACCGGAACATCTTCGGATTGGCCGCGTCCTGATCGCGAGTATGTCGGCGAGCCAGTTTGCCGAACATCTATTCGATGTCGCCAACCAACTGAATCGGGGCGTCGAACTGCTGGTCGACCACAACGAAAAATTGAGTGTCGCCGCAATTGACCTGAGAGCGGGGCGTAAGGCCAAAGCATCGGCGGCGTATATGTCGGCGCTGGCTTATTTTGCCGCCGGTATGGCACTGTTGGACGAGAGCGACTGGAACGATCAATACGAGTTGACGTTCAGGCTGTGGCTGGAGCGGGCAGAGTGCGAGCTTCTGACGGGTGAGTTCGATACAGCCGGGCAACTGATTGAACGATTGCTGCCGCGGGCCAAAACGAAAGTCGACGCGGCTGCGGTCTACCGGTTGAAGGTCGAACTGCACCTCCTGAAATCTGAAACCCAGCAGACGGTCGATACCGCGCTTGCATGCCTGCGCGGATTCGGCATCGACATGCCCGTGCATCCGACGGAGGAGCAGGTCCAGGCCGAATACGAGGCGGTCTGGCAGGCTCTCAATGGGCGCACGATCGAGAGCCTGATCGATCTGCCGCTGATGACGGACCCCGAACTGCGGGCCGCGATGACGGTGTTATCGGTGGTCAACGCTCCCGCGTACTTTATCGACTTCCGTTTGTTTTGTTTGCAAGCCTGCCACATGGTGAAGGTCAGCATGCAGAAGGGTATGAGCGGCGATTCCGCCAACGCCTATTGCAATTTGGGAGTTATCCTCGGGTCGGTTTTTCATCGTTACCAGGAAGGTTACCGCTTCGCCAAGCTTGCCTGCGACCTGGTCGAGAAGCACGGCTTCATCGCAATTCGGGCGAAAGTTTACGTCGTGTTTGCAGTTGTGGCCGGCTGGACGCAGCCGATCGGGACTGCGATTGACTTCGCTCAGGCCGGTTTTCGCGCCGCGAGAGAGGGAGGCGACCGGGCCTTTGGCTGCTATGGGATGTCGTTATCTATCATGTACCTTCACCTGCGAAACGACCCACTCGACGTGGTGTGGCGCGAATCGGAGACGGCGATAGATTTCGCCCGCAAGGCGCGGTATGAGGATGGTGTGGCCATGTTTGTAAGCCAACAACGCTTCATCGCCACGATGCAGGGCCGGACTGCGAGCTTCTCCACTTTCAGCGATGCGCAATTCGACGAGGCAACGTTCGAGGCTCAGCTCAGCGGGGGCCGGAATCCCACAGTGAGCTGTTGGTATTGGATCCTCAAACTGAAGGCGCGCTTGCTGTCGGGGGACTTCGCCGAAGCGTTGACAACCGCCGGCAAGGCGAAGCAATTACTTTGGTCGGCAATCGGCCGGATTGAGATGCAGGAGTACATCTATTACAGCGCGCTGACGGTGGCGGCGCTTTATGAGACGGCGCCGACAAATGAGCAGCAAGAATCGCGCGAACTCCTGAGACAGCACCAGGAACAGCTGCGCGAGTGGGCCGAAAACTACCCACCTACTTTCGGCGACAAACACGCGCTGGTATTGGCCGAGATCGCGCGCATCGAGAAGCGGGATGCCGATGCCTTGCGCCTATACGAGGAGGCTATCCATTCGGCGCGTGAGAACGGCTTCGTCCAGTACGAGGGGTTGGCCCACGAACTGGCGGGGCAATACTGCCTCGCTCACGGTATCGAAACCGCAGGCTACGCCTATCTACGCAACGCCCGGAACTGCTACGACCGCTGGGGCGGGCACGGCAAAGTAAGGCAACTCGACGAACGCTACCCGCGCCTGCGCGAGGAACGGACTGCCAGCTTTTCGGCCACGATTGGCCCGCCGGTGGGCCAGTTGGACGTCGAAACTGTAGTGAAAGCGTCGCAGGCGATTTCGAGTGAGATCATCCTTCCCGAGCTGATTGAGAAGCTTGTGCGAATCGCGGTGGAGAATGCCGGGGCAGAGCGCGGTCTCCTGATCCTCCTTCACGGCGGCGAGCCACGAATTGAAGCGGAAGCTACCACTGGCCCGGGCAAGGTGGAGGTTACGGTTCGACAGACAACTGTCGCGCCGTATGAGCTGGCTCATTCCGCTCTGCATTACGTGATCCGGACACAGGAGTACGTGCTCCTCGATGACGCCTCGGCCGATCAGGTGTATTCCAAGGATGAGTATGTGCAGAGGAAGCGCTCAAGGTCGGTGCTGTGCCTGCCAATCGTCAAGCAAGGGAAGCTTCTCGGCGCACTCTATTTGGAGAACAATCTGACTCCGAGTGTCTTCACGCCGGACCGGGTTACCGTGCTGCAGTTGCTGGCTTCGCAAGCCGCCATATCGCTCGAGAACGCAGGCCTTTATTCGGATTTGCAGCGCAGCGAAGCTTTTCTGGCTCAGGGACAACGGATCAGCCAGACGGGATGTTTCGGTTGGAATGTTGCCAGCGGAGAGGTCTACTGGTCGGACGAAGTCTACAACATTCTTGAATACGATCGAGCAACGAGGGCCACGTTGGACCTGGTGTTTCGGCGAATTCATCCCAACGATCAGGATTTCGTTCGGCGGATTGCCGACCAGGCAACCGCGAAAAAAACGGACTTCGATATTGAACATCGTTTGTTGATGCCGGATGGCGGGGTGAAACACATCCACATCATTGGCCGCGCAGTCAATACGGGGAAACTGAACTTTGTGGGCGCGGTGATGGACATTACCGCCGCAAAGAAGGCGGAAGAAAAGATCCGCCAAAGCGATAAGGAAGCCCGGCAACTCCTCAACCTGTCGCCACTGCACATCACGGAGCTGGGGCCGGACGGGGCGCGCCTCTACGCAAATAGCGCGTCGCTGGATTATTACGGCATCAATTTGGTGGAGTGGCAGGGCGCTGATTTACAGCAGGTGCTGCATCCACAGGACGCCGAGCGGTTGGCCCATGAACTTCCCGAGAGATTCCAAAGGGGATGGCCGTTTGAGTACGAAGCGCGGCTTAAGCGAAAGGACGGACAGTATCATTGGTTCCACTATCGCTTGAGTCCCATGTCAGACGAGCAAGGGCGTATCACGCGATGGTACGCCGCGGGTACGGACATCAACGATCGGAAGCTTGCCGAGAAAAGGCTACAAGACGAGAACGTTGCTCTGCGTGAAGAAATCGACAAAGCTTCCATGTTCGAGGAGATTGTGGGAACTTCGGCTGCCCTGAGAACGTTGGTTTCGCGTATATCCAAGGTCGCGCCAACGGACTCGAGTGTACTCATTACGGGCGAGACCGGCACAGGCAAGGAACTGGTTGCGCGCGCGATTCACCGACGGTCAGGACAGTCCTCCAATGCGTTTGTGAGCGTGAATTGCGCTGTGATCCCGCGCGACCTGATTGCCTCGGAATTATTCGGCCATGAGAAAGGCGCCTTCACGGGGGCTGCGCAGCTGCAATTAGGGCGTTTTGAGTTGGCGGCAGGAGGCACGCTCTTTCTTGACGAGGTAGGAGAGCTTCCAGCGGAAACCCAGGTCGCCCTGTTGCGGGTGCTGCAGGAATGCGAGTTTCAGCGCGTCGGCGGAACGGCGATCATCCGCTCCGACGTCCGAGTTATCGCGGCCACGAACCGCAACCTTGAGGCTGCTATCGCAGCCGGGAAATTCCGAAGCGACCTATTTTACAGGCTTAACGTGTTTCCGATCGAGGTGCCTTCGTTGCGCGAGCGCAAAGAAGACATTCCTCTGCTGGTGGAATACTTTCTGGTTCGCTACGCAAGAAGAGCCGGCAAGAGTTTCAAGGCGGTGGACCGCCGGAGCCTTGAACTGCTGCAGGCATACGCCTGGCCGGGTAATATTCGCGAATTGCAGAACGTGATTGAGCGCTCTGTGGTTGTGAGTGAAACGGAGATTTTCTCAGTCGATCAGAGCTGGCTTTCCAGTCATGGTCGCGCAACGCAGCCGGTCAGCGGCACAGGCCTTTGGAAAAAGGGCCTTCCTTCCGAGGAGAAGGCGATCATTGAGGCGGTGTTGCGCGAATGCGGAGGGCGAGTGTATGGGCCCGGGGGGGCTGCCGCCAAGCTGGGCATAGCTCGGACCACGCTGGAGTCGAAGATCCGATCATTGAAGATCGACAAGAATCGGTTCAAAGGAAACGGGGCCTCGTAAATAAACCTGCCATACTCGCGCAACAACTGCGGCGGTCTCGATGATGGGAACCCATCCAGGAGGAAAACGGGATCGGACAATTACTTGGTGTGCGGGACGCGTATAGCTCGTATAATGATTGGGTATTGCGCTCGGTGTTGGCTCCTCTTTTTCCCGAATTTAGTCGTGATTATCCGCGACTTGGGGACGTGAATTGGCCAAATGCGGAAGAGGGGGAGTTGGTGTGGAAAAAGCCGAGCGCTAGCAGTGCAGCCCGCGAAGCTCGCGGTGCGTCAATTGCCACTGCGCCGGCCTTGCCGGTGATAGTGGCCTTACCCTCAGGCAATTGCAGCCATCGTTTCATAGAGGTGAAAACGTGACACAACCTGTCGAATCGGAGACTCCCGTTCCTTTGGCTAACTTAATTCCGGAAGGCGCGGCTTCGCTGGAATCGATCCTGTGCACGGAAGAGCTGAAGCAGCGGCCTGCGCGCCCCCCAGATCACGCGAAAGAGAACGCGGCGCTGGTAGCGCTGGCGAGCGCGTTAGCCGAATCGCGGCACACAATTCTTGACATATTGGCGGACGTGATTCTGAGTGTCACCGACTCGGACTCATCGGGTTTAAGTCTGTTGACGTCGGACGGGGTAACACCGGACGATGAAGGGCAACGATTCTACTGGGCAGCCATCAAGGGCATGTGGAAGGACCAGGCCGGGGGCGGGACACCGCGCAATTTTGGACCCTGCGGAGACGTACTTGACCGTAATTGTGCTCTGTTGTTTCGACACTTCGAGCGACGTTACCGCTATTTGCTACCTGTCTCGCCCGCAGCAGAGGAATGCTTACTGGTTCCCTTTTATGTTCGCGGCAAAGCAGTCGGGGCAATCTGGGCGATGATGCACAGCGATCGACGCCGGTTCGACGCGGAAGATGAGCGGCTCATGAGCGTGCTAGGGCAG
>CAVYUL010000050.1:0-55116 GCA_963771405.1 Bryobacterales bacterium
ACTTGTCACGGTGAGTGAGACACCGAGTTAAGAGAGTGGTAACCGTTCGATGATAAAAGATTTCGTTGGGCAGGGCAACGGAATTAATCTGGAGTTGCCGGTGAAGCAGAGACGGGCACTGCTGGCGAGCAACCCGTTGAGGAATAGCCGGCCGGAACTCATCGCGGACGATGGGCAGGGCATGTTCTTTCCGGCATGTCCTATACCTTGGCACCGGCCCGACCGGGAAGCGGGAGAGCGGGCCAGGGGTAACCAGATGTGATGACACATCGGACCGATAGATTCCGCCATGCCTTAAAAAACGCATTGTGAGGGCGCCCTCGTTTTTCATGCAGTTTTCGATTGAGGAGGACTAGAGAGCGAGCGTTCGAACTCGACCGGCGGGAGGTAGCCCAGGGCCGAGTGCAGACGCTTGCCGTTGTAGGTCTTGTCCAGGAAGCGCTCGATGCCGGCACGGGCTTCGGCCAAGTCGCGGTACTCCTGGCGGTAGACTTCCTCATATTTCAAAGTTTTCATGAACGATTCGCACTTGGCGTTATCGTAGGGATTGCCGCGCCGGCTCATACTGATGCGTGCGCCGTGTTGCTTCAGCAAGGCCGTATATTGCTGGGAGGCGTACTGCACGCCTCGGTCGGAATGATGGGTGAAGCCTGGCAAAGGTTGCCGTCGGCGCAACGCCATGTCCAGTGCTGCGATGGCCAGATTGGCTTCCAAATGACGATCTAACGCCCAACCGATGACCCGGCGTGAGAAGGCATCCAAGACCACCGCCAGATAGACGAACTCCATTTCCAACCGTATATAGGTAATGTCGGAGACCCAGAGCTGATCTAGCCCTGTCAATGGCATCCCTTTGGCGCAGTTGGGGTACACCCGCAAGTCGTGATCGGAATCGGTGGTCGCCAGCACAAACTTCCGCTTTCGCAGACACAGCAGATTGTCTTCGCGCATGATCCGGCCCACTCGCCGGTGGCCTGCCTGCCAACCGCGGCGCGCCAATTCTTCGACCATCCGTGGGCGCCCATAACAAGGAAACTCCAGCGCGATGCGTTGGATCTCGTCCCGCAAATCTAAATCCTCGTCTGGCAGCGCAGACTCCGGATCATACCGGTAGAATCCGGCGCGGCTCACCTGTCCCAACTCGCACATGCGCCGCACCGTTAGCGCCCGCCCTTGTTCGATTCGCTCTTGAATGTGGCGGCAGGTCGCGGCTTGCCAGTCAGTGCCTGCAACATCCGCTCTTCCTCGATGCGCTGCAAGCACCCCTTCAAAAAATCGATCTCCAGCGTTTGCTGCCCCACCTTTCGTTCCAGTTGCGCAATCCGGCTGTCCTCCCAGCGCTTCTTCCCGCCACCCGGAAATGCGTTCCCGGGACCCTGCCGGAATTCTTGCCGCCAGCGGTGCAGCATATTCGCGTTTACTTCAAATGCCCGCGCTACCTCCGCTATCGACGCGCCGCCATCCAGCCGCTGCACCGCCGCCAATTTCATCTCCTTTGTGAACTTTCGTCGCAACAAGCTCATGAGTCAATTCTCCATTCGCTGAATTTTGACTCTTAACCGGTTGTCTCAAAATGCGTGACAAGTCCAGGTTCTCTTCCTGAGTGCGGTTTCGGAAGCTTTGTTGATTCTTGTGCTTTGCAAGCATTTCATCGATCCACGTCATCATTTCTTTGCGATGTCCTTTCCGGCGTCTTTTCTTAATTGGGTAGTTGGCGGGCTATTGTTCCAACCCAGGGAGCGGGAGATTTCAACCAAGGCGTCTTCAGGATAACGATTTCTCGAATCCCAAAGCATCCATCCACCACCCGAATCCTGGGCCGCTTTGATCTGCGCTTCGATTTGAACTTTGCCGAACTTGCGATGGTCGAAAGCATAATCGTTGAAGGCCTGCAACCAAGGCCTGAACGTGACGGGCGGGAATCCGGTGCGCTCCTTTGCCCGTTGAAGTGAAGCAAAGACGATGCGATAAGGATCGCTGAGCGGGTTGCTAAGTCCGGGGATGCCATCTTGAAACGAAGAGGGATAGAGCATGGGAGAGATGTAATCAACAGCAGGCCCAATTTCTTCGAAAGACTGGCCGATACCCGTGTCGCCTAAATTCCAGCAAACGTAGCCGAAGTTATCGGCAGAGACAAAGACGTTATAAGGATTCAGACGCTTGCGGCTTTCCGCTAAAAAGCCAACGATGGCCGGGCCACGGTCGGCCTCGGTGCTAGGCTTCGAAAACTGCAGGCCCTTCTGGTCGGGAAAACGAACGTAGTCAAACTGAATCTCATCGAAGCCGTCTTTGGCCGCTTCAATGGCTAGGAAAATATTGTAATCCCAAACGTCATGGTTAAAAGGATCAGTCCAGGCGAAGTGTTCGCGATCAATAAACAGTTTGCCCGCCGCGGTTTTTACGGCGAGATCAGGCCTATAGCGCGCCAGCGGATTGTCTTTGAATACTACGATCCGAGCAATGGCGTAGAGATCTCGTTTGTGCAGGTCTGCGACGAACGCATGAGGATTAGGAATGGTGATGGTACGGTTGGCGCCAGCGGCCGCGGCCAATTTGGATTGAGTGCGATAACTTACGAAGCCGTTGTCGCCTTTTACGTCAACGATAACCGCGTTGAGGTGGGCTTTGCTGGCAGTATCTAGAACGCCATTCCGCAGCGCTGGTGAGCCGACACCCCAAAACGAAAGATAGAGTCCGCGAACGTTCAAGGGAGTTAGGGCAAAATGTAACTCGGGTGCGACCGGAAGTTGCATTCGCCCATGTCCAACCGCGCGAACGGCGACGGAGGTGGATGGTTTCTCCAACGAAAAGCGGCCGTCACGGTCGGTGCGGGTGCTTTCTTCGCCTGAGACGACCCAAGCGCCCTCTATTGGCTTCTGAGTGGCTGTGTCGAGCACGACACCGGCGATTCGAGACCCAGGTTCGGCATAGGCCAAGCCAATCCCCAGAATCACGACACCGACAGTTATACCAATCTTGATGACGCTTGTTCGAGTAATCCGCATGCTTAACGCCGACCCCCGCCACCACCACCACCACGAGATTCGCCTCCACCACTGCGGGAACCGCCGCCCCCCATCGACTGTCTCTGCATCATGTTCTGCGACTGCTGTATATGTCTTTGCTGCATCTGTTGGGTCTGCTGTTGATGCCGTTGTTCCTGCTGCTGTGATCTCGCTTCATTGGCCTGCTGCTTGGCCATTTGCGTATGTTCGCGATCTTGCTGCCCTTGGAGTTTCTGCCGCTCTTGATTCTGTTTGGCGACAAGCTTATCTTGCTGCTTTTGATATTTTTGGTCGAGCTTCGCGTTACCGGTGTCGGGCTTGGCAGGGTGTTCGATGGCGGGCAGTTCCTTCGGGTGAACCGCAGAAGTGGAGCGATTCCCGGCAGAACGGGCCGGCGAGCCGTGGTTCGCGGAAAATCTTTGTTGGGGGTCGTCGCGTGCGGTTTGCGCATGTTGATTCTGAGCGGCGACCGGCGCAATGTGGTGATCGTGCGAGGAAGCTTCTTCTCGAGAATTGGCCCGCGCTGAGATACCGCCCTGGCCACCGTTGTAACTGATGCGGTTCGCACTGCTCGGTTCGTTCACCCTTGTGTCGTAAACGTTGTGAATCGAGTTGCGGTTAATATTATTGAGCGTTGAATTATAGAAGAAATGCCCGTGGTCCCATCGCCCGCCGTCATAACCGCTTCCGAAGTAGCCAAAGCCATAGTTGACACCACCGTAGAACCCCATTGAGAGGCCCCAGTAGCCTTCGTTAAACATAAAGCCGCTGCCGCCCCAGCCCCAATAACCCGGAGTCCAGAGATATCCGATTTCAGGAGGCATCACCCAATCGCCTGATACCCAGTAATATTCGTTGTCCCAAGCCCAATAACCTGGTGTCCACATATACCCGTCGCCCGGGCAGATTGGCTGATCGTAGATGGGCAACATAGGGGGCGCCAAACTGACGAATCCGCGAACTTGCGCCGAAGCTGGAATACTCGGCAAAATAAGCCCAATTCCCAACAATAGTGGGTAGATCAGAAAACTACGCATGAAACTGTAGGTGCACGAAGAAGGCCATCTCATAAGTGATTAAAAGCGCTGGGAGACGCATTCTGCTCACAGCTGCCAATGACCTGTCGAGGTCAGATGACCAAATACGGCCTGGGACTCGGTTAGAGAATTCGCGCGGCTCGGACAATAAACCGGTTTGGCGCCGGACCGACGAAATAAAACGGGTAGCAAGTAACGAGCGTAAGGATCTGGTCGTTGCCGGGCTTCAAAACTCCCATGTCGTGCGGGCTCACAATCTGAGTAGACACGACACGATAGCGAAATGCTC
Source organism: Bryobacterales bacterium (assembly GCA_963771405.1). Classification (GTDB taxonomy): domain Bacteria; phylum Acidobacteriota; class Terriglobia; order Bryobacterales; family Bryobacteraceae; genus Bog-105. The sequence goes on from CAVYUL010000050.1 coordinate 4,332, forward strand.
CCGTTGCGGTTGTGAGCGTAATGTTATCGTTTTGCCGGATGTGGCGCAAGGGACGAAAGAATGTGTCGCGGTGGGCTGAAATGCCAATGTTGCCTTGTTGCCCGGGCAATGCAGTTCCGGCGATATGGCCGGCGGCCTCGCCCAGAATGCTTTTAGTCGTCCCCTCCATGACAACCACTGAAATTCCAAGACGAGGAATTTCAATGCGGCCAATGAGACCGTCGGTGGCGTGGGGCTTATGGGGAGTCGTCAAGGTCTGTTGAAATTGATCGCTCTGGATTCGTTGAAACATCCAGGAATGGATCAAAGCGTAACCGCAATAGGCCAGCAGTAAGACAGCACAGACCAGAAGCAGGCGGCTTGAATATTTGAAGGCGCGGCTCATTTTGAGATTTCCCCGGAGATATAGCCCGATCGAGTCCGAGCCACCAGTTTCCCCTTCCCGTCTGCTCGGACCGAGAGTCGAATGGAGCGATATGCGCCGGGCTTTGCAAAGTTGGTCGAAACATAGCCGACGACGTATTGATTGCGAATGTCGCGCGCGATCCGTTCACAGATCGAAACAACTTCGCCCAGCTCGCGGGGAAAAAACGCTTCGGCCCCGGAGACATGGGCGAGGCGGCGTAAGATATCTTTGTTCTGGTCGGGATCATCTTCAGCAAAGACGCCGATGGTGTACACAAGAACGTTTGATTCCTCAACCCCTCTTAGTACCTCAACGAGTTTGTGACGACTGGCGTTGTCGCCGCCGTCGCTAATGACGATGAGCACCTTCTTTTGGAGGGTTCCTGTTTTTACCTGGTCAAGCGCTTTTACGACCGCATCATAGAGCGCGGTTTTACCGAGCGTAGGCCTGCTGAGCAGCGAGCGAGCCAGTTGATCGGGCTGATTAGACTTCTTTTCAAGGATGGCATCGTCGTTGAAGTTGACCACAAACATGTCGTCATCGGAACGGCTAGAAGCAACGAACGTCCGGGCTGCCGCGATCACTTCAGAAAGCTTTGGCGCCATACTTCCGCTGTGGTCGACGACAAGTCCGACGGCGACCGGAATGTCTTCGTGCCGGAAGAGGTGGATCGCCTGCGGATGCCCATCTTCAAAGATCTCGAAATTCGCCTGGACCAAGTCGGGGACGAACCAGCCTTGGCGATCGCGGACAGCTATGTTGAGCATCACCAAATCAACACTGGTTGAAAAGCGATATGGTGTCGCCATCTCACCTGCCCGCTCAATCTGCGGCTGCGACGTTCCGGCAACAGCTAAGAACGCGAGCGATGCGAGGCTGGCTCGAAGGATCATCATTGATTCGTTAGGATGCCTGAATTCGGCGATATTCAGGCTGCCACATGGCATCGTGCACTTGCTGGACGATGTCGTCAGATTTGAGTCTCGCCAATCCTTCATCATGAGCAGCTTCTGCAACGGCCACAGCGACGGTCATAGACACACTGCGCAAATCGTCAATGTGCGGAAGCAGAGAGGAGCCTGGTTGACGCACTGTGACCAGGCTGGAAACAGCACTGGCGGCAGCCGCGAACATTCCATTGCTGATCTTGCTGGCGCGGCAGACGATGCTGCCGAGGCAAAGGCCCGGGTACAGCATGGCATTGTTTATTTGGGCTACAACGTACGTAACTCCTTTATAAGTGACCGGCGCGAATGGGCTGCCGGTTGCGACGAGAACACGCCCCTCTGTCCAGGCGATTAAATCGGCGGGATTTGCTTCTGCGCGTGCCTGCGGGTAAGAGAGAACAAAAATGATGGGACGTTCTGTGTGCGCGGCCATCTCTCTGACAATGGATTCAGTGAAGCCTCCGGCTACGTTCGAGGCGCCAATGAGCATCGTTGGGGAAACGCGTCGCACCACTTCAGGAAGGTTTATGGCGTTTTCTTTGCCCGCACGCTTCCAGTCTTTGCTTTCGGCGGCTGGCCGGGCATAAGCGAACTGATAGTCGCCCAGTTGCCTTTTCATGTCGGATGTGAGCAATCCTTGCTGATCGACACACCAAAAGCGTTTTGTCGCCTCTTCCCTGGAGAGCCCTTCGCCCACCAGGGCGTCGCGGATTTGGTCGGCTATGCCTATGCCAGCAGTGCCGGCTCCAAAGATGACGACGCGCTGATTGCGAAGCGGGGTTCCACAGACACGGACAGCGGAGATAGCGGCCGCAAGGGTGATAGCGCCCGTGCCCTGCATATCGTCATTAAAGGTGGGGATTTGTTCGCGGTATTTTTCAAGAATGCGGCGCCCATTACTTGGCGCGAAGTCTTCCCATTGAAGCAAGGCGTTGGGAAAGAGTTTGTTTGCAGCCTTCACGTACTCGTCAATGAACGTATTGTAGCGCCCGTTGCGTACGCGGGCGTGGCGGTTACCTATGTACATAGGGTCGTCTAAGAGGATTTCGCGATTGGTTCCGACATCGAGCATCACGGGGATTACGCGAGTGGGATCGATTCCTCCAGCTGCCGTATAAATAGCGAGTTTGCCGATGGACACTTCAATGCCGCCGACGCCCCAATCGCCGATGCCTAGGATCTGTTCCGCGTCGGTTGCCAGAATCAGGTCGATATCGTTAGGGCCGGCTTTAAAATTGTTAAAAGCTTCTTCGATTCCGCCTGGATGATCGATCGAGAGATAGACGCCGCGGGGACGCCGACTTTCGTGATGATACTGCTCCATGGCGAGACCTACGGTCAGATCATTGACGATGGGAATCATTTCGCGGAGGTGTTCGGAAAACAGCCGGTAGAACAGGACATCGTTGCGATCGTGCAACGCTGTCAAATAGATATTCTTGCTTAACGCATCCGGCAGACGCTCATATTGGATGTAAGCGCGTTTCACCTGAGTTTCCAGAGTGCTAATCTCCGGCGGAAGAAGACCGGTTAAACCGAGCGCCTTCCTTTCTTCTGCATTAAAGGCTGTGCCTTTATTCAAAAGAGGTGAATTCAGCACAGCCAGCCCACGGGCCTGTGTCTGGTAAACATGATTACCGCCCTGCTTGTTGTTCGCGGCAGACGCCAGAAACGGGATGACTCTCCGTCGCATGTTGTTCCCTCTTTTTGTCGGTTTGGCGCTGCGCTTTTCAAACGTAGCGCCCTGGAGTTTAAAGTCTACTTAGCTGACACTTTTTTTCGAAAGCGCGGAGAACAAAGGCTCCGCTTAACGCTAGGATTCCGAGAAGAGCTAACATCGGTATGGGACTAGCAGTGGCCGGCAACTGGAGCGCCAGCGCAGTTTGAGGAGGCGGCGGGGCTACCGCTGTGAGTGGCAATTCTTCACCGGTGGGCTGAACGGTAATGATGGGAGCCTGTTTCAGGCTGAGAACGGCCGGTTCACCGACTGCTTTGATGGGCTCGGCGGTTTCGGACGGAATATCGGCGGAGAGCACCGGGGTGTTTGTCTCTTTGGCTAATTCCATCGCTTTCGCCTTTGGATAAACGAACTCTTCGCCTGAATTCATACCGGGAGAGAACCAGGCGCGCAACGCCTCGGGCTCGCCAGCCGGCCTTTCGCGGAACGAAATGACGGTTTTGTCGGTGGCTTTGAAGCGTTCGTTCGGCACTGCCAGAATCGTCGCGTAGATGGTTAGCTCATCCTTACTGAAAATCTGAACGATATGACGATCAGATTGGGAATCGAAGAGCTTAAACACGTAAGTGCCAGCCGGAAGGATACTCCAGCCTTTGAGGTGGACTCCTGGAATCTCAACTGGACCGCTAAACGTGACGATCGTCTTCTGATCCCAATCGTCCGCCTGGGCGGCGGGTGCGAACAGCGCTCCGATGAGCGCCAGGCCGCACATGATTGTCACTGCCTTCAATGATTTCATTTCTAACTTTCCTTTAATCAAACGGGAGCCTGCTTCGCAGTTGGCTTAAACGGGCGGAGCAGATCTCAGCGGGCGTGTCCCACGATCATCCGTAAAGCATTTCGCTGACCATTCCTTAAGTCCCACTAAAAGGCAGAGGCTGGACTGGCTGGATAACGACATGTGGTCAGATGACCTGATATCGTCATCTCCTGTCGCTATGAGATTTTCAGGCGGGAGTAGACGGGGACTTTCACAAAGTCAAACACGAAGGCGGACACTGCGGCGGCGACGAGTAGTTGCGCCACGAGAAGTATAGAAAGTGGCGCCATGGCAATTCCGCAAATTGCGAGCGTTGAGCCTATGGATAGATCTAAGACAGAGGATGTGATCAACCACTTGCTTGGAGGGCACGACCCCAAGCGTTTGCGATCGCGATTGAGATAGGTAGCCGCTTGATTTGTGAATACGAGCACCAAAAAAGCCAGCGTCCTGAGCTTATTTATGTCATAACCCCAATGGTACTTGGCGATAGCGAGGGTGGCCGTGCAAAAGAGTAATTCAGCAATGCCCATGAAGACTCCGGCTATTGTCAATTTGCCGATTTGCCAGGAGTTCGGCCGCGGGGACGGTTTGACGTTGTCCGTTGTTAGCGACATGCCCGGAATATCGCCGCTGAGCATACTAATAATCATGAGTAGGGGCGTTAAGATCGCATGGCCGGTGATCACGAGACCGATGGTCAGAAAGAAGATCTTGACGATTTTGTTGCTGATGGAGTTGAGGGTGTAGGTCAAGATGCGCTGAAAGATGACGCGGCCTTCCTTTACGGAAGCGACGATACCGGCGAGGCCAGGCTCGATGAGGACAATGCCGGCCGCCGATTTTGCGATATCGGTGGCGGTGGAGACGGCGATGCCCATCTGAGCTTGACGGAGTGCAGGGCCGTCATTAGCGCCGTCGCCGCACATCCCAACAGTGTGGCCAGTTTTCTGAAATGCTTTGACGAGATTATACTTTCCCTCGGGAAGAATGCCTGCGAACACGGAGAACTGGTCGGGGCGCACATCGACCGGGATCGCACCTGGCGGAGCGACTTTGCCATTGATCCCGACGGCGTAAGCAACGCTGGCCGCGGTTTCAGGCGCATCGCCAGTCAACATGATGGCCTGCACGCCGAGGGTGCGGAGTTCTTTGATGAGCGCGGCTGAATCCGGACGGGGAGGATCGCTCAAGGCGATTAGACCCGCCATTTTAGGAGCGGAAGAAGGCCCGATGGCGACTGCCAAAACCCGGAAGCCTCGCGATTCAAGGTCATTCGCGGCTTTGGCTGTTTCCGGAGGCGCCTGAGCAAGTTTCGAAATTACGGCAAAGGCCCCTTTGAGAATACTCACTGTGGCTCCGTTTGCATCAGATGCTGTGGACTCCGACATCTTGGTAGCGGGATCGAAAGGGACGAATTTGATCAACTTAGGGAGACCGGAGACCGTCTTTCTGAGCGCAGCGCTACGGACGGCAGCATCGACAGGATCTTGGCCGCCTTCGGAGCTGGCGAGAGCGGCGAGGCCCAAAACGTGCGATTCGTCAAAGCCGGGTAAGGCGCGGACGGTGGTGACGGATAGCTGATTGAGAGTGAGAGTGCCGGTCTTATCAACACACAAGACGTCAATGCTAGCCGCTTCGTCCACGGCGGAGAGTCTTGTTGGGAGCACGTGCAGCTTTGCCAGCGCTTTAGCGCCGAGCGCGGCGGCGAGGGTGAAGGTGGCTGGAAGTCCTATTGGTATGGAACCAAGAACAGCCGTAAGCACAAGCGGAACGATTTCCCCGGCCGGCATCTTAAGAAAGTGAGCATAGACGACGAGCAAGATGATCACGAAAGCATCGAAGAAAGCCAGATTGCGAACAACGCGAAAGACGGCCTTTTGCTGAGTGCTTTCGACCTTTGCCGTTCGAACTAATTGGGCAGTGCGGCCAAATTTTGTGGAGGCTCCGGTTGCGGTAACCTCGGCCACCGCTTCCCCGCGACGAACTAATGCGCCAGCAAAAGTTCCGAAGCCACTAGCAGCTTCGATGGGCACGGATTCGCCAGTGAGCATGGATTGATCAAGCAGAACCGATCCGTTTATCAGCCGGACATCGGCAGGCACGACGGCGCCCAGCGAGAGCTTAACGACGTCTCCCGGAACGAGATCGGCAGACGGGACAGTCTTCCAGGCGTCATCGCGCTTGACGGAGGCGTTAAGAGCCAAACGCGACTTCAACGCGGCGAGTGTGGATTGAGCACGCGATTCCTGGAAAAATCCCAAGCCTGCGTTGAATACCAGAAGAAACGCGACGGTTGCCGCTTCGAAATGCTTTCCAAGAACGACCTCCAGCACAACCGAGGCTTCCAGCATCCAGGGAACCGGAGCCCAAAACTGCCCAAACGCACGGCGGAGTGGGTGCGCAGATGTATCTGGCAGGCTGTTCGGCCCCGAACGTTGCAACCGAGCCAGAGCTTCCTGAGTGGTGAGACCGGATTGGACTGGAATGGCGGGCAGACTAGCCAGGCCAACTCCTATTCTGAAAGTGAGCAGCCTGGATGGGCGCAGTCACACGAGATCTCCTGCTCACCTTTGGAATCTTCGCAGCGCTGGCTGCAATAGGTCTTGTTGGCTGGTACAGTGCAGCGACACGCGGGATGCGCACATTTTTTCGTTTCTTCGTTTACCATAATACTTTTGTCCTCTGAATCGAGTGTAGGCCGGAAAATGTCAAGACGCCGTCAAAAGAACTTGGCTCGACTATCAATTTCTTTCTAATTCTTAGTGAGGAGCTTGCGGATGGATTGCAATTCTTGACGGCGTTTGTCGGTAGTTTTCGGATGGGCGATCTTCAGATCTGAGAGTGCGTCCAGTACAATTTGGGACACGATGAGGCGGGCGTTCTCTTTGTCGTCAGCGGGAACGACGAACCAGGGAGCGTGATGAGCCGTTGTCGAGTTCAGGCAATCTTCAAAAGCCTTCACATACTGCTTCCAAAACGCTCGTTCTTTGACGTCTGAGGTGCTGAACTTCCAGTTCTTGTCGGCTTCGTCGATCCGTTCGAGGAATCGTTTGCGCTGTTCGTCCTTTGATAGATGCAGGAAGATCTTGACCGTCCGCGTACCGTTGCGGTAGAGGTGGCGTTCAAAATTGGTGATGGATTGATAACGCTCGTCCCAGATAGTCTTCTCGTCGCGGAGTTCGGCTGAGAGACCTTCATTGCGAAGCATCTCAGGATGGACCTTTACGACGAGAACCTCTTCATAGTAGGAGCGATTGAAGATACCAATTTTTCCTCTTTCGGGCAGCCGACACGTGGTGCGCCAAAGGAAATCGTGCTCCAATTCTTCCGCGCTGGGCTGCTTGAAGCTGGAGACCTGACAGCCTTGGGGATTGACGCCGGACATTACGTGGCGGATGGCTCCGTCTTTGCCGGCGGCGTCCATACCTTGAAATACGAGGAGCAGCGCATAGCGATTTGAAGCGTAGAGCAGACGTTGGAGCGAACTTAGCTCCTCGATATGTTTGTCGAGTAACGCTTTATATTCGCCTTTTGTCTTATAAGCTGGTTTGACAATGGTAGGCCAGTCTTCCAGCTTGACCTTCTTGCCGGGAACCACGCGGAAATCATGTGAATTGATCTTCACTTGGGCACTCCTCCACCGACTGACTGGGTAGGTGGCTCTAAAATGCGCTTTAACGAATCTATCGCTTTCTGCGCTTCCTCCAGTTGAACGCGGGCTTTACCTAATTCGATAGCATTGCCAGGCGTCTGCATGCCGGTTGGCTGTACCTGTTGCCCGCCGAATAGGGCGCTTAGCGCTTCATCCAGCGTTGGCTCCATGACGACCTTATCACCCGTCGCCACGATAACGCGCTTCAGCTGCGGGAAATTCGTGCCTTCCGCTCTCAGATAGAGAGGAACCACATACAAGAAAGAATTCTCAATGGGAATTACGACCAACTTCCCGCGAATCACTCCGGAGCCTTTCTGGTCCCAAAGAGTGAGTTGTTGGGAGATGGTCGTGCTTTGATCGATCATGGCTCCCACCTGATTCGGTCCGTAAACCAGCTTCTCTTTAGGCAACTGGTAGAAGAGCATTTTCCCATAGTCGGGGAAGTCAGACCTAGCCGCGAGCCAAGAGATCATGTTGTCTCTGTTTTGCGGCGTAAAGGGGCTCATGATGAGGTATTCTAATTGGTCACTCCCTGGAAGCTTCATCAGAATATAATACGGCTCCATCGGGGTCAATTTGCCGTCGTACTTTTCTTGTGGGGGCACCCACAGATCTTCGCGGTTATAAAACACCTGAGGATCGGTCATATGGAAGCTCTGGTACTGCGTCGCTTGAATGGCGAAAAGATCTTGCGGGTAGCGGAGATGGAGTTTAAGATCGGCTGACAAATGATTCAAATCCTGAAAGACGCCGGGAAATGCGCTTCGATAAACGGCCAGCACGGGGTCATTTGGATCCATCACATAAAAGGACACGCTCCCGTCGTACATATCGATGATCACCTTGACGGAGTTGCGAATGTAGTTGAGACTGTCGCCGGAATCAGGGACGTGTGGATTCGAATATGGATACCGATCTGACGTGGTATAGGCGTCTTGTATCCAATACAGCTTGCCTTCACTTAAAACCGAGTATGGGTCGGCGTCGAGTTTCAAGAAAGGAGCAACTTGCGAGATGCGCTCCTGCACATCGCGCCAGATCTGGATGCGGCTTTCCGGCCTCAGATAAGAGGTGAGGAGAATGTTAATGTCACCCTGGGTCAGGGTGAACAAAACTCGCTTGGCTAAAGTGTCGAGCGGGATTCCGCCTTTGCCGTGATAGCTGGTATAGACGTTCTCGTTGCCCTTCGGATAGTCAAATTCTTTGACGCCAGTTGCAACAATGCGGGAGCCTTCCATGCCTTCGCCGTAGTAGATAGCCGGCTGGGTAATGTTCAAGCCGTAGGAGGATTCGGGAGGAACGTTCTGTACAAGAAACTGCGGGAAACCGCCGCCGATGCTCTTCGAGACGAAGTTCATCACGATACCGTATCCGTGCGTGAATTGGAGGTTTTGATTGACCCATGTTTTTGCTTTGTCGGGTAATTCGGGAGACAGTTCGCGGGTTGAAAGCATTACCTGGTGGTAGCCGTCAGCTAGATGATAGCGATCAACATCGACCTTGTAGAACTGATAGTAAAGGCGGATGGCCTGGGTCTGCTCGTATGTCTGGAGTAGAGGACGTTTGTCCCAAAGGCGGATATTCTGGATCGTGTCCTGGTTTCTTGCTAGAACGTTCGGTGTCAGATCAGCCAGCGCTGGATAGGCTGTCTCTTGAATCGCGTCGAGCTTGTAGGCTCGCCGAGTGAACTCGATGTAACTCTTCAAGTAAGGTGTTTCGAGTCGCAGCTCGTTTGGTTGAACCACGAACTTTTGAACGACTGCTGGGACGAGTACAAGGCTGACCAAATAGCAAGCCGCATAGAGCGCGGCGCCTATGCCAATGGTTTTTAGGCGGGGGCGGAAGACACTGGAAATGAGCGCTGCGCAAGCCGCCGCGCACACCGCGACCATAAACATAAGCGCGACAGTATTGACGTGATCGGCCGTATAACCAACGCCGTAAACGACGCCAGTGGTTGAGTAAAGCAGGTTGAAGCGATCTAAATAGAAGCCCAATCCAAACAATGCAACCAGGAAGCCCAGAAGTGCGGAGATGTGTCGGACAATATTCCCGCTTATCTGAATACCGCGCGGACTTGTCACGCGGAGCAGTCCGAAATAGATATATTGCAAAATGACAACTACAATCGCCACTTCAACCAGAAACACGATGCTGCTTTGCAAGATCTGATAGAGGGGAAGACGGAACAAATAGAACGATAGATCACGCGCGAAGATAGGATCTGAAAGCCCGAACGAAACGCCATAACGGAAACGGAGATATGCGTCCCATTGTGAGTAGAATCCGGCGGCAAACATAGCGGAGAACGCGACGGTAGCGGCAGCAGCGAATTTTGTCATCAAGCCATGAGCAATAGCGATACCACGCACTTTGAATTCCGGGATCTCTTTGCCCTCGCCATAGCTGTATTTAGCAGCCCATCGAATGTTGATCCAGAGGAACAAGAAGGCAGCCAGAAACCCGGTGACTGTCATTCCCCATCGAACGGAGAAGAGCGTCCAGAAGATGCCCTCGTAGTTCAGTTGTTTCATCCATAACCACTTCTGCAAGAAGCCTGGAATCACTACAAAAGCTCCAAACATCAGAAAGGCGACTGGGAGAGCCCACTTCAGTACTTTGCCCACCCAGGCAGGAGGCGGGCCACCGATCACTTCGTCAAGATCTGGGATTGAACCGGGGTGTTTTGCAAGGGCGGTTGCTTCGTCCGCCGGCTTTTCAAGAATACTTTCGCTCATACTGGGTCTTCTCTCTTCTGGGAACAAATGATTTATGGAGCAGGGTGTTTTACTTGAACGCTTTCAAGACTGCATCGAGTTGCACCCGCAGTGACTTGTCATGCGCCTTAATGGGAGGAATCTTGACGGTCAACTTTGAGCAGTTCGTAAACGGCGATCTGGGCTGCACGGATCGAATACTCTACGGTGAAGACAACATCGTCTTTGATTTCGACGAATTGGCTGATGAACGCAAGATTCTTAGAAGTTTTCGGAACGGGCAATGGCCGATCAGTCAGCAGACGAGGCATGAACATGCTCGTAATGTAGGGCATGCGACACGGAATGCAATTGGCGGAAGCAACAATATTGGCATCGAATCTCAAGTGTCCGCAGAGTTCTTGCAGAATTTCGCCACCATTGCATTCGGCCATTGGTTTCGTCACAAAATTACCGATCCGGTCTGGAAACAAGGAATATCCCCAAAAAACCTGCACGCCTAAAGGCTGGTTGCGGAAGTGTGGCTGGTGAGCCAGCACAATCGACATGAGCCAGTTAGAGTCCTTAAATGTGACCAGTCCGCCTGTGCCTGCCTCATTGCCACTGAATTCGGCCATTTTGTCGAAGAAGACCGTGTCTGTTAGCGTGACGGTGAACGATTCCAAGCAAGACTGAGCGATCGAACTGTTAAATGCTTTTGGATTGCCAAGTTCTGGCCAGCCTTGAGATACCTTTTCCCAAAGTTCCCACCCATGACTTTCGGCCTTGGTGAGCGTAGCGGGAGCGTGAGTCATAGACCCGAGGCTTGACGCATCTGTCATGGAGGCATTTTCAAAGAAAACAAAGTCACCCTCCGCGACGACAATCGTCTCCGGCTTATCCGCACAATGAATGCCCGTAATTTGTAGTTTTCCGTCGTCGATTCTGTGCTCAAAACTGGTTACCGTAGTGTCGTTAGCAAAGTGTACGCCTTTGGCAGAAAGCCAAGCTTGCAATGGCAGAACCATCGAATCATATTGGTTATAAATTGTACGTTTGACACCCGCCAGAGTCTCGATGCGCGTAAACTCAAGCATGAATCGATGTAGATAACGCTTGAATTCAACGGCACTATGCCAAGGCTGAAAGGCGAAGGTCGTGGACCACATGTACCAGAAGTTCGTTTCGAAGAACTCAGGAGATAGCCAATCGGTAATGCGGCTTACGCCGAGAGTCTCTTCGCTGGATTCTGCCAACTTCAGCAATTCGAGTCTATCTTGCATAGAAAAGCCCATGGACCCCACTGGGACCTTTTCGCGATGTTTGTCGACTAGCCTGGCCATGGAATTTGAAAGATGTTTGCGATTGAATTCGATGGTTTCGTCGTAGACAGTCATACCTTTGTTATCGAGGGAAGGGATCGATTTGAACAAGTCCCAAGTACATTCGTAGCTATCTGTCGTCAACATACGGCCGCCGCGCATAGAATATCCGCCTGCGGAAGTCCCGCCAGCGTCCAGGCTGCCACCCGAGAGAGGCAGTGACTCAAAGATTGAGATGTTTGAGTCGGACATTCCGCCATCGCGGATCATAAAGGCGGCAGCAGCGAGGCCTCCAATACCACCACCCACTAAGTAAGCTCTTGCGCGGCTATTCGTCATTGTCAGCATGGATAATGCATTTCTATGGCCACCCCGGTTTGGGCCCTTTTCTCCTATATCTGAGTGATTTGTAGCTTGCTGAGAGCAGTGTTGGCCTGACAAGATAGGGTCATCTGACACCTAACGGTCACTTAGATCTACGGATGGTGGCTCTTATTTAGCGAGAGCTTCGAAGCCCGAAACCACGTCGAACAGCTCTTCGTCGATCGATTCTTGGCGGACGCGATGAAACTCGAGGTTCAGGTCCTCGAGGATTTGCTTAATGTTTTTTTCTGCGCGCTGCATGGCGGATAAGCGGCTGGCGTTTTCACTGTTGAGCGATTCGGCACAGGCTTGAAAGAGCAGAACAAAAAGATAGCCACTGATAAAGGCATCGAGCGCCGGCTTGGGCCCGTCAACGATTTGAGGCAACTTTTTGGTGGGCCAGGGTACGGCTGCCAACTTGCTGCGCCATTCACGATCGAACGGCAGAAGGCGTTTACAAACAGGCTGGTAAGAGGCGCCGGGTTTCGGGCAGTTGTGGAAGAGATAGATCTCCGCAACGTCGCCTTTATCACGCGCTGTCTGAATGTCGATGAGAACCTGTCCAACCAAAGGAGTGATGCCATGTACCGACGTGGGAACAGCGAGCAGGCTCACCGGTGCAAAATTCGCGTCGGTGAGCAGGGAGTGAACGCGATCTCCGACAGCTAGAATTCGCTTTGTTTTACCGGGTAATTGCTTGAGTGTGTCGAGCGCCAGTTCAACGATCATTTCGTTAAAACGGCCGACAAGCCCCTGGTCTGATCCGAACACGACTGCGCCGACGGGGCCTGAATCCTTCGCCCCCTTTTGCGGCAGTAGCTGAGTTGGCTCTTCCTGGCGAAGGCAGGCTGACAATCCGAGTTCCACGGTGCGATAGTAATCATCCAGTGAAAGGACAGCCTTTTCATACTGTCCGATGCTTGAGGCAGCCAGCGCTTTCATCGCGCTGACGACACCTTGAAGGTCGCCGGCCCCGGCAATCTTTCGACTCAAGCTCTGCATTGTGCCGCTCATTTTTTCTCTTTGGGGGCGGGCTTGGGAATGAAGGCCACTAGCGCTTCCTTTGCATTTTCGAGAATAGATTTACGATCGGCATCGCTCAACTTATCAGCGGAAGTTAGTCGCTCTACAAGATCGGCCGGGATCCGTGTTGCGGACTTTTGGATGGCTTGTTGTGCCTCAACCATCTTATTGAGCGGCACGGGGTCGAAAAGACCGGCAGTCAAGGCGAGGAGAACGCAAATCTGTTCAACCATGGAAACCGGCTGCGATTCCGACTGTTTGAGACAAGCGCGGATCCGCTGGCCGTGATCGATTGTCTTTCGGGTAGCATCGTCGAGACGAGTACCGAATTTAGCGAAGCCCTCCAGTTCCTCGAATTGCGAATAGGCAAGCTTAATATTGCCCGCAATCGACCGGTAGGCGGCACGCTGAGCCGCCCCTCCCACTCTTGAGACGGACTTGCCGACATCAATAGCCGGAAGAACACCCAGTTCGAACAGAGTGGGCGATAGGTAGATCTGGCCATCTGTGATAGAGATGAGATTCGTCGGGATGTAGGCGGAGATATCTTGAGCGGTCGTCTCAATGATAGGCAAGGCAGTGAGGGAACCGCCGCCTTTTTCTTTGTTGAGATGGGTAGCACGCTCCAGCATCCGGGAGTGGATGTAGAAGATATCGCCAGGGAACGCTTCGCGGCCGGGAGGGCGGCGGAGCAGGAGAGAGAGTTCGCGATAGGCGCGGGCATGATGAGTCAGATCGTCGTAAACGATCAGAACATCGCGGCCCTTTTCCATGAAGTATTCGGCAATTGTGGTTGCGGCATAGGGAGTAATGTAAACGAGTCCCGGAGCATCGTTGCCTTCCGCTACAACCACCACGGTGTATTCCATCGCGCCTTTCTCTTGCAGATTGGCGATTACTTTGGCGACAGCGGAAGCGCGTTGACCGATGGCGCAATAAACGCAAAGCACGTTCTTGCCACGCTGATTTAAGATGGCGTCAATGGCGATCGCCGTTTTACCAGTCTGGCGATCGCCTAGGATCAGTTCACGCTGGCCGCGACCGACTGGAATGAGCGCGTCGATGGCCTTGAGTCCCGTTTGCAAAGGGATTACCACAGGCGAGCGTTCCATGATGGGATGCGCCGGGCGCTCAATGGGCAAACGCTCATCGGAATCGATGGGGCCTTTGCCATCCAGAGGCTTGCCTAATGGGTCGATCACACGCCCCAACAAGCCCTCTCCCACCGCAATATCCATGACCCGGAAGGTGCGTTGTACTTCGTCACCGGCTTGCAGGCCTTGGAAGTCTCCTAGCAGGATTACACCGACTTCGTCTTCATCGATGTTGAAAGCGATACCAAGCAAACCGTTCGAGAAGCTAACTAGTTCTTCGTAGCCAACACCCGGAAGACCGGATATCGTCGCAATGCCAGTCGCAACATTCGTTACGGCACCCACTTCATGGGGAACTAGTTCGGGCTTGAATGTTTCAAGGGCGCTGCGGAGACTGGAAAATGTGAGATCCAGAGCGGCATCCAACACACTGGGAGGATTATTCATTTGCCTCCGACATGAACCGCAGATGTGGCGGCGGGCTTAACTTCGGCAGCCAGAAGCAAGTGCACCTTTTGATCGAGCGTGGCGAGATAGCCTGCGATACTCCACGAGACCTTGAGACCGCCGCAGGACAGTTCGATACCACAGACCGTTTCAGGCGCAGTTTCGAAGCGGAGCCTCACTTCGGAGGAGAACGTTTCATTGAGAGCGTTCTGGATGGCGGCCTTTTGGTTGTCAGGCAGAGCAAAGGCACAGCGGACCGTAGCTGGGTCGGCATTTGTCTTCAAGGATGCGCCCATGGCGGCTTTTGATTTTGGATCCATTTCACGAAGACGGCGCGTGAATACTTCGCTCATGCGCTCTTCGAGACTGACGGTTGCAAGATCCGCAAGCGCTCTACGGCTGATTCCGAAAACTTCATCCTTTGTCATATTAATGATTTGGGTACTCAGCCTTTTTTGATCATTTAGCAGGGCTTGCGATTGAGCGGTACGCAACAAATCCGCTTCTTTGTGCGCCTCGTCTAACAGGTGATCTTTTTCCACCTTGGCGTCATCGGTCGCTGTGCTAAGAAGAGCATCGCGCTGCTCGTCCCAAGCTTTGTTTTTGCTTTGAAACTCATCGCGCTCTTTCTGCGCCTCAGCCTTCTTTGCGTTGGCGTCGGCTAATTGGGCGGCGATACCCTTTTCCCTGGAGTCGATGGCGGTCAGAATCGGCTTGTACAAGAAATGTTTCAACAGCCAGACAAGTATTAGGAAATTGAGCGCCTGGGCACCAACGGTGAACCAATCAATGAGCATGGCTCACTTCCCTCCGGATTGGGCGATGGCGTGGGTCCAAAACGGGTTGGCGAAAATTAGAATCATCGAGACGACAAAGGAATAAATAGCGAGTGATTCGATCATGGCTAGACCGACAAACAAGGTGCGCGTGATGGTGGCCGATGCGTCGGGCTGTTGAGCCAAGGACGTTAGAGCGGTGGCGACGGAACGCCCCTCGCCGATGGCCGGGCACATGCCGCCGATTCCGATGGTAAGGCCCGATGTGGCGATCGAAACTACTGCGATGAGAGTGGTATCCATTTGTTTATAATCCTTTGATTGCTTTCGATTTCAGCGGCCAGCTGTGGCCTTAGATGTTTTCTTGCTGACGTGGGTAGCGGCCGCGATGTAAACAGTCGCCAAAATACTGAAGATATAGGCTTGCACCATACCCGTTAATAAGCCGAGAGCGGTCATGACAATCGGAAAAACGAATGGTGTGATCGTCAAGAGAATGCCGACGATCATTGCCCCACTCATCATGTTTCCGAATAATCGAATAGCGAGAGCAAGGGTACGCGATAATTCGCTAATGATATTGAAAGGCAGCATGATGAAGGTTGGCTTGGTGTAGGTTTTCAGGTACCCACCCACGCCCTGCTCTCTGACGCCAAACAGCGGCACGGCAATAAACACGCAAAGCGCGAGTGCGGCGGTGGTGGAGAGGGAGCCGGTAGGAGGGCTAAAGCCGGGGATGACAATACACACACTACAAGTGGCCACAAACAAGAAGAGTGTTCCCAAAAACGACAAATATTTCTTTGGTTGGCTTAATCCGACGTCGGCAATTTGTTTTTCGATACCCGTAATGATGATTTCGAGCGCCCCTTGCCAGCGAGAGATAGGCCCCTCGCTTGCGAGCTTTCGTGTGATCAGTTTGGCGCCCAAAGCCATTAGCAGCATCATGACCCACGTCGTAACAATGGTTCCATTGAGTTTGATGAAGCCGTGCTGCCAGAAAATCTGCTGATCGGAAGTTAAGTTCAAGCTGCGCCTCCCTCGACGAGTTGGCCGCTCTTGGCAGATACATTTCGAGTTAGCCGCAGAACACATACACGAGCGACGAGAAATCCAGCCAGGCAAGCGACCAATCGACGCCAATCGCCTTGCATTACGAAATAAAAGCCGGCAACAGCAATCGCGGTTCGCAGCAGCATGCTGCTGAGAAACCAGAGGGCAGGCTGATGAGAGGTAAGGCCGCGCCGAACCGTAAACCAGAGGCCGCCGAAGAAGACGGCGCCGAGTAGAACACCGGCGAATAAGGAGAGCAGCAGAGCCAGGGGATTATTCATCTTTGTGCTCAGATTTGTCATGCATAGCGTCATCCTGCTCGGTAACCCAGTGCCACGCGTTCGCACAGCCGACGACTAAGCCAATGGCTAGTAGCATAAGAGTCCAGGAGCGAGTTCCAGGATGCCTATGGTCCCACCAGAGGCCGAGCATTGCGCCGCCAAGAGTAGGCACGGCTACCGACCAACCGATGATTCCAGCCATGCCAAGGCCAAACCACACGCCCGGACTGCCGTCTTTCTGAAACTTCAGTTTGCGTGCGGCCTGGGCCGATACTTCCCGGGTGAACTCAGTCTCGTCTTCTGGTGGCAAAGGACTCTTCAGTTCATCGTTCACGCTGAAGCTCCTGAAGGCGACCAATGAGTCCGCTTTCCATTTTGGCGACCGCTATGCGGACACTCTTCTCTTGTTCGTCGAGCGTCAGGAACTCGCGTTTGACGGCAGCGTGGAGTTGGCCGAGATCCGTCCCTCCGATAGCGTGGCGCACGGAGACAAGCACGTCGGGCCCCGCTTTAACCATTACGCCTTCATCAACCGCTACATAGACCGTTCCGTCTCCCTCAGTTTGATAGGTCAGTATGCCGGGTGCGATCGCGCTGACGCAATCTAGTCGGTTCGGCAGAATTCCAAACGCCCCGGCGCCCGTTTGAGCGACGATACGCAAGACATTCGTCTTATTCGCGAAGATTTCCGACGGCAAAAGAATTTTAAGATTCATGGGGCTTGGCCGGCTCTCGTTTTGCTTTACCGTCGGGTTTCTTTGCCTCGTTGATAGCGCCGATCATGTACAACGAACTCTCCGGATAGTCTTTGAATTCATCGCGCAGAATGCGTTCGCAGCCGTCAAGCGAATCTTTTAGACTGACCAACTTCCCCTTCATGCCGCTAAACTGTTCGGTGGTGAAAAATGGCTGCGTGAGAAAGCGTTCGAGCCGCCGCGCGCGGCCAACAATCATACGGTCTTCCGGAGAAAGCTGCTCCATTCCCAGCATGGCGACAATATCCTTGAGATCCTCATACTGCGCGAAAGTTTTGCGAATTTCCTGTGCCAGATTGTAGTGGTCTATGCCCACAATTCCCGGGGTAGCCATTTTCGAGCTGGATTGAAGAAAGTCAACGGCAGGATAGAGACCTTCGCTCGCCCGTTTGCGAGAGAGTACGATCGAAGCCGACAGATGCGAAAACACATGGACCGCCGCGGGATCTGTCAAGTCGTCGGCCGGGACATACACTGCCTGAATAGAGGTGATAGCGCCGGCGGTAGTGTTCGCAATTCGTTCCTCCAATCCCGATAGCTCAGTACTCATGGTGGGCTGATAACCAAGACGCGACGGCATGCGTCCCAGCAAGCCAGACACTTCCATACCGGCTTGGATGAAACGGAAGATATTGTCGATGAGCAGCAGAACATCTTTATGTTCGTTGTCGCGAAAATACTCGGCGAAGGTCAGGGCGGCCGCGCCGACGCGAAATCGATTGCCCGGCGGCTCGTTCATCTGACCGTAAACCATCACCATGTCCTTGAGCACACCGGCCGCTTTCATGCCGCTGTACAGCTCTTCGCCCTCGCGGCAGCGCTCACCGATGCCGCAGAAGATACTCATCCCCTTTTGATGTCCGATCATGTTGTGGATCATCTCGGTGAGCAGGACAGTTTTACCAACGCCCGCACCGCCGAATAAACCACCTTTGCCGCCGCGCTCCAGCGGAACAAGAACGTCAATTGCCTTGATGCCCGTCTCGAATACTTCTGATTTTGTGGAACGCTCCGACAGTGAAGGTGGAAGACGATGAATCGTCCGCCACTCGACATCGGCTGGTTCAGGTTGATGATCGATGGCATGGCCAAAGACATCAAACATACGGGAAAGAACGGTCTTTCCCACCGGCACGCGCAGAGGCTCACCGGTGTCTTCGACGGACATTCCGCGAGCGAGGCCTTGCGTTGGTGTTAAAGCAATTCCACGGACGCGGTGAGCATCCAGTTGTGTCATCACCTCAATGACAATCTCTCCGTTTTGTCCGGCCCGCAGCACGTTGTAGATAGGCGGAAGGCTCTGCTCGAAACGCGCGTCGACGACTCCGCCGCGGACTGACACAACGGCCCCGTGATTCGTGGAATTCCCGTTGGCGCTCATTTGGCCCTAGTGCCGGGCCATTTCCAGTTGCGGATTTCAGGCATATCTTCGCCGCGTTTATCAATATAGAGCTTATGTTCGATCAGCTTGTCTTTGACCATTTGCTTGAGATAGGCGCCCTTGGTGCCTAACTGTGGCAGACGGTCGACCACATCTTGCACAAGGTGGAAACGGTCCAGGTCATTTTGCACCCTCATGTCGAAAGGCGTGGTGATGGTGCCTTCTTCCTTGTATCCTCGGGCATGGAGGTTGCGGTTGGTGCGGTTATACGTCAGCTTGTGAATCAGCCAGGGATAACCATGGAATGCAAAGATAATGTGCTTGTCTTTTGTAAACAGCGAATCGTAATCCAGGTCGCTGAGACCGTGTGGATGTTCGCGCTGCAGGGTCATCAGATCTACGACATTGATCACTCTGATCTTCAAACTCGGAAGGTGCTCTCGAAGTATGGAAACAGCAGCGAGGACTTCCAGTGTAGGTGTGTCTCCGCAACACGCCATGACGACGTCCGGTTCGGCGTCTTGATCGTTGCTCGCCCATTGCCAGATGCCGATGCCCTGCGTACAATGCACAACAGCGGCTTCGATGCTAAGCCACTGGGGCAGGGCATGCTTGCCCGCCACCACCACGTTGACGTAGTTACGGCTCCGCAGGCAATGGTCGAAAACGGATAACAGGCAGTTCGCGTCAGGCGGCAGATAACAGCGGACGATATCGGCCTTCTTGTTAATGACATGATCCAGGAAGCCGGGATCCTGGTGCGTGAAGCCGTTGTGGTCTTGCTGCCAGACGTGAGAGGCAAGGAGGTAGTTTAGCGATGCAATCTCACGACGCCACGGAAGTTCGCGTGTCACCTTCAGCCACTTAGCGTGTTGACTGAACATGGAATCAATAATTCGGATGAACGCTTCGTAACTATTGAACAGACCATGCCGGCCGGTGAGAAGATAGCCTTCCAGCCAGCCTTCACACTGGTGCTCACTCAGCATTGAGTCGAGCACACGTCCGTAGGGAGCGAGGAACTCGTCGTCTTTCACTTCGCGTGCGTCCCATTGGCGGTTTGTCACTTCAAAAACGGCAGTCAATAAATTCGAAACGGTTTCGTCGGGCCCGAAGATCCGAAAGTTATGTTGATGCTCGTTACTTTTTGCCACGTCGCGTAAGAACTTACCGAGGATCTGCGTGTCTTGTGCGTCAACAGCGCCAGGAGATGTGACAGTCACGGCATGCTCACGAAAGTCGGGCATACATAGATCACGCAGTAGTATTCCGCCGTTGGCATGCGGATTGGCGCCCATGCGTCGATTGCCCTTCGGCGCCAGTTCCGCTAGTTCGGGTTTAAGGCGGCCGTTCTTGTCGAACAGTTCCTCGGCTTTATAGCTCTTCATCCAGCCCTCAAGCAGCTTGACGTGATCGGGATGATCGGAATCAACCAGCAGCGGTACTTGGTGAGAGCGGGAAGTTCCTTCTATCTTGAGGCCATCGACAACTTTCGGTCCGGTCCAACCTTTCGGCGAGCGAAGCACGATCATCGGCCAGCGGGGGCGACTGTTGTCATTTTTGTTTCGCGCACTCTCCTGGATATTTCGAATGTCCTCGATGGCTTTTTCCAAGGTCGCGGCCATGAGCGGATGCATCTTTTCTGGATCGTCGCCTTCGACGAAGTAAGGGGTCCAGCCGCAGCCGCGGAAGAACATCTCCAGTTCATCGTGTTCGATACGAGCGAGCACAGTGGGATTGTTGATCTTAAAGCCATTCAGGTGCAGGATTGGCAACACTGCGCCGTCGGTGATTGGATTGAGCAGTTTGTTCGATTGCCAAGCGGTGGCTAATGGGCCGGTTTCCGCCTCACCGTCGCCCACAACGCAGGCAACAATGAGATCTGGATTGTCAAACGCTGCTCCAAAAGCATGGCTGAGCGAATAACCAAGTTCGCCGCCTTCATGAATTGAGCCCGGCGTGGTGGGCGCGACGTGACTGGAAATGCCGCCCGGAAACGAAAATTGAGTAAATAGTTTTTTCAGCCCCGCTTCGTCCTGGCCGACGTTGGGATAGATTTCGCTGTAAGTACCTTCGAGATAAACGTTACCCACAAGAGCCGGGCCGCCATGGCCTGGTCCTGCAACGTAGAACATGTTGAGGTCGTATTTATTGATAACGCGGTTCAAGTGAACGTAGATAAAGTTTTGACCCGGTGTGGTGCCCCAGTGTCCGACGACGATTGGCTTCACGTGCGAGAGCTTGAGCGGCTCATGCAACAACGGGTTGTCATAGAGATAGATCTGGCCGACCGAAAGATAATTCGCGGCTCGCCAATAAGCATTCATCTTGCCAAGCATCTCGGGCGACAACAAATCGTCGGTGGGGTTCGGCTGCCTGGTTTTTGCCGGTGTTTCACTCTCGTCGGCAAAAGTTGAGGTGTGCAGTCGATGCTCGGTTGTGAGTTCAATCATTATTTCCGCCTTTTTGCGAATTTCAGGCACGTAGAGCCGAACCTAAAAGTCAGCCTCAACTTTAGCCGAAAAAAGGTCAAAACCATGTCAAAAAGCCAAGTCCGGCCTGCGGTGAACGACCACATGTGGTCATTTGGCAACCAGCGGCCCTCTCTGATTTGGTGAGTTGCAGGAAAGTCATTAAGAATCTGCGTTCTAGGTTAGGCCCATCAGTTGCACCTTCAGTGTTGGTCGAGGTTTAAAAGAAATAGAGGTTGATATGGCGGCGCTCCTGCAAAGTTTTGGTTCGATGATTGAGAAAGGCCCAGCACTAAACCAATTCAGAAAAGACGGTCTTCGCGTGTTGCTTGTTGGTGATGACGCTTCGATGGTGGATATCCTTAGCGCTGCTCTGGATTCAGCGGGTTATCGTGTTTACCCCGTTGGCACGGGCAAAGAAGCGCTTAGGAAATTCCAATTCGCACGACCCGACCTGATTCTACTCGACCTGCATTTGCCCGATATGGACGGCAAGCACGTCCTGCAGCACTTAAGAGAGTGGACAACCGCGCCTATCATTGTCATGTCGGTTCGACAAGAGGAATCCGAAAAGATCGCATGTCTCGATACTGGCGCTGATGATTACGTAACCAAACCTTTCACCATGGGAGAGCTTTTGGCGCGGCTGCGCGCTGCTCTGCGTAGAGCCTTTGGGACGCCGCGAGCCGAGATATTCAGGGCTGGGGATCTCAAACTAGATTTCAGCCGGCGAGAAGTGTTCGTTGGGAATGAGCAAGTCAAACTCACGGCGACGGAGTATGACCTTTTGAAGCTACTTGCCAGCCACGCCGGAGTGGTAAGGACGCACTATCAACTCATTCATGAACTCTGGGGCACGACGCAATACCAAGACGTCGTCCACCTTTTACGTGTGACCGTGAGCAATTTGCGCCGGAAACTGGACTGCGATCCTGGGATCGTTCGGCATATCGTGACTGAGCCCGGCGTTGGCTACCGCCTGGCCAGTTCGTAAGAAGCCGGCTATCCCATGGCCGCTAACACTTCCGAAAGCGGAACCGTGGCGAAAGCCGTGGCGTGGTCGGCCAAACCATAAGGAACAATCAATTCCTCGTTGTGTACCATGGCCCCGCACGTGTAAACGACATTGGGTACGTAACCTTCCCGCTCGTCCTGGTTCGGCTTGAGCAATGGCTCGCGAAGCCGGCCAATCACTTTAGAAGGGTCATGCAGATCGAGCAGAAATGCGCCAATGCAGTATTTGCGCATTGGACCAACGCCGTGGCTCAAGACTAACCAACCCGCGGCTGTTTCGATGGGAGAACCACAGTTGCCAATCTGAACAAGCTCCCACGGAAATGCGGGCTTTAGAAGCGAAGTGTGCTCGTTCCAGAAATGAACATTGTCTGAAAACATCAGGGAGATGCTTTCGTTGTCCTGGCGGCCTAGCATGGCGTAGCGACCGCCGATCTTGCGTGGAAACATGGCCATGCCTTTGTTCTTGGCAGCGGGGCCGTTTAACGTAATAAACCGGAACAGGAGGAAGTCGGAAGTTTCTAATAATTCTGGTACCACAGTTGTTCCGTCAAAGGCCGTAAATGTGGCGAAATAAGTGCAAGTCTGGTTATCGGCATGGAAACAGGCGAATCTTGCGTCTTCTATGCCGTTGCGTTGTGAAGGCGTGGACGGGAAAATCACTCGTTCAGAAAGTTCCTGTTCAGGCTGGAACTGCACTTGATAATTCGAGCGAGCCAACATCCAGATGCCTCGCGCAACAGTGTGATCTTCTGAAGAGACTCTGTCAACAAGCAGGAGTTTTGTAGCCTGGAGAGCGGCTCGCAGTTCGTCCAATGTAAACCTATCCGCCAGTTTAGTCATCAGGGCAGTTGTAAAGTCGCCAGTTAATCCCAATTCGGCAATTCTCCGTCCGAATAGAGCCTTTTCATACGCGGCGTTGGGTACTTGATACGGCTCACTCAAAAAGCCGGTCGGCTCAAATACTTCGATTCGTTGGTCGGGATGGATCACCCCTGTGCGGAAGGTGATGGAAGAGATGTGCCCCTCTCCGGTGGCACGCAAACTGAGAATAAATCGCAAGGCTCCGAACGGCAGGCCTGTCTGATCGGGATGCCGAACAATCGACGGATTGAATAGTGCGGCGGATTCTAAAGCGTATTCGGACAGAAAGTATGAACCGATCAAAAGCTTTCTTTGATGTGAAATCTCTGCGCTCGCCGACAGCAACCCACGAACATGCTCGAAGCGTTGTAAAAAAGCTTCGTTTATGTCCTTGTGGCGCGTGGAAAACTCGGCGTAGACCTCTTCAAGCAATGGGCAAATTGCCTCTTCGGGAAGATCCATGATGCGGGCGAGGATCGCTCCCGTGCGCTCGGAATCCCCAAAATCAAAAGGCCGTAGAAGAACGCGCGATTGGTCCGGCTTTAGAAGAATGGATGCACGTTTGAGGTGAAGTGACATGAACGAATTTCACCGAACGGCCGAGGCGGTACTACTCTTCACATCTGTTGGCTTTCTGAAGATTGTGAGGACATCTTGTGCGGAGCGCATTTCAGCCAGCGAGAGCAGAAACGCCAGCGTGGATTCTGCGCCCTGGTTGCTGTTGACGCGATCGACATGCAAGCCGTCGCGGCAACCGCCGGTCTCGGGAGAATAGACTTCTAATCCGAGATCGTTAGAGCCGATAAACCAGTCGAAAGCGATTTGCGCTTGTTCATACCACCATATGTCGGAAGTAGCGCGAAAGGCCTCCAGACAGGCTGACACAGTGGCCTGCGCTTCAATGGGCTGCTGATCGAACGTGGCGCGAACGCCGCCCCGGCGATAGAAACCGTTGCTGCCAATTGGCCGGAAGTGACCTTGTTCGGCAATCTGCAGTTCCGTAAGCCAGCCGAGCGCCTTGAGACCGCAATCAAGGACGGATTGCTGTCCGGTGGCCTGCCCGCTCAAAATCAAAGCGTGCGCCAGCTTGGCATTGTCATAAGAGAGATCCTCTTCGAACCATTGCCAATCCGGCTGTGAAACGTCATCGAAAAGTTTCATCAGGCGAGACGTGAGTGTCTCGCGAATCTGCGTTACCAGACTGTCGCCGCTCAAGCGGCGAAGATATTCGTGAATCCCGATGAGTCCGAACGCCCAAGCGCGCGGCGAAGTGACATTGATGAGAGAGGGTAAGGCTAGTCCGAAAAGCTGCCCCGCCATCATTTGGAAGCTTCGAAAAGGCGACCGGCCAACACCGATGCCAAGAGCCCAAAGAGCTCTCCCCTGGCAGTCTTCAGATCCTTGCTTATCAACCCATTGTCGGTCAAAACTCAAATGGTTATGAAAGCGCTTCGTTTCAAAATCAAAAGCATGATTCAGGAATGCAGCCGACGTCGTAGCGAGTGTCCGCATGCTCCCGGGATCTTCGCCCAATTCGTCCAAAAGCACCGCAAGAATGAAGGCACGCGCATTATCATCCGTGCAGTGCCCTTCGGAAAAATTAGGAATGCTGAAGTTGGCATGCTGATAGAGCCCTGCGGAATCAGTCATGCGCCAGAGATGACTCAGGTTCATCACTGGCAGTTCGCGTGGCTTTTGGTCGAGCGTCTTAGCGGCAAGAGACTTACGGGTCGGAGCAGCCACCTCCAGGCGAGACTCTTCGAAGGAGTGCATGTAGAGTTGTGCCGCGTTGCTCCAAACCATCTCGCGGCCGATGCGGTATGCGTTCTTGCGCATAGTATTACGGCGGGTGTCGTCGCGCAGCAACGCCGTCACCTCGCGCGCCATCGCTGAAGAGTCAGCAAACGGAACCAACACGCCGCGGTCGTCAGCCAATAATTCCATGGCATGCCAATATGGCGTGGATATCACGGCTTTGCCGGCGCCAAATGCGTAGGCCAGTGTTCCTGAAGTAATTTGCGCTGCGTTCAGATACGGCGTGATGTACAGATCGGCCGCACCGATAAACTCTTTCAGATTTTCAAGCTCGACGAACTGGTTATAAAAGATGACATTTTTATCGACCTTGTTCTTCTTGGCAAGCAGTTCCAGACCGAGCCGATAAGCTTCACCATGCTCGCGCAACTCATTGGGATGAGTTGCGCCAAGGACAATATAGACCACCTCGGGAAACTCCCTTACGATAGCCGGCAGAGCATTGAGCACATATTCGATTCCTTTGTTGGGCGAGAGGAGACCGAACGTGAGCAGCACAATTTTGCCTTCCACGCCGAACTGGTCTTTGAAGTAAGTCGGATCGACGAAACCAACGTCTGGAATACCGTGCGGAATCAGATCGATCTTTGCAGGGGGTGTTTTATATACATCCTCAAGCATCTGCCGCCCCCGCTCAGACATAACCACGAGCCGCGTAGACAGTGCGATCAAACCATCCATCACTCTTCGCTGTTCTGCATTTGGTTCCTGGAGAACGGTGTGAAGCGTTGTCACAACGGGCATTCTCAATTCGCGTAAGAGGGCCAAGATATGTCCACCCGCGGGACCGCCATAAATGCCGAATTCATGCTGAAGACAAACAATGCCTACGTTACCGATATTGAGAAAATCCGCGGCCCGGAGGTACGAAGACAGGTCTTGCTCTTCAATCTCGAAGCGGACGACGTCTGGGTATTCGTAGCCCCCTGGAATATCATTCACTGATACAGCAAAACATTGACTTTGCGGGTATGCACTCGCCACCGCCGCCAGGAAATCGGACGTGAACGTAGCGATACCGCATTTTCGTGGCAAGTGGTCACCGACGAAAGCAATTTTTTGAATTTTTGAAGTTTGTTTCAGGCAACCCTTTCCGAACTCTCTACGCAATGGACAGGAGAGCAAGCGAATGGCCGACTTGGAAGCACGCCAGATCAACGAATCGAGCCATAAGCAAGTGATCTTGCAAGGTCAAGTGATCGTATTTGGCCAACGACCAAGCCGTGTCGACCAAATTTCCGACCGAGCTAGCGGTTGGCCCTCAATCTGCTTGAACAGTTCTGAATGGAATTTCTTTTAAAAGAACCCTGGGTTCGCGTTCAGCCGAAAAAAGTGCTCCGTGTAGGCATCTTCAGCGGCGCTGAACCTCATCGGCGGCCTCTGGAGGAAATCGCGAAGCTCGAAAAGCGCGAACTGTCGAAAGAGTTATGAAAAGCGGGAATTGGCGTCCTGCTGCGATCAGCTGTATTTTTGTCGATATCGGTGGGGTTCTTCTCACTAACGGCTGGGATCACCTCGCCCGCAAGAGGGCAGCCAAACACTTCAAGCTCGGTTGGGCCGAAATGGACGCGCGGCATCGTCTCAACTTCGAAGTTCACGAAGAAGGAAAACTAAGTTTTCAAGACTATTTAAGCCGGGTAGTTTTTTACGAAAAACGTTCATTCACTCGGCATCAGTTTCGAAGTTTCATGTGCGCGCAATCCAGAGGGTATTCAGACATGATTGAGCTGGTGAGTGGACTCAAAAAGCGTTATGGGCTGAAAATTGCAGTGGTAAGCAATGAATCGCGCGAATTAAACACACACCGCATAGCCGAGTTCAAGCTGGATACGTTTGTAGATACATTTATTTCGTCTTGTTATGTGCATCTCCGCAAACCGGATTTGGAAATCTTCAAGCTCGCATTAGACGTCGCGCAAGCACCGCCCGGACAAATCGTCTATATCGAAAACACACCCCTGTTCGTAGACATCGCAGAGAGCTTAGGCATTCGAAGTATTTTGCATACAAATTACAAATCTACCTGCGCCCGGCTTGCATTGTTGGGATTGAGCACAGAGACTGAATCGCAGGAGAGGAGCACTTAGAAATGAATGAACAACGGCTGATGGATGTAGCGCGGAAATTGGTGGCGGACGACAAAGGCCTGCTGGCGATGGATGAAAGCACTTCAACTTGCAATAAACGATTCGCAAAGGTCGGAATTCCGCAAGATGTGGAAACAAGGCGGGCCTATCGGGAGTTACTCATCACAACGCCCAATTTGGGAGAGTGCATCAGCGGCACGATCTTGTATGACGAGACAATCCGCCAGCACGATCGGGCAGGAACATCGTTCATAAAAGTGATCTTGGACGCCGGCATGGTTCCCGGCATCAAGGTTGACTCAGGCGCCAAGGACATGGCTGCCTACCCAGGCGAGAAAATCACTGAAGGTCTTGACGGTTTGCGCGACCGGCTCAAAGAATATTTTCAGATGGGCGCTCGCTTCGCAAAGTGGCGCGCGGTGATCACGGTTGCCGATGGAATTCCCAGCATTGGCTGCATCGAAGCGAACGCGCACGCACTGGCTCGCTATGCCGCGTTGTGCCAGGAGGTCGGATTGGTTCCAGTGGTTGAACCCGAAGTATTGATGACCGGCGATCATTCCTTGGAGCGTTGCCGCAAGCTGACAAGGGATGTGCTGGAGTCAGTCTTCGGTCACCTCTATTCACAGAAAGTAATGCTCGAAGGAATGCTTCTTAAGGCGAACATGGTCCTTCCGGGTCTAGCTTGTCCCGAACAAAAATCCGTAGGTGAAGTAGCTGCGGAGACCGTGAAATGCCTCTTGCAGAGCGTTCCTGCGGCGGTTCCGGGTGTCGCCTTCCTTTCGGGCGGTCAATCTTGCGAGTTGGCTTCGGCCCGTTTAAACGCCATGAACTTGAAATCCAATCCGCCTCTGCCTTGGGCCTTGGCTTTCTCGTTTGCCCGCGCGATTCAGCAGCCGGCTCTCGATATTTGGAGGGGAAGCTCGCACAACGTCACGGCGGCGCAGAATGCGCTTCTACACCGCGCTAGATGCAATAGAGCAGCGCGCCGTGGGGAATATACCGTCGCGATGGAAGAGACTTCGACAGTGGCACATGTGTAGAAGCGCAACAAACCCACTCTTTCACGGCCTCTTCCGCTCCGCTATGCGTTCCGTAAATCGCTTACACTCCATTTAGTTCAGACATCCCCGTCTCTTTCAGCGGCCGTAGCGGCAAAGTCTTGTGGAGTGCTGATGCGCGCCGAGCGCCAATCACTTTTTAAGAGGACGAGGAGCGACCACAGATCGGGATAACCGCATAAGGTCACATGACCAAATGTCGTCAACTCACAGACTCCAGTCCGTCGAAATGCTCCATTTATAGGAGATTCCGGTGGTCCACCTCGTGCAGAACAGAACGTAAAGGAATTCAGATGCCAGCCCAACTCCTAACAGTCCCAAGCAGAAAAGAGCCACCGGTAAGCAAAACGCTACTCTATCCGCTTCGCTTCGAGCCCATTTATCAATACCGGCTCTGGGGTGGGCGGCGGTTAACCAGTCTGTTAAGTAAACCCCTTCCTGCTGGCCCGGTCGGCGAGGCGTGGATGCTGAGCGACCGCGATGACCACGCGAGCCGGGTGGTGAACGGGAATTTCAGAGGGAAGACCATCACCCAGCTCTTAGAACAGTTTCCGCAACAGCTGATGGGAAAGTTGGCTCACCGCTTCCACCGATTCCCTCTGCTTTTAAAGTTTCTAGACGCTCGTGAGATGCTGTCGGTGCAGGTCCATCCCTCTGATGCACAAACTAATTTTCTTCCATCCGGAGAAACTGGAAAGACCGAAGCGTGGGTCGTTTTAGAAACCGGCAAGGATAGCCGTATCTGCGCTGGTCTGAAAGCAGGCACAACGGCGGAAGAGTTGGTTCGAGCGCTTGCCGAAGGAACGGTCGAAGAACGCCTCGATTACTCGAATCCGAAAGCGGGTGACGCTTTCTACATTCCAGCCGGGACGGTCCACACCTTGGGTGATGTGGTTGTGTTCGAAATTCAAGAGAATAGCGACGTCACTTTCCGGCTTTACGACTGGGACCACATCGATAGTGAGACGGCAAAGCCGCGACCGTTACAGGCAGAGCAAGCCCTTGCTTGCATTAATTATGGGGAAAGCTTGGCCGGTGTGGTGCTTCCCACCGAAGAAACAACGGCGCACGTGAGGCGTGAAATGCTCTTTAAAAACGATCACTTCTGGGTGTGGCGTCTGCGGGCGCAGTCGCCTTTTACTGTAGGCGCGGAAGGCGTTCCCCGGATTCTGCTGTGTATCGATGGCACTGGTCAGATTGTGCACGGGGGAGTGACTCATGCTGTTGGTAAAGGCGACGTTTTTCTACTGCCTGCCGAAATTGGCGTTTCGGCCTTTCAACCGCGCGGAGGAGTAACTCTGTTGGAAATTGCAATCCCCGAGCCCGAGACCGCCGCCAAATGAAAAAACTAATCGTTTACGACCTGGACGGCACCCTCGCCGAAAGCAAATCATCCGTTGACGCCGAAATGGCGGGGCTCCTGCACGAGTTGCTCGGCGTCGCTAAAGTTGCCGTAATTTCAGGAGGCGATTGGCCGCAGTTTGAAAAACAAGTACTTTCAAATCTCCCCAGCGATGAACGCCTGGCAAACCTGTCTCTGCTTCCAACATGCGGGACAAAGTTTTTCCGCTACAGCGGCAACTGGACGAAACTCTATTCGGAAGACTTCACCGCCGATCAAAAAACGAAAATCGTCGCTTCTCTCAAATTCGCAGTGGACAAAGCAGGTTTCAAAATTGAGAAGACGTGGGGACCCACGATTGAAGACCGCGGCAGCCAAATCACCTTTTCGGCACTAGGTCAGCAAGCTCCTTTAGAAGAAAAGGACAAATGGGACCACGATTATGCCAAGCGAAAAAAGATCAAAGCCATCCTAGATCCGTTAATCCACGGCTTTTCGGTACGCATGGGCGGAGCTACTTCTATTGATGTCACTAAACCCGGCATAGACAAGGCGTACGGAATTCGGAAGCTGAGAGATGTTCTGGGGATCGCGATCAAAGAAATGGTGTACATCGGTGACGCCTTATTCCCGGGCGGTAATGATTATCCAGCTGAACAAGCCGGCGTCGTCTCCATACCTGTGCGCGGTCCGAATGAGACCAAACCTGTAACTGAGGCGATCATTGCTTGTTTAGATGGACGTGATCAGGCATGAGCGCCGTCGCAAACGCCACAAGCGTCCTCAAGTTAAAGCGGCTCGGAATGATCATGGAACCTCAGCCGGGCAATCCGCAGGAAGTTGAAGGTGTCCTCAATCCGGCTGCCGTTCGTGGTCCGGAGGGTGATCTCTACCTTTTCCCGCGCCTCACTGCCAAAGGCAACTATTCGCGCATTGGCATTGCACGCGTCCGTTTCAATGCAGATGGAGATCCCGAAGGAGTGGAACGGCTGGGGATCGCGTTAGAGCCTGAGGCGGATTATGAGAAGCGGTCTGACGGCGGCGGCTGTGAAGATCCGCGGATTACCTTTGTCGAACCGCTTCGGCGCTACATCATGACTTACACGGCCTTTTCGGATCGCGGTCCGCGCATCGCTTTAGCATCGTCGAAGGATCTCTTTCAATGGCAACGTCTGGGACTTGCCACCTTTGGTCCGTACAATGACCTCGAATTCAGCGACGTGGATGATAAGGACGCCAGCCTCTTTCCAATTGCCATTCCAAATCCATCAGGTCACCCCGAGCTGGCAATCATTCACCGTCCACTATTTCCCGGCACGCGTCCGGAAGAAACAGCCCGCCACGCAGCTAACCGCGAATTGGATATCGATCGTGAAAGCATCTGGATCTCATATTGCCCGATGTCTTTGGGAACCCCGGAACCAGGCGAGTTTGGCCGCTTCACATCCCACCACCGCTTGGCAACGCCGGTATCTCCTTGGGAGCGGCTAAAAATCGGGGGCGGTACGCCGCCTATCCTCACGCGACATGGTTGGCTGATTATTTACCATGGAGTCAGTGACCTATCAGGTCCGGGGGGAAACGCGCACAAACTCTGCTACTCGGCCGGCTTGATGATGCTTTCGAAAGAGCATCCGCAAACCATTTGTTATCGTTCCACCGAGCCAGTGTTAACGCCATCGCTTCCGCAAGAATGCCACGGCACGGTTGCGAACGTCGTTTTCCCCAGCGGCATTGACAGAAGAGACGATCTCGGGATGCCCGACCGTTTCGATGTGTACTACGGCATGGCGGACAACCGCATCGGCGTAGCGCGCCTGGACTTACCGGATGTCCTGCCGTCGGGAGGAGTTGCGAACCCGCCGGAAGCAAAGGTCTGAACACCTCCCGAGACCTTATCACTCGTGACGATATGCGGCCAGGTGACTGAACAGTGTCACTCCTTCGGTTCGCGCTCGGACGAATGCGACAGTATTAAACTAAAAACAGCACCTGCGGCAAAAGCAATTCCTAAAAAACCGATCGGGTGTTTCTTGATCTGGTGTGTTAGCTCGCTCAATCCGTCTTCCGCCGCATAACGGCCGTGCTTCAACAATCGTTCCGCGGAAGTTTTCACTTCCTCAAATTTGTCGGAAATAGCCTCTTCCGCCTCATTTATGGCTCGTTCAATCCCTCTGGCGATCTCTGCCTCATCTTCGTCCTGTCGGCAGGTGCGGTTTGCTTGCGGCGCCGGGCTTCCGTTTCTCACTGGCTCTTCAATAACAGTCTTCATCGTGATTTGCTCCTGCCTTTTATGGAAGCAACCGAACAACCAAAGTCGAACGCCATACTGTTGCACTAAAAACTAACCGTGGAAACTGAAAAACCTTTGCGCCAATGGCTTACCGGCGTATATAACAGAGATCGCCGCACGCACAGAACAGCATTTCTGTCCAATCAAGCAGGCCCGTCGCAGCCTTCAGTCGCACTCAAGAGAATCGCATATGCTCCCCTATGCGACGCAATCGCGTATCCGGCGAAATCCGGTACTGCGGCACGAGACTTCGGCGATCTCATCCAAATCAAAACGATGTGGCTTTCTTAACACCGCCCTTGTGAGAGCCGGCAGTCTCGGCATACACTTTCGTGAACTCAGCTCCCAGAAAAAACACTTGAGCCGAATAGTAGACCCAAAGCAGGACAACAATCAGCGATCCGGCCGCGCCATAGGCCGAGCCCAAGTCCGTTTTGCTTATATACAACGAGATTAGTTGTTTTCCGCCCACAAATAGCAGCGCCGTGACCAGTCCGCCAACAGTCACATCCCGCCAAGTCAGTTCTACGTCTGGAATGAGTTTATAGATAACGGTAAAAACAAATGTAATGACGAAGAATGACATAGCGAGGGCCGCTAAGTGGAACCAGTCGCTGGAACTAGCGATGCGCCAGCCAAAAACAGCCTCCAGCGCGGCAGCCCATCCTTCCAGCAATAAAGCGCAAAGAAGCAGCAGACCGCACCCAATGATCACAATGAATGAATAGAGCCGTTCCTTTACAAGGCGAAATACCGTAGCCGCTTTACTCGCATTGGGATCAACCGTGACGTGCCAGATCGCATTCAAAGCATCATGAAGCTCCG
Source organism: Bryobacterales bacterium (assembly GCA_963771405.1). Classification (GTDB taxonomy): domain Bacteria; phylum Acidobacteriota; class Terriglobia; order Bryobacterales; family Bryobacteraceae; genus Bog-105. Next base: position 36,804 of record CAVYUL010000050.1, read on the forward strand.
TCAATACCGACGACGCCGCGAAAAATAAGATGATGCCCCCGAACAACGCCGTGATCAATCCGGTGGACGAATCTTGAGGCCGATTCAACATAGATTGAACAGCGGGACTGACCTCGGGGCTCACAAGGTTTCGCAGACCCAGAACCAGCGCACCCCGCGCTGCATCGCTGCCATACACACGGCCGGCAATGGCGACCATCAAAATCAAGAGCGGCGCCAGGGAAAGCAGTGTGTAGAATGCTACAGACGCGCTCCAACTCATTGCGTCATCGGAATTCCACTCTTCTAGCACTCTCCGCAAAACAATGAACGTCGCGGACAACTTCGATTTTGGGAACCAGCTAAACAAGTTCGCCACGAGAAATCGGCAGCCCCGTATTCGCGTACTCGGCACGAATCGTAAAACAGAAGGTCGCCCCTTCCGCTGCGTTGGCTTCGAGCCACATTGGGCAGCCGAACTCCTCAATAATCTTCTTGTAAACGGCAAGTCCAAGACCGCAGCCCATCGGGATTGTTTTCGACCAACGAACGAAAGCTCTGAAATAAAATCGCCATTCTTAATTCGTTTCCTTCAGCCAGTCTAAAAGAACTGCCTGCAACTGATGGGCCGAAAGCGGTTTGTTTCGGCTTTGGTGTTTCCAAGCACGAAACAGTACCGATCTCCCTCATTCGCCGCTCTCATTCGACCAAATACGGTCGTTTCGATTGCGCATACCGGCAATTTAGTGTTACTCTTAGGCACTACTATTGAGTTTCGGCTTACGCTGAATCGACAGTTTACTTTCTTACTAGCCGTCTTTTTGAGGCAAATGAGAAACTCGATTTCAATCCATGGCCGCTCAGCCACAAGTATCGCGCTGGCTCACCCAAAATGCCCCAAGAGAGCTTGAACCGCTCTTTCAGACGATCATCTATCACCTCTCCGCGCCTGTTTTGATCGTTGATAATGCCGGCAATTGTCGGGATGCAAGCGCCGGCGCAGTGAAATTGCTTGAACTTCTGAAGGAACAGATCGTTGGTCATCCAATAGCAGAATTCGCGGAAGCGAGTTCAAAACCAGCCCTCGCTCAGCTATTCAAAACACTGCGTGTTGACGGCGAACAGGAAGGCACATTTGGCCGGCTTGCTTCGAATAAAGGTGTTGGCGAGATTTTCTATCGCGCAAAAGGGAACGTCTTGCCAGAGCGTCATCTGCTGGCATTGAGCGACAAGCCCAAGCCTGTCGGCACCACAAACCACGCGCAGGACTACGCCTTTTATCTGCTGGATACCGCGGGCCACATTGTCGATTGGTATGCCGGGGCTGAACGGATCTACGGTTACACAAGTAGAGAAGTCGCTGCCAAAGACCCGTCTCTGCTTTATGCCCAAGAAGATCTCCTGCGGAGCGACCCCCGCGAGCAATTGCGCCGCGCCGAACTCGAAGGTCATACTGGAACTGAGGTCTGGCAGGTAACCAAGGACGGCTCAAGGTTCTGGGCCAACATTCTAACCGTAGCTTTGAAAGACGAGGATGGAGCGCTGCAGGGCTTTGCAACGGCGGTTCGCGACTTTAGCGGACGTCGCGACAGAGACGGAACCCTTCGCCGCGGCCCAGCCTCTTCCCGCCCAATCCAGTCCAAATCCACCGTTGCTGGTATTGTGTCGGGCGAATTCGACCGCTTGCCGCAAGCCAACGACACATTTCTCGAACTCGTCGGATATAGCCGTGATGATTTGGAAAAAGGCCGTTTGCATTGGCCAGATCTTACACCGATTGAATATCTCGGCATGGATGAACTGGCCCACGAAGAAGAGCTGCGGTTCGGCGCCTGTACGCCTTATGAAAAAGAACTGATTCGAAGAGATGGAACGCGCATCCCAGTACTCGTCACCACCGCGGTATTAAAACTTTCACCCTTCCGCTGGATTACTTTTGTTCAGGACCCCGGGGAGCGCGACAGTCTGGAGACGGTTGAAGAGCATGCGAATGAGCCCGCCAGTGACTTTTCTGAAATCGTAGGCACGAGCGCCATTATGAGGCGTGTGATGAGCCAAGTAGAGTTGGTTGCGCCAACCGATGCAACTGTCTTGATCTTGGGCGAAACTGGCACCGGCAAAGAACTAATCGCCCGCGCCCTCCATAAAGTCAGTCCGCGTAGAAATCTTCCCTTCATCACCTTGAATTGCGCCGCCATCCCAACCGGACTCCTGGAAAGCGAACTATTCGGCTATGAAAGAGGCGCTTTTACCGGCGCTTTGCGGCAGAAGATCGGCCGTTTTGAAATGGCTCACAGGGGAACTCTTTTCCTGGATGAAGTGGGCGATATCCCAATTGATCTGCAGCCGAAGCTCCTCCGCGCGTTGCAAGAAAAATCTTTTGAAAGATTGGGTGGCACGCGAACAATCCCGATTGACGTCCGCTTACTGGCGGCAACCAATCGGAACCTCCATCAGATGATGGGCGACAAACTCTTTCGCAGCGACCTCTACTACCGGCTTAAAGTTTTTCCCATCACCACGCCGGCGTTGCGAGATCGTCCCGAAGATATACCTCTCCTGGTGCGCCACTTCACGAAAAAATATGCCGCAAAAATGGATCGGCACATAGAAACAATCTCAACCAACACGATGGCCGCGCTAGTCAGTTGGCAGTGGCCGGGTAATGTCCGGGAACTTGAAAACTTTATCGAGCGTAGCGTCATCCTTTCCAAAGGCCCGGACCTCCGGGTCCCCCTGGCTGAAATCCGCGAAGACGCGCCCAATTCAGGCAGCAGCGCCACGCTCGAACAGGTGGAACGCGACTATATAGTCAAAGTGCTCCACGATAGCGGTGGTGTTGTCACGGCCGCGGCTATTAAGCTTGGACTCCACCGGACCACGCTGAATGCGATGATGAGAAAACTGGGCATCTCCCGCAAGGATTTTTGAGTTTATTTCCACGTGACAAACATCGCGCAGCTTGGCAAGTGTCATGACAGCCACCAGACGCGGTGTCCAGTATACGCGCCTTACACCGCTCATCGAGGCACAATAGCCTCCAGCAACTAGATCACTCTACGGCGGCCGGAAATCAAGTTAATCACGACAACCGCCAGCGCGACAACCAACAACAAATGGATGAGCCCGCCGCCTATGTGTAGGCCGAAACCGAGCAACCAAAGAATGAACAACACCACGACAATGGTCCAAAGCATCTTTTTCTCCAGCCCATTTCTGGGCATTTCTCTAAATTAAAAACCAAAAACAACCATGGGCATCCGCCTTAACTTGAATGCCCATGCCTAAACCTTAAACACTGCTTAGGGTAAATGAAGACTGCTGTTCTGCATCCCGCAGCCAATAAGGCGGCTGGCCGTAGTGCATGTAGAGATCGTCTTCGTAATCGCGCGTTATCTTTCTCGACTCGATGTACTCTGGAGCACCTTTAATTGCTTCACGAGTAAGGGCCGTATAGAACTTAGATTCGCCCCAGCTAATCTTTTTAATCCATGCGGGCGAAACCAGCACTTCTTTCCCAGGCCACCAATTAGTAGTGGAGACAACGATATAGCGGATCGCCCAAGACTCTTCATCCAGAATGAATCCGTGAACGTGCCCGATGTCGCCGTCAACCGCTTCAATGTGATAGCCGGTAACCGATTTGGTGCTGCGCAAATGCGTGTCAGTCAAATTTCCGTGGCTTTTGTTTGACCGGTTCTCTTGCGATGCGATCGTTGGCACGGCCAAACCTGACGGATAGTATCCGGGGCCCCACAGATTGGGACCACCCCAGTAATACGGATATCCGTAGTAGCCAAGATAGGCAACTTCGTGCTGACGCGAAACAGGGAGGTGGGTATCTATGCTGGGGCTCTCCTCCACCTGCTTTTTCGTCAGTGCCACATTGATGTGGCGCGCATTTGAGTCCGTCTTCGCAATGGCGTAGGGCGAAATCAGCACGTCTTTTTCGCCCAACCAGCCGCCGGTTTCCACTACGAAGTAACGGATTGCCCATGATTCATCGTCGAAGTAAAATTCTTTTGCCTCGCCAAGCTCACCGTCGGTTGCCCGGATGATAAGGCCTTGTAACTCGCTCGCATCTCTCAACATGGTTTTCTCCTTTCAAATCGATTACTTCGCCGCCGCAGCCATCGCTTCGACCGAATAAAAGTGGACATTCTCAGGCTGAGTGTTGCCAAGAATCTCTTTAGCCTTTTCGACTTGCGCAATCGAACCGTGCACCATGAGCAAAAATTTGTCCGTTTTGAGCGCCGTTTCGTACTGCACAACGCTATCTTTCGGAATGCCAATGCTGACGAGCCCTGCGCCTACAGCGCTCAAACCGCCGACCACAACAGCACCTTCGAGTGCGCCCACAATCCAGGCGACAAGCGGCCCGGCAACGAGTACCGCCCCCAAACCAGGAATGGCAAAAAACGCTGATCCGAAGAGCAAGCCCCAGAAACCACCCCAAAACGCACCGACTTTACCCCAGTACTTCATCCGGTCGCCAGTATTGTAGTAGCCCACAACATTTTCGTCTGTGTGGTAATCCTTACCGACAATCGATAGGCTGTGCATATCGATTCCGCCTCGCTGCAGTTCCTTCACCGCTTGTTCCGCGCCCGTGTGTGAGCTATAAATCGCAACTACTGAATTTTGTTCAGACAATTTGTTTTCCTTTTCAATCTGTTAACGAACAGAGTAAGTGCACGTAGACTGCCAACCGCCATACGCAATGATTTGCAGAAAATTAGCCTCGAGCTTTAACGGCCCGTGGTCAACTGACCGGATTGGGTCACAGTTGCCTTGCGCAATTGCCGTCGAAGCCTTTCGAAAGAGCGGAAGCCGGATTGGACTTGATCGTGCACTGCCAAAGCCGAGGAACATCATGCACGAAGAACATAGGCAAGCTGCCGAACTACACGAACTCGCCGCGCGTGCCCATCGCACGGCCTCTGAGCATAATGAAAAAGGCGAACACGGACTCGGGCTGTGGCATGCGGAGCGAGCATTGGAATACTCCGATCAGGCCTACAAACTTGCCCGGGAAGCCCACAACAAATCAGGGCAGATCGAGGCGCTCTAATAATATGTCTACTCGCTATAACAACGGATCACACTACGAGAACCACCAACGGGCTGCCGAACTTCACGACCTCGCCGCGCATGCCCACAGAGCCGCTCAGCAACGCGGTGAACAGGACCACCTAACGGGCCACGAACACTCGCGCCACGCCCTGGAGCATTCCCAGTCGGCTCATCAACAAACGCAGTCGGTTGCGAATCAACACGGCATTCTAACATTCGGGCATCGTGAGACTGCCGAACTTGCTCACTGGCTATGGATGGAGAGAGGCTGCCCGCACGGCTCTCCGCAGGTAGATTGGTTTCGCGCCACTGAGCAGTTATTGACTCGCGCTCACGGCGGTTCATAGTTTATGGACCTACCGCTGCAGGTTCTCTCGCTATTTCTCCTCGCTCTTCCCATTGCTTCCATTACCTGGACGATCACCCATGAAGAGGTGGTTCGCGAATTTCGTGACTTTTGCGTGTCGGAGAGCAAAATATGTCGGCGGATTTATCAACGCAAGTTCTTCTACCTTTTTACCTGTGAATATTGTTTTAGCCACTACGTAACCGCGGCTTTTCTGATCATCACTCGCTATAAGCTGCTTTACACCGATTGGCGCGGTTATCTCATCGCGGGATTCGCTTTGGTTTGGGTTGCGAACGTATATATGGGACTCTTCGGAATAATTCGGCTCGATCTCCGGAAGGAACGCGCCGAAATCGGCACGGAAGAAGCAGAATTGCTCCACACTCATGCCTAAAATGACAAAGGGATTCGGCATAACGCGGATCCCTTTCCGTACCGGTCAACTCAAGGTCTAATCCTGATTCAAATACTCCAACGGAACATCGTCCTCCAAGACTTGTGTAGTGTGTACCTCAGCCAGGTCGGCATCCACAACACTTCCCACCCCGCCGATGGCTTCAGCCTCAAACGCCTGACCCTCTTCGAGTAGGCCGACCACACTCTCAGAGTCCACATCCTCTTCATCTGACAATCCCTGAAGATCTCCGGATTGGCCGGCCGAATCCGACGCGCGGCTTTTGTCTCTACTCAAACTGCCTCGCAGCCTGGGAAGGTTTTCATTACTTTGCAGCTTCATATCTTTGTTCAGGCACGCTGACCGCCACAGCCATTCATTTGTATTTAGTCTGATTGGAGATGCAAAAATCCCAAGTGACTTAAATTCCTTGACCGCGCTTCGTCATCTGACCGCAGGCGGTCATTCACTTCCCCTGAAAACCACCCCGCCTGGTGTTCTAGATCATTTGGTTCAACAGCTCAAGACATTGGCGTTCCCCGTGCACTTACAAACGTGTCGCCTAACGGCCCAAGGGACCTCACTAGGTGTACTGAAAAGGTTAACAATCATGCGAATCATCTTAGTAGCGGCCCTGGTCATTGCACCATTGATGGCCCAAGGAAACAAGCAGGCCAAACGACTGGACCAAGCCACGATGGTAATGTCCGAAATCATGGCAACACCGGATAAGGCAATTCCAAGGGACTTATTGGAAAAAGCGCACTGCATCGTCGTCGTTCCTGACGAGAAGAGCGCGGCGTTCCTAGTCGGCGCCAAATTCGGCACCGGATATCTATCATGCCGGAAGGCAAGTGGAAACGGCTGGTCCGCGCCGGCCACAATCCGCATCGAAGGCGGTAGCGTCGGTTTTCAAATCGGCGGCAAAGAAACAGACTTGGTCATGCTCGTCATGAACGAAGGCGGCGAGAATAAACTCCTGGAGAGCAAATTCACCTTGGGTGGTGATGCGAGTGTTGCCGCCGGTCCGGTCGGACGCTCCACGTCAGCCCAAACCGACGCTCAAATGCATGCCGAGATCCTGTCATGGTCTCGTGCGCAAGGCATCTTCGCCGGTGTCTCGCTTGAAGGAGCCACCTTGCGTTCAGACGTAGACGATAACGCAAAACTTTACGGCAGACGGCTCGATAGCCGCCAGATCGTTACCACGAGGACGAAGCTGCCCAGAGCTGCCGCTAGATTCGTTGGCGAGTTAGACAAAGACTCCGATCACGAACACACGGCCGCCACGGGCTCTAGCCAATAGCTGTTGGTATGTGAACCAGGAACTCGACGTTTGGGATGGGAAGAGTGGGTCGGGGATAGCCCCGTCTTCCCATCTGGTTCGCTGATTCCCTCTTGTCCCAAAACAATCTGTATGGTTTGGTGTTCGAGTTGACCAGATCCGACCGATGAAAATTGCCCGCTAGAACATACTTAAAAATTACCCGCACTGACCGCCGCCAGCGTGGATCGACCGCCCTCCAGCGAATCCGGTCTTGCCCCTCTGGAATCAACCCGTTCTCGCCATCAATTGCACACACTGGAAACGCTCAAACTGGTCGCGGTGGTCATTTTCTTCGGTCGTCAAAGAGCACAATCGCAACGCCATTCCAGGTCTCTCGCCCGGCGCAATGCGGCGGCTTGTTCCGAAGGGGCACGATTCCGAGATCGCTGCGTCTTAGGTGAAAATGCGCCTCGAGATACTTGCGAACCAGACTCGCGCGTCTTCGCGAGGTCACAAATTGTTGATCAGGCGTTCCCCCACTGGAGTAGCCTTCGACGATAACCAAGTGGTTCAGCAGTGAATCCACGATTGGTGCAACCGCGCTGTCAATCGCGCGGCGCCCGGTTTCGCCGAGTAGCGCTGTGCCGTTGCCGCCGGAAGCAAACAGGTTTGCCGCATCCAGCCAGGCCCGGGATCCGCAAGCATCTTGGCGCTGACATGCCTTGAGGTAATCGGCCGGCGACAGCTGTTCTACCTCATAAAAGCCCCGCTTTTTGAAAAACCCACGGAAGAAGAATTCGTGCTTCAGCGCTTCGGTATCTTCCGCAAGATTAGCGGTTCCGCGGTTCAGGTTTGAAAGTGTTTCACGAATGTTGGTCGCTCCGTCCTCGCCCATGTCGTCGGTCCCCAGAGCGCCTTTGATCGTCTGATTGAGTTGCTCCGACATCGCCTGCACGTTCTCAAGAATCGCCTGCGCTTTTGACACCAAGTCGCGGGATTGCACATCCGTGAGAATCCGATCGGCGCGCGCCGAAGCATCGCTTAGGTTTGAGGTGGCTCGCTGCGTATTCGATAGCGTCGCCTGGAGTTGCTTCCTCGTAGTTTCATCTTTCAAGATCAAGCCTGCGGGCCCTCTACCCTCATTCAAGTCCGACACAATTGCGCTGATGGTGTCCGTGATTCGGCTGGCATTGCTAGCCATCTTTCTGATATCCGGCCGCACCACCGTAACGAGGCTGTCAACGTGGTTCACAGTCCCCGTTACCGAATCGAGCGCCACGTCGAGCCGGCCGTGAAGATCTGTAACGCTATCCCGAACGTTATCCAGGAGCGCGGAACTTTTATCCAACAACGCGGAACCCTTCTCCAGTGCCGCCCCTAGATCAAAGGGTTCTTTACTGGGAAGCGTGGCTCCGTCCGGCGCTTCCGCAGCGTTCGATGTCCCTTCCCGAATGAAGACATACTTGTCGCCAACGATGCCCTCGGTCCGAATCGAGACTAACGAATCGGTGCGGATCATCCCGCGTGCGTTTTCCCTCACCTGAAGCTTTAGCCGGAACTTCGACGCCGGGTTGGCCGGAATTTCAATGCCCCTGACCTCACCCGCCTCGATGCCCGAAACTTGTACCTGCGCGCCTCGCGGCAATCCGCTGATGTCCGAGAATTCCGCGTAGAACTTCACATGCTTGCCGAAAACATCGTGGCGGTTTCCGATGAAAAACAGGATTGTGGTGAACAGTCCGATTCCCAAAGTCACGAACAGTCCAACGGCCCAGGTACGAATGCGCATTATTGTGTCTCTGAAACCAGTGCTCTCACCAGCGGGCTCTGATTCGTCGCTAACTCATCCATCCCGCCTACCGCGATGAGGTTGCCATTATCTAAAACCCCGACGCGGTCGCTGATGCGACGCGCTTCCCGGGTGTCGTGAGTAACAATCACCATCGTGGTACCATCTCTCTTCAGGACGCGCAGTAGAAGGTCGTCAATCTCCGATGCCGTCACGCGGTCTAGCCCGCTGATTGGCTCGTCAACCAGCAAGATACTAGGGCCAAGCATAAGGGCTCGCGCTAGTCCCGCCCGTTTTCGCATTCCCCCCGAAAGCTCCGACGGCATTTTGCGGCCTTCCTTTCCCAAACCCACATCATCCAGGCTCTTTTGGACGATAGTCCCAATCTCCTCATCCGGCATTTTCTTTCTCAGCCGCTTCAAAGGCACGGCGAGGTTGTCATGGAGCGTGAACGAATCGAAAAGCGCTGCGTTCTGAAAAAGGAAGCCGATCCGGCGTCTCACCCTCGATAAATCGTCTTCGTCCATTCCGACAATGTTGTCGTTTTCGACGCAGATTGCACCTGCATCCGGTTGTATTAAGCCGATAGTCAGTTTCAAGGTCACGCTTTTTCCCATTCCGCTTCGCCCTAAGAGACAGAAGGCCTCTCCCGGCGCAACTTCGAAAGAAACGTTGTTGAGGACGGCTCGGCCGCCAAACGACCGTGACACTCCCCGGAACGATAATGCTGGAGAATCGCCGTTCATATCGCCGTCTCCGGGAACAAGAAGAAGATGACCTTTACCAGGACGACGTCGGTCAGGATGATAGCGAGTGACGAGATAACAACGCTGTTCGTCGCAGCCCGCCCGACTCCTTCAGCGCCCTCGTCGGTCGTGTAGCCCAGGTAAGAGGAGATCAGACCAATGATGGCTCCGAAGATTGCCGTCTTGAGGGTGGGGGGGACAAAGGCCGCCCAGCTCACGTTGTGGAAAGCGCGTGAAACGTAGAGTTCCACCGATAGATTAGAGGTCACGCGTTCCGCCAAGTACCCTCCTGCAAGCCCCATCACATCCATAAACACTGTCAGTACGGGAAGCGCGATTGAGCAGGCAATAACGCGTGGAATCACCAACATTTTGAAGGAATCGATGGAAAGCACTTCGATCGCGTCTATCTGTTCGGTTGCTCGCATGTTCGCCAGTTCCGCGCCTATGCCCGCTCCCACTCGCCCGGCCATCAGGAGTCCAGCCAGGAGCGGTCCTATCTCGTTGAAGAACGCCAAAGATTGGACTGCGGGCATTACTGCCTGAGCTCCGAATTGAACTAGAGTGGTCCGCGTGTGCAGGGCCAAGACAAGCCCCAGGGCCAATCCCGAGGATAGAACCAGCGGCAGCGATTTCCATCCGACGACTTCAATTTGTCGCAGGATCATCTGGAATTCAAAGGGAGGGACCAGCACCCGTTGCGCGGCGTGTAACACAAACAGTCCGATGTTGCCGATGAAATCTAGGTATCTACGCATATGTGCCCTGATGCGTTTCAATACAAATTAGGTCGGAGGCGTGCCCCGCCTCCGAATCCCATCACAAACGCGAAGTTCTGTTAAATCAGCGCTCGGAACCTCGCTCGATGGTCGCGATGAACGTCCGCGCACTCGGAGAGACCGTCTCTCCCGTGACAATTTCGCCGTTACTTAATGACTTTCCATAGAGGGATTTATTGCCGGAGTCATCGGGTTTTAGAGTTGCGCCATCGAGATCGAAGCCCGCGAAGGCCCCCTTGGTATGACCGTAAGCAAGAATTTTTGCGTTGGGATCTCCATGTGCCGACGCGCCATTTCCCCAAGCAGCCGATGCGTCCGACCCGAGGGCGAAACGATCAGAGAGCAGCTTCGAGCGCAGGCTACTGTCCGTCGACAGAATTACGATGTCTATCTCTTCGCCACCGATCTGTACGCCCAAGCTGCCGCTATCGAGGGTAACCGCTGCCGGTGCCGACCAACTGCCTGCATTTCGACATGAGACAAATCCGCGTCCGTGGCCTGCTCCAACGACAATAGCTCCCTTCTTGAATCCCGGAATGACGACGACGCAATCGGCGGCAGCCAGTTCCCCTGCCGGGATGCCGCGTCCAGACTGCACCATCGTATTGAGAACAGCAGTAGCTTTTCCGAGCCGTGCGCTTGTGTCATCCGCCGCCGCCACAGTGAAAACAGCCGCGATCATCACCAAGAGAAGGTTTTGTGTTCTTCGCATAAGTGTTGTCCTTTCATGTGGGGTAAACGCACGCAGCGTTCCAATCGGAGACATCAATTCAATGTTGCTGAGAATAAGCCCCTTCCCGTCAGAGCAAACCGACCGCATCGCGAGAGAACCCTACGGCGGTGACCGGTGGTCGACGCGTCGGATGGTCATCTGACATTGCTTCAGAATCGACCCAAGACTTTACTTTCGTCGTGGAAACATAACTACGTTTTGTGGTACTTCGGTCACCTGCTCTCGGCACATCGACGACAAGCGGCTGCCGAGGCCACCACATGCGATTCCGAAGATAAAACCAGTGCGACCTCAAACGAGGAATTCGTGTTCAAGAGGGCGGTTACCCGTAGCCGCGACCCGAAAGATGTCTTTTGCCCCCATAACAACCCGATTTTTCAATTCATTCGCCGCCTGTGTTTGTGCCATGCTTCACAAATGTGCGAGGCGTTGTCACAGATCGCACAGTCGCCAAATAAGGTGGCGTCCGAGTCGGAATCGATAAGGCGACTGACGGCGATTCGTCAACCAGATCTCATCAATCGACGAGCCTGTCGCTCGATTCATACCCGCTGCTGGGCGCAACTGTCAGAAAACACTGGTGATTGCTCCTTCCCTCGCATGGAAGAGCGAGTGCCTTTAGAAGGCGTGATGCAACACACAATCTCAAGTGAGAGACTGCTTCAGGAGGGCGCGGCTGTCGCTGACTTCCTGGAGTCTCGAAGCGAACAGTCTTTTGCCGACCTCTTCAGAATCTACACCCCGCAACTGATCTCGTTCTTTCGCGCGCGTGGCTGCGACGCCGCGGTGTGCGAAGAACTAGGTCAAGAAGTCATGTTTATCGTTTATCGCAAAGCGGATCAACTTCGCGACCGCATTTTGTTTCGGGGCTGGCTGTTCAAAGTCGCACGAAACGTCCTCTGCCGTCATTACGGAAAGCAATCGCGCGAAGTGGATACGATCGAGTTGGAAAGGGTAGCCGACCGGTTGGTTGCCTTCAGTAATGCACCGGCGGCGATGCCCGCGTCCGAGTTTCTCCATTGGATGTCGTTTCTCGACTCCGGCGAGCAGGAAGCGCTGATACTGCGTTTTGTCGAGGGGTGGGAGTGCCACGAAATCGCCGCGGAGAAAGCGATTCCCATCGGCACAGTCCAGTGGCGCGTGTTCAATGCAAAAAGGAAGCTCGCGCCGCATCTGAAAGCAATTTGGCGAGATTCTGTAGTTACGGTGCCGAGCGCTCAAAGCCGGTCGGGGCGAGCGGTCGAGCACGCGGTGAGGCGCGCATGCTAAAGACGACGAGTTCGCAGCTTAAAGACGGAGCCTTGATTAACTTAGTTCTGGCGGGTCGAGCCGATTGCTTTACCGTCCTGATGGATCGTCACTTGGCAACCGTAAAAAAGCGGGTCGGCACGCTGGTGCGAAACGAAGCGGAGGCGGAGGATCTCATGCAAGAGGTGCTCCTGAAGGTCTGGCTCCACTTATCAAAATTCAGATCGGAATCCAGCTTTCGCACTTGGATGACGCGAATTGCTATCAATGAGGCATTGCAATCATTCCGAAAGGAGCGGCGGCGACGGCTCGCTTATGGTCCCTACGATTTCGACAGGCTCACTTCCCCGTGGGAGTCGCCGTGTCAGGTCTCGGCCGAGCGCGAAAAAACAAGAACGCTTCGGAATGCTGTGGCGGCACTCCCGGCAAGCTACCGGCAAGTCCTGATTCTTCGCGATCTCGAAGAGCTAAGCGAGAAAGAAACAGCACACTCTCTCGACTTGAGCCTTGCAGCGGTGAAGACACGTCTCAGGCGCGCGAGGCTGATGCTGCGAGCAAGGTACCCGCAACCTTCTGTGGCGTGGGCGAGATAGATCACTTTGTGGGGATTCGGTCTCCCTCTCGTATTTCATCGGTGGCGCGGCGAACGACTTGGTCTCCTGCGTGGAGATCGCCGCGAACTTCGACAAGGTCACCCTCGCTAGGATCTGGCGAGACGTTTATCCATTCGGCGACGCCGTTCTGGCTGCGAATGACGAAGGTGCGTTCCGTCGTGATGACGATGCTGGATTTTGGCACGAAAAGGCCGGGGCGGGTTTGGCGAACGGGCCATTGGACGTTCGCGTACATGCCTGGGGCGAGAGATGAATCACGATTGGCGACATCGAGTTCAACGGGCATGGTGCGGGTTTTGGAATCGAGTGAGTGAGAGATGCGCGCGACGGTGCCGCTGAAGGCGCGCTCTGGCGAAGCGGGGACGTGGAAGGCGACATGAGCTCCGGGGACGATGCCCGAGACGTCCTCCTCGGGGACGGCGACGGTGAGACGAAGATGCGAGATCTGTTGGACCGTCAGGAGAGTGGGGTCGTCGCCAGTGCCAACAAGAGCGCCGGGATGGATGAGGCGTTCGGTGACGATGCCATCGAATGGCGCGGTGATGGAGAGATAAGAAAGCAGATCTTTTTGGGCGCGTAAGCTGGCTTTGGCGGCTTCGGATGCCTGGCGTTTGGCTTCAACGAGCGCTTTGGCGGAATCGACTTGTTTTTGAGCTTGGATGAGTTCGTTGCCGGCGACGGCGCCGGGAGTGTCGGCGGCTTTGGCCATACGGTCGGCGGTGCTTTGATCGGCTGAGAGTTGGGCTTCGGCTTGAATTCGCTCAGACTCGGCTGCTTGCACTTTGGATTCGGCTTCGGCGATTTGGGCTTGCATTTCCGGGGCGGTGAGATGAACCAGGAGTTGGCCTTTCTTGACGAGGCTGCCGCGATCGACCAAGACGCGATCGACATAACCGCGGACTTTGGCGTGGAGGGAGACGGAGAGGAACGGCTGTAGTTCGCCGGGAAGATCGATGGTGCGGGCGACCGGCTTTGAAACGACAGCGACGAGATCGGCAGCGGAACAGAAGGAAGCGAGCGTTAGAAGGACTGTTATTCGTTTAATGCGTCTCATGATATTTACTCGCTGGATCATTGGGATTTAGAGAAGGAGACGTGGCGGCAGCTTTGCTTTGAAGAATGGCGTAGAGAGCGGGCAGAACGGTAAGAGTGGCGAAGGTTGAGAATAAAAGACCGCCGATGACGGCGCGGCCAAGAGGAGCGGACTGGTTGCCGGATTCGCCGAGGCCGATGGCCATAGGGAGCATACCGAAGATCATGGCGGCGGCCGTCATGAGGATGGCGCGGAGACGTCCGACTGCGCCTTCGTGAACGGCGTCGAGTGGGGAGTGGCCGGAGTGGCGGGAGCGCTCGGAGAAAGTGACAAGCAAAATGGAGTTAGCGACAGCGATGCCGATGGCCATGATTGCGCCGATGAAGGATTGAATATTCAGAGTGGTGCCTGTGACGAGAAGCATGAGAATGACGCCGCAGACGACGGCAGGGAGCGTCAGAACGATGGCAAGGGACAGGCGAAGCGATTGAAAGTTGGCGGTGAGTAACAGAAAAATAACTACGACGGAAAGCAAAAGGCCGGTGCGGAGGCCGGAGAGGGTTTGGGTGAAGGGTGGGATTTCGCCGCGGAGCTTAACGGTGACGCCTTTGGGCGGATTGCCGGCGGCGGAGATCGCGCGATTGATTTGCGCGGCGGCTTCGCCCAAAGTGATGCCGTGAAGGTTTGCGGTGATGCTAACGACGTGTTGGCCGTTGTAGCGTTCGATGAGGCCGGGCATTTTGCCACTCTTGAAAGTGGCTACATCGGCAAGACGCGGCTGGACGCCGGATGAAGTGGGCAGAGGTACGCCGGCGATGTCTTCTATGCTTTGCTCGCGGTTTTGTGGAAGTTCAACTTGAATTTGGAAGGCGTTACCGGATTTGGGATCGCGCCAATAGTTGGGTTGGGTGAAGCGAGAGGAAGAAGTGGCGGGGACGAGCGATTTGACGACGTCGGACATAGTGAGTCCGAATTGGCCGGCACGATCGCGATTGATGTTGATGTCGAGAGTGGGGAAGTCGGGGGCTTGCGGGATGGTGAGATCCCGCAGGAAAGTGAGACGAGCGAGGCGATTTTTGAGAGTTTGAGCGAACGAGTAATCGTCAACGAGGCCGATGCCTTGAACGGCAACTTCGATGGGGGTGGGAGAGCCGAAGCTGAGGACTTGAGAGACGATGTCGGCGGCTTCGAACGAGACTTGGGTGGCCGGGAGTTCGGACTCGAAACTGCGGCGGAGCTTTTCGCGCAGAGCTTCGCCGTGGGGCGCGCTGGTTTTGAGAGCGACTTGGATGATGGCTTCCTGCGGGCCGCTGGTGAAGAGATGAATAAGATCGACGGGATAGCTGGAGGGGATGAGGCCAACGAAATCGCTTGAGATTTCGAGGTTGTCCGGGCCCGCGTCGCGATTGACGATACTGAGAGCGCGAAGAACGAGGCGCTCGGTTTCTTCGATGCGCGTTCCGGTGGGGGCGCGGAGACGGAGGCGGAGAGGGGGCGCGCCGGATTCAGGAAAGAGTTCGCTGCCGATGGTGGGAAACAAGAAAACAATCAGTGCGAGGGAGATTGCAAGATAGCCGATGACGAGGGGCCAGCGAATGCGGAGGGTGAGGGTGAGATAGCGTTCGTAGAGGGAGGTGATGAGACGCTTTTCACTGGCGGCAGCAGGTTGCATGAGCCAAGCGGAGAAGACCGGGACGAGCGAACTGGACAGCAGATATGACGCGACCATGGAGAACGCGACAGCGAGGGAGAGCGGGACGAAGAGCTGGCGCGCGACGCCGGACATGAAAAACGAGGGAATAAAGACGGCGAGGACGCAGAGCATGGAGAGGAGGCGGGCAATGGCGGTGCGGCTGCAGGCTTCGACGACGGCGCGGGCGCGCGAAATGCCGGGAAGCATTTGCGTGTGGATGTTTTCGACTTCGACGGTGGCTTCGTCAACCAGGACGCCGACGGCGAGGGCGAGACCGGCGAGGGTCATGATGTTGATAGTTTGGCCGGTGGCCCAGAGCAGGACAACGGCGGCGAAAAGAGCGAAGGGGATGTTGAGGATGACGATGAGGGCGCTGCGCCAATCACGCAGAAAGATGAGCACCATGAGGCCGGTGAGCAAAGCGCCGAGCGCGCCTTCGGTGACTAAATTGCGGAGAGAGTGAGATACGACGGGAGATTGATCGAATTCGAGGCGGACATCGACATCATCGGGCAAGACTTTTTTGAAATCGGGGATGGCGGCTTTGACCGCGTTGATGACATCGAGAGTGGAGGCGTCGGCGCGTTTGGTGACAGGGATGTAAACGGTGCGTTTGCCGTTGACGTGGGCGTAGGCGGTAATGATGTCGGTACCGTTTTCGATGGTGCCTATATCGCGCAGATAGACGCTGGTACCGGAGGCGGGGTGAATGGGGGTGTTGAGGAGTTCGGAGAGATCGGCGCCGAGGGCGGCATTGGTGCGGGCGATGCGTTCGACAGAACCGGTCCACATGTTGCCGGAGGGTGCGACGAGCGAAGCGGTACTGACGGCGGCGACGGCTTGATCGGGTGAGATTTGATACTGCTTCAGCTTGTCGGGATTGAGCGTGATGACGATAGTGCGTTGATTGCCACCGAAGGGCGGAGGGGCGGAGACGCCGGGCAAAGTGGCGAAGAGGGGGCGGACGCGATTGAGGGCGAAATCCTGTAGCTCGCCTTGCGTGTGAGTAGCACTATTGAAGACGAGCTGGCCGACGGCGACGCTGCCGGCATCGAAACGGGTGATGAACGGCGGGACCGCGCCGGGCGGCATAAACGCACGGGCACGGTTGACGTAGCCGACCGTTTCGGCCATGGCCTGGCTCATGTTGGTGCCTTCGTGGAAGACGAGTTTCATGAGCGATGCGCCATGGATGCTTTTGCTTTCGACGTGATCGATGCCGGTGATATAGAGGAAATGATATTCGAAATAGTAAGTGAGGTAACCCTCCATTTGCGCGGGATCCATGCCTGAATAGGGCTGAGCGACATAAATGGCGGCATCACCAACCTGCGGAAAAATGTCGACGGGCATGCGCTTTACGGCCAGGAAGGCGCAGAGGGCGAGGGCCACAAGCGCGACGACGACGGTGAGCGGGCGCGAGAGAGAGGCGAGAACGAGGCGCATGTTACTGCGAAGCCTCCGTTACGAAAGGCTGGATATCACCGGCGACGGTGGCGACGGCGAGCAGGCTGCGCCAGACGTTGAGGCGGGCGAGCGAATCGTCAATTTCGGATTGGGCGAGAAGGCGTTGGGCGTCGGCGACTTCAGCGATGTTACTGAGGCCGGCTTGGTAACGGGCGGTGGCTTGTTCGACGGCGGCGCGGGCAGAAGAGAGTTCAATGGGCGTGTTGGCGGCGATTTGATTGGCGGCGTTTAGACTGGCGACGGCGCGATACCATTCAGCGCGGAGATCGACGATCAACTGATCGGCCTTGGCTTGTTCGGCGCGAATGGTGGCGCGTTGGGCGTCTTCGCGAGCATGAATGGCGGGGAGATCGAGCAGCGGGAAGGTGACGGTGAAGGCCAAAGCATAATTTTGCACGTTGGGGGCGAGGCCGTTTAGACCGCCGAGGCGAGAGCCGTTCAATTCGGCGCCGGAGCCGCGCGCGTATGCGAAGCCTTGCAAAACGAATTTTGGGAAGTAAGTACGTTCGAGAGTGCGAAGTTGCAATTGTGCGAGCTGGAGGGTGCCGGCTTGGGCGAGGACGGCTGGATTGTTGGTAAGTGTGGGAAGTTGTTGTGCCGGCGATGTTATGAGGTTGAGGAGTGTGCCGGGAGCGATGGAGATCTGGTTTGGTGTTTGGCCGGTGAATTGGGCGAGAGTGGCGCGGGCGAGATCGGCGGCTTGTTGGGTTTGGATGAGTTGGGTACGGGCGGCAGCGAACTCGGCGGTGGCGCGCGAATAATCGGCGCCGGGGCGGAGTTGAGAATCGACTTGGGCTTTGGTGATTTTGGCTAAGCTGGCGGCACGATCGACACCAGCTTGAGCGGCGCGGATGGTTTCCTGGGCGGCGAGGAGAGTGAGATACGCGTCGGCGGTGTGGACGGCGATTTCGAAGCGGGTGCGATTGAGGGTGGCTTCCGATTCACGTTGGGTGGCGGCGGCTTCGGCGATGGTGGCGGCACGGCGACCGAAATCGAAAGGCTCCCAATTGACCGTCAGGCCAACAGCGCTGCCCCAGACGCTACCGAGATTGTTGGTGCCGAGTACCGGGCCGGAAAGGGCGGGGATGCCGGTTTGCGGGAGGCTCATGGAGAAGATGTTGTTACGGGTAGAGCGGTAGCAATCTGGTA
>CAVYUL010000051.1:0-144748 GCA_963771405.1 Bryobacterales bacterium
AGGGGGAGTCGGGGGGCCTGTACGGCGACGGACAGAACGAGCCGCCGGCAGCCCATCGTCAAGCGGCCTTGAAATTGGCCGACGCCATCAAGCCGCTCAATCGTCTCGGGTTCGCCGATCCGCAGGGCAAGGTCGTGCTGCTGTCGATCGGCATGTCGAACACCACCCAGGAATTCTCGGCGTTCAAGCCCTTGGCCGATGCGGATTCGGAGAAATCGCCGGCTCTGGTGATTGTCGATGGCGCGCCAGGGGGGGCAGGCCGCCATCCAATGGGACACAGCCCAAGCCCCGGCTGGGCCCGCGCCGAAGAGCGGTTGCTCTCGGCCGGCGTCATGCCCGAACAGGTCCAGGTGGTTTGGATCAAGCAGGCCCTGGTTGGCCAGGGGCAGTTCGGCGAGTTCCCGGCACGCGCCCGCCGATTTGCCGATGAGCTGATCAAAGTCCTGAACGTGGCAACGGAACGCTATCCGAATCTCCGGCTGGCTTATCTTTCCAGTCGGATCTACGCCGGCTATGCCACGACGCCGCTTAATCCCGAGCCCTATGCCTATGAAGGGGCTTTTCCGTCCTTGGGTCATCCAGTCGCAGATCAAGCGAGACAACCCACAACTCAACTACGACCCCAACGCGGCGACGTGCAGGCTCCGCTCGTGTTATGGGGGCCGTACCTATGGGCCGACGGCATTAAGCCGCGAATGACCGACGGGCTGATCTACACTCGCGAGGACCTGGTCAAGGACGGCACCCATCCCAGCGAGTCGGGTCGCCGTAAAGTGGCCGAGCAGTTGCTCAAATTCATGAAAACCGACGAAACGGCCCGGCGTTGGTTCGTGGCAAAGACGAGCGGCAGTCCCTAACGCCCGAAATCTGCTGCCGAGCGAGTCATTCGCTGCGCCCGAGTTCGGGTGAATGAAGAGCTGCTGCAAACTACCGGCCGAAGCTGGTTTGACCAGGTGCTCGTCGAATCCGGCTTCTTGGGCCCGGCGGCGATCTTCTTCCTCGTCGTAACCGGTGACGTGCGACCAGCAGCGTCTGATGAAACTCGGGATTCTCCCGGAGTAGCCGCGCGACTTCATAGCCGCTGATAATCGGCAGGCCGATGTCGAGAAATACCACATCGGGGCGATGCTCCTGGGCGACTTCCAGGGCTTGCTGTCCGTCGTGGGCGACACGGACATCGTGCTTCCAGAACTTGGTCAGCATGATCGACATCATCTGGGCCGAACCGACGTTGTCGTCGACGACCAAAACGCGGCAGGGGGGCGCCGGCGATAACCGCCAACCTTCCGACGCTTCGTCCGCTCGTAGCTCACCATTGTGCTCCCGCCCGGGGCATCCGGGGCACTATGCTCAAGCACTGCCTGCTCTCGTAGCACGCCTATTTCGAAACTCTTTACCGATCGCTTCGTCTCTTCTTCCAGTTTAGCAGCCTTTTGGTCAGCGGCCAACGGCGGCGAGGGGAATCCGACGCGCCGGAACGGGAAACCGCGGCCTGCGCCATTCGTGAAACGTGCGTGGCAACGAAGCCGGTACAAGCCCCCGGCAACGGGTTCTTTAGTATATAGTGGCAACGACATCGAGCATTCATGTCGGCTTCGATCGTCGTCCTTGCCACCGAAGAACGGGTTCTCAGCGAATTTTGGCAAGGGGAAATTCTCCCAAGCGTGTGGACTAAACCAGGCGGTAAGTTTTCCTCTATGCCTTCATTCTCCGGCCTGTTGAACCTGTTGAAGCCCGGCGGCATGACGTCGCGGGCGGTCGTCGATCGCGTTCAGCGGCTTGTCCGGCCGGCTAAGGCCGGCCATGCCGGAACGCTCGATCCGTTGGCCACCGGTGTGCTGGTCGTCGGCGTTGGCGCCGGCACTCGGCTGATCGAATACGTGCAGCGCATGCCGAAGCGCTATCGTGGTACCTTTCTGTTCGGTCGCCAAAGCCCGACGGAAGACATCGAAGGCGATGTCGAACTCTTACTCGATCCGCCCGTTCCATCGCGCAACCATCGAGCAGGCAGCCGAACGGCTGACGGGCGAAATTCTGCAGCGGCCGCCGAGCTTTTCGGCCCTGAAGGTTGCCGGCCAGCGAGCCTACGACCTGGCCCGCGCTGGCAAGCCAGTCGATCTCGAACCGCGGCCCATCACGGTCTATGAACTACGAGTCATCGACTATGACTATCCCGAGTTTTCGCTCGATATTTGCTGCAGCGGCGGGACGTATGTCCGCTCATTGGGGCACAACCTGGCCGAGTCGCTGGGCACCGCCGCGGTGATGTCGGCGCTGGTGGCGAGGCGATCGGAGACTTCACGATCGACGAGGCCCTGCCGTTGGCCGAGCTTTCGCCGGAGACCGTCGTGTCGCGAATGCAGCCGCTCGAGCGGCAGCTTCCACGTTGCCGAGGATCGATCTGTCGGCCGACGAATGCGCTCGATTCGCGCGAGGCCAGTCGATCTGCCGCGATTCGATTTCTGAAAGCGCGGAGATTGCCGGCTTCGATCCGCACGGCCATTGCGTTTCGATCCTCAAACCGCGCACGGACGGCACCCTGGGACCGGCCCGCAATTTCTTCCAGCCCGATGGCGAGTAACCAGGCGTCGCAAGCGACGCGGCTAACAGCCGCCGCAAAGTCGGCCTGATCGTTACCCGTGGAACGCGGCGGCCAGTAATTCCGGCTGCAATCGTCCCGCGGCGCTGGCCGCTGGACTGAATATGCTAGACTTCCTGTGTGGGGAACTCTGCGACGCTAGCACCCTACCGATTCTGCTTCCCACACGGGTCCTGCACCTCGTTCTCGCCGGGTAAGGGGCAACGGCCCGCGATGCAAAGTTACGGCTGCCCCCCACGACCTGCCGAAGAACTGCATTACCATGGATCGTCGAAGCTGGGCACGGATGCACCTCTCAATGAGTCCTGTTGGCCGCATGGCCGCGGGAGCAATCTCTGCGAGACGAGAGCCCGTCTATGCTCGAACAACGCAATCGCAAAGTCGATCTGATCGCGCTGGGATTGCTGGCGCTGACCATCTTTCTGGCGCTGACGCTCTTCACCTACGACCCGGCTGATCCGCCCGGTGCCAACGCCTACCCGCCGCGGGATCACGTTACCAATCTCTGCGGCCGTAGCGGAGCGTGGGCGGCCCACCTGCTGTTGGAAGGTCTCGGCCTGGGGGCCTATTACCTGGTGCTCTCGCTCGTCGTGCTCGACGGGCTGTTGGTTGCTCATCGACCGATTCAAGATCGTGGACTACGGGCCATCGGCTGGTGCCTGTCGCTGTTGGGGCTGACAACGCTCTCCACCCTGGCCGCGCCGCAACTCTCGCCCGGTCCGGTCATCGGCTCGGGCGGATACCTGGGCGCGATTGGGCGAGCGCTACTGGAAATGAACTTCGCCAGCGTCGGGGCTTACCTGATTGCGGTCAGCCTGCTGTTGGTCGGCGTGCTGCTCTCGACCGATTACGCAGTGCCTAAGTTCCTGGCTCGGCTGACGCCGCCGCCGCTCTACAAACTTCGCCAATTGACCGTTCGCCGCCCGGCACGAGTCCGCCTGACTACGGACCTTGACGAAGACCTGCCGAACGTCGCCGTCCGCATCGGTGGCAAGCCGGTGGAAGAAGCCGCACGTGACGAGGCCAAAGACGCGAACGATAATGCCGCGATTGACGTCGAACTCGTGGTCGCCGAGGACGCCGCCGATGAAGAGCACGCCGACGAAGATAGTGCCGCGATCGCGCCGCCGGTTCCAACGGCCCCGGCGAAATCGGCTGGTGCCGCCGAGCCGTTGCGCGTCAAAGCCCATGGCAAAAAAGACGAGCGCAAGCAGGTGATGCAAGAGCTAGACGCCGCGGTCAGCCGCACGGACGACACGCCCGATTACCAATTGCCCCCCATTGATCTGTTGTTGGCCAGTGAGCCGGTCTCGACCGATGAGCACGAGAAGGAAGTGCCCGCAAGGCTAAGGTGCTGGAAAAGACATTCGCCAACTTCGGCTTCAACGTCAAAGTGGTCGAGATCGAGACCGGGCCGGTGATTGCCCAGTTCGAAGTGGAGTTGGAAGCCGGTTTGCGGCTCTCGAAGATCACCAGCCTGGCCGACGACGTGGCGATCGCCCTGCGGGTGCCCAGCGTCCGCATCGTGGCCCCGATTCCCGGCAAGAACACCGTGGGCATCGAAGTCCCCAACGCCGAGCGTCAGCTCGTCCGCTTGCGCGAAGTGATCGAAGAGGCCAACGGCAAGGCCGCCAAGATGAAGATCCCGATCTACCTGGGCAAAGACGTGGCCGGCAACCCGCTGGTCGTCGATCTGTCGAGCCTGCCTCACTTGCTGATCGCCGGTCGCACGGGCACGGGCAAGAGCGTGTGCCTCAACACGCTGATCGTGTCGATGCTCATGACCCGCCGGCCCGATGAGGTGCGGATGCTGCTGATCGACCCCAAGATGGTCGAGCTGAGCGCTACAAGCGGCTGCCGCATCTGATGCATCCGGTCGTCACCGACATGCGTAAGGCCGAAGCGATCCTGGCCTGGGCCGTTGAGAAGATGGAAGAGCGTTACTCGCTGCTGGCCCGGGCCGGCGTGCGCCACATCTCCGGCTACAACCAACTGGGCGAAGAAGAGTTGATGGACCGGCTGCAGCCCGAGAACGACGAAGAGCGCAAGAACATCCCCACGCATCTGCCCTACATCGTGATCGTGGCCGACGAAATGGCCGACTTGATGATGACCTCGGCCAAAGAGGTCGAGACGCACATCATCCGGCTGGCGCAAAAGAGCCGAGCGGTCGGCATCCACCTGGTGCTGGCCACGCAGAAACCGACGGTCGAACATGAGACACAAGGAAAAGGCCGGCTCCCACTGCGATGCCGATAAGAGCGGGCCGGTGGCTGACGTGAAGTTTAATTTGCGCCAACCTGATTTCTCTGATTTGCATCCGTGGAAAATCCTGAAGCCATTCATGATTGTGTTCGACGACGCTGCATCTGAGGTTGTCTTCATCAGCTTGTATCACGCGGCACAAAGAACGTCGGGCCGAGGAAGTAAGTTCAACGCTCAGGAGAGTTCGTTCGCCGAGGTGCGTGACCTTGGCCCAGTCATCGTTTTGGGCGAGGGCTAAGTGCGGGAGCATTGCAGCGGCCAACAGCGTGAGGATGGCGGGTGGAAGCATGCCCGATGATAGGACGCAGTGGGTTTTAGCGGGGCCTGGTTTGTGACAGTCTTTTGAGTGTCACACAGGCCGAGACTTGGGGCCGCGGTGCGCTACCCGTTAATCTACAATAAACTCCGCTTTGACCTTCGTGGCCGCCTCCTGGCTTGCTTCCACCTTGAGTTCCTGGGCATTTTGGCTATGGCTGTGAAGAAATTCGGGGTTTTGTTCGTAACCAAATTCCAGACCACTAACGGCATAGAGTAAGTGCTTGCCAGGGCGGACAGAATTGAACTTGAATTGGCCGTTCTGATCGCTGTAGGCTACGTCAACTTGCGTACGCGTCAAAGTTGCAGGTAAGGGATCGGGCGTTAGAACAACCGGGCAATCGGTTACAGGATGATCGTCGCTATCCACCACTAAGCCCGTGACAGAACCGCCATCTTTCGCCAACCCGATGTCCAAATCTCCATCGCCGGCTCTGAATGGTTCGGCCAGCGCCTCTCGGCCCCGAATGGTCGCATACTTGACGTAATAGCCTTTGGGGAGATTCTGAACATCTAACGAATACTGACGGACAAACAGACGCGGCAACGCAAAATCGCCGGAAGGTTCAACAGCAGAAGTGAGGTTTTCACCGCCATAGCGATCTCCGGCCGATGGCTCGACCTGAATGGTCATTCCGGCGGGCACAGTGGCTGCGGTATCGCCGAGGACCTTCAAATGGCCCTTCTGACTTATAGCTAGCGCCGGTTCAAGATCTCCCAAACTTACGTCTTCGCGGCCTATCGTGAAGGTTGCCTCGGCGAAATTGGCGGGTTCGCCGAAGTCTTCAGTTAGTATTTGCGCGCCGATGTGGTAAGTGCCGGGAGCTAAATCGCAGATTTGGAAGGAACCGATTGAATCAAGCATAACCGGCCCAATACTGCCGCCTGGGGCATCCTGGTGTATCGAGATCCCCACTCTAGAGCGAGTTTGGATATGAGCCGCAGCACAGTAGGTCCTGGTTTTTATGAGCTTCACGTCGATGCCGTCTAATTCCTGGCCAGAGCGTAATGCGAGGCTCAGCATGGAATCGGGAGCGGTGGTTGAGGGGTAATAGGTAGTGACGTCTCGAAGAGGACGTTCAACCGGCTGGGCCGCTGGTGTTCCGGGCCGCCAGCTTTTGACACTCGGCTTGGCTCTTGAGGCTGAAATACAAAACTCTCCGCCCCCATTTGTCGTCATCCGGTAGTCACCTTGCTCGTTCGTTGTCACGGAATTATAGTGAGCATAGCCACTCATGCCTCGCCTAAAGTAACGCTGCCAAAGCTCTACAGTCGCATTTATCGCAGGCGTCCCATCGGCTTCAGAAATATGCCCAGCGATCACGGAACCGGCGGGAATTTTTACGTCGAAATCCGAAACGCCGGCTAGGCCCTTGGTCACAGTCAGATGTCTACCCCCGCCGAGTCCGTCTTTCATGGCGACGACGACGTAATCCCCGTCCGCAATGCCGGTCAACACGTAGCGTCCTTCGGAGTCACTCCGTGTGTTGATCACGTGAGAGGGGCGGCTCGCTTGAACCACTGCGTCAGGAACGCCGACGCCACTCGAACGGTCGACCACTCGCCCTCGGATCTCGGCGGATGTCTTTCCGCTTATGCTCACTTGGCTCTGAGTTGGTAGGGCCGAGAGCAAACTAATGAGCACCATGTTTCTGCCGGGCAACATCATTGTTGATCTCCTTGAGCTACTAACTCCAATTTACCCTCATTTTGCCGGCCACTAACAATTTGTTGCATAACGCCTTGTGCCCAGAGGGTTGGGTTTGACCATTCGATGGGATCTAGCCGCATTAGTGCGAGAAGCTTGTACGGACCTGGACGCAGCGCATCGAAAGAATAGTGCCCAGATGCATCAGAGAGAGTCGCGATGATGTCGGTCTGGAACAAAATGCTCCGTTTTGTGGCTTCCAAAGGGGTGGCGAGCACCCAGGCTCCCGCGACGGCGGTATGGCCGGCATCGACCACGATACCCGACACGTGGGTAGCGAGGGCGCCGACGCTCACCTGAATGCGTACATCGGCCACTATTTCTACTTCCCGCGAACCGGATGAGTTGGCGGTGATGAAACAATTGCGTGACGGCCCTCGCAACGAAACTTGGTACGATCCGAGGGCGACTTTCGTAAATGCAACTATGCCGTCGGGACGAATGGGCGCCGTCAGAGTCTGTTGGGGGAGTGTAACCTCCGCAGGCTGGAGGGTAAGAGAGGCGCGATCGAGGCATGCCTTCGCCAGAGGATCATTCGGCAGCGGGTTGACAGAGGCTGAAATGGTTGCTCCTTCGCCGAGCGCAACTTCGAGCCCCGAAATATCGGCGGCGCTGACGGTCAGTTGTGTTTGACCCTCCAAGGTCTCGGCACCGGATGTCGGCCCGGCGGCTCCGAAACCGGTAATGGGACCCCAGGCTACCAGCTGGTAGTCTCCGTCGGGAATGACGTGAAATGTGAAAACACCCGCTGTATCCGTAGAAGCCATTGCCACCGGTATTCGCGCGCCTCTTGCCGGTATGACCGCCACAGCCAGATGCTTTCCCTCCCAGTTGGCGGGGATGCCCGTAACGTTTCCGGTAACCGCGTGGGTTTCGGATTGGCGAACAGTGATAGAAATTTGATTGTAGTGTTGTCCGGGTCGAAGGGCAAAGTATGCCGGCTCGCTGCTGGTTGTTGGTTCGGGAAACGGCAATCGGACGAATGTTGTCGAGCCGCCGTGTTCGGAGGCACGATAGACCGCAACAACGGAGTAATAACCTGGAGCAACGTCTGCGAAGTGGAACTCGCCGCGATCATCGGTTACGGTGGTAATTCCAGAGATGGCCGTCTCTTTCTCCCCGGGACGTCGAAGATCTACTCTTATGTTTTTGAGCGCGACGCCGCCTTCGGTTGAAACAATGCCTGAGATAGAGCCGTTCGGGGCCATAAAGAATATCTGAGGCGCGGCTGAGAGATTATTGTTGACCTCTACGCCGCGGCCTCCGGCCAGCAGAGTCTCCGCATTGAAATAACCAGTTCTTTGGAGTTCGATACGGTACTGGCCTTGTGGCACATCGGTGAAGGTGAACTTTCCCGCGGCATTGGACACAGTGTCGTCGATGAGTGTCTGGGAATTTGCTTCGAGAAGACGAACGCGAACATCGGCCAGCGGCGTCTTACCGGCCGCGTAGATCAAGCCACTTACGGAGTTCGCTGCACCGACGCCGCTACTTGACGCAGCCAGCAGAGCAATGCCAAAGACAAAATGACGGATTATCGACGTGTGGGAGACTCGTTGAGTCGCTCCCATGAGCGGGCGTGGCGTCATTCCTCCTAGTTTCCCTTAATCTAGAGAGAGAAATACGCAGGAGAATCATGACTGAGACGGACCCGAAAAACGTAACGCAGTTGTTGGTTGCCTGGAGTAACGGGGACAAGGGTGCTCTGGACATGCTGGTGGAGGTGATCCACGCGGAGTTACACCGGCTAGCGAGGCGCTATATGCGGCTTGAAGCGCCCGGGCACACGCTGAACACGACGGCGCTGGTGAACGAAGCCTATTTAAAACTTGTGAATCAGAACAATGTGAACTGGCAAAACCGGGCGCATTTCTTCGCGGTGTCGGCGCATGCGATGCGAAACATTCTGATTGACATGGCGCGTGGACGGGGGCGCGAAAAGCGGGGTGGGGATGTGCACCGCATTGCACTGGATGAGACGCTTGTTTTCACCGATGACCGAGCGGCAGAACTGGTGGCTCTGGATGACGCTCTTACGGATTTAGCAAAGCTGGATCAGCGGAAGAGCCAGATTGTGGAGATGCGCTACTTCGGCGGGCTCAGCGTGGAAGAGACGGCGGAAGTGCTGAAGGTATCAGTGGCCACTGTGGATCGCGAGTGGAGGCGGGCGCGGGCGTGGTTGTACAGTCAGATCAACCAAGGGCAGCCGGGCGAGCCGAGTTAGTGTAGGTTGTCAATTTGAATGACGCTGCTGGTTGAGGCGCCGCGCACGCAAACGAGACGACCGGTGCGACCCCAGGAAAACGCGTACATTTCATCGGTTGCGAAATTGGTGATGCGGGATGGCGGTCCGCCAGTGATGGGCTGCCGCCAAAGGTTGCCAATGCCGCCCACATTTGAGATGTAATCGATGGCCTTGCCATCGGGGCTCCAGGCGAACTCGGTCACGTCGCCCGGGGCGGAATCGAGGATATTGAACGAACCGGAACCATCGAGCCGCAAGATGGCCAGGTGCGTGGCTGAAAAGCGCGGGTCTTTGCCCGGGAAGTAAAGGCAGGCCAGGAGAGAGCCATCGGGAGATACTTTCGGATAGGAGGCGGGCTGGTGCATGATCTCGACTGGATCTCCGCCCGTGACCGGAATTTTCCAGAGAGTGGGTTCACCACCGACTGAAGGCGACCAGCCAGCGAAGGAAGCGTAGATGACCGAGTATCCATCGGCCGCAAAATCGGGATGAACATCAAGGAGACCGTGGGTCAGTTGGAGCGGATGAGTGCCATCGGCATTGACGCGCCAGATGTTACCGGCCTGTTTGTAGACGATAAAACTACCGTCACGCGCGACGGCGGCTTGATCTTGATTCTGTTGAATAGAAGTAAGGCGGCGAGGGTTTGCTCCGTTGGCATCGGTGACCCAGAGATTGCGGTAGTCGCCACTGGGGTCAGAGTAAAGAATGCGTCCGTCCGGCATCCACGTCACGAAGAGATGGGTAGAGCGCAGCGGATTGGCGCTGATGCGCACGGCGTGAGCAGCATCGCCATGATCAGAAACCCAGATGGCGGCGGTACTTTCGCTTTGCACGGCTGCTAACGTTTTTCCGTCGGCGGTGAGAGTGGCGAGATCATAATTGCTGAGGTCGTTGGTAATGCGCGAGACGGCGCCGTCTTTGTAGCGCACTTGCCACAGTTGGAACACATCATCGCCACGAGCTGCGGCCACCACGACGAGCGATCCGCCTTTTGCCGCCCAGGCTACTGAGCGGGGCCACCTCCAAGGGTGGGGTGAGATCTCGCGTTGGGTGTGGCCGACGATGGGGATCTCAATGAGGTGATAGACAGCATTGCTATAACTGGATCCCTGGCCCGCAAAGCAAGCGATCGAACGGCCATCGGGCGACCAAGCAACGTTGCGCTGATCGAGGTAGCGCGGACGGCGAAACGTGGCCACAGTGAATTCGCCGCTACCGTCGCTATTGCTTACGACAAGATTTGCTTCCCAGGGTGAGGGTTCAAGGCGAACGAAGGCGATCCGTTTTCCATCGGGAGAAATTGCGCCACCGCCGCTGACGGCGGGGACAACCTTCTGTGGCGAGCCACCATGGAGTGGGACGCGATAGAGATCGCCGCCACCCTCGGTAGTACGCTTGCGGTAGTAAAGGAAAGATTCGTCCGGCGAGAAGACGAGATCATGATGCTCGCCCGGTTCGGGCGGAAGTAACTGCCGCTCTTCGGAGTTTTTGATCCACAGAGTCTCGTCTCTGCTGCCGGGCACAACATAGGCGAGCATTTTTCCGGAGGGAGAGATTGCCGCTTCGGTGGGCTGACCGCGAGTGGCGAGGCGGGTGATTTGCATGGCCTGGAAAGCCGGCGGTGCCACTGGGCGATTCATCCAAAAGTAAGAAGCCGAGACCAATGCTAAGACGAGCGCGGCGGCCAACCCGAGCGGCCAGATATATTTCCGCCCGAAGGATGGGGACGGTTGGGCAACGCGCGTCAGATCGTCTCGCAGTTGCTCGGCGGAAGGGTAGCGCGCTGCGGGTTTTTTCGCGAGGCAGCGGAGGACGCAGCGTTCGAATTGCGGCGAAACACCGGGAAGATAGTGGGCGAGAGGTTCAGGCTCATGCGTGAGAATGGCGGCGAGAGTGGCTGTGGGAGTGGGACCGGAGAAAGGCGGCATGCCGGAGGTCATTTCATAGAGCATGACGCCGAGGCTGAAAATATCGCTGCGGGCGTCAACCGGAAGCCCTTGCGCCTGCTCCGGCGACATGTAACGAACGGTGCCGAGCACGAGGCCGGGAATGGTGAGGTTATCGCTTGAGTTGGAGGCTGCAGCCGGCAAGCGTTCGACGTAGCGGGCGAGCCCGAAATCCAGAACTTTGACGAGCCCGTCGGGGCGGAGCATGATGTTTTCCGGTTTGATATCGCGATGCACGATGCCGGCAGCGTGCGCAGCGCCCAAAGCGGCTGCGGCTTGGGTTGCAATTTCGACGATTTGTTTCAGGGGAAGCGGACCAGGGGAGAGCAATTGACGGATGGTTTGGCCGACGACGCGTTCTTCCGCTATGAAGAGAGTGCCATCGGTTTCGCCAATTTCATAAACAGTGATGATGTTGGGATGGTTGAGCGCCGACGAGGTTCGCGCTTCCTGTTGAAAGCGGCGCGTGAGGTGAGGATTGCCTGCGAAGCGCGGCGACAGAAGCTTGAGCGCGACTTCGCGATGAAGATTGAGATCGCGCGCCAGCCAGACTTCGCCGATGCCACCGGCGCCGAGGCGAGAGATGACTTCGTAGTTCTGGATGCGCTGCCCAGTGAGGTTGCGTTCAGCGGGCGCAGTGGCGGCCATTTCACCGGCGAGCACTTCGAGGAGAGGCTTTTCCAGGAACTCGGCGGAGTTCGAATCGGCATCAATGAGAGCTTGGATCTCTTTGCGGAGGTCCGCATCACTTCCGCAAACTTCGTCGAGGAACCTCGCACGTCGATCAGGCGGCATCTGGAGCGCCGCGTCGGCCAGGGCGTTCACCTGTCGAAAGCGTTCGGGGGTCAATAGACCACTTTATTCCACAGAAGTGGGGGTGCGGAATGAGAAAAAAAGCGCGGGCATCAATCGGCCCGCGCTTCGCTCGCGCCAGTGCTTTTATGCGGCGGCTCTGGCTACGATGCCGTGCGGATCGAGAACGAACTTCTTGGCAGCGCCTTTATCGAAGTCTTGGTAACCTTGCGGGGCTTGCTCCAGGGGAATCACGGTGGCGTTGACGGCTTTGGCGATTTGAATTCGATCGTGCAAAATGGCCATCATTAAGTTGCGGTTGTAACGCATGACCGGGCATTGGCCGGTTGTGAAGTTGTGAGACTTGGCCCAGCCCAGGCCGATGCGGATGCCGAGCACGCCGCTCTTGGCGTTGGCGTCCTTACTGCCGGGGTCGTCGGTAACGTATAGACCGGGAATGCCAAGGGAGCCACCGGCGCGCGTCACGGTCATGAGCGAGTTCAGTACGGTGGCGGGCTGTTCGTCTACAGCCTTGTCGCCGTGGCCACGAGCTTCAAAGCCTACGCAATCGACGCCGGAATCGACTTCGGGAACGCCCAGGATCTGTTCGATTTGTTCAGCGAGAGTGGCTTTTTGACGAAGGTCGATGGTTTCGCAGCCGAAACTCTTGGCTTGGGCCAAGCGCTCAGGAATCATGTCGCCGACAATCACGACGGCCGCACCGAGGAGGTGGCAGGACGCGGCGGAAGCAAGGCCGACAGGGCCAGCACCGGCGACGTAGACCGTCGCGCCAGGGCCGACGCCAGCGCTGACTGCGCCGTGAAAGCCGGTTGGGAAAATGTCGGACAGCAAAGTCAGATCTTTGATCTTGGCGAGGGCCTTCTCTTTGTTGGGAAACTTCAGAAGATTGAAATCGGCGTAGGGCGCCATGACGTAATCGGCTTGCCCACCGACCCAACCACCCATATCGACGTAACCGTAAGCGGCGCCCGGACGAGACCTGTTTACGTTGAGGCAAATGCCGGTGCGGCCCTCTTTGCAATTGCGACAGCGGCCGCAAGCAATATTGAAAGGAACGGAGACCAAATCGCCTACGTTGAGAAACTCGACGTCGCGGCCTTTTTCGATAATCTCACCGGTGATTTCGTGACCGAGGATCAGGCCCGCGGGCGCCGTGGTGCGGCCGCGAACCATGTGCTGATCGCTGCCACAAATATTGGTGGAAATAACTTTCAAGATGACGCCGTGTTCGCATTTGCGATCACCGAGCGCGAGTTTGGGATAGTCGATGGAATGCAGCTCCACCTTGCCGGGGCCGACATAGGCCACGCCGCGATTACTTGCCATGATAGTGTTCCTTTCGAACTTTGAAAGAATTAATTAAGCCGAACCATGATACAGAAAAAAATCGGCGATGCAGTGAGCGAAACGCTGCGGGTGAGGCCAGACTAGTTCTTTTCCTTGCGTGACGACGAGGCGGACGGTAGTGAGGTAATGAGCGCGTTTCTGGTTTAGACTCAACGTTAGGCGGACGAATGCCGTCTTAATTTGAGACCCAATATGCAAAGGTGCAGGATCTGGACCCTCGTTTGCGCGTTTTTGGCAGTGCCTCACATTGCTGTAGCGGCGGCTGATGACGCACCGCAGGTTGCGACGTTAATCCTGCATGGTGGCACTGACCGGTTGTATCCCGTTGTGGCGCAAGGCAGCGGCACTGTGAAGTGGAGCCACGGCGCGTTCATCTTTAACAGTGGACCTTACTTTTTCACGATGAACACGGAGGGCGATTTGATCGCGAAAGCGCGATTGGATATGCCGGACGATGCGCACTATTTCATTGAAGATTACGACCGCCGGGGCGACGGAACGATTGTGGTAGCCGCGGTTCCCGATTTTGACGACGTCAGTCCGTTTCTCGCATGGATCGCACCTGATGGGAAGACGGAACGACTAAAACGCACCGCGCCGTATCATCCTCGCGAGCTCACGTTTGCGCAGGATGGGACGGTTTGGACTTTGGGCTACGAGATGATTGACCGGCAACTCAAGGACCCAAGGCTCGACCCCAAAGCCGGAGTGTTGCGGCAATTCGATCGCGGCGGGAAGACGATTGCGGTCGCGCTCCCTCAGGAGGATTTTCTGAAAACAAAAGAAATCGGCCGCTTGGAATTTGGCAGGCTTGTGGCAGTGCGAGGGCGTTTAGGGTGGTACTCATCTGTGGGAGGAGACAGCCGCTATGTGGAGATCCCGACGGACAAGATTGAGATGCATGTGTTTCCGGGAGTGCCGCGCGAATTGTCCGGGAATAAGCGTTGGGACGGAGATCTTGAGGGATTAGCGGTAACGGATTCGGGAAATGTGGCGGTTTCGATCGGAGCGGTGCGTTCCCGGCGCACTTTCGTTTTTGACCGAACCAGTAAGAAATGGATGAAGCTGGCCGTGCCGGCGATGGGTAATGTTATTGGATATGACCCGTGGTTAGTGGGGAGTGACGGCGATCGACTGGTGTTTTCCGAGGGAGTGCAAGCAGGGTTTTTCGACCTGAATCAGACGGCGAACACAAACGATCCTTAGCTTAGTCTCAAGCTGAGGGGGTGAGCACCATTTTCGGCACAGAACCTTTCTCCATGGCTTGAAAGGCGGAGTGAACATTGGCAAACGAGATCTGCTCGGGCTCTTTAGCCTTTAGTTTGCCCGCATCGACCAGCGGGCTGAGTTCGCGATAGATCTCGGCTGTTTGGCGGGTATCGACCAGGAGAGAGTTTATGCCGAACATTTGTAATTTGCGGCGGTAGAAGTCGCGCAAGTTGAGGGTTATGTTGCCATCGCCTTTGGCATTGATGATTGCGAGCCTGCCGTCGATGGCGAGAGATTCGACGACGAGTGGAAAAACGGGGCCGCTGACGGTATCGAGAGCGACGTCCGCACCTCGGCCCGAAGTGAGTTCGCGGACCTGTGCGACGACGTCGTTTTCCGACTGGATGAATTCGATGCCTGACGCCGAGGCTGGTTTGTTGACAAGGCCGATGACGCGAGCCCCCTGGGCCAGGGCGAGTTGACATGCCATGGAACCCACGGCGCCGAGAGCGCCAGTGATGAAGGCGGTTTCGCCCACTTGGATCTTAGCGGCTTGCACGATGGCCTGGTAGGCGGTGGCGGCGGGGACTCCGGCGGCCGCCGCGGCGGCAAACGATAAGCTCTCGGGTTTCTTGACGAGCGAAGCGATAGGAACGGCGACTAACTCGGAGTAAGTTCCGTCTTGCGAGAAGCCGAGTTCCGCGCCGCTGCCCCAGACAGGCGCGCCGACCCACTGCGCGGGGCCTTCTTCTACAATGCCCGCGTAGTCGCGGCCGGGGACACGCGGCAGAGTGGTGTAGTGGAAGGCGCCTTTGATATTCATGAGGTCGCTTGGATTGAGACCGGCGGCCTTGACACGGACTAGGGCCATGTCGCCAGCGAGTGCCGGCGGTGGTCCTTCTTCGAGGCGTAAATCATCGAGCGAGAAGGAATGGAGGACGAGTTGTTTCATGGGTGCGGAATATACAAGGGAGAACAGACCGCTCCGTAACCGTCGCGGCTCGGCTCGCGGTTTTGCGGTGATTGAAGAGCGAGATGAGGAGTTTGAGGAACAACTTAGCCATCGCGACTCGGATCGGAGCGGACTAACTGGGAACGCGGATCATGAGCATTTCAGAGAGGGTGAGATAAGCGTCAACCCACTCTTGCGCCTTTGAATCGCCGCGTTGGGCGCGGCGGCGGGTGCGCGTAAAGAGGCCGGTTTGGACCGAATAAACCTGGTTTTGCGCGACCGCCATGTTGACGGCGAAGGGCATCAGCTTGATGATTTTCAAGGCGCTCTGCAGGTCGTTGATGCGGTCGATGTTAGAAGCCTCAGCCGCGAAACGGCCGGCGAGCGTTTCGAGTTTTCGGCGAAGCAGAAATTCGAGGGTGGTCTTGTCGAGACTCACGTTACTTGCTTGCGCTTCGCGCAGCAGACTGCGGATGCGCTCGCCATCAAGCTCTTCCGCGGAACAGGCGCGGCGCATGAGACTGTTGATGGCGTATTCGACAGCAGCGGAGAACTCGCGCGGCATGGGAGTGCCCAGACTCGTGATGAAGCGCATCAACGCGGCGTGATGATCGTAAAGCTGGAGATAGGCGGCTTCGGCTTCAGCCACGGTATTGGAAAGGATGCTGCGCAAGATGCGGCGCTGTTCATCGCGAAAGAGCGAGCGCAGGGAATATGTTTTTTCGCCGAAACGGCGGTCGAGAAGACGGACCACTTCCGGGATATCGACGCGTTCAAAAGAGCCGCTGATAGCGGCGAGCATATCGAGATATTTCGCGGAGCCATCGGCGCGCTGCACACCGCCGGCGACGTTGTGATCTCCGAAGTGAACGACCCAGAAGGTGAGCACTTCCGATTCCTGGGTCACCTTGGAGGTGAAGCGGGCTTGGCCAAGCGCCATGCGGAGCTTGCCGGCATCGCCGGTGTGATAATCGAGGCGCTTGACGCTGTAAGAAAAAACATCGGTGCGCTCTCCGTAGGGGGCGAAGAGCGAACTGATGGAATAGTGCGCGCCGACTTTTTCGAGATCGACGATGGAGGGTTTGACGTAACGGCGGTAAATGGTCGAGCCATCGCCGTATTCGGGTAAATTGCTTTTAGCGCGGGCGACGAGCTCGAGGAATTGATCTTCCACCGGTTCTTTAAATAGTTGTTCGGCGAGCTGGACGACGCGGCCGGCGTACTCAATCACCTGCACGGTTTCGATGCCGGAGAGTTCATCGAAAAACCAGCCGCAGCTGGTGTACATCAGCATGGCGTTGCGCTGCAGCTCCATAAGCTTCCAGACGGTCACTTGCTCGTCGGGCGTGAGATCGCGCAAGAAGTATTCTTTGGCGAAGCGGTCACGGTTTTCGGGGGTGCGCGCAAGGACGACGTTGATGTAGCCGTTGCGCGCTTCCCAAGGGTCGTTCAAAAACTGAGCGGCCGTTGGTTCGAAACGAACGTTTACCCAATCGCGCAGCCAATCGAGGGCTTCGCGCAGGGGGCGACGCCAATCCTGATTCCAACCGTGGCGGCCCGCGTTACAGCCGCAATTGCTACGCCAGCGTTCGATGCCGTGGATGCAGCTCCAAGAGGTGTTTTCCTGAATTCGCACTTCGTGGGCGGGCGGATTTTTTTCGAGATATTCGCCGTAATTTGTGATTTTGGCGAGCTTTTTCGATTCAATGTAATCGATTGCATAGGCGAGAGCCATTTCGCCGTGGCGGTGGTGGTGGCCGTAGGTTTCGCCGTCGGTGGCGATGTGCATGAGCTGCGGCCAGGTGCGCGAGTTCGAAAACGAACCGGTGAGGCGCTTGGCGTACTCTTCGCCGTTATGCAGCAACTTTTCAAAAGCGACGGCTTGGGAGATCGGGCCGTCATAAAAGAAAAGAGCGATGGTTTTGCCGCTGGGGCCGGTGAATTGATAGGCGCGGGTGGGATCAATACGAGAGCCGCTGACATCTTCCCAATCGCCGCCAGTTAAAGGGCGGACGGCTTTGGCTTGATGCGGCGCGAGAATGGCGAAGGTAACGCCGTTTTGCGCCATGATATCGAGCGATTCGATATCCACCGCAGTTTCGGGAAGCCAGAGTCCTTCCGGCAAGCGGCCGAAACGATGGCGGAAATCTTCGATGCCCCAGCGAATTTGCGTGACCTTGTCGCGGCTGTTCGCAAGCGGCATGATCATGTGGTTATACGCCTGGGCGATGGCTGAGCCGTGACCGGAGAAAATTTTCTGGCTCTGCTTATCGGAAGCCAGGATGGCTTCGTACATTTCGTGGGCGTGCTCGGCCGCCCAGGAAAGAAGGGTGGGTCCGAAGTTGAAGCTGATCTTGGTGTAGTTGTTTACGATGCGGGTGATGTACTGCTTGTCGTCGAGAATGCGGGCGGCGAGATTGGGAGCGTAGCATTCGGCGGAAATGCGTTCATTCCAATCGTGATATGGATACGCGGAATCTTGCAGCTCAATTTGTTCCAACCAAGGGTTTTCGCGCGGAGGCTGGTAGAAATGGCAGTGAATGCAAAGGTAATTCATCCAGAAGGCGTACCTTTATCATAGATTGCGGCGTTTGGAAGAATTGAACTAGTCGGAAGCAGGTAGGGAAATGGTGAAAACGGCGCCATTGCCGCGTTCGCGATTGGCGGCGGTTACACGGCCGTCATATTGCTTGACAATGGCAGCGACGATGTGGAGGCCGCGGCCGGATCGGGAACGGCTGGTGCGGGTAGAAACGTGGGTGCGAAAAACGCGGGGCAGGATCTCGGCTGGAATGCCGGGGCCGTTATCGGCGACAGTGACGCACAAGCCTGCTTCGAGTTGTTGCGCTTCGATATCGATGCGGCCGGGCTTCTGCATAATTTGCGCGGCGTTGAAAAACAGATTTGAGAAGACGCGTTCCCAATCTTTGGCTGAGCCGGGCAGGCGGGTATCGGTGGCGATGTTCAGGACGAAGCGTAAGCGCGGTTTGCGGGCGGCGAGACAGTAATCGGTAACGGACTGGATGGCGTCTTCGACAATGGCGGCAAGATAAGGAGTGCTATCGGGAATGGCACCGAGCAAACGCTTGCCGCGCATGACGCTGCGGGTAAGAGTAGCGGCGAGAGTTTTCCAACGGCGGTCGGCGCTGAGGAGGTCGGCCGCTTCGGTGATGGTCTCGAAGACGTTGTTGAGATCGTGAATGAGATCTTCGCGAGTGAGTTCTGATTCGGCGGCGTCGTCCATGACGGGCACTCCCTAATTTACCTGAGAGAGATGGCGAAGTTTGAAGAACACGCGCAAGATGGTCGCGGGTCCGACGGCCGCCGAAGGTCGTTTTGGTGTGATTTGGCGTCCCCAAGGGGATTCGAACCCCTGTTATCGCCGTGAAAGGGCGGTGTCCTAGGCCGGGCTAGACGATGGGGACGCTAGAGGAAGGAACAACTCCTCTAGCTTAACAAATCGTTCGAGCGTGTTTGGTTGCGGCGATGGCGTGCAAAAGCGGCAGCGAAAACGCCGGCGCCTGAGAACAACATGGTGAGACTCGCCGGCTCGGGAACGGCCTGGAGAGCGGCTGCGGCTACGATCGATTGTCCGGCAGCCGTGGGGTGCAGTTGGTCCCAGAAGAGATATGAATTGGGATTGGCGCAAGGAGTTCCGCCTGCGTAATCGACTTCGCCGGTTAGGCAAGGCTGCGTGACGTTGGTCAGACCAAAGGCAGCGGGACTGGCCGCAACGGTATCGAGCAAAGAATACGTATCCAAAACGCTCATCCGCAAACCACCATCCAAGCCAGCTAAGCCACTCAGAGAGGGAATGCCGGCCGCACCGTAACCGTTGACTAGAGCCTGGTCAAAGAACAAAGACAAACCGGAGGCCGCGGTTTCAGCCGCGGCGCCGAGTGCTGTAACCGCGGGTGTCTTACCGAGATCGGGAACTGTCAAAACCAGAAAGTCTTTGGCGCCATCGCCGGCGAGAGTGGTGATAGCGTTGTCGATATTGCCGACTGCGGCCAAGGCTTCGGCGGCAGCGACAGCGGGAGTAGGATTCGATGAGAGAATCGCATTCAAGTCGTTTGAACCGATCCAGATGATGTAAAGACCGGTGGGGTTAGCGCCACCAGGATTGGCGGTTTTGAATGCGGTCAGTTGGGACGAGAGATCGCCCGGATTGGCGTTGCCGGTTTCGGCGCCGCCGACGGCGTAATCTGTGCCCGCGCTACTGAGAGAGCTCGCGGTGGGCGCGGGAAGACCGAGTGCTGGGGCTAAATCCTGCACCCAAACGTTGCCGTTGGAGAATCGCCCGTCGGAGTATGGCGGGGCCGGCAGGCCGGTGGCATGGTAGGCATTACCGACATCGGAGAGGCTGTCGCCAAAAACATAAAGACCGCTGAATGTATCAGCCTGGGCTGAAGAGGAAAGGCCAACCGCCAGGAACGAGGCGGCAGCAGCAACGAGGAAGGACCGACTCTGAAGGTATGAAAGCATGCGGCTAGTATATAACCGCATGCCCTCACACCGCTAGACACCATACCGATTTAGAGGGTATGCAAATATGCGAGGATATTGGCTTTATCGTCGGCGGAAAGCATGTCGGCGTATGGCGGCATGCCGTTTCCGCCCTTGTTGATTTGATCGAGGACATTGGCATCGTTCATTGGCTTACCGTTCGCCAATTTGGCGCGTTTGAACAAGCCTTTGAGCGAGGGGCCCATTTTCTTTTCGTCGTTATCAACGTTGTGGCACATCGTGCATTGGTCACCAAAGGCCTCTTTGCCCTTAGATGCG
Organism: Bryobacterales bacterium; assembly: GCA_963771405.1. Classification (GTDB taxonomy): domain Bacteria; phylum Acidobacteriota; class Terriglobia; order Bryobacterales; family Bryobacteraceae; genus Bog-105. Next base: position 20,188 of record CAVYUL010000051.1, read on the forward strand.
TCGGCGGCTTTGCCGGCGGCACCGGTGTTGTGCGGGGCGGCGGTCAATGTCAGGCTGAGAGCCAGCGCCGCGGCCACTAGGCAAGAGCTGACGGCAAAAAACTTCTGGCGAATCATGAAAAATCCTCCACTACAGGTGAATTGAGAAATCCGAAATCAGAACCTCCAGTTTACACAAGGGTTCCATAGGAGTAGACACAAACCTTTTGAAAAAGGGACAAAAATGAAGGCAGATTAACCATAGGAATTCTTCATTCTTCTTCCGACTCGCCTTCGGCGTCCCAAAGGCGGCGCATTTCGGGCTGAGCGCGCAGAAGATCGTCGAGTTTGCCTTCGGCGATGAGGGTGCCTTCGCTCAACAAGAGAATCTTGGTCGCGCGAAGGAGGGCGGGGCGGCGATGGCTTACGACCAGGCAACTGGCATCGCCGACGCTGTTCCAGAGCTGGCGTTCGGTAGCGACGTCGAGGGCGGAAGAAAGGTCGTCGAAGATGAGCAGGTCGGCGCCACGGGCGAACATGCGGGCGGCGCCGGTTCGCTGGACTTGGCCGCCGGAGAGCTTGACGCCGCGAGTGCCGACCATGGTTTCGAGACCGTGCTCAAAGGTGGCGATATCAGGACTTAACGCGGCCAATTCCATGGCGTGTTCGAGGCGGCCTTCATCGTTTTCAACGCCCATGAGCACGTTGTCGCGGAGGGACTCGCTGAAGAGGCGCGGGGCTTGGGCGGTGTAACTCGAATGTGGAGGGGTGAAGAAGGTGGCGGGGTCGGAGACGGCGCGGCCGTTCCATTCGATGTTGCCAGCGTTGTGAGGGAGCAAGCCTTGCAGAACACGGAGCAGCGTGGTTTTGCCGGAGCCGATGCGGCCGGTGATGACGACGAAATCGCCACGTTTTATAGAGAAGCTTATGTCCGAAATGCCCGCGCTTGATCCGGGGTGGTGGTAAGAAAGGCCGGTGACTTTCAGGGTTTCGAACCAGTCACCTTCGGGAGAGTGGGGCACGAACGGAGGGATGGGGCCACTGAGTGGGAGTGGGGCAGGGTCAACGAGTTTGGCAGGGGGTGCATCGACCATCAGGTGCAACATGCGGTCTCTGGCCACGCCGACTCGCTTGTGCTGCGCCAAGACATCGCCGCCGAGGAAGGTCAGGACGTTGGTCACTCGGGGCAGGAGTTGGATAAAGAGGGCCAGATCTCCGACAGCGAGTTTGCCGGTGCGCAAGCGGCTGGCCGCCAGGATGAGCATGAGGCCGATGCCTACGAAGACGAGGCCGTTATTGATGCCGCGGATCATTTCGGTGAGTAAGACATCGGCCAGGGCGCGGCGGCGGCGTTCCTCACCGAGGCCGGCGAAATGCTGAGTCATGGAGGCTTCCCGGCCCGCGACCTTGATGGCTTGGACGCCTGCGAAGGCTTCGCCGATGGAGTCAGTGACACGGGAGGTGGCTTCGCGCATGCGGCGGCGATAGGTGCGGATGACGGGCGAGAGACGGCGCATGACGAGGGTCATGAGCAAGAGCGGCGAACAGACGGCGGCGGCGATGGACGGGGAGATCCACACCATCATGGAGACTGCGCCGATGCCAAAGAGGGCGAAGCCGCTGAAATCGATCCAGCTTTCGGCATAGCTTACGACGTCATCTACGTCGTCGCGGAAGCGCGAAATGGCTTCGGAGGGGGATTCAGGAAGGATGCGCGAGCCGGCGGCGGTTACCAAGTAATTCAAGATGTTGCGGCGGAGATAGGCTTGCAGCGTTATGTAATAACGGCTGAACATCCAGAAAGCGGAGATGAAAACGCCCATGCGGCCGGCGTAGAGACCGGCGAGGATGGCGAGGAGGGTCCAGGCGTTTGCTCCGACGGCGGCGTGACCGGAGAGCGTGTTGAAGATGGCGCGGACAGCGATTCCGGCTGCGAGCGGCATTAAATGGAAGCCGGCCCAGGCGACGCAGTTGAGTAAGAAATCGCGGCGACGCCAGGCGAGGAGCCGGCGCATGAATTGGCCGGTGGTCATTCGAGACTCTCCATGGCTTTGTCGAGATCTTGCCCGGCGGAGAGGGCCACGAGGCGGGAATAGCGGGATTTGGGATCGCGTGCGAGATCGGCGCGTTTGCCAAATTCGACGATTTGGCCGCCGGAGAGGACGAGAATGCGATCGACGCGCTCGACTGTCTGGAGACGGTGAGCGATGATGATGCCGGTTCGGCCGGCGAGGAGGCCGTCGATGGCTCGGGTGAGGTTGCGCTCAGTGGCGGGATCGAGGCGGCTGGAAGGTTCGTCGAGAATGACCAGACTGGGTTTCTTAAGAAAGACGCGGCCGAAGGCGAGTAGCTGAGACTCTCCGCCGGAGAGACCGGAGCCACCCGCGTTTAATTGACTGTCGAGGCCTTTGCGGGCGGTTTCGAGCCAGGACTTCGAGCCGAGTTGCTCCATGACAGTGTGGATTTCGGAGTCAGGGACGGAGTTGTCGTAGAAGGTGAGGTTGTCGCGAATTGTGCCGTGAAAGAGCTGCACATCCTGGGTGACGAGGCCGATGCGTTCGCGGAGGGTGGCGACCTTCAGGTCGCGGAGATCGGTGCCGTTGAGAAGAACCTTACCGGCGGTGGCGTCGTATAGGCGGAAGAGGAGACGGATGAGGGTGGTTTTTCCGCTACCTGTGCGACCGAGGACACCGAGAGTTTCGCCCGGCTGAAGAGAGAACGTGATGCCTTTGAGAACATCCTGATGGCCGGGTTCGTAGGCGAAACGCACGTTTTCGAATTCGACTTTGACGCCTGTGCTGGAGGGTTCGAGGTCGCGAGCGCCATCGATGACTTCGGGCTGCAGATCTGTCATTTCGCGGACGCGACGGAGACCGGCAGCGGCTTTTTGAAACTCCTGCAATTGCTGAGTGATTTGATCGAGAGGCGCTTCGAGCATCGCCATATAGTTAAAGAGCAGGTAGACCGTGCCGAGAGTGATGGAATGACGGCTGTAGAGCCAGATGCCCAGACCGAGACTGAGTATGTAGCCACCCTGGAACATGGTGCTCATGGTGAACCAAATAGTGCCGCGTTTGCGCCAAGCGGTCAAAGCTTTGGCGAACCATTCGCGTTGAACGAGCAGAAATCGATACATGACGAAGGCGCCGCCACCGTTGGCGCGAATGTCGTCGAGTCCAGCCAAGCGTTCTTCGATGAAGCCCATGGTTTGCGCAGAGGCTTCGCGTTCTTCGCGGGTGGGCTCAACGGCGATGGACCGGAGGCGCTGTTGAATTCCGGCGGCGGCGAAGGTGAAGAGTGTGAGGGTTAAGCCGGCGCGCCAATCTTCACGCCACAGCAGAATCAGGATGCCGAAGGTAAGAAGAATAGCGGCGGAGACGCGCACGACGAATTGAGAGAAGAAGTTGGAGACGCTGGTGACATCGCCATCGATGCGCTCGATCATTTCGCCCGGCGTGCGGTCTTTGTGAAAGCGCATGTCGAGATGCAGGGCATGGGAGAAGAGATCGATACGGAGGGCGTTGGTAGCGCGCCAGCCGACATCAGCGGAAAGATAGGTAGCGGCAGCGGAGCAGAGTTGATTAGCGATGGCGAGCGCCAGATAGGTGAAAGCCAGGCGCTCTAAGGCGGAGAGAGCGGCGCGCTGAGTGGCTTGATCGATGAAGATCCGCATGATTTGCGGAATGTAGAGTTGCAGCCCAGTGGCGCAGAGCAAGCAAGCGGCGAGTAACCCGGCTCTACCGGCGAGCGGCGACAGGTATTGCTTGAGGAGGCGAAACTGAGCCAGCATGAGCCATCAGGGTAGCATTGGCGGCCGGCACCTGAGGAGGGTATTGGATTTTACAAAATTGTGACAAATTGCACACACCTTTAGTGAGCGGTTCGGCGCATGATTACGGAAAGAGGATAATTCGATGCAACTGAATTTACTGAAACTTTCAACGCTTGCGCTAGCAGCGGCGGGAGTTTTCGAAAGCAGCAGTTTTGGGCAGGCTATCTTGCCGCAACTTGCGACGAGCCCGCTGGTTGTGGCCAACACAGTGCCGGCGAATGGGGACGTGAACCCTTATGGCGTGGCCTTTGTGCCGCCTGGGTTTGCCAAGGGCGGCGTTCTTCATGCAGGCGACATTCTTGTGGCGAACTTCAACAACTCCGCGAACCTGCAGGGAACCGGGACTACGATTGTGGCGGCGCGGCCGGATGGCTCAGTGACGCAATTCTTTGGTGGCCAGGCGGGATTGGGACTCACAACCGCGCTGGGAGTTTTGAGTCACGGGATCGTGCTGGTTGGAAACCTGCCGACGACGGATGGGACTTTTCAAACTGTGCAGCAAGGGTCGCTGATCGCGATTGACCGATGGGGCAACGAGATCGCGAGCTTTGCAGATTCGACATTTCTGGATGGCCCGTGGGATCTCGCGTTGATTGATGAGGGAGACCGCGCAGTTGTTTTCGTGTCGAGCGTTTTGAATGGCACGGTGTCGCGCCTGGTGTTTAAAGTGGCCGACAATGGCGAAGGCATTTGGTTGACGGAGGCGAGTGTGGTGGCTTGGGGTTATCTGCATCGCGGCGATCCGAACGCGCTGGTGATTGGGCCAACGGGTTTGGCGTATGACAGCGGGCACGACAAACTGTATATTGCCTCAACCGGCGACAACGCGATCTACAGTATCGATCATGCGCTGATCACCAAGACGCGAGCTAAGTTAGGAACGCTTGTATATAAGGATGAGAAGCATTTGCGCGGGCCGCTGGGCTTGCTGCTGGCCCCGAACGGCGATTTGATTACTTCCAACGGCGACGCGATCAACGGCAACCCGAACCAACCGAGCGAACTGGTGGAATTCACGCCAGCGGGGCATTTTGTGGCGCAGTATTCGGTGGATTTGGGCGGTCAAGGCGGGGCGTTCGGAATTGCGATTCACTTCGAAGACGGCAAGTATGAGCTGGCAGCGGTTGACGATGTGGCGAACACGCTGGAAATCTGGACGGTGAACCGCTAACAGCGTCATAGTAGCTTGTAAAACTTTTGTAAAACCCAATTTTCGTAAGTTTTCGCGCTTCATACGGCAAGTAGAATAATGGAGGCAATGCAAAAAATCCTCGTCATCGACGATGATGAGAACCTGCGCGACACAATCGGCGTCATGCTGGAGCGCGAAAACTTTTCTCCCCTGTTTGCGTCCGACGGCAAGAGCGGGCTTGACAAGGCAATCGACTTGAAGCCCAACCTCTTGCTGGTGGATCTGCGACTTCCGGAAATGAGCGGCGTTGACGTTTGCAAACGGCTGCGATCGAACCAAATCAACATTCCGATCATCGTTTTGAGCGCGATTGGAGACGAGATGGACAAAGTTCTTCTCCTTGAGATGGGGGCCGACGATTATCTGGTGAAGCCTTTCGGCACGCGGGAATTGCTGGCGCGCATTCGCGCTTTGCTGCGACGGACTTCGAAGGAAACGGATGTGGTTGCGTTTGCGGATGTGGAAGTGGATTTCGACCGGCGCGTGACGACCAAGGCGGGCGCAGCGATTAAGTTGACGCCGGCGGAATACAATCTGTTGACATTCTTTCTGAGGAACGCCGACCGGGCGCTGACGCGCGATTACATACTCAATGCGGTTTGGGGATATCAATCCTATCCCAATACGCGGACGGTGGACGCGCATGTCGTAAGGCTGCGGCAGAAGCTGGAACCGGACCCGACGCTGCCGAAACATTTTCTGACGGTTCACGGAATCGGCTATCGTTTTTTGCCGTAAACGATGGGCCGCCGTCCGCCGCGTCGCGCCGGTCGTGATTTACTTGCCTGGAGGCCCTCACTCATGCTTCTTCGCTTTTTCCTGCTGATGCCGTTTTTTGTTTCGCTTCTTGTTGCGCAGAGTACGATCACAAACGAGGAGGCTCTGCTTAAAGAAGTGTTACACCGGCTGGATGCGCTAGAGGCGCAAAACAGGGAGTTATTGCATCAGATTCAAGAGCTGAAGAACCAATCGCGGCCGCAAGCGCAGGAGGGAATTGCCGGCGGGCCAACGGAGGCAGCGGCTCCGCTTGATGAGCGGGTAAAGGTGAATGAGGCGCGCATTGCGGAACAGGCGCAAACGAAGGTGGAGAGTTCTCAAAAGTTCCCGGTTTGGCTGTATGGGACGCTGCTGTTCAATGCGTTTTCGAATAGTAAAGATCCATCGAGTGCGCTTGGCAATTATGGTTTGGTTACTGGAGTGGCGCCTTCGGGAGCTACGATGCGGCAGACGATTCTCGGCTTTGCCTTTCAAGGGCCGGACCTGCCGGGAGGGGGCCATGTTGAAGGTAGTTTGGAGACGGATTTTTGGGCGGGGCCGTCCGCGCCCTCGGATAACTGGCTTCGGATCCGGCGCGCCGGGATTTCGTTGGATTGGCCCGAGACTACGATTTTTGCGGGGCAAGATAAGGCGCTGATTTCGCCTTATCAGCCAAATTCTTTCGCGGAGGTGGGCGTTCCGGCGTTGGCGGGCTCGGGGAATCTTTGGTTTTGGCTGCCGCAGATTCGTGTGAGTCATACGTTTAAGTTTTCGGCGGACAGCGGGATGGACGTGCAAGGCGCGGTTTTGCAGGCCGGTTCGTTCTTTTCTAATGCAGCCCAGCCGGCATCGCCGTCCATTTATCCCGGTGATGTGAGCCCGGCGTTTGAGGCGCGAGTCGCCTTCTGGCATAACAAGGCGGAAGAGCGGAAGTGGGAGGTTGCGCCCGGATTTCATGTGAGCTCGACAAGTGTGAACTCGACTGGACTTGTGACGCGCATTGGATCGCTCGATTGGCTGGCGCGGCCGGTGTCGAAAATTGAGGTGAAAGGCACTGCTTACTATGGAGAAAATGTGGCGGCACTGGGAGGATTAGGGAACGGTTTCTACTTTCCGGCGAGCTGGCCGGCGCGGCCGGTGGTGTCGGGAGGCGGGTGGTCGCAACTTGCCTTTCCCCTGAATCCTCATCTCACTTTCAACCTGTTTGGAGGCCTGGAGAAGGACGATGCGGGCGCGACATTGGGACCGGCTATAGCCCGCACGGCGAGTTTTGCGGGCAATGCGGTGTTTCATCTCCGCTCGAACGTTCTATTAAGTCTGGAGGCACAAAGGTTGTTGACTCACACGTTTTCGGGGCAGGCTGACAACTACAACCACTATGACCTGGCTATCGCTTATCTTTTTTAACGCGCTTGTGATGGTCAGTGGGATGGTGACTCTGACTCATGCCGACTCACATGCGAGTGATGAGCGGAAGAGAGATTACTCAGGAGTTGCGGTTTGGCTGGAGCAAGCGAGAGCGGCAGATGCGGCGGGGCGCGGCGCGCCAAAGCACGCGCTCATGCTGCAAAAGGATAAGCGGTTTACGCCCCATGTGCTGGTAGTGCAATCCGGCACGGTGGTTGATTTTCCGAATCAAGATGAAATCTTTCATAATGCGTTTTCAACTTTCGACGGGAAACTCTTCGATATCGGGCTGTATCCGCCGAAAACTTCGCGTAGCGTGACTTTTGACCGTCCCGGAGTGGTTCGGGTGTTTTGCAATATACATTCCACGATGTCGGCGGTGATTGTTGTGGTGGACACACCGTATTTTGCGACCACACACAGCGATGGATCTTTTGCGATTCATGCAGTGCCGCCGGGTGACTATATTCTGCATTTTTTCTACGAACGGGCGCTGCCGGAGACTCTCGACCAGCTGACGCGCACACTGACTGTTTCGACTGACTCAGAATCAGTAGGGACGGTGGCGATCTCGCAGGCGGGGTATTTGCCGGTGCCACACAAAAACAAATACGGGCGAGACTATGCGCCCGACCTAACGAGATACCACACGGGCGTGCAATGAAGCAAGAAAGACGATCATCGCTATCTTTGTTGTGGCGGATTTTACTTTCCACCTCTTTTGCCATCACGGTGTTGTTTGGCGTTGTGGGCTGGGTGGTGCAAACATATGCCGGCGCGGTGAGCCAACAGAGTTTGCAACAGGAAGTGGAAACGAGCTTGCAGGCTTATCGAGCGCTTTGGGCGGAGAGGATACGCAATCTTTCTTCGATCAGCCGGGTGATCAGCACTATGTCCGATGTGCGGGCGGCGTTTATGACTCGCGACAGCGCGACGATTCGCGATACGGTGGGCCAGCTCTGGAGCGGAGAATCTGCGCAGGGCGCTGCGTTTTTGGTGCTGGATCCGATCGGCGACGTCATCGCGGCACTGGATGGGCCGCCTTTGGGAATCTCGAACTCCGGGCAATTGCTTGAAAACGCGCGTAAAGTGTTTCCGAAGCAATATTTTGGTTACGTGGTTTGGGGCGACCATCTCTATTATGTGGTTCTTACGCCGGTTTATGTGCAAACAAATGAAGAACCGGCGCTGCTAAATGTTCTTCTAGTGGCGCTTGAAGTGGACGACCAGTTGGCGCAGACGATGAAGACGTCGACACGTGGGAGTGACTTTGCGTTTGTAGCAGACCACAAAGTGGTGGCTTCCAGTTTGGGCCTGAAGCACCCGCCGGCTTTGGCTACGGCGCGGCACTTGCGGGGAGATTTCTGGCGGGTCAAGATTCGTGGAACAGATTCGCTGTTATTGGAGACAAAGCTGCCCGGCTTGATTGGCTCGGCCATGCCGGAATTGCTGGTAATTCGATCATTTGCGGAGGCGAGCAACGCTTTTTCGGATTTGCAAAAGACAGTGGCCGCGATTTGGCTGCTGACGATGTGCGCCGGGCTGGCGGTGACTTATTGGATGGCGAAACGCATTTTGCGGCCAATGGAGGCGTTCGACCGGGCGGCGGAGCAGGTGATTCAACACAACTATGACTACCGGGTTCCGGAACAAGGTGGAGGAGAATTGGCGCGATTGGGAGCGACGTTTAATGCGATGTGCGATTCCATTAAGGCGGCGCGGCAAGAATTGATCGCGCGGGAACGAATTGAAACGATTGGGCGGCTTGCAGTGTCGATTGTGCACGATCTGCGGAATCCATTGGCTGCCATCTACGGCAGCGCGGAGATGCTGGTGGATAGTGAGGATTTATCAGAAGGCCAGAAAAAGCGGTTGACGTTGAATATTTATCGCTCTTCGCGGCAGATTCAGGAGTTGCTGCAAGAGCTGCTGGATGTAACGAGAATGCGCGGCAAGCCGACAGAGACGCATCAACTGGCGGAACTGGTGCACCGGGCGACTGATGCGATTGCGCGATCGGCGCAGGACCAGAATGTAGCGCTGGCGGTGAAAGTGGATGAAACGGCCGAAGTAGTGGCGGATGAGGACAGGCTGGTGCGAGTGTTGATCAACATTATGGGAAATTCTCTGGAGGCGATGCCGAGAGGGGGAACGCTGACGATCACCAGTTCGCGCGAGAGTCAGTCGGTTGTGGTGCATATCGAAGATACGGGCGGCGGGATTAGCGAAGAGATCTGGCCCAAGTTGTTCACGCCGTTTTCCAGTCATGGGAAGAACAACGGGATGGGTTTGGGGCTGGCCCTATCACGACAGACGGTGGTGGAGCATAACGGCGAATTATGGGCCGACCGTGATGTGACGCGCGGGGCACGATTTCACATCAGGCTGCCGTTGCGGGCTCACTGACAAACGAAATTTGCAGCGTCATCGGTACTGCCGGAGCCTTTGTGGCGAGCGATCCGGGGATAAAGGCAGAGGATGCTGGTGCGATCGACTTTGCCGTTGGCTTCGTGCGAGGCGAGCAGACTTTCGGGCGCGATGCCTTTGACCACCCAGTGATCGAGCGGCGAGGGCATCGAATTTATTGGGTCCGGGACCGCCGCCGCAATGCGTCATTCCATAGGCGAGGAACATGCGGGCGAAGGTGTTTGTATGGGTAGAGCCACCCATAGTTTTGGTGACGGCGTCATAATAGCTGACGGTTTCGGCGGCGGGGACAACAGGGTCAGACCAGACTGCGAAGAGAATGAGTTTGCCACCGCGTTTTTCAATGCGAGTGAGGTTGGTTTCGCGGGCGTCTAAGAAGCCGATCTCGTGGCGGGCAAAGGCCACATCATATCCAAGCGCGCTTTGGTGATCAAATCGCCCTCTGTGTTCATCGTGAAAAAGTAAGCCCGCTGTTAAAGGCGAACCAGCCGCGGCTCCAGTTCACAAGGCCGCTACCTTGCGCCACCACCGGATGCAAACGGCCGGTGCCATCGCGCAGGATCAATGTCGCAACCTCATCAAAAAAAAGTCGGGGTTGAGCGGGGTGCCTAGCCGCATGTATGTAATAGATGGGGAGGGACGGCCCTACGGGGCGATCGCTAATTGAGAAACGCTTTCTTGACTTTCGGAAATGTTTATGATCGACTGAACTGAAATGGGCGGTGGCCGCCCCGACCGATTTCGAAGGAGTTCAGCAAATGTCTCATCCTTTAAACCGCCGTGACTTTATCAGTGGCGGAGCGACCGGGGTAGCGGCGATGCAGGCTATTCGTCTGGCCGCGGCTCCAGAACGAGTTTTGGGAGCGAATGAACGAGTACGCGTGGCGATTTGCGGATTGCACGGCCGCGGGAATGATCATTTGGAGAACTACGCGAAGATCCAGAATGTGCAGATTGCGGCGCTGTGCGACGTGGACGAAAACGTATTGCGGATGCGGCTGGGTGAAATGGAAAAGATGGGTCTGCCCAAACCGGCCACGTACGCGGATATTCGAAAGCTTCTGGAAGACAAGTCTATCGACGCGGTGTCGATCGCCACGCCGAACCACTGGCACGCGCTCATGGCGATTTGGGCGTGCCAGGCAGGCAAAGATGTTTATGTAGAAAAGCCCTGCTCGCACAACCTTTGGGAAGGCCAGCAATTGGTGAAAGCGGCCGAACGCTACAACCGGATTGTTCAGCATGGCACCCAGTTTCGCTCGTTGACGGCGGCGCGTGACATGGTTTTGAAACTGAAAGAGGGCGTTATTGGCGACACTTATCTGGCACGCGGACTTTGTTTCAAATGGCGCGACACTATTGGCCGTGCCGAGGTTCAACCGGTTCCGGAAGGCGTGGACTATGACTTGTGGACTGGTCCGGCGCCGGTACATGCGTTCACCAAGAACCGTTTTCATTACAACTGGCACTGGAACTGGACCTTTGGAAACGGCGATCTGGGAAATCAAGGCGTGCATCAGATGGATGCGGCGCGCTGGGGCATGGGATTGGGCTTTCCCAACAGGATCAGTGCCATTGGCGGACACTTCATGTTCGACGACGATCAACAAACGCCGAACACCGTGAACTGCGCCTTTGAATACGATTTGCCCGACGGCAAGCGCCGCATGATTACTTTCGAAGTCCGGCATTGGATGACGAACCACGAAGCGCAAATAGGTACTACCGAACTGGGGACGCCGGAGCCGAAGCGATCGACGGCCCAAGCCAAACTGGGACCGATGGCCGGCAGTCACAATACGGTTGGCAACATTTATTACGGATCAAAGGGCTACGTTTCCACCGGCGACGAAGATGCGGCCACGTATTCCGTTTGGCTGGGCCGTGACCAGGAACAGCAGACGCCGGTGCATGGCGGCACGGAAAAAGCGCACTTTCAGAACTTCATTGATTGTTTGGTCAGCCGAAATAAAGCCGATTTGCATGCGCCCATTGAGGAGGGGCACATCTCTTGCGCGCTGGTGCATTTAGCGAATGCGTCATATAGGCTCGGCAGAACGTTGAATTTCAACCCCGAAACGCAGCAGGCGATTGGCGACGAAGAAGCCGACCTGCTGTTACGCGATGGCGACCGCGGCTACCGGGCGCCCTTTGCCGTTCCGCAAGACGTTTGAAGTTTTTTGTGAGTTCAAGCTTTCGCTAACCGCTCGGAGGAGTGCTCCGCCGCTGGACTTGGCAGCTCTGGGCTGACCGGTTTGGTTGATTGCCTGATCACCAGCCTGGTAGGAATGGTGAGGGACTGCGGCTCGCGATCCGGCTTTTGAATGCGGCGCTGCACGAATTCCGCCAGATGCGTTCCAAGCTCTTCCGGGAATTCCCGCACGCTTGTTAGCGGAGGGTCCATAAGAGTGGCTTCGCTGTCGTTAAACCCCGCAACACTGATATCACCGGGGATGCTGAGTCCGAGTTGGCGAAGGGCTTCGTAAACCCCGCGCGCGATCTGATCCGACCCGGCGAAAATGGCGGTGACCGGTTCACCGCGCAGGATAATCGAGCGCGTCGAAAGATAACCCAAGTCTCGGTCATCGGTGTGAATCTCGCTCGTGCGCGGCTGCAGACCTGCCTGGAGCATGCACTGCCGGTACCCTTCGGCGCAGCGCGCGTACCAAGGCAATTCCACATCTCCAATGAACCAAATATCCCGATGGCCGCCGGCAATGAAATGCGATGTCAGTTCGAAGGCGCCCTGCACATCATCTGAGTAAACCGTATCGAACTGAGTGGGATCCCAATCACCAATGACGTTGTTGCCGAGAACGGCGAAGGGAAGATCGCGTTCGCGCAGCGCGTTCAACATATTAGGAGAGTTTGTTCCACTCAGGATCAGTGCCCGCACGATACCGCGCTGCGAAAGAATGTTCGGCAAATGCAGATCTTTGGCGGGCGTGGAGGCGGAGTAACGCAGCGACATAAACAGCAGTTCTTTTTCCTGGGCAGCGCAGTAGGTCTGCGATCCAAAAAGTATACGCGCTTGAAAGTTGTGAAGCAGATCGCGATTCGACAACAGGAAGCCAACGATATTGGCTTTTTCGGTGCGCCTTTGCTCAAGATCGATGCTTAATGTCTCAGCGGCCTTGCGGACACGCGCACGGATCGCTGGGTCTACGTTGACTTGCCCTTTTGCCACACGCGACACGGTGGCTGGGCTCACTTTTGCAAGCTTGGCGAGATCCTTAAAGGACTTTTTCTTCACCAGACTTATCCTCACATAGGGCGGGATCGATTTTTGCGATTCAAGTATTAGCTCTCAATTCTTCCGCCCGCTTCCACGAGCGATAGGCGCGATGCGGAATCGGCGTCCAAGTATATGAACGTATTCGGATGACGTCGAACCAATGACGCGGGACATTTTTCTGAGATGGGTCCTTCCAGAGCATTGCGTACGGCTTCTGCTTTTCGTTCTTCCGGTACGCAACAAACCCAAGACTCGGCTCGAAACAAGCCAGGGCAAGTAATCGTCATTGCCTTTTCCGGAACCGATGTGATGGCGGCAAAATGACCCTCGCCAAACTGTTGCTTACGGCAAGCCTCATCAAGGGTAATCACTTTGATCATGGCGGGGTCATTAAAATCGGCCACCGGCGGATCATTGAAGGCAATATGACCGTTTTCCCCAAAGCCGACAAACGCGAGATCGATGGGCGCGGCTTCCAAAAGCCGCGAGTAACGCGTTATTTCCGCGTTTAAATCGGCCGCGTCGCCCTGCATGTAGTGCGTTAGGCGCGGGTGCACTCTATCTTCAACGCGGATTTTGATCCATCTGCGAAAACTCGAAGGATGGTCCGCCTTCATGCCGGCGTATTCGTCCATATGGAAAAACTCAACGGCTTGCCAGTCGATCGGCTCTTCGACGAGCGCGTTGACGAGGGGAATCTGAGAATTTCCAGTGGCTCCGATGACGCGTGCGCTGTTCCGTTTGGCGATCGCCGCCTGTATGAGTTTGGCGGACTGCGATGCCGCGGCAGCGCCCGCCTCATGCGCTGAATCGTATATTGCTACCCGCGCGGTTCCCAACTCAAAGGCGCGCAGCGGCTTGATGGCATCCGGCATGAATGCCATTATAGCGGTGAAAACGAGCTTTGTCCCGAAAAACTTTCAGAATACAGGGGAACGTTTCTCATTTTTTCCCGAATTCTGATCGCGGATGTTTCTATTTTTTCCGACAGGAGCCGCTGAAAACATGGGTCCTCTGGTACTGGAGGGAGACAGCAAGTTCCGAGAAATCTTTCTTTCCAGTATTGACACACTTTCGGTAAAGACTTAATCTGGCTTATCCGGTGTACCGCGACCCAGGAATCGGTTCATCACCAGGGAGCGCCCAGTCAAAAGCTCTGAAGGGGTACGGCGGATCCGAAAGGGATTGAATCATGAGCCGAATTACACACTCTCGTTTTCTGCCGGCCGCTTGCTTTTTGTTCTTGATTGTTCCCTTACCCATCGCGTACGGCCAGGCCGCGTCTACCGCGCAGATTTCCGGAAACATTACCGATCCCAGTGGAGCGCCCATTTCGGGCGCAAAGATCACCATCACACAGACCGCGACCGGAACCGTGCGGAAGACCCAGAGCGATTCCAGCGGGAGCTACCTGCTGCTTGATCTGCCAGTTGGACCTTACAAACTAGAGGTCAGTGCCAACGGCTTCGGACTGTACGTGCAGAGTGGCATCACTCTGCAAGTCAGCGACAGTCCGCGAGTGAACGTTTCCCTGCATCTTGGCCAGATCACCCAGCAGGTAGAGGTGACGGCTGATGCCAGCATGGTCAAAACAGACACCCCGGCCGTTTCCCAGGTTATCGATCAAGCTCGAATCGTGGATCTACCGCTCAACGGGCGCCAGCCTACTCAGTTGATCATGCTTTCGGGCGCCGCGAATGACATTGGGCCGGCAAACGGTCAGAGCGATTTGGCCACGAGCAAAAATTATTTCAGCGCGGATTCGATTTCAGTGGCAGGCGGCCAAGCCGATGGCACGAACTATTTGCTTGACGGCGGCGAAAACATGGATACCTTTTCGAACGTAAACCTGCCGCTGCCGTTCCCCGATGCGCTGCAAGAGTTCAGCGTGGAGACAAGCGCGCTCTCGGCAAAATATGGGATGCACGCCGGCGCCGTGGTGAGTGTAGTGACCAAATCGGGAACCAACTCGTTCCATGGCGATGCGTTTGAGTTCGTCCGCAATGGAGATTTCGATGCGCGCGACTTCTTCGCGTCCTCGCCCGACACGCTCAAGAGAAATCAATTTGGAGGGACGTTGGGCGCTCCGATCGTAAAGGACAAGCTATTCGGTTTTTTCGGCTACCAAGGGACTGAGATTCGTACCGCTCCGCCGTCCTCAATCTCGTTTACGCCAACCCAGTCCGTTCTCAACGGCGATTTTAGTCAACTCGAATCCGCGGGATGCCAATCGAGCGGATCGGCGCGGACGATCGTCAACCCAGCCACTGGCCTGCCGTTTGCGAATGATCAAGTTCCCACCAGTCTGTTCAACCAGCAAGCTCTCAATTTGTTGAAGTACGTTCCGGTATCGGGCAATCCCTGCGGACAAGTCACTTATGCCATTCCTGAACCTCAAAGAGAAACGCAGTATATAGGACGGGTAGACTGGAATCAAAGCGAAAAAAATACAATTTTCGGTCACTACTTCTTCGCGGACTATGCGAGTCCAGCCCAGTTCACTCCATCGAACATCCTGTTGGCGCAGCAGCGCGGAGTTTTAGATCGTAACCAGTCGGCCGTGATTGGCGATACGTACACCTTCAGCCCGAACATTGTAAACACGGCGCACGTTGGCTATACGCGGCTGGCGATCACCCGCGGCCCAGCGGCTAATTTGATCAACTTCAGCAACGTGGGTGTCGATATCACGCAGCCTGAAAAGAATTTTCTAAACGTTTACGTAAACGGGTATTTCAATATCGGCTGCGGAACGTGTTCGCCCTCTTACTTCCGGCAGAACAACTTTCAGTTCGCCGACGATCTGGATATCGTACTCGGGCGTCATCACATTTCGGTGGGCGGCGAATATGTTCGTTATCGTTTTGATTTGCAGCTTGGTTCGCTTGCCAATGGCAGTTTCACCTTTAACGGGCAATCGTCGAACGACGCACTGCTCGATTTCATGCTGGGAGATCCGCAGACGTTCGTCCAAGGCAATCTCCAGCCATTCAACGCACGTCAGAACTATGTGGGCGCCTATGTTCACGACGTGTTTCGTCTGAGTAAGACTTTAACGGTTCAGCTAGGTGTCAGATGGGAACCGTATCTACCGGGACGCGAAATCGACAACAGAATGAACCACTTCGATTTTGCCGCTTTTGCCGCAGGCACAACAAGCAGCGTCTACGTGAACGCCCCGGCGGGGCTGTTGTTTCCGGGCGACGCGGGAATACCAAAAACTTTCACTTCAGATCGACCTTGGGACTTCGAACCCCGTGCCGGCATTTCCTGGGATCCCACGGGCAGCGGCAAGCAAGTGATTCGAGCCGGTTATGGTCTTTTTTACGACACCATGGCAATTGCTTACTGGGAAGACGCGACCGGTGACGCTCCCTGGGGCACGACCATCAACCTATTCAGCCCGCCGGGCGGTTTAACGAATCCTTTCTTGGGCTACCCGGGCGGCAACCCGTTTCCGTCGCCGAATCCGCCCAGCAAGAACCAAGTCTTTCCGACGGCCGCGAGTTACTATAGCTACCCGCTCCATGGTCACCCCACTTACACGAATCAGTGGAACTTCAGTTATGAGCTTCAGCCGTTCAAAAACTGGGTCTTGTCGGCGGGGTACCTCGGCAATAAGACAACGCACATTTGGACGGGGGAAGATGTCGACCCTGGGGTCTACATTCCGGGGATGTGCGGCGGGGCACCCTGCTCCACTACGTTCGAACACGAATCAGCGGCGCGTGCTCTATCTGCAGAACCCGGCTGCCGGATCCTTGTATTCGAGTATTTGGCAAGCGGACGACGGAGCGAATGCTGAATACAATGCGCTGCTGCTCAAGGCTGAACATCGTTTCAGCTCTCACTATACGATCCTTGGCAACTACACTTATTCGCACTGCGTCAGTGAGGCCGACTTCATTGGCGACCTAGGCGGCCCGCTGACACAGAATCCCTATAACCGGAATGGCGAACGAGGTAACTGCGGGTTCGACCTGCGACAGGGATTTAATTTGTCCATTGTTGTGGAAAGCCCTCGCCTTCAGAATCGGATGGCGGACAAAATTGTTGGCGTTTGGAAACTCGCGCCGATTTTGACCGCCCACAGCGGCGTTTGGTTCACTCCGGTCACCGGTCTGGATAATTCTTTGACCGGGATCGGGCTTGACCGGCCTAACGTGGTGGGTAATCCCTACGTGCGCAACACCAATACATTACAGTGGATCAGCGCCAACGCGTTTGTAGCAAACGGCTTGGGAACGTTCGGCAACGCCGGGTCCGATTCGCTGGTTGGTCCAATGTTCGTGAATATCGATGCTTCGCTGAGCCGGGAATTCAGCATTAAGGAGCAGCAGAAACTGGAGTTGCGCTTTGAGTTCTTCAATCTTCTCAATCATCCCAACTTCGCTAATCCCGACAACAATTTACAGGACAATACGTTCGGCGTGATTCTGAGTGACAGTGGACCGCGGATTTTACAATTCGCGGCGAAGTATACGTTTTAAAGCTGGGGCACGAAAATGGAAAATCTTGACAGACGGCAGTTTCTTGGCAAGACCGGAGTTGTTCTAGGCGGATCTGCCATTGCCATGAGTGCGAAGTCCTATGCACGAGTACCGGGCGCGAATGATCGCATTCGTATCGCACAACTCGGCTGTGGCGGACGCAGCCAAGGCCATGTTCATATGGCACACCTCGCTTCCAAGCGCACACCTTTGGAAGTGGTTGCGGTGTGCGACATCTGGTCGATCGCGCGCCATGCACGTGCTTCGCAGGTGCAGCGCTTATTCGGTTCCGCGCCGCGCCGCTACAAATATTCCGAGAAAATGCTTGAGAGTTCGGATATTGACGCCGTCATGATTGCCACCGGCGACCATCAGCATGCGAAGCTTTGCATTGAGGTGGTACAGAGCGGCAAAGATTGCTATGTCGAAAAGCCATTCGCCAACATACTGGAAGAAGCCAAGGCGGCGCGCGCCGCGGTGAAAGCGTCGAAACAGGTCGTGCAGGTTGGCACACAGCACCGGAGCCAGCCGTATCCGCTGGCAGTTCGCGACATCATTCGTTCGGGCAGGATTGGGACGGTTGTGCGCATTTCTCAGGAGTGGAACACGAATCAACCACGCTGGCGGCACATTCACAAGTACGACGACGGCAAGAATCCAACGCTCCTGAAGGAAGAGGATACCGATTGGAAGCGCTGGCTGTTAGACAAGCCGGACCGACCGTTTGATCCGCACGTTTATCTTGAGTTTCGTTTATATAAGGATTTTTCATCAGGGATCTTCGATCAATGGTTGAGTCATGGCTCGGACATGGTTCACCTATGGACGGACGAAACCCATCCGGCAACGGCCGTTTCGACGGGGGGTGTTTTCACCTGGCACGACGGCCGTGAAAATCCTGATAACGCCACGGTTGCGTTTACTTACCCGAAAGGCTTTCTCTACACCTACACGACGAGTTTCTCGAACAGCTATCGCAGCTTCAGCCGGATTTGCGGGAGCGATGGGACGATTGAAAACTACGGGGGTGAAGGTGCGTCGCTGTTTTTAATAACCCGTGAAGGAGGCCGTCACGAATTTGACCCGGAAGACAACGGAAAGCCGCGCTATACGGGCCTTCCGGGCATGGGGCCGGCTGATGATAAAGCTGAGTTCATTCATCTCGAAAGCGCGCCAGTTCCAGACTCCCTCGGACCGAACGACGACGATGTGGATCACCTGATGAACTGGCTGAATGCAATTCGTGATCGCAGCGAACCCAACGCGACGGTAGATCACGGTTTCTCCCATTCCGTCGCGTGTATCATGGCAGCTCAGTCGTATTGGTCCGGAAAGAAACTGTACTGGGATCCGAAAGCGGAACAAATTCTTGATCGCCCCGTCTAGGCGAAAGATACCCACCCTACGTTGGTGGATTGGCGGGTTATTATTCGCCTCCACCGTTATCAACTATATTGATCGGCAGACACTCTCGCTCCTCGCGCCGGATCTCAAGCGGATCTACCATTGGGACAATTCGAAGTACGCCCTTCTGGTGATTGCATTCCGCATCGCTTATTCGATTGGCCAAACGGTTTTCGGTAGAGTGCTTGATCGTGTGGGCACGAAACGGGGACTGATGGGAACGGTGGCTTGTTACTCCTTTATCTCGATGCTGACGGCTCTGGCCAACGGATTTGGCGGGTTTATCTCGTTCCGATTTCTACTTGGTTTGGCCGAAGCCGGCAATTGGCCTGGCGCGACCAAAGCCGTGGCTGAGTGGTTTCCAAAGCGCGATCGCGGCCTGGCAACTGCGTTTTTCGATAGCGGTTCTTCCATCGGCGGAGCCATTGCCCCGTTCATCGTTCTGTTTGTCTATGCGCATTTTGGTTTGCACGCCACTTTCGTTATTCCAGGACTGCTCGGAATAGGCTGGTTGTTCTTGTGGCGCCGTTTTTACGATCTGCCGGAAAATCACACTTTGATCACGGATCACGAAAAGGAGATGATTCTGGCAGATCAAGGTCATGAATCTGAAAACTCCGCCCCTTTGGCGTGGCGAGACCTGCTCAAGCTTCCGCAGACCTGGGGCGTGGTGATCGCGCGAAGCTTTACAGATCCGGTCTGGTTTTTTATTACGGATTGGTTTCCGATCTACCTGATGTCGAAGGGAGTTTCGCTCACTGGCAGCATGATTTCAGTTTGGATCCCCTTCGTGGCTACGGACCTAGGCAATTTCTTCGCGGGCGCCGTTTCGGGCCGCCTGATCGCCAGTGGAAGGCCGATTCTCTGGGCGCGCAAGGTGATTGTTGTCTTGGGAGGAATCGGAATGCTTGCCATCATTCCGACGATCTTCACTGCGAATATTGCCCGCATCACCGCGCTTTTTGCCCTGTCTACTTTTTGCTATGGGTGCTTCACCACCATCGCCAATGTGCTGCCCTCCGACCTGTATCCAAGGCGCTTGGTAGCTTCTGTGAGCGGCTTGAGTGGGACAGCGGCTTCCGTGGGAACGATTCTGGCATTCTTTCTAATTGGGAGACTCACTGACGAACGCGCGGTTA
The DNA here is from genome assembly GCA_963771405.1 of Bryobacterales bacterium. GTDB lineage: Bacteria > Acidobacteriota > Terriglobia > Bryobacterales > Bryobacteraceae > Bog-105. The sequence continues at coordinate 40,048 of CAVYUL010000051.1, forward strand.
CCGGTACCCATGCTTTCGACCCGATTATCGTGATGGCGGGACTCGTGCCGTTCCTTGGGATGCTTTTGGTCCTGCGCCTGGTGCGCGGCACGGTTACAACTTGCTAGTTTCGGATTTAAGGCCCAAACCGGCAAATGTGCGTCATTTAAGGCTTTGTAGGACGGATGTCAGCAATGCGCTGGCCCACTCACCGCTTCCGATTTTGACGGAGGACTGCTTGCTGACGCGCGCGGCTCGGTAGGCGTATGTCGTGTACCTTGATCCTTGTGTCCGGGGCATAGACAAATAGACTGTAACGTTCTGAGCGTGCCGGCATTTGTCGTCATCGAGTGGGAATTCTGAACCCATCTTGCGTCCGAATGAATCGTTATTCTTGACTGGCTAGACGGTTATAGGTTAAACTTCCATTTATGTCCAGGCTCAAAAGTGACGACAAGCGTAGCGCCATCCTGGCTGCGGCGACGCGCCTGATCGTCACACAAGGGTTGAGCGCGCCGACGATGGGAATAGCCAAACAGGCGGGCATTCCCAATGGCTCGCTTTTTACCTACTTCCCTACCAAAGCAGACCTTTTCAATCAGCTGTACCTTGAACTCAAAACACAGATGGCCGCCGCTGCCGTGAAGGATGTGCAAGAGGGTGAGTTTTCGCGGGAACATTTCTTTCAGGTCTGGCGGAACTGGACGAACTGGGCTGTAGCATTTCCTGAGAAGCGAAAAGCACTGACACAATTGAATGTTTCCGATGCGATCACACCGGAAACTCGCGCCGCCGCGCACAAAGCCATGAAGCCGTTGGGTGAATTGCTGGAGCACTGTCGCGCAGCAGGGTCTATGAGCAACGTCCCGATGAGCTTCTTAACTGCGCTGGTGAACTCCGTAGCTGATGGAACGATGGAGTTTATGAGCCAGGACCCGAAGAACGCAAAAAAGCACTGCAAGACGGGGTTCGATGCGGTGTGGCGGATGGTGATGTAATTTTTGAGCCCCACAAGTTAACTGTCTAGACAGCCACGAATAAGGAGATGGAGAATATGCCGGATATCGATAACAAAACCAGGAGCAAAGCGTATGTCATCACGGGACCGACCTCAGGCGCGGGGCGAGCGACCGCTCTGGATATGGCCTCGCATGGGACGCTCGTGCTCGTAGGCCGCAATAGCGAGAAGCTCAACGATACGAAGAAGGCGATTGAGCGGTTGGGCGGGCAGGCGGTGCCCATTGTGTGCGACATGTCAGATCTGGCTAGCGTCCGCCGCGCCGCTGCGGAGATCATCGCGCTCGATGTACCCATTGTTGGCTTGCTTAACAATGCGGGCATTCAGAACCCAGGCATCACGACGAACGCGGCCGGCTGGGATATTACGTTCGTGACGAATCATCTTGGGCCGTTCGCTTTAACCGAGGCGCTCTTACCTCATCTGGAGGATGGTGCGAATGTCCTCTTCGTCGGATCGGCCACCGAGGATCCTGAACGCAAACCGGCCGCGCGAGCCGGCTTTCGCGGAGGCCGCTACGTCTCTGCCGAGGCGAGCCTGCGCGGCGAATGGAAACCCGACGGTTCGACGCGGCCTGGTGTGGACGCCTATGCGACGTCGAAGCAGTGCAACATCGTGACGGCGATCGCTCTGGCGCGCGAAAACCCACAGTTGCATGTGAATGCCATCGACCCGGGCATCATGTTCAGCACCGGCCTCCACGACCACATGAGCACGTCTCGCAAAATCCTGACGTCTGTGATCGCTCCACTGCTGGCGCCGTTTGTAAAAATCTTGAGCACTCCCAACCGAGCGGCGCGCGTGTTCACCAAGATCCTGACTGATCCATCGGGTCAAACCGGGGTCTACTACGACGAAAGCGGTCATCCCATGCAAGGCTCTGCTCAGGTGCGCGATCCAGAGTTTCAGGACCGCGTTGTTGCCGAGACTCGCTTGTTGCTGGCGACTCATTAAGCCGTTGCGGAATTTTTGCGAGTTGGGTACTTTATACTTCAGGTGGGTGGGCGGACGCTCAGGTAATTGATAAACAAATCAACCGCGCTCTGAGGCGAGTTTTCGTTGAAGAACACCTTCATGTTCCGGTCCGCCTCGGCAGCGGCGGACGAGCTGCGAGGAAAAAGGTCATTTTCATAGGCGATGAGCGCGGCTTCAATATCACCGGGGTGGGCGGCCATGGCCTTTCCGAGTTCCGCGCCGTCGTACATCGCGAGATTCGCTCCTTCGCCGGCGAATGGCGACATGAGGTGAGCTGCATCGCCGATGAGAGTTACGCCGGGCACGCGTTCCCATCTCTGCTCGATCGGAAGCGCATAGATGGGGCGAAGCAAAGGGTCGGTTTCGGTGTCGGTGAGAAGCGCTGTCAGGGCGGGGGACCATCCCTGAAATTCGGCGGCGACGCGGGCCAGGGTAGATACGGGGTCGGAGAAATCGATACTGGCGATCCAGTCCTCCGGCTTGTTAAGCGCGACGTATGCGTGCAGGGTGGCCGCGCCCTCGCGGTGCGCTATGATGCCTTTGCCTGGCGCAAGCGCCATCATCGTGCCACTGCCCACCGCATCTGCGCTTGGCTTGTGGCGCGTCTCGCAGTCGAAAAGAAAAGTCTCGATGAAAGCAGTGCCGACATACGCCGGTTTCGCGCTGGAGAGGAGGGGACGCACTCTGGACCAAGCTCCATCCGCACCGACGAGGAGGCCGGTGGTGACTGTCGAGCCATTTGCGAAGGTTACCTCGTGTCTCCCACCTCCGAGGGCAAAGACTGCTGTCGCCTTGTGCCCCCAGCGGACTGTGCCGCCAGGAAGGGATTCCAGCAGGATGCGACGAAGGTCTCCGCGGGGTACCTCAGGCCGGCCGCCGTTGCCCTTGTCCGGCTCGTAGAGCAGGACGTTGGCGTCCTTGTCGAGGACGCACTGTGACTCAGCCTCGGCTTGGATGAGCTTGCGGAATTCTTCAAAGAGTCCCGCTGCTTTGAGTGCGAGCTGCCCGTTGTATTGGTGGATATCGAGCAAGCCACCTTGTCCGCGTGCGTCGGGCGAAGATTCAGCTTCGTAGACCGCCGCGGCAATGCCGTGAACGTGGAGGACGCGGGCAAGAGTCAGCCCGCCCAGGCCGCCACCGATGATTGCGATTGGAGTATTCATCCTGATTCCTTGCTGGTTCGAGGCCGCCGGGCACCTGCGCGGCGACGATGGAACGTCATTCCATAAGTATGGAATAGCGTTCCATTCATGTCAAGATGAGGTATGGCGCAAAGAGCACGCGGCAAGAAAACAAGTAGCGGCCAACGACGAGAAGAATCGCTTTCACGGGAGCAAATCGTTGAAGCGTCGATCGAGCTTTTGGATGGCAGCGGAGAGGGCGGGCTTACGTTCCGAACCCTATCCGAACGGCTCGCCACCGGCCCGGGCGCTATTTACTGGCACATCGCCAACAAGAGCGATCTGCTGACCGCCGCATGCGACGCCATCATCGTTCGCACCCTGAAGGCGCCCCTGGCTTCGGTCACGTCCGGCACGCCGCCGAAAACGACGATTCGACGGCTCGCGCTGGCCATGTTCGACGCCATCGACGCGCATCCGTGGGTTGGCTCGGCGCTCATGATTGCCCCGGGACAGCCGCCGATGGTGCGCATCGTGGAACACATTGGCCAGCAGATTCAAGCCCTTGGCGTGGCGAAGCAAGAACACTGGATTACTGCATCTGCGTTGCTGAACTATATCCTCGGCGTCGCGGGGAGGAATGCGGCCAACGGGCAGTTCGCCCGGATGCGGGGCCTGGACAGATCCGACTTTCTGGAAGTGGTGTCAACTGCGTGGTCACAACTTGATCGGGAGGAGTTCCCGTTCGCGCGCAGCCTAGCCGCGCGGATGCGCGCTCACAACGACCGAAATGATTTTCTCGCCGGGATCGATCTCATTCTCAGAGGTATTGGCTCAGCGCGCCGAATACAGATCGAAGCCGGATGGGATTGAGGCCGTCACCCGTTTCAACTCCCATGGGTTGGGGAAGACTTACGGCGATGGGTAAACATTCCCCGCAACAGAGTCCAAAGGAGCCGCTCGATCGCGATGACGATGGCCAAGAGGAGGACCGTCCCAAAGACCAGCCACCATTTCAGCTGCGTGAATACGCGGAGGTAGGCGGCCGTTTCACTCCAACTGGACCACTCCTCGCTGATCCGTCCATCGACGATGCGCCAAATCGTAATGCCGCGAAGCTCTACCGGTGTTCCCGTGGGCGGAAGGCCCGCATAGCCCGAACCAGTGTGCGTCCCTTGAAATGTCCACAACACGGCGACCTTGTCTCCTTCGGCGATCACTTGTTGGACGCTCATGCGGAGGTCGGGAAACGCCTTCTTTTCGGCGTGGACCGCTGCTTGATCCGTCTTCAGGTCAGCCGATCTGTGAAGCCCATGGTTTTGAAAATCCGGCGTATAGATTTCGTCCGCGACCTGGAACTTGCCCTGGTTGAAGATCTCATCGAATACCCGCATAGCCATGGCTTTGTTCTTGATCTGGACAGAGTGATCGGTGCTTGGCTGTGCATAGGCCACCAGACCAAGGCAAGCGAAGAGCACGAGCGAACACGATTTAGACAGCATAGTTGTCGTACGCAGAATGATGAGTATAAGTTCCAGAGCAATGCCGGGCTCGCTGCTTCGCATGCCCCCAGATGCCATATATGATGTGAGATCGGTATGCATTATTTATTTCTTGCGTTGCTTTTCCTGGCTGCGCCGGTTCCGCCGCAGCATCCATTGCCACCCCCTGGGATCACCTTGGCTGCAAAGGATGAACATGATCTCCGCTCAGAACTTGATCGCTTGACTCAGCGGCTCAATGGCCTGCGCGAGAATGCTCATGCTCCGGACGTAGTCATCTTCGAGAAAGCGGTCCGGTACGCACTCGATGAGAATGAATTTTTCACGCAAGAAGATGTCTTCCGGGCGAAAGAGATGTTACGGATAGGATTAGAACGCGCCGAAGCGCTAGCGAAGGGAGACGCGCCGTGGACTCGGGCCACCGGCCTTTCGGTACGCGGCTACTTGTCGGAGATTGACCATAGTGTCCAGCCTTATGGTCTGGTGGTGCCGCCATCATATGCTCCGGACCGGCCGCATCGATGGCGGGTAGACGCGTGGTTCCATGGGCGTTCGGAAACTTTGAGTGAGGTCAACTTCCTGTGGGACCGACTCCATAACGCCGGGCAGTTCACACCGCAGGACACGATCGTGCTGCATCTCTATGGACGTTACTGCAATGCGAGCACGTTCGCCGGGGAGGTGGATTTTTTTGAGGCCCTTGAAGATGTGAAGAGACACTTCCCGGTGGATGAGAATCGAATTTTAGTGCGCGGCTTTAGCATGGGTGGCGCGTCGGCCTGGCACATCGGGGCGCACTATGGGACGGATTTCGCGGCGGTCGCGCCGGGCGCGGGATTCGCGGAGACAGCCGAATTTTATGACTATGCAAAAAAAGGCTATCAGCCCAGCTGGTTTGAAGAAAAGCTACTGCACCTCACGAATGCGACTGATTATGCAGCCAACTTCTTCAATGTGCCGGTGGTGGCGTACAACGGCGATCATGATGCGCAACGGCAGGCGGCCGACATCATGGAGAAAAATCTTGCGGCCGAGGGGCTGACGCTGAGCCGCGTTTGGGGACTGAACATCGGACATGCGTACACGCCGGAAGCGATTGTCGAGATCAATCAGCGCATGGATGCGCTGGCGGCGAGAGGACGCGACGAAAGGCCCCGCCGAATCCGCTTCACTACCTGGACTCTCAAATACAATCGGATGCGCTGGGTGGTAGTCGATGGGATGGAAAAGCATTGGGACCGGGCGCTAGTGAATGCGGACATCGAGGGCGATCACACGGTCCGAGTGGCAACTGTCAACGTAAGTGCGCTGAGTTTCCACATGGGGAGCGGCGCCGAGCTACTCGATCCCGCATCGAAAGTGACGGTGTTGTTGGACGGACAATCGCTGATGGCACCGGGTCCACTCACCGATGGATCGTGGACGGCACGCTTTCGCAAAACAGGCACACGCTGGGCGCTGTCAACGGAAGAGGAAGCCGGGTTGAGAAAACAGCACGATCTGCAAGGACCCATTGACGATGCGTTTATGAGCAGCTTTCTGCTGGTGCGCCCCACCGGCACAGCCGCGCATGACGCGATTGAAAGCTGGGTCAAATCAGAAGAAGAACGAGCGGTTCATGAATGGCGCAGGCAATTCCGTGGCGACGCACAGGTGAAAGACGACACGCAAATCACAGATGCCGACATCGCTGCCAACAACCTGATTTTGTGGGGCGATCCGGAAAGTAACAAAGTGCTGGGGCGTATTGCGGACAAGCTGCCGATTCACTGGACGCGGGATTCGGTAACGCTGGGCAATCGCCGCTTCCCGGCGGCATCCCACGCTTTGGTCATGATCTATCCCAATCCTCTAAATCCCGCCAAATATGTGGTGTTAAATAGCGGCTTTACGTTCCGAGAATTCGCCTACTCCAATAACTCGCTCCAAATTGCGATGCTGCCCGATTACGCGTTGGTAGACATCAGCACGCCGCCCGATGCCGAATGGCCGGGAAAGATTGCCGCCGCGGGCTTCTTTGGCGAAAGGTGGGAATTGCGAGCCGACGATGGCAAATGAAGTGCTGTCGAAGAACGGTGGTGACAAAATTCGCGTTGCAGGCACCTTCCTCGGCATCTTCTTTGATTGTTACAATACAGGGCGCGTACTACTGAGGCTTGCTGCCAGCCCGGAAGAGGCAACAATAAGTCTCGAAGGAGTGGATAGCTATGAACTCTTTACAAGATTCGACCAGCCGCCGCGATTTCATCAAGGCCAGCGGCAAGTCGGCTGCATTTTCGGCTTTGGCCAACGTTGCGATTCCCGCGGTGCATGCAGCGGGTAGCGACTCGATTCAGATAGCCTTGGTAGGCTGTGGCGGACGCGGCGGCGGCGCGGCGGCGAATGCACTAGCCGTCAAGCGCGGTCCTGTGAAACTGGTCGCGATGGCGGACATTTTCCCGGAACGGCTGGCGAACGACCTGAATAAGCTGCAGCAGCGATTCGCCACTCAGGTGGATGTGCCGCCGGATCGACAGTTTCTAGGTTTCGACGCGTATAAGCAGGCGATGGATTGTTTGAAGGCGGGCGATGTGGTCATTTTCGCGACGCCGCTGGCGTTTCGCTGGGTGCACTTCACTTACGCGATCCAGAAGGGCTTGAATGTCTTTATGGAAAAGCCGCTCACGGCTGATGGGCCAACGAGCAAGCGAATGTTCGCGCTCGGCCAGGAGGCTTCAGCCAAGAACCTGAAAGTAGGAGTAGGCCTGATGTCGCGTCACAGCCGGGCGCTGCAGGAACTGGCTGACCGCGTGCATAACGGGGAGATGGGCGAGATTGTTCTGCAGCGCGGTTACCGCATGCATGGACCCGGCGGCTATTTTCTCTCGCTACCCAAGCCGGCCAGTATCACCGATCTGCTCTATCAAGTGAAGCGCTTCCATAGCTTTATCTGGGCGAGCGGAGGCTGCTTCAATGATTTTTATATTCATCTCATCGATCAACTGGGATGGATGAAGAACGAATGGCCGGTAAAAGCGCAGGCGCTGGGCGGGCGGCATTACAAGGTCAGCCCAGAGGGAGTAGCCTACGTGGATCAGAATTTTGACGTCTATTCGGTGGAATACACGTACGCCGATGGCACGAAGTTTTTCTTCGATGGGCGCTGCATGAATGGATGCGAGGAGATCTACACGAGTTGCCTGCACGGGACGAAGGGCATGGGCATCGCCTCCGCGAGCGGCGATTGTGGGCTGCCCTCAAGCCTTTACAAGGGTCAGAAGGCGGTCGCTGCAAACCTGGTTTGGGAATCGAAGGTCAGCCCGGACCAGGCGGATCCTTATCAAAACGAGTGGAACGATTTAATAGACGCGATTCGAGATGACAAGCCTTACAACGAGGTCAAACGCGGGGTGGAGGCGAGCTTGGTTTCGAGCATGGGCCGCATGGCCGCCAACACGGGCCGGGAAATTACGTTTGATGAGATGCTTCAATGTGAGCACGAGATGGCGCCCGACGTAGAGAAGTTCACAATGGATTCCCCGGCACCGCTGCTGGCGGACGCTAGCGGCAGATATCCGGTACCGCAGCCTGGCATCGTCATCAAGCGCGAATACTGACGAGCCGTGCGTGGCGGTGTTGCGCTGCGAGTCAAGAAACGCCATAAATCTAAGGCGAGAAATTAACCTTTGTTGCGGCCGCTTTGCCGAGCGGAGCGAATGGCGCGTCACGCCGGGCGAGATGGCGTGTTTGGCGAGTTGAATGGCGTGGTTGGCTAGTGAATGCGCGCGCGGCTTCCTTTACACTGAGCCAAGAGAAGGAAGTTTTAGAGCAAAAATGATCGAATCTGCAGTGATTGAAACGGAAACAAAAGAGACGTCGCGACCTGCGACGTTTTCTTCAAAGGCATTCGCCGCTTCGAGCGGGACGTCTGGATTTGCGGCACACAAGATTCAACGACGCACGCCCGGGCCGCACGATGTCCAGATGGAGATTCTGTATTGCGGCGTTTGTCATTCGGATCTGCATCAAGTCCGCGATGAGTGGAAGGCAGTTATGCCGACGGTCTATCCGTGCGTGCCGGGCCACGAAATTGTCGGCCGCGTGCTCAAAGTTGGAAGCGCCGTACGAAAGTTCAAAGAAGGCGATATAGCGGCGGTGGGCTGCATGGTGGATTCGTGCCGCCAATGCGATAGCTGCCTTGCCGGCGAGGAGCAGTATTGTGAAAAATTCATGACCCTCACCTATAACGCGCCCGACAAAATCTTGGGCGGTGTGACGTATGGCGGTTATTCGGATGCGGTGGTAGCGGATGAAGCGTATGTACTGCGCGTGCCCAATAGTTTGGATCCGGCTGGTACGGCTCCGCTGTTGTGTGCTGGTATCACCACCTACTCGCCCCTGCGCCATTGGAAGGTGGGCAAAGGACAGAAGGTCGGGATTGTGGGTTTGGGCGGACTGGGGCATATGGGACTGAAGTTCGCAAAAGCTTTTGGCGCCCGCGTGGTCCTGTTCACAACGTCGGCGAATAAGGCTGCGGACGCTGTCAGACTGGGAGCCGATGAGGTGGTTCTCTCAACCGATGCGTCGGCCCTGCAGAAGAATGCAAACAGTTTCGATTTCATTCTCGACGCGGTATCGGCAGACCATGATCTGAACACTTATCTGCGGCTGTTGAAGCTGGATGGAGTGATGACTCTGGTGGGTGCGCCGGAGAAGCCTGCGGCTTTGGCGTCGTTCAACTTGCTGATGAAGCGGCGGAGCTTGGCGGGGTCGGCGATCGGCGGGATTCGAGAGACGCAGGAGATGCTGGATTTCTGCGGCGAGAATGGGATTACAGCGGATATTGAGCTAATCAAAATTCAGGAGATCAACCAGGCGTATGAACGATTGCTGAAAGGCGATGTGAAATACCGGTTTGTGATCAACATGGCTTCGCTGCGTTAAGGCATGAGTAATCGCTTCCGAGTTTCAGGCACGCTGGCACAACGGCTTGAGGATTTAGGGCTTTCTCCGGTTGCGGTGCTGCGTCGAGCGGAACTGCCCGCCGAGTTGTTTGCGCAGACAAAAGTCTGGGTGACGACAGGCGAAATGTTCGCTTTGTATAACGCCATTCATGACCTTAGCGGCGATCCAGCGATCGGCCTGAAACTGGGAAGCGAGGAACGAATCGAACGCTATGACCCGATTGCGATTGCGGCGCTCTACACGCGTTCCTTTCGGGATGCGCTCGATAAGATGGCGCGCTACAAACGGCTGACCTGTCCGGAAGAAATTAGGATTGTCGCGCGCGGGGATGAGTGCGCGGTGCAATTCGCGTGGCTGCTGGCCGATGAGCCGGAGCCACCGGCGTTGGTGGATGTGTGTTTTGCCTGGGTGGTCGCAATTGGACGGCGCGGGACAGGGCTTCGCCTCAATCCATCGCGGGTGGAATTCAAGCGCCCCAAGGCCAACCATCAGCTCTATGAGAAACATTTCGGTTCGCCGGTTACGTTTGGAGCGAAGCAGAATAAGCTCTTCTTCCGGAAGGAAGATTTAAGCCAGCCTTTCGTGACGCACAACGCCGACTTGCTGGAATTGGTGGCGCCTCAACTGGAAGCCGAGTTGGCGCAACAACTGGCAGATAAATCCATTCGAGAACGGGTGAAAGGAACGTTAAAGAAGGTGATAGCCGGGCAGCGGCCGCGATTAGAAGATGTGGCGCGGGAATTGCGGTTGAGTAGCCGGACATTGCAGCGGCACCTGCTGGCAGAGCGGCTTACGTTTCATGGGTTGGTGGAAGAGGCGCGGCGAGAGCTGGCGCAACATTATTTGGCGCAGCCTTCACTTCAACTGAACGAGACTGCCTTCTTGCTGGGGTATGAAGACCCCAACTCTTTCATTCGGGCATTTCACAAATGGGAAGGAACGTCTCCGGGTGAGTGGCGCTCAAACCGGGTGGCAAGTTAAGCGGCGGCGCGTATCTGGACGCTTTGCGCTTCAAGGGCGGACGTGGGAGGAGCAAGTAGAATTGATGAGGATGATGATGAAACTGGTGAAAGTGGCTTTAGTGCTGAGCTTGTCGGCGGTGGCGGCGTGGACGCAGGTCAACGCAGGCGAACAGAAGCCTGAGGCCAGCTTACCGTTCACTATGACAACGGTGGCCACGTTTGAATTGCCGTGGCGGCTGGCCTTTCTGCCGGATGGCCGCATGCTGATTACCGAAAAAGTGGGCCGGTTTGGCTGGTGTCACAGGATGGAAAGAAGGTTCCGGTGGCCAATACGCCGCCGGTTTATTGGGAGGGCCAGAATGGGATGCTGGGCATCTTCCTCTCACCGCATTACGCTACAGACCATAGCGTTTATTTGACTTACTGTGAACCGGGCGACTATGGTTGCGGCCTGGCGCTGGCGCGGGCGAAATTGCGGGTGACGGAAAACTCCGCGAGGCTGGGAGACTTGACGGTGTTGTGGCGCCAGTTGCCAAAAGGCAAAGGTGGGCAGGAAGGCGCGCAGATTGCGTTCTCGCCGGACGGCCAATATTTGTTTCTGACTGTTGGCGACCGCCAGCGCATGACTCCCGCCCAGGATCCAAATCAACCGGAAGGTAAGATTCTGCGGCTGACACTGGACGGCAAGCCGGCGCCTGGCAATCCCAACTATGGCAAGATGGGCGCTGCCACGGTTCCGCTGATCGACCCGCCGAGTGACACCGAAGCCGCCAAGACTGCAGAAGTGGTGACCACTTATACTTATCCGGGCCCCAATTTAACACCGGCGGAAACGTGGGCGAGCGGCGTCCGCACGCCGTATGGTTTGGCATTTTCGCCTAGCGGCGAACTGTGGGAGGTGGAGCATGGCCCGCGCGGAGGCGACGAACTGAACCTGATTGAGCCGGGCAAGAACTATGGTTGGCCACTCGTTTCTTACGGGAAGAATTATAACGGCGTGCCGATACCCAATCCCGATAGCCGGCTCGACTTGGCGAAGCCGGTGATCTATTGGGTACCGGTGATTGCGCCGGGCAATCTGATGTTCTATACGAGCACCCAAACCTTCCCACAATGGAACGGGAGCGGCTTCATTAGCGGGTTAGGGAGCCAGACGCTCAACCGCGTTGTCTTCGACGGGCATGGCGGCGCGAAAACGGCTGAGCGCTGGGATGTGGGGCGCCGCATCCGCGATGTGGAACAGGGGCCAGATGGATCGCTGTGGATGCTTGAAGACGAAAATCCCGGCGCGCTGATTCACGTGACGCCTAAGTGATCACGCTTGTGAAGATTCGGGATAGTTAGTAACACCCGATTGACTTCGGCGATGCGGTGGTGAAGAAATCGCCTTGTCGGGAAGCCTTAGCGGAAAAGACCCAACAGATAGGCGATGAGTAAAATCACCAGAATTGTTCCCAAACCGATGCCCGCCCCGCCTCCATAACCCCAGCGGCCGTAGCCATAGTATCCGCCGCCTCCGCCCAGCAGCAATATAACAAGAATGATGATGATCAGAGTCATTGATAATTTCCTTTTCGAGAGATAACTGCCGTGCAGCTGGCGCGATTTTTCATGCCGCGGATGTGTTTCGTAATGGAGATGATTTAAAAAGTTTTCGTGTGACCTAGCACGAATACAGGCAGAGTTAATCCTGGTCAATGTTGTGTCGTTCGTCCGACGGAGTACTATAACTTGAGTTGAGAGAAATTGTGATTTTCTGGCACTGTTAACAAATGGCCTCAAAAATCAGGCGGATCGGGATTCTGACGGCCGGGGGGGACAGCCCCGGACTGAATGCGGCGATTCGCGGCGTTGGCAAAGCGGCGCTGGGCTCGTACGGCATGGAAATCGTTGGTTTTCGCGACGGCTTTCGCGGTTTGGTGGAAAATCGGAGGATCGATCTGGATCGCTCTGCCTTGTCAGGCATTTTGACCGTTGGTGGCACGATTCTCGGCACCAGCCGGGATAAACCGCATCGCATGCTGATCGACGGCCATACGAAAGACGTGACGGGCGTTATCAGGAACAACCTGAAGAAGTGGGGAATCGATTGCCTTGTGTGCCTGGGCGGAGGCGGCACACAAAAGAACGCCTTCCGGCTGCAGAAGGCCGGCATCAACGTCATTACGTTGCCCAAGACGATTGACAACGACGTGGCGATGACAGACGCGACTTTTGGCTACGCCACGGCTTTGGGGATTGCGACTGAAGCGATTGACCGGCTGCACAGCACTGCTCACAGCCACCACCGCATTATCGTGGCCGAGATCATGGGGCATCGAGCGGGTTGGCTGACGCTGGGCGCGGGGCTGGCGGGCGGCGCTGACGCGATCCTGCTGCCTGAAATTCCTTACAGCGTGAAGAAGATCGCCGAGGCCATCGGGCGGCGCAGTAAGAAAGGGAGCAACTTTAGCATTGTGGCTGTGGCCGAGGGCGCGAAGAGCCGCGACGATGCGCGGATTTTTGGAATGGCCGAGAAGGTTTTGAAAGATGCCAAGACGTTGAACGAGAAGCTGGAGGCGAAGCGCGAGATTGCGGCACTGGAAGTTCGCCACCAGGGCAACACGCTGCGGCTGGCGCGGCAACTTGAGGAATTGACGCATCTTGAATCGCGGGTGACGATTCTGGGGTATGTGCAGCGAGGCGGCACGCCGTGCGCGGAGGACCGCCTGCTGGCCACGCGTCTGGGGAGCGCGTGCGCGGATCTGATCCAAGAAGGAAGATTTGGCGTGATGGTGGCGGCGCGCGGCGATGGGACGGAACCGGTGCCGCTAGAGAAAGTGGCGGGCAAGCTGAAACTGGTGCCACGCGACCATTCGTGGGTGCAGACGGCGCGACGGGTGGGAACCTGTCTCGGCGACTGACGGCTCGGTCCGGCGGAATCGATTACACGTCTATGACAATTTTTCCTCGCGCGGCGCTGTCGGCCATGGTTGCGTAAGCGAGTTCGGCTGATTGCAGGTTGAACCGGCGCGGGTCGAGCATTGGAGTGAGCTGGCCGGCTTCGACGAGTTGTGTGGCTTCGCGAAGAGCCTTGCCGTGGTGAGCGCGATTTTTCCCGGTGAGTAGTGGGTGGAGCGTAAACACGCCTGAATAGGTAGCTTCGCGAAAGGACAACGGCGCAAGCAAGTGGGTGCCCCATCCCAGCGCACTGACAACGTGACCGAAATGCGTTACCGCTGCGAAAGAGGCATCGAGCGTCGCACCTCCTACAGTGTCCACGACCAGGTCGAATCCTTCGCCTCGGGTGCAGGATTCGACATATTGCTCGACTGATTGTGCGCGGTAGTCGATAGGAGTGGCACCTAAACGCGAGATGACTTCTTGATCGCGTTCGCTAACCGTTGCCCATACCAAACCACCGAGCGCGCGCGCCAGTTGCACGGAAATGGAACCGACTCCGCCGGCGCCGCCCTGAACCAATACCGTCTGGCCAGCCTTGAGTTGTGCGCGATCGACGATGCCCGAATAGGATGTGATGAAGGCGAGCGGCAGGGCAGCGGCTTCGCGCATCGTCAGACGCGAAGGCTTCAGAGCGAGCAAATCGGCATCAACCGCGGCGTATTGTGCAAGCGAACCCTGAATTCCGCCCACGCCGCCCGTCATTCCGTACACTTCGTCGGACACTTTGAAAGTGGTGACGCCCGGTCCGATCTCTTCCACAACGCCAGCCAGATCGACTCCCAAAACAAGCGGCACCGGATGCTTTGCATGCGCGGCATCGCCAGAGCGGATTTTCAGATCGAGCGGGTTCAGGCCGCAGGCCACCACGCGAACCAGCACCTCTCCCTCGGACGGTTTCGGACAGGGTATTTCCAAAAGTTCCAAGGGGCCGTTGTAGCGATTGAGAACAAGGGCTTGCATCTATTCACCATTCATTATTCGTGTAGGGCTGAGACCAAAGTGCGATCTGTAACTGGAGTGACTTAGCCCAAGCCCGGTGCATTTTTTCCACATCCTCCGCTGTGTGTCCTTTAGCGGAAAGATACGGCTTGATCGTTTCATTCATGACTGCGACGAACGAGATGATGTCACGGAGGGGAACATATGGGGTCGAGTGGACTCCATCGGTCTTATTCTTTTTCAGACTTGTGTGGCGCAGTGCGATTTCTTGCTGGTAATTGAGCCAATCCTGGTCATAGGGGCGAAAGCAGGTATCGAGAACCCACTGCTCGAATCGGAGGCCGCTTTTCAACTGGTACTCGGGAAGCGGCCCGCCGCCGGGAGTGCGGCTGTGGCGGATGAGGTTCGGGATACTGCCGATGATTTGGCGACGCCACTGATCGACAAGCGTTCTCGTTTGATGGGATAGCACCTCTCCGGCCATGTGGCGAAAGCGGTCATCTTCCGCGGTCCACCCGACACTGATCTTGAGGTTTTCCAGGTCCGCGAGAGAGACGGAGGAGACATCGGTGGCTCCGTAGGTGTATCCACTGATTTGCTCGGCGACTTTTTTCATTTGGGTGGAACCGATGAGAACAAGACGACCAATCCTTCGAGGAGGGTGGGATGAGTAAGAACGGCATCACGCACACCGGTGTAAGGGAAGCCAGCGAGCATGGCAATCTGGACAGCGCCCATGATCTCGCCGCCATCCACTCCGAAGACGGTGAAGCCCAGAATGCGATCGGTTTGGGTGTCGATGAGCGCTTTCATGAATCCGCGTGTTTCAGAAAGAGTGCGAGTTCGGAGGTCGGCCGCCATCGGAATTTTGGCCAGGCGATAAGGGATTGCTTTCGCCTTCGCCTCAGTTTCATTGAGGCCGATGCGCGCGAACTCCGGGTCAGTGAACAGACAAAACGGAACCTGGCGTCCCGTGGTGAAGCGATTTCCGCCGGCAAGGTTATCGCGAACGATACGAAAGTCGTCGAAGGCGATGTGAGTGAACTGCGGGCTTCCGGCACACTCGCCAATGGCCCACACATTCGGCGCTGTGGTTTCGAGACGCTCATTGACTTTGACATAGCCACGATCTGTAAGTTCGACACCGGCGAGATCTAACCCGAGGCCATCGGTGTTGGGAGTGCGGCCAGCGGCGACGAGAAGATCGGTGCCCTCGACAATGGTGGGCGAGTTGCCTTGACTGATGTGAACCTTTATCGATTTGCCGGAGGTTCCTTCTACCTTGGAAATGGAGGCGTTCAGGATGAGTTCGATGCCCTCATCCCGGAAGAGCTGCTCCAACGCCGAGGAAACATCTTCGTCTTCGCGGCTGGCCAGGCGGCTGTTCCGATCAATGACAGTGACGCGGCTACCGAAACGAAGCATCGCCTGTGCGAGTTCGAGACCGATATAGCCTCCTCCCAGGACGATGAGATGTTGCGGAAGGTAGCCCAGTTCGAGCGCTTCAATGTGAGTGAGGGGATTCGATTCACGAAGACCCGGGATGTCTGCAATTGTGGCGCGAGTGCCGGTTCCGATGATGATTTTCTCGCCGCGAACGACGCGCGTGCCTCCCTCGTTGAGTGAAACCTCCAGCGTTTTCGGTGCGACGAATCTGGCAGAACCCATGATCAACTCCGCGCCACTTGCGTTAAAGTTGGCGACGTGAATATCCACCAGGTCTTTGACCATGTTGCGCTTCCGGTCGCGCACGCCGGACATGTCGATCTTGAGGTCTTTTTTGGTAATTCCAAATTCCTCGCTCCTTTGAAACGACGAAGCCACTTTGGCGCTGTGGATTATGTTTTTGCTGGGCAAACAAGCGATGTTGGGGCATGAGCCGCCGATATACCGGCGCTCGATCACAGCAATGTGCTTGCCCTGGTTGCCGAGCGTCCAAGCCAGAAATTTCGCGCCCTCACCGGTGCCCACGATGACGAATTCGTATTCTTGCGTACCCATAAGCGGCTATGCGAACCCGCTGCATGATCGATTATCACAGCTGTGGGCGGGCGAGACATCTGAGAATTATCCCAGGATTTGGTGCGAGCGATCTTGCGAAGCGGCTCTTGATTTGTAATCATTTAGACTCAACGTGGAGGCCGTCATTAAGCATCGTTTGCCAAACTACATCTTGCCGTTTCTTTGTCTCGGACTGACGCTACCTATGGCTGCCCAAGTCGACCTCATCGCTCTGCACGGCAAGATCTGGACGGAAAATCCACAGCAGCCCGAAGCTGAAGCGATTGCGGTTTCGGGACATCGCATTCTGGCTGTGGGCAGGGATAACGAGATTAGGCAGCTTGCTGGGCCGCACACAAAAATTCTCGATTTGGGAGACAGACGTCTGATCCCCGGCGTTAACGACGCTCACGTCCATTTCTTCTGGGGCGGGCAAGGATTAGCCAGTGTGCAATTACGCGACGTGACAAGCCGGCAACAATTCCAGCAGCGTATCGCGGAATATGCCCGCTCGCGTCCTGCCGGGGAATGGATCGCTGTCGGCAATTGGGATGAGCAGAAGTGGAATCCGGTTGAACTGCCTACGCATGATTGGATTGATGCGGTTACGCCCGAAAATCCGGTCTGGGTGAATCGCTCCGATGGGCACATGACTCTGGCCAACGCGCTGGCGATGAAACTGGCGGGCATCAGCAAGAACACGCCAGACGTGCCGGGCGGCGTGATTGTACGGGATAAAGAAGGAAATCCCACGGGTATTTTCAAGGACGCAGCCAAAGACCTGGTGGAGCGCGTTATTCCACTTCCGACTGACGCCCAAGTGGATGCGGCCCTTCTCGCCGCTCAGCAATATGCTCTGGATAATGGCGTGACGAGTGTGCAAGATATGGGATTCACGGGTGCGCACGGCGCGGATCTGCAAGCGCTGGTAGTGCGCGGCTACCAGCGACTGATTGCCGGCGGTAAATGGAAAGTCCGGGTTTCGGCTCGGTTCCCGCTTAGCGCTTACCGCCGCGTTTCCGATCTCGGCATCACTACAAATTTCGGCAACGACACTCTTGTGATCGGGTCGCTCAAAGCCTTTGCGGATGGTTCACTCGGCTCGGGCACAGCTTGGTTCTTTCAACCTTTCGACGATGAGCCGAACAACTCTGGCGCACCGACTGATGAACTCGCTCATGCGGAAACGTTCTTCGCGAACCTGAAAGCAGCCGATCAAGGCGGGCTGGCGATTGCGACTCACGCCATCGGCGACCGCGCCAACAAAACCATTCTGGATCTGTATGCGCGGCTCGAACGGGAGAACGGACCGCGCGATCGGCGCTTGCGTATTGAGCACGCCCAGCATCTCCGGCCGGAAGACATCCCGCGTTTCGCTCAATTGAAAGTGATCGCCTCCGTTCAGCCCTATCACGCGATTGACGACGGGCGCTGGGCCGAGAAACGGATCGGCCACAAGCGCGCCGAAACCACCTATGCGTTCCGTTCGTTGCTTGACGCTGGAACCACCCTGGCTTTTGGTTCAGACTGGTTTGTTGCGCCGATCAATCCGTTTGAAGGCATCTATGCGGCGACCACGCGCCGCACGCTTGATGGCAAGAATCCGAACGGCTGGATTCCGGCGCAGAAGATTTCGGTGGCTGAGGCTGTGCACGCGTATACTGTGGGCTCGGCGTACGCCGAGAGTCAGGACAAGATTAAGGGCTCGATCGAAGCGGGCAAATTGGCTGATTTTGTTGTTCTTTCGCAAGACATTTTTCATCTCGATCCGGTTCAGATTCAAAAGGTAAAGCCTGAAGTAGTGGTCGTAGGCGGCGAAATCGTAAGGCCTTGAGATAGGGCTCCGCTGTAAGATTGTGCAAGCCGAATGACAATCAAAAGAGTTGGGCCCTCGTCCTGTGCCAAAATCGCGGGGTTCGATTTACGCTGCTATTGGGCTTGCGTTTGGGGCACTATTCTCCTTGCTCGCTTTGCTCGGGGTGATTTTTTCAAGCACTCAGAGCGGGCAGGCACAGAACCCAGTCCCGCAGATAATCGGTGGGATTATTGGCATCGGCGCCGTCGCTGTCTTCCCGATCGTTTACGGCCTAATGGGGTTCGTATTCGCATGGATTGGGGCCTGGCTCTACAATTTAGCCGCGTCCAGGGTCGGTGGGATCGAAATAGGAGTGAGATTGCCTCAGTGAAAGCGGAGGCCGGCGATTCCGACAGTGTGAGCGAGGTAGCGCGGAGCAAAAAAGAAGTTAGCAGGGATACGCGTAGAGCCGTCCCTGGCGAAAATACGCGCACTATATACGTTGACAAGCATATGCTGAGTGACGTATATTCTGAGTGTGGAATCCGTGTTCGAAATCATTGCTGAGCCAAACCGGCGCGCGATCTTGAGCCTGTTGGTCTCATCGCAACAGTCGGTTGGAGAGATTGAGCGTCAGCTTCAAATGCCACAGACTACCGTTTCAAAGCACCTGCGAGTGCTGCGCGATGCCGGTTTCGTGGAATCCATGGTGGACGCACAGCGACGCCTCTATCGCTTGCGGCCTGAGCCGCTACAGGAGGTGGATGCGTGGCTGGCTCCGTTCCGGCGGTTCTGGTCCGCTCACGTAGATGCTCTTGAACGCCACCTCGACCACATGGATCAATCCACGCCAACGAAAGGGAAGACAAGGAGAAGACGATGACCGATCGCGAGAAGTACGCGCCGGGTCCGGCCAGAGGCGCGGAGGTGGTGCGGAAAGAGGGAGAAAGATGGAAGCTCATTCTCGTTAGAGAACTACGCCACTCGCCGGAAAAAGTCTGGCAGTCGCTGACCGACCCAGCGCATCTGCGCGAGTGGGCTCCGTTTGAAGCTGATAGGAGCCTAGGTACGGCAGGCGCCAAGGTGAAACTCACCACGGTGGCAGCGCCCAAGCCTATGGTTACGGAAACAACAGTGACGCGCGCCGAAATTCCAAAAGTGCTTGAGTACGGCTGGGGCGGCAACGATATGCGTTGGGAACTCGAAGCCTTGGGCGGCGGCACGCGCCTGACGCTGTGGACCAGCATCGATCGCCGCTTCATCGCGATGGGCGCCGCGGGGTGGCACATTTGTCTCGATGTTCTGGATCACCTTGTGAGCGGAACTCCCATCGGGCGCATGGTGGGCAACGACGCGCTGAAGTTCGGAGGCTGGCAGCAATTGAACGCCGAGTACGCAAAGCAATTCGGCATTGAGAGTCCGAAATGGCCGCCGCAAGCGGCGCAAGAATCTGAATCGAGGGGATCATGAGTCAAGCCACCAAACGGACGATTTTTCGCTGGATTCACATTGTATTCAGCATTCCGATCTTCGGCTATGTCTACAGTCCTTTTAAAGAACTGCCAAACTACGCTCCCCTTGTTCGTTTTGTCTTTCTTCCGACCCTCGTGCTTTCGGGGCTTTGGATGTGGAAGGGACACGTTGTGCGACGACTTTTTTCGAAAAGACCGGCTCCGCAAGGCGCTGCAGTGAGAATCTGAGGAACACAGATCCCAATGAATCCATCGGAACGGATTGACGAGCTGATTGCAGGGCTCCCGGACTGGCGTGGCAAAACACTGGCCAGCGTCCGCAAGGCCATTCTTGGGGCCGACCGGGAGATCATCGAGGAATGGAAGTGGATGGGAAGCCCGGTGTGGTCACGCAGCGGAATCATTGCGGTTGGTAACGCCCACAAAGATAAAGTAAAACTCACCTTTTCTCAAGGGGCGAGCCTGCCTGATCCTGACAAGATTTTCAACAATGGCCTGGGAGGCAAAGTGTGGCGCGCGATTGATCTTTTCGAGGGCGACAAGGTGAATGAGCGCGCGTTAAAAAATCTTGTCCGGGCCGCGATTGATTTCAATCAGCTGAAATTGGAGAGCAAAGCACGGGCGGGTGCCCGAGCGAAAGCACAGAAAAGCAAAAGGTGACGGACCTGTTCTCTTGCGCGCGCCGATTGGCTTCGCGATGAGGCTCATCTTCCTGGCGTAAAATGGGGTCGCGAAGAAGAGTCGCCCAATGATCGCTCGATCAGGTTTGACTATCGCCGTCATCGTCAGCCTGATTCCTGTTTTCGGCACGCTTGGCGGCATGGCGGAAGACTTGCCACCGGAAATTCTGCTCGTCGCTCACACACTGCAAGCGAATGGGAAGATGCTCAAACGGTTGCCTCAATATACGTGTCTGGAAACAATTTCGCGATCGCGGCCGAGCCGGAAAGGCCATAAGTCAGAGAAGCAAGATGTTATTCAGCTGGACGTAGGAGTGGGGGCGCATGAAGAACTCTATTCGTGGCCTGGAGACGCAGCCTTCTCTTCAAAGGACGTCGCGGCGCTGGTGGGGCACGGCATGCTGGCGAGTGGGCTCTTTCACAGCTTCGCCGCGAATCTGTTTGTAGGAGATGCGGGGCTTGTGAAGGCCGCCGGAACGAGCGTCGTCAACGGAAAGAAGGCCGACCGCTTCACTTTCTCAATTCCTTCGTTGCACAAAACCTGGACCGTCAATTGGCTGGGTGCGCGCGGGTTGGTTGGAGAGGAGGGGGAATTTTGGGTGGACGAATCGGACCTCACGCTGCTGCGATTGGATGTCACGGCTACCGACATTCCGGCGAACATACCTTTGCAGTCTATGAAGGTCACGATCCAGTACCGAACACTGCCGTCGGGCGAGGGACGCGTGCTCATACCGGAGGAGGCGGGGTTGAAAGCGTTGGAATGGAATGGAACGTTGAATCAGGAAGCGGTCGACTTTTCCCACTGCCGAGCTTTCGAAGCGGAGTCGAGCTTGGTTCCGACAGGTTCAACAGCGGAAGATTTGACAAAGACAGTTGCGCGCTATGAAGCTCAGCGAGAGGTCTTGCCGGGGGGGCTGCTGTTTTCCATTCAGCTCGAAACGCCGGTCAAAGCCGGCAAGACGATCGTTGGCGATCCTATTACAGCGGTGCTAGAGAGTCCGGTCAAAACACGAACACAGGAGGTAATCCCAAAGGGCGCAGTGCTCGCCGGGCGAGTGCGCCGCTTCGAAAGTGTCGACAATCCTGCAAACAGTTTCATCTTAGGACTAGAATTCGATGAGGTGACGTGGCCCGGCCACCTAGCCGCGTTCTTCGGCAGTTTGTTTTCGACGCAGCCGCTCCTCGGGCTAGACTCAAGCGTCACCGCTACCGAACACGTTGAGAGCGTCTTTTCGGGAGTCATGCACGGAGATCGGACTACGGTAGAGACCGTGGTTCCGGCCGCAATTCCGGGTGTGGCTTCCTTTTTTCTGAAGGGCACCGCGACCGGACTGCCGAAGGGGTTTCGGATGAGCTGGCGAACGGAGGAAGTGAAGCCGCGTTCCGAGATCGAGAAAAAGTGATACAACGGGCTGTCATGGAACAACGAGGTGTCCGGTTGACGCCGTTGGTGCTTTTTATTTCATTCGCGCCCTTATGGCTTGCGGCGGCGACTAATGCGGCGGACGAGGCACGGAAAGAGATTGTGACGGCCTATCAAGCATCACTCGATGCGTTGCGGCGCGGGGATCTCGACGCGGCGATGAAGATGGATACCGCCGATTGGGTGGACAGAAACCGAGGACGCGGGCTGAACTGGAACCGTTCCTTCGGCGAGATGTTGGACGTCTTAAGCCGCCGGCAGGATGGTCGGCCACATGGAGACCTGATTACGCGCGAAACGGCACGACAACAGGTATTCAAATCTATGCCTTCAAGCTGGACGGAGACACAGCCACTGTACTTTGCCTGGTTGGGAGTACGCGAATCGAGACGCTCGATGGATTGAACCATAATGTGTGGACCGGTTCCCATGTTCGAGATACATGGATCAGGACGCAAGCAGGGTGGAAACGGCGGATGCATGAGAAGTTGACGGTTAACGAGCGGTTGGTGGATGGGCGACCGAATCTACCGCTTCGGATGTATGAGTGACGGCACAACGGAGGCGGTCTGTGCTACTTGGGTCATCGATATTTCGCGGCGCTCTGCCTCTTGCATGGACTGAAATAAATCAGTAGAGACGATATAGGGCGCATTGGTGGACTGCTCTTTTACCGCCTGCTGTAGGTTGCTTAAACGCGTCGCAAGTGGTGGAGCCGGGAGAAATTGTCTGCGTTGTCCGTTGTCTGCGTCCGCGGTACGAATGCCCGTAGATGCACAGATTTATTTTAGCCCCACTTAGTTGCATTTTAGGGCTTCGATTGGGTCCGAATTTGCGCCGCGGCGAGCGGGAAGAAGCATGGCTGCCACGGCTGCGACGGCGAGTAACAAAACAGCCGCCAGATAGAGAAGCGGGTTATCGCTGTCGATGCGGAGAACGCTGGTGTCAAGCGCTTTGCTCAGAGTAGCGGCCGTTGCGACGGAGAGCCAGAGACCAACGAGAAGGCCGTGGAGAACGGGTTTGCCACCGGAAGCGAGAACGGAGCGGATGATATCGAGGCGGCGTGCGCCGAGCGCGGCGCGAATGCCGAATTCGCGGGTGCTCTGGTTCACGGCGAAAGAAACGGCACCGTAGATTCCGGCGGTTGACAAGACGGTGGCGAGAATGCCGAGCAGCAGAATGAGCGAGGCGAAATTCCAGATTTCCGTAGTCACCTGATCAATCCAGGTTTGCATGAGGTTGGTCATGACGGGCGTGTCGGGCGCGATTTCGCGGATTACGGCGCGGATCGAATGAATCGGCGACGACTGCAGGCGGCGGTCGAAGCGAATGGCAATGGCGTCGTGCGCGGCGTAGGTGGCCAGGGATCGATAGAGCGGCGGGTTATCGGTGCCGCCGAAGCGCAAGCGGTCAATATCTTTGGCGATGCCGACCACGGTGAGGGCGGTACCGTCGGGCAGTTTGAGTTGCCGGCCCAGCGGGTTAGTCCAGCGCCAGAACAGCCGGGCGAGGGTGTGGGAGACTATGGCGCTGTTGACGTCGCCGGGGACGAATTCTCGGCCAGCGAGCAACGGGATGCCCATGGTGTCGAAGAATCGTGGCGACGCGGTGAAGACTGCAACAGGTTGCAGCGCGTCGGGCCGGCCGGGCGGGGAGATCTCGAGTGTAGCGGGATCCATGAGTGGTATCTGCCGCGAGAAGGCAACGGATCGGACTCCTGGAACGCTTAAGAGCCGGTCTCGCGTTTCGTTGAAAGGCAGACCAATCCACGACCACGCCACAATGACATGACGCGCGTCGTAGCCAGGATCGGCGTGGAGATTGTGGTTCTCGGCTTGGCCCAGCAAGCCGGCGCCGACAACGAGCACCATGCTCAGGGCAACCTGCGCGCTGACCAGATAGCCGAGTGCGCGTTTGGTTCCAGCTGATCCACCGAACAGACCGCCCGAGCCTTTGAGCGAGTTGACGAGGTCGAGTTTCAGTCCTTCGGTCGACGGCGCGATACCGGCCAACACGCCAGAGGCGAGGACGAGAGCCGAGATCCAGGCGATGACGCGCCAATCGGGCGCGAGCGGAATATCGGGTGAACGCACGATGACGTAGCGCGCCAGCGGTTCGGGCAACCGATTCACGATAAGCCAACTGAAGGCGCCGGACACAACCGCAAGCACAATGCTTTCCGTGATAAGCATACGAACGAGACGATTGCGCGGGGCACCGAACGAGAGCCGAAGAGCGATTTCACGATTCCTGGTGGCGGCGCGCGATAGCAGCAGCGCTCCTACGTTAGCGCAGGCGATGAGAACGACCAGATTGAACGCGCCGAAAAAGAAGCCGGAGAGCAGAAGGAATTGAGAATCGGCAAAGAGATCGATCCATTCAATCCAGGAGCCATCGGTGGTTTCAATGCGAGAGGAACGGCCGGGGTTCAATTTGTCTTCTTCTTCAATTAGCCTGGTCAGTTCAGCGTGAACCGCAGCACGGTTGTAACCGGGAGCGATTCGGCCCGCGAGCTGTAACCAAAATTCCTGACGTTCTTTGAAGTAGTTGGCAGCAGGGTAAATGTACGGCTGCGCTGTGTAAGGGAGAAAGACGGCGGCCCTGGGACCCAGGATCCAACTGGCAGCGGTTCCGGCGACCACACCAACAACGGGCATTGGGCGGTTGTTGATCTGAATAATGCGGCCGATGATGTTCGGATCGGAGCCGAAGCGGCTACGCCATGTGGTTTCAGTCAAAATAGCCACTGGAGGCTGGCCCGGTGTGCGGCAATCGTCCTGCACAAAAAGTCTGCCCAGCTTGGGGCGTACGAGGCCTTCTACGGCGAAGAAGTTGCAGGAGACTTCGAGGCCGGGAACTTCCTGTTCGCCGAAGGGGGCGGGGAACCGATTGAAGGCGGCGAGCTGGCGCAGTGACCGGGCGTTATCGTGAAACATTTGATATTCGGCATAAGTGGCTTCGCGCATGCCACCTAACGCTCCGGTGGCGGGCGTGATTTGGATGAAGCTCGCGGGATCGTGCGTGATGTGTGGCTTAAAGAAGTAGCCGTTGACTACGGTGAAGACGCTGGCATTGATGCCGATGGCCACGGTGAGAGTGGCGATGATGACGAGCGAAACAACCGGGTCGCGGCGGATGAGACGGAGACCGTGGCGGAGGTCATCCCGCACGCTATCGAAAAAGGTTCGGTTGTGAAGGGACTCGGCGATTTCGCTGGTGAGGGATTCCGGGATGAGCGAGCGCGAGGTGGTGAGGTGGAAGGCGAATTCCGCTTCCGGATGGGGCGGAGCCGATGCCGCGGGCGAGGAGATGTGCGGTGCGAAATGGTCAAGCTCGAGCGGGTTTGCTACCGAGTCTTCCGATTCGCGGTAGACAATGCGACCGCTGGACCAGGCGGTGCGGCGTTTTCGTCGGATCTGCCAGATGCTCCAGCATAGAAGCGTGAAGAGCGAAAAGAGAGCGGCTGGTTCCAGCGAGCAATAGAGGAACAGACTCGCGATGCCAGCGAGGAATCCGCTGGCTATCCCGTAGCGCACAAGCGTGAGAACGAAAGGACGGCGCGAAGCCAAATAGCTGCAGGTGAAGGGCAGCTTGCGCCATTCGCGGAAAACGGTTTCGAACCAAAGAACGGCGGTGAGGAACACGAGCGCCGTAATTGTAAGTGCGCGCAACGGGCCGAGGACGGCAATGGCGGCGGGAACACCGGCGAGGCAGACGGGCACGATGCCGCAGCATGTTACAAAGCGATCGACTGCGGAGAGCCACGCAGAGGCGCTTTCTTCTTCGGCGATTTCGAAAATCCATCGAGCGCCGTGGGTCACCGGCAATGAGAAAAGACGGCGCAAGGCAATGACGGCGAGAAGCGCGAGAGCGAGGGGTGAAACGGTGACGATCATTCCGTAGACGCCTTCGTTTTCCAAAGAAGGCGTCGGCATATCGAGGATGCCTTTGACAATCCAGCCGGCTGCGAGTCCGGCCCACGCCAGAAGAAGGAGGCGATGACTGCGGCTGCGGACGAGCGTTTTCCAAATGAAGCTGAACGCGGCTTGTTCCTGCGGGCGACGACTCCAGATTTCGAGCAGACGTGAACCGAACTCGGCGACTTTGTCGGAGTTGCTGGTATCGTGCCGGCGGTCGAATGCTTCAAGCAGAATGCGGCGATGGCGATGATAGCCGGCGAGATAAGCACCAACTGCGATGACGGCAGGAATCGCGATGCTCAGGAGCGCTGCCCGGGCTCGCGCGGGATAGCCGAGAGCGATGGATTCCCAAAGGTGGAGAAACCAAGTGCCCGGCCACCATTCAGCGTGAGGTTGGCGGCCGGCCAGCGGGAGTGTGCCGAGCGTGGAGATGAAGAGAATGCCTTGAATCCAGAGGGAGACAGAATTGAAGATGCGCGCGGGGAGGAGGTTCAGGAGAAGACCCTGGAGGGCGAGGAGAAGTAAGAAGGCGAAGCAGCAGGCAGCGGCGAGGGTGATGAACATCGCGGCCATGAGCACCAAAGTGTTGGGATTTTCTTGCCAGGCGCCTGAGATGATGCCGCCGAAGAGAATGGACCAAGGAAGATATGCGGCGATGAGGTAAGCGGTGAAGAGCATTAGCAAAGCGCTGGATTTTGCGAGAAAGATGTCGCGCGCGCTGATGGGCAGACCGGCGAGAGCGAGGCAATCGCGGCGGTTGGGAAATAGTGATTGCCATTGGAGGAGTGTGATCACGGAGGTGACAGCGAAGGCGATGCCGATAAACCATAAGAGGTCCGATCGCAGTTCGGACTGATAGAGCAGTGGGTTCGAATGCGTGCGCGAATTGAGAGCGGCGTAGCGTTTGGAGTAGGTATCGATCACGATGAGACCGAAGGAAAGCACAGCAGCCAGGATGCCCGCGGCGGTTTTCTTCCATTCGCCGGAAACGGATAGGGCTTCGCTATCGAAAAAAGTTTCGAGGAAATGGCGCAGCAGTTCCTGGCGCGGACTCATGCGGCTACCACCTCAAGCATTCGCTGAGCGATGGAATCCGCATCTTCGGTCTGGGTGAGTTCGGCGAAGACGCCTTCGAGAGAGGATTTGTCATTGGCTGCGACGAGACGGGAGACCGAATCATGGGCGACGACCCGGCCTTTGCTGAGGATCAGAACTTTGTCGCAAACTTTCTCGACAACCTCAAGAACATGCGAGCTATAAAGCACGATTTTGCCGCGCGCAGCGAAGGAGCGAAGCAGGCTGCGGAGAATCATGGCAGCGTTGACGTCGAGGCCGGAGAAGGGTTCATCGAGGATGAGGACTTCGGGATCGTGGAGGAGCGCCGCGATGAGGAGGATTTTCTGGCGCATGCCCTTGGAGTAACCGGCCAAAGAGGTGTGACGGTCTTCCCAAAGGCCGATGAGATCAAGAAGTTGGTCGGCTTTAGGTTCGAGGACTTCGCGGGGTAAGCCGCGCAGACGGCCGACCAGTTGGAGGTGCTCGCGTCCACTGAGGTGCGGGTAGAGGTGTGGTTCTTCGGGCACATAGCCGATGCGGCGCTGAAAGGCTTTGCGGGCTTCGGGATCTTTGTGAATGTTCCGGCCATCCAGCGTGATTTCGCCGGACGTAGGCTCAAGCAAGCCAATGATCATCTTGACCGTGGTGCTCTTGCCGGCGCCGTTGGGGCCCAGGTAGCCGAGGGTTTCGCCGCGCTCGATTAAGAAGCTGACATGGTCGACAACGGGGATGCCAGCGTAGCGTTTGGTGAGGTCGCGAACTTCGAGCATGACGGTTTAGACACCACGTCGAAGACCGAGGTTCCGGGATTTGCGCTCGCAGGACTACTTATGGCCGAGCCTCTTACTGGACGTTCAGAGCGTGTTCGATTTGATCAAGACGTTCATTGAATTCGGTCAGCTTCGCCTCCTCGGATTGAAGTTGGCTTGCTAATTCACTCTCGCGAATTTGGGTCTGTTGGGTCGATTTCTCAGCTTGGTCTACTTCTTGCTTCGACTCGCTCACCGCTTCGTTTTGCAGGTTTGCCCGTCGGTGGTTGGGGTCTGCGCCAACGCGCTGAAACTGACGAACACGAGAAGGGTAGTAAGCTTGATAGTGTTCAGTTTAGTCTGTTCGAATTCTTATCCAGCGGCAACCAAAACCAAAAGGTTGCGCCCTTGCCCTCTTCCGATTTCACTCCGATCTTGCCGCCGTAGCCTTCCACAATTTTGCGGCAGGTGGCGAGGCCGATTCCGTTGCCAGGCCGCTCCTGACCATGCAGGCGTTTAAATGGCTTGAAAATCTCCGAGCAATATTGCACTGGGATTCCGATGCCGTTGTCGCTGACACTGACCATGCACTCATTCGCACGCACTTCACTGGAGACTTTCACCAGCGGCGGCTGGGGGCCGTGATATTTCAGCGCGTTGCCAATCAGATTCTGAAACATGATCAGCAAGTGCGTCTCGCTCATCGGCACGGTGGCCAGTTTGCCCAAGGAAATGGTCGCGCCGCTGTTTTCGATATCGCTCCGCAAGTTCTCCGTCACTTTCCGAAGTACAGGCTCCATGTCCGTCTTGCCAACCGCACTCGATTCGAAATGGCTTGCTTGCGCGTAAGTTAACAGGTCGTCAATCAATCCGAGCATGTGCCGCATGCCGTTCTGAATGTAGAGGAGCAGTTCTTTCTGGGGCTCGTCAATCTTCGCCTCAATTTGTTTCGCAAGTAAATCGGTCATCGCGCTCGCGGAACGGATGGGCGCGCGCAAATCGTGGGCCGCTCCGCTCACAAATTGCTGCAACTGCGCATTGGATTCTTCAATCCGGCGCTCGTCTTCGCGGCGTTTCGATACGTCCCGAAAAACCAGAATCGCTCCGACAATTCGTCCATCCGCTCGAATCGCTGCGCCGCTATCTTCAATGGCAATCTCCGGTCCATGCTTTTGTATCAGCACAGTGTGGTTCGCCAGGCTCACAATGATTCCCGTTTCCATCGCTTCTTGCGCCGGATTGGCTACAATCGCGCGGGTGGACTCATTGACAATTGGGAACACCTTTTCGAGCGCCGTTCCCACGGCCTCGGCCTCGCTCCAGCCTGTCAGTTCCTGGGCCACTGGATTGATAAAGGTCACCCGGCTGAACGAATCAATCACAATCACGCCGTCGCCGATACTGTTGAGCGTAGTGCCCCACATATCAGCGCTCGCCGCGGCCTCGCGAAAGAGGTTTTCGCGCAGGGTGAGGCCGCGAAAAATAGTCACGGTGGAATAAATCAGGAATGCCAGCAAAGCAAGGCTCCCGGCGGTATTCACAAG
Organism: Bryobacterales bacterium; assembly: GCA_963771405.1. Taxonomy (GTDB): domain Bacteria; phylum Acidobacteriota; class Terriglobia; order Bryobacterales; family Bryobacteraceae; genus Bog-105. Next base: position 69,074 of record CAVYUL010000051.1, read on the forward strand.
CCTCAGCCGGTGCGCGCTTGCTTCGGCAACCTGAGCGAAGTGTTGCTCCCGTTGATGGGCAGACTCTTGAATGGCCCCGCAGGCTGCGCGGATCTCATCCATATATTGCTTGCCTCTTCCGGAGTTCACAACGGCAAGCGCTGCCGCCAAACCATTCGTGCGCCGCAATTGAACCGTTTTGGCCAGTTCGCGCATTTTGGCTTTCACCCACGGTTCAAGCGCAGCCACGCGTACTTTTTGGTACGGCCGGTTTGCGCTCATATTCCGCAGCTGCTGCAGCGTAACCTCAATTCGGCCGGCGGCGGAATTGTAGGTATCGAGGTATGGCTCCTCTCCCGTCAATACGTAGCCGCGCTGTCCCGTCTCCGCGTCGGTTACGGTCGCTAGCAAATCAGACGCGGCGTCATCTACTTTGCGGGCCGCGTCCGCTTCACCATCGGCTTGCATGCGATCGGAATCGTTCTTCAGCCCTAGCATCCCTGTGGCGACCACGATCAAGATCGAAGCCGCCAACATGGAAAAAATTACCCATCGCGAACCGGAAAAATTGTTCGGTTTACTTTGTCTGGTTGCGCCGATGATGCCAACCTCTTCTAGCCAAAATACCAAGACAGGTGCTTCGTATTGCGCCTCAGGACAGTTGTAAAACTGTCCCAAGCGCGCAAACTGTTCTGCTTTTGCACGTCATAATGAGAAAGAAAGGCCACATTCCCATGGCGAGCATCCCAGCCCAACCCACTGATTTTCGCGAGCAAGCCACGTTATCCACCGGCACCGCCGAAAAAACCGCTGCGCTCCCGTGGTACATCTGGTGCGCTACCATCGCGGTCACATCCGCCACCATCGGCGGCTATTGGGACATTTCGTGGCACTCTTCCATCGGCCGCGACACCTTCTGGACTCCTGCCCACATGGCGATCCAACTCTGCGGTGTGCTTGCCGGCATCGCTTTCGGCTATCTCATCCTGCATACAACCTTCGCCAAGAACTCTCCTCTCGCGCCCGCATCGGTTCACATCTTCGGCTTTCGCGCGCCGCTCGGAGCATTCATTGCTTCCTGGGGCGGGGTCGCCATGCTGACCTCGGCGCCCTTCGATAACTGGTGGCATGACGCCTACGGGATCGATGTGAAAATTGTGAGTCCGCCGCACATTCTGCTCATCATGGGCATTTATGCGGTTGTGATCGGGACGCTGGTTCTTCTGGCCGGACACATGAATCGCTCAAATTCCGCAGGGCACATCGCGGAGCGGCGTCTGCTTCTTTACATCAGTGGCATCATGCTGGTTCAATTCATGATTCTGCTGATGGAATATACGTTCCGGCCCTTTTTGCATTCGCCGCGCGCCTATATTGCTGTCGCCGCGCTTCCGCCAATTGTGCTCGGGCTCGCTTCGCGTCTCACGGGCTACCGCTGGGCCGCAACCATCGTCACCGGGTTCTATACGCTTTTCCGCATTGGCCTGATTCTCATCTTGCCGCTGTTTCCCGCCGAACCCAAACTGGGGCCCGTTTATCAAAAGGTGACGCACTTTGTTCCGCCAGATTTTCCGCTGCTGTTCATCATTCCGGCTTTCGCGCTCGACCTCTTCTGGCAACACTCGAAGAACTGGAACCCGTGGAAACTCGCAGCTGCGAGCAGCGTGATCTGGACGGCCGTCTTCCTCGCCGTGGAATGGCCCTTTGCCACTTTCCTGATGAGTCCGGCCTCGGCCAATTGGTTCTTTGGAACGGGTTACATATACTTCGCTACGCCGCCAGGAGCGATGATCGTTCGCCGCGTTTTTTACCCCAGCGTTTCGGCAGTGCAGTTCGCGCTCGCTATTGGCTTCGCGATGATGCTTGGTACGCTCTCGTTCCGTTGGGGCTTGACGCGGGGCGAATGGCTGGGAAAGATCAAACGGTGAAGCTGATTCGTTTTGCAGCGGCGCTTCTCTTCACAGGTGCGCTGGCTCAAGCTCATGTTGGTAGTCCCGACATCTTTTTCGAAGGCCAAGCGGGTCCGTACAAAGTCTTTGTAACGGTTCGGCCGCCGCTCACTATTCCGGGCGTGGCTGAGCTCGAAGTGCGCTCCGAATCACCGGGCATTCGGGCTATTAAAGCGGTACCGCTTGCCATTACAGGCGCAGGTTCAAAGTATGCGCCCATTCCCGACATCTTGAAAGTCTCCGCCGAAGATCCACAATTTTTCACCGGCCAGCTCTGGATGATGATTACAGGATCGTGGCAAGCCCGCTTCACAATTGACGGCACGCAAGGCCAAGCGATTCTGGCAGTGCCCGTAGCTTCAGTAGCGCGTGCCAGCAAACGCATGCAATGGGGACTCGGTCTGATTCTTTCTGCGATTGGCATTTTTCTGATTGCCGGATTGACGGCCATCATCGGCGCCGCCAGTCGCGAAGCCAAGTTGGACCCCGATGACCAACCCTCTGCCGCCAACCTTCGTACCGGCCGGCGAGCTACCATCATTGGCGCAGCCGTAATTGTGGCCATCGTCATCGCCGGTAATAATTGGTGGAATGCCGAAGCGAGCGATTACGACAATCGCATTTACAAACCGCTCAATATGCAAGCTTCGCTCCAGGGAACCGATCTCACTCTGCGAATGAGCGAGCCTGGCTGGATGCAAGCCGTCTCGTTGCAGCAGGCCGCCTTCCGTGTATTCGTGCGGAAGATGGATGACTTGGTCCCAGATCACGGTCATCTCATGCACCTCTATGCGATCCGCCAACCGGGCCTGGATGTGATCTATCACCTTCACCCCGATCTTCGCGCCGACGGAAGTTTCGTTCTCCCGCTCCCGTCCATCGCTGCAGGGCGCTATAAACTCTATGCCGATATCGTGCACGCCGATGGCTTCCCTGAAACTCTTGTTTCGGAAATCGACCTGCCCACTCTTTCAGCCCGCGCGCTTGCCGGCGACGATGCTTCCGGCGTGGCTCAGCCCTGGCAGGAGTCTACGCCTTCGAAAGTTTTCACTCTCCCCGATGGCTACAAAATGGAATGGCTGCGGGACGACAAACCACCGCGCGCCGGCCGCCCAATGCTCTTCAGTTTCCGCCTCATTAATCCAGAGGGCGCCGCGCCTGCTGACATGTCCTTATATATGGGTATGCTCGGTCACGCCGCCTTCGTTTCCACCGATGGCAAAGTGTTTGCCCACATCCATCCGAATGGTTCTGCATCGATGGCCGCTCTGATGCTCGCGCAAGGAATGCCGGCCGACATGAATATGGAAATGCCACAGGCTGGCGCAATTCCCAGTACTGTTAATTTTCCTTATGCGTTCCCTTCGCAGGGAAAATTTCGTCTCTTTGTGCAGATGAAGCACGGAAAAATCGTTGAGACGGGCATTTTTGACGCTGTTGCGGCATCAAAGGAGTAGGTGAAATTCAGGGTTCTAATACTCGCTTTGTTGAGCTGTCTTTACCTTCAGGCAGCGGAGGAATACCACTGGGAATCTACTCAAGTGGATGATTCCGCGCAGCTTTTGACTTTGTTTTCAAGCTCCGGCACGCCGCTGGTCGCGGTTCTCCGAGATAACCTAGGAAGCCCTCAGCTCAACGGTGTCTGGCTACTTACCGATTCCAGTCCGAGTTGGGAAAAACGGGTCGTCTCCGCCGTACCATTTCTCTATTACCGAATCGGCCGCGGATCTTCGCGCGTAGGAAAGAATGATCTAAAGCCATTAATCAATTTAGACTTGCCGCAGCGCTCCGGAATTTCGGGCACCGTAAGAAATATTCTTCAATGGACGGTTCTCGATCCGCTGTCTACCCCGGTCCGCGCCTCCACTCGTGCTTATCAAACCAACTTTGTGGACGATGAGCGCCTGCATATTCAGGAGGCGAAGAGCTATTTTCAAGCTGCTCCCACAAACTATTTATCGGAAACCGAAAGAGATGCGGTTATCGCCCGGCTGGATTTGCGCAGCCGTTTGCTGGGCGATTTTGTAAGCTCGCGGCAGATTAGTGCCCTTGGCGAAAGTGCGAATATTGAACTTGAACGCACGCGAGCGCGCAATTGGGAGTTGTTGCGCCAATGCGCCGATAAAACTGGTTTGTTGTTTGAAGCGATCGACCTGGCCGGAACCAAAGAGCAGTACGCGGTTTTGTGGTATCCGGTCGATCGGAAAGCACCGCCGCAAGGAACCCGGCTCGGCCCGGTATGGAAGCTTCTGAATGTCAGCGACCCGTATGCGCAGCGGCCTCGCCTGCTAGAGAAGCCGGCCTATGAGAGGTTTCTGAATCGCAGCCAACAGGCCGTTGTGCCGCTGGGCGTTTACAGCTTGACCTACCCGAAAATGCCTTTGCTCATGATCGACTTCAACGATCGTACTCATGTGAAACGGCATGAAATGACGCAGCGCGCGATCAATGAGGTAACGGCGGGCGTCATCGGCATCTCGCACTTCACAAATTGGTATTACTTTATCGCGGCCGACCTTTATGATTTTTATCAGGCCAGGCGCGGCACGGCGACCAACCAACAGGAGCGGCTTAATTCGTATTCGCAGTTCCGGGTCGCATTGCAACTGGATCAATCTATGGATGCAGGTTTGCGCTCAGCCATGCAGCAGCGGGTGAATTCGCTGTCGGTCAACCCTCTAGATGCTGTGCCGCAGAAGGAAATAGAAGCCGCCTCTCAAAGGTACGCTTTGTTAAGAGCTGCCGCTACAGATGAAGACGGACGTTTGCTGCGCCGTCTCGACAAAGATCGGCGGAACGAATTGGCAAGATTCGAACAAACAAAATGGCAAGCCACCCAGGGCGGGGTTTTTCATTATGCAACCTTAGGTCTCTATTCGCGCCGAGCGGGTGGCGACGATTACTTGGAGCGGCTCGCTCATTTTCGCCAGGTAGAGTCCGACCTCGCGTTTCTTGAGAAGATTGAGGCGGCGGATACCGATCCGGAAGTGGCTTACGAGGCTGCGCGGATTCAAAGAGCGGTTTCGGAGCTGGCCAGTCTGCTTCCCGATATCCACTCACAATTCGCGCGCACCCGAGCTGAATTGGCTATTAAAAAGCTGGACAGTCTGTCGATGGACGACGAACTGCGAGCGGAGTGCGTGGGCGCTCTGGATGTCCTGCATGGGACCAGCAGCGGTGGTTCCGGATTCGGGCAAGGGACGGGTGCGGCGGAAACGCTGCGGTGAGGATGCGCTGGTTCTTACTGCTGGTTTTCACTGCCGTTACTAGTTTTGCTGCCGCGCCGGAGAAACCGCGCCGCGTGGTGATCGTCAAGGTCGACGGCATGAACGAAGATCAACTCATGCACGCGATCGAGAAGCGTGATCCGGCCACCGGCAAGTCGCAGTTGCCCTGGATCGAGAAGGTCTTCGTTGAGCAGGGAACCATTTACGACAATTTCTACACTCGCGGCATAAGCCTTTCGGCGCCATCGTGGTCAATGCTCGATACCGGCCATCCTACTCTCATTCGCGGCAATGCCGAGTACGACCGTTATACCGGCCAGATTTATGACTACCTGAATTTCTTCCCGTTCTATGTTGGGTACGCGCGCCAGAAAGAGGCCGACATGCCGGGCGTCAGCGTGCTTGATCGGGCAGGCGTACCGCTCTTTATCGATCATTTCCCGTACACAGCCGTTTACCAAAGCTTCCAACTGTTTCAACGCGGCGTTCGCTGGACGACTTTAGGGGACGTTCTGTTCCGTAGATTTTCTTCGAAATCCATTGTTTCGATGCTCGAAGGCGCAACGCCAGGGTATGACACGCTGCTCGAACAAGAGACGGAACAAGAAATACAGGCGCGGCTTAAAGATACGCAGACTCTGTATCTCGACTTTTATACCGGAAAGGTGGATCACGAAGGGCATGCCACCAGCGACACTGAGGCGATGTTGAAAGAGTTTCGTGGGGTGGACAAGCTGGTAGGCCAAATCTGGACCTCTATCGAACACGGCCCGTTCTCCGAGAGCACGCTGCTGGTGATGGTCTCCGACCACGGCATGAATAATGTTCCCGGCATCATCAGTCAAACCTACAGTTTGAATGACCTGCTCAATAGCCCCGCCGGCGGAGCGCATCATGTTCTAACCGACCGGGAACAGCTAAGCGATTTCAAATTTCGAAGTCTGGATCCGCTGCTCAACCGCTTTATCAGCCCGAGTGACAGCTCGTTTTATCTGCGCGGCCAAGGCAACGAATATCCAACCGCCTGGCTGGATATTGACGGCAATGAGCGCGCGGCGCTTGGCTTGCGCAACAACGATTTGAACAAAATTCATATTCTGCTGCTGCAACTGGCGCGCAACGATTTGCGGCCGGACATCCGAAAAGCAACGGCTTATGCGTTGGGCGGCATCATTGACAGCCATCGGGTAGATTGGTCGGAAACAGTCACGCAGCTTTCTGAAGAACTGCCATTGGTGCAAGCGGAAATTGACGCGCGGGCTCCCATCGTGGCGCGCCTGCCGCACAGATATAAGCGTGAACAAATGGAGCGCGGAGAACACCGCGCCGATTGGCGTTTGCGGCAGGAATTCGAAGACTGGAAGACGGAACACGCCGCCTATTCAGCCTATTTAATGCACTTGAAACGGTTGTTGGTGTTTGAGCCGGATAGCCGAGATCCCTTTAAAGGCAAGGTGAGCGACCTGATTCCTGAAATGAGTTTGGGCGATCGGAATAGCCGGCAACAACTGCGCCAATATGTTGTGGGTCTCGGGCCGAATGGCTTGGTGTTGACGGGCGACGGCAAGCTCGACGAGCAAAACTCCTTTAGATACGTGGATTATCCATGGTTGTTCACCCAACAACGTGCCCAGAACCGCCCGCAGAAGGAGCTTCCGGAAAAGCCGATTGATTTTGTAGCCATGCGCATTGCGGACCCGGCGCCGGGTCAACATGCCTACTGGTTGTACGGAGACGAAAACAACCAATTAGAGATTCTGACCGATTCAGCCGGGAGAATTGCCGTAAAACCTCTCGGCGGAGGCTGGCGCAGCGGCTTGCCACTGGCATTATTTGAAGACGGCAACTTGTGCATTCCCGGCGGCCAATCGCGCGAAGCGTGGCTAAGCGAATGGCATAGCGAAAAGGATTGGTTTCAGGCCATTCATCGAACCCGCTATTCCAACGGCGTGATTGGAGTTGTGGAAGAAATGTCTCCCATCGCCGAGCGTGTTCCTGGGCGGCCTGGTCTCAATCCCGTTCTGCTGAGATACGAACGAAGAAGGCGGCAGCTGGTGCAGGCCGACATGCACATTTTCGCGTCTGATCATTGGAACTTTAATACCCGCTTTCCGAATCCGGGTGGAAACCACGGCAGCTTTCTGCGGATCTCCACGCACTCTGTTTGGATGATCGCCGGAACTGGCATTCCGACCAGCAGGGTAGAGGATCCAAAGGATAGCTTGGATTTTGAACCAACGCTGGTGAACATGATGCAACTTCCAGCCAAATCTTCTTCACTGGCCGGAGGATCAACACCCCATAGCGCTAAGTAGTTGGCGTAGACTGAATGCATGAAGTTTCGCATTGTGCTGGAGTTTGACGCGGAAACCAACAGCTACTCAGCCGTCTGTCCCGAACTGCCAGGATGCGCCTCGGCAGGCGATACCGAAGAAGAGGCACGCGCGAACATCGAAGAGGCGATCCGACTCTACCTCGCCCCCGCGGAGATTTCCTTGCCTAAACCGAAGTTCTTGGGCCTTAACGGCATGGAAATAGTGAAATCAACAGCTTAACGGCGATGGAGGGGTGAGCTGCTGCCTACAGAGGATTTAGCTGGCTTTCAAAGTGACGGTGAGTAGATCAAAAGCGCGCTGTTGCAGCGGGGTGGGTCGAGTGAGCATATCGAAAGCGGCGCTCGTTTTGTCGTTGGGTTGAATTTTGTTCTTGGCGATGGTGGCGAGATCGCCGAGCAGAGTCTGAAAGCTGTGCACCTTCAAGCCATCGGCGGTCAGTTTGGTGTGAGCCTTGCGTTTGGCCGACGACGAGCGAGTGGCGGGAGAAACAATAGAGGTGCGAGCCGCTTGCGCTTGTTGCTTATCGTCATCATCAAAAAGAATAGGAGCCAGGAGTTGGCGCATGTGCCATTCGACGTAGTAGGCCAGCATGCAAAGGAAGATGTGCGCTCGAACGCGGTTGGGAAGGCGATGATGGATGGGGCGTACATGCAGGTCGACGGTTTTCAAGCTGCGGAAAGCGCGCTCGACGCCAGATAGGCTTTTGTAACTGGCCACGACTTGCTGGCTGGACAGATCTTCCTGTTTGACGCTGGTGCGAATGACATAGATACCATCCAGACTTTGTTCTCGTTCGATGTTGGCGGTTTTGCGCTCGTAATGAAAGCTGTCTTCTTCAATCCGCAGTTGAAAGTGCTTGCCCATCTTGTAGCGGTTGAGCACTTTGCCGGCGCGGATTCCGATGTTGTGCTTGCCACGGAGCGGACGCCGGACGCGTTGGGTGGCGGCGGAGATTTTGGCTAACTGTTTTTCGGTGGCCGCCAACAGGTCGGGCCGTTTGCGGGCGCGTTCTTCGGCCAGCAGTGGATTGAAACAAGCAATCAAACGTTCACCCGGAAAATCCGGATGCGCGATCTCGACCAAGTCTGTCTGATCAAATAAGGACATTTGCAAGCGCCCGTCCTTGGCCAGTTTCTGGATCTGGCTGGCGCGCAGTGCGGAGATCCACTGAATGCCCTGCGAGGCGGGCATATCTTGGCGGATGCGGGCGCTGGTGATCATCCCGCGGTCACCGACCAGAACCACATTTTGCAAACCGAATCGCGTGCGGAGTTTGTCGATCTGTGAGGCGACGGTTTTGGGATCGGCGGTGTTGCCGTCGAACACTTCAACAGCGACGGGACAGCCCAGTGCATTGGTCAGGAGCCCAAAGACGATCTGCGGCTTGCCAGACTTGTCATCGCGCGAGTGACCGAGTTTGCCCAACGGACAGTGGCGGCCTTCAAAGTAGGTGGAGGTTAAATCGTAGAGCACTAAGCCGCCGCCGGCGAGTTGGCGCTGGGCCAGTTGTTGTTCGATCTGCGCCTGGCGGGGGAGCAGCCAATCCATCGCCAGGTAGAGTTCGGACTCGTTGGCGGAGTCGAGCTGGAGCAGATCGCCGAGACTGGTGCTGAGCGTGTCCGCATGGAGGCCGCGAGCTGTGGCCAGTTTGGAAGCGGGATCGACGATTCGGGCCACGATCATAGCGATGACGAGATCACGTTGTCGACTGGGGGCAGAGTCGAGGATGGAATCCAACTTCAGATTGCGCAGGCAACCGAGGACGGCGGCCGCATGGCCGTGCGGCAGGGAGCGGGAGATGTGAAACGAGTCCGGCAAAGGAGCGCTGGCGGTGGGCAACGAGCCGGCCAAAGCCAAGCGGAGCGCCTCGATCTGTTGCGACTGGAGATGCGAGATGTTGGCAATGGTGCGAGACTTCACCTTGCCGTTTTCGCGGAAGGATTCACGCAATAGGATGGCCGGCGGCGAGTTGCGGTTGGGCACGGTAGCCACGTACATGCCTACATAATATCACTATCATGCAATATTGCAAAATAATATTATTTGCACATACATGCCTACCGATACAGGTCCGAAACTACCCCATCCGCATGAAAACAATCCGGTTCATCCTATTGAAGGAAAGAACTTCGGCCTAAATCGGCCAAGCTCGCCGAGGTTACGATTGGGTGAACTAGGTACGCCTCGAGCCAACCTTGCGCCGAGCGGCACCCTGGAAGAGTTTGATCGGACCACCCAAGCCTAATCCGTTTCCATCATTTGGCGATCAGACATCGCTTCCTCATCATTTACCTACGCTTTAAAGTTGTTTCATGCCTTAACCGATATAGGCCCTTGGGGTGTCTCTCTGGGACGCCATGACCGACTTGCGCATGTTCATGTTCTTGCCTTCCATCTCCGGCTTTGCAGCGCCCAAACTGCGGGCTGTGTCGGTGTGCGCGGGCGCGGTCATTTCTTCAAAGCGCAGAAAACCGCAGCGAGGCAGCGCTCTCATAGAGTTAGGGCTCGTTTTTACCATGATCATGTTGCTGTTTCTAGGGGTGATTGATTTCTCACTGGTGACGCAGCAGGCGATGGTGGTGAACGAAGCTGCTTACGCCGGGGCGGAGTATGGTGCTATGTCCGGAAACTCGACGAACTACGCGACAATGCAGAGTATCGCCGCTCAATCCGCAACCGGCATTTCCGGGTTCAGCGCCACTGCAACAAAGTGGTGTGCCTGTTCGCCCGGCGGAGCCTCGGTGGCCTGCACTGCCAACTGTGGCGCTTATGGCACACCGGTTGCATACGTACAAGTAGTCACCTCGGCAACAGCTCCGCTGCTTTTCAAATGGATAGGTATCCCTCTCTCGGTGCCGATTAAGGGTGTTTGTATTTTGCGAGTGCAATGATTCCGATCTCTGAGCGGCGTCGACAAAAACAAAAGGGAACGGCCATGGTGGAATACGCCATTGTGCTGTCGACCTATTTCCTTTTGATCTTCGGCTTCGTCCAGCTTTGTCTGATCTTATTCGGATACAACAACCTGACCTATGCCAGCCGGGTCGCGGTTCGGTATGCGGTCGTGCACGGGTCATCCGCCAACTACACCTGCACGTCCACCGATATTTCAAATATCGTCAAGCCGCTTTTGTGGGGCGCGCCCTCCGGTGGAGTCAGCGTCAGCACGACTTGGAGTCCCAATAACAACCCAGGGAGTACTGTCAGCATCAAAGTGGGCATCTCCTATGCGCCCAAGATCCCTTTCTTTGGGAACAAAACGTTTGTAGTGGGCACAACCGCGTTTGGAACGATTCTCGAGTGAACGCGCTCAGAATGAATAAGCAGCTACGGCGGTCTGCTTCAGTTCAAGCTCGCCATAAACAGGGAGCGCCCCAATGGGCAAACCTTCGTTGAACGCTTCCACTCTAACCGACATCTGGCTACCTAGCTTCGCTCGCAATGCGGCCAGCGAGACGCGAATTTCGAAGGCGTCTTCGAGCGCAGCTTGTACCGCACCCTGAGGAAGCCCTGTATCCACGGCGAGTCCGGCGCTGCCGTTCGCGATCCGAATTGAAAACTGCTCGTGAGCGCTATTTCGAATCTCGACATTCAACTCCACCCGGTCCATTCTGTGGCTTGCATCACCCACCCCAAGCCACAAAAACAGGTTTTGGCCATCCGTCCCGTAGCGTAATTCCCGAATCGGCGGGCGCAAGCTATGCAGCGGCCCTGAAGTGTGGTCACCGCGGTAAACGCCGGCAGTCAACCATTCGGTGAGCGAGGTTTGCTTGCCATCGATGGTTGGCTGAATCATGCCACCCGGCCCGCGGTGTTGCGGCAACTGCGGATTCAGCAGAGTGTGAGAGAGTTTCGCGGGAATCTGCTCGCCAAGCAGCTTATAAACATGGGCTAAGTGATCGCGAAAGAGCGCGTCAAACTCGGCGCGGCCTTCGGCGGAGTGCTCCGGCCCGTACCACCAAAACCAGTCGCTGCCTTCGGCAATTGACAGCTCTCGCCTGACTAGATCGAGTGCGGTGTCGGCGGCTCGATTCCGGCTGGCTTCTTCCAAGCGGCGTCTTGCTTCGAGAAGTAACTCCCAAGCCCGGTTGTCCTCTTCCGATCCAATCCAAATATCGAAATTGCCTTCAATCCATGAACCGGGAAAGATGTGATCCAGGCTTGCCGGCTCGGCATCGGCCAAAGCCTCCGCAATAGTTACCGCTTCCAGCTTTGCATCGCTTGTGATCCGGCTATAGAGGGCACGCAAAAAGGGCCTGCCATTCTCAAGGTATTGTTCCCAAACGTTTTCGCCATCAAGCACGATCGTCACCGTGGCATCTCGTCCACTCTCCAGCATTTGATCACAGCCTTTGTGGACCTCGCGAATGAAATGATCCGCAGCCTCTTCGGGCGCCATTCGCGGGTATGAAACAGCGATCCGTTCAGATAACCGGTGATCGCGAAACAGAACGTTCACTTGCTCAGAGCGGTTCTTCCACAGATAAGGTTGGTACGTTTCGGCACCGCTCAGGTCATGGCCAAGAGTCTGCTTCAAAACGGTATCGTCGGTAGCAGTCCAACGGATGCCGGCCTGTGCGAAGCGGGATAATACTTCATCTGAAACCGCCCCCTCCGGCGGCCACATCCCGTTGACGGCGAAACCAAACTTGTCTTCAATGAACGTCTTTGCCTGTGTGATCTGCGTCGAGGCGTCCTCGGGGTAGCGGAAGCGAGGAGGCAGAGCGACGTAAGGATGAGACACGTCGGCAATATTCGAATCGCACAAAAGAGGCAAAATTGGGTGGAAAAAGGCTGAAGTGGAGATCTCGATTTGCTTCCGTTCCGCGGCGTTTCGATAAGTGTTCAGCACTTTCCCAAGTAGTTCCTGCTGTTTGCGGCCCAGCGTGGCTTGGTCGTCGAGTGTGAACTCGCGCTGTTTCTCGCACAAGGCTCGAACATCCGGATCGTTCGCTAAATACTCTTCATCAAACCATGCGAGTTGGGAAAGCACCTGTAAATCGCGCAGCATACCGGAGGTGAATTCCGCAGTGGTCTGTCCTGGAATTTGTGAGGCGTGCCGCGCCTTATCCCACAATTCGGCATAGCGCGGATAGCGCTCAATCATTCGCTCTTCGTTGGCGCGGAACGAGATATGTAGCAGTAGCTCTTTTTCGTCGTGGGTTAAAAGTTCCGCCTGTTTCAGTGCAAGCTGCCAATAGGGTTCAACCGCCCGTCCCGATGCATATTCATCCAATTGCTCCACCAGTGATGGCACGAGATTGAAGGTCTGGCGAATGGCGGGGAATTCTTCCAGAATTCTCACCATGCCGTAATAGTCTTTCAAGGCGTGCATACGCACCCAGGGAAGCCGGTACTGGCCGGTCTCTAGGTGCCGGTAAAACGGTTGGTGCATGTGCCACAGAAAGCAGATTTTGATGCGTGCCATTTTTCCCTCATTCACTCGTTCGAAATCCAGCTGGTTAAGAATAGAGGTTTGACCTTTTTCGAAGACTGATGAGCCAAACCGCCGTTCGAAGAAAATCGCCCCTTGTATTGATGGGTGCCCGCCTGATGTCGTTTCTCGCTGTCTTGGGCCCTGGGTTCATCACCGCCAATGTGGACAACGACCCGGGCGGAATTATGTCTTATTCCCAGGCGGGTGCGCAGTTTGGATACCAGCTCCTTTGGACGCTGATTCCAACCACGGTTGCCCTGATGGTTGTGCAGGAAATGGCCGCCCGTATGGGCGCCGTCACCGGCAAGGGTTTGTCCGACCTTATACGGGAAGAGTTCGGCCTGCGTGCCACCTTTTTTACGATGCTGGTACTGGGCATCGCGGACTTCTTCAATATTTCGTCCGAATTCGCCGGATTGGCATCCGGCATGGGCATCTTCGGTATTAGTAAGTATATCGTTGTTCCGATTGGCGCCGTTCTAGTATGGACGCTGATTGTTCGCGGACGTTACAAGCCAGTTGAACGGTTTCTGATTGTTGCTTCGCTCATTTACTTCACCTATCCCGTCTCCGCCTTTCTCGCCAAACCCAATTGGGATTTGGCCTTGAAACAAACCGTGATGCCCACCTTAAGCGCAAATCCGGAGTATTTGACGCTCATTGTAATCCTGGTAGGCACCACCATCACACCTTGGATGCAGTTCTACTTGCAGGCGGCCGTCGTGGAAAAAGGCGTGGATACACGGCATTACGGCTTGTGCCGGCTTGATGTGATTGTTGGCTGTGTCGTCACAGACGTGATTGCCTTTTTCATCGTGGTCGCCTGCGGCGCGACGATTTATCACACCGACCATCCGGAGATTACCGATGTGGGACAAGCTGCCGTCGCGCTAGCGCCGGTTGCGGGCAAGTTCGCCTCACTTCTATTTGCGGTTGGCTTGGTCAACGCATCGTTCTTGTCGGCCGCAATCCTACCCTTAGCCACCTCCTACAACATCTGTGAGGGTCTGGGATTTGAATCCGGCGTCGACAAGCGCTTTTCGGAAGCACCCATCTTCTACTGGCTGTATACGTTTCTGGTGTTTGGCGGCGCCGCCATCGTGCTGATTCCCGGGCTGCCTTTGCTGAAGCTGATCCTCTACTCACAGCTGGCCAACGGCGTTTTGCTCCCGTTTGTTGTGATCTATATGCTTTTGTTGGTAAACCGGCCGCGTTTGATGGGCTCTTTTCGCAATAAGCCGTGGCAAAACTGGATTGCGTGGTCGACAGCGGTGATCATGATTTGTCTGACAGCCGTACTTGTGTATAACACCGTACGCGATTTGGGAAAATCCTGACACTGAACTCCTGCTCGTACAACCCACATCCTTTACAGGAAAAGAAGGATGTGTCCACTTTGTTATTCGAAACGAGTGCGCCGCTCGCGTCGGCGAGCCGGGGACTTCCTGTTCCTTTTGTTTCGCGCTCAGCCCATGCGCTGTCGCAGCTGCGAAAGCCGTTTTTTTGTCTGGCCCTGGAGCACCGATCTGGTAGATCCCGAAACAACTCCGCAGCAGACTACGGAAACCTCCCAGCCCGCGAAGCAGGGCGGTCGATCCGTGGCGGCAGGCTCCGGCGGATCCTAAAATTTTAGGCCACAAGGCAAGAATCCGGTTTGTGCAGGATTGCATCCAACGGACGATGATGTCCAAACAGCTCCTCCTGATTGCGGCCTTGGCCGCTGCTCCTATGTTTGCCGCTTCCAGCATTTACGATTTCACAATGAACTCCATCACGGGCCAGCCGGTGCCGCTTTCCCAATACAAGGGCAAAGTAGTTCTGTTGGTTAACGTTGCCAGCAACTGCGGATTTACCCCGCAATACAAAGGGCTCGAAGCGCTCTACAAGAAGTATGAAAGCCAAGGCTTTGTGATTCTAGGTTTTCCCGCCAATAACTTTGGCAGCCAGGAACCTGGGACAAATGCCGAGATCCAGACGTTCTGTTCACGCACTTATAGCGTCACATTCCCGATGTTTTCCAAGATCTCGGTGAAGGGCGAAGATCAGGCGCCGCTTTATCAATACCTCACTGACAAGACAGCGAATCCGGCGACGGGCGGCGATATCGGCTGGAATTTTACAAAGTTCCTGGTGGATCGCGACGGCAAGATCGCAGCACGGTTTGATTCCAAGGTGGAACCCGAATCCGGTGATGTCACGAGCGCTGTGGAAACTGCTCTGCGAAAATAGCCGCAGGGATGATTCCGGCAACCGTTTCTGAGTGGATTGCGGCCGAAGGCACAGCTCGGCCGCCAGGGGTGAGTTGGATTCCGGAACTGCACGGATTCAACTTCGCTGTTCATTCAAGGTACGCCCGATCCGTCACGTTACTCCTTTACCGGGAGTCCGACCTTACCACTCCGCTCCTCCGCATCCCCTTCGATTACCTTCGGAACAAAAGCGGCCGTGCATGGCATTGCTTGGTCCCTGTTGCTGCCATGCGCGAGGCGCGCTTTTACGCTTATCTGGTGGAGGGTCCAGCGACTGGCCTGCCGCATCAACTACACTCATTTGACCCGGAGAAAGTGCTGTTCGACCCTTATGCCAAGAGCATTTTCTTTCCACCGGCGTTTGATCGAGTGGCCGCGATTCACCCCGGCAGTAACGCCGGCAGAGCACCGCTCGCTGCCCTGCCCTTTGAAGTGCCTCCGATGCCGGCAAAGCCACGGCGCGTGCGGCAGCATGGCTTCGACACGGTGATTTATGAGCTGCACGTAAGGGGATTTACGCAGAATCCCAATTCAGGCGTTACTCCCGAAAAACGCGGGAAGTATCTGGGCATCATTGAAAAGATTCCCTATTTGAAAGAGCTGGGCGTTACGGTGGTGGAACTCATGCCGGTATTCCAGTTCGACCCGGAATCGAACAACTTTTGGGGCTATTCACCCTTGAGTTTCTTTGCGCCGCATAGCAGCTATGCCAATAATTCGGTGGACGCGCACAACGAATTTCGCGCGATGGTGGATGAGTTTCATGCCGCCGGCATAGAAGTAGTTCTGGATGTGGTTTACAACCACACCGGCGAAGGCAATGAAGGTGGACCGACTTATAGTCTCAAGGGAATCGATGCGGCGACGGCATACCTGAGTTCCGGAGACGAGCTGCGGCCGTATGCCGATTATACGGGCACCGGCAACACGATCAATTTTTCCAACCCTTATATGCGGCGGTTGGTGCTGGACAGCCTGCGTCACTGGACGTGCGAAATGCGTGTGGACGGGTTCCGCTTCGACTTGGCTTCGGTGTTCAGCCGGAATAGCGATGGGTCGCTCAACTGGGACGATCCCCCGGTGCTGGGCCAAATCTCGTCCGATCCGGAATTGGGCGGCCTTCGACTGATCGCCGAACCATGGGACGCGTCGGGCGCGTTTCAACTCGGGCATTCGTTTCCCGGGATCACCTGGTCACAGTGGAACGCCGCCTTTCGTGACGACGTGCGGCGTTTTGTGCGCGGCGATGCCGGAATGGTGGGCGCTTTGATGAGGCGTTTGTACGGCAGCGACGATCTCTTTCCCGGCGACCGCATGAACGCTTATCACGCCTATCAATCCGTGAACTTCGTGACGGCGCACGACGGCTTCACGCTTTACGATTTGGTGGCTTACAACCAGAAGCGAAATTGGGCAAACGGCGAAGACAACCGCGACGGTAACGACAATAACCTTAGTTGGAATTGCGGTTGGGAAGGTGACGCCGATGTGCCCGAAGAGGTTTTAACACTGCGACGGCGGCAGGCGAAGAACTTCTGCTCTCTGCTGTTTTTATCGGCGGGTACGCCGATGTTCAGGGCGGGCGACGAGTTTCTACAAACGCAAAGTGGAAACAACAATCCTTATAACCAGGACAACGAAACAGCGTGGTTGGATTGGAGCCGGTTAGAAACAAACCGTGAGATCTTCGTCTTCTTCAAGAAGATGATTGCCTTCCGCAAAGCCCACCGGACGCTGTGCCGGAGCCGCTATTGGCGTGACGAAGTGGCATGGCACGGCGTCGAGAATCCGGTGGACTTCTCAACTGAATCTCGGAGCCTGGCCTTCCACCTGGATGGAGCTTCTCAGCACGATGCCGATCTTTACGTGATGATCAATGGGTTTTGGGAGGGCTTGCAATTTCGAGTGCAGCATGGGGAAGCATCGGAATGGAAGCGAGTGATTGATACCGCACGCCCATCGCCGAACGATTTCGTGGAAGGCGATGGCGAGAGCCTGGACTCTTTGAGTTACCACGTTGGCCCCAGATCCATTGTTGTGTTGATCAGGCAGCGGAGAAACAAATGAGAGCGGCCGTATTGACAACGCCGGGAAAACTTGACCTCCGGGATGTAGAAACACCTAAAGAGCGCGAAGGCTATGTCCTGTTAAAGGTCCGCGCTTGTGGTGTTTGTCGCACAGATCTTCACATTGTGGATGGCGAACTGCCGCAGAAGATAGCCAATGTGATTCCGGGACATCAGATTGTCGGCGATGTTCTGTCGACTGGTGTGCGGGTAGGTGTTTCGTGGATGGGCGGAGTAGACGGGAACTGCTCGTATTGCAAGCGGGGCATGGAGAATCTATGCGATGCGCCAACATTCACGGGATATACGGTGAATGGCGGGTACGCGGAATATGCTCTGGCGCGGGCGGACTTTGTCTTTCCGCTGCCGGAAGGTTTAGATGATTTGCATGCGGCGCCATTGCTTTGCGCCGGGATCATCGGCTTTCGTAGTTTGCGAGTGGCGGGTGTGGAACCGGGTGAGCGAGTAGGGTTGTTCGGCTTCGGGGCTTCGGCGCACTTGGCGATTGCGGTGCTGCGCGCTTGGAAGTGTGAAGTCTATGTTTCGACGCGGGGCGAATCGCATCGAGTCTTGGCCGCCTCTTTAGGCGCGACATGGGTGGGCAGCGAAAAGGAAAAGCCGCCGGTTGAACTTGACCGTGCTGTGACATTCGCTCCCAGCGGCGACGTGGTGGTGAGCGCGCTTGCGAGCTTGCGAAAGGGCGGGGTGGTAGCGATTAATGCGATTCATCTGGACCGCATTCCGCAGTTCGATTACGATAGCTTGCTTTGGGGCGAACGGCAGATTCGCAGCGTGGCGAATATGACAAGACAAGACGCGCGGGACTTTTTGAAGATCGCAAATGAAATCGGGCTGCGGCCGAAGGTGCGCTCGTTTCCGCTAGAGAATGCGAACGAGGCGCTGCGAGTCTTGAGGAGCGATGAAGTCAACGGGGCGGCGGTGATTGTCCCTTCTGCAGCTTCTTGAACTCCCGCATCTCAGACTCGGCTTTAGCGGCGTTGCCTTGCTTGCGATAGAGGGCAGCTAACGCGAAATGGGTTTGACCGGCCAGCGAAGTGTCTTTTTCAATTTCGAACAGGTGCAGCCAGGACTTTTCGGCGATGGCGGGTGAGTTATCGAGCGAGGCCGCTTTGCCGAGGGAATAAAGCGTCTCAGGCATATCGGGCTTGAGTTGATTGGCACGTTCGAGTTCAACCCGAGCTTCGTGGGCGTTGCCTTCTTGCAATAACGCTGTGCCGAGGTGGTAAGCGGCTTCGGCATTATCGGGCTGCAGTTTGGTTTCGGCACGAAACTGCTCTTCTGCTTTGGGCCATTGATTGGAGCCGGCGTAGACCAAGCCGAGAGCCATGTGCAGTCCTGGTGTCGCGGGACGGAGGCGCAACGCTTCGGTAAACTCTTTTTCTGCTTGCGGCATCTGGCGGATGACAAAGTAGTTTTCGCCTATTGCCTGATGAGCGCGCGATGAATCGGGATGAAGCTCGATGAGCGTATCGATGGATTGCTTTGAGAGCAGGCCGGCGGCGCGGCCCAGGTAATAGAGCAAGTCTGGATTGTTGGGATGATCTTTTAAAGCCGCGCTCAGATTCGCGATCGCTTGCTGATATTGCGCGGTTTCGATTTGCGCGATGCCAAGCGTATCACGATCGCCTGCCTTTTCGAGATGCGGCGCTGCTTCCGCGTAATTCCCTACGGTGAGAAGGGCAATTCCCAATAAGCGTTGGCCGGGAATGGAATCGGGATCGAGTTCGACGGCTTGGCGAAACTCGGAAATGGCAACGTCAAAATGGCCTTGTTTTTGGGCATCTACGCCGGCCTGTAGATGTTGTTCACTTTGGGCGGAGATACTTTGCAACGCTAAGCCGAAAATGAGTACAGGGTGAATCACAATTGTTCCGCCTCCGTGATTTCGAGGAATTGATCGGCTTGAACGCCGGCTAGCTTTTGGCGGATGCCGGAGGGCCAGGAGATTTCAATATCAGCTTTGGTCGAGCCGGCGAGGCCGAAATGCAGGCGTTTGTCACTTGCGGAAATGTAGCTGCCGGCGGTGGTACAGAAGCGCGTTTGGCCGTTGACGGAGACGCGAGCGCCGAGGCCGTCGCGATTGCTCTTTTTGCCGCGCAGAGTGATGCTGAGCCAGTGAGCGCTGCCGCCGCCCCGGTTCATAAGGACGATGGGCGGGCCGCCGAGGACGGTCATAACAGCGTCGAGCCAGCCATCGTTGTTGATGTCGCCAAAGGCAAGCCCACGGGCGGCGACCGGTTTCGTTACGCCGGAATCGGTAGGGACAAAGCGGCCTTTTTGATTGAGAGCGAGTAGCGGAAGTTGCAGATAGTGAAGTGAAGGGTCGATGGAATCGACGTTATCGAGCACGTGGCTTTGCGCGACTAAGAGGTCTTTCCAGCCATCGTTATCGAAGTCTTCAAGGCCGACGCCCCAGCCGGAGCTTCCCGAAGTGAGTGCGCCCAGGCCGGTTTCGAGGCTTTGACTTGAGAAGAGGCCTTTGCCGTCGTTGTGAAAAACGGCGTAGACCTGGCGCGGCAGATCGGTGACGAGGATATCGGCCAAGCCGTCGTTATCGTAGTCCTGAAAAACGGCGCCCATGCCGGACAAAGGCTTGCCATCCGCGGAAAGAGCGACACCGGAATCGAGCGCGCATTCGCTGAAAGTGCCGTTGCCGTTGTTGTGAAAGAGATATTGCTGCATGCCGTCGTTGGCGACGAAAATGTCGATAAAGCCGTCGTTGTTGTAGTCGGCGAATGCGACACCGAGGGCGCGGCCTTTTAACGCGGAGATGCCGGACTTCTCGCTCACGTCTTCGAAGGTGCCATCGCCGCGATTGCGATACAAGATGCTGGTGGTGACCGGGAACTCGGCGGGCGGGCAATAGGTGTGCCACGAGCCGCCGCAAGCCTTGCTGCGGGCCATATCCCAATCCATATAGCGAGTGACGAAGAGGTCGAGATGACCGTCGTTATCGAAATCGAAGAAGCCGGCGGAGACGCTCCAGTCGCCGCCGTCGACGCCCGCTTTCTCGGTGACGTCGGTGAACGTGCCGTTGCCGTTGTTGTGGTAAAGGATGTTGCGGCCGTAGTTCGTGACGAAGAGATCCTGATAGCCATCGTTATCGTAATCGCCGATGGCGACGCCCATCCCATAATTGCCGGCGCCAGCGTGGGCGAGGCCGGCGGCTTCGGTGACATCAGTAAAGGCGCCGTCTTTGTTCTGGCGAAAGAGGCGGTTCCAGTAGCGCGGGTTGTTGCGATCGAACTTTTCGGCGGAAGCGGCGGAGACATGGCCACCGTTTACTAAAAAGATGTCGAGCAGGCCGTCATTGTTGTAATCGAACAAGGCCACGCCGCCGGGCATGGTTTCGATGAGATACTTCTGCGGCGTGGGCGAGTTTTGGAGAGTAAAATCGAGACCGCGCGGGTTTTTGGGCTGAAAAACAGGGCCCAAGGCAGCGAGACGTAACAGATCACGCCGATTCATTCCACTGATTCGAGGATAGATCACTTTGGCGGGATCCTGACGCCCCCTCGTATTTCATCGGTGGCGCGGCGAACAACTTTGGCCTCCGGCATAGAGATCGCCGCGGACATCGTCATCGCCGCCAAACGTATCTTCGTCACTT
Source organism: Bryobacterales bacterium (assembly GCA_963771405.1). Lineage (GTDB taxonomy): Bacteria > Acidobacteriota > Terriglobia > Bryobacterales > Bryobacteraceae > Bog-105. Next base: position 89,948 of record CAVYUL010000051.1, read on the forward strand.
CGGTGCGAAAACGCCCAGGCGGGTTTGGTGACCGTCCATTGCAGGTTGGCCTACGAATATCCACGTCACCGGGTGCCTAACTGTTGTGACTCTCCAACAAAAATCCCCCGTCGAAACTCTCACTGTATGAGACCTGAGCGATTGCGATTCCTATGAGCATGACTTCTCGATTCGCCATTTTCTGGAGTTTCACCGCCTTCGCGGCGTACGGACAGCAGGTGCAGGCAATCGGGAACATCTTCAAGCCAAAAGCCACGCCTGCCGAATCTGCTTACCATCTTTCGCTATTGGTGCTCGCGGTTTGTGCGGTTATTTTTGTCGTTGTCGCAGGATTGCTGACTTACACACTCATTCGGTTTCGCAGAAGACCCGGGGATAACAGAGAGCCCGCTCAGGTCTACGGAAGCGACCGGATCGAGATCGCGTGGACTGTGATTCCGATTCTCATCGTCTTCGTCTTGGGGATGGCGACGGCTCGCATCATGTCAGCGACGTTAGGCAGGCAGGCACCTTCCGATGCCTTAAACATAACTGTGGTCGGTCACCAGTGGTGGTGGGAGATCCGGTACCCCGCACTGGGGATTGTGACGGCGAATGAGGTGCATGTCCCGGTAAGCACGACAGCGAATCCCGCAGTTGCATTTCTCGGTCTGCAGTCCGCCGATGTGGCGCACAGCTTCTGGATCCCTCAACTCGCCGGCAAGACGGACTTGATCCCAAACCATCCGAACCGCATGTGGATCGACCCGAAACAAGAGGGCACGTTTCTCGGCAATTGTGCGGAGTACTGCGGAACGCAGCACGCCAATATGCGTTTGCGGGTTGTGGTTCAGTCCCGGGCAGACTTCGCGAAATGGGTGGCCGGCCAGCAGAAGGACGCGGTAGCCGATGTGCGTACAGACGCCGATCGGTCTGAGTTTCTGTCTCTATCCTGCGTGAATTGTCATACCGTCAGCGGAACAGCTGCCGCTGGGACTTTCGGCCCAGACCTTTCTCACCTGATGAGCAGAGACACGCTTGCCGCTGGAGTTGTTCCAAACAGCGTGAAGAATCTGCGTGAGTGGATCGAGGATCCGGATGCCATCAAACCGGGGAGTCTCATGCCGAATATGCAGCTCACACCTGAGCAATTAGATGAAGTTGTCACCTACCTGTCCTCTCTGAAGTAAATTTTATGGCGTCCATTCCTTACAACCCCGACTTTTCTGGAGTAGAAGGCAGGGCGCTGTCGCTTCCTTCAAAGCTGCACGAATGGGTGGTGACGGTCGATCACAAGCGGCTTGGGGCGATGTACATCGCGACTTCGCTCATATTCTACGCCGTTGCCGGGAGCTTAGCGGCACTCATGCGGACGCAGTTGGCGTTTCCGGATGGCCACTTTTTAGGGCCGCAAGAATTCAACCGGCTGTTCACAGTGCATGGCACCACAATGGTTTTCCTGGTGGGTATGCCGTTTTTGGCGGGTTTGGCGAATTATCTTGTGCCTCTAATGATCGGCGCGAGGGATATGGCGTTTCCGCGGCTGAATGCATTCGGGTACTGGATGTTTCTGTTTGGCGGACTGCTTCTCTACTTCAGCTACATCGGGGGGGAGGGGTTAGCGGGCCACGGTACCGCGCCCGATGTCGGTTGGTTCGCCTACTCGCCGCTAACCGAGCGAGCCTTCTCGCGCGGCACCAGCACGGACTATTGGATTCTCAGTATCTTCGTGAGCGGTATTGGCACAATAGCAAGCGCGATCAACGTTATCGCCACCGCTGTTTCGATGCGCTGCAAAGGCATGACGCTGAGTCGCATGCCGCTATTCGTTTGGCTGATGGTGGTGGTCTCGGGAATGATTCTTATGGCGCTGCCACCACTGACCGCCGCCCAAGTCATGCTGCTGCTAGACCGCTATTTGGGCGCTCACTTCTTCGACACGCAAGCGGGCGGATCGGCATTGCTCTGGCAGCATTTTTTCTGGTTGTTCGGCCACCCCGAAGTCTACATCCTGGTGATCCCCGGTTTCGCTTGCGTTTCCGAAATTGTTCCAGTGTTTTCGCGGAAACCGATTTTCGGACGCGCCGCCATGATTGGCGCCACGGTGGCGATCGGGATGGTGTCAATGAGTGTGTGGGCCCACCACATGTTCGCCGTCGGTATGACATCGACTTCGAACACATTCTTTGTGGCGGCGACGATGCTCGTCGGAGTGCCCACAGGCATCAAGATCTTCAACTGGCTGGCAACCATGTACCACGGAAAGATCAGGTTCGATACGCCGATGCTGTTTTGCATAGGTTTTCTGTTTCAATTTCTGATCGCCGGATTAACCGGCATCATGCTGGCCGCAGCGCCGTTTGATTGGCAGCTCACTGACTCCTACTTCGTTGTGGCGCATTTTCACTACACGCTGATTGGAGGGATGCTGTTTGGGCTCTTTGGGGGCGTCTACTATTGGTTTCCCAAAGCAACCGGAAAAATGCTAAGTGAAACTCTCGGCAAGTGGAGCTTCTGGCTACTTGTCATCGGGTTTCACATGACTTTCGATCCGCTGCACTTCGCCGGTTTCCTCGGCATGCCGCGCCGCATCTATACCTACCCGGCGGGGCGAGGCTGGGACGGCTTGAACCTCGCAGCGTCAATTGGAGTCATTTTTCAAGCTGCCTCAATAGCCATTATGGCTTGGAACGTCATCCGTTCGCTGCAGGCAGGCAAGGATGCCGGCAACGATCCCTGGGACGCTTGGACGTTGGAGTGGGCAACTTCCTCGCCCCCTCCCGAGTACAACTTTGCGGTGCTGCCGGAGGTGCATAGCAGCCGTCCTTTGTGGGATCTGAAACATCCTGAAGATCCGGATTCGAAATACGAGTGAGAATCGACCAATGACCTCAACCGTTGCCCTTCAACAGACCGAGTGGAGACTACCAGATCGCTCTCGCGTGGGAGTTTCCTGCCTGATCTTCACAGAGTTTGTACTCTTCACGATCTTCGTGGTGGCTTACGTTTTTTACATCGGAAAAAGTCTGACCGGCCCCACCCCCGGCGAGGTGTTGCATCTTCCGGTTTGGCCGACTATCTGCCTGCTGTCGAGCAGCGTGACGGTTGGGATGGCGGCGAAAGCGCTGGAGGAACGCCGGATGCACAGCTTTCAAATATTTGTTGGGGCGACAATCCTGCTGGGCTGCGAGTTCTTGAGGCAGACCGCGCTCGAGTGGCGCCACCTCATTACAATCGACCACTTGACCATCACCACGAACCTTTTCGGAACTACTTTCTATTCTCTGGTGGGGCTGCATGCGAGCCACGTTGCTATCGGCCTAAGTTTATTGCTGCTCACATTCATGCTCGGCCTGCGCGGAAGCATGAACGGACAGGCCCGGCGCTTCGAACTTCTCGCCTGGTACTGGCACTTTGTGGATGTGGTCTGGATCGTGGTATTCACGGTCGTGTATGTGATCGGGCGTTGAAGATTATGAAAGCCATGTTGAACGAGCGCGATTCCAATTCAATTCTCGTGCCGGCGCCCACCGCGTGGCCCCTGATAACCGCGTTCGGGATAACGCTCATCTGTTTCGGACTAGTCACCCATTTTGCGGTCAGCATTGTGGGCTGTGTAGCGCTAGCCCGCGCGGCAGTCGGATGGTGGCGCGATGTCCTGCCTGAACAAAAGGAAGAGTCCGTGCCGGTGAGCGCGCTGGAACGACGCGGTATAGCCGCCGTGCCGAGTAGCTCCCTTGCGGTGGATCACTTGAGGATGGGTGTAGACAGACATCGCCTCCGAATTCCGGAGGACTTTCACCCATATTCAGTGGGGCTGCGCGGTGGACTTGCCGGCGCCGGAGCGATGGCGGTTGTTGCCACACTGTTTGGCCTCGTGGTGCAACGCAGCATCTGGTATCCCGTCAACTTGCTGGCCGCCGGCGTCGTGCCTTCACTGTCCGACGTGCCTCTTTCACGGCTCAGAGAATTTAGCTCCGGCGGGTTGATCGGGGGTTCAGTCATCCACCTGGTGATTTCGCTATTTGTAGGTGTGCTGTACGCCATTTTGCTGCCAATGTTTCCGCGCGGGGCGAAATGGCGCAGTGGACTGGTGACCCCAATTATCTGGTCGGGGCTCGTTGCTGCGACGCTTTCGGTGATTAATCCTGAATTGAACGCGCGGATCGAGTGGTTCTGGTTCGTTGGATCCCAAATTGCTTTTGGCGTCACGGCCGGTTGGGTAATCGGACGGAGCGAGAAAATCGAGACCATGCAAAACTGGCCGCTCATCGATCGTGCAGGGATTGAGTCCTCCGATAGCGATGCCGGGGGGAAATCGGACTCATGATTTGCCGGATACGTTGCCTGTCAGTCACCGCTGCCTTGACCTTGGTTGTTGCCTGCGGCAATCGCCCGGAGCAATACATTCTGCCAGATCAAGTCACGAGTTTCGGAACGCTTTACAACGACAATTGCGCCGGTTGCCACGGCCAGAATGGCCGGTATGGTGCGGCGCGTCCGTTGAACGATGGACTTTATCTTGCCCTTATCGGCAAAGAGCGGCTGCGCAAGGTAATCGCAAACGGCGTGCCCGGTACGACGATGCCGCCGTTCGCGCAGGACCAAGGCGGCAGTCTTACGGACCGGCAGATAACCGTGCTCGCCGACGAAATGGAAAAGAAATGGGCGCTGCCGCAAAAGCTCGATACGGAAGGAATTCCGGCTTACGACGGCACACTCGGCGACGCGGCTGGCGGCGCGGTTACGTTTCGCCAGTACTGCGCTGCTTGTCACGGCCCGAATGGGAACGGAGTTCCCGGATGCAGAGGTGGATCGGCCGTCGATCCCGCTTACCTGGCGCTGGTGAGCGATCAGTACCTGCGCACAACAGTCATCGCCGGTCGATCCGATGAGGCTATTCCGAACTGGCGCACTTATGTTCCGGGCCACCCGATGAACCCGCAGGAGGTCTCCGATGTGGTGGCTTGGCTCGCGGCTCACCGCACATCCCCGGATAACCGGACACAAGGAGGATCGAACACACCATGAGCGATAACGACCAGAGATCAGATTGCGGTTGCGACAAAGGCGCACTTGCCAGCGACACAGCTGCTCAGCCGGTATCGCGTCGCAATGCACTTCTTAAACTCGGCGCCGGCCTGAACGCACTCGCCGGGTTATTGATTGGCGTGCCGGTTTTCGGCTACGTTCTCTCGACATTTTCGAAAAAGTCACCACGCAGGTGGGTGTCGCTCGGACCGTTGAATCAATTTCCGGAAGGGAATACAAGAATGGCAGTCTTTCGGAACCCTGTCACTGAGACGTGGGACGGAGACACCGCCGAGGTGCCGTGCTGGGTGCGCAGGATCGAAGGTGAGAAGTTTCAGGTATTCGCCATCAACTGTACTCACCTGGGCTGCCCGGTCCGCTGGTTCCAGCAATCCCGGCTGTTCATGTGTCCGTGCCATGGTGGGGTGTTCTACGAGGACGGATCTCACGCTTCGGGGCCGCCTCCGCGCGGGCTCTTCGCCTACGACCACAAGGTGGAGGGCGGAGAGCTGAAGATTTTAGGCGGCAATCTTCCGACTTTGGCCGAGCCCACATGAGGTTAACCTATGCTTAGATCCCTTGCGCTTTGGCTGGAAAACCGCTTGCATCTGATGAAGCTGTTCGAATCGACTGCGGGCCATAGGGTTCCTCCCAGCACCAACAGCTGGTTCTATGTCTTTGGCAGCGGAACGCTTTTGTGCTTCGTTCTGCAGATCGTCACCGGTATTTGCCTCGCTCTCGTCTATGTTCCCTCTGCCAGCCAGGCATGGCCGAGTTTGCAATACCTTAATAACCAACAGTTTTTGGGAGCCTTTTTGCGCGCTGTGCACAATTGGGGCTCCATATTTATGGTCGCCATCATGAGCCTGCACCTGGTGCAAACGTTCTTGCTTGGGGCTTACAAATATCCACGCGAACTGACTTGGGTCAGCGGCTGCATTCTGTTCCTCTGTACCCTCGGCATGGCGTTTACCGGCCAGGTCCTGCGCTTCGATCAAGATGCCTATTGGGGGTTGGGGATCGGCGCGTCGATTATGGGACGTGTGCCGTTCGTCGGAGCGCAGTTAGTGCACTTCATGCTTGCCGGCTCAATCATAGCGGGCGAAACGCTTTCCCGCTTCTTCACCATACACGTGTTCGTCGTTCCCGGCGTGATCATCGCGCTGCTCAGTCTGCATCTGCGACTTGTGCTGACGAAGGGCATCAACGAGTACCCGGAACCCGGCCGGCTGGTTAGCAAAGAAACCTATGAGAACGAATACGAAGAGGTAATCAAGAAGAGTGGCGTGCCCTTTGTGCCAAACGTAATCGGTAAAGACTTGATCTTCAGCGGGTTCGTGGTGGTGGCCATTGTGACTTGCGCGCTTGTTTTCGGTCCAGCTGGTCCGAATGGACCGCCGAATCCAACGCTGATTCACACCGCGCCGAAGCCGGATTTCTACTTCCTCCCTGTGTACGCGATTCTCGCGCTGCTCCCGGCATACATGGAGACGTTCCTGCTGCTGGTTGCTCCCGTGATCGGCCTCGCGATTCTCATTCTGCTTCCCTTCTATTCGGGAACGGGAGAAAAAAGTTACCGGCGGCGCCCTGTGGCTATTGTGATTGTCGTGCTTGCGTTTTTAACGGTGGGGTTACTCGCCCATCTTGGAACGTTCGCGCCGTGGTCTCCACACATGGACGCGTGGAGCAGCGCAGCTACACCCGTTGCGTTTATCAAGGATCGCTCGGGACTGGAACTCCAAGGCGCACTTCTCATTCAAGGGAAGCAGTGCCGGAATTGTCACAGTCTCAATGGTGAAGGCGGCCAACGTGGTCCAGCTCTCGACACAGTGGCGACACGCCTGACGCGCGACCAACTCATTAGGCAAGTCATCCAGGGCAGCGGCAACATGCCCGCGTATGGTAAGAACCTGAGTCCGGCGGAGGTTAGCGCGCTAGTAGCCTTCATGGAAACCTTGCGACCCTCCTATCAGCCTCCAGCGCGCGACGCTACCGAATCGGTGCGTTTGCCACCCAATCAGTCAGTGCCCTCCTCTTCGAAGGACCTTCGGGCGGGTCGCTAAAAGCAGACAATATGGACGCTGTCGCCGCAGCCGCGCTTTCATCATGGAGCCTCGACACTCCCTTACTATGCTTGCTGCTGGCGTTGACGGTCATTTACTTTCGGGGATGGCGCATCCTTAGGGCCGAACGGCCACACAGGTACACTGCGTGCGGGCCAGTCCTGTTTGCGTCGGGGCTAGCTGCGATTTTCATCGCGTTAGCCTCGCCGATAGACGCACTTGCCGGGTTCCTGCTCTCGGCACATATGGTTCAGCATGTGCTGCTAATTATGGTGGCGCCTCCGCTCCTGTGGCTCGGGCAGCCTGTTCTGCCGCTTCTGCGTGGTTTACCGCGGTTTGTGTTCATAGACGCGCTCGGGCCCTTTTTTTCTTGGTACAGACTGCGGCACGCCGGCAAAGCAATTGGGCACCCTCTGGTCGGCTGGTGCTCGCTGGCAGCCGCTATTATCACGTGGCACTTTCCCCGGCTCTACGAGCTAGCGCTGCATTCGCAACGCTGGCATCAACCTGAGCATGCATGCTTCTTCTGGAGCGCCATGTTGTTCTGGTGGCCGGTGATCGGCGTCTGGCCGAGTCAACCTGTCTGGCCCAAATGGGCTATGATTCCCTACCTGGTGCTCGCCGATGTTGTGAACACGGGGCTCTCAGCGGCACTGTGCTTCTCCGACCACGTTTGGTATCCCACCTACCAGTCGGTCCCGCGTTTGTGGGGCATCTCCGCAATCAGCGATCAGGTTACGGCGGGTGCAATCATGTGGGTGCCCGGATCCTTTGCTTTCCTGATGCTCGCCGTAGTGAAGATTATGCAGGTCGCTGAGACTGGCCGCCGATCCCACCGAATAAAACAGACACCAGCCCTTCGTGTGGCTATTCCGCATATTCGACTTGCCGCTCGCTGGGATCTCTTGCGGGCGCCCGTTGTCGGATACATCCTTCGGTATCGATATTTTCGTCGATCGATCCAGGTCGCGATGTTGCTAATCGCCGCAGCGGTCGTGGCCGACGGGCTCTTCGGGCCCCAATTTGCACCCATGAACCTTGCTGGTGTCTTGCCATGGACTTACTGGCGAGGGCTGGCGGTGATTGCGCTGCTCGCGGCGGGAAACCTCTTTTGCATGGCCTGCCCATTCACTCTACCTCGCGACTTAGCGCGAAAATTTGTGACCCCCCTGTTTCGCTGGCCAAGGCAATTACGCGCGAAGTGGATCGCCGTCGGCTTGTTGATCACGTATCTCTGGGCTTATGAGGCCTTGGGTCTGTGGAACAGCCCGCGCTCAACTGCTTGGATCATCCTGGGTTATTTCGTCGCCGCTTTCGCGATTGATAGCGTTTTTAAGGGCGCCAGCTTTTGCAAATATGTCTGTCCCATCGGCCAATTCCATTTCGTTCATGCTCTTGTGTCGCCCCTCGAAGTAGGTGTACGGGAACCGGCGGTCTGCAATTCCTGTAGCAGCTACGATTGTATTCGCGGCAACGATCGGCACCGCGGATGCGAGCTGAATCTTTTTCAACCGAAGAAAAAAGGCAATTTCGACTGCACCTTTTGCTTAGACTGCGTGCAGGCCTGTCCTCAACGGAACGTGGGAATTCTGCAAGTGCTCCCGGCGGAAAGCTTATACAAGGATAGCCGGGGATCTGGAATCGGGCGTCTCAGCCAGCGGCCGGATATCGCGGCTCTCGCCTTAGTGCTCGTATTCGGAGCGTTCGTTAATGCAGCCGGAATGACTGGACCAATCATGCTGTGGATGCACCACTGGCACGCGAAGCTGCAACTCAGCTCAATGGTGCCGATCGTGACGGTGTTTTACCTCATAAGTCTGTTAATTATTCCCGGAATATTGGTTGCCGCGTGTGGCTGGGCCAGTTGCTGCTGGGCGCGGCTGAACCTCACGCCGATCGGCGTAATTTGCAGTTTCGCGTTGGCCCTGATACCGACCGGTTTCGGAATGTGGTTAGCGCACTTTTCCAATCACTTACTCGCAGGATGGAGCTCGTTCATCCCCGTAGCCGGCAGATTCTTGCCGCCGGCAACCTCCCTAAATTACCTTGCGGCGCTTGTTCCCGATTGGCTGCCGTCACTGGAACTGATCTTCCTGGATGCGGGCCTGCTTCTAAGCCTATATGTGACGTGGCGGGTGGCTTGCCGTCTCGTCAATGGCGCGCGCTCTTCGCTGCCTGTGCTTTTGCCGTGGGCACTGCTTGCGGTCGGGCTCTATTTAGCCGGCGTCTGGATCATTTTTCAACCCATGCAGATGCGCGGAATGATGATGTTGTAGAAACGAGCAGCTACTGAATGCGAGATTATTTAGAACTTACCAAGCCGCGAATCACCGCGCTGATTCTTATTAGCACGGCGGTCGGGTACTCTTTCGGTTACCGGATTTCCTTCCATCCGCTCATGCTGCTGTATGTGCTGCTTGGAACGGCGCTGCTGGCTTCAGGAACATCGACTCTGAATCAGTGGTGGGAGGCAAAATCAGATGCGAAGATGCATCGGACACGCGACCGCCCAATTCCCGCTGGAAGAATAAAACGCCGTCACGCCTTTGTGTTCGGAGCTTTACTCTCCGTGTCCGGATTTGCCGAACTGTGGTTCCAGACAAATGCGCTCACGGCGGTATTGGGCTTGTTCACCTTGCTTAGTTATCTGTTCATCTACACGCCTCTAAAGCGCCACACGCCCGTGTGCACAACCCTTGGAGCGGTGCCGGGCGCGATGCCTCCGCTTATTGGCTATGCCGCGGCTAACGGGCGACTCGACTGGCCGGCACTGGCATTGTTTGCCATTCTGTTTGTCTGGCAGTTTCCTCATTTCTACGCGATCGCGTGGATGTATCGCGAGGATTATGCGAGAGGCGGAATCCGGATGCTCGCGGTGGTCGAGCCTCAGGGCGAGTCGACGCGCAGGCGCATTGTCGCCTGTTCATTGTTGCTGATCCCAATCAGCCTTTCGCCTGCTGTCCTGGGTATGTCGGGGTCCATCTATGCAATCGCCGCACTTTCGGCAGGATTGGCGTTACTCTATTTTGGCGTTCGTTTTCGACAAGAGCGCACCCTCGCCCGAGCGCGGCATGTGTTACTAGCATCCATTGTTTACCTGCCCGCGGTTTTGGCGGTCATGGTCCTCGATCGGCGTCTTATTTGAGGTCTCAACAAACATAGCTTGGCAGCTTCCAGCCAGCACGCTGTTTGCCCCGCAAGCGCTGCCTGCCGATCACCCGACTCCGATAACTGGCTTCCACTCTGCCCACTTTCGAAGCCGAGACTTGGATTGTTTGGCACGGAGCAGGCAGGGTGAAAGGCAGAAAATTGGCTTGAGAGGTTGGAGTCAATGACACTGACGCACACGGCCCACGCAGGTGCAGCAGAAGACCGGCGAACCGTGTGCCTGAAGTATTTACTTGCTGCCGAACCGGAATACAATTCCGGCGGAGTAGCGTACGCCGTTCTGGTGGTAGCCGAAATTGCTGGTCGCGCCACCCAGGCGCTCGCTGTCGAACTGGCTGCGGAAGTATTCCACCTGAAACGGCTTGATCGCTATGTGGCGAGTCAGTGTGTAGTCGACACCGCCGCCGATAGCTAGTGCGAAAGTGTTCTGAGTGTTCGAGTTAGTGCCGCTCCACACATTTGCACCGCCGAACAGGGATTGCGCGTACGGGTTCAGCCGGTTGTGACGCCAGTTGAAGCGGGGGCCGAACATGTAAGTGAATGCATCATGGTCGATCGAGCCTCTCGTGTTGGCGTAGCCGCCCAAATCGGCAACCGCGCCGAGCCACCTGTTGATGTTGTACTCGAACGAGCCCGATCCGCCATTTCCCGAGATTTGGGAGTTATTGTTAGCGGCATCAAGGTGTATGCCCGAGTAAGTTAAGCCTACTTCAACCGCAGGCAGTGGGGATTCTTCCTGGGCTGCGGCGGCTCCGGCGCATCCGAAGGCGATTCCGAGGAAGAAAATAAAAGATCTCATACTAGCTGTCTCCTTTTTCTGAAAGGCCGCGCTGATGCGACGTCCCATCTACCTAGAGCGCGGTTGCAACTGGGCTTGTTGGCTGAACGAGGGAAATCGCGGCGAAACCTGGATCGGATCAGCCGGCTGCAGCACGCCACAACGCCCATCATTTATAACGGCGGTAACTGACCTTCAAATGATTATTCGCGTTGTGTGTGGTCAGGCCCAACAGATTTCCGCTTGATTTGCTCTTCATGTCTGAGACCAGCGGTTAGCGGAACGAACGTACCGACATGCATAACGAACTACCCGTGATTTACGTTGCCCGACACGGTGACACGGCGTGGACTGTTACCGGCCAGCACACGGGTTTGACGGATTTGCCGCTGACCCCTCAGGGAGAAAGTCATGCCCGCGGATTGAGAGAGCGGCTCACGCAGATAGAGTTCTCGAAGGTCTTCACCAGTCCTCTGCTGCGTGCGCGGACCACCTGCGCGCTCGCGGGTTTCAGTTCTGTAGCGGAGATAGACAACGACCTGCTCGAGTGGAACTACGGGAAATACGAAGGGTTCCGCTTGGCCGAGATTCACGCGGAGCGCCCCGACTGGGACTTGTTCCGTGATGGCGCGCCGGGCGGTGAAACGCCCGCCCAAGTAGCTGAGCGCGCTGACAATGTCTGGAGGCGTGTGCGCTCCGTCGCAGGAAATGTGCTCCTCTTTTCGAGTGGGCACTTTATCCGGGTGTTGGCGGCTCGGTGGGTCGGCCTGAGGCCTTCACGCTACTGCAACTCTTTCGTGCTGGGCACGACGAGCCTCAGTGCATTCGGGTATGATCGCGATCTTTCGCGTCCCGTAATTCAGCTCTGGAACGACATGCACCACCTGACTGCGGCGTAGTCTCCACTCTTGTGACGGCGAAAGGAGAACCGGTGAGCACCTCACGGCTATTAAATGATTCCCCACTACTGGACTGCTGCCAAGTGGGGTCGATACATTCCGCGCGAGGTCAGACCGCCCTGTACGATCCCCCTTTGCTCTTTTGCCCCCGGATCGAAGTGCGCGTCGCTCTGGCGCTAAAGGAAAGGCTGCGGCGTCTTGCAGTGAACGTCGTGAAGGAATGCCGCGTATGACGTCTGCGTTTGACCACGAAGGACGGGAGTCAGGAATCCTGTTGCATTTCACCTCACTTCCGTCGCGATACGGAATCGGCGATATCGGGCCGGCCGCATTCCGATGGATCAATCGCTTGCGGGATGCTGGTCAAGCTTGGTGGCAGGTGCTGCCGCTGGGCGCGACGGGCTTTGGGAGTTCCCCATACCAGCCGCTGTGCTCGTTCGCTGGTAACCCAGTCCTGATTAGTCCCGATGCGCTACTGGATGACGGGCTGCTCTCCACACGGGATTGCGAAGGACGCCCGTTCCCAGCCGATGTCGTCGACTTCAACGCAGTCACCACATTCAAACGGGACTTAATTGCGAAAGCGTGGAAGAACTTTTGCGGCGGCGCGCGCGGCGATTTACGGGATGAATACGAGAAATTTCTGATCGATCAGGCACATTGGCTGGATGATTACGCTCTCTTTAGCGCGCTAAAGACCCGATATGATGGCGCGTATTACGTTGAGTGGCCAGCCGACTTGGTCAACCGCCAACCGTCGGCTTTGGCGCGTGCGCGCCGCGAACTGAAGGATGCGGCCGACCAGACCACGTTTGCACAGTTCTTGTTCTTTCGCCAAGCCGCGCAGCTTAAACAATATGCACGGAGCCGGGGTCTGCGAATCATTGGCGATCTGCCATTTTTTGTTTCCCCCGACTCGAGCGACGCTTGGGCGAATCCCGAGTTCTTCGAACTCGCGGCTGATCGGCGTCCCCGTTTTGTCGCGGGAGTACCGCCGGATTACTTCGCGGCGCAGGGCCAGCTTTGGGGCAACCCGACTTACAACTGGGAGGTGCTGAAAAGCGCCGGGTACCGGTGGTGCCTTGATCGCCTGCGCGCCCTACTTGAATTCGTAGACGTCATCCGGCTCGATCACTTCCGGGGTTTTGTCGCTGCGTGGCAGGTCCCCGCTGGCGCGCCGACGGCCGAGACCGGAGCCTGGGTGAGTGGGCCGGGCGCCGATTTCTTCGAAGCGGTTCGTGGCGACTTTGGCGGCATGCCCTTTATCGCGGAGGACCTCGGGATGATTACGCCCGAAGTCGTCGGTCTGCGCGACCGTTACGGGTTGCATGGGATGAGGGTGATGCAGTTCGGTTTTGATGGCAACCCTGAGAATCCGCATCTGCCGCATACCTGGACGCATAGCACGGTGGCATACACGGGAACTCACGATAACAACACGACGCGGGGTTGGTTTGAAGCGCTTCCGGAAGGCCAGAAACAACTCGTCCTAAAGTATGTCGGACAGTCCGCTGGAAGCCTCGGGATCGCCGCCGCGCTAATGCGTTCGGCGTGGCCATCGGCGGCGGGACTGACGATCGCGCCGTTGCAGGATGTGTTGGACCTAGGAGCGGAAGGGCGCATGAACATGCCGGGCCGCGCGCAAGGAAACTGGCGATGGCGCTGGGCAGGCGGCGCGACGTCTGAGCAGGCGTTCCGCCGCTTAGCTGAAATCACCAGAAGCTCCGGACGTGCGCGCGATCCAGTCCCGCCACCTGTCTCGCCAATCGTGCAGTGGGATCGTGAGCGAATTCCGCTGGCAGTCAAATGAGGGAGGGTTTATGAAAGCAACAGAACAATTGCACAATCTAGGCCAGAGCCTTTGGCTCGACAATATTACCCGGGACTTACTGGACAGTGGCAGACTCAGGAAATACATCGAAGAGCTGTCAATCACGGGACTTACTTCGAACCCGACAATCTTCGATCATGCGATCAAGAACAGTGCGACATATGACGCGGCTATCCGCGAGGGTCTGAGGAGAGGGAGCACCCCCGAGCAAGTCTTCTTTGGTCTCGCCCTCGAAGATATTACGCGAACGGCCGACCTCTTCCGCCTGACTCACGAGCGAACAAACGGAACTGATGGCTGGGCCTCGATCGAAGTCTCGCCGGTCGTCGCGCATGACACCGCGAGCACCATCTCCGCGGCAAGGGATCTGTATGAGCGCGCAAAGCGGCCGAATGTGTTCATCAAAATCCCCGGTACCAAGGAAGGGCTTCCGGCGATCGAAGAGGCGATTTTTGCGGGCATCCCCGTGAATGTGACGCTCCTGTTTTCGCACGACCAGTACCTTGCGTCCGCGGAGGCATTTTTGCGCGGAGTCGAGCGCCGCATCGATTCCGGTCTCAATCCCGCTGTAGGTTCGGTCGCGTCTGTGTTCGTCAGTCGCTGGGATACCGCAGTCGCGGCAAAGGTCCCGGCGACGATGCAAAACCACCTTGGAATCGCCGTCGGAAAACAGGTCTTCAAGGCTTATCGCTCGTTTCTCGCCTCGGATCGCTGGCAGCGCGCGCTGAATTTCGGCGCACGGCCGCAGCGGCTTCTCTTTGCCAGCACGGGCACTAAAGACCCGAAAGCGTCGGACGTTCTGTACATCAAGGCGCTGGCGGCGCCGTTCACCGTGAACACCATGCCTGAAAACACATTGAAGGCTTTTGGCGATCACGGAGACGTGAGCGGAGTCCTGCAGGCCGATGGTGGCGACGCCGAAACCGTTCTGGCCCAATTTACGAAAGCGGGCGTTGATATTCCGGGGCTTGCGGCCCGCCTTCAGGATGAGGGGGCCAAAGCCTTCGTGAAGTCATGGGACGAGCTGATGGCCGTGATCGAAACGAAGAGTGGCACGCTTAAGAGGGCCGCCAGTTAAGTGGCGGAGATTTCCATGAATGTATTAGCTGTCGATGTAGGTGGCACTCACGTGAAAGTCCTCGCCAGCGGCCAGACCGAGGCGCGCAAATTCGAGTCAGGTCCTGCGCTCGTCCCGCGGCGCATGATAGCTGGCGTAAGGAGGATCACCCGCGATTGGACTTACGATTCCGTCTCGATCGGTTACCCCGGCCCGGCTCTCCACAATATGCCGGTCTCGGAGCCCTACAACCTGGGGCCCGGTTGGGTGGGATTTAATTTCGAAGCGGCCTTTGGACGGCCTGTAAAGTTGATCAACGACGCTGCGATGCAGGCTTTGGGCAGCTACGAGGGCGGGAAGATGCTGTTTCTGGGCCTGGGAACGGGCTTGGGGTCAGCGATGATCATAGGCGGCATCGTCGAACCGATGGAGCTCGGCCATCTGCCGTGGAAACGGCACACCTATGAGCATTACGTCGGCCAGCACGGTTTAGAGCGTTTAGGCGCACACAAATGGCAGCATTATGTTGCCGAAGCCGTTGCTCAATTGATCGCCGCGCTCGAACCCGAG
The DNA here is from genome assembly GCA_963771405.1 of Bryobacterales bacterium. Lineage (GTDB taxonomy): Bacteria > Acidobacteriota > Terriglobia > Bryobacterales > Bryobacteraceae > Bog-105. The sequence continues at coordinate 105,324 of CAVYUL010000051.1, forward strand.
GAGGTTGTGCTGGGCGGGGGCAATGTAAGACAACTGACCACCCTGCCTCCGAACTGCCGCGCAGGCGATAATGCCAACGCATTTCTCGGCGGCTTCCGGCTGTGGGACAAGGAACAGAAACAGAAGGTACTCAGATATGGCAACACCACTAACAGAACTAGGCACGAGACGACAGCTCACCGAGCGGCCCGCGTGGACGGAACTCGAAGACCACTGTCAAAAGATGCGGCCGGTGCATCTGCGGGATTTGTTCGCAAATGATGGCGAGCGAGGCCTGCGCTTTGCCGCCGAAGCAGCCGGGATTTATCTCGATTACTCAAAGAATCGCATTACCGGCGAAACGATGCAGCTTCTCTTGCAACTGGCGGAGGAGTCGGACTTGCGCGGGCGGCTCGACGCGATGTTTGCGGGCGAGAAGATTAACGAGACTGAGAACCGGGCGGTCCTGCATGTGGCGCTGCGAGCGCCGCGCACCGAATCTATTTTTGTAGACGGCAAGGATGTCGTGCCGGGCGTTCACGAAGTGCTCGATCGGATGACGCAGTTCACGGAGCGCATTCGTAGCGGCGCGTGGAAAGGTCACACCGGCAAGCGCATTCGCAATGTCGTGAACATCGGCATCGGCGGCTCAGACCTCGGGCCGGTGATGGCTTACGAAGCGCTGAAAGCTTACAAAGACCCCCTGCTCACGCTGCGGTTTGTTTCTAACATCGATAGCACGGACTTCGCGGAGGCCGTGGGGGATCTCGATCCTGCCGAAACGCTTTTCATCGTTTCGTCGAAGACCTTCACAACGCTGGAGACGATGACCAATGCGACGACAGCGCGCGCCTGGTTAGTCAAAGCGTTTGGCGGAGACGAGACGTCGGTGGCGAAACACTTCGTGGCGGTCTCAACCAATGCGGCAGAGGTATCGAAGTTCGGTATTGACACCGAGAACATGTTCGGGTTCTGGGACTGGGTGGGCGGCCGTTATTCGATGGATTCCGCAATTGGCCTCTCCACAGTGCTCGCTGTTGGCGGCGCGAACTTCCGGGCGATGCTGCAGGGGTTCCACCAAATGGATGAGCATTTCCGCACCGCGCCATTCGACCGGAATCTCCCGGTCTTGCTTGGCCTGCTCGCGGTCTGGAACACGAACTTTCTCGGCGCCGAAACAGTGGCGGTCCTGCCCTATGAGCAGTACTTGAAGCGGTTCCCGGCCTATCTGCAGCAGTTGACTATGGAGAGCAACGGTAAGCACGTCACGCTTGGCGGCGAGAACACTAACTACCAGACCGGCCCCATTTATTGGGGTGAACCCGGGACTAACGGCCAACATTCGTTTTATCAGCTCATTCACCAGGGCACCCGGTTGATCCCATGCGACTTCATCGCATTTGCGGACGCGCTCAAACCGTTGGGGCAGCATCACGACATCCTCATTGCCAATGTGCTGGCGCAATCCGAGGCTCTGGCGTTTGGAAAGACAGCCGCGCAGGTGAAGGCTGAGGGCACTCCGGACTGGCTGACGCCGCACCGGGTCTTCGAAGGAAATCGCCCGTCGAACACAATCTTTGCGCAACGCTTGACGCCCGAGACGCTGGGCAAGCTGATCGCACTTTACGAGCACTCCGTCTTCACGCAGGGCGCGATCTGGGGCATCGATTCCTTCGATCAGTGGGGAGTCGAGTTAGGTAAGGTACTTGCGAAACGGATCATCCCGGAGTTGTCCGGAAGAGCAGATCCCGCGGCCAATCACGACAGCTCGACGGCTAATCTGATTCGGCGCTACCGCGAACACAGGGGGAATGCGTAAGAGGCCTTAAAACCTCGGCTTCAAAAGTTTTCAAGGAAAGGAATAGCAATTTATGCAGATCGGAATGATCGGGCTTGGACGAATGGGCGCCAACATGGCGCGGAGACTCTTGCGCGGAGGCCACGATTGTGTGGTTTTCGATATGTCGGCGAGCGCAGTGGAGGAATTGGTTCGCGAGAAAGCGACTGGCGCGCCGAGCCTCGCAGACCTGGTGAACAAACTCCAGAAGCCTCGGGCCGTCTGGCTGATGGTGCCGGCGGCTGTTGTCGATGAGTCGATTGCCAGCCTGGTGCCGCTGCTTGAGTCGGGTGACACGATTATCGACGGAGGTAACTCCTACTACGTCGATGACATCCGGCGGGCGAAGGAACTTTCGACTAGGAGTATCCACTATGTTGATGTCGGTACCAGCGGTGGAGTATGGGGCCTCGAACGCGGCTACTGCATGATGATCGGCGGGGATAACGACATCGTAAAGCGCCTCGATCCGATTTTCCAGCGGCTCGCGCCAGGGGTGGGAGACACACCTCGAACACCGGGACGCGAAAAGATCGAGGGCACAGCGGAGTCCGGCTACCTGCACTGCGGGCCGAACGGGGCCGGACATTTCGTCAAGATGGTACACAACGGAATCGAATACGGCTTGATGGCGGCCTATGCGGAGGGACTCGCCATTCTGCGCCAAGCCAACGCCGGCAAGATGCGGACTGCCGAGGACGCGGAAACCACTCCGCTGCGTAATCCCGAACATTACGAGTACGAGTTGAACTTGCGTGACATTGCCGAAGTTTGGCGTCGCGGCAGCGTCGTGGCGTCGTGGTTGCTCGACCTGACTGCGGCTGCGCTGGTTGCCGATCCCGCGCTCTCGAAATTCGCGGGACGGGTGTCAGACTCCGGTGAGGGCCGCTGGACTCTCACCGCGGCGATCGACGAAGGCGTGCCGGCGCACGTTTTATCCGCGGCGCTCTATGAACGATTCAGCTCACGCGGCGATGCCGATTATGCGGACAAGCTGCTCTCGGCGATGCGCTACGAGTTTGGTGGCCATCTTGAAAAGGCGGCGGAGAAACACGCTGCGTAAGAAGGAAACGCCATGAACAACCTCCATTCGGACGCCTTCGTTTTCTTCGGTGCGACCGGCGATCTCGCGTACAAGAAGATTTTCCCGTCGCTTCATGCGATGGTCAAGCGCGGCAATCTCAATGTGCCCGTGATCGGCGTTGCAAAGGCCGGTTGGAATCTCGATCAGTTCCGGCGCCGCGCCGTCGACAGCATCGAGAAGCACGGTGGTGTGGATCGTGCCGCTTTCGAGAAACTCTCCGGTCTGCTGCGCTACGTCGACGGCGATTATCAGGACGAGGCAACATTCCGCGCTATCCGGCAGCAACTCGGCGCCGCCGAACGTCCCGCCCACTATCTTGCGATACCGCCGGTACTCTTTGGATTGGTGGTGGAGCAACTCGGTAAGGCGGGCGCGGCCAACGGCGCGCGCGTCATCGTCGAGAAGCCGTTCGGCACGGATCTAGGCTCGGCACAAGCGTTGAATCGAATCCTGCTGGGGACGTTCGCCGAAAGCTCCATTTTCCGGATCGACCATTACCTCGGCAAACGGCCGGTGAACAGCATGTTCTTTGCGCGCTTCGCAAACTCGTTTCTCGAGCCGCTGTTGAACCGCACCCACGTTGAAAACATTCAGATCACGATGGCCGAAGACTTCGGAATTCAAGGCCGCGGGGCCTTTTACGACCAAACCGGTACCATCCGCGACGTTGTGCAGAACCATCTGCTTCAGGTCCTCGCGAACCTGGCGATGGAGCCGCCGGTAAAGACGGACAGCGAGTCCATGCGGGACGAGAAGGTGAAGGTCCTGCAGGCGATCCAGCCTCTCGGTGTGGACGATCTAGTACGCGGGCAGTTTCGCGGCTATCGAGCGGAGCAGGGTGTAGCTCCAGAGTCGAAAACGGAGACCTTCGTCGCGCTCCGGCTCGGGATCAATTCCTGGCGCTGGCAGGGCGTTCCTTTTTACATCCGCGCCGGGAAGTGCCTGCCTGTCACGTGCACCGAGTTGATGATCCGGCTGCGACGGCCGCCGGACATCTTCCGCGGCGCCGGCGGCATACGGCCGAATCATTTTCGTTTCCGGATCAGTCCCGACGTAACCATTGCGCACGGCCTGATGGTGAGACTGCCGGATGCGGTGATGGCGGGCGAGCCCGTGGAACTGGTTGCGCTCGATCACGGGCAAGCGAACGAAATGGACGCTTACGAGCGGGTGCTCAGCGACGCTATGGTCGGCGACGCGACGCTCTTCGCGCGCGAGGATTACGTCGAAGAAGCGTGGCGTATTGTCGACCCCGTATTGAAAGCCACCACTCCGGTTTATCAGTACGAGCCTGGCGAATGGGGTCCGCCGGAGGTCAATCAGCGAATCGTGCCGGCCGACGGTTGGAACGATCCGGTTGTGAACCCCACGGCTTCCGTTCCGGAGATGCGCGTCGCATGACGTCCGAATTGAGCGTGGAAGTTCTGGATACCGCCGGCGCGGTGGCGAACAGAGCGGCGCAGGCGATCGCCGCGGCGGCGAGAGAAGCCATCGAGGCGCGCGGCAGGTTTCTGTTCGCGGTGAGCGGCGGCCACACTCCGTGGGTGATGCTGCGGGCGTTGGCTGCGGAGGAACTGCCCTGGCCGGCGATGAAGATATTTCAGGTCGACGAGCGCGTGGCCCCTGCGGGAGATGCGGACCGGAACCTCACTCATCTCAAAGAGACCTTGCTCGAACTTGCGCCGCTGCGTCCAGAGCAGATGCTGGCAATGCCGGTCGAGGCCGAGGATCTGAAACAGGCTGCGGCCGAGTACGCGCAAACGCTCCGGCGCGAATGCGGCTCGCCACCCGTGCTCGATCTGGTTCACCTCGGTCTCGGTCCGGATGGGCACACCGCTTCGCTGCTGCCGGGCGATCCGGTTTTGGACGTCCGCGCCCAGGACGTCGCCGTGGCTGGTCCCTATCAGGGCAGACGCCGCATGACGCTCACCTATCCGGTGATCGATCGTGCCCGCCAAGTCCTTTGGGTTGTGACCGGTGCAGAAAAAGTACAAATGCTAAGTCGGCTGCTTCATCACGACGCCGGCATTCCGGCGGGCCGCGTCGACTGCGAGAAATCGCTTGTACTGGCGGACGTAGCGGCGGCCAACGGGCATCAAAAGGGAGCTTGAAATGCGTGTGGGAATAGCAACTGATCACGGTGGGTTTGAGTTAAAGGAAGACCTGAAGTCATACCTGCGCTTTGTGGGGCATGTCGTCGTCGATATGGGGGCTCGAGAGGTCAATCCGGGCGACGATTATCCCGACTTCGTCATACCCCTGGCGGAGGCGGTAGCGGCGGGAATGTTGGATCGCGGCGTTGCGGTGTGCGGAAGCGGCGTGGGCGCCTCGGTCTGCGCGAACAAGATTCCAGGCGTGCGCGCAGGCCTCGTGCAGGACCACTACTCGGCCCGTCAGGGCGTAGAGCACGACGACATGAACATCTTGTGTATGGGTGGACGGGTAATTGGCCCTCTCGCCGCGCGGGACCTGCTTGACGCCTTTCTCGCCGCTCGCTTCACGGGCGAAGAACGGCACATACGCAGGCTTGGGAAAGTGACTGCGTTGGAGACGCGCGTTTCTCACAAGTAGACAACCGCCGCGGATTCTTGCGCTCTGCCCCGACGGTTAGATGTGGAGTCCCGCTTTCAAAGACTGAGTGTATTCATGAAGAAACAATCCATGTCTTCGTTTCTGACGCGCATAAGCGTGACCTCGGCAGGGCGTGAAATCTCGCTACCGGTCCAGACAGCCCCAGCTGATGTGCCCCTCGCCAAGTCGCCACACCACTGGGCCGTCCTGTTAGCGGGTGGAGATGGGACGCGCCTTCAAAGGTTGACCAATAGAATTGCTGGCGATTCAAGGCCGAAGCAATTCTGCCGCATTTTCGGGGGCAAGAGCTTGCTCGATCAGGCAAGGGAACGGCTTCGCCCCCTCTTCCGGGAAGATCGAACCATGTTCGTTGTGACGAGCGCCCACGAAGAGTTCTACAGAGAGAATCTCTTTGACGTCGATTTCCCTCGGTTGATCGTCCAACCTGTCAACCGGGGAACTGGGGTTGCCATTGCGATGGCGTTGTTCCGCATCCTCCAATCCGATCCCGATGCGATCATGGCATTCTTTCCGTCCGATCACTATTATTCTGACCACGCAGCATTCGCATCCACAGTCGAATCCGCGATACGATTCGCAGAGATCCATCCCGACTCGCTCATTCTTCTGGGTGCTGAGCCCAGATATCCGGAGGTAGAGTATGGGTGGATCGAACCGGGGTCGTCGGTTTTAACCGCAAGCCGTCCATCGCTCATGAGGGTGAGTCGCTTTTGGGAAAAACCGCCCATCGAGAAAGCTCGCGAGCTCTTGAGCGCAGGTTGTCTCTGGAACACTTTTGTTGGCGTTGGCAGCGCCAAAGCATTTCTCCCACTCTTCTGTTCGACAGTGCCGGCGACTGTGGCGAAAATCGTGCATGCTCTATCTTGTGATGACCTTGAAGGCATTTACGCTAACCTCAACACGGTCGATTTTTCCCGCGATGTCCTGAGATCCGAGCCACACCGGCTATTGGTGTTGCCGGATGCAGGCTCAGGCTGGACTGATTTCGGAAGCCCACGACGAGTTATCGATACGTTGGTACAGAATCAAATTGAACCCGAGTGGCTTCGAGAGATGAATGTTTCCGACTCACAGGTCGCACGTTAGTTAGGGCACGACTGAGGCAGCGGCGATTCATGACACTCTCACTCTTCGAGTAAGGTCAGTGGATCACGCTCACACTGTGGGCGTGTGGGCCGGCCGTCCAACAAACGCTGCCGGCGCAAGTCTCTTTAAAGTTATGATCCGGAATCCCCCCGTAATCGTGATCGTCGGTGGTGGCTTTGGCGGACTCGCGGCCGCGCGAGCCCTCAGACACGCCGATGCGCGCGTCATCGTAATCGACCGCGCGAACCACCACGTTTTTCAGCCGCTTCTCTATCAGGTCGCCACATCGGTCCTGAGTCCGGGCCAGATTGGCTCTCCCATCCGTGGCATCCTGCGGAATCAACCGAACACCAGTGTCTTCATGAGCGAAGTGGTTGCGGTAGACCCGACAGAGCAGTGCGTCGTCGTTAACGGCTTGGATCGCGATCACGTGCGGGTCCCCTATGATTACCTGATCCTTGCAACCGGCTCCTCTCACAATTACTTCGGTCACAATGAATTTGAAAAGTACGCGCCAGGTTTGAAAAACCTCGCTGACGCGGTCGCCGTCCGCAATAAGGTTCTGCGGGCATTCGAGCAGGCGGAGGCGGAAGAAGACCCAGCCCGTCACAGGGACTTGTTGACGTTCATTCTGGTCGGCGCCGGCCCTACCGGCGTAGAAATGGCGAGCGCGATCGCGATGCTCTGCCGGATCACTCTTCGGTCAGAATTCCGCCGCATCGATCCCGCATCTGCACGGATCGTACTCGTCGACAGAGGTTCGCGAGTTCTCGCATCGTTCTCCGAAGACCTCTCTGCCGCCACTCACAAGCACCTCGAGGAACTCGGAGTCGAGATCGTACTCAATCACGGCGTCGATCAGGTCGATGAGGAAGGAATAATTATTGCGGGTAAGCGCATCAACTGCAAGACCGTGATCTGGACGGCGGGCGTGACTCCGTCACCCGCTGGAAAATGGCTGAACGCGGAGACCGACCGAAGCGGGCGGGTTCGAATTGGAAAAGATCTCTCTGTGCCCGGCCATCCTGAGATTTTTGTCGTCGGCGACACCGCGACGTTCGATCAGAACGGAAAACCACTCCCCGGAGTGGCACAGGTCGCGATCCAGCAGGGGCGTTATGCCGGCCGCTTAATTCAGCGTCGTCTCGCCGGCAAGCCCGCGCCGAAGCCTTTCCACTATTTCGACAAAGGCAACATGGCGGTGGTTGGCAGGGGCTTCGCCGTTTTGCAGACCGGCGGCTTGCACGTCAGTGGTTTCTTTGCCTGGCTTGCGTGGGCTGGAGTGCACCTGCAATTTCTGGCGCAGTCCAGCCTGCGCGTTAGCGTCTTTGTGCAATGGGTCTGGACCTACCTCACAGGGCAACGCGGTTCGGTCCTAATCATAAATCACCTAAGCCGTCTACATGCAGAAGAACGAACTGAGGCACCCGCTCTGCAATCGAGCGCACCGATTCGAAACGGTTCGGCTTAGCTCACTGACGTGTTCGCCATGCTGCCATCGACATCGTGTGAACCTCGAAGCCAGCTGCTGGGAACTCCCCCGTCCCAGCAGCTTCCAAGCTCCCGCCCAAATCCTTCGAAGCTATGGCGGACTGGCTGAAGTGAGTCTCAGAAATGTACCAGCCGGACGAACAACCCGGCCAATGCCGCACCCGTCAGCGGGCCGAGAATTGGTACCGGTGCATAGCTCCAGCCTGAGCCGTTCTTCTTGCCGAGCGGCAAAAATGAATGCGCGATGCGCGGACCGAGATCGCGTGCCGGATTGATGGCATACCCTGTAGTTCCGCCAAGCGACAGTCCGATCGCCCATACAAGTACACCGACCAGGTATGGCCCTAAGTCTGCAGCGGGGCCCGAGAGGGTGACCCGCTTCGAAAAGATCGCGGCGCCGGCGACCACCAGCACAAAGGTGCCGATGATCTCGCTTAAGAAGTTCGCCCCAAAATTGCGGATAGCGGGCATCGTCGAGAAGCATGAGAGTTTAATCTCCGGGTCTTCGGTCTGACTCCAATGCGGCAGGAAGTGCAACCAAACCATGACTGCGCCTACGATCGCGCCCAATATCTGCGCCACCAGGAATGGCCAGAATTTCGAAAAATCGCCCGACGAAACTGCCATGCCGAGCGTGAACGCCGGGTTGATATAAGCGTCCGGACTCCCACAGGCAATCGCGGTGAAGACGCCGAACACCACTGCGAATGCCCAGCCTGCCGCAATTGCGAGCCAACCGGCGCCCTCCGCTTTCGAACGCTTAAGCAGAACGTTCGCTACCACGCCGTCTCCTAATAGAATCAAAACCGCAGTTCCCACAAACTCCCCGAAACATCGAGCAAACATAAATTTCCTTTCTTTAATTTCTTTCTTAAGTCCCACCTACATTCAAGCCGCGACATCGAGCCAGTCGAATGACCGCGTGACCGCCTTTTTCCACTTGCCGTACATCGCCTCTCGCTGATCGGATTCGATATCCGGTTTCCAGGTGTGATCGACGGACCAGCGCGACCGCAGGTCGTCGAAGTCTTTGAAAAAGCCCACCGCTAGTCCTGCTGCGTAGCACGCTCCCAGGGCCGTAGTCTCCTTAATGGCGGGGCGGACCACAGGTCGATTTAGAATATCCGCCTGAAATTGCATGAGTAGGTCGTCCTCCACCATCCCGCCGTCGGTGCGAAGAATGTTCAGCGGAATGCCCGAATCTTTCTCCATCGCCGCCACAACCTCTCTTGTTTGGAACGCCGTGGCTTCAAGTACCGCCCGCGCCAGATGGCCCTTATTCGTATAGCGCGTCAGGCCCGCGATAATACCGCGTGCGGTCGCCTTCCAATAGGGAGCGTACAAGCCGGAGAATGCCGGGACGAAGTAAACGCCGCCGTTATCTTTTACGGTTCTGGCAAGCGTCTCGATATCCGAGCTCTTAGCGATTAACCCGAAGTTATCGCGCATCCATTGCACCAGCGCGCCGCTTATCGCGATGCTGCCCTCGAGTGCATAGACGGCGGGCTGACCGCCGATCCGATAAGCCGGCGTAGTCAGCAATCCATACTTAGAGACGACCGGCTTCGTGCCGGTGTTCATGAGCAAAAAACATCCGGTTCCATATGTGTTTTTGGCTTCTCCGGCGTTGAAGCAAGTCTGACCGACCAGCGCAGCCTGCTGATCGCCAAGGATTCCCGCAACCGGCACACCCTTGAGAAAATCGAGCGCCGTTACGCCATACACTTCGCTGCTGGAAGCGATCCTGGGCAACATTTGTTTGGGAATCGTGAAAACATCCAACATTTCCGGGTCCCATGAAAGCGTCTGAAGGTCCATCAATTGGGTCCGGCTGGCGTTGGTGCAATCCGTGACGTGCAGTCCGCCACGCGGGCCGCCGGTCAGGTTCCACAGCAGGTAGGAATCTATGTTGCCGAATAATACGTCTCCTGCTTCGGCACGGGCGCGCACGCCGGCGACGTTATCAAGTACCCAGCGAATCTTCAGTCCGCTGAAATAGGTCGTGAGGGGGAGCCCGGTTTTTTCGCGGAAGCGATCAAGACCTCCGTCGCGGGCCAATTCTGAGACGTAGCTGTCCACCCTGGTGTCCTGCCACACCAGCGCATTGTGTACCGGCCGGCCGGTCTGGCGGTCCCAGAGCACTGTAGTCTCGCGTTGGTTCGTAATCCCGATTGCAGCGAGATCAGCAGCCTGCAGACTTCGCTGCCGCATCGCGTCTACGATCACATCCTGGGTCCGACGCCAGATCTCGTTCGCATCATGCTCCACCCAACCCGGCTGCGGGAAGATCTGCTCGTGTTCCTTCTGCGAAACCGAAACGATTCTCCCCGCACGGTCGAAAATAATAAACCGCGTGCTGGTCGTTCCCTGATCGATGGCCCCAATGTAATTTGACATGTTATAAGGTCCTTTCGGAAGTAGCTTCTTCTAAATGAACTGACTCATGAGCCTGACCGGCTGAATCCAACATCCGGTTGACCTTGGTCACGTATTTCTCCAGCTCAGATTGCGTTTCCTGAGTTGACCACCCGAGTTCACTCGCCAGCAGGGACGCGACGGCGGGCGCTGCCTGAATCGCCAGCCGCCAACCGAAAAGTTGCAAGCCGATGCGGCGAGCGAGCACGTCCTCGATTGTCATCGCCATTTCGTTGCGGACAGCGTAGATCACTTCTGCTCGAATCGCCGGTTGTCCTTTTAGCAGCGGGAACGCAAGAGTCGGATTGCTCTCGGCAAGTTTGAGAACCTCCGTTGCCAGCGTCCCGTACTTGTGTGCTAAATGATTCGCGGTTGCCGGCGAGAGGTGATAGCCTTCCACCAGCGTCTGCCAGTAATCCTGCCCGTACCCGCATGACCCCAACAGCGAATGGTCGTGAGTCATGGAAGACGTAGCATGTCCATCGAGATACTCTTGCACCTTATTAATAGTCTCTTCGCCCATGAGGCGGTGAGTCGTCCACTTACCACCCAATATGCTGACCAGCCCGCTTTCGGAATCGAATTCGACCTCGTCGTCGCGGATAAGCTTCTTGGTGTCGACAACATCTTTCGACGCCACCAGTGGGCGGATGCCGGCGTAACCGCTGACTACTTCGTCGGCAGACAACGGCCTATGCAGGTAGGGGTTCAATTGCCGCAGCAGATACTCAACTTCTTCGCGCGTTACCACCATTTCCTCGCCGGGCTTATACTCAGTGTCGGTCGTTCCCACCAGGAGACGCCCGTTCCACGGGACGGCAAAGATCACGCGCCCATCCTCCGTTTTAGGAACGAGCAGAGCATCGGAGTCGGAGAAGCCATCAAGCGGAAACAAGATGTGTACCCCTTTACTGGGCCGCATGCGCGTGGGCGTAGATGGTGAAGCCATCTGGCGAAGGGTGTCGGAAACTGCTCCAGTCGCGTTGACGAAGGCGCGTGCGGCGATCTTCAACTCGCGGCCCGGCGGTTGGATCGCAACTGTCGCGCCGCAAAGTTTGCCCGCCTGATTCTGTTCAAGAGCTGTAACGCGGGCGTAGTTTAAAGCAGAGCCTCCAACGCCTCTAAAGGTATTGAGGAGCGTGATTGCGTACCGGGCATCGTCGAATTGGCCATCCGCGTAAGCCACGGCGCCGACCAGCCCTTCCGACTGCATAGCCGGCATGCGATAAAGCGCCTCATCACGCGACAGGGCCCGGCTCGGAAACAAGCTCGCCTTGCCGGAGATCCAGTCGTACATCTTCATGCCAAGACCGTAGTAGAATTTTTCGAAATGGCTAAAGCACGGCACCAGGAACTCCAGCTTGCGGGTCAGAAACGGAGCGTTCTTGAGCATGAAAGAGCGCTCTTGTAAAGCGGCCTCCACAAGGTGATATTGGTTCACGTCAAGATCGTTGACTGCCTCCTGCAGATAGCGAACGCCGCCATGAGCCAATTTGGTGGACGCGCTGGAACTCGATGATGCAAAGTCTTGCGCCTCCAGCAGCAACGTTTTGAGGCCTCGCAGCTGCGAATCCAGTGCGCAGCCAGCGCCAGTTGCGCCGCCGCCGATGATGCAAACGTCGAACGTTTCGTCTTGCAGACGCTGTATGGTTTCGTCTCGTTCTTTCATGGTTTGTCCTCAAATAATGAAATGGGTCTATGTAGTTGGTGTACTGGGAGGGGAGGCTTGCCCGGGAATTGGCTCGATACGGCCGAGAAGGAACGCATATCCGCCAATCCCAATGAGGATCGCTGCCGCCGCCACAATGAAGGCGCGCGAATAGTCGTCTCGGGAACCAATCAGGTAGCCCGTCACAATGGGCGCAGCCACTGCGGCAACCTGGTTGGCAAAATTCATGATGCCGCCCACCTTGCCTACGCTGTCGTGAGGCGCCAGTAGAGCGGGGGCAGACCATGCAACCGGTGCTGATGCCGCCAGGCCGCTGATCGACAAGCTGATCCAGAAGACCGCCACCATCGGCGTTTTGGTGAAGATGGTTCCGAGCAGACCCAACCCCAGCACCATGCCTCCAATCAGTATGGTCTGGCGAACTTTGCTGTCGTTGAATCCGCGGCTTACTAATTTATCCACCAACCACCCCCCGACCGCCAAATCAGTTGCAGTGGCAAATAGCCAGGGGATCGACGTATACATCACCGAAGCCCGCAGATTCAGATGCAGCGCGCCCGTAAAATAGCTCGGTAGCCAAGTCAGGAAAAGGTAGAAACAATAGTTATAAGCAGCAAAACCAATCGCTAGCCCCAGCACCTTGCGCTTCCTGAGCAGGTATAACAGGGCGGTGCCGCCGCTCTTCGATTTCTTGTCGCTCAGAGCGTCATTTTCACGGAGGTATTCGCGCTCCTCTTCCGACAGATTCTTGTCGGCGCTGGGATTTCGGTAGAGGAAATAAAAAGCCAGGAAAAACACGAAGCTGGCAACGCCCGTCATTGCAAAGCTAAAACGCCACCCATAGTGGATGAGAGCGATACCGATTAACGGAGTGCCAACCGCCGTGGCAAACTTTGCCGCCGAATCGAAGATGGCGGTTGCCAGGCTTCTCTCCTGCCGCGGGAACCACATACCAACGGCTTTGGCGTTAGAGGGGAAGGTGGGAGCCTCACCAACCCCCAGTAATAGCCTCGATCCAAAGAACGTCCTGATTCCCGGCGCAAACGCTCCCGCGAAGCACGCCACGCTCCAGACAGTCGCGCTGATTCGTCCAATCGTCTGTACGCCGAAACGGTCGAGCAGCACGCCCATCGGCAACTGCAATGCAGCGTAAGTCCAGTTGTACGCGCTCAGCAAGTACCCGAAGACAATATTGTCGATTCCGAAGTCCCTCTCCAGAGCCTGCTTCGCGACTGACAGATTTACCCGGTCGAAATAGTTGACAAGGACGCCGAAGGCCAACAGAAATGCGATCATCCAACGCCGGTGCGGAACACTCCTGCCCGACCGCTTTTCTTGCAATCCATCTATAAGCATCTGAAAGAGACTCCTTGGTCTCGAAGCTGTTTGCAGGTCTCAACTGTCAGAACCGCACACCGGTCCGCAAACCGATCACCAGGCCGCTTGGCCTTCTCGGATCGCCCCCGATCGTATCGAAGTACTGGATCGTCGGTTGCAGCAGCAGATACGGCTTCACTTGGGCGCAGTAATCGAGCGTGTACGCCTTCTCCCACCCGAGCGGATATCCAAGGAGTAACTCATTCAATTGGCTGGAGGCATTACTCGTGCGCGTGGAGACGAATCCAAACGAAACCTTGTCCATAGTTCGCCTTGGAATGACACCGTGATAGACTGCCCCAACTGTGATCAAGGAGTTTTGCTGACTCGCGGAGTTGGGACTGTTGTCGTAAGCGAAAGTCACATCTAACCCGCGGTTCGATGCGGCATCCGCCCGATAAACGGCCTGCGACGCCATGAAGTAGTAGAGATAAGACCCTTTCGTGATTTGTCCCGTCAACGGATCGATGAAGATCCCGTTGTAATTGACGACCCCGCCAAAGCGGTACATACCTGGATAGACTTTCCGGTCGCTCGGCGGAGCTTCACCGGCATCGCCCGCCGCGTCCCAAAGGTAACCCACCTCCGAAGCCACAACCGGCGAGTTGGCAACAACGTAATGCAAGCCAGTGGGATCTTGTTGATAAGGATTTCTGTTGCCCGAGAATGCGGCCGATTTCGCGTAGACTCCGCGGATTGGGCCCTCACGCTTCCGGAATCCGTCAAGACGTATGTACGCCGCCGGCACGCCAGCCGGATTGTATGTCAGGTAGGTAGCACCGAAGATGTTCCCCAACGCGTAGTTCAAAGGTTCAATCGTGAAAGATCCGCCGAACTCCTGATTGCCAAAGAAGTCCCAGCCGGCCATCTGGCCGCCTCGTAGAGTGACCATGCCATCGGCGAATTGCTTCTCCAGCCAGAAAGAATCCATCCGAAAGACGTGGACGCTGTCCAGACCGCTCGGATTTGCGTAACTCCCGAGCTTGGCGCCGATATTGTCGCCTGTCTGCCAGAGTCCGGTCGCGTGGAAGGTCAGGCCATGTGTCTTGCCCGTGAGCTTGTCGAAATTAATATCCAAGGTGCCGCGGATACGAGTAAACGCGGCCGCTTGGTTGGAAACGCCGCCGTGCACCACACCCATGGAATCTGTGGTGCTTTCAATGTCGAAGGTTATTCCCTTCTGAGCCAATGTCGCACGCACGCCCAGCGGGTCGCCGAAGAGAGTGGAGCGGTCGTTCGCGGGATTAGCATCGGCGTAGCCGCTCTGCAGTTCGTATTGTGCCGAACACACACAGGTGAATGAGAGGGCAGCGACGACCGCACACGAGAGGCGACTCATTCGCCGCGACTTCGTTCTGCAATGGATAATAGATTTGCTTAATAAATTCAGCAAAGAGACATCTCTAAGAGTCGACATAGATTCTTTCCCGATTAATGATTGTGTTAGCCCGACGCTCACCCGAAGGACTTGCCGAAAGCCACACACCCCATGAAATGCATTTATCTAACCATGGGAGCGGCACATGTTAGCCCGCAAATCAAGTCAGTGTTAGCAACAGGTTGGGACGTCGGATGTCTTGTTTTCGAGCGCTGCCGCTTGCCATGCAAGCGCCAGAGAGAACCGCTGTGGTGCCCGCTGCCCGACATTCGACGTCATTCTCGTCGGGCGAGCTGCGAACCCGCATCGGCCAAGCCCTCAGTTTCTGAGATCCTCAAAATGTGCTTGCATCAACCTCGCAATAACGGCAAAAATCATTGCGGTCGATACGCCGAACATCAGTGCGCCATCTGCTGCTTCAAGCGGTCCGAGCAATCTCCACGATGGCGTCATAATGATGTCGCCATAGCCCAAAGTCGTGTAGTTGACCGCTGAATGATAGACCGCGATTCCAAACTGGTGAAACTCTCCGCAGAGAAGCAACAATTTTGCCCATATAGCGATTTCGATGAGATGCGCCAAGAACGCGAAGGCGATCACCAGCACAACGATTGTAAGATCGATCCCGAAGCTCGCGCCAACACTGCCGCGCCTTCTCTCATAGCGGAAGAAGTTTACCGTTGCTCCCAACGCCAGCGCGTGGATAAAGATCGTGCATAGCACCGCGATTGCCCCGATTGCTATCGGCATTAAGATCGCGACTTGATGAGGCTGAGTCATCTTTGCTCCGCGCTAACTAAATCTTCCGGATCGAGCCGCGTCTCCCGGCGAAACTCGTAGGGCAGAAGCGGAGGGGAATGTTACTACGATTCAACTGGAAATGCTCGCGACTCGCTCCGCGGCTGTCGGCTATCCGGTCGATTCGTAAGACCGCTGATCATCTCGAACTCCGCAATGGGCCTCCCATCGTAGCCAGTTGGGTAGTGGCCGAGCAAAGAGATTGCTCCAGTTCGTTATCGTCAACCTGCAACATTTGGCGGCAAGTCTCTTTCGGTAGACCCAGGACGACGCGCAATACAAAACAGTGGCGGAGCTTTGATGAGAGACTCAAAATATTCTGCAGTTCTGCGGGTAAAGCTACCGAAATCTCGCTTGTCTTTCGAATCCATCGTTTTGAGGAATTCCGGCTTCTTTGGATCGATAGGATCACGACGCACGTCAAGAAGGCTTCTGTCTCAAAGTCGTCAGTCTCCAGTGACAGGATAGCGTCGGCGACCGCATCTTCGGCTTGCGTCACGTCGCCGGACAGCAGCACTGCGGCGGCCAATACTTTCCCCATCGTCACTACCGCCTGCGTTTGCGTTGACATGGTAGGAATGTTCTATGCAAGGCGGTTGCCAAAGTAGTTTTATTGCTGATTCTAAGTGCTGCATCGGCTTAACTTTCGAAAGCTCGTCTGTCCAGCAAAGTTCGCCGTCCCACACTTTAGATCGTCCCCGCAGTCGCTGCTGCAAAATCGCTGGTCAAGAGAGGAGTCTTAACAAGCAGTTTCGCGGGCCGTCGCTGCGGCCGCCGCGTCTCGATCCCCAGCTTCCGCATCTTGTAAATCAGCGTCGTGCGTGGCAATCCCAGCCTATCGGCCGCGCCGTCCTGCCCGCCGATCATCCAATTGGTCTGCCTCAGTGTTTCCAGGATGTGCTCCCGGTCGGCGTCGGCCAGCGTCTGTGCCGTAGTCTCCGAATTCTGCTTCAGCGTTTGCTTTAAGTCCAGCGGCAGACGCAGTACCGACCCCGGCGAAAAGAGCACCGCGCGCTCAATAAAATTTTGTAGTTCGCGAATATTGCCTGGCCAGTCGTGCGCTTTCAGCACCTCTACCACTTCATCGGGTATCAAGTCAATCGGCTTGTTGAGGCAAGCCGCGAATTTTGCCACGAAGAATTCCGTCAGCGGCAAAATGTCCTGAACGCGTTCCCGCAACGGAGGCAGGCAGATCGGGATAACGTTCAAGCGGTAGAACAAGTCTGCGCGAAACAGCTTTTTATTCACCAGTTGCTCAAGATCCTGGTTCGTCGCTGCCACCACCCGCACGTTGACCCGGACGGTCTGGGCCCCACCCAACCGCTCGAATTCCCGCTCTTGCAGTGCCCGTAAAAGCTTGGGTTGCAGTTCCAACGGCATGTCGCCAATCTCGTCCAGAAACAGCGTGCCCCCATCCGCCATCTGAAATCGCCCCTTGGTTTGCGCCCACGCGCCCGTGAACGCGCCCCTCTCGTGGCCGAACAGTTCGCTCTCCAACAAGGCACTCGGAATCGCCGCGCAGTTAAGGGCGACAAAGCGGTGATTGCGGCGCGGGCTGGCCTCATGAATGGCTCTGGCAATCACTTCTTTTCCAGTGCCCGTTTCGCCCTGGATCAGGACCGCGGAGTCCACCGGCGCAATTCTATCCACGTCCGTGAGCACAGCCTGGAATTTCGGACTGGACCCAATCAAATCTAACGTAGTCATACCATGATTCTCCTAGCCTGGACCTTCTAGCGCTTCCCGATGTGTTCTGCATCACCGGATCGCTTGCTCTCGTCCCCGATTGTGCATTTTATTTCGCGCCGAGTCCTCCCTAAATCGGCGGAGATGACACCCCTCAAATGGGCGGGTGCACCATTACCTCATTAGGGGGACACTCGCCTACCTCTATTGCGGCCGATATCAAAGCGCTTTCGGCCGAACAGGTGAGCATCGAGCGACCAAGCTCCGGGGCCAAGCATCGCAACACAAACGGACAAAGCGGCCAGGAAAACATGAACCCAGCGGTCTTGGCGCGCAAGCAAATACTGCGATGAAGCTAACCAGCCCTGGTTCAGCGCAGCTAGGGTTCCCATTACCGGCGTCCAGAGGCCGCCGAGAAGAAAGATTGCGCCGCCCGCGCCAATCAAGTGTTGTGCGAACGTACCTGTGTCCGACGGGCTCGGAAGACCGATGAGACCGAAATAAAGCAGCGCGATGCCTAACGAAATCCGAAGCAATAACAGCCCCGCACCAGGCCAGCTATTCGGAAAGGTGGAAAATAGACGTTGCAGACTTCGTCCCGCCACCATCGTAAGCGGATTGCCCAGCCTTCGACTCCCACTAAAGGTATTCTCCTCATCCCTCTTTTGAGGCAAGTCGCGCGGCTGGCTAGCTGGCAGTGCTGGTGAACGCTGTAAAAATCGCCGAGCCTCCGCGCCATGCATTGCCTGGGGATTACTCAGCAGCGCAAAGGGCGCGGACGCGCGCCGCGAAACAGGAGAGGAACCATAGCCCCTGGCGCGGCACGGCTGACACCGCGACCGTCTTGCGCGTGTTCCTCAAAGCAGGTCGATAATCCCTCGCTTTGCCCCGATCGCCACAGCATGGGTCCGGTCCTTAGCGCCCAGCTTCGCAAGAATGCTTCGGATGTGGCTCTTCACAGTCTCTTCCGTGAGCGACAGTTGTGATGCGACCTCTTTGTTCGCATTGCCACCGGCAACCAGCCGCAGCACATCGACTTCTCGCGGGGTCAACGCGCTATCGGCGGCATGTTCGGCTATTTCGGCGGCGATCTCCGGCGATAGCCGTTTCTGGCCGGCATGCACTGCGCGAATCGTATCCAGCAGTTCTTTTCGCAACATGTCCTTGAGTAAGTAAGCCCGTGCGCCGCTTTTCAGAGCACGAGAAACGTGAACATCGCCGGCATAGCTCGTTAGCACGATGATCCGCGCTTCCGGAAATTCGCCGCGAATCGCACTCAGCGCGTCAATGCCGCTCATCTCGGGCATTTGTAAGTCCATCAGCGTAACATCGGGACGGTGTATTCGGAACTGTTCGATCGCCTCGAGTCCGTTGCAAGCTTCCGCGATCAGTTCCATGTCCGCTTGTCTCCCAATCAACGCCGCGATCCCTTCGCGAATAGCGGGATGGTCGTCTATTGAAAGAATTCTGATCACCACTTCATTCTGCCTCTTCCGGGAGTGCCCACAGGCCGGAACTTCCGGGCCGCTTCCCATACGCAATCGAGCCTGCGATACTCAAATCGATTTCTGTCCCGCTTCCTGCTCCGCTCCAAACATCCAGTTTCGCCCCAATCTCCGCAGCCCGTTCACGCATTCCCGGCAGACCGTAATGGCCTGGGCGGCCCTTTTCAAGCATGGCCGGCGCAATGCCCGCTCCATCGTCGCGAATCCGCAACCGGAACAGCTGTTCGCCGTAAGTAATCTCCGCTTCAATATGGCGAGCCCCGGCATGGGTGAAAGCGTTACGCAGCGCTTCACGAGTAATGCGGTAGACCTCGTCTCGAACGATCGGATGCAATTCTCGTGCCTGGCCTTCCACCAGCAACTCGAACCTCGCGGAGCCTTCGCCCGATAGTTCGTCGCCCATACTTCTGACTGCGTCCTCCATATCGTTGGTGACCAAGGTGGATAAACGCAAATCGTGAACAGCCTTTCGGCTCTCGGCGAGCACCTGATCCCCACGATCCAGCGTCTGTTCGAACTCGTCCTTCACTCCTCCCGGCGGAAGCGAATCGCCGATTGCTTGCAGTCGCAGCATCAGCCCCTGGAAACCCTGCAACAGAGTGTCATGCAGATCGCGCGCCAGCCGGTTTCGCTCACCGACTCGCTCCTCCAGGCGTACGTTGAATTCCCGGGCGACCTGATGGAGCTGATATCGATGCAATCCCCACAGTAACGCCAGAACGGCGGACCCGCACAAAAGCCGGAACCACGTCGTCTGATAATAAGCCGGTAGGATGGAAAATTCGAGATTCGCGCCGGCCTCATTCCACACACCGTAGTTGTTGCACGCAATCACGCGAAATTGATACGACCCAGGCCCCAGGTTGCTGTAGTAAGCCTCGCGGCGTGCTCCGACGTCGTGCCATCCCTTTTCGATTCCATCCAGCTTGTAGCGAAAACGAACTCGCTCAGGCACCGATAAGCTCAACGCACTGTAGTCGATTTGAACGTTCTCGGTATGCGCGGCGAGCCGCAGATCGTCCAATCGCAGATAATGCGAACCATCCGCGGATACGGACGTAATCGAGACGGGAGGCGGGACTTTATTTCGCGGGATTTCCTTGGGGTCCACCCAGGCGACGCCTTTCGATGCTGTAAACCATATGCGCCCGTCTGTGCCCTCGATCGCTGTTGGATATGGAGTTGTAGTTGTGCCTATACCCGGAGGCTGCCCCGGAAGGCCATCGGAGGAATCGAATCGTTCCCACTGAAAGCGATAGGAAGGGTCCTGCAAAGCCCGGTCTACCTCGTTTTTCAAAATGTGAATCACTCCATTTGTCGTATTGAGCCAAAGCCCTTCGCTCCCGGCGTCAACAACTCCTGTAACATCTTTAAAAGAATCCGACTTAAAGGAACCCAAGTCTGCTGGCCGGATGAAGCGAAAGCGGCCCTTATCGATGAGAGCCAAGCCGCCGGTGCCGCCTGCCCATATCTCCTGCGGAGCCCGCTCGGCAAAGGCTGTGACATACCGCGGCGGGCTATCCGGCTTGGCGGGATAGTCTACGATTTTTCCTTTGTCCAGCGTGATGATGTCGCCTTGGTAGGTCGATACCCAGACAAGCCCCGTGCTGTCGGAGAACATGTCTGCAAGGCTTTGCTTCGCGACTTCCGGCGGAGTTGCCCAAGCCTTCCATCGGCCGTGGTCCAAAGAGAAAAAGCCTAGGTCGTTGCAAAAGGCCCACAATGTTCCGAATCGGTCATCCGCGATCTGCCAATAGCCCAAGTTGCCAAAGTGACCGTCTGGAGAAGGCGCCACGATCCCCAGCCTGCCGTCCTTCCATTGCGCAAGTGAATTCCCCATAAACCACGTAACGCCGGCGGAATCTCGATATGGCTTTAACGCTTCGGCGGGGACTAGCGACACATTCTTTGAGTCGCCATGAATCCGCGCAACATAATTCCAGCTGGCGGTAATCCAGACGTCTCCGCCATCGGCCGGCGCGATTCCGATGTGAAAGATCGATGTCGGCAGGACAGCCGCCACCAGTACCGTATCCCGGAACTGGTCCAGTCCATCCCGCGTTGCAACCCAGATATTTCCCTCCCGGTCTTCGAGTATGGGATCGCAATTGTCGGCGCTCAAGCCATCCTTCGAAGTGACTTTCTGCAAAGCGTCGCTGGTCTTCAAAATCGGCCCGCCCTTTAGCCGCTCAGGATGCGCAACCCGGCTCAGTCCGAAAGCATCCGTCGTCATCCAAAGACTTCCGTCGCGGTCGAAGAAAAGGTCGTTTGCGGCTCCTATTTGAACCACCATTGGATCTTCGTTCGCACATTTGGGAGCCGTCCCTTTTGGCGTCTGCACCTCGCATCTGGCAGTCGCGGCGGATTTTGCGCTTACAGAGGTGCTAATGGCCCGGACATAGCTGTCGTTGTCCGCCAGCCATATCGTGCCGTCAGGCGCCTCTGCAATTGAAACCGACCAACCGGCAAATGCGCCCGTAGGTTCAAATCGCTTTGATCCCTGTTTGAGATAGAGGACGGTATGGTTGACCCCTACCCAAAGAGTCCCGTGGCTATCCACAAATAATGCTTCTGAAGTTATGCGCGGCACTTCTTCCGGGAAGTTCCAATCCTTGCCGATGTGTTCCCATCGCGTACCGTTGAAGCGTATGATTCCAGTCTTGGTGTTTGCCCAAAGGCTGCCTTCTCGGTCACATACGATGGCGGTCGGGCTCGATGTTATACCGTCAGCTTTGCCATAGCACTTGCCGCTGCCGTTCCGCAGGTCGCAAATCTTGTTCCCGTCATATGCGATCCACAAACTGCCATCGGAGCGCGCCAACAGGCTATGCACCGGTTCCTCTGGAAGCTGCTCTCCCGATCTCGCGATAAACCGTTCAAAGTGAACGCCATCGAATCGAAAAAGCCCAGTGTTGGAGCCTATCCATAGAAACCCATCTGCGCTTTGGGCCAAAGCCTCCGACCTGCCAGGATACCCGTCATTTTCGCCCCACGACCGGTGCGCAAGCTGGTGGATGTCGCGATCCGGATTGAGAGCGCCGGCGGGCGCGGCGAGAGATAGAAAGAAGATCCAGATCGAAAGAGTACGGACGACCTCCATAGCTTTTCCTTCGGTCAAATCAGCTTACCCCAACCCATCGCAGCAAATGGAAACGACAGGCTTCAAAAAGCCGATCATACCCTGGTGCGCAGCGCCGTTAGTTCATTGGAAGCATACTCACCTGCTTCTGTTGCGCCCGATATCAAAGCGCTTTCGGCCGAACAGGTGAGCGTCAATCGACCAAGCTCCGGGGCCAAGCATCGCAACACAAACGGCCAAAACAGCCAGGAAAACATGAACCCACGTGTCTGGACGCGCAAGCGAAAACCGCGCTGAAGCTAACCAGCCCTCGTTCAGGGCAACCACGGTTCCCATCACTGGAGTCCACAGCCCGCCCAGAAGAAAGATTGCACCGCCGGCGGCAATCAAGCGTTGTGCGAAGCCAACCATGTCCGACGTGTTCGAAACACCAGTGATGCCGAAATAAAGCAGAGCGATACCCACGGAAATTCGAAGCAATAGCAGCCCGGCGCCAGGCCAGCTATTCGGAAAGGTGGAAAATAGGCGTTGCAGAGTTCATCCCAACCCCCATCCTAAGCGGATTGCTCAGCCTTCGACTCCCACGAAAGGTATTCTCGGCATCCCTCTTTTGAGGCAAGTCGTGCGGTCGGCGAGCCGAGCTTAGCCGGGTAGCCGAGCGGTGCTCGGTCAACGACCGATAAAAAATCGCCGAGCCTCCGTTTTACGAGAGATCGATAATCCCTCGCTTTGCCCCGATCGCGACCGCGTGCGTCCGGTCCTTAGCGCCCAGCTTCGCAAGGATGTTTCGGATGTGGCTCTTCACGGTTTCTTCGGTCAGAGACAGTTGCGCCGCAATTTCTTTGTTCGCATTGCCGGCGGCAACCAACCGCAATACATTGACTTCCCGCGGTGTCAACGCGCTATCGGCGGCATGTTCAGCTATTTCCGCGGCGATCTCCGGCGATAGGCGTTTATGCCCGGCGTGCACCGCGCGAATCGTCTCCAGCAGTTCTTTTCGCAACATCCCCTTCAAAAGGTACGCTCGTGCGCCGGCTTTGAGAGCCCGGGAAACCTGGACATCCCCGGCGTAGGTTGTTAGCACGATGATACGGGCCTCCGGAACCTCACCTAGAATTGCACTAATCGCATCGATCCCGTTCATCTCCGGCATTTGTAAGTCCATCAACGTAACGTCAGGGCGATGTGTTCGAAAGCATTCGAGTGCCTGCCGTCCGTTGGAAGCTTCCGCGACAAGTTGCATATCCGTTTGATTGCCGATGAGAGCGGCAACGCCTTCCCGGAGCAGAGGATGGTCATCTACCGACAGAACTCGAATGACAGCCACTCTCATTTCCCCCGGAACAAACGAAAAAGAGGGCGGCGCGTTTTATTCCCATAGGCAATCGCGGCTGCGATGCTCAATTCAATCTCTGTGCCGGCTTTGGGTCCGCTCCAAATCTCCAGCTTGCCGCCAATTTGGTTCGCGCGTTCACGCATTCCGGGCAAACCGTAGTGGCCGGAACGGCCCTCTTCCAAAACTCCGGGAGGAATGCCCTTGCCATCATCCCGAATCCGCAGCCGGAATACGTGGTCTCCATGCGTGATCTCAATTTCAATATGATTGGCACACGCGTGGTTGAAAGCGTTTCGGAGCGCTTCGCGGGCGATGCGATAAACCTCGTCGCGAATGATTGGGTGCAAGTCTCGCGTGTGGCCTTCCACTACCAGGTGGAATGCTGCCGGCTGTTGCAGCGCCAGTTCCTCGCCTATCGCCCTCACCGCCTGAGCCAGGTCATTCGTCGTAGTAGTCGATGATCGTAAGTCATACACTGCGTTTCTCCCTTCTGCAATTGCCTGATCGGCACGTTGGAGAGAATGTTCGAGTTGATCCTTTGCCTTTCCTTCCGGCAACAGATCGTTTACAGCCTGGAGACCAATCGTCAACCCTTGAAAACTCTGCAACAAGGTATCATGCAAATCGCGGGCGATTCGGGTTCGCTCCGCCAAACGTTCGCTGAAGCGCAGATTCATTCTCGCGGCCATTTGCCGCAACCCGAGGCGATACAGGCTCCAGACAAGCAACACAAGCCCAACAGCGCTGCCCATCTGGAACCACCTGGTTTGCCAGTACGCTGGTTCCACTTCAAAAGAGATACCAGCTTCACGTCCGCTCCAACGGCCGTCGGAATCACGCGCCATCACCTCGAATCGAAACCGCCCCGGTTGAACGTTTGTATAGTCGACTTCACGCAGAGCGCTAGGCTTACTCCATCCAGGGTCGATGCTCTCCAGTCGATAGCGATACCTCACCGTTCCCGGATCGGATATATTGACTCCGGAGTACCGAAATGTCAACCGGTGTCGGCCCGCCGGCACTCGGATGTGAGAAGCCATGTCCACCGGACTCCCGTCGATGAGCATTTCATCGAGCCGAATCGTCACGGGAAGGGCCGGTCTGTCGAACGTTGACGGTTGCAGAGCCGAAATTCCTTGATTCAACGAGAACCAGATTCGCCCAAATTCGTCGGGCACAACCGACCGGCTGCGCTTTATGCCTTCGACGCTGGGCAACCCGTCCGTGGTGGCGAATTCACGATAATCCCCCGTCGTGAACGAATTGTTCAGCAGGGAAGAAGACTTGACCCGCAGCACATGATTTCCCGTCGTGATCCAGAGCCAGCCATCGCTCTCGCCCATTCCACGGATCTCTCCGAAGAGCGCGTCCGGGGCGCCAACCGGAACCTCCACTTTCCCCGACTTAAGAAACGATATTCCCTTCGAGGTGCCAATCCAAAGCGTGCCCGAGTGATCGAGTAATAAGCTTTCGATCGGGCCCGGCGGTAATCCGTCGTGCACCGAATAGGCGCTCCATCGATTGTTTGTAAATTCGGCGAGTCCATTCGGCGTACCTACAAAAACTCCTCCCCGGCCGTTCCCTGTAATGGCCGAAATCGCGTTGGAAGGTAGACCGTCCCCAGTCGTATACGTCCGCCATTGGCCGGCGTGGAAATGGCTGACGCCTTGCTCCAGTGTCCCGGCCCAGACACTGGCGTCAGCCGCACAATAAAGGGAATAAACACTGTTCTCCGCTAACCCGTCTTGTCTTGTATACGTCGTGGTCAGGAATTTGTGGTTCCGCATTTGAAATCGCGTCACGCCACCGTTTTTCCGTGCCACCCAGACCGTTCCAGCGTATCCCGCAATGGAATAAACGCTATCGTCACTTAGCCCCTCAACGGTAATCTTCTGAACAAATTCCCCGCTCAGCCGGAACAATCCCCCATCCCACGGCGCGAACCAAAGGCTCCCCTCAGCATCGGCGTAAATTGCTCCACAATTCGCGCACGGCAGACCATCCGAGTTCAGGTAAGTCGTGAACCCCTCGGTGCGGTAGCGCTCTACAGCTTCGGCACCGCCAATCCAAAGATTTCCAGTTTGGTCTTCGAATAACGAAGCGGCGGGGAACTGCACACTAAAATCATCGACGACATCCATCCTGCCGCCCGTATTAACATGCCTAGCGTCAACTTTGAATACCCGGTTGGCAGTGCCGACCCACACATCGCCATCATGACCCTTTGCCAAAGCAAGAATTTCCGGCTTATCAAGTTCCGGATCCAGAACTGGAATTGTTTTTCCATCCTTTACCGCCAGCAAGCCTCTATCTGTGCCGGCTAGTAGCGATGAGGCGCCAATGGGAAGTAAGCAGTTGATCCGGGCATACGGAACGCCGCTCACCTGCTTAACCTCTGGGACAGCTTTACTTAGATCGATGCGGAAGAGACCTGTCTCGCTCGTCCCAATCCAGAATCGGCCGTCCGCAGTTTCTGCCACGGCAGTCACAGAGTTCGGAGTAATACTCGGGTCTACGAGAACTCGCGATATCCCATGCTGATACTCGACCAACCCCTGGTCTTCAGAGGCAATCAGCAGCCACCCATCTCGAGTTATGTTGACAGCGACCGCCCCATACCGGTGCTTGGCCTTGTCCGGTAACGGTCCTTCCAGCCGGTTATTTGTGTACTTGAATAGGTGGGCGCGGTCGTCGGTGGCCCACAGAGCGCCGCTTGCATCCGTAACCAGACCCACAATCGGCGTCTTGGCATTGGTTCCAAGATAGCCATCGTGCATGAACGAAAAGGTAAGGCCGTCATACCTGATCAACCCTTTACTGGTGGCAATCCAGAGATAGCCATCCGCAGTCTGTGCGATCGAGTGTACAAAGCCGCCAGGAAAACCCGCCGCCTGATTCCAAAAGTCATGTGCCTGGCTGGATCTGATTTTCACGCCGCTTGCGCCTGGGACGACCTGTATTGACACCAAAGGCAATACGAACCACATAAAAGATCTCATCGGAATGGCGTCGGGTTCCAGAGCCTAAGGCTGGTACTGAAAGTGATCGACAATCACTTCAGCGCCAGTTCGCGCGCCGAACGCCCTCCGTTTCCTGTTCGAGTAAACATAAAAAGTCATACGGACCGATTCAGAGCCCGGTGACGGCACTTCTGACGTAAATACACGCTTAAACGCCGGCGGCTCACCGTGCGATGCCGATGCGCGCGCGCTGGTCATGGTTACGCGGCCCGATTCCCAGACAATCGTATGTTTTAGCCTTCCCGCCGGTGCGATGAAGCGCGAGATGTTGCTCGGCACAATGCTGGGTTGCAGAACATATTCTGCATTCTTGTTATCCCGTTCGCCCCACCGAGTGATGTCGATGTCGAACTCGCGGTTGTTCTGTTCATCGGTCGAATAGTCCCAAGTAAAAATCCCGAACACAGCCGCCGGGTCTAGCTTGGAAGTGTCCTCTACTGTGAATGTGTACGTGCCGTACCCTAAGCTGCGCGTCAAATTCACCTCTGAACAACTCCAGCGTTGATTCCGCTGGACAATTTGTAGATGCAGCGCCCCAGCCGCGTCAGTGTACACATTCTTAGGGTCGTAGGGATTGCTGGTGCCGCCGCGATCGCTCGGCTTCCAACGAACCCTCCAGGTGAAGCCGCTGAAGTCTATGAAGAAGGAAGATGATGTTTTCTGGCCTCGCGCAACCGCGACCTGCGCTATCGGTCCTCCCCGTTTCGGCAACTCGCGCAACACTGCTAAGGGATGGTACGACGCGTCAACCAGCAGGGCAGCATATTCGGTCCCCAGATGCATCTCGTTCCGCCATTGTGCGTTGGATAAAACCGCTGTGTAGGGAGAATTCAACAGCGGCTGCAACCACCACAATCCGCCGCATTTCGAGTAGAGAACCATCCGCTGCCCGGGCTTTGCCCCGCGGACCGTTCCTTCCATAACATCTTGTTCATTGCGATCGCCGCTATCCCACTGAGGCACTTGCGTAAACGAGATCTTCGGCTCAACACCCTGTGTTGGGATGTGATGGCAGCCAGCCAGCGAAACGCAGACCGCTAGCAAACACTGCATCGACGCCCGCTGCCCCCGGTGCGGCAATACAGACCGTTCGGCAGGGCAACCGCGATCAGGACGACAGTCGATTTCTTTTGGGAAAGCGGTGTTCTGCAAATTGACTCTTTCCGCCCCGGCCTATCAAATTTAAACCTGGGAGCCGGCGAAAATCTATTGGACAAAAGTATCGGCAAGAAGCAAGATCTTGGGCGTCATTCCGCATCAGCGGGGCGATGCCAAACAAAGCCCGCCCCACGCCCTAGAGGCTCCCCGCTGCCGCCGCTGCTGCGAAATCGCCGCTAAAGAGGGGAGTTTTGACAAGCAGTTTCGTGGACCGTCGCTGCGGCCGCCGCGTCTCGATCCCCAGCTTCCGCATTCTATGAATCAGCGTCGTACGCGGCAATCCCAGCCGGTTCGCCGCTCCGTCCTGCCCGCCGATCATCCAGTTGGTCTGCTTTAAGGTCTCCAGGATGTGCTCCCGGTCGGCATCGGCCAGCGTCCGCGTCGCGCTCTCAGAGTTCTGCTTCACCATCTGCTTCAAGTCCAGCGGCAGACGCAGCACCAACCCCGGCGAAAAGAGCACCGCGCGCTCGATGAAGTTCTGCAATTCACGAATATTGCCGGGCCAGTCGTGCGCTTTCAGCACCTCTACCACTTCATTGGGTATCGAATCGATCGGCTTGTTGAGGCACGCTGCGAATTTTGCCACGAAGAATTCCGTCAGCGGCAGTATGTCCTGAATACGTTCCCGCAACGGAGGTAGGCAGATGGGAATGACGTTCAAGCGGTAGAACAAGTCTGCGCGAAACAGCTTTTTATTCACCAGTTGTTGAAGATCCTGGTTCGTCGCTGCCACCACCCGCACGTTGACCCGGACGGTCTGACCGCCGCCCAAACGCTCGAATTCCCGCTCTTGCAGTGCCCGTAAAAGCTTAGGTTGCAGTTCCAACGGCATGTCGCCAATCTCGTCCAGAAACAGCGTGCCTCCATCCGCCATCTGAAATCGCCCTTTGGTTTGCGCCCACGCGCCCGTGAACGCGCCTCTTTCATGGCCGAACAGCTCGCTCTCTAACAAAGCACTCGGAATCGCCGCGCAGTTAAGGGCTACAAAACGGTGGCCTCGGCGGGGGCTGGCCTCATGAATGGCTCTCGCAATCACGTCTTTCCCGGTGCCGGTTTCGCCTTGGATTAGGACAGCGGAGTCCACTGGCGCAATTCTATCCACGTCCGTGAGCACAGCCCTGAATTTCGGACTGGACCCAATCAAATCTAAAGTAGTCATAGCGTTACTCCTTTATGAATACGAGATGTCTTTCGCGTTTCCTCTAATCAACGCTGCCGCGCGCTACGTTCCGTTTCTTTGTCTCGCGATCCACTCGCGGACATACGGATCGCAATTCACGAGCGCAATACCCGCCGCTTCGCACTGAGCGAGAAAATTGATGCCGTCCTGACCCGTCAGGGTCATATCCTTAAGGTCGAGAATGATGCCGCGCTCTTTCCCTTCCGCGCCGATGAGCTCTTCCAGATCGCCAATGTGCTCTTTGTCGATTCGGCCGCTCAATGTATAGAGCACCTCCCCGTTTGCTTTCCTTTGAATTCTGAGCATTCCGGCCTTACCCCGTGAGGGCAATTCGAGGTCCAGGCGGAAATTGCTGAAACGAAAGACATTGACGTCACCGCAGAACTGACGAACTTCGCCAATTGACGAGTGCCGTGCACGGATTTTTACGCAAGCTGCCAGCCACGGCAATGAGCTATCTTTCCGCAGGATCCACCCCTTTAAAGCGATTCTTGTTGATCTTCAATGACCGGATCTTCGATTCCAGCGTGGTCCGCGGCATGCCCAGCTTGGCGGCTGCGCCTGTGGGCCCGTAGACCCGTCCTCCGCACTCACGCAAAGCAGCTTCAATCGTGGCCTTCTCCTCAGCGGGAGACCGGCTGAAGAGATTCGGCTGGATGTCCGGATCAGGCGGCGAAGGCTCGCGCGGAAGCCAGCTTTCATCCACTGCAAACGTCGTTGACTCATTGACAATGACGGATCGCTCAATCACGTTTTGTAATTCCCGAATATTCCCTGGCCAGTCGTAGGATTGCAGCAGATCGAGGCTCTTTTTATCCACCCCCGTAAATTGCCGCCCTGCTTTCCGTGCACAGCGATTCAGGAAATAGGTCACGAGCAACGGGATGTCTTCTCTGCGCTCCCCCAGCGTGGGCATACCGATGGGAAAGACATTGAGCCGATAATACAGGTCGCTCCTAAAGGTGCCTTCCTCGATCGCGGCCTCAAGGTCGCGATTCGTCGCGGCAATCACCCGCGCATCGGTCCGAATGGTGCGGCTTCCCCGATCCGCTCAAATTCGCGCTCTTGCAGAACCCGCAAAAGAGCAATCTGAGTTTCTGCCGGGAGTTCTCCAACCTCGTCGAGGAAGATCGTGCCTCTCTCTGCCAGTTCAAAGCGTCCTAAGCGGCGCTGCGTTGCTCCCGTGAAGGCGCCCTTCTCATGGCCAAATAATTCCGATGCAATGAGGTTGCGGGGAATCACGGCACAATTCACGCTCACAAATGGGTGTGAAGATCGCCGTGACCGTCGGTGGATGGCGCGCGCCACCAGTTCCTTGCCAGTACCGGTCTCGCCGGTGATCAGAACGCTGGAGTCGGTCGGCGCCACCTTCGAGATGTGGGACAGCACCTTTTTCAGCGGTGCCGAAATTCCAACGATCTCCTCGAACATCGATGCCTTGTCCACTTCCTCACGTAGCGCTACATTCTCTTCCTGGAGCCTTTGCTCGGCTAGTTTGCGATCGTCGATATCGGTCCCGGCGGCGTACCATCGCGTGATGCGCCCCTGTTCGTCAGACACCGGGCTCAATCGGTAGTGGAACCAGCGATACTGCCCGTCCTTTCTTTTGAGCCGCGCCTCGTACACAAACGGCGATCCGCTTTGAAGTTTTTCGGGCAGGTCTTTTGTCACGATTGCGGCGTCCTGTGGGTGCAACACCTGCCACAGGTCGGCGTTCTTCCATTCCTCCAAAGTAATGCCGTAGTAATCTAGTGACGCCCGATTGGCGTATAGGCGCGCCCCGTCGGGTCGCAATTCGCCGATGTGCATCGGCGACAGGTCGAGAAGTTGCCGGGCTTCCTTTTCACTTTGGCGAATCTTCTCCTCCGCGCGCTTCTGGTCGTCGATGTCCGTGGTCGTACCCACGAATTTGAGCACCTTTCCTTCCGCATCGCGCAAGACGACAGCCTGCTGGAGGTGCCAGCGATAGGTCTCATCCTTCGCGCGCAGAGATCGGGTTTCGAACGCAAAATCCTGTCCCGAGCGTACGCCCTCCCAAAAGGCCTTCGCCGCTGCTTCGCGATCCTCGGGGTGGACCGCAGTCATCCAGGCCTCGGGATGCGACCGGACGAAGTCGAGAGTCTGACCGGCGAATTCGAGCCAAACTTGATTCACGAAATCTGGCGTCCCATCGGCCTTCAACGTCCAGGCGGAGACAGGAACATGTTGCAGAATCCCAACCTGGAGTTGCATGTCGGTATACAGGGCCGCATTCTCCAATGAAATCGCCGCTTGCGAAGCTAACAACTGCAACACCGTAACCCGCTCCGGCGTGAAGGCGCGCGGAGTCAGGTTGTTCTCCAAATAAAGTGCACCGGCGAGTTTCGCTTGCTTGACCATTGGCAGACACAGCACTGACCTGGAGCGCTTGCGTCGCACATCTTCGTCCTTCGAATAGACGGGATCGGCCGAGGCATCATCCAGAAGCACATGCTCCTGGGTGCGAATGACGTAACGCAGGACGGATTGGGGAAGATCGGACGGCGTCACGGTTGTCTGTCGAACCGTAACTTCGATCCCAACAGCCCCGGTGACAGCCTCCGCTTCAATCCGCGGCTCGCCCCTTCGAACCAGGATCAATAAACCTCGTTCTGCCCCCGCACTCTCCACTGCCATTCGCAAGAGCGTCTCGATCAGCCTCGGAAGGACCATCTCACTCGACATCGCCTGCGAGGCCTTGGCTACAGTCTCGACGTCCACCTGCCCCACAGCCGGGCGGGCGGCCTTGGCCGAAGCGGTAAGAGTTCGTTCTCGACCCAGGCGCGGATAGCGTTCGTCGAGTTGTTTCACTTTTCCGTGCGCGCCCCAACTGTCATAGCAGTTGCGCGCGTTGCGGAGATAGGCATAGCCCGCAGTTTCTATGCCGCGCGCCAGATAGTATTGCCCAGCCAGTTCGTGGGCGAGACCCTCGTTCTGAACGAAGCCGTTCTCGTGAGCAGATTGGATAGCCGCTTCATAAAGACGTTCCGCGTCGAGATCCCGGCCTTCGACGCGAGCGACCTCGGCTGCCACCAGCGCCGCGCGGTTTTGAAAAATCTGCGGGCAGTTTGCGGCCCACCCCATCAGTAGCTCGTGGTGACCGGCCACCGCTTCACGATGGTGCTGGTATTCAGAGGATGACGCCTCGCAGCTTCCCGTGCGGCTGAGCGCGCCATAGAAATGCGCTTCCACCGTTTCGTAAAAGGACGGCGATGTCCAGAGCAGTCGTTCGGCGTTCTCTGCGGCCTCGATGGCTGCCGGATAATCTCCGGCAAAGAAGCGCGCCTGCAGCTTTCGTGTCCAGTACCAGCACTCGGCGACCGCCAAACTGGAGTCACTCGACAAACGCTCTTCGTACTCGCGTTCGTCGCCCCGCGCACCGTCAAAGTGGCCGAAAGTCCCCGTTGAGCCGCGAAGCGTCTGGACGAAAGAAAGCTGCGTGGTAATGCACTCGATCATCAAACGGAAGCGCGCTTTCCGAGCCAACTCAAGGCCTTGCTCGGCCTCGCGTTCCACCTCCGGAAGCGGATCGCCGGCTCCAAGAAGGTTTCCAATCAGGTTGACATAGGCGTATGCTGCATTTCTAAGATCGCCCACGGCATTCGCGGAATGGAACGCCTGCCGGATGACGTCCCGAGCGGTTTGCAGGTTCTTGGTCCACGACAAAATAAAGACAGCGAAACACAAGTAAGTGCGGGATTCGAAGCGCTTCAAGCCCTTCGATTTAACGAGGTCATGGCCAAGCTGACCGAATCGAAAACCAGCCTGGTAGTCGCCAAAACGCGGTCCCGCCACTACACCCAGCCAAGCGTAGGCATAACAGGACGAATCGGTATTACCATATTCCGTACTGAGGTTGACCATCCGGCAGATCACCAAGGAAAGCAGGTTCGCGTCGGTCAGCATCGCAGGCGTCAGCACCTTCATCAGCACGTCTAATGTGGCCACACTCTCCAGTTCGCTCATCAAAGGCAAATCAATAAGCTCCTCTATCCCACGCCCTCCGACCAAGGCCGAAATCCGCTCGTATTCGCGTCGCGCCTCCGCCTCCGTTGGATGAGGCGCCAACTCGATGCCCAGATGGCGGAGGTAGGCGAGGCAAACGTCGACGGCTCGGGCCATGAGACCGAGTGTCATGTACAGATCGATGCGCAAACAGGCGACCGTCGCCATATCGATGGTATTTGCAGCATGTAACGAAAGCTCCGTCAAACGCGCGTCTGCCGCCGCGAGTTCACCTGTGAGAAATTCGCACTCAGCCCGGTGTAACTCCAGCGCGAACATATGATTCGGCACGCGCTCCCACCCGTCGTCAGACAGGAGAGCGGCGCCGGCAACGAAATACCTCAAGGCCGAAGCGTAGCCAGCGGAAGTCTTGGCCCGTTTGCCCGCCATCAGGTTGAACTCCGCCAGTTTGTGCCGCTCCTCGGTTGAATCGATCAGAGCCGCGCCGCGGTTCAGTTGATTCACGATGTCGAAGATCGTCTCTTCCTGTTTTTCCGCAGAGGTACGTGCCGCGAGGAGCCGTCCGATCCGCAGGTGCGCTTCGGCGCGCGACGCTTCGGGAATCAGTGCATAAGCTGCCTCCTGAATCCGGTCGTGGAGGAACGCATAAGATCCCTCCAAACGAAGAATCAACCCGCTGCGGACGGCGTCCCACAGCGGAGCGTGGATCTCCGCCTGGAATTGCCCAAAAGCCAGACTCAGCAGAGCCATATCGGCCGAGTTGCCCAGACAGGCGAGTTGCTGAAGCGCCATCTGCGTCTGCTGCGGCAATCGCCGCAGCTTCCCCAGCATGAGATCCACCACATTGTCGGAGTAGCCCTTGGCGCGAATCCCCTCGAGGTCCCAGATCCAATTCGAGTTATTCGGGGCCGTCGAAGCTCGGTCGAAACGAATCAGCCCTTCTTCAGCCAGCGAGCTGAGGAACTGGATGGCAAAGAATGGATTGCCGCCCGTCTTCTCATAGACCAACAGCGCCAGAGGACCAGCCGCGTCCGGCCCGCAGTGCAGCGCGTCCCCGACAAGCCGCTCTACGTCGTCGAGCCCGAGAGGCGCTAGCACGATTTCTTGCGGCGTCGCCCCCGAGTCGCGGATCGTCGTCAGCGTCCGTATCAGCGGATGAGACGAACTGACTTCGTTGTCGCGGTAAGCTCCGATGAGCAGCACGTGCCCCACGTCTGGATCGGTAACCAGCCGCTCCAACAATTCCAGAGTCGCCGTGTCCAGCCATTGCAGATCGTCGAGAAACAACGCCAGCGGATGCTCCCGACGAGCGAAGGCGCCGAGGAACCGCCGGAACACTAACTGGAAACGTCCCCGTGCTTCTTGCGGCGGCAGCTCTGCCACGGGTGGTTGTTTGCCGATCACGAACTCGACTTCGGGTATCAGGTCGACCATCAGTTGGCCATTCGACCCCAACGCCTCCAGCAGGGCTCGCCGCCAATGGTCTACCTCCGCTTCGCTCTTGACCAGAATCTGACGCACCAGCGTCTGGAATGCCTCTGCCAGCGTTGCGTACGGTACGTCGCGCTTATACTGGTCGAACTTGCCTGCGGCGAACAGCCCGCGTGGCGGAACCAGCACCTTATGCAGCTCATTCACTACCGCCGATTTCCCGACTCCGGAATACCCGGATACCAATACAAGTTCCGCGCTTCCTTGCACCACAACCCGCTCGAACGCGGCCAGCAGCGCATCGATCTCTCGCTCTCTTCCGTACAGCTTCTCGGGTATCAGCAACCGGTCCGAAGAGTCCTTGGTGCCTAGAGGGAATGGATCGATGCGCCCATGCGCCTGCCATTCCGACAGGCACCTCCGAAGATCGGCCTCCAGACCGGCGGCGGTCTGATAGCGGTCCTCCGCATTCTTGGCGAGAAGCCTCATGATGATGGCGGATAACGGCTCCGGGACATAGCGGCGATCTGCGGGTGCTGCCGGTTGACGCGCGATGTGGCAGTGGACCCACTCCAGCGGTTCGGCCGCGGAAAACGGGAGCACGCCCGTAAGCATCTGATACAAAGTAACGCCCAAGGAGTACAGGTCGCTGCGGGCATCCATCGACCGGTTCATGCGCCCGGTCTGTTCCGGCGACATGTAGGCCACTGTGCCGGCAATAATTTCCGGCGCGACCGGCGCTTGGCGCTCGCGCGGTACTTGGGACGCGATGCCAAAGCCCGTGAGCCATACGTGTCCGGCGTCGTCGATGAGCACGTTCTCGGGCCTCACGTCTTTGTGGATCAGACCCCGCTGGTGAGCATGGCCGAGCGCCGTCGCTAGGTTAATAGCAAGACGTAGAAAACGCGTCAGGTCGAGAGGCTGCTCCCCGCGTCGCTCCAGAACGATGTCCAGGGGTTCCCCGCCAGGGTCTGCGATTACGAGGATCGTCCGCCCTTCGGGGCGGGCGAGCGCCAGAGGCTTGGCCGCCCACGCGGGCTCAAGTTCGGCTGCGAGCGAGTATTCGTGCTCAAGGCGGCGCACACTCTGCGGCAACGGTTGATGTGCCGTAGGAGCTACCACCAGGACGGGCGCTGGGTTGCCGTGCTGTCGGCCCCGGTAAAGCGTGAATTCCGCTCTATCGCGGATCGGTTCCAACACATACTCAGAAGCAGTTGCCATTGCGGGTATCCTCGTCGCCAGGGCCAAACCAAGCCAGATACTTGTTCTGACGAGAGACGAGAAAAGCGCATCCTCTGATCCAGGTGTGATTGCTGGGACAAAGCTGAACTCCCCTGCCATTGCGTCGCAGCAACGTGCTCCGGCCTCTCGAAAGACCCTCAGTCTGAAAATCAGAAGACTCAATCATCTCCATAACAGTCTGCGGCATGGCATCGTTCCTCCGTCAACTACCGAAGGGCGCGCACCCTCGGAGATCGTCGCGAATCGATCCCCAGCTTTCGCATCTTATGAATCAGCGTCGTGCGCGGCAATCCCAGCCGGTTCGCCGCGCCGTCCTGCCCGCCGATCAGCCAGTTCGTTTGCTTCAATGTTTCTAGGATGTGCTCTCGATCGGCGTCGGCCAGTGTCTGTGCAACGCTCTCCGAGTTCTGCTTTACCGTATGCCTCAAGTCCAGCGGCAGACGCAGCACCGACCCCGGCGAGAAGAGCACAGCGCGCTCGATGAAATTCTGTAGTTCGCGAACATTACCCGGCCAGTCGTGCGCTTTCAGCACCTCCACCACTTCATCGGGTATCGAATCGATCGGCTTGTTGAGGCACGCGGCAAATTTTGCCACGAAGAACTCCGTCAGTGGCAGAATGTCTTGAAGACGTTCCCGCAACGGTGGCAGGCAGATCGGAATGACGTTCAACCGGTAAAACAAGTCTGCCCGAAATAGCTTCTTGCTCACCAATTGCCCGAGATCCCGATTTGTCGCTGCCACCACTCGCACATTGACTCGGACGGTCTGGGTGCTACCCAAACGCTCGATCTCCCGCTCTTGTAGGGCGCGCAACAGTTTAGGCTGCAGTTCCAATGGCATGTCGCCAATCTCGTCCAGAAACAGCGTGCCTCCATCCGCCATCTGAAATCGCCCTTTGGTTTGCGTCCACGCGCCCGTGAACGCGCCTCTTTCGTGGCCGAACAGTTCGCTCTCCAACAAAGCACTTGGAATCGCTCCACAGTTGAGAGCTATAAAGCGGTGATCGCGGCGCGGGCTGGCTGCATGAATAGCCCTCGCAATCACTTCTTTTCCGGTGCCTGTTTCCCCCAGGATCAGCACCGCCGAGTCCACCGGCGCAATTCTATCCACGTCTGTGAGCACAGCCCGGAATTTCGGGCTCGATCCGATCAAATCTAACGTAGCCATCGTTTTACTCCTTGCTCGCTTGCGCTACTAACGAATTGGTCAGAGCCGCCTGAATTACTTCTAGAAGGCTCAAAGTTGCGAACGGTTTATACAGAAATTCAACGGCGCCCTCGTCCAGGGCTCTCTGTCGTGTCTCAGCGCTATAGCGGCCCGAGATAAAGATCACGGGCACCTCCGGGCGCTCCCGCCTGATGCGGCGCTGCACCTCAATGCCGTCCATTCCTGGCATCCGAACGTCGGTGATCACGCAAGCCGCCGCGGCTAGTGATCCCGACCGTAGGAACTCCTCCCCTGACGAGAACATCACAGGCGCGTAGCCGGCCGATTCCATCAAGCTCTCCATCGACTCTCGCACTCGCGGGTCATCCTCCACGGCCACCACGATCTGTTTTTCAATACTCGCCACTTACCGGAACTTCTCCATTTACATTTCGAGAATAGTGGCAAGAGTCGAAGGTGACAATTATAGGTTTATTTACACTGGCAATTATGGTCCGGAGAATCTCGAAATTCTCCCGGCGGACCAGTTTCTTTCTTGCATCGTGCTCTTCGGGCTCACTCACCGCGAGCAACTGAAAACTTAGTTCGGAGCCTATTGTTGTAGCAGCGCGGAGATGCTGCCGTGGGGAATTGCTCTGCGGAAATACTGTCTACTTGTCCCGCGAGTTGTTCAGAGCCGAATGGACCATTTTGAGAAGGTCCGTGGCATCGAACGGTTTATATAGAACATCCACGGCGCCTTCGTCCATAGCTTTCTGTCGAACTTCAGCATTGTGGTGCGCTGAGATTAGGATCACCGGCAGCGTCGGACGTTCCAGCTTGATGCGGCGCTGTAACTCAATGCCGTTCATTCCTGGCATCCGAATGTCGGTAATTACACACGTAGCCAGTGCTAGCGTTCCCGATTGCAGGAACTCTTCAGCCGACCCGAATGCTGCCGCGGTGTATCCGGCTGATTCTAGCAAGCTGGCTATAGACTCTCGAATTCGAAAATCGTCATCCACCGCCGCTACGATTGCTGTCACGCCATGAGCCGCTGTACGCAGCACCCCCAATACACTCACAATAACGGCAACGTCCGCAGAATGGCTATTATAGGTTTATTTAGATTGGTTCAGCGGCGCGGGGGATTCCGAGTTTGTCTGCCATTCTTACCAGCTCTGCCAGCGATTTGGCGGCCATCTTCCGCATGATCTGTCCGCGGTGAACCCCAATCGTGATCTCGCTGGTTCCCAGATAGGCGCCCGTCTGTTTGTTGGCGAAGCCCGCCACCACGAAGGGCAGAACTTCTCGTTCGCGAGGAGTCAGAAGCTTGTAGTGCTTCTGCAACTCGGCGAGTTCCGATCTTTTCTGCCGCGCGATTCGATCTTGCTCGATAGCCGCGTGAATGGCTCGAAGCAGTTCCTGATCGTCGAACGGTTTTGGAAGAAACTCGATCGCCCCCGCTTTAATCGCCCGCACCGAAGACGGGATATCGCTGTGACCCGAGATGAAGACAATCGGCGGCGTATCTCCGGCTAGTAACTGTTGCTGCAGTTCCAGTCCGCTCGTACCCGGAAGTTGCAAGTCAAGGACAAGGCATCCAGGCGCATCCGGTTTCTCCGATTCCAGAAATTCCGCCGCTGAGCCGAAGACAGCCACTCCAAGTCCCACCGAGGAAATGAGGCTCGACAGCGATTCCCGTACTCGATGGTCGTCATCCACCACGAAGACAACTGGGCTCTCGGAGTTCATCGCGCTACGCTCGAACCGGAAGCGTAAAAGAGAAGGTGGCGCCCGCGCTTTCACCAGATGACGCCCAAAGCCGCCCATGATGCGCTTCGACGATCGAGCGGCAAATCGCTAACCCCATCCCCATCCCGTTTTCTTTGCTGGTGAAGAAAGCTTCGAAGACTCTCTCCGCATCCTTTAAGCCGGTACCGGAATCCCGCACCTCCACCAGGATCGCTTCCGCGCTGGGCCGCTTCGAACAAATGAACAGTTGCTTGGGACGGTCCACAACCCCGTCCATGGCCTCGATCGCATTGAGAAGCAGGTTAAAAACCAGTTGCTGCAACTGTACCCGATCGCCTGCGATAGGTGGCAGATCCCCGCTCAGATCCGTCTCAACGGTCACGCGCCTTCTTGTAATCTCACCATTCAGCAGGTGGAGCACCTCGCGGATGACCTCATTCAAGTCGAGCGCGATTTTCGCAACGGAAGCCTGCTTGAAGAGTGCGCGGATCCGCCCCACTACCTCTCCGGCTTCCTTCCCGTCGCGAACAATTCTTTCGGCCGCCTCCTGCGCTTTCCCCAGCCCTGGAGGCTGTGCCGCGAGCCACCGCAGGCACGCCTGCCCGTTCGTTACTACGGCAGCCAGCGGCTGGTTGACTTCGTGTGCAATAGCGGCGGCAAATTCGCCAAGCGTAGCAGCCTGTGTCGCCCGCGACAACCGCGCCCGGCTGAAAAAGCAGTCGAATCGCCGAACCCTTAACTGGAACTGAGGTTTTCGATCCTTCGTTCCAAGTCGGACTTAGCACGCTCCAGCATGCTGCGATGCTGAGAGTTCGAGCTGTCCTCGAGCTGCCTGACCACGTTTTTGAGGGATAGCTGAAGGCTCTCTTTTTCGCGAAGGCGATCAGCCTCTTCCCGCGTCAGTCGCGGCTTCTTAAGGGTTTGTTCACTCGCCGCATCTTCCTGCTGCGCCTCAATTGACTTACTTTCCCATCCCCGAGCCATATAATAATTATATTCCCCCACTGGGGCAGAGCCATGCTCGACCCCAAGCTTCGATACTTTGTCGGGATTCGGATTCTGTTACGAAAAACGAACTCGGGAAGCTAAGTGGTTATCTGGCAGGAAGACCGACTATAATCCCGGCGGTTTTACGAACGCTCATGGTGGCTCTGCAGAGGGGGTAGAGCCGCGGGAGCCATGCGTTGATGTCCCC
>CAVYUL010000052.1:0-23338 GCA_963771405.1 Bryobacterales bacterium
TCGGGTGCCCACATCGCTACATCCTCAAACACGCGGTTCTCTTCTTTGTAAGTGAAGTACAACGACGCGGCCAGATTCATGTCATCGATGTGAAGGCCTGGCGCACTATGCCGCAATGCGACAATCCGCTCAGATTGCGGGTAGGGCAACGGCCTCAAAAGCGTGCTCTCCACGACGCTGAACATGAAGCTGGTCGCGCCTATCCCGAGCGCCAGCGTGAAGACACTGACCAAGGTGAAACGAAGACTTGCCCGCAAACGGCGAGCGGCATAACGTACGTCGTCGGCAAAATTGCCGAGCGCGTTTTCCCACCCATAGTCGCGAATTTGCTCGCGAAGGGCGATTTCGTTGCCTGCTTCGCGTCGTGCAGTACGGCAAGCGTCCTCCGGCGAGAGTCCTTTGGCCATCAGTTCCGCCGTCGCCTCGTGAAGATAGTGGCGAAGCTCCTCGGCAACTTCCTGGTTCGCCGCCTTTCGATTTACCAGCACGCGCAGGCCGCTGCGGAGCTGGCGCCAGAGCGACATTGTTTATGCCTCCGCCTTCAGCAGGCGCGCGATGGCTGAAGCCCGCCGAGTCCACTCGGCTGTCTCCACCTCCAGTTGTTTACGCCCCGTGCGCGTAAGTGAATAGTATTTCGCCCGGCGGGAATTGCTGGTTTGCCGCCATTCGGAATCCAGCCATCCCTGGCGCTCCAATCGTTGGAAGGCTGTTAAAAGAGATCCCGGATTCACCTTGAACACTCCGGCGGAGATCTGCTCAATGCGGCGCGCAATCCCGAAGCCATGCATCGCTTCCAAACTGAGCGTTTTGAGAATGAGCATGTCGAGAGTGCCTTGAATTACGTCAGTATTCGGTGGATTCATGGTGGCCTATCAGTAGAGTAGTGGATTCTACACTTGATTGTCAAGATGTGATATCCAAGTGATCTTCAATTATCCTCGCGCATGATCGCGAGCGGGCTGATAATCAATCCGTGCCGGGCGGGGAGAATACTGGCAATGGCCACCGATACAGCCAGCGCAATCGGCGCGGCCAGCCAAACCCACCATTCGGGCGTCGTATTCGTCAACACAACTTTGCCCAGAAATTTTAATAACGCCAAAGAGCCCATCGTGCCCAACAAAATCCCGGCGCCCGCGAGCCGCCCGCCTTCGCTCAAAACCTGACCAATCACACGCCATCGCGCCGCACCGAGTGCAATCCGAATCGCTAATTCGCGTCGCCGCTGCCGGGCTGCATCACTCAACGCACTATAAAGGCCGAGCAGGCTAAGCGCCAGCGCCGTTGAAGCTGACGCGCTTACGATTACAGCCGCAATCCGCAACGGCGACAAAGCAGTCTGCGAAAGCTGCGCAGATAGAGTTTTTATGACGACGGGCGCCCAGCCATGTCCCGGCACTGACGCAATCGTCTGGCGCAAATCCAGCAGCATCCGGTTCGTCGGATTGCGAGCGCTTGCAATCAGCGTCATTCGAACGGGACAGTCTTGGGACATAGGAAGATAAATCGCCGGTTCGGCGTGCCGTTGAAAGGGCCCAAGCGCCTTCGACTTCACCACGCCGATTACCGTCGTACGAATGCCTTCATAATCGATCACAGCCGAGCCGATGGCCTTGCCGCCAAAGTAAAGGTCGGCAGCTTCCCGATTACTCACGGCAACGCGACATTCTCCAGGCTCCGGTCGGCCGGCAAAATCGCGCCCCGCTATCAGCGTTAGTCCCATCACGTTGAAGTAACTTGGGGAGACCACATTCACATCCAACTCAGTCTCGGCCAACTCGGAGGGGATAGGCGCATGAAACTGCGCCAAAGCGATCCGCTCCGGCGCAGGCCCTCCTTGCGCGATGTGATTGTAAAAGACTGTAGGGCCCCTTCCCGGATGGGGCTGCTTCTCCGCCACTACGCCGATAATTTCGGTCGCCAACCCTGTGGCATCTTGAATAATCCGGCCAACGGTCTGCTTGCCAAGTAATTTCGCCGCCGCCTCTTCATTCAAAATCGCAACTCGGCATCCCGAATTCCGAAAGCCAGACAGACCGCCTTCGCTCGGCGGCATTTTGAAGAGTTTAAAGGAATCAGCCGTGAACCAATCGACGTCGACTTTGATCTCACGGATCGCCAGATCGGGCGGTTCGATCCTGAATAATTGCCAGGTTGCCGCACCGCCCGGAAGCCGCCCGGCCCAAGCCATCGGCAAAACATCTGCCATCGATCGCGCGGCCCGTTCAACTTCTCGGAAGTAGGTGATGTCATTCTCAGCTTGCGCTTGAACGGTAACAAGAAGCGGGTCACCTAAGTGCCGCCCCACGCTTGTTTGTAGCGCGGCATGGAAACCAGTCAGTAGCACAGCCGCGGAACTGACCAGCACGCAGCAACTTGCCATCTGTCCTACAACCAAACCCATGCGAACGCGCCGCATCGTTTTTGACGGCCCTACGCCCTCTCGGCGTAGAACGCTCGCCGGGTGACGGTCGGACGTGACTAGAACCGGCAGTAGACCACAAAGAGTCGTGATACTGACGCAGATCGTGCATATTACAACGACGCTGGACGCAGGCAAGAGGAAGACAAGCCGGTCCGCATCCTCTTGGAAGAGAAGCCCGGGAATCACACGCAGCGTCCACAGGGCAAGAAGCAGGCCGCAGACTCCGCCCGCAACCGAAATCACGATGCTATCCCAGAGCAACTCCCTCGCGAGTTGAACACGGCTCGCCCCAAGCGCAACGCGAAGACTTGTTTCATGTGAACCGGCAAAAGCACGCGCCAGTAAAAACGAAATCACGTTAGCGCAAGCAATCAGGAAAACGGCGCCCGCGGCGAAACGGAGTAAGTTGCCGACGCGGGAAATCCCTTCTTCCGTTTCAGGCGTCGCACCCGTGTAGCGCGTAACCTGGAATCCATCAGAGCCATTGCTTGCGTCACGCAGGGCGGCCTGAGCCTCTGCAATCGAAACGCCACGACGCAAACGCGCCACAACCCAAAAGTTCCGCCTGTTCCCATCCCCAAGCTGCGGCAGGTCTTTTTCTTTCACCGGCATCCATACGTCAATCGCTCGATCGCGATAAAGCCCTTCCAACTTGGCTGGCGCAATACCGCCAACGCGAGCACTGACGCCATTGATGAGAACCGGCTCTTGACGAGCCGGGTCAAACTCGTTCTCCCAAATCTGATGGCCGATCACGACTCCTGGCCCCTCGGAAAAGCCAAGCGCATCCGCAAGCGGGGGCGTCAAGCTGGCTATCGAAACGATCGGCGACTGCTGACCGATCTTCAACAGCCCGGGCGTCACCCGCGCCGCGCCAACCCACTCGAACACTTTGCAGCAGCCTTCAACCCGTAAATACTCGTCACGGGTCAACGCGCCGGATTCTTTGTGCGTGTCTTGCGCAAAGATCGAAACCACTCTGTTAACCGACGCGAGCGGAAGACCCGATTTGGTCAAACCCAGAATAAATCCGTAGACGGAGACGTTACTACCAACGCCAAGAGCAATCGTTAGTAACAGAGCGAGCATCAGTCCCGGCGAGCGGACGAACCTTCTTAGCGAACGGCGGATCTCGAACAGGGCGACTGACAAGATTCATTCTCTTCTGCATGTAGCCAACCGTTCGCAACGGACGCGT
Source organism: Bryobacterales bacterium (assembly GCA_963771405.1). GTDB lineage: Bacteria > Acidobacteriota > Terriglobia > Bryobacterales > Bryobacteraceae > Bog-105. The sequence goes on from CAVYUL010000052.1 coordinate 3,624, forward strand.
TCGCTACATATTGCGCCTGCCTTCATCCACCAAGCTTCGATTCCGCCACGAGCGATGTTCGAATACGAACACTTTTCGGCTTTGCCAGACATATGGTACTTGAGAGTTCGTCGGCACCACTCGCCTCATCGTTCAATTCTTCGCCAAAACCTGATTGGCCCGTTGCACACTCAACCGCAGCCGGAGCAAGCGCTACGGTGCTGACGCGGCATGATGCATTCCAGGTCGTGGCTGAATTGCAGGGCCGCATCGGCGCTAAAGGTGCAATGCGCGGCACCATGATAAAAAGAAAGACTTCGCAACGGGTCCCTGGATACGGGAACCGCCTCGCGAGTACTCCTCAGAACCCGTAGGAGATTTGCATGCCGAATTGGTGGCGGATTCCAGATTGACGCCGGGCATGATCGCACCCGCGATCTGAGCGATCCCGAAATCGAGGTTGAGCTTGCTCTCGGGAACGGGCGACAAGCGGACGGCATAGGTGATCGTCGTCGGGATTACCGCATCCGGAAGCCCGGAAGGATGCTTGGGCTGCTGAGCGACCTCCGCGCCGAAGATAGCTGACGCTTTATGAGGAAGTTTGACGACGAAGCCCTCGGCTCCGAACACTTTGGCTTCCCAATTCGGAGTGTTACCACCCATTCCCCACAACTCGGCGTTCGTACCTCGCACACCCACATTCAAGACCAGCGGCAGAGCTTTTGTCTGGGTGACAAGTTTCGTGGCCACAAGATAGACATCTCCGTTGACAGTGTCCTTGTTGTTGATGACGCCTCCCACTTCGCGCACTTGGCTCATCACGCCGCTCGGAATTGAGGGGGATACCTATCGATTCGAGCGGCGGCTGAATGAGTTGTCCGAAGTCTGGCGTGAATGAACTCTCTTTTCTTTTCGGTTGGATCAGAGAAGATGTTAAAGTATCCGAAATCCCTTCGGCTTTGTGGGTCTTCGGCCTAGGCCTTTTCGATCGAAAGATAAACCAACGTCTGGTTGAGCAAAATGTAAGCAATTTCGCCGAACGTTATCGGTCCCACCAGGGAACCGGTTCGCTTGCCTTCCAACTCTGCGTACATATAATTCAAGATACAGTTGCAAGAAAATGCGACCGACTCAATGCCAGAAGCGTAATTTACGACCGCGTTGAAACTATCCGTGTAATCGGGAACCCGATCGGCAAAACGATATTTGATCCCGGGAAAGACCGGGGCATAAAAATTGACTTTGCCCGATTGATCGTCAACGTTTTGTATGGAAACGTTGATCATGGCGCCGTGATAGTTTGCGACGAGAGGAAGCTTGGTGTCGATGTTCTTCTCTCGAATATAGGCGGCTAGGCTGGCAGTTTTCTCACCGATATGGCAGTCGCCCGTGGTTTCAAAACCCATGCTGTCGAACTGGATGATTTCGTCGCTTCCCTGATGAAACAAGTTGATGATGTCTAGGCTTGCCATAAGCTGGTCGGGCAAAGAAATGTGCATGGCAACCGCGCTGTCAGTCGAGCCAAAATTCGACCCGCAGAAAACCTTAGGTTGACGCCTACCGATTTCATCCACCTGCACGCCGCTGATCCAACCGACAAGAGGCGCATTGAAGACGCCTGGATAGTCCTGGACGTCGCGCGCGAACTTACCATGAATATCCGTGAGCCCCGGGACAATGAGCACTGTGAATCCATTGGCGGGGTAATGAGAGCCAATGGTTGCGATCTCATTTTGGGAGTAGGAGCACACTTCAACGTTGCTGGCGTACTCGGTTACGTCGGTAGTGAAGATTCCCGCTAGATCGGTGACGCCGCCTTCGGCCGTCATAAAGTTTGCGGCGGTACCGCCGATCCATTTTCCCGGAGGAAGCCGAGCGAGTTGCGCCTCGTCGCCGGCAAGGAGTAGCACCCTGCCCTCCTGAATCTTTTCAGTGACAAATGCGACGGTTTGCATCGACTGACTTACTGCCTGATCTTTTGTGATCGCCATGGCTGTTTATCCTATAAGGCCGAGTAGATCTTTCTCCGCGAATTTGGGGTTCTTTTCGAAGAATTCGTGGATTTCTATCGCCCGCTCGGAGACGTTCGCCGGCGACGGATTTCGTTCGATCTGCGTCCGGATCCGAGTCATCATTATCTTTACCGGCAGCGCGGTCCATGGGGCAGTTTTCTTGCCCGTCGCCAGATCAGCCCAAAGCAAGGCCGATGGCGGGGGGAGATGAAGAAGAGCTGCTGTCATATTTGACCTCTCCTCTTTTAGTTGTAACGCTACAACGAAGTTCTCACAACCGCCAAGACAACAAACAAAGTAAGAAATGTCTTTGACCTTAGGCCGCTGGGCGGATCTCAAAAAAGGCGCAAGGCGAGATCTCTTTTGCAAGCACCCACCGCTCACAACAAACGCCTTCGCTACGCCATGCGCCAGCCTTCATCCACCACGCTTCGATTCCGCCACGAGCGATATTCGAATACGAACACTTCCCAACTGCTCGACCATCGACCGCCGAATCATGAACCATACAATGGTCGAGAGTCCGCCTATGTCAGCTTATGTTGTCGCTACAATCCGCCGGGTACAAAATCGAAAAGGGTTGGAAGCGTATTGGGCGCATGTGGGTCCAACCTTTGAAGGCACCGGAGCAAAGCCACTGGCAGTCTACACGCCATTCAAGCTAATGGAAGGCGAAGGTCCCATAGAAGGGATGGTGGTCGTGGAATTCCCCGACATGGCAACGATCGAAAGGTGGTACAGCGGCCCCGGCTATCAGGCCGTGAAGAAATATCGCGAGGGTGCAGCCGATATCGATCTCATTTTCATTGAGGGCGGTGCCGTGCGGGAACCGGAATTACGCATGCCGCACACTTCGTGATTCTTACTGCGCCGCCGGAATTAGGAAGTTATCCGGTAGCCCGTGAGATTTGCTGCTATACTTAAAGGGCCTTCCGTTCCATTCGTCCTTCGCTAAGTGGTTTTTCTCACTTTCCTCGGAATCTCCTGGTTCAGCTGAATGAATCTTTGGTTGTTTTCTTAAAGGGCGTCGTTCCGGTTTTCGGCGCACTTTGGTTTACAAACATGACACTATTTACTGAACTACATTTGCCGCAGTCCATTCAAGTCAACCTTAAACGGAACTGCTTTACTCAACCCACGCCGGTGCAGGCGCTGGCGATTCCGCCGGCATTTACCGGCGCCGATGTGATCGCCACTGCGCAGACAGGCACAGGTAAGACTCTGGCCTTTTTGCTGCCCATTGTGGAAAGACTTTTGAAGACTCCCGAGCCGGAGCGAAAAGCCGGCGGTGCGGCCCCGGTGCGGGCGCTGGTACTGAGTCCGACGCGAGAACTTGCCATTCAGATCTCCGATGCGTTCGCGAAGCTAACAGCGGGCACTAATTTGCGCGCGGCCGTGGCTGTTGGCGGTATGAGCGAACAAACACAGCTGAACGCTGTGCGCAGAGGCGCGCACCTGGTCATTGCAACACCCGGCCGACTGGAAGACTTTCTGGATCGCGGACTCGTGAAACTCAACGCTGTGGAAGTCCTCGTTCTGGACGAGGCAGACCGCATGCTCGATATGGGCTTCCTGCCGGCGATTGAACGGATTTTGTCGGTTCTGCCAACCAAGCGTCAGAGCCTCTTCTTCTCCGCCACAATGGGCAAAGAGGTTGAGCGGTTGATTGCCCGTCATTCCAAGGATCCGATTCGCATTCTTGTCGGCGGGTCGAAAACGACCATGCCCGATCAGATCGACTTGCACCTCTATGAGGTGGAGAACCACGTCAAGCTTGCCTTGTTGCATCACATGCTGGGGCAGGACGACGGCTCGTTCCTGGTGTTCGCGCGAACCAAGCATGCCACTGATCGACTGGCAAAACGACTTTCCCGCCTGGGACTGCCGGCCGTCGCGATGCACGGAGGCCGCACGCAGAGCCAGCGGAATCAGGCACTCGCCGGCTTTCGCGATGGCCGCTACAGAATTATGGTGGCCACTGACGTTGCCGCTCGCGGCATCCACATCGATAACGTGGCCCACGTCGTGAACTACGATCTTCCGCAAGCCCCGACGGACTTCATCCATCGCGTCGGACGCACCGGACGTGCCGGCCAAAAAGGCGCCGCCTCCACTTTTAGTATCAAGTCGGAGCGAGGTGAAGTGCGCCGCATTGAGCAGGAATGCAAAGTGTCACTGCAGCGCCGCGCCGTAGGCGCCGAGATTGTGAAGCAAGCGGACGAGTTCGCGAAACCGGAAATGCAAGAAGATCGCGCCGCTTCTGATAAGCATGTTCACCACTCCTCTCAGAATGGTCGCCGCGGTCAAAAAAGCGCCGCTAAGCACAGCGCCGGGAAACAGAACGTAGGGAACCGGCCACAACGCGGTCGCCGCCAAGGCTAATACGGCGGGCCTCTCTCCCCAACAGCCTCTACAGGAAGCTGTATAATTACCTCGTTCGAGTGCGCCGCCTAAACCCGGCGCACAGCATCTTTTTTACGCCGCTGAGAGGTTCAGATGCCTCACGTTCTCTTTTACTGGCTCAAAACCGCGATTCAGCCGGAAAAATTGACCGATCTCCTTCAAGACTGCCGTTACACTTTTCGAGGCATTCGCCGAAGTAAGCTCTTTTTCAGCCTGATCTTGGTTGTACTTGCTCTCGGAATCGGAGTGAACACCGCAATCTTCAGCATCGTCAATGCTGAGATCATCAAGCCGCTTCCGTTTCGCAATCCCGCAAAGCTCGTTGTCGTTTGGGACACTTATTTACCGCAATTCTCAAAGGTCGGTGTTTCGCCCGCGGAGCTTGAACTGTGGCAGAAACAGAAAGACCTGTTTGAGGAGACGGCCTGGTACCGCTATGTGCCACTCAACGGGAATCTGTCCGCCTCCGGGTCTGAACCCCTTGCAATCCATGCAGATTTCGCATCGGCGACGTTGTTCCCACTGTTAGGTGTCTCGCCGCTTCTCGGCCGCCCTTTCACTGCTGCGGAAGACCCCGCGTCTATGCTGATCAGCGAAAGCCTCTGGCGAACCCATTTTGGTAGCGATCCTAATATCATCGGGAGGACGGTGCGCTTTAACGATCAGACACTATCAGTCATCGGAGTTATGCCCAAAACGAGCCAATTTCCCGAGTGGGCCGATGTCTGGCTGCCCAATGGACCGCTTCTGGACGACGAATTGACAAACCCGGTTCGACACGCAGTGGGTTTTATTGCGCGCCTGAAACCCGCGGTTAGTCAGGAACAAGCCAGCTCCCGCTTAGTCATACTTTCCAAAACGCTCGCCGCAGAGCATCCGAAAACCAGCACTGGCTGGGGAATTCGCCTGAGCAGCCTGCATGACGATTTGACGGCGAACGTGCGTCCTACGCTACTGCTGTTGGTATGCGCCGCTTCGTTCTTGTTGTTGGTTGGCTGGGCCAATATCGCAAGCTTGCTTCTTTCGCGTGCTTCCGCCCGGTCAAAGGAAATCGCGGTCCGTCTCGCCATTGGCGCCAGTACCCTTCGCATTGTGCGGCAGTTGCTCACTGAAAGCATTGTATTGAGTCTGCTCGGAGGTTTGGGCGGATTGCTGGTAGGGCAGTTTGCCCTAAAAATGGCGCTCCCGTCTTATTCTCGCCTGGAACCGGCAGTCCTCCTATTCTTGTTGCTCTTGTCCTTAGCGACGGGCGTTTTGTTCGGGCTGGCGCCGGCGCTTCAGTCGGTTCGCGCGGATACTCAATCTATGATCAAAGCCGGGGCGGCCACCAGCAGTGGCATGACAACCCGTTCTCTGTTGGTCGTCCTTGAGGTCGCGCTCACCATGATGCTCGTTATCGGCGCCGGCATTCTGGCCAAGAGCTTTGTTCGTCTCCTGAATACCGATCCAGGCTTCAACCCCAGCGGTATTCTCACAATCCGCCTTCTTGCACCGCCTTCACAAAAGCCAGCTCTTCTGTTCCAGCGCATGCGGGAAAAGCTTACTCGAGATCCCGGGTGTACGCGATGTTGCCGCCACCAATGCGCTCCCTCTGATTGCCGATCGCGCCAGCACCTCCCGGTTTAACGTTCCGGGCAGTCCTCTGATCAATCCGGATGTTCTGCCCGGTGCCCAAATCCGAACTGCCAGTCCGACGTATTTCACCGCAATGGAGATCCCGCTGCGCGCGGGCCGGATGTTCGACGAGCGCGATCTAAATCAGCCGGTAGTGATCGTGAACGAAAGAATGGCCAAGCGCTTCTGGCCGCAACGAAATCCGGTCGGTCTCAAGTTCATTAATGGCCCGTGGGGGCCCAATCCGACGTGGGCAACGATCGTTGGAGTTGTCGGCGACGTCAAGCAATTTGGGTTGGATTCCGAGCCGAGCTTCGATTTGTACTATCCAAGCCTCGGCGGCCAATATCTGATTCTCAAAACCAGCGGCGACCCTTTAACGCTCAAGACCACCATCGAGCGAACCATTCACTCCGTCGATCCGGAGGTCGCCATTTCCGATATCCGTTCTATGACCGAAATTGCCAGCACATCCGCGCTGACGCGTCGCTGGACAATGGGTCTGCTGGTTGCCTTCGCGTCGCTGGCACTGTTGCTGGCTCTCATTGGAATTTTCGGCGTGATCTCCTGGTCGGTAGCGCAACGAACCCGCGAAACCGGAATCCGAATCGCTCTTGGGGCCGAGCGTGGCCAAGTGCTGTTGCTTTTCATCCGGTATGGACTCAAGCTAACCTTGGCGGGTTTGCTGTGCGGACTTTTTGCCTCTTTTGCCTTGAGACATGCCCTTGCAAACTTCGTCTACGGCGTCAGCGCGGCAGATCCTTTCATATATGCTTTGGTCTCGGCCGCCATGTTGTGCGTTTCCTTGCTGGCATGCTACATTCCTGCCCGAAAAGCTGCGCAGGTAGACCCTATGATTTCGCTGCGCTACGAATGACAAACGGCTCATATCGGTTAAACGAAAATGGACTCATGGACACTTCGACTGAAAAAGCCATTCTGGCCGGCGGCTGTTTTTGGGGCATGCAAGACTTAATACGCCGTCTGCCGGGAGTGATTTCCACTCGTGTGGGCTACTCGGGCGGCGACGTGGTCAACGCTACCTATCGCAACCACGGCACCCACGCCGAAGCCATCGAGATTGTCTTTGATCCCGCAAAGGTGAGTTATCGCGAAATCCTGGAGTTTTTCTTTCAGATTCACGATCCAACGACGCTGAACCGTCAAGGCAACGATAGAGGGATGAGCTACCGCTCTGCGATCTTCTACACAACCGACGAACAGAAACAAACCGCTGAACAGATCATCAAGGAAATCAATGCCTCGGGCTTATGGCCAGGAAAGGTAGTGACCGAAGTGGCGCCTGCGGGAGCATTTTGGGAAGCGGAGCCCGAACATCAAGACTATCTGGAACACTATCCCAACGGCTACACCTGTCACTTCATTCGTCCCGATTGGAAGCTTCAAAGCAGCCGCGTCGCGGCCAAGTAAGTAATTACTCCCAGCGAAAAATTTTGGCTGAAAGTGCTGTGCAAACCACAAACACCAGTACCAGCGCCGCTATGTCCCACAAATGCGCCGACCAAGCGTCGCCGTTCCAAATTCCCTGAAGCAAAGCCACAACATAGGTCAGCGGCAGTAAGCGCGTTACCGCATGAAACGCGGGCGGCATCGCGTCAATCGGAAAGAACAATCCGGAGATCGCGATCATCGGGTAAAGAATAACCGCGCCGATTGGTTGCGCAAAGCGCGCCGTGGGGACTATGCTCGCAATGACAAAGCCTATCGACAAGATGCTCCAGGTGGCAATCAACAGTGCAATGGTGAACGAAAACAGGTGGACGTGAACGCCTACTGGGTAGTAGCGTTTTCCTGCCAAAACCATCAAAGCCAGCGAGGCCGCTGTTAGCAGTAACTTAACCACCACATGCGCGGTGAGAATCGTCTGTGGGCGGAGCGGCGTCGCGCGCAGTCGTTTGAGGATGCCGCCCTCGCGGTAAATCGAAATGATGGTAACCAGCGAAAGCACGGCGGTCAGGGCGATCAGAACCGAGGCAAAGACAGGCAGACTGACACGAACGAACTTGCCAGCAGAAAGCGCAGCGGGCCCTTGCAACTTGCCCAACATTCGACCCATTACCACAAACAACAAAACAGGAACGCCTATGCTGCCGAACGCCCCGAGCGGCTCGCGCAGGAAAACTTTGATCTCGATCCAAGTCAGTTTTGAAAGTCCACGCAGCATAATGATGGTCCCTTTACTCTCGAATCGATTGACCCGTCAGTTTCAGAAAGACGTCCTCCAGGTTAGGCAGAATCGTACGAAAAGTTGTCACCCTGATTCGATTCTCGGATAGACAAAGAATGACCTCCGTCACCAGGTCTTCCGTCATGCCTCGTATGGTGAATTCACCGTTGTTGCGGATGACCGTCTCTATTCCCGGAATCGCCTGAAATCGTTCGTCTGCGGTCGGATCGTCCGTGGTAAGCACAACTGTTCGTCCGGGGCAATGCCGATCCACCAGCGCTTTCGGAGTGTCTATATCTATGATGCGCCCGTGTTCGATGATGGCAAGCCGGTCGCACAAACGTTCCGCTTCCTCCATCAGGTGAGTCGTCAAGAAGACAGTCTTGCCGCGGTCGCGAATGCCGCGTACCAGTTCCCAAATCGCCCGCCGCGATTGCGGGTCCAACCCCGTCGTGAGTTCATCTAGGAAAACAACTTCCGGATCATTGATCAGCGCCAGGGCGATAAACAGCCGCTGCTTCTGGCCCCCGGAGAGGTTCATGAACCAGGTGTTTCGTTTGTCGATGAGGCCGAGCTGTTCCAGCAAACGTTCCCCATCCGCTGCTTTCCTGCGATACAGCGAAGCCCACAGGTCTACCGCTTCCCACACCTTTATCCGCTTTTGCAGCTGCGCTTCTTGCAACTGCACACCGATCCGCCGCTGGAGTTTGTAAACTTGCCGAAACGGATCGAGTCCCAGGACGGAAATACTGCCTTTGTCGGGCTTCCGAAGCCCTTCGATGCACTCCATCGTCGTCGTCTTCCCCGCGCCATTCGGCCCGATCAGCCCAAAGATCTCGCCTTCCTTCACCTCAAACGACACCTCGGCGACGGCCACCGTTTTGCCGTAGGTCTTGCGGATTCCGGAAACTTCAATCACTGAGAGCATGGAGGCGGGCAAGACACGGCCGATCATGGCTGCCCGGCTGTGCCCGTGCTCCATTGTCCCTGATGAGATGTCAAGCCTTGTTCTGCAACAATCGCGCGCCGTCTCGACGAAAAAAAGGCCCTCTCCCGTGTTATTGGGGAAGAGGGCCGTCGCAATTGGAACGTTTTTACTTACTCGTCGTCGACGTCACCTTTAGGAGCCGGGCGGTTGTTGAAGTCGCTCGGAGGGCGAACCTTGCTCTCGCCTGGATAGGGCCGCGTAAAGCCAGTGGCCATGTACCAGTTCAGATGGTTCACGGTGTCCGGATCTTCGGCATCGGGCTTGGTCATTTTGCCCGCGAAGATCTCCTTCCTCTTCTTCAGCCAAGCCATCTTCAGAGCCTTGACTCCCCTGGGAGTGGTGATTGAGTCGGCTGCTGCATTCGCAGTGACGCCCTGGGTCAGCGGAACCAAGGCCCACGCATGGTTCCAAGGCTCGAAGTTTTTCGCAGGCGGCGTGCCCTCGACGAAAGCCGTCTTCATCGGCGACGCCACGAGGTCGAACTGGTTCATGGGCGGCAAACCGAGGATCTGCTCGATCGTTCGCGTCATGTTGACCTGCGTGTAGTAGGTGTGGTCAGTCGGTCCATACTGCACAGCGTACGGGCTGATGATGTAGCCAGGGCTGCGGTGACCATCAACGTGATCGACGCCGTTCTGCGCGTCGTCTTCCTCAATGAAGATTGCGGAGGTAGACCAGACGTTGCTGTGACTGATGTAGTCGACGATCCGACCAACAGCCAAATCGTTATCAGCCTGTTCGGCGTCCGGGGTTGGCGGGCCACCGGTGTGGTCATCCATCACCCAAAGGATGCTCAACGTGGGCACGGTACCGGCTTTCACGTCAGCGTCGAAATCCTGCACCCACACGTCAACGCGATACTGATCGGGGATGTTGAGGTCGAACTGCGGGAAGTTCTTGATCAGGTGGTCAGACACAGCCGGGACAGAAGACTCTGCCTGGACGGTGTTTTGATAGTAGAGCGTCTTCTCTTTCGCACCCTCGAAGTTCCTGGAATCTTGGTAGAACTGGCTCCAAGTGGGCTCGCTGGTGGATCCGTTCGGCTGTAGGAACGTATCGTTCTCTACATACTCGCCATAGATCTTCAGCGACAGACCGGCAGCCGCCGCTTCCGAGAACAGGAAACCCTTGTTCTGATAAGCGAGTGCATCACCGGCGTTCCCGCCTGGATAGCTGCGGTTCCAGTCGGGCGATTGGATGTCGTCGGCATAAGGCGCCATCCCCTCAGTGATCCACTGGTGACCGTCAGCGGACTGGCGGCTCGGGTCATAGAAATTGTCGAAGAGAGGGAAGCGCTTTACGAGCGCGTGTGCGTTCGGCGTGTCCTTACCGCCAAAGACTGCCAACGATGCGTCGCCATTGCCGGCGGCTACGTCGCCCAGAATCTGGTCATACGTGCGATTTTCACGGACGATCAAAAACACGTGCTGGATCAGCGATGGATCGCCGATCTTCTTCGGGAGTGCCACCGGCGCGACGTTCTGGCTGCCTCCGGCGGCAGACTTGATATTTTGCGCCAAATCCCAGTGATTGTTCTGGAAAACCTGCGTCGTCATAGTCTCTAAGAGCGCGCTCTTCGGGATGGGGACTATACTGACGGTGCCGTTGTCCTGGTGGGTATTGTAGCCAGTGACACCATGGTCGGTCTCAAACGAATAACGCGTACCGATGCCCTTGTCGTTCGCAACGATGAGCGAGTTATCGCCCTCGTCCAGGACAACTGAACTCGGCGCGTACGCTACCGGGATCATTCCCATGACGGGATTCGTTGCGTGCGCACTGAGATTGACCACCCCGATCGCATTGGCGTTGTAAAGAGCGACATACGCGATGCCGTTCTTGGAATCGACGGCAATCGAGTTCGGTGCAGCGCCATAGGCCGCTTGCCCGTCGCCGGGCACGCGAATTGGCAGCCCAAGGTCAATCGTCCGCACTACTTCGTTGGTGGCAGTGTTAATCACTGAAATGGTGTCGCTATACGTATTGGCCACCAACAGGTCCGTTCCGTAGAACGCCATTCCGGTAGGGTGCAGACCGGTCGAGACAGTATGAGTGACCTTCATCGAGGCCAAATCAACTACCGAGACGGTACCTGTGATGGCAGCACCCACTACCGGGTCGGCGACGATCTCAGTGCCGGCGGAGTAGATTTGGAAGTCTCCATCGGTAGCGGCGCGGCCGCCTTCGTTGCTCACATACGCGGTCTTGCCGCCGCTGCTGATCAAGATGCTGTGCGGCGCGTTGCCAACGCGGATTTGCTCTCCCTCTACCGGCGGATTCGCGCTTAGGTTGATCTTGGCGAGCGTATCGTTCTGGTTGAGCAGCGCGTATGCGCTTTTTCCGTCTGCCGAGACCGCAACGCCGCCGGGATAAGAAGTGCTCGTAGTGTAAAAGGTGCCGCAGGTTCTACCGTAAGGACCGATGGGGCTATTCGGAAAGCAGCTGATCAACGAATTGTTCGGCGGTACGCTCACCTGAGCATCGTCATCCAGCAGGCCCTCTGCGGAAACCTTCGCGATGGTGACATGGCTGCTGTCCTGGCTGAAGATCAAGTAGTTGCCATCCGCCGAATAGGTTATCCCGCTATAGCTGCCGCTACTATCCGCGCCGTTCGTGATGTAGTCCTGGATGACGATGCCAGTCTTGGTGTCGAACACCTCAACCGCCTCCGACGCGCCCATGGTGAGGACAGCGGCGGTGTGAGTTTTGGTGTTAGGGTTGAGCGCAATGGCCTTCGCACGTACCCGAATGCCGAGATCGACTTGAAGGCCCGCTGGGGTGATGACCTGTCCACTACTGACCACCCACGACCCGTTCGGCTGCGGGCCCGTTTGGTAGGTTGGGAACGGCACGGACTGACCGGCGAACGCCGGAACACTCAGACCCGCGGCCAGCAGGCCGGCAAGCGGACGCAGACGGTTGGACCGAGACTTATTTTCAGAGTGATCTCGGGCATTTTTTCGAAACTTTTTGATTTTCTTTCGGAACACGTATCGCTCTCTCCAATTGGATTTTTGCCATACAGCCACGAATTGGCCGTGCAACTTCGGCATGGGAATACCACCTGCAACCCCCACATCGCAGCACTTATAGTAAATTCGCCCTATAACAGGCCTGTGACAATCGGGTGAAATCTCCGCTTCTGCCAAATCACGATTGCGTGATGCCCGCGTCTACCAGCGCGCGCAACGGCCCCAGCCACGGTTCGTAGCGCCGCCAGCGCTCTACCGAAGTGCGATAGATCGGCTGCCGGGTTTGCCACTTGCTCGGCGTCTTGACGGCCCGGGGATTGGATTCAGGGCGCAAGCATCCGTCATCCCACGCTAAGCCGCACGCCGCGATGATCCGCCGGATTACCGGTTCGGGCTCCCGGGTCAGTTCCTCGTAATCCACCTCGATGAGACGATCGGGCGGCAGTACACTGCGCCAGTGGTCCAGCAGCCGCCGGTAGTTGCGGAAGTATGCCACTAGCTCACTCCCTCCTGTCGGAAAAGCCAGGCCTCGATGAAAATGAGTTTGATGGATCGATAACGCCGTGTCGATTGCGCTGCGCCGGCAATGAATGATGGTCGCGCGCGGGAATGTAACGTGAATCAGCCCAGCCCAAATGAAGTTGAAGGGCATCTTATCGGTCACTCGCGCCGCCTTGGGCGCGATCGTGCGCAGCACACCAAGATAATCGGCCGCTGCCTTCGCAAAGAATGGCGTCTCGTTCCCCGCAGTGCCCGAGCCGTGCCACAGCGCGCCGCGCTCGTTCCAGAAATTCAACTCATCGCCCGCGCCGGCCTCGGGATGCTTGGAGACAATCTGCTCCACCAGAGTTGTGCCGGATCTCGGCATGCCAATGATCAGCACCGGCCTCGCATCGGAGTTGCCGAGTTCCTGTGCCCGCGCGATGAATTCGGGAGTGCAGCGGGCAATCAGCCGGTCGATCTCGGTGGAGAACGCGGCCTCGTCGAACGGCATAGTGCTTTGGCGCACTTCCTGTGCCGCATCGAAATGCTGCATGGCAAGGGCATAGTCGCCCAAATCGTCCGCCGCTTTGCCAATCGCAAGGTGAAGCCGCAACCGTTGTTCCGCTTCCAGTTGCGGGGTGTCGAGCGCCGATTTCATCTGTGGAAGCAGACCCGCATCATCGCTCGTAACGCGGCGGCACCGGACCAGATCGTAGTAGCTTCCCGCGAGCAGCGGCGCGAGCGCAATCGCGCGTTCGAAACATTCGCGAGCTTCCTCAAAACGTCCGATCTCAGAAAGCAACGTGCCCAGCAGCTCATGCGCCAAGGCGTTACTCGGATCGCGCGCCAGCGCCTTTCGCAGCACCAACTCGGCCTCTTCATTGCGATCCTCGGTCAGCAGAGCGCGCGCCTTGCCAAGACGGCCAAAGCTGGTATTCCCTCCGGTCGCGGCAGCGCGGCGGAAACAGCCAATCGCCTCGTCACGATGGCCCAGTGTGTAAACCAGCGCCCCGGCGCGGAACCAGGCCTCGGTGAGGGATGGCTGAAGTTCGGTAGCGCGGTCATACGCAACAATCGCTCCGCCCAGATCGCCCTGCTTTTCCAACGCGATGCCCAAGCGGAAATAGGCATCGGTGTGGCGCGGGTCGCTAGCGACGGCCGCCTGTAGTGCCAAAACTGCATCCGCTACGTTGCCCACCTCCAGGCAGGCGAGGCCCAAATCATGCTGGATGACAGAGTTGGACGGCTCGAGTAGCGCCGCCTCACGGAGCGGCACAATCGCATCCGCTGGTCGCCCGGCCGAGAGCAACTCAGTGGCCAGAGCAAGCAGAGTCGTAACCTCCTTTGGCGCGGCTGGATTTGGAGACTGGGGCATTCCGAGAAACTAGCACAGAAGCTCTTCAAGTCACCGCACACTGGAGTGTGAATTCCCGATAAGGCCGTCCATCGCTGCGGCATTTGCCAGAGCCGTCGTCCGTACTATTGTCACCGGCCCCGGACGCATCCATCGCCGCATCCCCTCGGCATCCAGCCAGGCATCGAAAATGTCCTCACACGCCTTGAATCAGATGCTAGCGAGGCTGTTCTACAATGGGGAGCCGGATACGCGAATCTTGCGAGCCACTCGTTCCATCCCTTCTCTCGACGGTCTGCGGGCGCTGGCCGTTGGCACGGTTTTGCTGGGCCACTCGCAATCGCGCTTGCTGGATTACATATGGCTGGAACCGTTCCGGATGGGCGCGTTGGGCGTCGCGTGTTTTTTTGTCATCAGCGGGTTTCTGATTACCAGCTTGCTGATTAAAGACATTGACACGAGTGGCAAAATCGATTTGCGGCGCTTCTACATCCGGAGGGCCTTCCGCATTTTCCCGGCGTTTTACACATATCTGCTGGTAATTGCCGTGTTGAAGTTAGGGCTGCATTATGACGCGACGCCGGATCCTATTCACCTGGGTGGTTATCTGGCGGCGGCTACTTACAGTTGGAACTACGTTCCGAACCCGCACGGATGGCTCGTCAGCCATACTTGGTCGCTGAGTCTGGAGGAGCAGTTCTATCTCGTCTGGCCGTTGTGCCTATGTTTGTTTTCGCCGCGCATGTGCCTGAAGGTGACGGTTGCGGCGATTGCGCTATCGCCGATCGCTCGGCTGGTTTTTTATGTGGCGTTTCCGGTGATGCGGCCCAATCTCTATATGATGTTGCCGACGCACTGCGATGCGGTGATGATGGGTTGCGCGATTGCGCTGGCGCAGCGCCTGGAGGTTGGCGGCAAGCTATTGCAAAATTTGGCGCGGGCGCGCTGGCTGATTCCGGTGGGAATTTATTTAGCCGCCGATCAATATCTCGTTGATCGCTGGCACGGGGGGTTCATTCATCCCATCGGGATTACGCTCGATAGTTTGGCGTTCGGCATTTTGATTCTGCATGTGGTAAGTGTGCCTGGCGATTGGCTGGCGCGGTTTTTGAACTTAGGAGTGGTTGCCCATATTGGGAGGATCTCCTATGGCCTCTATCTATGGCAGCAGTTATTCAGCGGCCCGCTGACGCGCGATTTTCCGCTCAACCTTGTGTGGATTTTGCTTTGCGCGGAAGTGTCTTATTGGTGCATAGAGCAGCCGCTGCTTCGGTGGCGGGACGAGAGATATCGGGTTGCGGATCTTCGAGGTCAACGCCTTTGTCTTCCTTAGAAACGGCGCGCTAGAACGTTAGGTAAGATTTGCGCTACTAAGGCTGCCGTCACGAGGACTGTCCTAATCAGGTGGAACGCACCCCACTTATGGCGTAAGACTTGCCAATCAGGCGGGGGCAAAGCGCTCGACCATGTATGGACGATGGCATTGATAGGGACGACGAAACGCACGGTGATGAACGTGGCGATAACGACAAGGATCAAGGCGAGCATCGTGAGATAAAACTCGCCGGCGGGATTTGCACGTAACTGAATGAATAGGGCCAGTTGCAGGAGCATGGTGGCGAAGACCAGGATGCGATAGCGAATCGTGCCGCGTGTTGGCCTGCTCGACTTCGATGTAAGCAGCGGCGGAGAGGGAGCGCAGGGCGGGAACGATGACGTAGGCCCCATTGAAATAGCTCCCAGACAGTAGCGCAATGGCGATTAGAGTAAGCAGGCGGGTTGTAGATAGCATCTCGGACGCTCAACTCCTGTGATGGAAAACGCGCTTGATATCCGGGCTGAATTCTTTGACGATGATCACCACGGACTGGACGGCGACGGTGAAGTTGCCTACTTGGACGCCGGTGGTGAGCGGACCATAGCCGCGGGGATACCAATACATCATTAGCATCGAACCGCAATACATGCCCGCGAGGCCTGGCAGATCGAAGACGCGGTGACCGGTGCGGTCGTAGGTGAGGAAGGTTCTGAGGATTGCATGGCCGGTGCGGCGATAGGCGCCTTCGGCGATTGGTTGGCCGCTCTGACCTTGACTCAAACAAGGGGCGGCTGACGTCGTTGCTGACGGGCTGAAGATCTTGATTCCGAGCGGTATCGGCATGTGGGCTGGGCCATTCACCACGGTGTAATCGGGAGTCGGCTGGAATAAGTCAGGGGATGGCTCAACGCGGCTGAGATTGATTAACCTTTGCGTCCGCTCGCCTGTGCGCGGGTCGGTGCGTTTACTCAGAATGATCAGATGGAGTTCCGGGGAGGTCCAGGTTTCGGCCACTGCGGAGATGGGCCGGTCGTTCCCTAATGAAGAGCCGACGGGCCAAGTGGTGGTGGTTCTTCGTCCTTCGCACATAACGCCTTCGATCATCTGGGTTCCCAAGGATTGCTCAGAACTCTCGGGTCGATTGGCGGTTGCCGGATCGGGCGGTGGAGGTGGTGTAAGCGGGACAGCAGAGCCAGTGTTGCTTCGCGCATCGAAGTTCATACCCGAAGCATTCGGGGGCGAGTTCGCCGACGCACTTAGTCAACCAGACCTTGGGGACCACGCGGATGTTATCGCAGTTAGCGACACATCACCTAGGGAGGCCTTCGGGCTCTCCCATTTGGGCTTCACTAGC
Source organism: Bryobacterales bacterium (assembly GCA_963771405.1). Classification (GTDB taxonomy): domain Bacteria; phylum Acidobacteriota; class Terriglobia; order Bryobacterales; family Bryobacteraceae; genus Bog-105. The sequence goes on from CAVYUL010000052.1 coordinate 20,289, forward strand.
GATCTGACGGATGTTTGAAGCGATTTCGGCGGCAACAAACTTCGAGAGGTAATCGTAGGCGTCGTTGCGACTCAAGCGCAGAACCGGACGTCTGCCGGCAGGTTCGCGGAGATCCGCCCACCAGATTTTGAACTGCTTTATTTATTCCTTCCATTGCTCCGGGAGGTTCCAAGTGTCGTCGTCGGCCGAATCCGGGTGCGAACGGTAAGCCTCACGCATCCGTTCTGTTTCAAGGCGGAAGATCTCGTCCTTAACAACGCGGCGGATAAAATCTGCGCGTTTACGTTTGGCGGCGGGGGCGATGCGGTCGATGGCCCGGAGGGTGGCTTCGTCGAAATGGATAAAGACCTGCGGCTATAGATATTCTCTAGCTTGCTTCTATATATAGCGTGGCTTGGACTGCTGAGTTGTGCCGCGAGGGCCGAGTTGGATGGCTTCGAGGTTGGAGAGTTTGGCTTCGGTGATGGTGAATCGGAGGACTGTCCGTTCCTTGTGCCAGCCGACGTGGCCGGCGGCGCCGGGGTTCAGGAGGATGAGATGGTTTTCGGGTTGGCGGGTGATTTTTAGGATGTGGGAATGGCCGGAGATGAAGAGGCCGGGATGATGGATAGCGATTTCAGATTTGACGTGCGGGGCGTTGCCGATGTGGGTCATGTAGATAGGTAGACCTTCGCAGTGCCAGTGGAGATCGCACGGGAGGGTGGAGCGGATTTTGGGGCCGTCGATATTACCCCAGACAGCACGGAGGGGTTTGAAAGATTCGAATTGTTCGAGGAGTGAGAAGGGGCCGATGTCGCCAGCGTGCCAGATTTCGTCACAGTCGGCAAAATAGGTGAAGAGCGCGGGGTCGAGGAAACCGTGGGTGTCGGAGAGGAGGCCGATGCGCATCGGAAAGAAAAAAGACCCGTCGAGTTTTGAGGCTCGACGGGCCGATTGCATCCTAAGGAATTAGTAATCCATTTCGGGGCCGTGGCCGGCGGGCGGACCACCGGCAGGCTTCTTTTCGGGGATTTCGCAGATCATGGCTTCGGTGGTGAGCATCAAAGCGCTGATCGAGGCCGCGTGTTGCAGAGCGGAGCGAGTGACCTTGGTGGGGTCGATGACGCCGGACTTGACTAAGTCCTCATAGGCTCCGGTGGCTGCGTTGAAGCCGTAGTTGACTTCGTCGTTGCCGCGAACCTTTTCGATCACGATGGCGCCTTCGTAGCCGGCGTTGCCCGAGATCTGACGGAGCGGTTCTTCGGTGGCCTTGCGGATGATATCGACGCCGATTTGCTCGTCGCCAACCATCTTGAGACCGCTGAGGGCTTTGCCGGCGCGCAGGAGAGCGACGCCGCCGCCGGGAACGATGCCTTCTTCGACAGCGGCGCGAGTGGCATGCAGAGCATCCTCAACGCGCGCTTTCTTTTCCTTCATTTCGGTCTCAGTGGCGGCACCGACCTTGATCACAGCCACACCGCCGGCCAACTTGGCGAGACGCTCTTGGAGCTTCTCACGGTCGTAGTCGGAAGTGGTTTCGTCGATCTGGGTGCGGAGCTGCTTGATGCGGCCTTCGATGCTCTTTTGGGTACCGGCGCCATCGACGATGGTGGTGTTGTCCTTATCGATGGTGACGCGCTTGGCGCGGCCGAGATCTTCGAGGCGGACGCCTTCGAGCTTGATGCCGGTTTCTTCCATGATGGACTTGCCGCCGGTGAGAATGGCGATGTCATCCAACATAGCTTTGCGGCGATCGCCGAAGCCGGGGGCCTTGACGGCGCAAGCATTCAACGTGCCGCGCAGTTTGTTGACCACGAGAGTGGCGAGCGCTTCGCCTTCGACTTCTTCAGCGATGACGAGGAGCGGCTTGCCGGCGCGGGCGATCTGTTCGAGCAAGGGTAGAAGATCCTTCATGTTGCTGATCTTCTTTTCGTGGATCAGGATGTAGGGATCTTCGAGGACGGCTTCCATGCGGTCGGGGTCGCTCACGAAGTAGGGCGAGAGATAGCCGCGGTCGAACTGCATACCATCGACGGTTTGCAATTCGGTGACCATGGTTTTCGACTCTTCGACGGTGATGACGCCATCTTTGCCGACCTTCTTCATGGCTTCGGCGATGATGTTACCGATGGTGGCATCGCCGTTGGCGGAGATGGTTCCGACTTGCGCGATGGCATCGCCGGAGACGGGCTTGGAGAGCTTCTTGACGTCTTCGACAACGGTTTCGACAGCCTTTTCAATACCGCGCTTGAGAGCCATCGGATTAGCGCCGGCGGCAACGGACTTGACGCCTTCGCGGAAAATGGACTGCGCGAGGATAGTGGCGGTGGTGGTGCCATCGCCGGCGATGTCGCTGGTTTTGGAAGCGACTTCGCGGACCATCTGGGCGCCCATGTTCTCGAGGGGGTCCTTGAGTTCCACTTCCTTGGCGACAGTGACGCCGTCCTTGGTAATGGTAGGGCCGCCGAATTTCTTTTCGAGCACCACGTTGCGGCCCTTGGGGCCGAGGGTGACTTTCACGGCATCGGCGAGCTGATTCACACCGCGCAGGATCGCCTGACGCGAGTTTTCGCTATAAACAATTTGCTTTGCAGCCATAGTTGTTCTCGTTTCCTCCTTTAGTTCTTTCCATTGGTGGAGATCACGCCGAGAATTTCGTCCTCACGCATGATCAGATATTCATTACCGTTCAGCTTGATGTCTGAACCGGAGTATTTGCCAAAAAGGATGCGGTCGCCGGGTTTTACATCGCATGCGATGAGCTTGCCGTCATCCGTCTTTTTGCCATTGCCCACGGCGACAACTTCGCCCTGTTGCGGCTTTTCCTTTGCAGAATCGGGGATAATCAGACCGCCTAGGGTCTTTTCTTCCCCTTCTTCGAGCCGTTTAACCACGACGCGGTCGTGAAGCGGACGAATTTCCATACTTAAACCTCCACTGAGATGGTGAAATAGAAAACTCTTGGGACGCTTGGGTCGCGCCAAACATCAGCCGGGCGACCAATCCGTCCCAGCGACAGTTTTAGCACACTCAGGCAGAGAGTGACAAGGAGAATTTTCAAGCGACTGATA
>CAVYUL010000053.1:0-134393 GCA_963771405.1 Bryobacterales bacterium
ACATTTGTGTTAGTGAAGCTTCGCTCCGTATCGTTTCAACCAGTGCTCGATTCGACGCCGGAAAGTTGCACACGCATCGCAGCTGTGTGGCCGGAAAGAGTTTTGGAGTGGACGGGCACGGCTGCGAAGTTGAGGATTCCAGCTCCTGACGGCCCGTCCGCGCCAACAGCATTTAGAAATTAAGAAGCAAAAACGAGCTAATTAATGTTGGTCCGGATGCGAATCGCGCCACTTCCAGTAGTTGGCTCTCTCCCGCTTGCTCGCATGGTCCCATTCGTGGTCTTTGATGTGTCTCTCTTTCAGATAACGGTGCCAGGCATCATTTTCGCTATCTTTCCACTCGTGTTTCGCCATCTGGTGATCCGGGTGATCCTGGGCGTACAGAGGCGCGATCGGTACAAGCAGCCCTAAACCGACAACCGCCAAGCCCAATTTTTTGAACATTCGTTCTCCTTTTGTTGAAAGATGAGCGATTCCATCGCCCATCCGTCAGTAAGGCGCATTCAGCCATTGGGTCGTTACATTAAGCTTTGATCACCAGCCACCCGGCACTGTTCTCCGGGAGAGGAGTTGGCGTTTTTATACGCCTAATCGCTGCCTTTCGTTGGTACGAGTACCAAGTACTTTAGACAGGCAATGCCAAGTCATCTGTAGTGCCATTACGGTAGAATTGCAGGAACGGAGACCATGGGTCGTGCCACGGCCTGTCCCTATCTCCTTACATTCGTTCCAAAGGAGACTGCGCCGCCCATGATACCCACGAAAACCAATGTTCTAGCTGTTCTGCTCTTATCCATTCCGTTTGCGGCCCAGGCTTCCGATTGGAGGCCGGTCACGCCTGAAGAACTGGCCATAAAGCAAGCCAAAAACGACCCGAACGCCGATGCGGAATGCCTGTTTCGAGATGTCAGAATCGAAAACAATTTGCTCGGGTCGATTCAAAACCAAACCACTACCTATCTCCGCTTCAAGGTTTTCAATGAGCGCGGCGCTACGAAATATGCCGACCGCGAGATTGAATACAGTAAAGGCGAGCACGTCTCCGATGTCAGCGCCCGGACCATTCATCCCGATGGGACGATCATCGATGTAAAGCGTGATGCAATTTTCGACAAGGTGATTGTAAAGAAGGGCGGTTTCAAGGTAAACGTGATTACGTTTACGTTTCCCTCGGTAGAGCCAGGTTCGATTATTGAATACCGCTGGTCGAAAAATGAAGGCGAACACATCGGTTATTACTTCCCGCTGGATGTACAGAGCGAGTATCCGGTCGATGAAGTCACTTTCCATGTGAAGCCGGCCGTTAGCGCCTACGCTGCGATTCCAACCATGAAGGAAATGCACTTCGGATGCCACCCGGTTCAGGGTAACCGGGATTCAAAGGGATTCTACCCTTTCACCGTGAGAGATGTGCCTGCGTATCGAGACGAGCCCTACTCGCCGCCTGGACTCACGGGCAAGCAGTGGGTGCTGGTTTACTACGCCGACAGCGATGCATCTAATCAGGACAAGTTCTGGAACGCGGTTGGCAAGGAATCGTACAGCGCCCGCAAGGAAGTGATGAAGACGAGCGGCGAGATGAAGCAGACAGCGGCGGAAGTGACCAGCTCCGGTAAAACCGATGAAGAGAAATTGGCGCTGCTGGCGCAATGGTGCCGTAAAAACATCAAAAACATTCATGGTGACGATATCACCGCGGAAGAACGCGAAGCTTATAAACCGAACAACACCACCAGCGACACCTTCAAACGCAAAGTAGGGACGGCGCAAGATATCGATTTGGTTTTTGTCTCGCTGGCGCAGGCCGCGGGCTATGAGGCCACCATCGCCTTAGTTGCCGACCGGCGTCTATTTTGTTCTCGCCGGACTTTCGCTCGTCGTTCTTCCTCGATAACTCCATGGCAGCGGTGAAAGTGAGCGACAAATGGAAGTTTTACGACGTGGCGAATGAGTTTGCGGCGCCGGGTGTTATGCCCTGGTATGCGCAAGGGACCTATGCCTTGCTCACCGATCCGAAGAACTCCGAATTCGTGCAAACCGCAATGCTCTCTTCCGATGACACCAAAGTCCAGCGGCTTGCGGATGTAACCCTTTCCGAAACCGGAGACTTGGACGGGACAATCCGCACGCTGTATTGGGGTAACGAATCAATCCGCTGGCGGATTGCCCATGCGCACGAAAACGATTCCGAGCGGGAAACCTTCATTCGGGAAAGGTTAAAAGAACGCTTTGCCGATTTTGAGGTCAGCGATATCAAGGTAACAGTGTCGCCCGATGCATCCAAGCCAGTGGGTGTCAGTTACCACTTGATTGTGAAAGGCTACGCCCAGCGCACCGGCAAGCGGTTGTTCTTGCGTCCTGGATTTTTCAGTGTGGGCCAGACCGCTTTGTTTACCGACAGCGAACGGCACAACATCCTCTTCTTCGATTTTCCCTGGAGCGAAGTGGATTCGGTTGATATCCACTTGCCCAAGGGATTCCAACTCGACCATGCGGACGCCCCACCCAATTTCAATTTCGATCCCGTGGGTAAGTATGTGGCCAGAGTGTCGATTGCCACCGATAAAAATGTCTTGATGTATCGGCGCGTTCTCATTGTGGGCAAGGATCAGCCGCTGGTATTCGGGACAGAGAACTATAAGCCGCTGAAGGCCGTTTTCGATCAAGTGCATTCAAGCGATGAGCACATGATCACGCTCAAAGAGGCCGATCCAAACGCGCCGCCGGCCGCAACAACCGCGCCCACCAAGCAGTAAGGAGCAAATATGCGCACCGTTGGCTTTCTCGTTCTGCTGGTAGCGAGCCCCGCCGTTTGGGGCTTCGCGAGCAAAGACGTTCCGTCCTGGGTGGAAGAAGTCGCCACACGCAAGCTGCCCTCCTATCCCGGCAAAGTGGCCGCGGCGGTTTTGCTCGACGATCAGCATGTCACCATAGACGCCTCCGGAATGATGACGGTCACCGAACGCCATGCCATTAAGGTTCTCAACCAACAGGGCAAGGGTGAGGCCGCGGTGCGGGTTCCTTATTGGAAGAATCGGCGCGAAATCAAAGATCTGCAGGCGTGGATTATCGAGCCGGGCGGATTTCAAAAAACGTTCGATAAGAAAAATGTTCTCGACGTCGGGCTCTTTAACGAAGATGCCCTCTACATCGACGGCCGAGCCCGTGTGATTGCCGCCGATGCCGCCGAAATCGGCGCAGTGTTCGCCTACGAATACACCGTGCAGGAAAAAGCCCTCGCGGGTGTCGATGAGTTTTTCTTTCAGCATGAACTGCCGGCCCTACAATCCCGTTACAGCGTTACTCTGCCGGCTGGTTGGACGGCGAAAGCGGTCTTGTTCAATCAATCGCCTTTGCAACCCGTCATCGATGGCACTACCTACACTTGGGAACTGAAAGATCTCCCCTATCGCGAGGCGGATGACGAGTCAAGCGATACCGCGCCACGGCTAGCCATATCTTTCCAACCACCCGCCGGTACCTCCTCCGCCACCCCGGTCTTCAGTTCCTGGACCGATGTCTCCAGCTGGAACTATTCTCTGGCTGAGGGACAAGCGGAAGTGACGCCTGAGATCTCAGCGAAAGTCGGCGAACTGACCGCCAGCGCGAAAACCGACTACGACAAGATTTGCGCCATTGGCCGTTATGTGCAAAACATTCGCTATGTGGCCATTTCCATGGACCACGAAAGGGGCGGCGGCTATATTCCCCACTCGGCCGACCTGGTGTTCAATACGCAGTACGGCGATTGCAAAGACAAAGCCAACTTGATGCGCTGCATGCTGAAAGCGGCGAATATTCAGTCGTATCTTGTCGCCATTTGGTCGGGCGATCGCACCCACGTGCGTCACGAGTGGCCTTCACCTTATCAGTTCAACCACATGATTTTGGCCGCCAAAGTGGGCGATTCCGTTTCGGCAGCGCCTGTAGTCACCAGTCCGTTGGGCCGCTTGTTGATTTTCGATCCTACCGATTCGAAGACTCCCGTGGGCGATTTGCCCTGGTATGAACAAGGCAGCTATGCCATGGTGCTGGCGAAAGACCATGGCGATCTGCTGCAGATGCCGGTGACGCAGCCCGAAGCGAATTTATATGAAGTGACGGCCGATGCCACGCTGCTTCCGAATGGCAAATTAACCGCATCGGTCGTCACGAAGAAAACCGGCCAGGAGGCGAGCCGGGAACGCCACCACTTTTCCGATGAAAACGCACAAGAATACAAGAGTTACTATCAGCGCGCGCTCAATGAAAACGCGAAGGGGAGTGTAATTTCGAAAATTACTCCGGAAGATCATTTTGAGCAAAATGGATTCGACCTTACATTGGATTTCGAATCCGGCGATTATGCCCAGTTGATGCAGAACCGGCTCATGGTGTTCAGTCCGGCTGTCCTGGAGATTTCGAGGTGGGTTTCGCCGGTGTTTCCGAAGGATGAAAAGCGGGCCGGACCGGTTGTGCTGCGGGCAACCGTTTACCGGAAGACCGTGCGGGTTAAATTGCCCGACGGGTTCACGGTGGACGAAGCGCCTGTTCCGGCGAATTACGAATCGAACTTCGGAAAGTTTTCGCTGAACTTCAAACAAGAAGCCGGAACGCTGATCATGACAGAGGAACTGCGAACCGAAGCGGCCACGGTCCCGGCCGAAGATTTTGCAGCCTTGAAGAAGTTCTTCGACAATTGCCGCGGAGCGGACCATCAAAGCGTAGTGCTGGCAAAGAACTGAATTTCCGAAAGCCTCAATCCTTTCGAATCATGACTTCGGTCGATTTCACGACAACTTGTACCGAGTCGCCCTTTTTTAAGCCAAGTTCGTCCGCGCTTGTGCGCGTGATCACGCTCTCAATGAGATTGTCGCCCACTTTGACTACCACGTGCGCCATGATATCGCCTAGCTTAATGTCTTGAATCGTGCCAGGAAGTTGGTTCCTTGCTGAGAGTGCCATGCAACCGTTGTAGCAAAACCAGTTCAGCCCCGAATCGCCATTGCTGCCAGCATGAGCGCGAACGATCATGCCCACCCAGCAAACTGACTGACCGAGTCGCGACGGTCACGGAGCGGTCTATTCCACCGTCCCGACAGCTCACATCCCGTCCGCGTGCCTACTTCGAAGCCGGTACCTCTTCCAGCAACTCAATCAACCGGTCATATTCATACTGATTCGCCAGTTCCCGAAACGCATCCGCGGCGGCGCCGTCCACTTGCTCGCGCATTTTCAGAATCAGTTGATCGAGTGTTTTCTTTTGCCCGTTCGAGATCGCGGCGCGCAGTCCCCGGCGTAATTCCGGATCCAACTCGGCGAATGCTTCGGTGGTCGGAACAATCGCTTCGCCGGCGTCGTCAGCGGTATTTTCATAGTCGTAGCTGATATTGAGCAGCTGTTTCAGCGTTTCGAACAACTCATTTTCCCGAAACGGCTTCGCCATGAAACGATCGGCCCCGCTCGCGGCAATCACGCGCCGGTCTTCATCCATGGCGCTCGCAGTCAGCGCCACAATCGCCGTTTTGCTCCCCTGCGGATCGGCCTTAATTCTGCGCGTGGCTTCCAGTCCGTCCATCCCCGGCATATGCATGTCCATCAAAATCAACGGCTGTTTGCGCTGTCCCCAATCCTCGAGCGCCGCTTCGCCGTTTTCCGCGCCGCGCACCGAAAAACCCACAGATTTCAACAGCTGGATCAGGCTGTCCCGATTCTCGCGCCGGTCGTCCACCACCAGAATTTCGGGCGCCTTCACTCCCTCGCGCAAGCTCCGCACCCGAACCTTCGCATCGCTTCTGATCGCCGCCGAGGCATCGCCAGGTTGAATGGGAACTTCAAAGTGGAAAATCGCTCCCTTGCCCGCGCTGCTGGAAACCGTAATGTCCCCGCCCATCAGCCGTGCGTATTTGCGGCTGATCGCCAACCCTAAACCCGTGCCTTCCTCGATATTCAGAGAGCCGTTCGCCTGGCTGAACGATTCAAACAAGTTCCCTTGTTCCTGTTCTGAAATACCTCGGCCGGTATCTTCCACCCGCGCCGACATCCACAGCTGCCCTTCCTCCTTCGAATACATGTTCACCAAAAGCCTAATACTGCCTTCGTTCGTGAACTTGATCGCATTACCCAGCAGGTTGATCAGCGCCTGACGGATCTTTCCTTCATCCGCTACCACATAAGGCACCGGTTCGCCCTCCACCATATACTCAAAACTGAGTGCCTTCGCCTCCGCGCGTAAGCGGAACATAGCCGCTAAATCATCTAACAAACGCACCAGGCTAAATGTGGTTGGATGCAACTCGCTCCGGCCTGCCTCGATCTTCGACATGTCCAAAATATCGTTGATCAGTCCCAACAGATGTTCGCCGCTCCTGCCGATAATCTTCAGATTTGCTTTGGCTTCTTGTCCCAGGGCCGGATCGCGCTGCATTAACTGCGCATATCCCAAAATGGCGTTGAGCGGTGTCCGGATCTCATGCGACATGGTCGACAGGAATGTGCTCTTGGCGCGGTTTGCCGCTTCGGCATCCCTCGCGCTGGCTTCCAGTTGCCGGTTCAGGTTGATGATATGCTCTTGCACCCGCTTACGTTCGGAGATATCACGGATCGCGCTCGAAACCAATAGCCCTTCTTCGGTCTCCAGCGGACTGAGACTGATCTCAACCGGAAATTCGGTCCCATCTTTGCGCAGCGCGTAGAGTTCGATCCCCACGCCCATCTGTCGCACCCGCGCGTCGGCAAAAAAAGCGTTGCGGTGCTCCGGATGACCGTCGCGAGACCGCGCGGGAACCAACATCTCAACCGTTTGCCCTACCAACTCCTCTCGCGAGAATCCAAACAATCGTTCCACCTGCGCGTTGATCAACGCGATCTTGCCGTGTTGATCCACCACCACCACCGCATCCGGCGCTGCTTCCAACAATCCTCGGAATCTCGCTTCCGCTTGCTTCAGCGCGCTAATATCGCGCGCAATGGCCGACATCCCCGTCAGGACGCCGTTGGAATTCTTGACGGGAGAAATCGTCAGAGCAACGTGAAACCTTGTGCCGTCCTTCCGCATTCTCACCGTCTCCGCCCTGACGAATTCTCCCTTTTGCATCCGCCCCAAAAGCTGTGGCAATTCATCTTTCCGCTCGGGCGGCATGAGGATCGCTGAGGATTTGCCAGTCACTTCTTCCGCACAGTAGCCAAACAATCGCTCGGCGCCCCGGTTCCAGGTCAAGATCGTTCCCTCCACCGTCGACCCAATAATGGCGTCATTGGAATAATCTACGATCGCCGCCAGTTGCTCCCGGCTGCGTTCAGCCCGTTTTCGGTCTGTGATGTCGCGAATGAAGGCCGATACCAGCACCCCTTCTGCGGTATCGAGCGGGCTAAGAGCGATCTCAACCAGAAATTCGCTTCCGTCTTTGCGTAACGCACATAGTTCAAGGCCCCCGCCTATCTGCCGTACCTGTGGATCGACGAGATAGTCTCCCCGGTTTTTTGCATGGCGTGACCGGAGCCGTTCTGGCAACAAGGTCTCCACGGGTCGACCCAGAATTTCGTCGCGCTGGTAGCCAAACAGTTTCTCTACCTGCGCGTTGACCAGCACGATTTTGCCTGCCCTGTCTGATACAACAACGCCGTCTGGCGCCCCTTCCAACAGGTCCCGAAATTGTGCATGGGCCTTTTCGAGCCGCCGTTCATTCTGCTTACGCTGCCCAACATCGCGGATAATTTTGGAAGCGCCGATGACCTCGCCCCTCGAGTCTTTGATCGGCGATACAGTCAGGGAAATTTCCAGCGTCGTGCCGGCTTTGTGCCGGCGCACGGTTTCGTAGTGCTCGGTCGTCTCGCCCTTTTGCGCGCGAGCCAGAATCGCCGGCATTTCATTTTCAATCGTAGGGATGGCCAGCATCGAGACGGGCTGGCCAACTGCTTCGCTCGGCGAATACCCAAACAATCGCTCCGCGGCGCGGTTCCAAGAAGTGATAACGCCGGCGATGTCCTCGCTGATGATCGCGTCCTCACACCAATCGACGATAGCGGTATGCTGCGCGAGTTTCCGTTCTATTAGTTTCTGCTCCGTGACATCGAAGCTGATACCCGCCATTTGATAGCATCGGCCCTTCTCGTCGTGCGCCGCGTTGCCGTGCGAACGGATCCAGCGGATTTCACCCTTGGCGCTATAGGTGCGGAATTCTACCGTGTAGCGTCGCCCATCGGCCATACGATCCGCGATTTCCTGGCTCAGCCACGCGCGATCTTCCGGAAAAATCGACTCTACGAAACTTGCGTACGAATTGGTCTGAGCAATTGGGCCCATTTCCTCGACCGCTCCCGACCAGGCAAGGCGGTCTTCCGCAACGATGTACACCCAGCCCGCTGTGTGGGCAAAAGTGAGCATCGCATTCAGCCTTTCTTCGCCCTTTTCGCGCTTTGCCGTTTCAATGCTTAACTGCTGAAGCCGCACTTCGCTTCGCGTTCGCACCCGCCTCAACTGTTCGCTGACCAGGCTCATAAACGCAGTCACACCGGCAAACGTGACGGAAGCAACAAAATCCCGCGGCGTTTCGATCCTAAAGGAGTGCAGTGGCGGAATGACAAAGTAGTCTGCCGCGAGAAGACTAAGAAGCGAGGCGAGCAACCCCGGGCCAATTCCACCAGTCGTGGCGACAATCAAAACTGCCGGGAAGAAGGTGATAAACGGCGCCGCTAACCCAATTTTCTCTGAGAGCGACAGCCGTACTCCCAGCGCTATGGCAACAGCCGCCACGGCAAGAAGATATTGGAAAACCGCTTTCCCAACATTTTTATGGGCGAAACGGATCAACCGCTGAAACCTCCTTGACCAGACGGCAGATTGGGCATCTCAAATTAAAAGTGCCCTTATCGTCGTGCGACTCTCAACTGTCCAGTCAAGAAATAGCAGGCTCCAATAGAATCAACCGTTTAGCCTTGATCAGTGACCCGCGGCAGTAGTCGTGGCGTCGGCTTCCACGTCCAGTTCTATGTCAACGTCCGAGCCGGAAAACGCAGGGTCGAGTTCAAACAGATTGTCCCGGGTCATGCCGAAATCACCCCGCTTCGCCCCAGCCGTTCCGTGGAAAGCCGCCCGCGCCGGCTTGCCCGGCTTGGTGTCCCGAAAGATTCCGTTGAAAGTGAAAGTCACCGGCACCACTTTCGTGATGCCTCGAATCGTCAGCGATCCATCCATCACCCAAGCGCCCGTGGAACTCCGCCGAATCCCGCGGCCGTGATAAGTCATAGTCGGGAACTTGACTACATCGAAAAAATCCGCCGCTTCGCAAGTCGTCGTCACGATCGGTATTCTGCGTGCTAACGCTGTAAGTCGCGATCGTGATGTCTACGCCGCATTCGGCCGGATCCGGAGAAGCCGTGATGGTTCCCGTCACCTTGTCAAACCTGCCGCGCACCAGCCCGACGATGTGATGGCGAGCGCCGAAATAGGTGAAGCTATGGTCCTGGTCAATTTTGTAAGTTCCGCGCGCTGGCAAGGCGGGTTCCGTGGAAAGAGCTGCGCCGGCAATCAAAAAAACTCCAGTCAAACAGAATGCAAATCGCATATATCCATAAAGCGGCCGATGGCACCCAAAAGCCAATGGATAATTGTGACAGGAGTTATTCACGCCGTGAATATCAGCGCCTTCGACCTGAACCTGCTGCCGATCTTTGAAGCTTTAATGGAAGAGCGCAACGTGAGCCGGGCAGCGGTCCGCGTCGGCCTCAGCCAGCCCGCCATGAGTAATGCCATCCGGCGGCTGCGCGAGGCTACCGGCGAGACCCTTTTCGTCCGCACTGCAAAAGGAATGCAGCCGACTCGAAGAGCCGAGCAACTCGCTGGTCCCATTCGCGCGGCCCTGACGCACGCGCGCTTCGCCTTCTTCGGCCAAACCCCGTTCGATCCCGCCACCGCCCAGCGGACCTTTCGGATTGCCACCAACGATTATTTGGAATGGCGTCTCGCAGCCTCGCTCGGCCGCCGCATTTGGGAGCGCGCCAAAGATATGTCCATACAAATGCGCCGGATGGATGGCTTATTCACCGTACCGGAGACCGAACTCCGCAGCGGCGCGCTAGATCTCGCCATTGGCTTCTTCCCCGATTTGCGAAGCCCGGACGAGACCACGCTATCCGAAATCTTGTTTGAGGAACCGAACGTCGTAGTCGCTCGCCGCGGAAACCCCAGTTTTGCAAAACGACTCAGCACGAAATCTTTCGCCGCCATGGACCACGCGGCCGTAATTTATCGCCAGGAGCCTTGGGGTGTAGTCGATCAAGGAATGGCCGCGCTCGGTCTGAAACGCCGCCTGCGCTTGGCGACTCCGCATTTTCTAACAGCAGTCAAGGCGGTCGCCGAGTCAGATTTGATTGCCTGCGTTCCCGAAGGCTTGGCCCGCGCCTTTGAGCGGCCATTCAATCTCAGCGTGCGCCGCTCGCCCATTCTCTTTCCGGCCTTCGTCACCCGCATGCTCTGGGCCCGGCACTGGCACGAAGATCCGGCCCACATCTGGCTTCGTGAGAAGATTCGACAGGTGCTCCTGCGGGAGAAACGCAGAAACCGCTGAAGCCATCGAACTCAACTCCGCAAAGCCCGCACCGGATCAATCCGCATCGCCCGCCAAGCCGGGATTAACGACGCTGCCAACGAAGCAACCGCCATCACCACCACGGCCCATCCAAAAGTAACCGGATCGCGCGGGCTCACCTTATAAAGCATGTATCCAAGCAATCGCGTCAAAACGAGCGCCGCTCCTCCGCCCAGTATCACCCCCGTCGCCGTTAACCGGAAGCCATAGGAAACCGCAAACCGCAATAAATCAACCGCGTTCGCGCCCAGCGCAATCCGCAACCCTAACTCCCGCGTGCTCTGCGAAACGTTGTACGCCACAACGCCGTACAATCCAATCGCCGCCAGCACCAGCGCAATCCCTCCAAACATCATCAGCAGAATAACCCCCGCGCGCTGGCTCCACGTCATTCGGTAAACCTGTTCACGCATGCTGATCACTTCACTTGGTGCCAGCGTCGAGTCCAACGCTTTCACTTCCCGAGTCAAAAGGTGCGCCACCGCCGCCGTCGGCAAAGACGTCCGGATCTCCAGCGTCTGCCCCACAATGCTTTGGCGCATCGGAACATAGAAGAACGGCTTAGCGGTTTCTAAAAGGCTTGCATATTTCGAATCCTTCGCCACGCCTATCACCTGGAACCACTTGTCTTTCAGCCGCACGCGCTGTCCTACCGGATCTTGCCCACTCCAGAATTGCCGCACCATCGTTTGATTAACCACGGTCACCAACCGCGCCGTTTCATTGTCGGCCCGCGTAAACTCCCGGCCCGACACCAGCGGAATTCCCATAGTGGCCAGAAACCCCGGTCCGACTTCGTCATACTCAATCGCCGGTTGCTCGTCCATCGGTTTCTCATATCCTTCAATCGTGACTTTCGCCGAAGAATAGCCTTTGTAGCCAATCGGAGTGATGCGCGCAAATGCCGTCGATTCAATCCCGCTGATCCCCTGAAGCCGGTCGAGCAATTGGTCTTCGAAACTCTTCATGCGCTCCGGTTCGTAACCGGCCGCAATCATGTCCACACCGGTGGTCAGCGTTCGATCCTCCGAAAACCCGGGGTTCGTATCTCGCATCGCCTCGACACTCTTCAGTAACAACCCGGCCGCGATCAACAAAACGAAACTGAGGGAGACTTGCACCAGCACCAGACTCGAACGAACCCACGCTTTCCCACGCCCGCCCAGCGCGCCGCCTGAATCTGATTTCATCGAAGCCGCCAGATCGATCTTGCTCGCCTGCAACGCCGGAACCAACCCAAACAGCAAGCTGGAGAGAACGCAAATGCCCGCGGTCGCCGCCAGCACTCGCCAATCGATCTCCGCCGGCAGATGCACAATCACGGAGGGATACCGCGGCGAGAACAACATCAGCAAATTGCGGCAAGCATACGCCACCACGAACCCGCCACCCGTCGCAAATCCCGCCAGAATCAGCCCCTCCGTCAACAACTGCTTCAACAGGCGCCCGCGCCCCGCGCCTAGCGACAGCCGCACCGTGATTTCGTGATGCCTTCCAAACGAACGGAACAGCAACAGATTCGCCACGTTCGCGCACGCAATGAACAACACAAAGCAGGCGACAACCAGAGAGATCCGCAGCGTGGGAAGTAGCGTACCCGCTCCGTTGAACGGCGTTTGCCACAGCGGATACAGCTGAATGCCCATGCCCCGATTCGTCGCCGGATAATCGTGCTCCAGCCGTTTGGCAATCGCCGACATCTCCGTCTGGGCCTGCTGAATCGTAACGCCGGCCTTCAGCTTTGCGAATCCTTCAATCCAACGCGCCCCGCGATTCTCCAGCTTGTAGCCGCCCGCATCGAATACTTCTTCCATCGAAGCCGGCACCCAAAATTGAAACGAATAGCCGACAAATGTCCCGTAAAACCCCTCCGGCGCAACCCCGATAATCGTGTGCTTCACCCCGTTGAGCATTTGCGTCTTGCCGATAATATTCGCATCGCCGCCGTAACGCTCCTTCCACGCTTGATAGCTGATCACCGCCACCGGATGCGTATTCCTTCCGATCTCATCCGCGGGATCGAACGCGCGCCCCAGCACAGGATGAACCCCGAGCGCCTGAAAATAGTTCGCCGAAACCACACTCCCCATGGCGCGCTCCGCTCGCGTGCCAATGCTCAAAGTAGTGGAAAAAATCCGATCGGCGATAAACGCCTCAACTAACTTGCAATTCTTCCGAAGATCGACGAAATCCGGCCACGATAAGTCATCCCTTCCATTGCGGTCCTCGCTCGTGAGCGCTACCAACCGCTCCTGGCTTGCCACCACCGGAAAAGGATGCCACAGGATTCCCTCCATCCAACTGAACACCGCCGTGGTCGCCCCGATGCCGATCGTCAAGCATAAGATCGCGAGAATCGAAAAGCCTGGACTGCGCCGGAACATCCGCAGCGCGTACCGGGTATCCTTGCTCAAGTCCTCCAGAAAACGAACCTTGCGCATATCCCGGCACTCCTCTTTTCTTTGCTCCAGGCTGTTGAACTCGCGCCGCGCCGCAGAACGCGCTTCCTCAAGCGTCAACCCGCGCTCGACGTTTTGCCCGGTTTGCTGCGCCAGATGAAACGCAATCTCTTCTTCCAACTCCGTTTCCACCTGGTCGCGCCGAAAAATGGAACGCACCCGCAGCGGAAGCGTGTAAAACCAATGTCCGGCTTCATCTTCAGCCCTCGTTGAGCTTCAAGACAACACCGATCGCCCCCGAAAGCCGCTCCCAACTCTTCGACTCCTTGCTCAGCTGCTTTCGGCCCAATCGAGTCAGCGAATAAAACTTCGCGCGCCGGCCCAGGTCACTCGTCTTCCATTCCGCGGCAATCCACCCTTCCTGCTCCAATTTGTGCAGCGACGGATAGAGTGAGCCATCGCTCACCTGCAATATGTTTCCCGAAACCTGCTTCAGCCGCTGGCTGACCGCCCAACCGTGCATTGGTTCCAACGCCAGGATCTTCAGAATCAACAGGTCTAATGTGCCTTGCACGAGATCGGACGGTCTGCTCATATTGTTGTTCTAGGTTACCGAGAACATTATATGAGATTTCATCCCGGCGCGGAACCGGAACCGCCTAATCCTTCGCCCCGCTTGCTGCCAGACGCGCCTCCATGGCCGCTACCCGAGCTTGGTTTTCCCGCGTCAAATGCGGCGTGATTCCCAGCATTCGCTCAATCAGCATCAACTGGCCTCGGTGGTGCATTTCGTGTTCCTTCACGCTGGCCAGCATGTCGAATCGGGTCCGGCTCGGTGGCGTTCCACCCGGCGGCATAGCTACGCTTTGGCCCACAAAGTTGTCTGACAACGACTCAACGGCTTTCGCGTACTTCTCACCTTCCTCTGTGAGCAACGTCAGGATCTCCGCCTTGGTGCGCGGCCGGTTCGCTTCCGCGATGAGAGCATCCCGATATTTGAAATAATCGAAGCCTTCCATGGAGGTGCGCTTTTCATCCATGATCACTTGCTGCTGAAACCTTGCGCCCAAAGCAATGTGCGTAAGAAGTTCAGCGACTGTCCGGGCGCCTTCCGCCGGCCGAAAACTGTAACTTTCTTCGGGAATTTCTTCGGCAATTTTAAGGGTGTTCTTGCGAACTGTCCTGAAAGACGCAGCAAGATCCGTGGGACCGTAATAGTTCATGAAGCCCAATCTAGCAGCTTCGGCTGGGTCATCATCGATCGAAGCTAAAATCCAACGAATGTATTGAGGACCGCGCAAAACGGGCGCGATGTCAGCCGTGCCGCGCGGAGGGCCAAGGTTCCTCTCGCTGTTTCGCGGCGCGCATTCGCGCCCTTTGCGTATTGAGGGACCGCGCAAAACGGCGCGATGTCAGCCGTGCCGCGCCGAGGGCCAAGGTTCCTCTCCCTGTTTCGCGGCGCGCATTCGCGCCCTTTGCGTATTGAGGACCGCGCAAAACGGGCGCGATGTCAGCCGTGCCGCGCGGAGGGCCAAGGTTCCTCTCCCTGTTTTGCGGCGCGCATTCGCGCCCTTTGCGCTATTGAGGGCGATCTAACTTCCGGTCGACTTCGCCGATTTTGCCTCGTCAGCAAACCTGCGAATGGATGTCCCGCCCGGCCGCGACAGGCGGTGGAGACCGGCTGTGTTGGGAATGACTTCCGGCGTACTTGCGCGCCCGGTCCAAAAGGGTGTGGAGCCCACTGACGTCGCGCCTATCCATTGAGCAACTTTGGAAAACGCGTTGTCATCAAGGTTACCGTCCATCAAATCGGGAAGAGCAACGCTATCCAAACCCATGGCTTTCAAATGTGCCTGTGGATCGGCGCTAAAAACGTTGTATTTGTTGCCGTGCGTCAGAACCAATTCTTCTGTCTGCTTGAAAGCCGTCCCGCCCAGTACCCGGCTTGCAAAAACCGAACCATCGAGCACGATGTAGCTCAGTTCCTTCACGCCGCGCCTGATGAGCGTGCCCACCATCTCTTTGTAAACAGCGGCTACCAAGCCAATATTTCCAACATCTTCTTCGAGAACAAACACGTTACTGATGCCCGCGCCGTCATCGGCAACCGGACAAGCCAGGGCCAAAGCGTGAATGGTCTGTGCGCCGACACCCCACGGCGGCCATACGCGATCTTTCACCGCGGCCACCGCCACGGTGTTACCTTCTCTCATGACCGGTACGAGATGTTCCCAATAGAGGTGCGGTAATCCGATGTGCCGGAAGAACGCCATTAATGGCGCCTCGAGATTGTCTTCGAGTTTCTCAAAAGTCTCGATGCGCATGACCTCGTTCTTTTTTGAGAACGCGTTTGAACTTTGTGTCACTGTGTTAACCCCGCTTTCCCTTAGAAAGCCCACGAAGGTTTCTAAGTCGGACCCAAGCATAACACCCAATCCCTAAATCGACAATCGTAGTTATACCTGCCTGATGGTTGCGCATTCCTTTGTATCTCACGTCGAAGAAATTGTATCTCACGTCGAAGAAATCTGTGTTAAGCTTTCCGTGTCTGAAGGGAGGCGGTCTGATGCCTGAGCTAATCTGCGATCGCGATTTGGCGAACACTCTGCCACTCCGGCCTACCGGCGATCAAGTGATTCTCACGTCCGATCGCCAAGCGATCCGCCAAATCCTCGACCCCGGCTCCCTGGCTGTGATTTTGCTCGCGAGTCAGCCACCGAACTGGCTCGATGAATTGCAATACAAGGTGAACACCGGCCAATTTGTTGTACCCCGCACAATTATTGACGAGGCCTCCGAAGCAGAAGTGGTAGAGTGTGTCGCAAACTGCCTGGACCATTCGTCGCTTTCCCTCGAAGCGCGACAAGAACTGCAGCGAGAGATAGAAAGTCTGGTGGGCACTTGCCATGACTTAACTGGATCAAACCTGTTCCGCTTCCGCATGTTCACCGATACTCCCAACTGCCGTTGTTCTTATCATATTGATTCGGTGCCCACCGGAGTTTCGACCACCGCCCTGATACGTGTCTTCTGCGGCGCCGCTACTGAGTACGTTCCGCCCGAAAATCTCCGCTCCTGGGAGGATTTCTATTCCTATTTCTTCCGCCGATCCAGATTGGCGAAAGCCTGGACGGCGGCGCGCGAATCCCGCGACTCCGCCGCTGAATTTGAGGCCGAGGCCAAACTTCGAAGACTGGATGAGTCCGCATCTTTTCTCACTCGACCAGAACTGCCTCCGCAAGAGGTCCCGGCCAACGCCCTGGTGGCTTGCAAATTCGTCGACAGCCGTTTTCTGTCGGGCATTGTGCATCTAAAGGCGCGGTCGGCCCGCGGTTGGATTCACCGGTCGCCCATGGCGGGCCATTCGAGGTTTGTCGCAACCGTTAATGCCGTAGCCTAGCGTAGAAGGGCATCCAACTCTTCGCGCACTTCCGGCGAGATACCGCCCCAACTCCAAAACCAGCGGCAGATGGATTCGTCGGGAGTCCATACGGACCGCTCGCTCCATTCGAATTTGTCGCGGTGAAAGTAGAAAGCAAACGCGCCGAAGGCGTTATATTCGCTAAAACCGCGGGCGGGCTGGGAAGTGATGTAGTCCGCAAGCGACTTACCGTGAAGGCGCTGCGCATGATCGCGCATCGCGCCATAGAGCCAACGCGGGTAGACAAAGGGCTGCCGGCGCATGAAATCGTAGTCCACATCGCGGCACATGAACTTTTCACCGAGTCGCCGCCAGCCAGCCTCCGCGGGAAACAAATGGTAAGGGGTCATGGATACGACTGGTCTTTGATTGCAAAAGAATTCTTCAGGATGGACAGGCCGGCGAAACACACAATCGGAATCGACATGGCAAATAAAATCCGCATCGGTATATTTGTCTGCTTGCACTTTCGTGACCTGTTGTCCCAAATAGTCGTCTCGATAGTCCTCGCACTCGCGAATCTCGGTGGCATCCGTGATTGCCAGTCTCACCGCCCGTTGCATGCTTGATCGCGGCACAACCACAATGGTCTTCCGAAATCCGATGGCATGCCTCTCAATCGAGCGAAGGCAATAGCTTAACCAAGCAAAATCTTTGTAATAACTGCGAATGAAGATATCAATGTTCATGGCGCAATCATTGATTTTGCCGCCTTGGTGCGAAGCTTCGCGCGCTGTTCTATGACCTTGCTGATTCGTGCCCGCTGCTCTGTCGAGAACGCCGCTCTCCCCTTTTTCATGGGTTCGCCGTCAGGCGTCGTTTTCCCTATTGGGTGGCCAACAAAACCCGACAATTTCCGCAATTCGGCCTCTGTCTGCTCCACCAGCAGCTCGTACTGAATGAAGTGAATTCTGCGCCCGAGTCCGGTTCGCAAAGCGCTGAGCCGCTCGTGGTGGGATTGCCAGCGCAGCGCACACTTGATTGAGAGTGGCAGAGATTCATACTCCGCGGCATCGTCTTTCTCGATACCCAAATGCCGGTTGGGGAGCGGATACTGTCGCCAGTAGGCGAAATGGCGCAGTACCCCAGGGTGCCGCATCATGCTCGCGATCGTCCCGAATGCCTCTCGCTCGATTGCGATGTAACGAGCATCTGGAAACGCTTTGTCGAGCCATTCCACCAGCCAAATATTTTGATGGCTTTTGTCGACATATGTGGCATTTCCGGCCTCAGCGATAAGCCTCTTATAGATTGGAATTAACCCTTCGACTATCTCATTCCTCCGCTCCCAGAACAGAACCGCCTCGTCCACCAAGGGGAAAATAACCGGGTCTTCGATTGTGACCTTCAAACCCTCAGCCTGCTGCAGAATACGGCCGAGCCATGTGGTTCCAGAGCGTGCGCAGCCGATAATGAAGATGGGGCCACTCATATCGCTGAGCCAGGCTCACTCAACCAACCCTTCGCCTCTAAGATGCCGGCTAATGACCTCCACCGCTTCCGCGACTGAGGTTCGACTCAGGTCGATTTCAAGATCGGGGTGTAGCGGCGTCTCGTACGGGCTTGTCACACCCGTCAAATCGATCAAACCTTGTTGCGCTTTCTGATACAGGCCGTTCGAGTTCCGCTCCTCACAAACCGATAAGGGCGTCGCGACATAGACAAGAATAAATCTGCCGTGCTGTTCAATTCTTTTGCGGACGCGCTCTCGAATTTCCGCCTGAGGCGCGATAGCGGCGCAAATCGCAATCCCCCCGGCTCGAGTTATTTTCTCCGCCACAGACCCTAAGCGCAGCGTGTTCTGAGTACGGAAGGCTTCAAAACAATCTGCATGCTCCGAAAGCGGCGTCCGGAACATGTCGCCATCGAGCAGCATCACGCTGCGCCTCTGTTTCAGAAGATATTTCTGCAACGCAACTGCGACGGTCGACTTGCCCGCGCCCGAGAGCCCAGAAAAGAAAATCGTAAATCCGTTGGGTCGGCTGGTTCGCGCCGCGCTATTCGCATCAGAGTAGGTTTCGTCGAACATTTTCGATCTGGATGTTACCGAAACCATGTAACGAGCGTAAACCGGTTTCCCGCTGTTACCGGCATGACCTCATGGTACAAATCAGACCTGAAAGCAACCAGCAATCCTTGCTGAGGATAAAGTAAGGTCTTATAGTTTTCGGATGTTGGATCCTTTGTGAGTCCGAAAAACGCCAAAGCGCCACCCGTAAAACCCTGCACATCATTCGATTGCCCTGAACTGTTAAGGAATACGACGCAGGACACCTTGCGCGCCTGAGTCCTGGTCCTCCCAGGCTCTGCTTTTTCGCAGTCGATGTGAGCTCGATAAAACCCGCCCGCCGGATATCGAACAATCTGCGGCACTTCATAGTCGACTAGATCAACGGCGTAATGCCTCGCAGCTTGCCGCAACCCGAAGTCCAGACGCTCTTTAACTTTTCCGCTCAGAACGTTATCGTCAATATCGCAACATTCGGCCCGGCGCACTTTCGGATCTACGGCCGCAGCGCCATTGATGAGAATAGACGCACTTTCGCGAGACTGGGCATCACAAGCATCGGACAGCTGGCGGCAGAGACCGGCGGAAAAGAAGTCGGGCACTAACAAAAGACCCAATTCGCCCAATTGCTGGATGCTTTCACCCATTACTGTGGCTCGATTACAGTGGCTGTTTCAACATCCGGCGGATAAACCAACGGCTGGAGCCGGGCAAACTCGCCTGGTGACTCTACTCCGATGGCTGCCATCGTCGACTCCGGCGTTGTATATCGTTTGCCCGGAAACGGCGGAACGCCCTGGCCAAACATCAATTCGGCGCTCGCCGCCGTGAGCAGCATATCCCAAACCAGATGAGCGCGATCGGTCTGGCCGCGGTTTCTGGCGCCGTGCACGCAACCCTGGTTAAAGAATATGACTTGGCCTTCCGGAAAATGGTAAACACGGCCATCAAGCGCAATCTCCGCTCCCTGGTTGGTAGCCACCGGCAAGTGGAAGCGAAGCCGGAGCCCAATGGCGCCGCTTTGTGCCTTGAAACATACATGTTCCTTGTGTACCGGCAAGCTGGCTTCAGGCCCTAAAACATTTAGACGAAAGTTAACGCAATGTGGAAACCGTGACACAAAGGCAGCAAGCGTCGGGTAGTTCGCCGAATCGTGAAACCGCTTGCCGCGAAAAGACAAATTGTGGTCTGTGGAGGTATCGTCATAGCGGCCGGTGCCGTTCAACAAGCTGAACTGTAGAACATTGCCTTGCGGCCGCACCCAATTGGTGACGTGTTTCGAATCGCTGGCCCGCGAAGGGCTCTCTTTTTCATAAAGTCTGAGACATTCCTGCCGCAGAGACTCAAAAAACTCCGGCAGTAACTCGAAGATTCGCAGGCAGGCGATCGTCCGCCTATCTAAATCGGCATTCGCGATTTGCCGGATTCGCTCTTCAACCGTCATGACTTAACCCTAAAAGGACAACTTTCCCAAAGTAAATCCGTATTCGTTGCCGGTACTCGTGCTGGAATCATAGGCAGAAGTTCCTTAGGGCGGAACGATCGGATCTCAACGTTTACGGGCTCACAAACTGACTCGCCCACCGAACTGAAGTAATCCCTGAATTTGGTTCCGTCTCCCAGCATCTTACTGAACTCAATCCACAGCGCGGGAATGCCATAGGCGTGGGCGACGATCAACCCGTGAAGGGAAGAAGACAGAACAAAGTCGCAACTCGCAATCTCATCGATGACCCGTTCTATGGGCTGTTGAATGTCGATTGCTTTGCAGCCCTCGCAACCTTCCCAATGAGCGAACACTTTGGGCTTGTCGAAGTAGTGCGGCACAACGCCCACTAACGCCCGCTTCGCCGTCCGCGCCGGCTTATAGAGGCGTGGGAGCAAAAGCGCCGGATCTCCTAAAACGGGCGGACAGGCCGCCCCGCATTCCAAAGCACGCTGTCGCGTGATGGGACCGCGAACCGCCAGGATACGGGCCCGCTCATCAATACGGTCATCCTGGGACATGAGCCCGGATCCCCAAACGATGGTGGAAGGCGTAGCGTACTCAATGATACTTCCCACTACCAAGTATTTTTGAGGACGTTCTTCGGGCCAAGCGAACACCGGGTATTCACCGGAGATCTTCCAGATAAGCCACGGGGTCAATGCATCTCCGAAATTTGGCGCGCTTGGATATCGGCACCAAAACGCAAAAATTGGCGCGTTCATTCAGATAGGCGTGGGGATTCAGAAAGCTCCGCCCACGCTGCAGCATAGCAGAATCTACGGGATGCGGCTTTGGGAAGAAATTTTGTGCCGAAAGTGCGCTACCCGCGTATCATAATCATCCGGCTAACGACGCCCAAGCCCTTTCTGTGGTAAAACCACAGGAGACGCCCTTAACGGCCAAGGAGATGAACAATGTCTTATTCCTTGCAGGAAATACTCAATCGCATGCGTTCCTTCTTTCGCAAACGTCCGCTCGATCAGGAACTCGACCAGGAAATAGCGTCTCATTTGGAAATGGCCGAAGCCGAAAACCGAGCGCGCGGCTTGTCTCCCGAGGAAGCGCGCCGCCACGCCTTTGCTCGCTTCGGCGGAGTGCAACAAGCGCGTGAGCAGCACCGCGAATCGCGCGGATTGCCTTGGCTCGACGTTCTGATGCAGGATCTGAGCTTCACCTTCCGCACACTGCGCCGGGACCGCGGTTTCACCTTCGTGGCGATCCTGATCCTGGCCTTGGGCATTGGAGCGAACGTTGCCGTTTTCAGCGTTGTAAACACAATCTTGCTGCGGCCGCTGCCCTTTCCGAATTCGCAACAACTGGTGCGGATTTTGGAAAAGAATCCGGCCGCCGGGGAATCAAGCAAAACGTATTCAGCGGACGCGACGCAAGATTTTCAAGAGCAGAACCATTCCTATCAATCGGTCAGCGGCTACTTCGCGTTCACCGGACCGGATAACTTCAAGCTCATTGGGCGCGACCAGCCTCTGCCCACCACGGGAATTTTGGTGGCCGAAGGATTCTTTCAAACTCTGGGCGTGGGAACTTCGCTGGGGCGTTTGTTCAAGCCGGAAGAATTCTTACAACACGCGCAGCCGGCGGCGCTGTTGACTTATCCCTTTTGGAAACGGCAGTTCAACGGCGACCGCAGCATTGTGGGGCGAACCATCGATCTGAGCAACACTTCGGTAACCGTGATCGGAGTGCTGCCCGAAACATTCGATTTTGGCTCGGTTTTTTCGCCCGGCACGAAGGTCGATCTCTTCACGCCGTATGTCATGGACGATTTCCGTGAAGATGGAAACGACCTGGCCTTGATCGGGCGCCTGAAGCCAGGCGTGACTCTCGGGCAAGCGCAGAGCGAAGCCGATCAACTTTTTCCCCAACTCCTGTTCGAGCATAAACACCCTAACTATGGCAAAGGTTACACCGGGCAAGTGATCGGGCTGAAAGATTACGTCAGCGGAAAGTTGCGCCGCTCGCTCATCGTCTTATGGTGCGCAGTCGGCCTGATCTTGCTGATTGTTTGCGTGAATCTCTCAAACCTGTTGTTGGCCCGGGCGGCGGCGCGCAGCAAGGAATTCGCCATGCGAACCGCGTTGGGAGCGAGACGAGGGAGGTTGGTGCGTCAATCGTTAACGGAGAGCTTCGTGCTCGCCACCGGGGGCGCCCTGGTGGGCTTAGGGTTTACTTATCTGGTCATCTCGTATTTGGCGCATCAGGGATCGATCGCGCTGCCATTGCTCAGCACGGTGCGGGTGGATGGAAGCGTGCTCGCCTGGACGGTATTGATTGCCACCGGCGCAGCGATTCTTTTCGGGGTGATGCCGGGCTTGCGAACGGCCGGCGGCAATCTGCAAGACGTGCTGAAGGAGAGCGGCCATGGAACCAGCGCCGGCCGCAGCCACAACCATATCCGCTCTACGTTAGTAATAACGGAAATTGCTCTGGCTTGCGTGCTGCTGGTAGGGGCTGGTTTACTGCTGCGCAGTTTTCTACGAGTTCTGGATGTCGATCTGGGCTTTGAGGCGACGCGCGCGGCGGCGATCAGCGTCGATTATGGCGACAACACAAATCCCGCTCAGCGCACGGCGACGTGGGAGGAATTTGTCCGTCGAAGTTCGGCGCTTCCCGGTGTGGAAGCTGTCGGCATCTCCGATAACCTACCCATGAGCCGCAACCGGAGTTGGGGAATCGCAGCCCGCGGCCAGCAGAAGACCAATGCGCTCGATTTCCTTCCCGTCTACGTCTACATCGTCTCGCCCGGTTATCTAAAGGCCATGGGCATGCGCCTGAGAGAAGGTCGCGATATCCGTTGGGACGACCTCTACAACAACCGCAACGTCGTCATCATCAATGAGACGGTCGCCCGAAAGTTGTGGCCGAATCAGGACGCCCTTGGCCGCACTGCGGTGGCGGGCGGCGCGGAGGTGGACGTGATCGGAGTGGTTGCCGACGTACGCGAAAGCAGCGCCGAAGAAACGGCGGGAGCCCAAATGTACCTGCCCAGCACCAAACAGTTTGGCCCGGAAGGCGCCAACTTGGTGCTCCGTTCCAAACTGCCTCCCAGCGCACTGGCAATCCCGGTGATGAGGATATTGCGGCAAGTAAACCCCGGACAACCGGCCACCGAATTCAAACCGATCCAAACGCTGGTCGATCGCACGACATCGCCGCGGCGCTTCTTTGTGCTGCTGGTTGGAGCTTTTGCCAGTGTGGGCATTCTGCTCGCTTCGCTGGGAATTTACGGCGTGATCTCATACAACGTCACGCGCCAAACCCAAGAGATCGGCATCCGCATGGCTCTCGGCGCCACTCAATCGACTGTGCAACTGGGCGTGATCTGGAAGACCCTCCGTCTCGCCTTCATCGGCATCGCAGTGGGAACTTTTGCCGCGCTTCTGGTCGCACGCCTGATCGCTTCGCTTCTATTCCAAACCGCCCCCAATGATCCTTTTGCTTTTGCCGGAATGGTGATTCTCTTGGCAGCTGTCGCTCTCCTTGCCGGTTATCTTCCCGCGCGAAGAGCGTCGAAGATCCACCCAATGATCGCCCTACGCACCCAGTGAGTTCGCGAGCGTTCAAATCTCGAACCCACTTGAGCCATCAAAATGGCTTGCCGCTTGCGCCGAACAAGATCGCGACGCGCCGGGCCCGAAGTTCGTTTTCAGCGCGCACAAGGCCCTCGATTTGATCGACGGTTTCGCGCGAAAGACCGAGGGGCTGGGCGAGCCGGTGAATCAGAGCGCGCCTGGTTTCGTCGAATTCCCCGCCGGCGGAACACGCCCTGATGGCGTTATAGATGAAGCCGGGCTTTGATTTCGCCCCGGTCGAGCGGCTTTCGAGCAGTTCCGTGTGATCGCCGGTCGGCACCCAACTGCGGAGCATGTCGCAAAATTCAGGTGGTGCGCCGTGGGCCGCGGCAAAGCCGATGACCCACTGGCGTTCGGGTGTGGCCAAACCTCCGCCGGCATTGACACCGATGAGGAGCGATTTCGTGAAGATGTCAAAATCCGGAGCTTCCGGAACTGAATCGAAATCAAATTCTTCCTTAAAAAGCCATTCGGCTGCTTCGTTATTGGGCATGTAGAGCACTGTCTCCTTTATTGGTCATGCGACCCCTCACCTCTATGTGCGGAAAAAGGGCCGGTTTTTGGAGATAGGGTGCAATTTAATTGATGTGAGGTAGCCGTGCAACTCGACGGTCACACTACACGGACTAGAAAAGGTAAGACCAGGCGCCGTGGAGCCAGCGAGGACGATGCCAGACGGATACGTGAAGTGGGACGTGCCGGCCCCTCCATCGATTTCCCAGTAGGAGCCGGCATTCTCGCCGCTGTTAGCGAGTTGGACGCCAACACCGGAAGCTTTGGGATGATTTGAGCATGAGATGGTTCCTTTGATTTGGGTTATTAGTTGTTGGTCAGGTAGCCGTATACGGTGACCTTCGCCTGGTTAGCCCCTGCGCCCACATAAACGTAGGTTCCGGATGGGTAGACGATTCCGGAAGGGTAGCGGATCTGTTGAAATCCGACGCTCTGCAAGTCTGCCTCCGACATTAATTGCAAAGGGTTGGAGACTACGTTGGTTGTGGCCTGCAAGTAGATGGAGGTCTGCGGGCTGTAGGTGTTGACATCCATGCCGGTGATCACGAGATATTGGCCGGGAGGAGCGACAAAGGAGACTCCGGCCTCGCCCGTAGTCGTTACCTGGGTGAACGGGTAGTTGTCGTGAGCTGGAATCGTTACTCCGTTATGTGTTTGCAGTTCGACCAGTTGGGCGGCTTGGGTATTGGGGCTCTGCGCCACCACCGGGTTAGATGCGGTATTGGTCACTTGCACCAAGGTGGCGGCAATGGCGTGGGCGGCGCGCGGAGCGCCCACGATGAGAACGCCGACGGCGAGAACTCCAGCGGCGAGAGAGAGGGGTTTGGATTGTTTAAACATAAATGTCCTTTTTCGTTTGATTATTTAGCTATTACTAAGGAATTGCGGCCAAATGGCCGGAAATGGTGACGGTGAGGTTGTAATTGGAAGGTGCGGCACCGTAATGCGAGGTTCCCAAGTTGAGAGTGTCGGCGTAAATCTTAAGTGGCTGCGCACGCACGAAACCGTATTCATTCGGGACGGTTGGCAACAAAGGGGCAGATAAATAGTACTGAATAAAGCCGCCCCCGTTGATGCTGGATTCTAGGACGAGTTTCGGTTGGGTCGGTCCAATTGAGGAATAGGAATCGCCGTCGATCGCGACAAATCCGACAACTAAACGATCACCGGCAGGAATCGGCACCGAATAGACGCCGAGCGAATTAATCGTCACGGTTGTCTGAAACGCATTGCTTGCATCGACTGATTCCGTCGGTACCGGATTGGCGGCGCTGTTAGTGATCTGCACGAGCGTTGCGGCGATAGCGTGGGCGGATAGGGGCGCGCCAACGATGAGACCGCCGAGGATGAGAGCTGTTGCTCCGAATGAGAGGAAGCGGTTGAATTGTTTGAACATAGTGATCCTTTTCTGGGTTTCAAATAAGTTATTTGCCTCTGCGGTAAGACGCTACGGCGAGAAGAACTAGCCCCAAGCCGGCTGTTTCGAGAGGCGCGGGCTCGGGAGCGTGTGTAGTGGGGTCGCCCGGCGTATTGATATCGAGCGCCCAGTTTGCAGTGTCGGTATTGCAGTTGCTTGAGTCGTAACAGGTTTGGAAGGGAAGCGAGCCGCCGGTGAGATCGCTGAAACCGTCGCCGAGATAGCCAGTCGTTTTGTAGACGGCGTTGGGCAGGTAATCGGCGTCAGTTAGGAGAATGGTGTACGTTCCGGCGGCGAGGCCGGATACGGTGAGTCGGTCGTCACCACATTGGCTAGAGACGCTGCCAATCGCGGCGAGACCGGCGGGCGGACAAGCCGAAGGTTCGCCGGTGTAATTGCTGAGGTTGTCGGCGGTGCCATCAAGAAAGAGCGCGGTGGAACCGGAGCCGGAAAAAACGCCGACGAATGGATCGAAGCCGCCCGCTGAGATCGTTTGTCCGCTGTGGTTTGTGCCGCCGCCAAAACCGTAGGTTTGAAGGGTGATGGCGCCTTTTGTGGTCAAGTTGACAGTGACCAGGAAAGTGTCCTCCGGGCTGGTCAACGTTCCCGTGTAGGAAACGGTTGCGGCGGAGCATAGTCCCGCGGCGAAGAGCGTAGAAATGATTGCAAAGTTGTTCATCTGTAGATCCGTCAATACTAAGTGCGGAAGATCATGCCTGTTTTTGGAGGCTATTTTCTCAACGAGGTTATTTAGTCTCCCAGGAGGCTGCCCGCACTGAGAGTGGAAACGTGCGACTATGACTGATGGCCAGTCCGTCCATCACGCTGATCCTGCATAACTTGGCTAGCGGTGATAAGGATGCGCTCAACCGGCTCATGCCGTTGGTCTACGCTGAGTTGCGGCGACTGGCTGACGGGTATCTGCGGAACGAACGGACCGGGAATACGCTGCAACCGACGGCTCTCGTGCACGAAGCGTATATCCGGCTCATTAAGCAGGAGCAACCCGGATTCCGCGATCGAGCCCACTTCCTCAGCATTGCCAGTCACATTATGCGGCAGATCCTTATTGATCACGCGCGCACCCGGAATGCGGGCAAGCGCGGTGGCGGTTTGCCCAAATGTTCATTGGACGAGACGATGAATGCGGCGGTTGAGCGCCCGTCGATCATGCTTGCCATCGACGATGCCCTCTGCGAGTTGGAGCGCAAGGATGCGCGGAAGGCGAAATTGATAGAGATGCGCTTTTTTGGCGGCCTGACGGCGGAGGAATCGGCTGAAATCCTCGAGCTGCCGGTGGAAAAAGTGCGCGGCGAGTTGCGCATTGCCCAGGCATGGCTGCAGAAGGAACTCGGCGAAAAGAGCGACGCTTGAAAATAATCCACAAATTTCGTCGGCGGTTTGCGCACTTACTAATGAACTACCCCGCGACACAAGCGTAATCACCATGCTGCCCGACAATTGGGATCGCATTCAATCCGTCTTCCTGGCTGCGGTGGATAAACCGTTTCGAGAACGCGCAGCGCTGCTTGATGAAGCCTGCCAGGGTGACAACTCGCTGCGGGCAGAAGTGGAGTCGCTGCTGGCTAATGACGGCGGGGGCATGAACGCCGTTTCGGCTGCGATTGCGGGCGAGGCGTCTTCGCTCATCCACCGCCCTAAACTGCAAACCGAAAGAGCGCGGATCGGGCCATGGCTGCTGGTACGTGAACTGGGGCATGGGGGAATGGGTACGGTTTACCTGGCTGTGAGGGACGATCGCGAATACGAAGCCCGGGCGGCGATCAAGCTTGTACGACAAGGGTTGGACACCGACTTCATCTTGCGCCGGTTTCGACGCGAGCGTCAGATTCTGGCCGGGTTAGAACACCCCAATATCGCGCGCATGTTCGACGGCGGAACACAAGCCGATGGGATTTCTTATTTTGTAATGGAGTACGTTGACGGCTTGTGGATCACGCTCTACGCTGCTGAACACAAGCTAAGCGTGGAGCAAAGGATTCGCCTTTTTATGCCCGTGTGCCGGGCGGTTGCTTATGCCCACCGGCATTTCATAGTGCACCGCGATTTGAAGCCCGCGAACATCCTGATCGATGGCGGCGGCGTTCCCAAGCTGCTGGATTTCGGCGTTTCGAAGCTGCTCCATTCCGAACAGTCAGAGTGGATGGAGGGCGAAATGATGACGCCGGACTACGCCAGTCCGGAGCAGATTTTGGGCGCTCCCGTGACACTTGCCTCAGACGTTTATTCGCTGGGAGTTGTGCTGTACGAACTGCTTACACAATCGCCGCCCCGGCGTATCGAACGCTGCACGCCGCAAGCAATCGAACGAGCCATTGTTCTTGAACCGCTGCGGGCTCCTAGTGTGGCTGCGGAAGCAGATCGTTCGCTGGCGCGACATCTCAAAGGCGATCTCGACAATATTATTCTCTGCGCGATGGAAAAGGAGCCGGACCGCCGTTACGCATCCGTCGAGTGTTTGGCGGAAGATTTGCAGCGCTTTCTAGATCACCGTCCGATCAGAGCGGGGCCAGACTCGACACGGTACCGGGTTAGGAAATTCATTCGAAGAAATCGTGTATCGGTGGCGCTCGGCGCGATGGTGGCTTTAGCGATTGCTGCCGGAGCAATTGTGGAGAGGCGCCAGTCTACCATCGCCCAACAACGTTCCGAGGATGTTCGCAAGCTGGCAACCTCAATTGTCTTCGATGTGGACGACGCCGTGCGCCCGTTGCCGGGATCGACGCGTGCTCGGCAACTGATCGCGCGCACCGGCATCGACTATCTCAACAATTTGTCGCGGAGCTCGGCCGGCGATTGGGATCTGAAACGCGAACTGGCCAGTGCCTGGACTCGCATTGGGATATTGAAAGGCGGACTGAACTCCTCTAATCTTGGCGATGCCAGTGCGGCGCTTGCCAGTTTCGGGAATGCCAGCCGGTTGCTGGATGACGTGCAACAACACGATCGCTCCGACGCTAAAGCCGCCCTGGAACGGATCACTCTGCTTTACGAAACGAGCAACGTGCAGTGGACACTCGGACGCTACAATGAGGCTGCCGCCAGCGCGGAAGCGGGGCTGCGTATTGCCGAAACGCATGAGGCCGTGAACGGGAAAAATCGGGAATTCCTGCAATCTGCAGGCCTTCTCCATTTGGCGCTAGCGCGAATACGGCAGCAGCTTGGTGATATCGCCGCGGCGGAATCGGAGGTGGCAGCGGGCGGACGGGTGCTTCGCCGGCTGGCGGAGGTAAGTCCAGACGATCGACAAACACACTTCGATCTTTCTGCTCTGGATGTCTGTGTCGGCAACGTCAAGGCCGTGCAAGGACGGACGCAGGAGGCGCTGGCCAATTATCGCGCCGCAGTTGCCGAATTGGAAATGTTGTGCCGCCGTTACCCGGCAGACACTTTGGCGCGCCGCAAATTGATATTTGCCTACGGTTGGGTCGGCGATACCTTGGGCAACCCAATGTTTCAAAATACGGGAGATTCGCAAGGCGCCTTCCAGGCCTATGGGCAGATGGCGGACCAGGCGAAGCTTCTTTACGAAGCAGACTCGGTGGACGCCCGGGCAGCGGGTGACTATGGCAGCGCGCTGCTGAAGCTTGGACTAGCGACTCCACTGGAGAATCCGCGGCGGAAGCAGACCCTGGCCACTTCCCGTGCCTTGCTCGAACGAGCAGCGGCCGTCAATCCGCAGAACAGAACGATTGCCAACAATCTCACGCGAGCGGAAAGCGAACTGGGACACTACGAGGCGGCGATTGAAGAGGCCGAAAAGACGTTAAGGAGCGCACCAGAGGATTGGAGCGCTCTGCGGGTGATGGAGTTTGCGATCCGGCCGCTGGCCGAAGACCAAGCGCGAAAAGGCCAACGGCAAGAAGCTTTGGCGACGCTCGATCATTCGTTACAGTGGGTGGCTAAGGCGGACAGCGCCGTTTCTCAGACATCGAGGAACGTTCCTTCAATCGCGATTGCCTGGCAGACGGCTGGGGCGGTCTATGCGATCCTCGCCAAGGGTGAGACGGGTCCTCTCGCCGCCGCGGACCGAGTGACAGCGCGGGAATGGTATGGGCGGGCGGTAGATCAATGGCGCAGGATAGAGCATGACACCGCTTTTCTTCCGGCATTTGCCGCTGATATGAGAGCGGACGAACAGACGCTGTTGCCGGGGGGTCTGGACGCGAGGAAGAGTGACCGTAGATGATGTCCACCACTCCTCCGAGCGCGGGTCTGAATTTGACGCCCCGGCAGAAGCACCTTGTGCGCGAGAGCTTCGAATCGGTTCGCGAGTACTCTGCTTCGGTTGTGACGCTTTTTTACGGAAGACTCTTTGAGCTGGCGCCGCAAGTGAGGCCGCTGTTCAAGATTGAGATCACGGCGCAGTCAGCTAAGCTGCTGGACACGCTCTCAAGCTTAGTGGCGGCGCTGGACAGTTTCGAGGAGTTGCGCGGGCCGCTGGCGGAATTGGGGCGGCGTCATGTTGAATATAAGGTTGAACCCGCTCACTATGAGGTGCTGGTGCAGGCGCTGACGTGGGCGTTTGCACAGGCTTTGGGGCTTGAGTTCGGCCGCGAGACGCGAGTAGCCTGGGAGCAGTTACTGAGTGCGGTTTCCGAAGTCATGATCAATGGAGCTGCCGAGGTTAGCAGACAGCCAGTTGAAAAGGGCAGCACGTAGATCACCCTCCGTGCGAGGTGCTAAGTTCCGTTTGAGGCATTTATACCTACCTAACCATGTGGCGACTTTGTGGAATTAGAAGCTTATTCTAGTTTTTCCTGAACGCCACACCAAAAAACGACTCGACTTTACGCACTTCACAGCAGGAAGACAAATTCTTCTGGAGTTTACTGTATGACTACCTCAACAATCACACCCAAAATCTCGACTCCTCAACCCGTACCTCCGCCGGCTCAATCGAACTTCGTCGGAACCATCCTCAATGCACTAACCGGTTATCCCGTCGCGGGCGCCGATGTCCAACTCGTTTTCGTCGAACCCGTGTTAACGGCGAACGGCAGCCCGACCGACACGATGCTCGGCCAGGCGACCTCTGATCAAAAGGGGGCATTTTCGATTCAGCTTCTGCAGACAGCGCTGGTGCAGGAGCGGCTGTGCCTGCTGCAATATTTTGGCGGTGCGTCGATCGGGTGGCAGGTCACGCTTGATGGACGAGCGGTGACCACTAACATCGTGACCCGCAAGGCCGGGGCTGCGACTGAGGTTACTTTGACAGTTACTGTCCCGGCGGTTGCGCTTTCCATCGATCAATGGGCTGCCGCCGGGGCACGGCTAACCCAAGCAAAGCGGGCGCAGTTTCATTCCATCGTCTCGGAACTAGTCTTGACACCAGTGTCGCGGTCGCTCTTCGCGGACTGGCCGGCCGCGCAGCGCCATGCCGCCGCTCAGTCGCTCGAGGAGGAATTCCTTGACCCTACCGGCAATCTGCGCAAACTGGGCCCGGTGCCGACGTTCTATCAACTGAAGACTTCTACAACTCTTGATGCCTACCAGGCGACGCTCGGAACGAATCTGACTGCTGCCGCGACGCAGTCAGCCTTCAACGATTATTCGGCGAGAGTCGGCAGCTTTAGCAGTCCATCGGCCATAGATTGGGTGGTCGATCTGAAGGCCCTTTCCACCGGCCAAGTCTCAGCCGCTGTGAACACGAACGCACGCGCGTACCACCCGGGACCAGGCACCGGCCAGACGCAAGGAACGCCTCCCTACGTGCTCATCGGCGTTGATTATCTCGTCAACTACCGCGACTACCTGCGGGCAATTTATGCGGGAACTCCAGTTGAGTTAGCCGGAACCGCTCCGAACGATTACGACACTTACCTCAAGTCCCTGACGAACCGTTTTCATCAGGATTTCACTACAACGAACTCGACGTCGGTACCTGTCAATCAGCTGCTGATCCCGATCATTAAATCGATTCTGACCGCAGCAACCGGCGTTACTTATGGCTTTGGGATCGCGGCTTCGGCCATTTCGGCCCAAGGCGCCACCCAGAGCAATAGTGCCTATGTAGTCCAATTGCTCGGCTTGAGCGGCATTTCAATTCAGGAGTTCTCACTACGCTACCGCTTGAATGTAACCCGGTCCGACGCGGAAACTTCGAGCCCCGTCCAACTTAACATCGATACGCTGCAAGGCTTCTACAGCGATGGCTTCCAATCGAGCGCCGATCCCTCACCTATCATTCCAAACGCATTGCTCGGACGGGCGCCGTTCTATCTCGAGTATGAGGAATGGCTCACTCAGAACGGACCATTCTACGGGGAGAACTACTACCAGATCACGGATACGGTTAGCAGCAACTTGAGCGACCAGGACATTGCGTATTTCGGGACGGCGAAATCAAACGCCAACGCCGACGGCTATAGCAACTGGCTGGGCCGTTTCCTCGATCTGCAAACCACGCTTTCGAACGGGCAGACGCAGTTAGGTCTTGGCGAATATACACAGGCGACCAACTTCTATTTGCAGGCTTCGCAAATTGCCGAGACGGCGTTGCAGATAGCAATTGTAGACATAGGCAGCTCGCCCTGGACGGCTGAGAAAGAAGGGGCGATGACCTCGGCCGACGTTCTCAGTACCGTCTCAGCGCGACTGGCCAAATACCGATCCTTGCCGATGAACCAGCCGAGCGATCTTGACTCGGCCACTGGCGCGATCACCGGCGTCGACGCTAACTTCATGGATTTCCTGCGGCTCGAATTCTTCAATCACACCGTGCCGGTAGGAGGAAACGCCTATTTGCCTTCGCCCGACATGAATCAGGAAATCATAGACGATCTGCCTAAGATTACTTTCAGCTTTCTGCATGCGTATCTCTACACCATTCCGGTTTGTCTGGGTGACGTCGCCATGGCCTCATACGATTACCCGGCAGCGGAGTACTACTACGGACTTGCCAGCGGTTTCGCTGTGGGCCGGGCGAAAGTCAGCGACGTATCGGGCTACAGCTACTGGTATCAAGAAGCCGAATATTATGCCGACATCCTGACGGCCGCGCCGGCGCAGCAACTCACCATCGAATCGGACGGTACGTTACCCTATTCCTGCGACGTGTCGGCCGCGCCGACTTACTCTTACCTTGTGGACGTTACCTATCCCAGCCAGTTTTTTATCGATCTCGCGTCGAACATCGTCATCTCCAAAACGCATTCGATGGAAAGGGCATTTCTGCGATTGCGGCAGGGAGAAGCGATCCTCGAATGGGCCGATTCGCTCTATCGAACCAACGACGTCGCAAACCTGGCCCGCGCTCGCGAACTCTACAAAGCGGCCATGTGGATTCACGGTGTGGCGCCGCCGATTTCTCCTGACTGGACAGCTATCCCGGGGTTTTATTTGAATCAGGCAGTGAATCCCGCGCTGACATCCCAGTTGACCCGCGCACAAAAAGCCTTCTATCAACTCGCGGCGGGGCTCAACTATCTCGGCTATTCGAGCGGCTATGTTCCGCCGCTGCGATACATTCCGCTAAAGGCGGCTGCCGATCAATTCGCGACGTCCGCAAAGTCGGCGGAAACCGACTATCTGAACGCCGTCAACCAGGTTGAAAACGACATCCAGCAGGCATTGCTGACCAGCAATATGTTGCAGAAGGCAACGATTCAGGCCGAAATCGGCAGCAATGAGGTCGACGCCGCTTCAATTGCTGTTTACCAAGCGCAAAGCCAGGTCACGCAGGTGCAGCAGTTGATCACGCAAGCGAATGCGTCGGCGGCTGACGCCGACACCTTCGGAACGGAACTGGGTAATTTCTTCACCGGCGCAGTCTCGGCGATTACTAGCATTCCTTCGGGCATTCTGGGCGGGGTAGGCGGCGCGGCAATCGGAGGCGGAAGTTCGGCCGGCGCGGCTGCGGCAGTGGGAGGTTCCGCTGTGCTTGCGGGAGCAGCCGCAGGCGGAATCGCAGGGATCGCGCTCTACGCAATTGGGTCGGGAGTCATGGCAGCAGGGAATGCCGCCAGCCAGTATGAGGCGGCGGCTCAAACGTTGCAGGACCAGACGCTGCCGCAGGCAGCTCAGCTTTTGCAGGTGCAGCAGGATCAATTGAACATCGCCAATCTCCAAGGGCAGGCAGCCCAAGCCGACGCAGCGCTGGCACAAGCGTTGATCAACTTCCAGGCGAACCGAACGCTGACCACGGAGTTCTGGGCAAAACTGGTGCAGGTGTTCAAACGCGCTCTGCGCCGCTATCTCGACCTTGGCACACAATATGCCTGGCTCGCTCAACAAGCCTTGGCGTACGAAATGGCTCAGACAGTAAATGTAATCCGGCTCGACTATTTTGCTTCGGCTCTGCTGGGTGTTTCCGGCGCGGACATGTTGCAGATGGACTTGGCCGAGTTGGAAGGGATGCGGCTCGCCGGCTTCAAATCGGCCGTGCCGGTAAAACACACCATTTCGCTCTTTTCCGATTTCCCGCTGCAGTACGGGGAACTCAAACAAACCGGCAGTTGCACCTTTCACACGCTAGAGCAGTATCTCTCAAACGCCTACCCAGGCTTCTATGGATTCCGGGTTCGGGCGGTTGACGTGGCGGTCAGCAACGCCTCCATGCAGGGTACGTTGCGCGGAGTCCTGACCAACTATGGAGCTTCGTGGCTGAGCGAAGCCGACGGGACTTCCACCATGTCCGTCCGCTTCCCCGACGCTAAGCCGCTGTCGGAATTCAGTCTAAAGAAGGATATGACCGTGTTCGGAATGCCGGACGATTCGCTGATGACTTTCGAGGGGTCCGGCTTCGAATCGTTCTGGGGCCTGCAGTTTCCCGCCTTGGCGAATCCCTTCGGGCTGGATAGTCTGCTCGACGTGCAACTGACGTTTGATCTGACGGCATATTATTCGGCGAGCCTGTTGACGCAGCAAATGAGTTCGCCGCCCACCACAGTTGAGCGCTTCCTGATGATTCCGGCCAGGGGTCAGAATCAGGCGCAGATTACGGCGTTCAACGGCACGGCTCAGACGGCGGTGCTGAAGTTCGACCTCACCCAGCTGAAGCTTCCCAAGCAGGAATCGAACCGTACGATCGCGAACCTGGCGGTCGTAGCGGTGAACGGCACACCGCTCAACTTCAGCGCGACGCTTTCGTCGAGCAGCCCGGCCGCAAATGCGACGGTGGCCATCGCGGAAAACTTGGCGCTTTCCAACGCCCCGCCCATCGTTCAGACCGGGAAACCGGTTTCACCATTGAATGTGTTTATCGGACAGACCGTGGGACAGGTTCTGACGTTGACTATTGCGAAGGCGTCAAATGCGGGCGTAGACTTTTCCCAGCTCTTCGATGTGATTCTGGCGATTGATTACAAGGCGGCGTTGAGCTAATGATATCCTCTAACACACTTCCGTTGATTGCCGGGCTGCCTGCCGAGTCAATCTCCCTCTATGAACGGCTAGGCGGGATGCCTGCTATTCGTGCCGTAGTGGATGACTTCGTGAGCCGAATCTTAGCTGACAACCGTGTGAATGGCTGGTTCGCACACGCTGCGAACAGCCCCGCCATCGCAGCGGCCTATAAATCGTCACTCGCCGATTTCCTTTGTCAGGGAACCGGTGGCCCCTGTCAGTACGCCGGCCGTGACATGGCAAGTGTTCACAAGGGGCGCGGTGTCACGGGCGAAGCGTTTGACGCAGTAGTGGAAGATTTAGTGGCCACCCTCAACCAACTCTGCGTTCCCGCTGCGGAGCAATCCGACGTCCTAGCAATTTTGGGTCCGCTGAAAACCGCGATCGTGGAAAGAAAGGCAGACGCTCATGAGTAACAGTAAGAATCAAAAGCGATTTTGGACCGCGGTCTTATTGGCGGTCTTCGGAATAGCGATCCTCGGACACGGAACGGCCAGCTCAAAGGCTTCCGAGGTCGACGGCGACCGCGCTGTCGGCCTGAGTCTCTTTTTTCAAAACAGCCAGATGCCGGCGTTCACGCTCTTTGGCAGCCATCCTCGTTATCTTTCAGAAGTTGACATCGTGGCTTCTACACCGCCGGTAGCAACGGATACCGGCGTACAGCCGCTGATGATTCAAAGCGAGTTCGCGGCTCTCGATTGGACCGGCGTGAAGATGGTGGAAGAGAATTGGGCGCCTCCGGGCGATGGCACCTACACCCGGCAACGCTTTTATCGAGGCGCGAAGTGGATGGAAAATCCCAGTTTCTTCCAGGTTTTCGCAAAGAACTCGCGTGGCCGGACTCTCGGCTCGCCTTTGCTGGCCATCGCCGGAACGGACGATAAGTGGGCGCGTTCGGATGACGGTTTTGTGCGCCGCTTTGTTGTACGGCAAAGGGCTACCGGTTGCCCCTCGGTTGGAGACTGCACAGGCGCGCAGTTCAGCGTGGAGGGCCTGGCACAGTGGCGGCACAACCTTCACGCCGAAGAGCGAACGGTGAGCATCCCTGGCGATGCCACACAACTCGTACTGATGTGGAACCAAGATCCTTCGCATCCACGGGTGGTGCCGGTGAGTCACGCTTCGGAATCCGGTTCGGCCTATGGGTACGGGTTTTCTATCGGGCTTAAAGCGATCAATCCGCCGGCCAACGGAAGTTACTATGTGCGCGGCGAGAAAGTGACGTTTGAATTTAGTTTCCTTGATGGCGAGGGTCGGAATTTATTTCCGAACCATCAGCTTCCGAGTTATTCACAGTTCCTGGCTGGGCAAGTTCCGCAGGGTCTCCGCTATTACGACGGCTTCCGTCTTTCGCCCACCCTGTACTACGTGTTAAAGCACCGAGAATCGAACCTCCTGCTGTCGCTTTCAGGTCCCACCGATCAATTGCGCACGCCGCATACAACAGTGGACATCAGTCAATTCTTCAGCTCGCCCGGGGGCCAAGTGCCCGCGGCGACCGTTGCGACCGATGGCTTTAGTAGCGCGGTTGAAGGACTTCCACCCTTACCGATAACGTTTGGCGGATTGTCCGACCCGGCGCTTTGGAATACTCCGCTTTCGGATCAAGCAACGTTTACGATTCCGAATGATGCTTTGCCTGGAACCTATGTCGCCGCGATCAAGGCCCGCCGCGACTTTGGCGGAGAGGCTTTGAATCGGGGAACTACGGTCGATATTCAGGTAGGGACGGCAACGCCCAGCTCGTATGTGAGTAAGACC
Source organism: Bryobacterales bacterium (assembly GCA_963771405.1). Taxonomy (GTDB): domain Bacteria; phylum Acidobacteriota; class Terriglobia; order Bryobacterales; family Bryobacteraceae; genus Bog-105. The sequence continues at coordinate 36,533 of CAVYUL010000053.1, forward strand.
GGCAACTGCGAAGACTGCCACAACAAAGCGTCCGGGTTTGATAACGTTCTGCACGGAATTTCCGACCGGCGCGCCTGCTTTTCCTGCCATCCCGGCTTGTCGTTCGAACCCGATAACCCGCTCGATATCCGTGTCCATACGGTCCATGATCGGTCAAATCGCTTTCCCGCGGACATTCATAACTGTTCGACATGCCATCTAACGCCGCCCACCGGTCCCGCGCGCGGCCTTCTGCCGTAGACCCGTACTAACGACGGTTCGCCACTCTCGATGCTACGTCGGCGGTAGTTCAGTATGCGCTAAGGAGCCAGATTACCTGTCCTAAAAAAAGTGCTTGCACTCTCGTTAATTATTCATGATGGTGGAAGAAATGCGGCGACGTGCTTTTCTCGGCGAGTACGAGTTGATGGTTTTGCTTGCGGTGATCCGCCTGGGGGAGCAAGCCTACGGTGTGCCAATCTGTTCTGAGATTGAGACCCATTGCGGCCGTGAGGTGGCGGTGAGTAGCGTTTACGCCGCTCTGGAACGGCTGGAAGAGAAAGGTTTGCTCACCTCCTATTGCGGCGAACCCACCGAGGAACGAGGAGGGAGAGCGAAGCGATTCTTCAACGTTACTTCGAGAGGTTTCGAGGTAATCCGCCAAACTCAACGAGCGCTGAAAAGTTTGTGGAAAGGATTGCCAGAATTGGAGACGGGCACCGTATGAGAAAAAACGAGCCGCCGGCTACCACGAGATGGATTCTCGAAAACATTCGTTTCGAAAATTCGAGCGACGCTCTCATAGGCGATCTGCTGGAGAGCTTTAGATCGCATTCACGTTCCGGGGGTTGGTTTTTCCGGAGGTGCTTTCAACGGTTATCACCTGGTTCTTGAGTGAATCGCGGAACCATTGGATCTTAGCCGTACGCGCAATTCTAATTGGTTTGGAAGTGAGTTACCTGGCTCAGATATTAGGGCACGAGTTCTTCTACCGTTTCCGCGATACGCTCGAACCAATCATTAGTCCGTATTTCGCGTGGATAGCTGTATTCGTGTTCTGCGGCTCGGTCAGTGGATGGATCGTCCGGGCCCTGCACCGGAAGCACCAGAGCGTGATGCTCCTCGTTTATATTTTTGCGCTCTTCGTGTGGGAATCAATCGCCCGCTTCTAGATCAGCCCGTTCAGTCTGCGGTCGAGGGCGGACCTCGCCGCCGCAATTTTCTTCTATCCATCCGCCGCGTTCGGAGTCTCGACCGCTGGATTCATCCTTCCGAGGCGTTCTCGATCCAAAATTTTGCATTCGCTTGGTTAGAGATTATGCAAATCGTCGCGTCATCCTCGCGGCCGAAACACTCGTCATCTTCAAGTGATCGCACTTAGACGAAGGCGCAATTTGCGGCCGGGTTAGCTGACATCATTTCCGAGACAACACGCCTCTGGCGCAAGCACTATCTCGGATATGACCAGACCAAATACGTAGTCGGCCACGCGCGCCGCTTGAAACTGCAGCCAACCTGGGACTGCGTTGTGCCCGATCCACCGAATCACCGCGAATCTGCAAGCTGAGACCGGAGACGATATCGATGTTTTGTTTGAGCACTATCTCACCTCATTCGGCGCAATTTCAGCGGGCTATTTCTATTAATCGCTCCAGAACCCAATTATTTCTCGCACATTCCAGCTCGTGAATTATCAGCCGCCAGGAGGCCCCTGGGCAACTACCTCGCGACGCAGCCGATCAACGCAGGGTCATGTTGGATGAGCGGGTTCGAGGCGGCTTATCTCCAGCACTTTACCTCTCTGCCGGGCTTGTGGGGTGCCCTCGGCATCTCAGTCAACTACGGATACACGGCGTCTCGAGCCAATCGCATACCGGGAAGGTCAGACCACCCAACGCTCCTGCGAACCTCGCCCAGCGCCTTCAACATCAGCCCAACATTCGAATCGTGGAACACACATCGTCAACCCGTTTCCGGCAGGTTCATCATCCTCGCCAATTTCGGCCAGCGCGGATTCGAGCGCAGAGGTGAGAAAAAACCGGCGGATGCCCACACGGCCGCGACTCCATTGCTTTGCTCAATCGCGCGTTCATACACATCGATAGCGGCATCGATCTCCCCGCATACGACATGATAAATGAGCATCCCTAGGGGACCCATCCCGTTCCGTGTTGCCGCCGGCTCCTCGTTTTCGCCGTTCTGCATCATAAGGCCGGCCAGCAATCCCGCAGCCAACGGGTTCAAAGGTGTCCGGTGGAATGCTTCCTCCGCCCATTCCCGCGCCTCAGGGAGTTTCCCTTGAAAGAAGTAGGCCAGAGCTATCTGCGAATGAGCCGCAATGTGCCGCTCGTCGAATTCCAGCTCTTTCCGGGCTTCGATAATCGCGCGCTCATACATTTCTGCGAAAAGCAGCGTTCGCAACCGAGTCGCGCGGTAGTGTGTGTTGAGCGGGTCTCGAGCGATGACCTTCTCCGCCTGTTGGAGAGCCTCCTCGAATCGTCCCAGAGGTGAAAGATAACACCCAGCGTACAGATTGTGAACCCAGGGAGATAGAGATTCGGAGGCCTGGGCGAGCTTGAAGTGTTCGCCGGCTGCCTTCCAATCGTAGTCTTGCACCGCGGCAATCGCGCCGAGCACGGCGTGGGCAAGCTGTTCTGATGGGAGAAGCTCCAGCGCCCTCCGGGCTTCCGCGCGGGCAAGCTGAATCATTTCGCTCTGCCGCGGGCCGGCGGCCCAATAGAAATATAGTTGGCCCAATGAAGAATGAGGGTCGGCCCACTGGGGATCCAGGGCAATCGCCTCCTTGAGGTACTGTTCGATGCGCGCGCTCTGCCCCGCCGCTGTTTTGAGAAACAGACGACCCCAATGATGCCTGGCCTTCAGAAATGCTTCATAGGCAGGCAGACTAGGTTCGTGCGGCCGTCCGCCGGGGGTTAGCTTTGTCGTCAGGGCCGCGGCGATGGCGGTTGCGATCTCGTCCTGAACAGCAAATACATCTACCAAATCGCGATCGTACTTATGAGACCAACGATGCGTGCCATCGATGGCATGGATCAACTGTGCGGTTACCCGAAGACGATCGCCGGTCCGGCGGACACTACCCTCAAGGAGGCTAGTTACCCCGAGCGCTTCGGCGATCTTGCGAATGTCTTGATTCTTGCCTTTGAAGGCAAATGCCGAGGTACGAGCGATGACTTTGACTCCGGAGATCTGGGAGAGTGCATTGATGATCTCCTCCGCTAGGCCGTCGCAGAAATATTCATCGTCAGCATCGCAATTCATGTTGGTGAATGGTAAGACCGCAATGGACGGCTCCATTGTCCGCTCCTGTTCGGCGGGAAGCATGACAGCGGCAACGAAGCGGTAGCCGGTGCGGGCAACCGTCTCAATATACCGTCGCCTCCCTGCATCGTCGCCGAGCGCTTTGCGCAGGCACGAGACGTGAACCGCGAGAATTCCCTCCTCTACCGCTGTCTCCGGCCAGATCAGATCCAGCAGATCCTGCTTGGTTACCAGCCGTCCCGCTTTGTGCACCAGGACCCTCAGCACGTCAAAGGTCTTGGGAGCCAGCGCGATGGCGCGTCCACCACTCGACAGCAGCCGTCCCGCCTCGTCCAGCCTGAAGTCACCGAACTCGTAGACAGCCCCTTCGGTCATAAATCTTAAGAAAATCTTAACAGTTTCTTCAGGACCTGAAGCCCCGAAAGCCTTACGATCGGCAAGGAGAGGACACGATGACTCAGGGTGCTTTTGGGCGGAACTGCGAAGCGGGAACACCTCATCTCAGAGCTCGATCCAAACCAATTGACGAGGGTGAGTCGACCCTGCGCCGCTGGGGCGGATGCGCCGCCGCCACAAACTAGGTTGGCGAATGAGCGGTGCATTCAATACGAGGAGGAAGAGATGAATCGCGAGGAAATTGCCCAGGCTTGCCTCGACCAAGCGGGATCGGCCGATAAGCTCGGCTCGCCGATGTACGGAGCGCTCTTGCGGCGCATGGCTGACAACGTGCGCGCCGGCGGCGCGTGCCTTGTCTCATTAGAACCTCATATGCCGCGCTCGCGAATGCTTGCACCGCTGCTGCTCCTTGCGGCCATTCACCGAATGGTACTCGAAGGAAAGTTGCCCGACGCTGCACGCTTCTACCCTTCGACCGGCGGGCAAGCCGACGTCAACGGGCTCTGGCCTCATCTGCTCAAAGCTGTTCCGCATGTGGTGGTCCCGGCCTCCGTGCAGACCAACGAGGTCGAACGCTCCCGCGCGCTATTGCCAGGATTTCTCGAAGTTGTCCGACAAACTGCTCTTCCTCTGCGGCTACTTGAAATCGGCGCAAGCGCTGGCCTGAACCTGCGGTGGGACCACTTCTCCTTCTTAGACGTGCCCAGCAGCGTTCGCGTCATCGAGCGTCGTGGCTGCGATCTAAACCCCATCGATCCAACTCTCGACGAAAGCCGAGCTGCCATGCTCTGCTTCGTCTGGCCCGACCAGACCGACCGTTTGCGCAAGCTCGCCGAGGTGATAGAGATCGCCCGCTGCGTGCCCGCGCCGGTCGATCGGTGCGACGCGGTCGACTGGCTGCGGATTCAGCTTGCCGACTTGCGGCCCGGTATGGCTACGGTTGTCTTCCACTCGGTCGTGATGCCTTACTTGAGCGAACAGAAGCGCGGGGACGTCCAATGTGTGATTGAAGACGGAGGCGCCCGGGCGACGGTCAGCGCGCCCATGGCATGGCTTTCTATGGAGCCCGGCGCCAACCAAGCGGAAGTCCACCTGACCATGTGGCCGGGTGGCGGTCGCCGCCTCATCGCCGAAGCTGGATTCCACGGCCAGGACGTCAAGGTTCTTGAATCCGTACAACCGATCTAAGGTATCCGCTTTCCCTACCGGTAATGGTGTTCGGGAAAAATCAGTTGTCCCGGTTCAGGGGAATAATTCTGAACAAAAACCCACAAAGGAAACCACAAAATGAAAATGAGACGTTTCACCAACATGACGGCGCTCGCTGTTCTAACGCTGGGTGCGTTTGTTCTTGCAGCGCGGTTGCCCACTCCACCGGCTGTCCATGCGCAAGACAATGGAGACAACGACGAGGAACAACTCGTCAAAATCGGTTATGCGATAGCTCCTGTCCCTCTAAACCTCGAAAGGAAGGACCCCGAGCATCGGCGTCTGGTCGGTTTAGGCAGCTTTATTGTCAATGCTCAGGCTGACTGTAATGGCTGCCACACCGCGGGTGGTCCGCCAAACTTCAATTACGCAAACAACGCGAACCCGTACTTCCTGAACCAGCTCCCAACAAAAACAGACCCCACGACGTACTTGGCCGGTGGCGCACCCTTCGGTCAGGCCGTGCCTGCCAGTGCCGCTGTGGGAGGGTTTCCGCCTGGCTCGGTGCCCGCCTCTTATCCGCCCAACGGATATCCCATCGATCCGAACACTGGATTTCCCTATGCGGGCCCCATCATCGTCTCCCGTAACCTGACGCCTGATAAAACCGGCCGTCCCGAAGGAGGACGCACGCTGAGCGAGTTTAAGGAGATATTTAGGACTGGCAAGGATTTCGATAATATCCATCCCACCTGTCTGTCAGACACTGACCCAAATATTTTGCTGGGTGTCTGCATTCCCCCTCCAGTGGACGGTAGCAAGCTCCAAGTCATGCCGTGGCCGGCATTTCACAACATGACCGACCATCAGATCGAAGCTATCTACGAATATCTGAGCGCCATCCCCTGCATTGATAATTCAATCAGTCCCGCCCCGGCTGGCGCCCCCAACGAGCTGCGCAATGATTGCGGCAGCAGCGCTGCGCTCGCTGGCCATGCCGCAGCGACTCCGTATCGCGCGCGGAGGCGCCACGGCCCAACAGCGCCCTGAATGTACGGCAAGGGAAGAACATCAGTTTGAAAGCTGCGAGTGAGAGTCAAAAGATCAAAAGTCTGGGAGAGCCGAAGTGTCTAACCTGCTAGTGACCGCGTTTATCGCCGATGGCAGCAATGCTATCTCTGTTTCGTTTTCGTCCGATGCTGCCAACTGGCGTGAAACCAAGGTGCCCCAATCCAGCCAGGCATCCCCTGCCTTGGCAGTGTTGAATGGCGATCTCTGGGCAGCCTTCCGCGGCGCCAGCGACTCTAAGATTTACTGCGCCGGCCTATCGAACTGGAAAAATAACACATATGTCGGCCAGAACAGCAATGTGGGCCCCGCTGTGGCGTCGCTCGGCAGCGAACTGTGGATCGCTTATATCGGCCAGGCGACCGGTCACGTCGAACTCGTCTCTTCTGGCGACGGGTTGTGGCGGCTTACTAGCCTTGGCGTATGTCGGCCTAGGTGATGGAAATGTACGGATCTCCTTCTCGGCGGATGGTATCCACTGGTCCGTGGACACCTCGGTCGAAGGGCTATCGAGCACCGTCGCACCGGCGATCGCAGGATATAACTTTCCGCTCGCCTTCTCACTCGGCTGAGCCTTGAATGAAAGATCTCCGCTGCCTGCCGAATCGCTCTCAACTCCCAGGATGGGACAGGGCGGGGACGGATTTTTGCAGCGAAGAGTCGATTTGATGTAGTTCCGAACCGCGGTTAAGTCAGGTCCGCCATAGTGTCACCTCTGCGCGGGCCGTTTGACAGCATAGTGGCTGCGGTAGCCATGGTTCGAACCGCAGGCTAACTTCCGCCTGAACCCTACACTAAATTGAGAGTCCACCAAGCTTCAATACCCGGATGGGGTAACATTTTAATCTTCCTCCGCTTCCAACGCCTTGGTTGCTCCGCGCCCGCCGGGAAGATATTCGGAAAGCCTTCGCCTCCGCGAGGCGACAATCGCTAACATCCCGATTCCGGCGAGTAAAACCGTTCCCGGTTCAGGAGTCACCGGCGATGCTCCATAGATGGCGGTGGCGCCCGGATCAACATCGGCTACAAATCCGGTGGCGCCATTCGCTAGGTTCAGCGTGAACTCTTCCGCGTCCGACCGGCAAGGAGAAGGAGCCGGCCCCACGCAGGTAGGATCGGCAAGCCCCTCCTTAAATACGTAGAAGGTGCCGTTCGCATCCACGGATGCGCTGAGATTGAGCAGGGTAGACCCCACCTCGGTCGCAACTCCCGTCGAGGCATTGATCTGATAGAGAGCTGGCGGAGTAATCAACGTTGGGCTCGAGAGGGGAAGATTGAAGTTGTCAAAAGTCTCGTATAGCTTTCCACCCACGGCATAGAGACTCTCGTCGCCCAGAGTGGGGGGAGCTGCGAAGGCCGGGATTCCAGTGGGCCCGATCAAGTGCGCCGCGCCCGTCGTAGCATTCACGGTGTAGAGGTTGTTGTTGCCGTCGGTGGCGTACAACATGCCGCCCACTTCAGCCAGATCGCCGACGTTGAACGCCCCAAAACCCGTGGCGCCGATGACGGTAGTAGCACCGGTTGCGGTGTTGATTGACTCCAGGTTCCCTGACAAGGTGAGGCTGTACAAAGATCCATTCGGCCCGGGCACTAAGTTAAATTGTTGGCCGGGCGTATCAGAGCCGATTTGGTGAAAGGCGCCGGTATTGAGGTCTACCGTTCCGAATTGTTGCGAATCGGTGACGACATAAACCAAAGACCCGGCACTGGCGGACGCAGCGAATAGAGTGAACGCGAATGAGCAGATTAGCTTTTGTTGTTTAGGCATAGGAAATTTTTCCTCTACGAAAATCAGACTTGGTCAGGGTCAACAGTATCGCGAGGTGCGCTCCCCAATCCATGCTTGGGATGTCATCTCGACATCATTTGCAAACTTATTGAGGACAAGGGCGATCCGGATGCGAATCATCTCCCCCGGAGTGGCAGGATGTAATGGCCTCGGCGAGTTCCGCGGCATGAGTTTTGACGGCGCTGAGTTGCCCTGCTATAAGTCGAATATCATCGGGCGAGAATGGGATGATTGTCACCGCGGCGCACTGCCAGTCGTTCGCGGTCCAGATAGCCTTCATCAGGCCACTCTTCTCGTGCAGTTCGGACCTTAGCAGAACATGGCCAAGCTCATGTGCAAGAGCATACGCCAGCACCCTATAGAAACTCGCATGATAAGTCTGGCCTACAGTCTCAATGCGGTCCTCAAATAGCGTTACCTGCATGCCTCGTTCCGCGCACGGCAGCGAAAATCCGAGTGCTTGCGATGGGAGCCCATTGGGTGCACGCGAAAGGACCTGAACCCGTAGAACAGCGGGCAAGGGTGCAGTGCATCCCTCCGGCCCTGTCGGACTGAAATCCAGCATGGCGTTTTTTGCGTCCGAGAGCGACCCCGTGTTCCACTGCGCGTCGACCCCGGCGAGCGCGAAAATGCGTGTCGCCAGCTGCTCGCTCTGCGCCACCGTCTTGGGACCAATGTGAGCGAAATCGTAAACCGAGACCATGATCTGGCCGTCTGCAGGCGTGGCAAAAGCTGCTGGGCTCAAAGTTGTGAAAAATGTGCCCACAATCCAGAATGTTATTCTTCGCATTCCACTTACCTCGCTGAAGCGCAAAGGGCGCGGGTACGCGCCACCATGAGGGAACAAACACTCCCTAGCTCTTCCGGGTGGCTGCTTGACACCGCGACCGTCTTGCGCGTGTTTCTTAGAAGTGAGGCAAGTATCCAGGCAGGAGGCGCGTGCCTCCATACCCGGGTGCTCATCAGCGGGGACTCAATATGTCACTTGGTAACTTGCTGACAGAAAACAACATCAACTCGCGGGTAACTTCCGCCATACAGATCCGGAAGGCGCCGATTTTCTGCTAAACTCCAGCAGAAGGGGGAACCCATGCTCGTCGGCGCTGAACTTGTGCGCTTTGGTGTATTCGAACTCGACCTGAATACTGGCGAGCTACGCCGGAACGGACGAAAGCTCAAGTTGCAGGAGCAACCCTTTCAAGTGCTAAGCCTCTTGCTCGATCAGTCTGGCCAAGTGGTTGCCCGCGAGAAGTTAAAGGAGGCGCTGTGGCCGGCCGATACCTTCGTCGATTTCGATCACAGCCTGAACGCCGCGATTGCGAAACTTCGGCAAGCGTTAGGCGACTCGGCGGAGAACCCGCGCTTTATCGAGACTCTGGCCCGGCGAGGGTACCGGTTCATTGCGCCGGCGGAGTTTGTGGGAAGGCGGGACGGCAACGCCGCTTCACCTGCCTTCACGCCTAACGACGTTCAAAGCGACGTCACGCCAAACGGCGTACATCACGAAAATGGAGTGGAAGGCGGAGTGGCCACAATTCCTGTGGCTACCCAAGCGAAAAAGCGGATTGGTATGGTTGTTGCGATTAGCGCTGCTGCGGTACTGGCGCTCCTTCTGCTGGTCGTTTCGTCGCTGGAAACAAAGCGGACGTCTAATACCGAACTGGTCAAGCTGACCGACGGTACGGGCCTCACCGCGGAGCCGGCGATTTCCGCCGACGGAAAACTCATCGCATACGCTTCCGACCGAGGATCTCTTGGCAATCTGAATATCTGGATTCAGCAACTGGGACCGGGGGGGAGTTCGGTACAACTGACACATGACGACGTAAACGCGGACGATCCCACGTTCTCACCCGACGGCACTAGAATTGCATTTCACTCTAAAAAGGATGGCGGCGGGATTTTCGTAATCCCTGTCATCGGCGGCGAGGCGACTCGCTTGACCCAGTCTGGCCGAAGCCCGCGTTTTTCCCCGAACGGGCGTTGGATCGCCTATTGGTCTGGTGGAAGTGAAGCAGTCGTCCCAACCGTCGACGGAGCGGGTTCGGTCTACGTAGTTCCGGCTTCCGGCGGGGAGTCGAAACGCTTGGGATTGGATCTCTCTTCCGCTGGAAGCCCTGTTTGGAGTGCCGATGGCAAGCACCTGCTGGCGTACGTCGCCCCCACGAGAGGCTACGCTTGGGATGCCGCTGATTGGTGGTTGCTCGCCCTGGATGGAACTCCATCCAGGCGAACGGGTAATTTCGCTGCACTGAAGCGCCAGGGGTTTTCTATAGGTTTCGACCAAATTCCCCGCCTGTCGCAATGGACGAAGGATTCTATAATTTTTGCTGCTGGATTCGGCGATGCTGTCAACGTGTGGCGAGCGCCGATTTCCGAGGACGGACGCATCAGCGGTTCCGCGGAACGCCTCACCTCGGGAACTACTCTGGAGATCTGGCCAACTCTGCGCGAGAACGGCGAGCTGATCTTCGCCAGTCTAAACCGGACCGCCGCGGTGTGGAGCGTGCCGGCAGATTCGGATCACGCCAAGTTGAAGGGCGAATTCAAGAAAATCGCTGAGGGCACCGCCGAATTCATGCCCTCAATCTCGGTCGACGGCAGAAAGCTCGCCTTCACCGACGTTCGCTCCAGGGCCACTCCCGAAAATGGCGGGGTGGGATTCGACTTAATTGGCGGCGCAAATGAACCGCTCGCGCTTGCCCAGGGAGCCGCCGGCTTGCGCGTTCGCATTAGAGATCTCTCCACCGGCCGAGAAGCAAGAATCTCGACCACAAGCGCTGCACCGCAATGGCGCCCGCAGATTTCCCGTGACGGGACCATGGTTGGCTACACGGACGGTAAGCCAGGTCAATTGTACGCCGTGCCCGCAGACGGCGGATCTCCCAGGATGATCCTTGGAGGCGCCCACAGGTTCATCTCGGATTGGTCACTGGACATGAAAAGAGTGCTCTTCGGATCGAGCGACAATCGCGTTCACTCCCTCGACCTGCGGTCGGGCAGCGAAAAGCTGTTCTTGGAAAGACCCGGCTTCGCCCTCTACCAAACCAAGTTTTCACTTGACGACCAATTCGTCGCTTTGACTGCCTGTCGCGACTTTGATTCTGGAGTCAGGGATTGCCGGATCTTTGTTGTGCCAATCGAGAATGGTGTACCAGCTCCCACCGATCACTGGATCGCCGTCGATCATCCGAGCCGCTGGGACGACAAGCCTCGATGGTCACCGAATGGCAACTTGCTTTACTTCATCTCCGATCGGGACGGTTACCTCTGCTTGTGGGCGCAGAGGCTGGCGAATCGCACCAAGGCGCCAGTTGGCACTCCGTTTCCCGTGTACCATTTTCACGGTGCCCGGCTGTCCACGGCTAACCTCGACATGTCGATACTTGAGATTGGCGTGGCGAAGGATAAGATTATCGTCGGCCTTGGCGAACTGACGGGTAATATTTGGAGCATGAAGCGAAGCAGTAAATGATTGCCGCTCACTTGTATCGGGATAGCGAAAATCCGGTTCGTCTTAATCCCTTGAAAACGACAGTCGGCATCGCATCGCCTGGAGACCATCTTTATCATTCACAGATCTTGTGAGGATGTCCGGATTTTAGTTGAAACAGCAACTCAGGCCGGAGCCATGATAGGCCCCCAAAACCAATCTCAAAAAAAGAGAGAGAGAATTTTATCCCCATTGGGCTATCGAAGCGGAACGGATTATGAATTAGTGTGGGGTTCGGGTGACTCATGCGCTATCAAGCCGACGTGCGTAATGCAACGGACACCGGCCGGAATGCACTAATGATTGTACGAAAAGGTGGGGCGCTATCTTATGTCACATAGGGAGTGAGAAATCAGATTCTGCGGGGCGTTCACCATGCTAGACTTTTTGCTCGCTTTTACGCTGTTGTTTGGGCTGCCCGGTTATGCCCTACTGCGCTCCTCTGCTACCCGTAGAGACCCAGTTGACAAGCGCAAGCGCTATCGCAAGTCGATGGCTATCATTGCTATTTGTCTAACGATTCTATTTATAGATTGGGTGTCTAGTTCGAGAAGATTCACGCAACTTGGGCTAGGTGCCCCAACCACTCATTCTGCAATTGCGGGGTTTCTGGTCGCTGTGTTTGTCCCTATCACACTCTTCTGCTTGACGCTAATCGAGAAGTCTCGCGTGCAAAAGCCGGCAAAGCCCGATAATCAGGCAGACGCGATATTGCCGGAATCTCCGGAAGAGTTGCGATCCTTCGTCATGTTCGCAATTGTCGCGGGCTTTGGCTGGGAGGTCCTGTACCGGGGATTCTTGTTATTCTGGCTTTCTCCCATCATTGGTTTGGTGCCGGCGGTCGCCGCCAGCAGCATCGCGTATGGCTTGTCACACAGTTGCAAAACCATCATGCAGACGGCGGGGAGCTTGGTTTCTGCCTTTCTGTTTACGACAGGCTACGCCGCCACAGGCAGCTTGTGGTGGTTGATCCTATTGCACATTGCCATGCCGTTAATAAGCGTGTTCGCACACTCGCGAATGGAGCGAACTGTAGCGGGCGAAACGAAACGTTCGGGGGGCTTAATCCCTTGAAAACAAACAGTCGACATCGAATCGCCTAACGACTATGTTTTCCGGTCACAGATTTTGTAAGAAATTTTCAAGTTTTTTTTCTCCATTCCCCTCAACCATTTACAGACATTCCACCCTCTCCAAAACCGAAAATCCTATCCGCCGCCCCCACCCCTCGCATGTATAGTTGAACCAGGTCCGCCAGAGTGTCATCTCTGCGCGGGCGGAACGCCGCAGCAATCGCCAAACCCGTAGTGGTTCATCGGCGCTTGCAGTAGACTTTAGGCGGTCTCTCTATGTCTCGAAAAATTGCTGTCTTGTGGGCGGTCGCCGCAATTGTGTCTTCCGCGCAAGCGCCTCGCCTTGCTGAAAAGGATGGGCGCCATGCCTTGTTGGTGGATGGCAAGCCCTATCTGATCCTCGGAGGCCAGATCCACAATTCAAGCGCGTGGCCCAGTGAGTTGCCGCAGGTATGGGCCTCCATGGAGGAACTGCACGCAAACACCATCGAAGCGCCCATTTATTGGGAGCAGTTCGAACCCCAGCCCGGAAAGTTCGATTTCACCAATGTGGACGCCATTGTCACTGGTGCGCGCGAGCATCATTTGCACGTGGTACTCGCTTGGTTTGGAACGTGGAAAAACGGCAACATGCACTATGTGCCGGCTTGGGTGAAGAGCGACACGGCGAAGTATCCGCGCGTGATCCGCAACGACGGCGAGCCGATTGACGTGCTCTCACCGCTTTCGCGCAACACCTTGGATGCGGATAAAACGGCGTTTGCCGCGCTGATGCGTCATTTGCAAGAGATCGACGCGAACGATCACACAGTACTGATGCTCCAAGTTGAGAACGAATCGGGGAATATCGGCAGCGTGCGTGATTACTCCGCAGAAGCAAACAAGCTCTTCGCGGAACAGGTTCCTGCGGATATGCTCGCGGCGTCGGGCAAACACGGCGGAACTTGGCAGCAAGCCTTTGGCGGCGAAGCCGATGAGATATTTCAAGCCTATTACCAGGCCAAATACATCAATGAAATTGCGGCGGCGGGAAAACGCGCTCACCGGCCCACCATTCCCCGTGTACCATTTTCACAATGCCCGGCTGTCCATGGCGAACCTGGACACGGGGATACTCGAGATTGGTGTCGCGAAGGACAAGATTATCGTCGGCCTTGGCGAACTGACCGGTAATATTTGGAGCATGGAGCGACGCAGTAAATGAATCGTCGCTTAGCAGCCTGCTTTCTGAGTTGAACTGCTACGACCGACACCGACGAAACAGATCCACCTTTGCGCAAAATCTATCCGCCGTACGTCTTCACCGCCTCCGCGATCACTGGCCCCGCTTTCGCGAGATCTTCCGGCAGCATTAACGGCGCTATTTCCACCTTCGCGTCAAACGCGATAAACCACGGCTCCGCTATAGCCGCCACTTCCGATGCGTCCTTCAGTTGCATCACAAAAAGCCCGGTCCGCTGGCCGTGTTCGGGCAAGAAATACGCCGCTTCCGGCCGCTGTTGCTGCAAAATGGCCTGAATTGCCTGAAAACCATTCCTCGCCGCTGCGTTTGCCTTGTCTATCGAGAACGTAACTTTCACCAGAAACCGCATTTTGAGAGCCCTCCAAAGTTAATTGATGCCTCAGGCTGACTTCCGCCTTAACCCTACACTAATTGAGAGGCCACCAAGCTTCAATACCCGGATGGGGTAAAATGTGGGGACTTCCTACGATTCCACCGCCTCGCTTGTCTGACCCCTGCAATGGGCACCCTCTATCACACCTGCCGCCGCGCCCGCCGGGAGGATATTCGGAGAGCCATGCCACTGTGGAAAGCGGACAGGTGTCTTTATGATGCGGATGTTTGGTCCAACTTAGCCGCGCTGCTAGAGGATCTTTGGCAGCGCGATCTCGTGTCCTTCGCGATCATCGAGTCGATCCCGAGCCTGACGCCGCGCCTGTTTGGCGGAATTTCGTTTGTGCATGCCGAGTACGTGCGGCAAGCTCGCGAATCGTCTTCCAGCCTGTCGAATTTCATCTTCCGCGCCGCTATGCGGGGCGATCGGCCTTTCTTGTCACCGCAAGAAGTGGCAAAGCAGAACGCGCAGGGCACCCTCAATCTGATGAACTTCCTCGGAAACATAGGCGTGATTGATCTGACAGATCCAGAGTTGGCGAACTTTTACGCAACCAGCAATGAGGGCTATCTGTTTTTGCACTCCGGCTACTCGTACAGTGCCATGTGGAGTGAGGTATGGCATCCCGATCACGTCGATGAACTGAAAACGCAGGGGATGAAAATCGATAGGCAAATCGCTCTTCCCGGCGGCGAAATTTCCACCCTTATGCGACTAACGGGCAAGGACGCCCTTGCCAACCCCTATGCTCGATTCTCCAGCCTTTTCTTTGCGCCCAAACCCTTATTTGGCTTTTCATCAGGTGAGCAACGGCTGCTGGAACTCGCACTCCTGGGAGTTTCAGACGAGCTCGCCACAGAGGAACTTCACTTATCGGACGACGCCGTTAAGAAACGCTGGCGATCCATCTACCGGAAGGTGGAAATGGTCAACCCGGAGATCTTTAACGGCGTCAAGTCCGGCACGACGCGCCGCAAGTCTCTTTTGCATTACTTGAGCCGGCACTTGGAGGAACTGCGCCCTTACCGAATCGCTACTTAGGTTAAGAATTTGCCCGACAAATCAAATGCTTTCGCTATTCCTAAAGCGTGGAACACCACCTGACGCCGCCCTCCGGTCCCGTGCGCGGCCTTTTGCCATAGCAAGCAGCCAAGTGTCCACTTAAATCCTTTATGGATTGGCCAATTATGCGACAGATTTCGCCCCCCCGTTCCGTTGGCCGACGTGTTGGCTGGCATGCAGTAAGAGTGACCGACACGTGCCGATTGGACGTCTAGCCCATTGCTGACTGGGAACAGCAGAAGAAAGTACTCGAAGCGGCTCTAAGAAGCGCAGATCCACGTCCAGTGATTGTTATCTTCCAGGCGGGCGATCTGAACACCGGACGTCCTGACGGCTATCCGAATTCGACCGTTTCCCATCCCACATTCGATACGGCACCCCGGATATTCCCGAATGCCCGGTGAGAATCCCATTTTCAAAATGCATAGTCGCCAGCAAGCGATTGCCCTTTGGTAGTTCGAAACCCACCTGACCGACCCGTTTGTAGAAGACCGTCTCCACCTCCAGATTTCGTCCACCGCTCCAACAACAGGAAATCCGTGCGCTGCCTTTCAATCTCGGCAAAGATTAACTCGGGACGAAATGTGAACTGATCACGCTCAAGAAGCAGAATGTGGCGGTCCGGCCTTTGTATTACCCCTCTGACCCGAGCGTTCTTGAGATGACTAGCCCACGTGCTTCGGAAGGATCCAGACTGTGATACTCTATTCAATTACAAGAGAGGGTAAATGCCGTCGCGTTCAGTTTGGTTCGCCCTAATAGTGATAGTTCTGCTGGTTATCTGCGGGAACTGGATCTACCAATACTGGACGCAATCGAAGAATCTGTCACCCGGTCTGGAAGCGCGCCAGGAATACAACATCGCGCTCGCTGATGTCAGCAGTCCAGCCTGGACCGAGCCAGTCACGTGCGTCGTAGGCTTGACCATTCTCGCCTTTCTGCTTTCGGCCTTCAAAGTGTTCCGGTACTCGAGCATGACTCGCAGCCTTCTCGCAGCCTTGTTGGTGGCTTTGTCGGTCTTCGCTGGCTACGCCATTATCATGGATAACCAGCTCAAACAGCGCGACGCTACTTACATCCTAAGCCCCTCCATCATCGTAAACTGTTTCGCCTGGGCCGCCTTGGGAACCATCGGTGCATTGGCGTTTTGGTTCTTCATCGAGCGTCTCTACATCTCACGTGGGATTGCCCGGGATGCTTGAATCCATACCCACCCAAAAGAAAGTCATCGCATTTGGTGGTAGCGGAAAAACGGTTGCTCTTATTTATATCAAGCTCTGCAACCTGACCGGCTACCATCCAAGCGTCGTTGTTGTTGATTTTCCTCCCGGGCAGGATCCAAACGCGAACGACGGCCAGTTGGATGGCGAACTAGCGCAGGCAGCCGGGGCGACGGTCCAACGTATTAGCACGTTGCCGGACAATCTGGTTCTCCAGCAAAAGCCGCTTAAGAAGATGTTCAATTTGAACGACGAAGTCGCCGACGCTCTTTTTACCAGAGAACAGCAGGATACTCCGCCGGTTCGTGGCTTGAACGCCGAACCCCAGGTAGGTGCCTGCGTCACCCAGCTAAAACTTCAGCAAGATGGTAAGGCCGTCAGAAGTGTTATCCTGACCGGCGAACAGCGTGTCTACTTCGTTGCCGGCCTCGGTGGAGGAACCGGTGCTGGAGTAACCCACCAGTATGCGCGCTTCCTATCCGATGCCCACATCGCCCGCCATGGCGTTTTCATTCTGCCCTGGCGCGATATCGGAGCGGACGGCACAGTCAATAATGCTCAACAGTATCGCAACGCTGCTTCAGTCTTGTCTTACTTTAAAGACAAGGAATACCACCTCTACACCGACACCATTGTGATTGGCGGCGCGCCAGGCATGGACCTATACCGCGGAGCTGTCGGTGAGCACCGCGCCACTCACCCAACCCTTATTTTGGCCGCGCTCTACTTGTTACTTGACGATGCGTGGGGCGCCGACGCGAACCTCACAATGCCTCGCCGCAGATTGGAAACGCCTGTAGGTGGAATCAACACGAAAGATATTAGGACCGCGGTAGATGGCAAAACGCTTTACGACATGCTGGTCGTCAGCAAACGGCGGGTAAAGGCTTTGCGCGATCTTGCCAATGAAAACCCCGACCAGGTGCTTTGCTTCCTCTCGCTGGCCCCCTTATCCCTCCCACTTGCGTGTACCCCCCTACTCTGGAGCCTCAAGCGATATGCTCGCCGCATCAACCAGACAGATTACGCCGCCGCCTGGCGTAATCTGTCGTCGCATCTTCGCGCCCTCGCTCAAAATGAGGAAGCTGGCCTCACATGGATCCTCGCTTTGCTTTCCGACCGCCGCGTTTTCGACTTCAACAGGGACCAGCTAGACCGCGATGCTTTAGTCGACTACGACAAGCATCTTAGCCGTATAAGGTCGTCCTCCGCGTACAAGGACTTCCACCTCGCAGCCAGCGACGCGGACGAGGCGCTCGCCAAGACGGCTAATTTCATCAGGGACAACCTGATCACCCCTTTGTTGCTAGCTCGCTAAGGAGGAATGGATGCCGCAAATGCAAGTTTGGCTCCCGGTCGCAACGACGGCCCTTTCTCAACAAACCGGATTTACCAATTTCCCCGACGAGCAGGTTGCCTCCCTTATTGAACACTACCGGGCAGTGCAGGGCGAAATTGTTTGTCCGGAACCGCTTGGCAAGCGCGAGACGTTTCTGTGGGATCTGTCCGCCGATTTGTCGAAAACTTCTGGTTCGCGCCCCGCTTTCGCGGACTTCGCGGCCCTGATTGAAGCCGCCGCTTACGGCTTGTTACATCCTCGTACTTATGATCTCCAGCAATGTGGCTTCGGGTTCATTGATGATCACCGCTATCTTACAGTGCTGATGTATAGCCCGAACGCTGGCGTTCCCGAGTCGGTTGTCGGCTTTTTTTCACCTTCCACACTGGTATGTCCGGCTGCGAATTGGACTTCCCGAGAAGAGTTGATACAGCATGTCCAACGGCTTCGCGACAGCCAGCTCGGCAACGGCGGAAGAGCTCTCCTGCGCGCGTTCCTGAATAACTTTCCAAACTCACAGATGCCCTGGGCGCGCGGCATCGTCCGGATTCTGTCCACCCATCCTGTCGGTACTCTTGACCCGGGCGAAGCGGACCAGTCGAACCTCGGTCCGCTCTTGCTTCAGGCTGCGCCGGGTGCCACACCGCAAACCGTGTTTCTGCCAATCTACGCTCCGAACCGCCTGCCCGATTTAGTGCGCCGCCTGCAAGGCACTTCCTACCAACCCGTGGAAAACGGAGTTGCTGTAATGCACAACGGCCACAGACTTTGCGTTGTGGCATTACCTGCATCCGAGCAACCGAAGCTGTTCGGCCTTGGTTCGGTAGAGTTCACCGTCGCCCTGGAATTGCCCGCTCAATCCGCCTTTACTAACGCTACAAAAGACGCCTTTAAGAACTCGCTTGCGCCTGTCGTTAACGCATACCATCTTGAGGTTGCGGAGCCCAGCCCGCGCTTCATCTTGCCCGATGCTCTGCGGGCTGTGTTCTTCGCTTTGGGACGCGCGGCAGCCACCGCGTTTCTTAAGGGAGACGGCCTTCAATGGTTATACTCAGACCCCGTTATTACAGCCTCCTTCAAGGAGCTTCCGCACCAAGGCGCCTTAATTTACGGCAGTCTCCAGACCGCCCCCGACGGTATCTATTTCGCCGATCAACTGCCAAACGGCCGTATAGCCGTTTACATTCAGCGGTGGCTAGGGCGCGATTTCGGCGAGTTGATACCCGTCGGTTCGGCGCTGTGGCAGGTATTTCGGGCAAGAACCCGCCGGCCCAATCCTAGTGTCTCCCCGGAGCAGCTTGCCGATACCCTGTTTCGCATTGAAGCGGGTGGTCGGCTTAGCACGGATTCCCCGCCGCAACCGCCCGGATTGCAGGACGCCCTCAGCTGGTCCGATTTCTTGTTCTGGCTCGATCAACAGCCCAGCCCGCTCCTTCGCATCGCGGCCTCCGAATTCGCCGCCACCCATGGCTTGCCAGACGGCTCCCCCCGCCGGCGTTCCGACGATACTTATCTCATCAAGATTGGCCATCATGACTGGCGTCTTCCCAAATAGTTGCCCTAGTTGCTCAACTCCGCTGGCTTCCATTCGCGGCGCGGCCAAGCTGACCGCTGAGCGCCCTGATTTGCACTGCGCTCTTTGCGGCGTGAAATTCGGCCCCTACTCTCCGCCGCTCAATCCTGACGACCCAGCACGTGTCTTTCTTGACATGCGCACGCGCGAGTATCGCTTCTGGACGCCCGACTCGCTGCCGGAGCAACCCGAACAACCTGAGGAAGTAGAGGAGACGGTGTCGATTGGCGCGTTCTCTCTCCGAATCCAGTGCCGCACCCTGCGCATTCAGCACTGCCTATTTGAGCGTGTCTTCGTTTTCCGGCCGGAGGATAACGCTTGGGGACACCGCGAGGCGCCGCAATTCTCGCCGCTCCGCCCAGAGCGTGAGTATCTTATCGCCCGCTGGTCGCTCGTAGGCGGCGGTGCCAACTATCGGGAGTACAAAGTAACCACCAATACCGGCTGGACCCGTTCCGTCGTTAAGCCTTGCGCGGAAATCCCCGAATTGGCCGGTCAGTCTGGCGCAGCCCTGTTTATTTGGCCGAATTTCGTCGCACAGGGCTGGAACCGCTACTACGTTACTTTTTACCCTCCCAGCATTCCCACCCTCTTTGGGTCAGGGGGTCTCCATCAGATCTGGACCCGCAAAGCCGGCTCCGCAAACGCCGCCTTTGAACAGGTTCCCGTGCATCACAACCAGGGCGGAGAATTGCTCGCCAGGCCCGATCGAATCGTGCTCAGTTGGCTCACCGATGGCGTGGTCCATTTTAGCTCCTGGCGATCTGATCTGGATGAGCCCGCTGTCCCACATCTGGAACGAATTGAATTCGTGCGTGCCGAGAATCTGAACATCGGCTTCGATTTCGGCACCACCAACACTGCCGCTGCCGCGAATTATCGGCTCCCCGATATGCGGGAAGAACCCCTAAAATCCCTCGGCATTCACAACCGCACGTTACGCCTGTTGAGTGGCGCCGTTTCAGCCGACCTTCAGTTGCTGCCTCAACCCGACGGAGACAAGCCTTTGAACTCCCTCCCCACCCAGCTGATGTTCGAAAGCGCTCAACTCTTGCAGGAGGTGCCTGAAAACATCATTGCCCCGCTACAGTTTACCATTCCTTATTACCAATCCGAGAGCGTCGCCAGCGAAACTAGGTCGGTGGGTCAGTTCAAATGGGCAAAAGCTCTAGGCGAACTTCGCAAAAATGCTGCCAGGTATCGCGCGCTTTATCTTCGCCTTAGCCTCGAGATGTTTCTCGCGGAGGTTGTGGGCGAACTGCATATCGCTCCGTCTAAAGCCAATGTCGTGGCGACATATCCCCTATCTTTTACACCTGAGGACTTGCAACTGCATCGGAACTCTTTGCAGGCGGCGCATCAAGCCGTCGAGCCCGCCACGGGCTTTACGCTGTTCATCGGCCCGTCCCTCGATGAGTCCCATGCCGGCCAGAACTGCGATATCCCAAACCGCCCGGGCGAATATAGCCTCTTCATCGATGTCGGCGGTGGAACGACCGATGTTTGCCTCAGTGCTCCCGACGGCCAGGACATTCTCGTTGTAGATAGCGTCGAGTATGGCGGCGAGCACCTTAACGACCGCGTCTTCAAGGAGCAACTGACGAATCATTCCCCACAGCAGTTCCGGCGTGAGATCCGCATCGGCGGCGGAGCCGCCTTCCGCTCCAGCGACTTATTCGCACGCGATAACGCAAAATTTCAACGTATCGGTAAAGTTCGAACTCATCTGCAGCGCGGCTTGGTCGAATACGCCGCCCGCTACATTGCGGCCCAAATCGTCAGTTCGCCAAACTCTAATCCCGTTTTCACCGTGTACATGCTCGGGCTTGGCTGGATGACCATCTTTGCCCACATCGACCCGTTGAATGCTATCGCTGAAGAATTCTCGAAAAAACTAAATGCGCGTCTCCAGGAAATGAAAACGGTTGGTTTAGTGCAATCCCTCCCCAGTGTTACCTGTAAGTACCCTGAGAACCCCAAGGCAGTCGTGGCCCGCGGCGCGGCGCGTTGCTACGATGTCCTGCGCCAAGCCCCGGAAAACTCGGAACGCAGTTTCATGCTCCAGAATTTACGCATCGTGACCGCTTCCGGTGAAAACGTTCACCCCTGGTCCACTCGTATTCCTGTAAAGTCCGACGCCCAAATCCTCCAATTGCAGGCAATCGACCTAGCTAAGTTTGGCTTCGAAACATCGCTAACCCTGCCATCCGTGCCGGAACCCTCCACTTGGCCTAATGAATTGCTGCAGAGCTGCGTTTATCAAAACGAAATTGTTCACAGCCCGTTTCGTGTCTACCTCTCCGCGTACAAAAACGCCGGATAATGCCACATGGAATTGCTGACCTATTTCGCTGTCGGAGCGCTTGGGGGCGTGGCGGGTGCGCTGCTGGTGTACTTCTTCTTCATGAAGACTCTTAAAGCGAAGCTTTTGTCCGTTGAAGCGGCCCAAGCTCTTCTCGGCGAGGACTACCATGGGCAAAAGTCGCCAGAGAAGCGGCTAAAGGACTTCGATACCAGAATAAAGAAGCTCGAAGACGATGCGGGGCGGAAAGCTACTGAAAAGAAACTTGAACAGCTGGGACAGGAGATCAAGGCGCTCGAGTCTAATGTCGTCAGACCCATTCAGACCAATCTAGACGTACTTCAAGCAACGGTAAACGACCGTTTGAGGACAATTGAAGACCGATTGGACACTAGCAGGCGTCCGCCGAATGAGGCGAAATCGGAACCGGAGCCCACTAAGAGCATAGGCAGTGATCAGTGGCCTCCTTCAGATTCTCCAGAGGACGGACCAACAGTACCGGCTGCATCAAGAATGTCCGAGCCAACAATCCACCTGCGCGCCCTCCTGTCGGAGCCGAAGTTGGATCTTCCAAGTGCGCCACTGGCCCAAGCTGTAGAGGTCCGTTCGATCGGCGAGATTATCGTAAGAAGCTTCGATGATTTAGATGCCCTCACCATGCGTCGTGTCGAGAAGTTGAAACAAGAGTACACCAACCGATTAGGCCCTGCTCTAATCAATCTTTATGAGCGCGACGGCGCGTATGTTTTTCTCATGAACGATCAATCAGCCTATATTCATCCCAAACCTAATTCCCCGTTACCGGCGGTCTGGGAGCGCGCTTTTTTGGGAGCGACATCCTACAGCCGTCCCATTCGGCGCGTTCATAAAGTCGCCCTTGTACGCCAACCCGACGGCGATTACGACGTACTTGAAAAAGGGGATTTCGAGGTCGGTTAGGATTCAAAATGCTAGTTTGCAACGAATGCCGAGCTTCGTACGACTCACTCCTGTTCTGCTGCCCTTCATGCGGCGTCGCCCTGATTACCTGTGTGGCCCATGATGACACGGTTGTTTTCCGTGGCGGAACCACCTTCCATGAAGTGCGCGCTATCGCGATCAAAGGACGCATTCAAAGCGGCATTTCGAGCGCCACCATGACGGCGCGTGGCTTCGAAGTCGCCTCTACTGATGGGGCTAAGGCGCAGATGACCCTGCTCCAGCTATACGAATCGCTTAACAGCGCCAGCGAGGTTATTGAGCTGTGAAATGGGCATCGGCACTATTCACTGCCCTCACTGCTGTCCCGATCTGGGCACAAAATACTGTCTTGCTGGACAGTTCCGGCAGCATGGCTGGCTTCGCCGGCCCTGAAACCAAAATTACCGGCTTCATGCAGCGTTTGGGCCATACATTGGAGAGTTCCGGCTCAGTTACGTTCGATGCGTTTTCCTCCTTCGGGGGCAAACCTGCATTAACGCCGCTCAGCGTTAATTCTGCCGCTTTGCACTTTGCCAACGCTAGGAGCTTTCGCGGTAACTCGCCTTTGGTTTGGTCAATCGCCGCGGCCATGCACCAGAGCACCACCGGCATTATTGTGCTCACCGACGGCATGGAGGACGATGCCCGGCTCGGCGAGGTCGCGAATGCCCTCGCCCAATATGCGGGACACGGCTGGGCGCTTGGCATTGCAGCGTTCCTGCTCCCATTCGACGGTCCCTATTACACGGAAATGAGAATTCCCTTTGCGGAGTTCCAGCCTAAAATCGAACAGGCTATTCATGCCGCTAACCCGACGTTTAAAGTCGCGCCGGCGTCCTGCAGCGCGAGTGCCGCCGCAACCTGCTACAAGTACACCGGCGAGAGGCCGCTCCTGGCGTTCGTGTTTAGCAAAACCGGTCCTGTCGATCCCTTGTTTTCCGCCGTGCGTGCCGCCGCTTCCGAAGCGTTAATGCCTCTCCCCTTCGAAGTCGTTTTGTCACCTGCATCCCAAACTAAACCGCAGCTTGAACTAGCCATGCCGCCCGCGTCTCGTGAGTGGTTGCGGGGCCCAAAGCCGGTAACGGGCGGCCAAGCCGTTGTCGAGTGTATACGGTCCTCTAGCACTCCCCTTCCTGTCGAACTGGTACTTTCTGCCCCTTCCGCCTCCACTTTGCCTGAGGCGAACGTAGCCGCTGCTGTAGCAGTCACTCTCGGTCCTAAGCCAAACTGGGTCAGAACAGTCTCGTCAAAGCTCACTCCGCAGCAGAATGGCACTGTTCAGCACGAGGCGACTCTCGTTTGTGTCGCGCCCAGCCTTATGGGTTCCCTAGGTCAATCCTCGATACTGCTTCCTGAGACGCTCACGCTTGATTACTCCTTCAAACGCGTGCCAAGAACGCAGGGTTGGTGGATAGACTTGTCCGCCCCAAACAGTTGGCAGTATCCGAACAAGGTCTATCATCTCCGTGAAGTTGTCGAACAGGTGCAAAGCGCGCTCTTCTTCAAAGAACTGCCAGCATCGCTAAAGATCACTCTCCAACTAAGATCGAGAAGGTAGTAGATGGACCTCATCTTTTCCACCTACTTCTCAAACGCCAATGCAGTCTTTGTTTATCTGCACCTGTTTGTGACCCTTGCGTGCGCCGTCCTGGCGGCCTTCTGGCTCCGCCAGATCCTGCGCTTACGCCAAGCGGAATCTCCCGCCTCCGATTCCGATATGAGCCGCCTCATTGCGCTTTTCGATCCCTATGCCGCTTATTTCGACTTTTGCTCCTCCGCATTCATCTTCGTCGGCCTCATCGGTACCATGAACGGCTTTGTAAACGGTATCCCCAAGCTACGCCAAGCCGATTACAACTTCGCTGACCTGCAACGTGCCTTAAGCACAAGCGCGGTCGGTATTCTCTGCTCGCTCCTCTTCAACTCCGTTACCGGTGCCCTCGATTTCGTCATGCTTAGGCCTAGGATCAACCGCCTGCGCTCCCAAGTTCCCGAAAATGCTTTCGAATCGTCCATTAGAGAGCACCTGAACCATATCGACTTAACCGTCCAGCGAACGCTTGAAACCTTCGACCGCAAAACGACTGCCGTAACTGAAAGCATTGATGCCTGGAAGGTCGCCATAGCCGGAACCCAAGGGGAATACCAGAAACTCGTTGAAGGCATCAAGGAAACGGCTGGCAACTTCACCCAGACTTATCGGGCCTTGGTAGCCCTGCCGGAGAACGTTCGGTCACAATTGGAGAGTGTCCTTCGTCAGGGTAGCCAATCGCTTGAAGTTGTTTTGAAGGAATTCGCGAGTTCCCTTGAGGGGGTCAAGACGCTACCCGGGCGTTTAGAGCAATCCATCGATCAGTCCTTCTTCGAACGCAAGAAGGTTCTTGACGAAGCACTCGCCGCCTACCGCGACGCCCTCGCCCAACAAGCCACTCAACTGCTCGATATCTTTGAGAAAACAGATCAAGTCCCCCGGCAGGTCGCCGAAAATCTTCGAATTAGCTCGGAAGCCGCAGTCTCGGCCCTAAAATCCGCCCAGGAACCGTTCCTCGACGAGCTTCGCAAGGCAGTGAGAAGCTCGGTCCAGGACCAGATCACCCTCCTGGGAGCAACAGCCGCCGAACTTCGGAACGATGCCAGCACCTTGCAAAGCAAATGGAGCGACTTGCTCGACCGCGAAAAGGTTGCCATGCAGGATGCCATGGTAAGCGCTCTTCAAAAATCCACAGAGGTTGTCGATCGCCACCGCGAAAACTTGATGCGGATCGAATCGGCACTGCCAGAGAGCTTGTCGGCAGTGTTCACTATGCTCATTCAGGAAACTCAACAGGCAACACGCTCGCTCAATGCCGCTACCGAAGCGCATCGCTCCTCTGTTGCCGCGGTCACTGAAGCCCTCCGTCAGCTCGCGGACGACATCCGAATTCAAGCCAGCCGTGCCTTTAAGTCTCCGCTGCCGGCCCCCGCGGAGGCGAGAACCAGAACCAGTATGCCCAGCGAAAGGCCACCAAAAGGCACGCCACCCATCGCCCCCGATTCCGCGTTGAAGGACTTAGCGCCGGCCGCCTCGAGGAAGGGTTGGAAGCGTTTATTCGGTTGGTGGCGCCGTCGAAGGTCGAGGCGCAATGAATAGGCGTTTCCGAATCACCGCTTGGGTCGCGTTTGCCGATCTATTCACGGCGATAGCCATCTTTGCGTTCGCTCTGTACGGCGTGCAGCGCCAGAAGCTTCTTGAAATTGAGCAGCCAGTGCAGGTCTTTGCCAGGGAACTGAATGATGCGTTGCGGGCCCACGGCTTGCGGGTTCAGTATGACGCTACTCGCTCCCGGCTGATCTTACCAGAAGCATTGCTCTTTAAGACGGGCGACTGGCACATTCTCGGTCCCGACGTTGTCACGAAGATCTCAAGTGCGATGCTCGATGTGAAAAAACGTCTTGCGCAAGAGAACATGGGAGGGATTCAGGGCACTAAGGCATTCTATCTAGTTATTCGGGGCCACGCCGATTCACGCCCAATCCCCGGCTCGTCGAACCTTCGGTTGTCGCGTCAACGCGCAAGAACTCTCGAAGAGGCGCTCTTTCAAGACGGCATAACCGCGCCGGACTTTCACCTATCTTCCGAGGCAGTTGGTGATTCTGAACCTGTCGTAGACAACTGTTCTCCCCAGACCGCTACTTTGCGAACGCTTTGTAAGGGGAATCAGTACGCATCAGACGATCAGTTGGCGCCGAACAGGCGCATCGAACTCCGCTTCGGCTTCTTTAGCGGATCGTAATGTCTCATCCGCTTCCGAAATGGCGCTAGCAAGCGCGGATAGGCTTCCCTCGCCATCCGCTGCAGAGAAGGCAGTCGAAAATGCTTCGTTTTGCTGACCTGTTAGATAGCGGGTAACGTGCCAGAGATATTCCCATGCTGCAGGCGATTTGCCGTAAACTGCAACGCGGGCCTTTGCGACGATCTCGAGAGCATCCCCGAGCGCCTGTATTCGGTCCATCATAATTCTTAGGCTTATGTCTTCCTTAGGCGTATGTTCGAAGCGCTGCGCAGTCGATGAGGACCGGCAGTCTAAAATCGATATTTTCGAAACATTTCGCTCTTGTACTGAGTATCGGCTGAAGCTGAAGGATGTCTTATACACTGCTCTAAATAATCGGGAGATCACGTACGCTTTAACTTAATACCACCGTGCGATATATTTATCCCCATTCCCTCTCTCCTGCCTTCCGCCTGGCGCTTGGTCTTTTGGTAGCGTTGTCTTGTTCACGGCCCAACCTTACGTCAACCCGACGAATCGATCTATCGAGGGTGGTTTTGCTTCCTGACCACAACCTCACCCCGGGTGCCACTCTGGAGGTTAACAAGGAGGACATCTGCGCTCCGGGTTACAGCAAGAAAGTACGGTCGGTTCCTAAAGCCGTTCGTGAGGCCGTATTTCGGGCATATTCTGTTCCAAACAGGGGCGATGGCTCGTTTGAATTGGATCATCTAATCAGCCTCGAACTTGGAGGGTCAAATAGTGTGAAGAATCTGTGGCCCGAACCATACGAGACGTTGTGGAATGCTCATGTCAAAGACGCTTTAGAAAACAGGCTTCATCGACGCGTTTGTAGCGGCGATCTGGATCTTCGGGCCGCTCAATTGGCCCTTGCTACCGACTGGATAGCAGCTTACAAACGAGAATTCGGAACGGCAGCGCCTAAGTCCTCGTCACGAAGAAGATCTAACAACTGAGAAAACAGGTTCTCCATTGGCGTCTCCTCCTTCTCATCAGCCCTTTCATGACAGTTCCGCAAAGCCCATTTTATCTCGATGAAAACTGTACGGACCTGATAACTTATTTTTTGGTTCCAAAATCAAAATTGTTCAGGACGGCTGTCCAACCGTCTTTGCTGGGAGAAGGATTGAATGTTCATAAACCACAAACTGACTAACCTTTTATCGGGACGTTCGTTGCAGCAACTGAAAGACGTTCCAGACGGCTTTCTGATTCAGTTCCAAGACGGATCAGCACTCCATATAAAAACAGCACCTGGCACCGCTATTGGAGATTACACCGAGCTAACCGGCATTCGAGTATCCGAGGTTACCCAAGTGGACTGCCTTTTGGCGATCAAATTTCAAGCCGATAACCGCGGGCTTCAGTTTCGAACCTCCGAACCGGCCGCGAGTGTCCTGCTTAGAAATGCATCTGGCGTTCTCGAATACGCCGACTAGAGTGCGCAGACCTAAACGAAGATTGTTTCCGCAAATATTCCTTTCACTCGTGACAGCGTAAAGATCGCGCTTCTATCTTTTTTATCTTTTTAGGAGATCCCTAAATTGGTACCTCGACAAAAACTGACGATTTCACTCGCGGTTGCCTTCTTCGGTGTCGAGCGGAAAATCTCTTTCCCCCTAACCCATTGAAAACAAACATGCGCACTCCAATCGTCTGACGACTATATTTTTCAGTCACAGATCAGTGCACTTTTTTTTCAAAATTTTTTCTCCCTTCCCCTCAATCATTTACAGACATTCCACCCTCTCAAAACCCGAAAATCCCATCCGGCGCCCCAATCCCTCGAATGTATAGTTAAGTCAGGTCCGCCAGAGTGTCATCTCTGCGCGGGCCGTTTTCATTTCTACCCAGGAGTTTTTTGAACCATGTCTACCGCAGCTACCGCTATCAGTGACGCTAAACTCGCCGCCAACCGAGCCAATGCCCAACAATCCACCGGCCCCGTCACGGCCGAAGGCAAAGCCAAATCGTCCATGAACGCGACCAAAACCGGGCTCACCGGCCGCACTGTTTTGTTACCCGGCGAAGAGTTCGCCGTCTACACCGCCCACATCGAGCGCCATCTCGCCCACTACGATCCCATCAATGACGAAGAACGTACCCTCGTCCAAATGATCTCCGATACCCAATGGCGTCTCCTCCGTGTCCCCGAAGCCGAAGCCGGTTTCTTCATCGTCGGCGAACGCAAACTCGGCGACCTCTACCCCAACGAAACCGACCCCGAGCGCCACGCCCAACTGATGCGCACCGAAATTCGTATCGCCTTCAGCAAAGATCTCTCGAACCTTTATTTACAGGAAAGCCGGCTCAATCGTCAGCTTGATAAATACAAGGCGCAGCTCGAAGAAATCCAGGAGCGCCGGCGCAACAAACTCGCCAAAGAGCTCAAAATTGCCGCCACGGAAACCCATGCCGCCATGTACGAAGGCAAACCGCCCTTTGATCCGGCCCAGTTTGGCTTCGAATTTACAAAAGCCGAATTCGATTTCTGGCACCCGCGCGCCAAGCAGCATTATCAGGTCACCAAGAACTGGCCCGACTTCCACAAGCTCATGAAGGAGTTCCACAGCACCCAAAACACTCAAAAAGCCGCCTAAGTTTCCACTCGTGCGCTTGTTACAAGCGTCCGAACCGCAAAATCCGGGACTGTACCCGCGCGACCGCGTGCCTCAACCGTTACGCATCGGTTCACAGCGCGAGCGGACTGTCCAGGATTTCCTTGCACCCAAACGCCGCGCCCGTAGTGTGTCTCCGCTCCGGACCTTCGAGCCTCCTGCGTCCTTATTGTTCAGTAGGGATGACGATTTCAACCGCATCGCACTTGACTTTCTCTTCAAACTGAGTATACTGAGTATACTCACATGCTGAGCGACGGCTTCGTCATCTCGCAATCCGACAAACGCCCGATCTACCTCCAAATCATGGAACAGATCAAGCAGCGGATTGCCGTCGGCGATTGGGCCGAAGGTCAAGCCATCCCCTCCATCCGCCAACTCGCCGTCGATCTGCAAGTCAGCGTCATCACCGTTAAGCGCGCCTATCTCGAACTCGAACGCGAAGGCGTTATCGTAACCCAGCAGGGCAAGGGTTCGTTCGTGGCTTCCACTCCCGGCTTGGGGATTCGACTGCAGGAACAAGAACTCGAAAAGCATTTGGAGCAGGCCATTCGGCTGGCAGACCTGCTGGGCATCCGGCCCAATGATCTGGAAGCCCGGCTTCGCGAAACGGGTGACCGCCGCGCCGAAAAAGAAGAAGAGGAACAAGTATGAGCGATCTGGCAATAGAACTCGAAGGCGTTCGGAAAAAGTATCCCTACTTCGCGCTCGACAACATTCAGTTGCGTGTCCCCTACGGACAAATTATGGGTTTGATTGGCCCCAACGGCGCTGGCAAATCCACCACCATCCGCATCCTTATGGGACTCGTCCAACAGGATTGCGGTAGCGTGCGTGTCCTCGGCCATCCCATGCCCGTCGAACAAATCGCCGCCAAATGGGATATCGGGTTCGCGTCTGAAGATATGCGGCTGTACGAAGCCATGACACTCGCATGGCACATGGATTTCATCCGTTCAATCTATCCGAAATGGGATGCCCCTTACGCGCAACTCCTCCTCAAACGCTTCGGCCTGCGAGCGGAACAAAAAATCAAAGGACTCTCGCATGGCCAAAGAGTGAAAGCGACCTTGCTCCTCGTCCTGGCACGCCGTCCGCGCCTGCTTGTGTTGGATGAACCCACTACCGGCCTCGACCCCGTAGCTCGTCACGAAATCTTGCGCGAATTAACGGCGGTGATGAGCGACGAAGGCCGCAGCGTTCTGTTCTCGTCCCACAACACCCAAGACGTGGAACAGATCTCCGATACGATCACGTTCATCGATCGCGGCCGCATCATCGATTCCATGGACAAGGAAGCCTATCTCGATCGCTGGCGTCGCTTGCGTCTCGAGGTGCCGCTCGGAATCGCACTGCCCGCGCTGCCGGGAATCATTGACGTCCGCCAGAACGGGCGCTTAGCCGTAGCCACGGCCAATGCTTTCGCCGCCGATATGGCGAACGCGTATGAAAGCACCGGCGCGAAAGTGCAAGCAATCGAGACCATGACCCTCGAAGAGATTTTTGTCGCGAACGTGGAACATAGTCGCGAAGAGGTGGAAGCATGAATCCCTCAGTGATTCGAACTCTGATCCTGAAAGATTGGCAACTCCAGCGTACCCAAATTATTCTTACCCTGGTGGCCAGCGCTGCCGCGCTCGCGCTCCTTGAATTCCGAAATGAGAATGCTTTCCTGATCGGAAGCGTCTGGCTCTTCATCTCGCTCATCGTTTTGGGCAGCATGTTGCCGGTCTCAAACGTGATTAACGAACGCAAGAAGCAGAGCCTCGCTTTCATCATGAGCATTCCGGTCTCGGCCATGCAGTATGGCGTCTCGAAGATGGTATCCACCGTGGCAATGTTTCTCGTGCCTTGGGCTGCGGCGGCCCTCGCCGGAACAATCGTGGCGCTGAGTCGCCGCGACATTCCGAACGGCATCATACCCTTTGTCCTCATTCTCTTTGGCCTTCCCTTGGTCGGCTTCTGTGTCATTGCCGGAACTGCCCTCATTAGCGAGTCTGAAGGCTGGACCATCGCTGCCACCATCCTCTGCAATTCGTCGTACGGCCTGATTTACTACTTCATCGTTCGCAACCCCGCGATCAATGGTTCCTTTAAGAGTCCGGTGCCCGTATGGAGTTCAACGGTCGTGATGATCCTGGCTGGAGAGATATTGGCGGCAGCCCTCCTGATGGCGCTCACGCTTTACCTCCAATCGAGGAAAAGGGACTTCGTCTAGGAAACCTGAAAGGAATTGTTATGCGATATCTATGTCTTTTAGTGTTTATGATCCCGATCCTGTCCGCTCAAGACGGTGCCGCTATCTACAAAGAGCGTTGCGCCGCCTGTCATGATGCACCGGCCAGCCGCGTGCCTGCGCTCACCGCCATCAAAGCCATGAGCGGCGAAGCCATTTACGCTACCCTCACCACCGGCACCATGAAATCGCGCGCGGAGGGCTTGACCTCCGCCCAGCTCTTCGCTTTGATCGCCTACATCGCCCCCACCGGAGGAACCCAGAAGGCACCTCCAAAATTCGAGCGAACCTGCCAAGGCGAGATGGCCTTTCATCTCAATTCCGGCTCGCCGCGCTGGAACGGCTGGAGCCCGACCGTCGCCAACTCACGATTCCAGGATGCCGCAGGCGCAGGCATCGCTGCCGCCGATGTCCCCAAACTCAAACTCAAGTGGGCGTTCAATCTGGGTGACGTCACCATGGCGCGCGGCGAACCCACAGTCATGGGGAACAGAGTATTCGTCGCAACAACCACCGGAGCGGTCTATTCACTCGATCGCGAAACGGGCTGCACCCAATGGGGATTTAAAGTAGACGGCGGAATGCGCTCCGGAGTGGCTCTCGGAGAGGCGAACGGCGTCGCCGCCCTTTACCTCAGCAACACCGGCGGGACTGTATATGCCCTAAATGCCTCAACGGGCGAGTTCATTTGGAAGACCCATCCGGTCGATCACTTTGCGAGCATTGCCTCGTCCACGCCGCAAGTCTATAAAGGCGTCGTCTACCAGGCCTTCTCATCCTTTGAGGAAGCGCTTGCGCCCGATCCGAATTACGAATGCTGCACCTTTCGTGGCAGTGTCGTCGCGCTCGATGCAGCCACCGGCAAGAAACTATGGCAGACGT
This sequence comes from Bryobacterales bacterium, assembly GCA_963771405.1. Lineage (GTDB taxonomy): Bacteria > Acidobacteriota > Terriglobia > Bryobacterales > Bryobacteraceae > Bog-105. Next base: position 68,343 of record CAVYUL010000053.1, read on the forward strand.
TCACCATTCCCGAACCCGCCAAACCGACCCACAAGAACGCAGCCGGGAAGCAACAACACGGCCCCTCCGGCGCAGGCATCTGGTCCACCCCCACCATCGACGAGCAACTCGGTGTTCTCTACGTTGCCACCGGCGACAATTATTCCGACCCGGCCACCAACACCAGCGACGCAATCCTCGCCATGGATCTCAAGACGGGTAAATTGCTCTGGTCGAAGCAACTGACCGCGAACGATGCGTATAACAGCAGTTGCTCCAGTCCGCCGAAGACAAACTGCCCGCAAGCCGACGGCCCTGATTTTGACTTCGGCCAGCCGCCCATCTTAGTCCAATTGGGCGGTGGAAAGCGCGCGCTGGTGATTGGGCAAAAATCGGCGATGGTCCAGCGCCATCGACCCCGATCAGAACGGTAAAATTCTGTGGCAGACCAGAGTCGGTGTCGGCGGTGCGTTAGGTGGCAGCCAGTGGGGATCGGCAGCAGATAGCCGCAGCGTCTACGTCGCGATCTCCGATGTTGGCCTCGGTGGCGTTGCCGATCCGAAGGCGCCTGGCGGCTTCCGCATTACACTCGATCCGAAAAAAGGCGGCGGCTTGCACGCATTAGATCTCGCCACCGGCAACACTGTCTGGAACGCGCCGCCTGTTTTGGCCTGCGCCGAAGGCCGAACCGATTGTTCACCCGCGCAGTCAGCCGCGGTAACCGTCATCCCAGGAGCCGTCTTCTCAGGCTCGCTCGACGGTCATCTCCGCGCCTATGCAACCGACAGCGGCAAAGTCCTCTGGGACGTAGACACAGCTCATGAGTTCAAGACCGTGAATGCCGGTCCAGCCCACGGCGGCTCCATGGATGCCGGCGGCCCCGTTGTGGTCGGCGGAATGTTACTTGTAAATTCCGGTTACGGCCAATGGGGCGGCATGCCGGGAAACGTGTTGCTGGTCTTTTCAGTGGAGGGAAAGTAGGCCATTACACCTTCGTCCTGCGCGGTCCGACTCCGCCGGCCAACAGATGGATAAACAGAGTAGTAAAATTAGGTCCGGATCGAAAAACTTTCGGGCCACTCCTTTGAACGTAAAGCTCGCCATCTGCTTTCTGTTTGCGGTCTCCCTAAGAGCGCAGTCTTCTCCGTCCATTCCCCAGTTGGAGTCATCCGCGCGCGCACACCTGTCCCAAGGAAACGCATCCGCCGCTCTCGCGGACTACCAAAAGCTCGCTTCCCTTAACCCTCAATCTGCGGCCTACGAAGACCAAATCGGCTTCATCCTCGCTGCCACCAACCGCCCTTCCGAGTCCATTCCTCATTTTCAAAAAGCGACCGCACTACAACCGAAAATGGCCGTCGCCTGGTATCACCTCGGAGTCGCGCAGTGTCTCAAAGAATCCACCGATTCCTGCATCGCTAGCCTCCAACAGGCCGTCACCTTGGCGCCAGCCAACGCGGACTACGAGTTCCGTCTCGGTTCTGCCTACAATGTCGCCGGCCGCTTTTCCGATGCCGTTCCTGTCTTAACGAAGGCTACGAAGTCTCAGCCCGGGAATGCACAGATCTGGTGGCAGCTTGGTTTTGCCGACGACAAACTGAGGCGATTCACCGCCGGCCGCGACGCTCTTCGTAAAGCCGTCGCCCTCAATCCGAAAGACATTGGCATTCGTAATAGTTATGGATACGCTCTCGTAAACTCCGGCGATCCCGCCGGCGGCTTGCGCGAATATCGACAGGTCCTCGCGCAAGACCCAAGTTATTTGCCTGCTCGCACCAACATCGGCTACGCGTACATCGCCGCAGGTAACTACAAAGCCGCCATCGAAAGTCTGTCTCAGGTGACGCAGGCCCATCCGGACGATGCCGGAGCCCACTATGACCTCGGCGTCGCTTACAAGTTAAGTGACGATCTCCCACACGCCAAACCCGAGTTCGAAGAAACGATTCGTCTCAACCCATCCATCGTCGAGGCCCGCTACGTTCTGGCAATAACTCTTGAAGGCTTAGGCGACACAGACAAATGCGTTGAACAGCTTCGCGCCGCTGTTGCCGAACGTCCTACGTACGCGGAGGCTTGGTTCGAACTGTCCACTGTCCTCAAGGAGCGTGGCGACACCGATGGAGCTATCGATGCCTTGCGCCATTCCGTCGCTTTGGACGACACCGATGCCGGAGCCTTCAACACTCTCGGATTGATGCTGAAGCGCAAGGGGGACGAGGCTGGCGCGAAAGACGCATTCGCGCGCGCCGCCGCTCTCCGGCAACAAGAGTCGCAGGAAAAACAGAACAAACTCAACAAAGGTGCAGCTCTGCTCCGCGGCGCTGGCAATCCCTAAGACGAGTCAAAACAAATTCCCCGCAACCAACTCCGCTAACCCCATAATCTTGGTTCGAACGCCCCGTGAGTCCGCCGCCTTGTCAGTCGTATGCAAGAACAGCACAAACGCCTGATTCCTCACCCGCCCCACAACCTTCTCCGCCACGTTCCCGCGCGTTCCCAAACTGCAAGCGATCGCCTCACTGCCCAGCCCTTTCAGCGTTACGGTTTCACCGCCGCCCTGGCACTGGCTCGCCGCGAAACCGGCAAACTTATCGGCTGCCTCCAACTCACTGACCTCCACCCGCAGCCGAGACTCCGCTCCCGTAAACTCACAAGTAACGCCCTTGCCTTTTTCAGGCTTCGCCACACTGGTCTCCGTTGTGCCGAAAACACTCGCTACCGACGCACTGCTCACTACCGGACAGCTCAGCGACGCGGCCCATAGCAGCAGCAGGTGCATCAGGCGGGCTTCCTGGCCGGATGCAATTCTTCCGCACTCAAAATCTTTCCGCCTTCTTGAATTACGTACAACCGGTTCACGGCCAGATCTTTAATCTGATCCACCTGGCCGCTCAACCAGCGCACTTCCACCATGTCCACCTTGGTCGCATCTTGTAGACCGAAATGCATCCTCAAGTCGTTTTGCGAAAAGTAGCTGCCCCCGCTGCGCAACTCGTCCATCTGCACCAGTGGCTTCGGCGCATCGGCTTTCGTCTTCGCCGTCACAATAACCCGCGATCCGATCCCCGACCGGTTCGATTTCACCCCCACCAGCTTGATCTTGATCCACTTGCGATTCAGCGTCGAATCGCAGCGCAGTAACTGCGGAATGGCATTCACGCAATTCACCGCAATATCCAGATAGCCGTCATTGTTGTAATCGCCAAATGCACAGCCCCGCGCCGGCGCATCCTCCATAATGCCGGGGCCGCCTTGGTCCGTCACTTCTTCAAAACGCCCATTCTGCAAGTTGCGATACAGATATTTATGCTCGGCATATTTCAAATCCGCCTTCGATTTATCCACCTCCGGATAGACATGCCCGTTCGACATCAAAACGTCCAGCCATCCGTCGTTGTCCATATCGAAGAAGCCAACGCCCCACCCCAAGAGCCGCGTATTCACGCCAATTCCACTCGGGTACGTGCGGTCTTCAAACGTCGCATCGCCCAAATTCGTATACAGCGAATCCGTATCGCCCGCGAAATTCGTCTTCACCACGTCCAGGTTTCCGTCGCGGTTGTAATCGCCAATCGAAACGCCCATTCCCGCTTGCGGCTTGCCTTCCGGCGACAAAGCCGCGCCCGATTCAATCGCTATGTCCTTAAACGTGCCATCTTTTTGATTCTGATAAAGCGTCGCCACACTGGAATCATTAGCAACATAAATGTCCGGCCAGCCATCGTTGTCCAAATCGGACGCCGCCACACTCAAACCATACGTGCCGGTCGTATTGAGAATCCCCGATTTGGCGCTAACATCGGTAAACGTCCCATCGCCATTGTTGTGATATAGGATATTCTTTCCGCCCGGCAACCCCGGAGGCCCACATGCCACCAACAAGCCCTTATACGTGCATGGACCCGCCTCCGGAGGGGGCGCTGTCTTTAAATCCAAATCCACATAGTTCGCCACAAACAAGTCCAGATGCCCATCTTTGTCGTAGTCCACAAACGTGCAGCCCGTATTCCAGCGTATCTTCGGACCCGGCTGCGTCAACCCAGCCTTTTCAGTCACATCGGTGAACGTTCCATTGCCATTATTGCGATAAAGCGCGTTCTGCCCGTAGTAAGTAACAAACAAGTCGTCGTGGCCGTCATTATCGTAATCGCCTACGCAACACGCCTGTCCCCAGCCCGTTTTGTGCTCTAAACCGGAACCCTTCGTAACATCGGTGAACGTGCCGTCGCGATTATTCTTGAACAAGTGGCAGCGCGGCTCCTGCCCGGCCGGAAAACCCTCCAGCCTCCATCCGTTCACCAGAAATAAGTCAAGCCATCCATCGTTGTCGTAGTCATAAAAGGCAAGTCCACACCCCGTCGTTTCCAACAGATACTTATTGTGCCCTTCGCCGCCATAGATGGTTTTCACCGCCAAACCCGCCTCTTTGACCACGTCCACAAAACTAACGCCCAGAGGCGTCCCTTCAATCGGAGACTTCGGCCCCTTCGCCGCCGGCATGGCCTTTGCGTTATAACTCCGTTCAACCGGCCCCGGCAATTGTATCTGCTGCGCCGCCAGCGCCAGCACATCGGCGAAAGGCAAAACCAGCGCACTGCGGCTTAACGACCGAATAAATCGGCGTCGATCGGGTGTCTCAGTCATTTGTTTTTTCCCTAATGTTGCTCTTGCGCAGCTGCCCCTGCATCCGAAGGAGCTAACTGCTGATGTACATGCCACGGCGAACTTTCAATCGAAATCTCAGGATGCTTGCGCAAAAAATCCAACGAGTACGTCGGCGAAGACGGATCAACCTGCTTCGTGGCAAACATCGCCGCTTGTTCCGCCGCCTTCTGCTTCAGTCCCATCCGCCGGTAAAGCACAGCCAGGTTGTAATGCGCGGCCAAGTCGTCAGGCTCAATCGCTTGCAATGCTTCAAACTGAGTCCGAGCCTCATCATATTGATGCCCCTGATAGTAAGAGATAGCAAGCTCCCGCCTTGCATCAATCGACATCGGATACTTGTCCACCACTCTCTTGAAATCCGCAATCTCCTCCGCCGTGTTCCCAGACCGTCGCTCCACCAAACCCATATAAAACAGAGCCCGCGCATTATCCGCGCCGAATGCCAGCGCTTTATCCAAATACGGCCGGGCTTCCGAATATTTCTCCCACTGAATCTCGGTCAGCGCCAGGTTGATATATCCGTCCGCGTAATCCGGGCGCAGCCGAACCACTTCATTAAACGCCGCCAGCGCTTCTGAATATTGCAGCTGATCCAGATACGAAATGCCTAAATTGTTCCAGCGCATCCAATCCGGATTGTCCCGTGCATCTTGCACGCCTGGGAGGTTCGTACCCATATCGAACGTACGCGTTCGCTCGCCAAGTTCCACCACAGGATAAGCCACATGGTCCGCACCCAGAACATTATTTAAATAACTCTGCCGAAAGTGCCTGTAATTGACTCGCGCCGAAAAACGAAGTGGTCCCTTCGCATCCGCCGGAATCGTGAACTGATACCGGATCAGCGAAGATCGGCCCGCTTGAATCGTATTGTCGTAAGCCACCGAGTGGATCTTCCATACCATGTGGTTGTCGGTGAACTCGCCCTTCGCATCCACCGGGCGGTTCGTAAAGCTATGCGCCCGCTCGTCGATCGACCCATCCGGATTCAAAAAACCGCTATGATAAACCTCCTTGCCCGCCGCATCCTTCACTTCAAACTCAACCCACGCCTCATATAAATCCCGAACCTCCGGAATGAGCGAGTGTCCAATATTCTTGTTCTGAACCACCACCATCGTTTCAACCGTCTCACCCGGCGTGAGCGTGAATTTTACCGACCCCAGTGGCGCGAATACATGATCGTCTTTCGGTTTGCGAATCCCGAAGAAATCGACGTTCATGAACATCCCCGAAGCCAAAAACTGCTTCGTCCGCTCGAGTTGCTGATCAAATCCAAAGAAAAAGGGCACCGCCGTGTTGCCGGCCACCCACCGATGAGAAACAAATGTTCCTCGCTTTGCCCCGTCTTCCCGCTCCGTCGGAACCGCCCGCATCATATGGCAGTTCTGGCAGACTCGCTGGTCGGCCTGATAAAACGCCAGCGGATTTCGCTTCGAGAATTTCGAATTCTGCCATTCATCGTAGGTATCAAACGCCCGAATCCACTTGTAATCGTTCAACTGATTCGGCAGATTCGCTTTATGACAAGCCGAACAGAATTCCGCTGTCCGGTAAAAATCTTTCATCACCGCTTGTGAGTGCCGCTCTGGGTGCGCCACAATCTCCGCGTCCGGCACTTCGCCCGGAATCCGGTTGCCTTTCTCGTCAACCATCACCGAGGGCAAACCCATCACGTAGCTGCCGTTGCCCGCAGTGGGTTGTACTTGTTGGATCGAATGACAAGTTATGCAAGTCAGCCCGTCCCGATCGAAGCCGCGGTCCACGTCCGCACCCTTCGTTAACGCGCCTCCCAAAACACCAATCGGGTTATGGCAACTATCGCAGTGCCTCGTGAACTCAATCCCTTTTGTGTCGCGCAGAAGATTCACGCTCGTGCGGTAAAAAGGATCGCGGAAAGTATTCGCATGCAAGGATTGCCGCCACTGATGATAGGCCTCAGTGTGACAGCGCGCGCAGTAGTCCGCGCTTGGGAAAGCGCTCGGAGGAATAAAGCTTCCGTCCTGCGAAGTGGCATTACCCGGCGCCGAAATCTTGCCGGCCCCAAAAGCGAAATCGTAGGTTTCGCGCACCTTCTGGTCATAACCCTGTTGGTTCGCGCTGCCGGCGTCCTGTGCACTCAGCAAACCGCCGATCAGCAACACAAAACCTACGACAGGCAAGACATCAGGGTGCCTGCTTAAGACCTTCATTCCCGCAAAAACCTCTATCTGGTAATTTTCTCACGCTGCCGCCGCTGAAACGCCCCATCCAGCGGCTTGGTCTAACCCCCGAAAGGGTTCTCAAGCCAATGAGCAAGCTAAATGAAGAACAAAAAGAACATATCTCCGACTATGCGTTCCCCAAACAACGCAAAGAGCCGCTGAACGACGCGAGTCACGTTCGCAATGCCGTCGCGCGCTTCAATCAAGTGGAGGGCGTAACCGACGAAGAGCGCGACGAAGCCTGGAAACGCATCAAGCACGCCGCTCAAAAACACGGTGTCGAGATCACCGAAACCAGCTGGCACGAATTGAAAAGCCCCAAAGCGAAATCAACTTCATCGCACTGAAACCGCATACACCAGATTGACGCTCGCATGTATCTGGATCGTGCCGGGTGCGATAGCCGTCTGTTCCGATGTCGCCTCTTTCAGCGTCGCCGCCTCGATCTCACGGGCCGGTGAGATCACAACCGGCTGCACTTCTTCTACGCGCATCAATCGGCCCATGCGTAGTTTCAACGACGCGGCCAGCGCTTCCGCACCCGATTGTGCCTGGCTCGCCGCTTGCGCCAAAGCTCGCCCACGCGCCGCCTTCTCATCCTTCAGATCGAATGTAAGCCGGTTGATGCTGCTAGCCCCCGCTTGCGTCGCGGTCTCAATCACATTCCGCAGCTGCGAGAGATCACGCACCGTAAGTCGAATCGTATTACTAGCCGCATAACCCGTAATCGTCGCCGCGCCACCCTCTTTCGGATACCGGTAATCGGGATTGATCGAGAGATTGACCGAGCTGATGTTGCCCGCGCCCACAAGACGTCCCAACTGAGCGACAAACTGTTTCGATTTCGCCGCGTTCTGATCGGCCGCAGCCTGCGAACTCTGCCCTTGCGAAAGCAAGCCGACGTCGAGTTCCGCAATATCCGGCTCCATCGAAACTGTCGCTTCGCCGTGCACCGACAACGTCGCTGGCTGCTGATCCGCAGCCAGGAAAGCCATAAGTGCGAAGGCGAGCAGGTTCCCAGTCACGCTCTCAGTGTACGACCCCGCCGGCGCTATGCTGGCGGTGGTGGCAGCAACCAATATTTCAAGGCGCGCTTTGCTCAAAGCCGCGGCGATGGCCGCAGCCCCCCGATCCTCCCTTTCCGTCACGGACGATCATTTTCTAGACGATCTATCCCGCCGCGCTTTCCTCTATTTTTGGGAGCAAGCCGATCCCCATAGCGGCCTCGTGCTCGACCGCGCCGCCGTCGACGGCCGCCAGCGCACCAGCCATTCGCTCGATGTCGCCAGCACCGCCTCCACCGGATTCGCTCTCAGCGCCTGTTGCATCGCAGCCGCGCGCCATTGGGTCGACCCGAATGCCGCCCGCGAACGCGTCCGCGCCACCCTGCGCCATCTCGCCCTTGAACAACCACACCAGTTCGGTTGGTACTACCATTTCGTCAACCGCCAAACCGGCGAACGCGTGTGGAACTGCGAAGTATCCACTATCGACACCGCCCTGCTCCTCGCCGGCGCTCTCACGGCGCAACAGTGCTTCTCGGGCGATGCCGAAATCGTCTCGCTCGCCCAACAGATTTATGCGCGCGTCGATTTCCCTTGGATGCTCGACCAGAACTCCGGCTTCCTCCGAATGGCCTGGAAACCCGAATCTGGATTCTCCCTCGCCGCGTGGGTCGATTACCGCGAAAATGTTCTGCTGCATCTCCTGGCGCTCGGCTCACCCGACCATCCTATTCCAGCCGAGACTTGGTTCCGCTTCGCCCGCGACGCCATCACCTTCGCCGGCTACGGTTGGGTCGGACGCGGACCCATCTTCACCCATCAATTTCCACAAGCGTATTTAGATTTCTCCCACCTCCGCGACGGGCTACCCTTTGGAATTAACTATTTCGATAACTCGGTTGTTGCTACTTACGCTCATCGCGCTTACTGCCTCAGTCTTCGCAGCTTGTACCCCGGCCTGTCGGAGCACCTATGGGGCGTGACTCCCTCGGATAGCCGCATCGGCTATGTGATCTGGGGAGGCTGGGATATCAAACAGCCGCGACACGATCTCGACGGCACGGTCGTCCCTTGCGCTGCCGGCGGATCTCTCATGTTTGCGCCGGAGATCTGTGTCCCCGCCTTGCGCAAGATGCACGAAGACTTCGGCGAGCGGATTTACGGCCGCTACGGATTCGCCGACGCCTTCCATCCTGAATCCGGCTGGGTCGATCCCGAAGTGCTCGGAATCGATCAAGGCATCACCCTGCTCAGTGCCGAAAACCTCCGCTCTCGCCAAGTGTGGAAATGGTTTATGCAATCGCCAGCTATCCAGGGCGCTATCGCAAAAGTCTTTGAACCAACAGCAGGATAACCCTGGGCGTCAACGAACGTTATCCAGACAGAGCGCCTTCCTGGAGCAATTTTCCAGCCCAGCCACTAAATCAATCTATAATGGTTCAACAATGGTTCAACCTTTCACCTAGGAGCCTACTCTTGCCCACTCCCAAAATACTTGCCTCGCTGGTTACCCTCGCCTGCCTGATCGCTCATTACTCCGAAGCCCAAACCGCATCGCCCGAAGTCGAAAAGCACATTCAGAACATCACGTCTAATCTAATCCCTCCGATTGTCATCAAAGGCGACCACACCACTCAGACCCTCGCCGATCGTATGAAGGAACTCAAGGTCCCCGGCGTCAGCATCGCCGTCATCCACCAGGGTAAAATCGAATGGGCGCGCGGCTTCGGTGTCCGCGTCGTGAATGGCCCGCCCGTTACGCCCGATACGCTTTTCCAGGCCGCCTCCATCAGCAAGCCCCCCTCCGCTATGGCCGCCCTCCGCCTTGTTGAGCAGCACAAGCTTTCCTTAGATACCGACATCAATACCTATCTGACAAGTTGGAAGTTACCAGGTAACCCAATCACAGCCGGTAAACCCGTAACGCTCCGCCGCCTTATCACTCACACCGCGGGCATCAGCGTGCACGGCTTCCCGGGTTACGCCAGCACCGCCAACGTTCCAACTCTTGTCCAAGTCCTCAATGGCGAAAAGCCAGCCAACACTCCTCCCATCCGCAGCGAATCGGCCCCGGGCGACCACTGGCAATACTCCGGCGGCGGCTTCACCATCGTTCAGCAAGCCCTCATCGACATCACTCACGAGCCCTATCCGAAACTCCTCCATGACTCCGTGCTCGCGCCCATTGGGATGTCGCACAGCACCTATCAACAGCCTCTGCCCGTTCCGCTTCGCGAAAACGCCGCGACTCCCTACGCTGGCGACGGCAAGCCAATCGAAGGCGGCGCGCACACTTATCCCGAAATGGCCGCTGCCGGACTCTGGACCACACCTTCAGATCTCGCCCGTTACGCCATCGAAGTGCAGCAATCTCTTCAAGGCAAAGCCAATCATGTGCTGTCGGTTGAGATGACCCGTCAAATGTTGACGCCGGGCATGGGCAACTGGGGCTTAGGCATCTCCGTGGAAGGAAGCAGGAAAGACAATCTCTATTTAACTCACGGCGGCGCGAACGAAGGCTTCCGCTGCCTGTTGGTCGCCTATGAAACGAGTGGCGACGGCGCCATAGTCATGACAAACAGCGATTCCGGCGACGATCTCAATGACGAAATCATCCACGCCATCGCCGCCGAATATGGTTGGCTTGATTTCAAACCCACTGTGCGCTCCACCGTCACGGTCGATCCCAAAATCCTCGCCCAATATGTTGGCACTTATGAACTTTCGAAAGGTTTCGATATAGCCGTCACCATGGAAAACGGCCAACTCATTACCCAAGCCACCGGCCAGGGCAAAGTGCCTCTTTATGCCGAATCCGAAACCAAGTTCTTCCCAACGCTGTTTCCCGCGGATCTCGAATTCGTCAAGGATGACAAAGGAAATGTGACCCAGCTCATCTTGCGCCAGGGCGCCCACGAGATGAAAGCGCCTAAGAAGTGAATCGCTTGCTATTGACTGATGTCTCGAACAGCCTCAGTCTCCGCCGCCTTCACCAGCGGCCAACTCCCGATTCCCAATTGCCCGCAGTACTTCGCCCATTCCTCCGCTGTCCACTGCTTAGTCATGAGCCGCATAACATCATTGGCCGGCTCTACTCGTAGATCCCCATTCGTTAAGTTAACCGTCCCAGGCTTGGCATCAAGAGTCCAGCCATGATCAAGCAGCGCCAGCTTAATCGCCGCTTCCACCACTCCCGCCGCCCTCCCGTTGCGTTGTTCCGGGGTCAGAAGCAGGCCCGGCGGATCTTTGAGTCGCGCCACAATTGGTGTCAACTTCTGCAAAAGAGCCGGCACCTCTGCCAGCGAATAGGCGGCAAGCTGCGCCGCAAACGGCCTCACCTGCGCTCGCCAAAGCGGCACGTAGACGCCGTGGCCCAGTGCTTCCCACTCCATCGGCTTCAACTGCTTCGACGCCAGGCCGGGCGCCATCTTATGCAACAATGCCAATTCCAAGTTCGCCAAGTCGTCAATCAGACAAGTGGCAGGCCGTTCGTCCACTGCACCGCCCGGAATCGCAAGAGCTTTCGCCTTCTCAATCCTCGCAGCCAGTGGCGGATGCGTGTCAAAAGGGTTCGTCTCCCTGTTCTGAATCGCTTTGTCTAAGTGTGTGGCCGTCGCCTGCGCAACCTTGGGCGTCACCAGAAACCTTGCAAACCCATTCGCAATCATCGGCTGATGCCCATTTTGCACAATCGGCCACACCACACTATTCCAGAAAGGCGCCACCGCCGGCGTCGCTTGGTTCACCACCTTCAATCCACCTATCAGCGCCTCAGACCCCGCCGTATGGCACGCCAGTTCATCCGACCTGAATTCTTGCTTCCTCGAGACTAACTGGGTCAACCGGAGAAACACGCGCCAAAATCCCACCAGAGTCTTCACAACTACGAGATATGCCACGGCCACGATGGCAAATCGACTCAGAACTTTGAAAAGGGGCGAAGTTTTATTGATGTTCTGAAACACCCGCACCATGCTATTGCGCGCGTTGTAAACCCACGGCGCCAGCCGCGTGTCGCCCGCAAAGAAGTGGGCAAACTCATGCGCCAGCACCGCCCGGAATTGTGAGACATTCAGAGTCTCGAGCAGCGGCAATCCTAACCCCATCACACGCCGGTTCCCCCGACCCATGAGCCCTCCGCGCTCCGCCACAAATGCATTCGCATCTGCCGTGACGTAAACTTCAGTTGGCAAATCTTCGCCCAACGTTGCCGCAATCGCCGCAATCTCTGCGCGTAACCTTGGCTGTTTATCCAAATCAATCAGGGGTCCCGGCGGTTCGAACTTGTCTCGTCTCGGAATCAGCGCCCACAAGATGGTCCCAGACATTACCAGACCAAAGGCCCCCAGCAAAAGCAGCCATAAACCGTGCCCCCCTCCCAGCAATAGAAAAACCGGCAAGGTTCCGCAGGCCATCGCCATCGCTAACATGAATGCGTACGAAAACACCACGCTCGCCGCTGCCACCAGCGACCACACTACAATCGACCGCTTCTTAGTTGGGAATGCCATAGGCTCCAGAGAGTACCTCATGTAGGGGCTGTGTGCTTCCCGCTTAGTCTGGCCGATGCGCCATTAAGCATTCGCAAACAGTGGTCGCCAGCATACCATATTGCAGGCCTTAGAGCGCCGCACTAATAATTGCATACCCCAGTGCGCCTTGCTTCACCGCTAGCTGCGCCGCTTGGGCCATCTGCTTCGCCGCAGACAAATCGACGTTCGGAATGTCTATTTTCTTCAAACCCGCCATAACCTCGACACCAAGAAGCTTCATTCTGATCTGGTTGACCAATTCCAGCAACGCTTCGTCACACTCCGCTGCTTGCTCTATTTGAAAACCGGCGCCAGTCAGATATTCTTGGTACTGCAATAAGGGTTGCGCGTCCCCAATGCACGCAACCCACGCGAGCAATCCATCCAGTTCTTTTGGCAGAGCGGACCCGCGTGTCAAATCACTCAATCCAACTCTGCCGCCGGGAACCAGAACACGGCTGAACTCTCGCGCGGCCGCTGGCTTATTCGCGAAAGTGCAGAACGCACACTCACACAGAACTGCGTCGAAAGCGCCGCCTGCCAGCGGCAGGCGTTCCGCATCGCCTTGCTGAAAACTCACCTGGGCAGACAATCCCTTTGAATCCGCAAGCGCATTCGCCTCCTCAACATTCTGCCGGCCGTAATCAATGCCCACCACGCGACTCCCAAAGCGTTCGGCAATAAAAACGGCGCTCGTCCCCTTTCCGGAGGCGATATCCAGCACGCGCGATTGTGGCGTCAGCTTCAACAACGTGCCCAAGCGTTCCGTGAGCTTCAATCCGCCTGGGTGAAAAGAATCACCCAGCAGGATTTTTGCGAAATCACTTTCATAGATGAGCGCGCAGCACCGTTTCACCATCTCTTCGGAGTTCATGTCGTCAAAACTCGCAAATCCTGCTTCTGCGCCGGCTCATCAAAGTTGAATGTGACCGGGCGAGGCGCATATCGCCAACCCTCAGCCCGCGCCCGCTTGCGTTCCGGTTCCGCCGCTTCCAACTGAACTCTCGCTTGTTCCCGGTAGCCCACGGTATTGTAGGCGCAAAACGGAATCTGCTTCCCGCCTGGCAACAAAAATTCCTTGCAGCACTTCATCAAGTTCTTCTGATTGAAGGTCCACGGGTCCATGAAATCCTGGAGCATGATCATAATCATGTGCTGCGCAATATCGCCCACCGTCAACGATTCCGGAATACCGCAAGCCTGACACGAAAACGCCAGTTGATTGGCCGATTTTTGCGAACCGGCCACCGATGAAGAGGACCACAATCCCTCCAGCGCCCCTTTGATTTCGATGCTCCAATCAGGCATAACGCGGTTGGTGATGTAGTCCAGGTAGTCATATACGTTTACAATCCTGGGCAAAGGCGTGACCTTGTCGCCATCGACAAATGCATAAGTGACCGAATTACAAGTTGGAAAGCAACACGGCACTGGAACAAAATCGCTGGCCTTGAATTTGTCCGCCGTTTGCTCCTCAATCATTTTGAGAATGTCGGGTATAGTGATCCGCTTCATCGGATCATGCGTCATATGCCGGCCGGCGTGAAACGCAGGTTGGAAGTTGATGCCGCGAACCGCCGGGTGCCGAATGGCAAAATCAATGATCTTGCCAACTTCGTGCTCGTTAACCCCGCGCTCAATTGCGGGAACCAGAGTCACGGTAAGTCCGATTTTCGCCAGCCGATCGAGCGCCGCCAGTTTCTCTGGAAGAATATCTGGCTCGCCGCGGATAACCCGATATGTCTCCGAATCGAAACCATCGAATTGGAAATAGAGCGACGGCCGGACTTCGTTCAACTGCTCAAGGAACCGATCGTCTTTCGCGATCCGTTTACCGTTCGTATTGATCATCACGAACGGTATATTGCGAGCCTTTGCCGCCTTGACGAAATCGATGATCTGCGGATGAATCGTCGGCTCGCCGCCCGAAAACTGCACAACTTCAGGGTTGCCCTCAGTTCGTACGTAGTTATCGAGAATCTGCTCCACTTCTTCGAGCGAGAGGTTAAATCCGGGGCTCGCCTCGGAAAAACAAAGCGGGCAATTCATGTTGCACGCGCTATTCACTTCAATAATGCCTAAACACGTATGTTGCTGATGGTCGGGACACAGTCCGCAATCGTGCGGACAGCCGTCGTGGATCTCGCCGTTAAACGCCAGCGGAATGGTGCCGGGCTTGTTGTATTTGGCGTGTGATGTGTAAGCTTCCGCATCGCCGTAGACCAGAGCCTCAAACGGACCGCAATCGGGGCAGCGCTTGCGCATGTAAACCTTGTTGTCGCGCAACAGAACTTTGGCGTCAATCACCTTGCGGCAATTAGGGCAAATGCTGCGAGTCAGTTCGTAGAAAACATAATCGGCGTCTTTCTTCATAAGCTCCTATTTTCGAAATGCGCGAATCAAATAACCCATCACGCCAGAGAGCGTTTCCTGAACAGCCGCGTCGGCCGCGAGCTGCTGTAGTGCCGTGGAATAGGTCGGGTATGGGTGAATAGCGGCGGCCAAGTCGGATACCTTCATCTTCTGTTGAATCGCGAGAACCAACTCGCTAATCATCTCTCCGGCCCGTGCGTTCACTACTGTAGCGCCCAGCAGGCGGCCATCCTTCTTTGTTGTCATTTTGATGAAGCCGTCCGCATCGCTTTCGCAAATCGCCCGATCGATGCGGCTTATGTCGCAGCGATAGACATCGACCTCCTCATGAAACTTGGCTCGGGCCTCTTCTTCTGTCAGGCCCGCATGCGCAACTTCAGGGTCTGTGAACGTTACCCACGGCACTAGCTGTGCTCGCCACGAACTGCTGCCGGGCAGAAGGGCATTTCGCACAGCCTGAAACGCTTGCCATCCCGCTAAGTGCGCAAACTGCTGGCCGCCGGTTACATCCCCAGCCACGTAGATATGTTTCACATTCGTGCGAAGTTGGGCGTCAACCGGAATGCCGTCCTCCGAGTGACTGACGCCGGCACTTTCTAAATCAAGCCCGTCCACATTTGGTCTTCTGCCCGTGGCGACAAACAAAACCTCCCCACGAACCTCACCAACATTACTCGTCAAAACATGGTCGCTGCCTTCTTTGCCTACTGAAGCTGCCCGCCCCATAGAAACCGAACTCCTTCGCGCTCTAATACGCGCTGGATCGTTTCACGCGCTTCCGGCTCATCTCGCGGCAGCAACCGCTCCGCCACCATCGTTACCTGCGTCCCCAATCGCTGATACGCCTGCGCGATCTCCACTCCAATCGGACCTCCGCCAACAATCGTCATACTTCGCGGTAAACGAGCGTTTTCAAATAGGTTTTCATAAGTAAGAAAAGGAACGCCGCCCAATCCGGAAATCGCGGGAATGCGGGCCCGCGCCCCCGTTGTCAGCAGAAAGAACTT
This sequence comes from Bryobacterales bacterium, assembly GCA_963771405.1. Lineage (GTDB taxonomy): Bacteria > Acidobacteriota > Terriglobia > Bryobacterales > Bryobacteraceae > Bog-105. The sequence continues at coordinate 84,110 of CAVYUL010000053.1, forward strand.
CGCGGAAATCGAGCGCTCTCCTAAAGTCACAGTCTGCGCATTCTCAAAACGTGCCGTTCCACTAATCACCTCGACGCCTTGTCTACTCAATTCCTCAGGCGTCTCCATCTGATAAACCTGTTCGATGGCACGCCTCACATAGCCGTGCACATGCGTCATGTCAATAACTGGCGGCTGCGCAACAATTCCGAATTTGCTCGCGGCGCGCATCTCATGAGCGACCCTCGCCACTCTCAGCAGCGCTTTACTAGGCACGCAACCGGTCCAGGTACAGTCTCCCCCAATGCGGTCCTTTTCAATTAGCGCTACCTTCGCTCCCAACTTTGCCGCAAACCCGGCCGCCGTCAATCCTCCCGAACCTGCGCCGATAATCACCAAATCGTAATCAGTCGCGGGCATCGCAAGCCTCCGATGCGCCGAGCCTGTTCAACAGCGGTAGCGCTACCAAGGCCATTGCAAGAGTCCCGTAGATCAGGCCATCCACCGCGAACCAGTGACCCAGCACAGCCGCCAGAAGCGACCCGGCAATCGCTCCAATGCTCAGCAGCACCGAATAAATTCCCATCGCCGCTCCGCGCCCCGCTTGTGAACCAACAGCTTCGGCCAGAAGAGTCAGCGCAGCCGGTGTGAACCCGCTCTCCACCATAATGCAAATCGCCGTGAAGACGCCAATCGCCCACCTCACTGTGCCCGGCGCCTCGGCCGCATGATTCAAAGCCAACAGTCCCGCGCACACTGCAAACATTGCGCCAATCGCGATTCGCATCACTCGCAGCGTTGGCACTCTGGGCATAGCGAAACTCCACGCCGTCACTCCGGCGCCGAACACAATCGAATAGCCCAGCAGCAACCAACCCACCTGCTCCGGCGTCTCTGCGAAGACACCCGCCAGAAACTGATGACTTCCGCCCTTGTGCACTAACAGAAAAGTGAGTGTAGGTCCTAGCCATAATCCAACAATTGAATTGATACACAGCCACGCCGGCGCCAACCGCCGCAACGAAGGTTGCGCCCATGCGCGCCATAACCCAGCCAATGCTGCGGCGCGCCCGCGGCCTTGCGTGCCCGCTGCGCCAAAGAAAACCAGCCCGGCGCAAAGCAGATATAAGCAAGCGACGCTTCCGAACGCAGCGGTGTGGAAACTCCGCCAAAGTTGTGCCCCCATCAACCCGCCCAAGGCCAAACCCGCCAACAGCGAAAGCTCGAAATAGCTCATCGCCTTCGCGCGCAATGAGGCGTTGTGTTCGGTAACGTCGGTGATATGAGCCAGAAGTGATGGTGCGCCCGCTCCAGCCCCAATCCCCTCCAGCGCACGGCTCAAAAAGAAAATGCTCACCCAGCCTGTCATCCTGTCATCCCAAACAGCTGCGTGGCGACCGCACCCAATAGCGCTCCACTCGTCATCAAAAGCCGAGGTGCGAATGCATCCGCCAGCATCCCCACCGGCAGCGCTACCAGCAACTCTGCGATGAACGAAACTGCTCCCAATGCTCCCACCAAAGCTGCGCCAATTCGTTCACCTTTGTTGGCCAGATCCGCGAGATACAACCCCACCAAGATTCCGCTGGCTCCCCCGGCAATTCGTAAGACCGCATTGCCCAGCAGCGCCACTGGCAAGCGGCGGGCCGCGTGTGCTAAGTCAGCCCGCTGGGCCATCGGCCTCTGAGTGTCCATCATCATGAAGAAGGCGGCTCAAACACCGGCGACAAGCTCCGCTCTGATCTTATTCTCACCCAAGTGTCCAAAGACAGAATGCCTGGCCCGAATAACAGAACCATCAAGGAAGCCAGCAGGAAGGTAAACGGTGCAGCTGCGGAGAACTTATCCGGGTCAGATATCACAGAGAATAAGGCTTCGCGATCGGCGGCAATGTAAGCCACAAGCATGTTACTGGCGAGCAGCAATGCGACCGGCCGTGACAGCAGACCCAAGGCGAGCAGTATCCCTCCGCCTAATTCCAATCCCGCAATGAAGTGAGCTGTGAGACCGGGCAGCGGAATCCCTAAACTCGCAAAGAAGCCTGTCACTTTTCCAATATTGTTGAATTTTCCCCACCCTGTTTGTGCAAACTGCCAGCCCCAATAGAGTCGAACCAGCAGAAGAAACGCAGATTGAACTTTATCTCTCACAGCGTCAGCCACCCCAATTCAGCCCAAATCCTGAACCATTTCTGTAACAACGAAGGAATCTCTTCTTGGTTCACCGGACTTTCGCGAAAAGCCCGCCTGATCGCAGCAGCGATGGTGTTTCCAGCGCGCAGCGCTTGCAGCAAATGAAATTCCTCCGCAACCAGCCGCCGGTAGTGAACAACAAGATCGAAACGGTGAACGGCCACGAATATCGATTCAGGCGCCGCCGATTTGACGCCGCCTTTCACCCGTAGTTGATCAACCGGATATGCCAGATCTAACAAGCTGAGATACGGTTGCACTCCGACCCGGCTACGAGAGTTCAGTGTCGCAAGCTCGTTCTGTCCTAATACCTTCTCTTCTGGCCCGTCAAAAGCCAAAATATGAGCCCACTCGAGCCGCACCATATCTAGAGCAAGCGCGTGTTTGCGCCCTGCGTACTTTGGATTCTTCCGGAGCCAATCCTCCAACTGCGCACCCAAATCACGCAGCGTAAAGGAACGCGATGGGCACTTACTTAAATAAGCTTTCGCCAGTTGCTCGAACGCTCTCCCGCCCAGAATCCCCGCCAAGCCAGGAAAATCGTCGCGCAGCGAATCCATCAACCGGTACCAATAACTCTTGCTGTAGATTTCCAATCGCTCGAGTGAAGTCAGTCGATCATTGGGCTTGATAAACCGCGCCGCTTCGCTTGACATCCTTGCGCCATTCTTAGTTTTGCGCGCAATTCCTCCCGCCGGTGTCAGTGGCGTCATCAGAGCCGCCGCCACCCCGCGCTGCATTTGAAGAAGCGTCATGCCGATACCTGCAGCGGACTGGACCTATATTTTCTGGCCTTCAATGCCTCCCGGTGGACATCCTCAAACGAAGGAATCCGGTCGTCCCATTCCAACAACGTCGGCACCAGGCCGCAGCGTTGAATCGCGCGTTCATACAGCTTCCAAACCGGCCCTATCACCGGATGATCGTGCGTGTCGAGAATGTACTTTTCAAATTTAGAATGTCCGGCCAAGTGGATTTGCACCACTCGCTCCGGCGCAACGGCATCCACATAGTCGCGCGATTCAAAATTGTGATTTCTTGACGACACATAGATATTGTTCACGTCCAGCAAAATGCCGCAATCCGCCCGTTCTACAACTTCATTCAAAAATTCCCATTCCGTCATCTCGGAAATATGGAATTCCGCATAGCTGCTCACATTCTCCACCGCAATCGGCACTTCCAAAAAGTCCTGCACAGCGCGCACTTTCTCTGCCGTCATCTTCGCGGCTTCGAACGTGTAAGGCATCGGCAGCAGGTCATGCGTGTACCGCCCGTCAACGCTGCCCCAACACAAGTGGTCGGTCAGCCAGGGTGTCTTCGTCCGGCGAACCAACGTTTTCAGCTTTCTCAAATGGTCACGATTCAGCGGCTCCGCGGAACCTAGATACAGCGATACCCCGTGCTGCACCACTCTGTATTGCTCAAGAATGCGATCCAGCGTTGCCAGCGGACGCCCGCCATCCACCATATAGTTCTCAGAGATGATTTCGAACCAATCCACCAGCGGTTTTCGCTTCCGAATGTGATTCAAATGAGGAACCCGAAGGCCGATACCGATTTCATATTCGTCGCGCCGATCAAAGTGTTTAAGTGCCATATGCTTTCGGAACGTGGGGGATTCGAAATACCCGAATCCCCCGAGCGAAATCTACATCATTTTTGGCTTGGAGCCATCCGTCGCACAAGCGCCTTTGCCTTTGCACTCGTTCTTGCCCCATTGCTTCTTGTCTCCGCCGCCTTGCCCTTTGCAGGAATTCATGCCTTTGCAAGCATGCTTCTCAACCGCCTTTTTCTTGGCGAACGACGCGTGGGCAACCAATCCAGCGGATAGGCCGGACGGCTGATTCGGTTGCGCGGCGCGCGCCGCCGTACCTCCCGCGAGGCCGGCCAAAGCCGCCGCGATCGCTAACTTGTGATGCGAATATTTCATTCTTTGATCTCCTTTTTGTCGAAAACGTCAAACCCGCTTTCGAGAGTGAGTGACGAACCAGCCTCATTTCTTACAGAGTCCGCAATTATTTTTGCAGCCGCTCCGAAACATTGCCTTCTGAGTCTCAAACGATTTAGACTGAGGGGGTTGGAAGATATCACTTCTCCCCCGTCCACTGAATCCGCGTTGCTCGAACGCCTCCGTCAACGCGATTCGGCGGCCTTGGCAGAAGCCGTTCAGCAACACGCGCGATCTCTATTCACGGGCGCCACCGCGCTGGGCTTTTCGAAAGAGGAAGCTGAAGATCTAGTGCAGGAAGTGTTCGTTGTCTTCCTTCAGCGCATGGATACCTTTGAAGGGCTTTCCCAACTGCGCACCTGGCTCTTTGGCATTCTTCACCGCAAAGCGCAAGAGAGGCGTCGTGCAAATTCTCGCCATGATCAAAGCGACCCCATCGACGCAGTCCTGGAATCCCGCTTCGATGACCACGGCCGTTGGTCCCGTCCTCCGGCTGATCTCGAAAGACTGCTGCTGTCAAAAGAGATTGGAACCATGATCGGCGAGTGCATGGAACAGCTGCCCTTCGCCCAGCGTCAGGTTTTTCACTTACGCGAGATAGAGGGCTGCAATACAACCGAGATTTGTAAGATTCTTGAGCTGACTGTCACTCACTTTGGAGTGCTTCTCTATCGGGCTCGTGCCCGCTTGCGCGAATGCCTCGAATCGAAAGGGTTGGCCAAACAGTGATTTCCTGCAAAGACGTATCCGGCGTACTCCTGTCAGACCAGCTCAAGTCACAGCCATGGCCAAAGCGTTGGGAAATCCGCCTTCATCTCGCCATGTGCCGCCACTGTTCCAGTTTTGCCCGGCAATTGAGAAAACTGTCCGCCGCCGCCCGCGCCGCCCGCTTCGGTCTTCAATCTGACTCAGATTTCGAAAAGCGCTTGCTCGAAAAGCTTAAGAAATCGCAGTGACCGCTTGAAATGGCCAAATTCTCCGATCTCAAGCTTGCCTATCAGCTCTTTATGAAGGCATATCCGTACCGCCGTATCGACTGGAAGCCGGGTACGCGATTAACAAAGCCCTTAAACCAGACTGCCATAGCCGTCGTTACCACCGCCGCCTTCTTCCGTCCCGACCAATTAGCCTTCGATACCTCCATTCGCGGTGGTGATTGTTCTTACCGCGCAATCCCATCAGAAACCGACTTATCTACCCTCGCCATCGCCCATCGCAGTGACGCTTTTGATTCCAGTGGAATCCGGGCAGATAGGAACTTGGCTCTCCCCCTGGATCGATTAAAATCTCTCGCTGCGAAAGGCGTCATCGGCCCAATCGCTCCACGTCATTTCAGCTTCATGGGTTCCATCGCCGCTCCCGGTCGGCTCACGCGAGACACTGCCCCGGAGATCGCACACGCTCTCATTCAAGACGGCGCTGACGCAGTCCTGCTGACACCCGTTTGACCCATGTGCCATCAGTCGGTCGGACTGATTCAGAGCATCATGGAGAGGGCGGGCCTTCCCACCGTCTTGGTCACCATGCTTCGGGAAATCACTGAGCGCGTCGCTCAGGGGCATTGTTTGTCGATGCACCCTTCGGCTATCCTCTTGGCATGCCAAATGATCCAGATCTCCAAACCCGCATCATCCTTGCCGCGCTCACTGTGCTGCCTGACGCAGTATCTGCTCCGATGATTCACGATTACGTCGAGAAGCAGTGTTAACGTTCGCTATCATAAGGTTGTTGTGACTAACGACCAGCCTGACGGCTCAGTCGAAATATTCTGCTCCTATTCCCACCGGGATGAGCCGCTCCGCCAGGAGTTCGAATCTTCTGTGGTGTTACTCCGCCGCCGGAAGCTCGTCCAAATCTGGCATGATCGGCGCATCGATCCCGGCGATGACTTCGCCCGCGATATCGATGAGCATTTGAACTCCGCCGACATCATTACCTTATTCGTCAGTGCCGACTTTTTGGCTTCCGATTACTGCTACGAAAAGGAAATGCCTCGCGCCTTGGAACGCGAGTCGCGCAAAGAGGCTCTCATCGTTCCCATCATCGTGCGCCCCTGCGATTGGAGTGACGCGCCGTTCGCCCATCTCCAAGTCATTCCTACCAACGCGGTGGCAGTGACAAGCTGGCCCAATCGCGATGAGGCTTGGACTAATGTGGCCAAGGGTCTCAAAATCGCCGTGCAAAAGATACTCATTACCAAACTCGACGCACTGAAAACCCTCAAGCCAATACCCGTGCCGGAGACTTTCCAGCGAGACGCCGCCGAAGCACGTGCAATTTATGAGCAAATCCTCAGAGACGCCCCAGCCCACAAAGCGGAACGCGAACGCATCTCCGCCGAAATGCGCGAGAAGATCTTCGCCCTCGATCTTGAATTGGGCCCGGATTCAGCCAGCCGGTTAAAGAAGCCGGACCGCGCCTTCTCAAATATAGATAAATACATACGAGAATAAGTGGCGCTTCCGTGATACAACATCATTCATGAATCCCACCGTCCTCACCCGACGCGAAGCCGCAGCCCTCGCCCTCACCAGTCTCCTCCCTTTCAAATCCCGCGCCGCCGAACCGTCCACGCCTTGGAGCGGCAGCCCCGTCATCGATTGCCACTTCCACCTCCGCCCCGGCCTCGACGCCAATTACATCCACATGCAAGGCTGCGAAGTCTCGAACGCCATGCTCCTAGCCCGCGCTGACACCGCCAGCCAAATTCAATCCATGCAAGACAAGTACAAAAATGTCTTCGCCTGGGCCGCCAGCACCGATATCACCAAACCCACCGCCGAAGCCATCCTCACCGAAGCAGTCAAGCGGGGCGCTCGCGGCTTCGCCGAAATCAAGTTCCACGTCGCCGCCGATGGTCCCGAACTCCGCCGCATGTACTCTCTCGCCGCAGAGCTACAGGTCCCCATCCTGATCCACTTTCAAGAGGTCCCTCATTACGACGGCGAAGGCGTCTTCAGCACCGGCTTCCAACATTTCGAAACTATGCTGAAGGCTTATCCCAAAACCAAATTCGTTGGTCACGCCGATGCCTTCTGGGCCAACGTCAGCGCCGATTATAAGAACGACGTCGCTTATCCCACCGGTCCCATCGTCCGCGGCGGAATTACCGACAAGTTACTCTCTGATTACGGAAACCTCTACGGCGATCTAAGTGCGAACTCCGGCAATAACGCTCTCTCCCGCGATGCCGAGTTCACTCAAGACTTCCTTGCCCGTCATCAAGACAAGCTCATCTTCGGCAGTGATTGCGCCTGTTCCGATGGCAAAGGTGGCGGCGTCTCTCAAAACAACAATCCGACCGCTAGCCGTATGGCCGGCAAATGCGTCGCCCGCGAAACCCTGATTCTCCTCAAGAAATCTTCGTCGCCGGCCGTCTTCGAGAAATTGTCCTGGACCAACGGCCACCGCATCTGGCGCATTGCAGCCTAGTATCATACCCAGCGTGAGCAGCTTAATCCCGCAATGAAACTCTCTCCGTACTGCCTCATCTCCACACTGCTGATCGCCGCATCCCCACCCCAGGGTGCCCTCGCCGATGACACCAACCCTACATTCCGAGCCGGCCTTCCCCTCAACCAAACCGCCAGCCGCGGCATCACCACTCGCGATCCCTCCACGATTGTGAAATGCAAAGGTGAGTTCTGGGTCTTCTATACCGGTCATGGCATTCCTTCCTTTCATTCCAAAGATCTGGTTAAGTGGGAACCCGGCCCGCCCGTCTTCCAAACCGCTCCCGAATGGATCGCCACAGCCGTCCCCGAAAACCGCAACATGAACTACTGGGCGCCGGACATCATTCACCTCGGCGATCGATATCTCCTTTATTACGCGGTCTCCAGCTTCGGAAAAATTACTTCGGCCATCGGACTCGCCACCACCCCCACTCTCGATCCAGCCGATCCCCACTATCACTGGACCGATCAGGGCATCGTCGTCCAATCCCATGAAGGCGGCGATTTCAACACCATCGATCCCTCCATTTTTTCCGACGACAACCGAACGCTCTGGCTCGCATTCGGTTCCTATTGGAGCGGAATCAAACTGGTGCAACTCGATCCAAAAACCGGTAAGCGGCTATCGCCCAATTCGCCGATCTCATCGCTCGCCTCCAACAAATCGATCGAGGCCTCATGCCTTTACAAGCACCACGGCTATTACTATCTCTTTGTCAATTGGGGCTCGTGCTGTCGCGGCGTGAACAGCACTTACAACATTCGTGTCGGCCGAAGCCGCAATGTCACTGGCCCGTACATCGATAAGGATGGCGTCAACATGCTAAAAGCCGGCGGCACTCTCTTGCTCTCCAACCAGGGACCGCTGTTTGGACCCGGCCACGCCGGCATTCTCATCGATCACGGCAAAAGCTGGTTCACCAGCGATTTCGAAGGCGATACCCGAATGGGAGGGAAAGCCACCCTCGCCATCATGCCGCTCAGCTGGAAATCAGGCTGGCCCGCGGTAGAACTCGTCGACAAATGACTCCGGTCAGCGCTGGCCAACTCACCGCAGATCGTCACCACGGCCCAAGAAGCACCGAACGGAGCCGCGCTCAAACCCAATCCAAATCGCGTAAAATAATCTCACTGATGCAATTTCGAACGGCCACTGTCCTGTTCGTCATGGCGGTGATGAAAGCAACTGGACAATCGCCCGCCCTCCAGCGTGATTTCGAGCAAATCGTACGCCCCTTCATCCAGCAAAACTGCGTCGCCTGCCACAGCGGTTCCATGCCGGCTGCCCAGTTTGATTTGAGGTCGTACACCTCGGTCGATCTCGTAACCGCTGATTTTCCTCGCTGGATGCTCCTCATGCACCGTCTTGAGGCAAAAGAAATGCCGCCCAAGCCCATGCCCGCCCCTCCCGAGCAATCGGTCCGGCAAGTCATCGCTTGGGTCCAGGCACTGCGTAGCGAGGAAATCAAAAAGTCCGCCGGCGACCCAGGCCTCGTTCTTGCCCGCCGCCTGAGCAGCGCTGAGTACAACTACACCATCCGCGATTTAACCGGCCAGGACATGCAGATCTCCAAGCAGTTTCCCGTCGACCCCGCCAATCTGGCCGGCTTCGATAACTCGGGCGAGTCTTTAACCATGTCGCCCGCTTTGCTCAACAAATATTTGAAAGCTGCCCGCGAAGTCGCCGATCACCTCGTTCTCAGGCCCGATGGCATCGCCTTCGCTTCGCATCCCATGTTGGTGGAGACTGACCGAGATAAATACGCAATTCAACGCATCATCCAGTTTTATTCGCAACAGCCCACTGATTATGCGCAGTATTTCGAAGCCGCCTGGCGTTATCGCTATCGCGTATCGCTAGGAAAGCCTCGGGCCACCCTAACGTCAACTGCGTCCGACGCCAAAATCAGCCCAAAGTATCTGCCCAAGGTTTGGGAAATTCTGCATGACCGCGATGCGCTGGGTCCGGTGGCGAAGCTTCAAGCCATGTGGCGCGAACTGCCGCCGCCCGCAACCGCGGATCCCGACGCAGTGCCGGCGAAATGCGCCGAAATGCGCGATTTCGTCATTAAAATTCGCGCCCACACAGCCATGCAGTTCACCGCGCCCGTGGTGAAAGGTTTGCCGCCTGCCTCACAACCGTTGCTCAATTGGAAGCTCCGCGAATTCGCCTCTCATCGCCTCGAAAGCGACCCGAACGATCTCCGCAACGATTCTGATCCGCCTCCCATCGTTCCCGCCATTCCCGATTACGCCGGATTGCATAAGGAAGCCGCTCCGCGTTGGGCCGCAATTTCAGCGAAAGCTCGCGCGGGCGATATCGATCTGATCGTTCCCGCTGCTCAGCGCGGGCGCTACGAAGCCGCATTTTCGCGCTTCGCTTCAGTTTTTCCAGACGCGTTCTACATCACGGAGCGCGGCCGTTATTTCCCCGACGATTCGGCCGACAAAGGCAGATTGCTCAGCGCCGGTTATCACAGCGTGGTCGGCTTCTTTCGTGACGACCAGCCCTTAATGCAACTCATTCTCGATTCCCAAAAACAGAAAGAACTGAACCGCCTTTGGGATGAGTTCGATTTCATTGCCAACATAACCGCCCGCACTTGGACCCAATACTTTTTCAACCAGAGCGGGGAAGTGCAAGGCAAAGGCGCTGAATCCGGCACCCCGCGCCCCGTCAATCAGCTGATTACCGATGCCCCGGTCATTCTCGCCATGCGCGACGCCTACTTAGCCAAAGCCGCCGCCGATCCTTCTAACGACCCGATAGCGTCCCGCGCGATTCGCGAGCATTTCGAAGGCATCAACGCCACCTTGCGCAGACTCGAGAAGGAACGCTCCGACGCCGAGCCCAAGCAATTGGATGCCTTGCTCAAACTGGCTGACCGCGCCTATCGTCGCCCCTTGACTCTCGCCGAGCGAGCCGATTTGCTCGCGTATTATCGCGGCCTTCGCTCAAAAGACAATCTCACGCATGAAGAGGCTCTCCGCGATTCGGTCGTCAGCGTCCTCATAATGCCCGATTTTCTCTACCGCCTCGATCTTACAGACGCGGACGCAACTCCTTCCAAGTCGGTTCTGCGCCAAGCCGCCTTGAAAACTCAACCACTCTCGCCGTATGCCCTCGCAAGCCGTCTGAGCTACTTTCTGTGGTCCAGCATGCCCGATCAAGAGTTGTTGAGGCATGCCGCCATTGGCGACTTGGTAAGACCCGAAGTTCTACTCGCTCAAACGCGACGCATGTTGAAAGATCCGCGCCTCTCCGGATTCGCCACCGAATTCACCGGCAACTGGCTCAGCTTCCGCCAATTCGAAACCAATAATTCTGTTGATCGCCAGCGCTTCCCCACCTTTACTGACGACTTGCGCGAAGCGATGTTTCAGGAACCTATCCATTTCGTCGAAGATGCAATTTCCAACAACCGCTCGGTTCTGAATCTCATTTACGGCGATTACACTTTCGTCAATCCATCGCTCGCCGCCCACTACGGCATCCCTGGAATCACTGGCGATGCCAACACGTGGGTGCGTGTCGATGAGGCCTCGCGCTATGGGCGCGGCGGCCTGTTGCCTATGGCCGTATTCCTCACGCAAAATTCGCCCGGCTTGCGTACCAGTCCCGTCAAGCGCGGCAATTGGGTGGTGCAAAAAGTTCTCGGCATACGCGTTCCGCCGCCTCCTCCTGTAGTGCCTGAATTGCCCGCCGATGAGTCGAAATCGGATTTGCCTGTTCGCGAAATGCTTGCCAAACACCGCTCCAATGCATTCTGCGCCGGCTGTCACTCGCGCTTCGATTCGTTTGGTCTTGCTTTTGAAGGCTATGGCCCTGTGGGAAATGCCAGAACGAACGATCTCGCAGGCCGGCCTGTCGATACTTCGGTGACCTACCCCGGCGATGTGCAAGGCACCGGAGTCGATGGCCTCAAGGTTTTCATTCGCGACTATCGTCAACCGGAATTCGTAGGTAACCTATGCCGCAAGTTGCTCGCCTATGCTTTGGACCGTTCTCTCCAGCTCTCAGACGAATCGCTCATCGACCAAATGCAAACCCGGCTTGCGGCCAAAGATTTCCGTTTTGATTCTCTTGTGGAAACCATCGTCACCAGCCCGCAATTCCTCAACCTTCGGGCGCCGGAAATAGCAGCTCCCGCTTTGCAGGCGCAAGTAGGAAACAGGAAAGCGAACTGATAATGTCCCGATCGCACAAAAACGCAAAGCGCGGAGTTTCCCGCCGAACCGTTCTCCACGGAGTCGGCTGCACCATCGCCCTGCCTTGGCTCGAATCCCTCAACGCACTCGCCCACACTGCGCCGCTGGCGGAGCCTCCCACGCGTTTCGGCGTCATGTTCCTGGGAAACGGCATTAACGAAGATCACTGGAGCGCCCAAGGCCAAGGCGGTGAGATGCAGCTAAGCAAAACCTTGCAGCCGCTCGAACCGCTAAAGCAAAAGATCAACGTGATCGACGGCCTGTTTGTCAAATCCCTCACTGGCCAAGGCATTCACCCCGGACAAACCGGAAGCTTGCTTTCGGGCGCTCACATTTCTAAAGGCGCCATCATCCATTCCGGCATCAGCATCGATCAGATGATTGCCGCGCATGTGGGCGAAGACACACCGCAATCAAGTATCGTTCTCGCTTGTGAACAGCCCATGACCGGCTATCACGAGACCAATTTTTCGATGGCATACAGTTCGCACATCTCGTGGCAGACCCCCGATTCGCCCGTGCCGGTGGAAGTGTATCCGTCGCTCGCCTGGGACAACCTGTTCGACAATCGCGGCAGTTTGCTCAACATCAGCATTCTCGATCGCGTCAAAGACCGCGCGCAGGATCTAAGCCGCAAAATCAGCTCCACCGATAAAGGCAAGCTCGACGAATATCTAACCAGCGTGCGCGAAGTAGAAAAGCGCGTCGAAGGCACCCGTAAAAACAAAGAAGAAGCAGAAGACGCGGCGAAGGCCAGAAACGCCAACATGGCTCTGATGGACCGCCCGGCCAACGGCTTGCCCGAAGATCTCCGCGATCACGCTCGCTTGATGTGCGACATGATCGCCATCGCGTTTCAAACCAACAAAACCCGCGTCGCTTCCTTAATCATTTCGCGCGATTTGTCGGCCATGTACTATCCATTCCTTGATGTGAAGGACGGCCACCATTCGGCCTCTCACAACAACAACTCCGATGGCTACGAGCGCATCGCCCGCTTCCATGTAAGTCAGTTCGCTTATCTCGCCTCCAAACTGGATAGCATGAAAGAAGGTGACGGCACCGTGCTCGACAACACTTGCCTGATGTTCCTCTCGAACATGTGGATCGGTCGCAAGCACGATAACTTCCGCTTGCCGCTGGTTCTAGCCGGCGGCCTGGGCGGCACGCTGAAAACCGGCCGCACGCTCAACTACCTGAACGAATCCGAAGACAACCGCCAGATGGGCAGCCTCTATCTTTCCTTAATGGATCGCTTCGGCGTAAAGCTCGATCAATTCGGCGACACCCAATCCCGGCTCTCGAATCTCTAAGACGCCGCATCAAGAATTGCATCAGCCTGATCTGGCACCTATTCTAAACACCTTTCCTAGACAACCACCCGCGCCGTAATCTTATACGCAAACCTATCCGCGGCGAGCGAATCCACCCTTCCCTCGCTCGTCTCGGCCTGCGGATACATCAAAAAATGCACCGGCCCTCCCGCCGATCCAGGCAACCTCACATCTTGCCCATAGTTATACGCCATCCAATTCATCTCCCACGACCCGAACAACCTTCTCCGTGCCTTCGTCACCATCTCGTCACTCAACGTGCGGTTCCCCGGCGGCTCCTCCAGCACGACCTTCCTCACATCCGCGGGGTCCACCGGCACCCAGCCATAATCTTGTAAGTAAACCTCCGCCCGGCAATGTTGCGACTTAGTAACTACTTCCGTCGCAGCCCCCAAACTCTGATAACCCAGCCGCGACGGCCCCAGCCGGATCCCATACACATCGCGTGCCGGCAGCCCAGCCGCCCGCGCCAGTCCTACATACAGCGCATTAATATCCGCGCACTTGCCGCCGAGATTTCCCGTTTCCAACATCGCTCGAATGTTCCCCAGACCGCACCCGCGCGTCTTCGGATCTCGAAACGTGTTATCCACAATCCACTCATAAATCGCACGCGCCTTCGCCAAACCCGTCACCGCCCCTTTGGTGATCGCGGCCGCCTTCTCTCTCACAATCCCGTCGGTCGGAAGCATGTCTGTCGGCTGCAAGTACGCGTTCAGATTCGCCGCGTCCCGCTTCAACCTTGCCGTCATTGACCAGTCTCGCGTACTCACCCGGCTGACACACGTAATCACCGGCCTCGTTCCCTCGGGAAACACCGCCGCCACCATCGTCACCGCCCCGGCTTGGCTCTTCAAAACCTTGGCCTGCCCATCCTCACAGCGGGCCTCGTTGTGTACCGTCTTCTGGAACGGCGTGTCACTCACTCCCACCGCCGGCACCCAGATCTTCGTCAATCCCACCGGCTTGAGAACCTCCACCTGCGTCGTTAACTCAAACCTGCGCCAACCGGCGCTCCTCCCCTCAAACGCCAATCCTGCTGACCAGCCCAAAGTCCGATGCAAAAGGTCGCGACGGTTCAACATGATCTCAACATTGTTCCATCACGAAATCCCCAAAAAGCGAGGCCATTCCAAGGTTGTCCCCAATTGGCTGACGCGCCAGCCGTTCATCGGACGGCAATTTCCTGAAGTACCAAGTTTGGCCAGCCCGGAAATAATCAAGCCCCCCGTCATCATGTCCACGAGCGATTCGGATGCGCTTTGTCGTAGACCAACTGCAGATCTTTTAGCGAGACTTGCGTGCATTTCTGGGTTGTTGACAAGCGAGTATGGCTGAGTAACTCCTGAATGGAACGCAGATTGGCGCCGTCGCTCAACAAGTGGCAGCCGTGCATGAGCTCGAGCAGCGCCACATCGCGTTCCTTCGGCGGGGGCTCAATGAGATCGCCAGACTCCACAGCGTCTATCAAATTGTTCGTCTTCACCGATACCGGCTGGGATCTCTCATGAATGCGATCAGAATTATTTATAAGTAGTTGTTCCAGAGAGCGTGATAAACTTCCAACCAAGCCTAACGAACGTCTTCTTTAGACTTTGATATTCGCCTCCGTTCGGCGTTGGCAGCCTTTAGCTTTTGCCTTTTGGTGAGCGGTGCTGACAGTCTTCCTACCTCCTCACTGGCAAACGCCACACGGGCTCGTCTCTTGAAGCGACAGAGAGTCATAACAGGTGCTTCCCGCGCCCAGAGGAGCGAATTGATTGATGCGTCGAACGAGATTTTGCGACCGGCTGACGTTTCCTTTTCGAGGATTGGTTTCCGCTTCGCCTTTACTGCTTGGATTTATGACATCTGCCGCGCTGGTAAACGCGCAGATCAACCTAGGCCCGGTCACAGTGGGGGCCGGGCTACAAACCAGTTTTGATCACACCAGCACAGATTCCGACACAACAGCCCCCGGAACATCGACGAACGATTTCCAGCTCGACCACATTCGTCTCTACGTGAACGGTCCGGTGACTGACACGATTAAGTTCATGTTCAATACAGACTATGACAGTGTCACCAATAAGATCGGGATCTTGGATGCGGTAGCCCAGTTCGAATTCTCACCGCAGGTGAATGTCTGGGTAGGACGTTTTCTGCCCCCCAGCGATCGCGCGAATTTGTACGGCCCGTTCTTCTCCAATCAATGGGGTGTCTACACGGACGGCATCCAGGACGGATATCCATTCGTTTTTCAAGGCCGCGATAACGGCGTTATGTATTGGGGTACTTTTCCGAAGAAGGTGAAGTTGTCGGCGGGTGTGTTTGATGGGAAATCGGCGACAGGGGTTTCCAAACTTCTAGAAGCTGCCCGCGTGCAAATTGATTTTTGGGATCCGGAAGACGGCTATTACCTGAACGGGACTTATTACGGCGACAAGAATTTGCTGGCAATCGGCGGAGCGACGCAAGTTCAAGACGGCCATACAGCCACCACGGCGGATTTCTTGCTCGAAAAGAAGCTAAGGAATGCGGGTGTGGTTACGGTTGAGAGCGAATATTCAAACTACAACCGGCTCGGAGGGTATGAAGCCGCCTATACGAAGAGCCAAGGAGCGTATGGCTTGGGAAGTTATCTTTTCCCGAAAGTCGTACATTTCGGCAAAGTCTCCGGCAAGTTCGAAGTTTTAGGCAAATATGCAAAGGCAGATTTTACGCACAGCGCGGCGCCGAGCTATGACCAAAAGACCACCGAGGTGAATTTTAGCTACGTGATCAAACAGTTCAAGGCGCGCGTGATCACGTTCTACCGAGATACGAGATTCAATCGAGTCCAACCCGACTTCTGGCAGGCAGGAGTCGGACTGCAAATCCAGATGTAAGGGTTAGTTTCCACGAAAGGTAGGGAATCCGTTTGAAGAGACCTATGAGTTCCAAGTCACAATCCATGGCGGCCTGTGTTGTAGCCGCGGCAACGATATTCTGCCAGCTTGCAAGAGCAGCGGACACGATCAAGATCGGTGTACTGCACTCCCTCTCCGGCACCATGGCAATAAGCGAGACCACTCTAAAAGACACGATCCTGATGATGATCGACGAACAGAACAAGAAGGGAGGGGTGCTGGGTAAGAAGCTCGAGGCCGTTGTGGTCGATCCGGCATCTAACTGGCCACTCTTTGCGGAAAAAGCGGCTCAGCTTCTTGAGAAAGACAAAGTCGCTGTCGTGTTCGGATGCTGGACCTCCGTTTCCAGAAAGTCCGTGCTGCCGGTTTTTGAAAAGGACAACGGCTTGCTGTTTTACCCGGTGCAGTACGAAGGCGAAGAGTCTTCGAAGAATGTGATTTACACAGGAGCGGCGCCGAACCAGCAGGCGATTCCGGCAGTGGACTACCTGATGAAGGAAGTGGGTGTGAAGCGCTGGGTGTTGGAAGGTACAGATTATGTCTACCCGCGCACGACGAACAAAATTCTGGAAGCTTATCTGAAGGCTAAAGGAGTGAAGGCGGCGGACATTTCCATCAACTACACCCCGTTTGGTTTTTCCGACTGGCAAACTCGCGTCGCGGCGATCAAGAAGTTCGGCTCCGCGGGCAAGAAAACAGCGGTTGTGTCCACGATCAATGGAGACGCGAACGTGCCGTTCTACAAAGAGCTGGGTAACCAGAAAATTTCGGCGGAAGATATACCGGTAGTGGCTTTTTCCGTGGGTGAAGAGGAGTTATCGGGCCTGGACACGAAACCGATTGTCGGAGAATTGGCCGCGTGGAACTACTTTGAGAGTATCAATACACCCGCCAATAAGGCGTTCATCGCGAGGTGGCATGCGTTTATCAAGAATCCGAAGCGCACCACCAACGACCCGATGGAAGCCAGCTATATCGGCTTTAATTTGTGGGTGAAAGCAGTGCAGGCCGCGAAAACGACCGACACTTCGAAAGTGATTGCGGTGCTTCCTGGTTTGGAAACGCCGAACCTTACGGGCGGCATGGCCAAAGTGCTGCCGAATCATCACATCACTAAACCGGTTTACATCGGCGAAGTGAAGGCGGATGGACAATTTAACGTTGTGTGGAAATCGGCGGGCGAGATTCCGGGTGATGCGTGGTCGGACTTCCTGCCGGGAAGCAAGGATATTGAAGCGGATTGGGTGACATTGAACTGCGGTAATTACAATAAGGTCACTAAAACGTGTTCAGGGCAGAACTACAAATAACTAAGAGCCTCCCAAAGGGCAGCCGGTGGCTGATGCTGCTGGCCGTCCTCTTGGGAGTAGTGTCTTTCGTGGAAGCGCAATCGGCCGGCGATACGGCATTTCTTTCGACTCTTAACGAGTTGCGGGAAGCGAGTTACAGCGACAAAGAAGCGATTGCGGAACGGCTGAGCAAGAGCGATCATCCCGGTGTGCGTGCGGCGCTGACGGCACTCCTCGAAGATCGCCTCTACTTTCGCAACAGCGATCAAAAAGTATTTATTGTCAAGACTGCCGACGCAGACCCGTTGGATTTGATTGATCCACTGACTCGCAAGGCGGCGGGATCTGTCGCGGCTGACTCGATGACGAAAATCGGCACAAACAACGGCCTGCGGAAGGTTTTGCGCGAAACGATTGCGCATTATTCATTATCAAGCCCGGACCCAGCGGTGCGGCTGGATGCGGTGCGGGAGATGGTGAAGGCGCTGGATGAACCGGCGGTGGCGCTTCTTCGGCAGCGGGCGAAGGTAGAGACAGATTCCGCGGTTAAGAAAGAAATCGACACGGGCTTGGCGCTGGCGGCGATTGATGGGACGGATGCGGGAGACCGGCTGAGAGCTGTCGCGACATTGCGCGGAAATGTCAGCCAGGACGTGCGGAACAGGCTGGCGGCTCTGCTCGATAAGGGGTCCGACGGCTCATATGCCGAGAGTGACGAGCGGGTCCGGAAAGCCGCGGCTGAAGCGGTGGGAAGCATCGATAGTTGGCGCGGCTTCTATTCCGGCATAGAAACGTTGTTCTTTGGGCTGAGTCTGGGATCGGTGCTTGTATTAATCGCTATTGGCTTGGCCATTACGTTTGGCGTGATGGGCGTGATCAATATGGCGCACGGCGAACTAATGATGCTCGGCGCTTATACAACTTACGTTGTTCAGACTCTAATGCCGGGCCATATTGGGATATCGATCCTAGCTGCGATTCCCGCGGCGTTTATCATTGCCGGACTCACGGGGGTTTTGCTCGAAAGGACGATTATCCGCTTCCTTTATGGGAGGCCGTTGGAGACATTACTGGCCACGTTTGGAGTGAGTCTGGTTTTGCAGCAATCCGTGAGATCCATTTTTTCAGCGCTCAATCGGTCGGTCATCACGCCGGATTGGATGAGTGGCTCGCTACGGATCAATGATGCGCTTGAAATCACCTACAATCGACTCTACATTGTGATTTTTACGCTCATCGTCTTTGCCCTTATTCTGCTTGTGTTGAAGCGTACTCGTCTTGGACTGGATATTCGGGCGGTTTCGCAGAATCGAGCGATGGCCAAAGCCATGGGTATCCGCACGGAGTGGGTCGACGCCATGACCTTCGGATTGGGCTCTGGGATTGCCGGAGTGGCCGGCGTAGCGCTGAGTCAGTTGACGAATGTGGGCCCGAACCTGGGTCAGTCCTACACCATCGATTCTTTTTTGGTGGTGGTATTTGGCGGTGTCGGGAATCTTTGGGGCTCTTTGATTGGTGGGGTGTCGATGGGCATCGCCAATAAGCTCCTTGAGCCCTATGCGGGAGCGGTATTGGCAAAGATTTTCGTTCTGGTTGGACTGATTCTCTTCATTCAAATCCGACCGCGCGGTCTGTTTCCGCCGGCTGGCCGAGCATCGGAGGATAAGTAGTGACGCAAAATAGCCGGGAAACGTTTACTCTTTGGAAACCCAGTTCGGACGATCACGGAGGTAAATGGTTTCTTCGCCTGCTGGCTTTAGTTGCGGTGATGGTACCTATCTTGAACCAAGCGGTGCCTTCATCGTCGCCCGCGCATCTGTCGGTCTTTGTCGTTACGATTCTCGGCAAGTACCTGTGTTACGGAATGCTGGCCTTGGCAATCGATTTGATTTGGGGTTATTGCGGCATTCTGAGCCTTGGGCACGCGGCATTCTTTTCGCTCGGCGGATACGCGATGGGGATGTACTTGATGCGACAGATTGGCGCGCGAGGCGTATACGGCGATCCCATTCTGCCGGACTTCATGGTGTTTCTGAACTGGAAGTCCTTGCCCTGGTTTTGGTACGGGTTTAGCCATTTTCCGTTCGCAGTCGTAATGGTTTTTGTGACGCCCGGCGCGCTCGCATTCGTGTTCGGATGGTTTGCCTTCCGATCACGCGTCACTGGAGTTTATTTTTCTATCATTACGCAAGCGCTGACATATGCGTTGATGCTGGCTTTTTTTCGCAATGACATGGGCTTTGGCGGCAACAACGGATTTACCGATTTCAAAGACATTCTGGGATTCGACCTGCATTCGGACGCCACGCATGCAGTGCTATTCGTGTTTACCGCGGCCGCCTTGGCGGCGAGTTACATAGCATGCCGCGCTATTGTCGAGTCACGTGCGGGAAGAGTTATGCATGCCATACGGGATGCGGAGAGCCGGACTCGTTTTCTTGGATATCCCGTTGAATCTTTTAAGGTATGGGTTTTCGTTTTCTCCGCGATTGTGGCTGGAGTTGCCGGAGCGCTGTATGTGCCTCAGATTGGAATCATTAATCCGAGTGAATTCGCGCCGATCAATTCGATTGAAGCGGTGATCTGGGTCGCAGTCGGAGGACGAGGGACTCTCTACGGCGCTATCGCCGGCGCCGTTTTAGTGAACTATGTGAAGACCTATCTGACCGGTGCATTCCCCGAAGTGTGGCTCTTTGCGCTTGGGGCTTTGTTCATTGGAGTCACGTTATTCCTGCCGCGCGGTGTGATCGGGCTTTTGCCCGAAAGGCTTCGAGCCAGATGAATGGCTTTGCATCTCGTTCCGGAGCGCTTGTGAAATGAGTGTTCGAGGCAAGCGGCTGAATCTCGAGAATGTGACGGTGAGCTTCGACGGATTCAAAGCGCTCAATCAGCTTACGCTGCATGTGGATGCGGGTGAGATGCTGTGCATCATCGGACCTAACGGCGCCGGCAAAACGACCATGATGGATGTGATCACGGGTAAGACGCATCCCGATTCAGGAAGTGTTCGCTTCGGGGATGACATCGACTTACTGAAATTGTCCGAGCCGGAGATTGTGGCAGCGGGCATCGGGCGGAAGTTTCAGAAGCCGACCGTTTTTGAAAGATTGACGGTATTTGAAAATTTGGAGCTGGCCTTAGCTGGTACGCGATCTTTTCTGAAAACACTCCGTGCCCGTATTAGCGACGCGCAGCTGCAAAGAATCGATCAGGTACTTCAAATCACAGGCTTATCGAACCAACGGTTCCAACTTGGACGAGTGCTCGCGCACGGACAAAAACAGTGGCTGGAGATTGGGATGCTGCTCATGCAGAACCCTGAATTATTGCTAGTGGATGAGCCGGTGGCCGGCATGACTCCGCAGGAGATTGAGCGAACGGCCGAGCTGCTGAAATCGCTGGCCGGAGAACATTCGGTGGTGGTGGTGGAACATGACATGCATTTTGTGCGCTCGTTAGCAAAACGGGTGGTTGTGTTGCACGAAGGACGCGTCATTGCTGAAGGAGACATGGACGAGGTGCAAAAAGATCCACGCGTGATTGAAGTCTATCTTGGGGTGTGAGTGAACATGCTTGCAGTCAAGGAGCTTAATCAGTTTTACGGCGGAAGCCACACATTGTGGGATGTCGACCTGACGGTGACGGCAGGCACGCGCATGTGTCTGATGGGGCGCAACGGTATGGGGAAAACGACTCTTCTGAGATGCATCATGGGTTTGCAAAGCGTAAAATCGGGTCAGATCATTTTTGAGGGCGCCGATCTCCTTAGTCTTCCCGCCGAACGGCGCGCGCGTCTGGGGATTGGCTACGTGCCGCAAGGACGGGAGATCTTTTCACATCTGACTGTGGAGGAAAATCTCCGGATCGGTTTGGGGATTCGGAAAGGCGGGGCGCGCACAATACCGAGCCGGATTTTCGATTTATTTCCCGTGCTGAAAAAGATGTTGAAAAGGCGTGGCGGGGATCTTTCCGGAGGCCAGCAGCAGCAACTTGCGATTGGGCGCGCTCTTGTGCTCGAACCAAAGCTGTTGATACTTGACGAGCCCACTGAAGGAATTCAGCCAAATATCGTCCACGAAATCGGCGACATACTTCTGAATCTCAATAAAGACGAAGGCTTGACGCTGTTACTGGTGGAACAGAAGCTGCCCTTTGCCCGGCGGGTGGCAAGCGAATTCTGCGTTCTGGACAAGGGGCGGCGGGTATCGGCGGGATCAATCGAGGAATTAACAGACGATGTGGTTCGGGCGCATTTAAGTGTGTGACCTGAAGCCTGCTAGAGTACGGAAATGCAGAAGAGTGACGGGCTCAACCTGCTCCGCCTGTTGCAATTGGCCGATAGTGCGCTGCCGGTAGGCGGCACAGTGCATTCCTGGGGTTTGGAGAGCCTGATTGAGGAAGGCCACTTGGGGCTTCCCGACTTGTTTCCGTATCTGCAAGCTTTGCTGTCTGAGAGTCTACTCTTCGAGGCGGTGTTTTGCCGCTGTGCTCATACTCGGGGGGCCGAACGGGCAAAGATAGAGGACTTGACATGGAAGATAAGCGCGTTCCGTTTAGCGAGGGAATCACGGGAGGCGAGTTTGGCCGTGGGCAAGAGGTTCGCCGCTCTCGTGGAATCGCTGGAACCACGCAATGGGCAAGCTATGGAGAACACACATCTTTGTGTCGCCTTCGGCTATGCTTGCGGTCTACTCGGGTTGAGTGTTGACGATAGCGTAGGCGCATTTCTGCAGCAGAGTGTTGGCGCAACTGTTTCGGTTTGCCAGCGCCTGCTCAGGCTGGGACAGAGAGAGGCAGCGCAAATCATCTGGGACGTGAAGCCAGACATTTTGAACACAGTGAAGAGAAGCGCTGTATATTCGACGGAAGAGGTTGGATGCTTCGCGCACTTGCCCGAGTTAGCATCGATGCGGCACCCGACGTTAACGACAAGGTTATTTGTGAGTTGAGCCCCGAATGACTGAAGCGACGCTCGCGCTGAGGTTTGTGCTTAGTGAGGGAAGAACTGTGCTCAATGTGTTGCGTCAGGAGCCGCCTTGGAGAGTGCTGCGGGCTTTCCGAAACAGTTCTAACGAAGCGCTGATTCATCTGCATAATGTCTCCGGGGGAATTTTGGGCGGTGATCAGCTGAGGTTTGATGCGACGCTGGATGCGTTTACGCAAGCGCAGATTACCTCTGTAGGAGCGACGCGTGTTTATCGGGCAGCCCGGATGAAGCGCGCGGCGTGCCAGATGACACGGCTTTGCGTCGGGAGCCACGCTCTTCTTGAATATCTACCAGACACGGTGATCCCCTTTGCCGATTCGCGTTTTGAACAGACATCTGAGATCCGCTTGGATGCTGGCGCGGGCTTGATTTGGTGGGAGAGTTTCTCCGCGGGCAGGATTGCGAGCGGAGAGGCTTTTGCTTTTGACCAGTTTTCTGTAAACACAACGATTTATGCTGCTGGACGGCCGATTGCCATGGAGCGCTACCGGCTGTCGGCGAAGTGCCAAGACTTGACCATGGCTGCGCGTTTTGGGAAGTTTTTGTATAGCTCGAACATGTACGTTTGCCTTGTTGGGAGAGAGCCAAGGGACTGGACGGAGCTAGAGCAGGAGTTGAGCCGCACGGCCGACCAATTATCCGGAACAGCCACTGCGTGGGGAGTGAGTACGCTGGCGAACGACGGTGTGGTGATTCGGGGTATGACTCAGGATGCGCACGAGGCACAGATGGGACTCACTGCTATGTGGCACACGGCGAAAGAGAGGATATGGGGGAAGCCGGCGGTGCCTCCCAGAAAGATATATTGAGCGCGATAAGGGGGCAAGAATGACATGCATCTAACGCAACGGGAGCAAGAGAGGCTCCTCATCTTCGTAGCGGCCGAAGTGGCCCGACGCCGGAAGAATCGCGGATTGAAGTTGAATTATCCGGAGGCGGTGGCGATTTTGACGGCGGAAATTCTGGAGGCTGTGCGCGACGGGAAGTCAGTGGCTGAGATTATGACTTTCGGGACAACCATTCTGAAACGGAGTGACACCATGGACGGTATTCCCGAAATGATTCACGAAGTTCAGGTTGAAGGGACTTTCCCAGATGGCACTAAGTTAGTAACCGTGCATGATCCGATACGGTAGACGGAGGGAAAATAGATGGTTCCAGGTGAATACCTTTTAGAAGCGGCTGATATAGAGGCGAACCAAGGGCGGGCGGTCTGTCGCTTACATGTTCGACATAGCGGCGATCGGCCCGTTCAGGTGGGCAGTCACTACCACTTTGCAGAGGTGAATCCGGCACTTGAGTTCGACCGGGCCAAGGCCCGAGGAATGCGACTGAATGTGCCGGCAGGCATGAGTGTACGATTCGAGCCCGGAGAAGAAAAGCGGGTGGACTTAGTCGCTTTCAGCGGGCTGAGACTAGTGTTTGGGCACCGCGGACAAGTGAACGGGACCCTATGAGCCTTAAAATCCCCAGGCGTCAATACGCCGACTTTTACGGACCGACGACCGGAGACCGAGTAAGGCTCGGCGATACGGAACTATTGGCCGAAATCGAGAAAGACTTCACCTCGTACGGGGACGAAGCTACTTTCGGAGGCGGCAAAGTGATTCGTGACGGCATGGGCCAGAGCAGTACGGCGGTACGTGCGAGTCCCAGCGGCGTGCTGGACTTAGTCATTACAAACGCAGTTATTATCGACCACTGGGGAGTTGTGAAAGGCGACATTGGCGTTCGCGAAGGCAAGATCGTAAAGGTTGGCAAAGCGGGCAACCCGGACACAATGGCGGGAGTGGACCCCGAGTTGATTATCGGCGCGTCCACGGAGGTCATTGCCGGCGAGAATGCCATTGTCACTGCAGGGGGTGTGGATAGTCACATCCATTTCATTTGCCCGCAGCAGATTTACGAGGCTCTTTCGAGCGGCATCACCACGATGATCGGCGGCGGGACAGGTCCAGCCACCGGGACGAACGCCACCACTTGCACGGCAGGCGCCTGGAATATTGCGCGAATGTTGGAGGCTGTGGAAGAGTGGCCAGTGAATTTCGGTCTGCTGGGCAAGGGAAATGCGTCCACACCCGATCCCTTGGAGGAGCAGATTGCCGCCGGCGCATGCGGCCTGAAACTGCATGAAGACTGGGGGACGACTCCCGCGGCGATTGACTGTTGTTTGGGGGTGGCTGACCGTTTCGACGTCCAAGTAGCGATTCATACAGACACGATAAATGAGTCAGGGTTTGTGAGTGAGACGATTGCGGCTATTAAAGGTAGGACCATTCATACCTATCACACAGAAGGCGCGGGGGGCGGCCATGCTCCAGACATCATCAGCATCGCCTCTCAACCGAATGTACTTCCCTCCTCAACCAACCCGACCCGGCCCTTGACAGTGAACACGATCGCCGAGCACCTGGACATGCTGATGGTGTGTCATCATCTCAATCCGCTGGTACCGGAGGATGTTGCTTTCGCAGAGAGCCGCATCCGGCAAGAGACGATTGCCGCTGAAGACATTCTGCACGATTTAGGTGTATTCAGCATGATTTCGAGCGACTCCCAGGCGATGGGACGAATTGGAGAAGTGATTACTCGTACCTGGCAAACAGCCCACAAGATGAAGGTGCAGAGAGGCGCCCTAGCGGGTGACTCGCCACGAAATGACAATGCTCGTATTAAGCGCTATATCGCTAAATACACGATTAACCCTGCGCTTACTCACGGCATTTCGCACACAGTGGGTTCGGTTGAGCCGGGGAAACTGGCAGACTTGGTGCTTTGGAAACCGGCGTTCTTTGGAACGAAGCCGGAGATGATTATCAAAGGCGGGTTCATTGCGTGGAGTGTGATGGGAGATGCCAATGCTTCCATTCCTACGCCCCAACCCGTCCTATACCGGCCGATGTTCGGGTCATTTGGGAAGGCTAGAGCGAGCATCGCGCTTACTTTTGTGTCGAAGGCATCGCTGGAGGCGGGCGTTCCGGCAAAACTGGGTTTGAGCAAGACGGCTGTTGCCGTAGAACATTGCCGGACGATCGCCAAGAAGGATATGATTCACAACTCAGCCACCCCGAATATCGTGGTAGATCCGGAGACTTACGAAGTAAGGGCGGATGGTGAGCTACTAACCTGTGAGCCGATGAGCGAACTCCCATTGGCGCAGCGGTATTTTCTGTTTTGAGTTTTATGACTAAAAGAGCATTTCGTGTTGGTGTTGCCGGTCCGGTTGGCAGTGGCAAGACCGCCCTGGTGGATTCTCTGAGCCGTAGGCTGTATCCGCAAGTGAGTGTGGCGGTGGTGACCAACGATATATACACTCGTGAAGACGCAGAGTTTCTCATCCGCCAGGGCACTCTTCCTGCCGACCGGGTGCGTGGAGTGGAAACAGGCGGGTGCCCGCACGCGGCGATTCGCGAAGATTGCTCGATGAATTTGGAGGCGATCGCAGATCTGGAACGACACCTGGGAGAAGTGGATCTCATTTTCGTGGAGAGCGGCGGAGACAATCTGGCGGCGGCCTTCTCTCCGGATCTGGCGGATGTTTCTATTTATGTGATCGATGTTGCCGGCGGCGACAAAATACCCAGGAAGGGTGGGCCGGGCATCACTCGCTCCGATCTGCTGGTGATTAACAAGATCGATCTTGCGCCCTATGTAGGCGCATCACTTGAAGTGATGAGCCGAGACGCGAAGCAGATGAGAAAGAATGGCCCGTTCCTGTTTACAGATCTAAAAACGGGGTCAGGGCTCAGCGCAGTCTCAGATTGGGTAGTCCAGCAGCTATCCGGACCGCGCCGGGACTTGTTGGAGGCCTCCACTTATGTCAGACCTTCGAAGGGGCACCAGCACACGAAAGGGTAGCCGCCGTGAAGACGTATAAAGCTCTCACTTCACGGCAACCTCACTCGTCTCTTCCATCAGTTCCGGGTGCGCGTTAAAGAGCGGCATAGCGAACGAACTGGGCAGCGGTCTAGCTTTCAGCTGCGACTTTTGTCGTGTAACCGCTCTCTGTTCGAAGTGCTTTGCCGCTTTAAGCGTATTGTCGGCATTCGTACAAAGCGCAGACCCCCGATTCACCCGTGCCGGTGGAAGTGTATCCGTCGCTCGCTGAAGACGCGGCGAAGGCCAAGAACGCGAACATGGCTCTCATGGACCGCCCCGCCAATGGCCTGCCCGAAGATCTCCGCGATCACGCTCGCTTGATGTGCGACATGATCGCCATCGCGTTTCAAACCAACAAAACCCGCGTCGCTTCCTTAATCATTTCGCGCGATTTGTCGGCCATGTACTATCCATTCCTTGATGTGAAGGACGGCCACCATTCGGCCTCTCACAACAACAACTCCGATGGCTACGAACGCATCGCCCGCTTCCGTGTAAGTCAGTTCGCTTATCTCGCCTCCAAACTGGATAGCATGAAAGAAGGTGACGGCACCGTGCTTGACAACACTTGCCTGATGTTCCTCTCGAACATGTGGATCGGTCGCAAGCACGATAACTTCCGCTTGCCGCTGGTTCTAGCCGGCGGCCTGGGCGGCACGCTGAAAACCGGCCGCACGCTCAACTACCTGAACGAATCCGAAGACAACCGCCAGATGGGCAGCCTCTATCTTTCCTTAATGGATCGCTTCGGCGTAAAGCTCGATCAATTCGGCGACACCCAATCCCGGCTCTCGAATCTCTAAGACGCCGCATCAAGAATTGCATCAGCCTGATCTGGCACCTATTCTAAACACCTTTCCTAGACAACCACCCGCGCCGTAATCTTATACGCAAACCTATCCGCGTCGAGCGAATCCACTCTTCCCTCGCTCGTCTCCGCCTGCGGATACATCAAAAAATGCACCGGCCCTCCCGCCGATCCAGGCAACCTCACATCTTGCCCATAGTTATACGCCATCCAATTCATCTCCCACGACCCGAACAACCTTCTCCGTATCTTCGTCACCATCTCGTCACTCAACGTGCGGTTCCCCGGCGGCTCTTCCAGCACGACCTTCCTCACATCCGCGGGGTCCACCGGCACCCAGCCATAATCTTGTAAGTAAACCTCCGCCCGGCAATGTTGCGACTTAGTAACTACTTCCGTCGCAGCCCCCAAACTCTTATAACCCAGCCGCGACGGCCCCAGCCGGATCCCATATACATCGCGTGCCGGCAGCCCAGCCGCCCGCGCCAGTCCTACATACAGCGCATTAATATCCGCGCACTTGCCGCCGAGATTTCCCGTTTCCAACATCGCTCGAATGTTCCCCAGACCGCACCCGCGCGTCTTCGGATCTCGAAACGTGTTATCCACAATCCACTCATAAATCGCACGCGCCTTCGCCAAATCCGTCACCGCCCCTTTGGTGATCGCGGCCGCCTTCTCTCTCACAATCCCATCGGTCGGCAGCATGTCTGTCGGCTGCAAATACGCACTCAAATCCGGCAACCCCCGCCTCTGCCTCGCTGCCATCGACCAGTCTCGCGTACTCACCCGGCTGACACACGTAATCACCGGCCTCGTTCCCTCGGGAAACACCGCCGCAACCATCGTCACCGCCCCGGCTTGGCTCTTCAAAACCTTGGCCTGCCCATCCTCACAGCGGAACTCGTTGTGTACCGTCTTCTGGAACGGCGTGTCACTCACTCCCACCGCCGGCACCCAGATCTTCGTCACTCCCACCGGCTTGAGAACCTCCACCTGCGTCGTCACCTCATACCTGCGCCACCCGGCGTTACTCCCCTCAAACGCCAATCCTGCTGACCAGCCCAAAGTCCGATGCAAAAGGTCGCGACGGTTCATCATGATCTCTCAATTGTTCCACGACCAATCCGCGAAGACGCAGGCGTTCTCAAGCACGTTCGCCAACTAGTGCATCTGAAACAAGGAACGGATCGGACTAATTACAAAACAACGTTTCATTGGCAAATCCGTTCATCCCCCTGTCGTATTCGTAAACCGATCGGGAAAACGCTTTGAGGCGCTCCAAGCCTCTCAAGTACACTTGCCTTGATGTCTGGTGAAACTAGCCTGGTTCCGGTGATCGAAAGCCGAATACTGTCCATTCGAGGGCAGAATGTTTTGTTAGATGCCGACCTCGCTGAACTTTATCAAGTCACTACGGGTAACCTGAATTTAGCCGTCCGTCGCAACCAAGAGCGGTTTCCGGCTGATTTCATGTTTCAGCTCACGAAGGAAGAGTTCGAAAACTTGAGATTGCAGTCTGCAAGATCAAGTTGGGGCGGTCGCCGTCATGCTCCGTATGTCTTTACGGAACAAGGGGTTGCAATGCTGTCCTCGGTTCTTAATAGCCCCCGGCCCATCCATGTCAACATCACATTGTTCGAACATTCGTTCGGCTTCGTCAACTGCTAGCCACCCACGAGGACCTTGCCCACCGGCTCGACGAATTGGAATGGCGGGAGAGCGAACGCGACAGCAAGGTTCAGTACGTTTTCGAAACGATCCAACACCTGATTGAAGCGCCAGAGCCCCACCTGGAGCCTAAAAGACAGATCGGTTTCCCCAAAGACTAGACAAAGTTTTTCTGTTATGTTGACGCTAAACAAAGCTTCAGTGATCGGCGCATTCGCAATCACCCCGAGAAGAGGTCCTTCCGGCTTTCTTGTGATCGATCGTATCGAGAAACCAGTGTTCAAATAGAGTTGGCACGCCGTTCGTGACTCGCATCACTCGCCTCCCGATTTTCACCTGCCATTCACACAGCCTCTCCCCAATCGCTGTTACGATTGGGCATGGCAGTTACTCTGAGCGCTGAAGAAACCAAGAAACTAACTGAATATTGGTTTGCCGCGAACTATTTGACCGTCGGCCAAATCTATCTGCGCGACAATCCCATGCTCGATCGCCCGCTCACCAGCGATGACATTAAGCCTCGCTTGCTTGGACACTGGGGCACAACAGCCGGCTTGAATTTCATATATACCCACCTGAACCGGATGATCAAGCTGCATGACTTGAACATGATCTACATCATCGGACCCGGTCACGGCGGCCCAGGTTTGGTGGCCCACACCTATCTCGAGGGCTCGTACACGGAAATTTACCCCAATATTGAGTGCAATCGCGACGGCATCAAACGGCTCTTCCGGCAATTCTCCTGGCCCTACGGAATTCCAAGTCACGTCGCCCCGGAAACCCCGGGGTCGATTCACGAAGGCGGCGAACTCGGTTATTCGCTACTGCATGCCTATGGCGCGGCGTTCGATAATCCCGATCTCATTGTGACTTGCATCGTCGGCGATGGCGAAGCGGAAACCGGTCCCTGCGCGACCAGTTGGCACTCCAACAAGTTTCTCAATCCGGCGACCGATGGCGCCGTGCTGCCCATTCTGCATTTGAACGGTTATAAGATTGCCAATCCCACCGTCCTGGCGCGCATCGGCGACGACGAATTGCGCGAGTTATTTTCGGGCTATGGCTACGCACCTCGCATTGTGGAAGGTGACGATCCGATCCTGATGCAACAGGTGATGGCCGACGCGCTTGAAGATACCCTCACCGAGATTCGCGCCATTCAAACCCGAGCCCGCCAGGAAAACAACAAGTCGCGGCCCCGCTGGCCCATGCTGATTTTGAAAACGCCCAAAGGTTGGACGGGCCCAAAGGTGGTTGATGGCAAGCCGGTCGAAAACACCTGGCGCTCCCATCAGGTTCCGTTCTCAGATGTGCGGAACAATCCGGAGCATCTGCGCATTCTCGAAGATTGGCTGAAGAGTTACAAACCGCACGAATTGTTCGATGTTCGCGGCCGCTTCCGCAGCGATCTGGCGGCCCTTGCGCCCACTGGCCAGAAACGCATGGGAATGAATCCGTATGCAAACGGGGGCAAACTGCTGCAGCCGCTGGTGATGCCGGATTTTCGCAGCCACGCGATTCCGGTCACGCAACCCGGTGAAAAGGACGCCGAAGCCACGCGCGTGCTCGGCTATTTCTTGCGCGACGTGATGAAGTCGAATCTCAAGTCCAAGAACTTCCGCGTCTTCGGCCCCGATGAAACCGCTTCGAATCGATTAGACGCTCTCTACGAAGTGACGAACAAAGAATGGATGGCCGAAATCAAGCCGGTAGATGAACACCTGGCCGTCGATGGGCGCGTCTTGGAAGTCTTGAGCGAACACATGTGCCAGGGCTGGCTCGAAGGCTATCTCCTCACCGGCCGGCACGGCTTCTTTTCCTGCTATGAAGCGTTCATTCACATCGTTGATTCGATGTTCAATCAGCATGCCAAGTGGTTGAAAGTAACCCGCCATTTGCCTTGGCGCACGCCTATCGCCTCTTTAAACTACCTGCTTTCTTCGCATGTGTGGCGTCAGGATCATAACGGCTTCTCGCACCAAGACCCCGGCTTCATCGATCATGTCGCGAATAAGAAATCGGACGTGGTACGCATTTATTTGCCGCCCGATGCGAACACTCTCCTTTCGGTGGCAGACCACTGTTTGCGCAGCAAGAACTATGTCAACTTAATCATCGCGGGCAAGCAGCCGGCGCCGGTTTGGCTTGATATGGATGCCTCTGTCCGGCACTGCACGCGCGGCTTGGGGATTTGGGATTGGGCCAGCGACGCGGGCGAACCCGAGGTTGTCATGGCTTGTGCCGGCGACGTGCCTACGCTCGAAACGCTCGCCGCCGTGACGCTGTTGCACCAGTACGTGCCCGACTTGAAGATTCGCGTTGTCAACGTAGTGGATGTGCTCGCGCTGCAACCGCCGGCCGAGCATCCGCACGGTCTTTCGGACGAAGAGTTCGATGCCATCTTTACCGCCAACAAACCCATCATCTTCGCCTTCCATGGCTATCCGTGGCTTATTCACCGCCTCACCTATCGGCGTCACGGGCACGATTCCATTCATGTCCGCGGCTACAAGGAGGAAGGCACCACCACAACCCCGTTCGATATGACCGTGCTGAACAATATGGACCGCTTCCAATTGGCCTTCGACGCAATCCGCCGCGTCGAGCGTTGCCAAACAATTGTGCAGCGTGAATTTGACCGGCTGCAAGATAGTCATCAGCGGCACAAGGCGTTCGTGATGCAGTATGGCGAAGACATGCCGGAGGTAGCGAATTGGAAATGGACCCCACGAAAGAAAAGCTGATTCTAACCCTCAATTGCGGTTCGTCGTCGCTGAAGTTCGGCGTCTACCGAGCCGCCCCAAAAGACCCGCGGTTGGTTTGCGAAGGCGAAGCCGAAGAAATTGGGCGCGCTAATAGCAGTCTCTGGTTCAAACGCGGAAGCGAAAAAAACAACGTTCCGCCGGCTTACAAAGATCACGCAGGGGCCTTGGAACAGGCGCTCGCGCTGCTCAGGCAACAGGGCATAGAGCGGTTCTCTTGCGCTGGGCATCGCTTGGTGCACGGCGGCAAAGAGGTTCAGGAACATCTCGAACTCACGCCGGCGGTTCTCGATCAATTGCGTGCAGCAGTGCCGTTTGCGCCGCTGCATTTGCCCGCGTCGATCGCGGTCTTGGAAGCGATGCAAAAGAAGATGCCTGAACTGAGGCAGATCGTATGCTTCGATACCGCGTTTCATACAACAATGCCGGATGTGGCGCGCTGTCTCGCTTTGCCCGAAGACGTACGCAAGCTGGGCGTTCAGCGCTACGGATTTCACGGCTTGTCGCTTGAATCGATCTTGGCGCAACTCGATCCGGTGCCTGCCCGTTTGGTAGTCGCGCATTTGGGTAACGGCTCGAGCATCACCGCCATTCGCGACGGGAAATCCGTGGATACCAGCATGGGCCTCACACCCACCGGCGGCGTGATGATGGGAACACGCACCGGAGATCTTGACCCCGGCGTACTCATCTTTCTCGCGCGGCATGGCTTTGCAAATCGTGCCGATTTAGAAACGTTGGTCGATAAGAAGTCCGGCTTGCTCGGCGTATCGGGTTTGAGCAGCGATGTCAGGCAGCTTGTCGAAGCTCGCGCGCGCAATGCACAAGCGGATTTGGCCTTGCGAATGTTTTGCTATCAAGTACGCAAGACAATCGCAGCAATGGCAGCCGCGCTCGGCGGGCTGGACTTGCTCGTCTTTACCGGTGGTATAGGCGAGCATGCTCTCGAACTTCGACACGAGATTTGCGAGGGATTGAAATGGATTGACGCCTTTCAAATCCGCGTGCTGCCCTCGCAAGAAGATCTGCAAATCGCCCGCATCACAATGCAGAACACCTAAACGTCCATACCCAGGCGACGCGTGAAAGAGCGAATCGTGCTGCGCGATTCCTCCACTCCAAGCAGCGCCGTCCCCGCGAAATAGATTATGCCGTAAATTGGCAGCGCCACACAAGCCAGGAATCTGGGGTGCGCCGTGCCCAGGCCTAACTTGACGAAATAGGCGACAGTTCCGGCTGAGATCGCGACCGACCACAGCCGCAACGTAAACGTCACTGCCAGCGGCGTCTTGCCGATCCGCTCTTTGAGCGCATGGCGAAGCAGCGTGAACTCTACCCAACCCGCCACACCAGCCGAAGCCGTCAGCCCTGCCACGCCCCACTTCGCATCAATGCCGATCCAGTGCGGCAGTAACAATGAACAAATAGCGCCCAACACCGCAGTGAGAGTGACGCGGATTGTGGCGAACCGCAACGGCGTTTTGGTATCAAGCAGGGCGTAGAAAGTCGATGAATACAAGCGGCCGAGCGATGTGGCAAGTAACCCAACCGCGGAACCGGCCAGCACGGCCCAAACCAGAATCACGTCAGAGCGATGAAACTTACCCGATTGATAAATGGCCGCTGCGACAATGTCTCCCACCAGTAGAAAGGCAACGGCCGAAGGAATGATGAAGAACGCAATGCGGCGCAATCCGGCTGTAAGACGGTGGCGTAGGAATCCGGCAATCTCCTCTTCAGTGCCAGTGGCGCTCGAAAGCGCCGGCAGTTCCGCCGCCGAAACCGACATGCTGAACAAGCTAACCGGCAAAATCGAAATGAACTGGCCGTAACCCAAAATCGATGTCGAGCCGATCGGCAGGAAACTGGCGATCCACTGGTCGATATAGGCACTCACTTGCACTACGCCGCGGCTCAAGAAAACGGGACCGAAGTTGCGCAACACCGTGCGAACGGCCGGCGACTTGGTTTCAAGCAGCGGCCGGAATCCCGGCAGCAGGCGGAGCACGTTCGGCACTTGTACCAGGAATTGACAGAGACTGCCGAGCACCCAGCCCCAGGCGATATCAGAAACCAAAGTGGCGTCGGTCGCGCTTTGGCCGGTGGAGACGGTCACTAGAATGACGATGATGCTCAAAGCGACCGGAGCCAGATATGACACAAGGAATTGCCTGTGGCTGTTCAGGACGCCCAAACACCAGGAACTCATTACGAGCAGTCCGGTAGCCGGGAATAGAACCCTCACTAAATGAATCGCAAGCGGGCGGCGCGCATCATGAAAGCCCGGAACGATCAAATCGATAAAGAGCGGAGTGGCCGTAATGCCCAGTAATACAAACACAGCGCAAACCAGGCTGAGAATTCCGAAAACCGCTGCTGCCAGATGTTCGGCCTCTTTGTCCTCGCCTCGTGCTCGTAACTTCGCATATACGGTAACGAACGAGGCGGAGAGCACGCCTTCACCGAAGAGATTACTGAGCAAATTTGGAATACGAATAGACGAGCGCAGAGCGTCCGCATAGATGGTAACGCCGCCTACGTAGTGAGCCATGATGCTCTCTCTCAAAAACCCGACAATGCGGCTCACTAGTATCCCTAGCGCCACTGTTGAAGAATCGCCTAATGCCGTTCGCTTGCCGGCAGCAGCAAGCGGCGCTTCAGTCGGTTCTTCTTCTGCGACGAGCGAGTAGGCCGGTTTATTTTTAAACGGAAAACGAATGCGAACTTGCAAAGGGTTGTGTGAAGACTGCTTCTTTTGAGGTTAACAATTGTTAAGAAGTTATTTTGCCTCTAACGGCATCAAAGTATTAGCAGGAGTGTTCGGGTGAAACCTAAGTCTTCATTCTCGGTTTGTTTGATTGCCCTCGTGAGTGCGACCCTTCCGCTGGCAGCGCAGGTCAAACCAAGCGAGACGCCCAATAACAGCCTCAAAGAGTTCAGCAAAACTTTGGAGGATCTATCTTCGCGGACTGGCCGCAGTGTGGTGCAGATCTTCGTCAGAAGTTATGTGACGCCCGATGCGTCGGATCAATCTTCCGAACTTCTGGTGAAAGAAAATACCAGCGGCTCGGGGATTCTGATGAGCGCCGACGGATTTATTTTGACGAATGCCCATGTGGTCAGAGGCGCCCGCGACGTCAAGGTCCAACTCAACATTAGAGCCCAGCGTGAGGCGCGAAGCCAAGGCGATCGAAGCTTGAACCGCCCGGTTGACGGCCACGTGGTTGGCGTTGATCGCGATAGTGATTTGGCAGTCGTCAAAATTGATCGAAACAATTTGCCGTTCTTGAGCTTAGGCGATTCCGATGAATTGCATCAAGGCGAGGTGGTGCTCGCCCTAGGCAATCCGTTCGGGCTCGATAACTCCGTGAGTATGGGGGTGGTGAGCGCGCTTGCGCGGCAAATCAAGGGCAGCGGAGCGATGGTTTACATACAAACGGATGCGCCCATCAATCCCGGCAACAGCGGCGGCCCGCTGCTTAATACCGATGGACAAGTCGTCGGCATTAACACCATGATCTTTACTGAATCCGGAGGCAGTGAGGGGGTTGGCTTTGCCATTCCGAGCAATATCGCCCGCGAAGTATATGCGCAATTGAAGGCGCAGGGCCATGTGCATCGCGCGCAGTTGGGAATCGTGGGACAAACCATCACGCCAGACCTGGCTGAAGGGCTTTCCCTTGAAACCAACCACGGTGTTGTGATCTCGGATTTAGAGCCCGAAGGACCAGCCGCGCATGGTGGCTTACAAGTAGATGACATCATCACCGGCTTGAATGGCCACAACATCACCGGCTTGCAGCAGTTGGAGGCTTACATTTTTCGGTTGACGCCGGGAAAAACAGTTTCGGTGCGCGTGCAGCGAGGCATGGGCGAATTGAGTTTGCCGGTCGTGGCGGAAGAACAATCGGGCAGCGAATTGGATTCCCTCGCCGATTTAGTTGACCCTCAACGGAATGTTGTGCCGCAGCTGGCAATCGTTGGGCTTGATCTCAGCAAAGACGTTTTGAAGTTGTTGCCCGAACTGCGCCGGCCGACTGGTGTGGTGGTGGCAGCGCGCAAGACAAACGCCCCCTATTCGGGCCCTTTGCTCGAAACAGGCGATGTCATTTATGAGATCAACCGGCAAGTTGTGAATGGCGTGGCTTCGCTGCGTAGCCAGCTCGACAAAATGAAGTCTGGCCAAGCTATTGTGCTTCTGTTGGAGCGAAACGGCCAGTTGATTTACGTTCCGTTAGAACTGGATTGAACAAAAAAGACGAAAAAGTAGCTTTGGGCGCGCTCTCCACGCTAACGTAATGGAGAGATGAGTCAAGGTCCTGTTTCCAGTTTTATTCGGCACCACTTCCGCCATTTCAATGCGGCCACCCTTGTGGATGCCACTGATGGTTATATCGCCCACTTGAGCAAGGGCGGGAAGATGTTCCTGACTATGGCCGGCGCCATGAGTACGGCGGAACTCGGCGTTTCGCTCGCCGAAATGATTCGCGCCGGCAAAGTGCACGCCATCTGCTGCACCGGCGCGAACCTGGAAGAAGATGTCTTCAATCTCGTAGCCCATGATTTTTACGAGCGCGTGCCGCACTGGCGCGATCTGCGTCCCGAAGACGAGCAAAAGTTGCTCGATCGTCACATGAACCGGGTTACAGACACCTGCATTCCGGAAGAAGAAGCGATGCGCCGGATTGAGAGCGTGATTTTGAAAGAGTGGATGGCGGCCGATGCTAAAGGCGAGCGCCTTTTTCCGCACGAATTCTTCTATCGCATTTTGCAATCACCCGACCTCGAAAAGAGCTTTCAGATCGATAAGAAAGACAGCTGGCTTTATGCGGCCATGGAACGCAGGCTGCCGATGTTCGTGCCGGGTTGGGAAGATTCAACGCTCGGCAACATGTATGCCGGCCATTGCATCTCCGGCGATGTGAAGAAGGTGCATACCGTGCGCACCGGCATCGAGTACATGATGTCGCTTGCCGAGTGGTATACGGAAACTTCGAAGAGATCATCGATTGGCTTCTTTCAAATCGGCGGCGGCATTGCAGGCGACTTTCCGATTTGCGTCGTGCCGATGCTGCGGCAGGATCTGGAGCGCGAAGATACGCCGCTGTGGGGCTATTTCTGCCAGATCAGCGATTCAACTACAAGCTATGGCTCATACTCAGGCGCCATTCCGAACGAAAAGATCACCTGGGAAAAGCTGAGTATCGATACGCCGAAATTCGTCATCGAATCGGACGCTTCCATCGTCGCGCCCCTCATGTTTGCCGCCATTTTGGGTTGGTAGGAACGGCCCGTCCTGCTATTTTAGAAGTGTCCCCTCGGCTATGCGGTGAGGTGGCAGAGTGGTCGAATGCGGCGGTCTCGAAAACCGTTGAACCTGCAAGGGTTCCGTGAGTTCGAATCTCACCCTCACCGCCAGAGTGTTTCGAGCCTCGCAAGCACCGTCGGCCATCCGGCGCTCATAACTTCATGCGCGAGCCGTCCCATAGGGGTGTCCAGGTTGAACCCTTCGTGTACTAATATCAGACGCGTGCCGGAGCTTTCGGGCGTCAGATGCCAAGTGATGGTGGTATCCAATGTTCCGGGCGCGAATGAATATTTCGGCAGTTGCTCGGGCTTCACCTCCAACACTTCACAGGGTTGCCTACCCCACTTGCCCATGTCGAGTTCGAATTTGTGATCAACGATGGGCTGCACATCACCTGCTGCCCACCAGCGTGCATGGAGCGTAGGGTCAGTGAGGGCTTTCCACACAGCCGCGGGTGGGTATGGATAAAAATGATCAAGTCGAATAATGGATGCTGTCAACGTTTCTTTTCCTCACCGAGAAGCGTTTCAAGAGCGGCCATTCGTTTGTTCCAGTAATCAGTGAATGCGTCCAGCCAGGTTTTGACTTCGCTGAGAGGGCGAAGGTCTAGATGGTAGTAACGCTCACGTCCGCGCGGTTCTTCCTTGACTCAGTGAGCACGCCGCAAAACCTGTAAGTGCTCAGAGACCGCCGGGCGCCCCACCGCGAAGCAGCGGGAAAGTTCCGTCACACCGAGTGGACCCTGACGTAGTTTGAAAAGGATTTCCCGCCGGATCGGATTTGCAAGAGCCGAAAACACGTCCGTTTCCATCGTGCTTCTCTGTTGGAATTATACGTCGGAACTTCCCGACATGCCAACAAATTCCGACGGATTTTGTTTCCCTCGTTAGCTTGGCTCTCCCGAATGATTCACCGGCTTCGGCTTTTCGCCATGCAGGAAGTCTTCAATATCGCCCACTTTTTCAGCAATCAAATTCAACTTGTGCGCTAAACCTTGAATTTCCGATTCCGCGCGCCGGTTCACGTCGAAGTCCAGTTCACTGCGCAGCCGGTCTTTCACGTCTTGCCGGTTCTGGCTCATCATGATGACCGGCGCTTGAATCGCAGCCAGCATCGAAAGAAAAAGGTTCAACAGAATGAACGGATACGGATCCCAGGCCATCTTCCCCAGCGCCACATTGATCGCGCTGTAAATAACCAACACGACGCCGAACATGATGATGAACGACCACGATCCGCCGAAGCGAGCCACCGTATCGGCAATCCGCTCCCCAAAGGTCGTCCCCTCTTCAATCACTTCATTCGGGTTGCGCATGGAACGCACCCGCACCAGCTGTTGGGCGGCGTGGAACTGCCTGCCCAGCACAGCCAACATGTCCATTCCCGCATGCGGTTTACGTTCGAGCAGGATCATGATGTCGTGCCGGTCAACTTCAATGCAGACGCTCTCGTCTACCGCCGTCGCGTCGGTTTGATGCGGCGTGCCGTCCAGCATGGAAGCGAATCCGAAGAACTCGCCTTCGGCGGGTTCGTCCACTACAACCTCTTGCTGGTCTTCGTCCACGGTGGTCACGCGGACCCGCCCCGAAACCAGAACGAACGCTTCACCACTCGGTTCGCCAATCTTGTAAATACGCTGCCGGACGGCGAACGTTTTCACTTCCACTTGGCTCGCCAGAACGGCGCGCTCGTCGTCGTCCAGCAATGCGAACAAGGGAACGTTTCTCAGGATGGAAGCATCACAGGGCATTCCCTCACTTTAATAGACGAACGGCTATTGAATCGGCGCGTCGAGCTTGACGGAAACCATGCGCCCTGAAGCTTGCGCTACCAGATGATCGAACGGCATCGCACCAGAACCGGCCGCCACCGCCGCCGCGCGCTCCAAGCCGCTGGCGGCCGACAAAGTGTCCGCTATTAACGTGCCGGCCTGCTCCGTACTGCAGATCAGATTGAGGCCTACGCGCGCTCGGGCATCGAGCTTCACGCCGTAGCCAAAACTCTGAATGTTCGCGAACAAACGCGTAAAATCAAGCCGGGCGGAAAGCGTTGGCGGGACACTGGTGCCAATCCAGTCTCCAATCTCTCTTCCCGGCGCAAAGCCAATCACGGGCAGTTGCTGATCGATCCCGGTTGTCAAATCGACGAAAGTCCGATTCGTTTGAAGCGAAAGCGCTCGGCCTTGCCGCACTTCCGAAATCGCGCGCAGTTGGTCGAGCGTGCCGAAAAAGCCGCGCCCATCTTCTTGAGTCAACAGCAGCAGGCAAGTTCCTTCTTTCGCGCAGAACACCGGCCCATCTTCCAGATCAACCTCCGCGAAGCCGTTGCGAGCGGCTTGTTTACTCACCGCTGCGGAGTGGAAATCCCCTGAGATCATTCCGAAGAATCCATTCTGTCCGGCGGCTGTCACCACTTCGATCAGTTGATTCTCGGCAATACCCATCAGAAGCAAATCGCGCTGAACTCGCTGTAGGCCTTCGCCTGAATACTGTTTGCGCAGGTTAGCGTAGCTGGGCAGCGTTCGCAGTTTAGCCAGCGCATCATACTCGGCGGAATACGTCGTCGCGGGAAACGCGGCCGCAGCCTCGGGCAGGAGTTGAGCCTGCCCGAGCGCTGCGAAAGCCGAAAGGAACGCGATGATTTGTACTGCTTTCGTCATACGAACTATGGAATCGAAACAGCCACCGTTGTGTTGTTAGTGATCTGTCCGCTGGTGGCCGTCACTGTGACATTACCAGATTCAGAAGCCGGTCCGGTGCTGCTGCCGCCGCTGCCACCACTGCTGGAAGAACCGCCGCCGCCGCAACTCACCGCGCCCAGCAGACACACCAGTAAAGCTGCCGCGCCCCAGGCGTAAACGAAGCGCTGCTTGCGGAGCACAAAGACGGCTGCGAGCATCATGAAGCCGAGCGCCAGCAATCCAATGCCCGCGGGCGGAGCGCTGTGGAACCGCCGCCACCAGGGAGCCGCTGCCGAACTGGCCGCGTTCACCGTCAGCGTTGCGGTACCGGAGGTTGTAAGCGTAGCGGGCGAAACCGAACAGGTTACGTTCGCCAAAGCGCTCGCGACCGTGCAACTCAAGGCAACTGAGCCGGTGAAGTTCTTGTACGGGCTAATGGTGATATTCGTTGTTCCGGATGCACCGGCTGAAACGGTCAGTGCACTGGGGCTCGCTGAGATCTCGATGTCTTCAGACCATTGCTCGAACAGATTGAGCGCGTCGATGGAGCCCCAACCGCTGGCCTCATCGTAACCAGCTGCCGCGGAATAACCCATAGTGCCGGTCGTACAGTTGGGCGAACCAATCGTACAAGGAACAATATTGCTCCCTGTTGTGATGTCGTGAAACGCCGTGTTGGAAATGTCGGCCAGAGAGTAGATATTGGGATTGATGTTCCCTAGGCGCGCACCCGTCTCTTGCACCAGCATTGCCAAGACGCCAGAGAAGCTGGGCGGACCGGCTGAAGTGCCGCCGGTAATGTTCAAGGTGGTGTCCGAATTGCGAAATCCATTGCTGCAAATCGTGACACCGGCTGCAGTACCTGCGTCGGTGGGGTCGGTGCAGTAAAGGAGCCCGGCTTCGTTCGGAGATGCCAACAACGCAATATCGGGCACGGTTCGATAGGCGCCGCCGGGAACGCCGTTCCCGGTTTGCCAACTCGGCTTGGCCGTGTATATACTGACGCCACCGCCGCCCGATTGGAGTGCGCCTGCACCAACACTATCGTTCCAAACTTGCTCTGGAATATAGCCACTCGCCGAGCCACCATTGGCGTTATTGCTGGAACTCCAATAGCTTCCCGGCGTACCTGTTCCAACCGTTGCGCCGAAAAGATAATTGAAGAAATACTCTACTTGCGTACCGCCCACTCCCGTTACGTAAGCGGAGGAAGCGGGAAAATCGACAGCCAAACCGTCTTGCGCCGGATAACCTGTGTCGCAGTCGGCCGCGCCCGCATCGCCGGCAGGCCCAACAATCGTCATGCCCGCCACGTTTGCTTGCGCAAACAGACCGTTCTGATAGGCGATGTCAGCAGGGGTTTCTTCCAGCGTTTCACAGGCGCCGTAGGAGGTGCTCAAGATGGGCGCCATATTGTTATCAATCGCCCAGGCAATGGAGTCTTCCACGCCGTTATCCGGCTTTTGATCGGCGGTTACGAACAAAATATTGCCGTTCTTGGCGATGGCGTTGGACCACTCAAGATCCAAATCGGACTCACCTTCATCGCCATTGCTGCTCTGAAACCCAGGATCTGAGTCGCCGGTGGGAATGACCGTGGTGATGGTTTTGGCCGGCAAACCAGCAGCCGCGCGGAAATTGGCGAGATCACTGGCAGAAACGTCGCTTTGTCCAACAACGACAATCGAACAGGCACTCCCTCCGCAATAATTGGCAGCTGAGTTCGGGATCGGACTACCGTCCAACCCTTGGCTATACAGCGGTTTGACGTCGTAGATGGTCGCCCAGTCATCGGGCGCGATGAACGTGCTTTGCGTCAGGCTCGATGTGTAACGAGGCCGCGGTCGAATGCGAGCCTTTGGCAGGAAGTTGTGAAGGCCGGCGATCGCATCCACTACGCCGTTCAGCGCTTTGGGTAACTCGGGCTCGGTGGCGTTCGCGAAATGCGCTTCGCCGTTCACCATGTAGTTGTGTATAGACGTGTGGAACGCTTCTTGCACTTGGCCAGCATTCCCCTTGAAGTTTATCCACATCCGGCTGCGCGCCACTTGCACATTCGTAAACCCTTGCCCCTGTAGCCAAGCCGTCATCTTCGCGACATCGGCGCTGTTCAAGCCGAAACGCTCGCCATATTGTTCGGGCGTAAGGAACTTGTGATATTGCGGCGAGCGGCGGTTCTGCAATCCTTCGAGCAACTGGTTCAGATCGCTCTGTTGCGCCGCCGTCAAAGCAAAATGCAAAGTCATTTTCGGCATGACTTTCGAACTTGCTACCTCGCCTCGGTCTTGGGCTACGCCGTGAGCAATCGATGGATGCACGTGTCCTTTGAGAGCAAACGTCTGTCCATCTTCAATCTCGGAGCGCAACCGTTTTGCGGGTTCGGACGCTGCTGAAGAAATCGGCGTGATCACGCCGAGAAACCCAACCAGCAAAGCTGCATTAAAAATCGTTAGGTTCTTTCGATGCATTTTCAAATCCATTCACCTGATTACTGAAACGCGGCCCTTCGAAAAGCGGTTACAGCGAAAGCAGATTCTGCCTTCCCCGCTCCCCCTTACGCCCTTTGCGTTTGAAGCCTGGGCAGAGCTAACGTCTTTCCCTTACTGTTTTCTGGTTTATCGTTGGATTGGCCCCAGTGCACCCAGCGCAAATCCAACACAAAGATAGCGTAGACAACTGGAACAAGTAATAACGTAACGGCTGTTGAAACAACCAATCCAGCAATTTGAGCGTAACAAAGAGGCTCCCAAAGCGGACCGCCGTGCAGCGCTAATGGAACGAAGGCCATGACAGTGGCTCCCACCGTAATTAGAACAGGCCGCAAGCGCAAAATTCCGGCATCGAGCAAGGCTTGTTGTAACGGTGCTCCTTCGGCCTGCTTTTCTTCAATGAAATCAAACAGCACAATAATGTGGCTGACAATTACGCCAATCAGGCTGGCAATTCCTAAAAAGGCCATAAATCCGAAAGGCTGTCCAGTCACTACTAATCCCAGTAACGCGCCACCGATGCCGAAAGGAATGGCTGCGAACACGATAAGCGGCTTGACAGCACTGTGAAACTGAATCACCAACGCCAGGAAGATGCTAAATACCGAAACCAGCATCACCACCGCGAGTTGACTGAAGCCTTTTATCTGCTCTTTGTATTCGCCCGCAATTTCCAAGCTGACGCTCGTGGGCAGCTCCGCTTCCAGTTTTTTGATTTGCGGCATGGCTGCCATTAACAATTCCGAAGGCAAGTGTCCCGGAGTGGGAAACCCAGCTACCGTGATGGTTCGAAATTGCTGGTAGCGCATAATGCGCGCTGGTTGCATGCGATATTGCACTTGGGCCAAGTCAGTTAACGGAGCGCGAACGGCTCCATCGGCCGAGTAAACATACAGATTCGACAAATCACTCAAGCGGGTTCGCTCGTCGAGCGACTGCTCGATAACGATGGGAATGACGTGATCGGCATCGTGCATTGTGCCGGCGCTGGTTCCTTCGAGGGCGCCGGAAAGCGCGCGAGAGACGTCTTGCTCCGTCAGACCGGCGAGCGCGGTTTTGTCGCGATCGATATTGAGATGGAGCGCCAAGGCGTCTTCTCCCCAGTCATCGCGGACGCGAGCCGCCAAGCCGGTAGCTTGCAAAATCTGCTTGAGCTTCGCGGCTTGCTCACGCAAAACCGCGAGGTTATTGCCGGAGAGGCGAATGGCGACGGGAATACCAACCGGCGCGCTTGTCTCGAGCCTTCTTACATCTAACGTGACACCGGGAACACGCGCGTTCAGCTCCTTCTGCCACAGCGGCAGCAAGTTTTCCGTATCCTCCTTGTCGGCAACCTGAATCAGGATATGGCCATAATTCGGCAACTGCGGCTCCGGATTACTCGAAAGCCAATATCTCGGGCCGCCGCCGCCGATCCAGGAAGTTAACGATTTAAGCACGACGCCGCCGCGATGCTCACGCCGCGCATAATCATCGGCCACTTGTTCCAAGACTGCTTCCGCTTGTTCGGTAGCTTTCGCCGTGGCACTTACGGGCGCATCCTGCGGGGTCCAAACGTCGGCGTAAGACAAATACTGGCGCTCGAAGGGGAAGAATTGTTGTTTGAGTGTTCGGGCTGCGGCGAAGGATAACGCCAGCAGAGCGGCTGCTGCCGCGAGCACGCGCCAGCGATAGGCAATGGCCCAGGCGCCCACTTTGTAATAAAGCGCGCCAAAACCCTTGTGGCGGCGCTCTTCCAACGTTGCCTCGCGCTTGCCTTTTAAGATGTAGTAGCCGAGCAGCGGAATAAATGTCATGGAAACGAGGCGCGACGCGATGAGCGCGCAAGTCATCACTACAGGTAAAGTAAAGAGAAATCGCCGGTTATCTCCTTTTAAAAGCAAAAAGGGGAGATAAGAGACGATATTGGTGACCGTGGCGAAGAGGATGGCGCGGGCTAATTTGGTTGGTCCTTGCCAGGCCGCCACCAAAGGCGACCGTCCGGCTCCGATTTCACGCTTGATGGCATCGCCGGCGACCACCGGATCGTCCACTAACAAACCCAGAGCAATAATCAGCGAGGCGACGGAGATCTGCTGGACATCGACGCCTAAC
Organism: Bryobacterales bacterium; assembly: GCA_963771405.1. GTDB lineage: Bacteria > Acidobacteriota > Terriglobia > Bryobacterales > Bryobacteraceae > Bog-105. Next base: position 128,088 of record CAVYUL010000053.1, read on the forward strand.
AGCGAAATCATTCCAAAGGTCATGGCGAGCGTAAGCGGGATGGCTAGAGCCATAACAAGCGCCGAGCGCCACTCCCAAAAACCCAACCACGAAACCAGCACAACCAGCACAATGGCCTCGCCCAGGCTGCCCATAAACAAACGCAAATTATCGGCAACTTGCAGCGGCTGATCGGATGTTCGGTGAATCACCAGATCGCCCGGCAGTTGAGTTCTGACGCGGGCTAATTCTTTATCCACTTGTTTTGAAAAACGGTCAATCTGTTCGCCGCTACGCATCTGAATGTCGAGCGTGATGGCGCGCGAACGTTGCCAATGGCCCTGCGGATCGCGCCAGGAATGAAAATTCATGAAGTGTGCCGGGTTCTCATAGCCGCGCTCGACAGAGAACAGGTCTTGCAATCGAGCGGCGGGTTGGCCCGCGGTGGCGGAAGGAACGAGCACATCGGCAATCTGTTGCTCGCTCTGCAGGTCTGCATCGTTGACAAGGTTTATGGAGCGCGCGCCGGTATCGACGCTTCCGGCTGTCAAAGGCGTGGAGCGCCGCGCCAAGGCTTGCTGGATCAACTGCGGCGCAATCCTCGATTCGCCAACGCGATCTTCGGTGTAGGTCAGCCGCACTTGTTCCGGAATTATGCCTGAACGCGTGACACGCGCAACGGCAGGCAAAGTCTTCAATGCTTTTTCAATATCTTCGGTGTAATGGTCCAACTCGCGATAGCTATACTTCGTGCCCGCGGCTTCTTGTAACGCAGGTTCCACTTCGGCGGCTGAAGAGACCACGATGGGCGACCAGACGTCGGCATGCAATTCGGAGGCGGGTAAGCGCTGCTGCATCAGTTGCGCGACGGCGGCTTTCAGCACCGCCGGTGTCTGGGTAGTGACGGCATCGAAGCCGGTGAATGCCGAGCCACTCAAGGGACGTTCGCCGGTTAAGAGATTTTTTTCATGCAACCAATGCGCCATTTGTTCGGTGACATGAGCGAGCGAGGCTGCTGTCATGCTCCGGCTGTGAGGCCACAAGATGGCGGTTCTGCCGGCGTGGAGCGAATTGCGAATCTGCTGTGCGCGCAAGGCGATGTCGGCTTCATCGGCCTTGGGGCTGCCGACAGTAAGCATGAGGGTGGCGGTATCGCCAAAATCTTTCGCCACATCCACGGGGCCGGCGTCCTCCGGAAGTTGCACGGCGGCAGCTTTGAGTTTGAGATCGTCGAATTCCCGTCCGGAATCGCTCACCTCTTCGTCGAGCTTGGCGTAGATATAGGTCAAGCCGTCGCGGGTGATGGAACGAATCTCGATGACCTTGGAATTTTTGGCCAGCGCTTGTTCGATCGGTTTGGTGACCAGCTCTTCGACGCGCTCGGCTGGCATGCCGGGCCAGCGCGCGGTGGCGATGGTTTCGTGAACGGGGATTTCGGGGTCTTTGCGTTTGGGCATGTTGAAATAACCCAGCGCGCCCCAAGCCAGGACTCCGAACAAAACGACCCACGCGACTTGGCGCTTCTCAACGAAATAGCGGGCGGTGTTGTGGATTTGATCAAGCTTCTGATAACCGTGTTGTGAATCTTGCATGGCGTGCTACTCCACCACCTTCACGGCATCGCCGGAATCAAGGCGCATGCCGCCATCTTCGGCCACCAAATCGCCTGGCGCGAGGCCGCCTGTGACCGCGATTAAGGTGTCCAAAGTGGGACCAAGCTTCACTGGCTGAAGTTGGACAACGCCTTCGTGAATGCGAAGGACCGCGAAGCCTTCGTCCTGGTTGCTCAACCGGCGCACGGCGCGCAGAGGAATCGCCAGTTCGCGGGTTTCGGTGGGATTTACCTTCGTTACGGTGGCCACGAGGCCGGCTCGCAATGTGCCGTTCGCGTTGTCTATCAGCGCCGTGGTGCGGAACAAACGCGTGGAGGCATCGGCTTGTGGCGAAACGGCAATCACGTTGCCTGCAAAAACTCCAGCGGGGAGGGCGCTTACGAAAATATGCACTTTCGTGCCCGGTGTGAAGGTAGTGAGTGCGGTATCGGGAATACCGAAAGTGACTTTCACGCGGCGGAGATCGACCAGCGTATAGGCAACCGTTCCGGGAGCGACGGTGGAATCGCGCTCCACTTTGCGCGCGATGACAACTGCCGGGAAAGGCGCACGCAGGGTTGCATCCTCCAGCGGGATTTCGCTTTCATGCGTGGCCGCGCTGGCGGCATCCATCCTGGCTGAATAGGCGGCGACACCGGTTTGGGCTGCCGCTAAACGAGCTTTTTGGGCTTCGTAGCGAGCCCGAGCGGCTTCCCAATCGGCACGCGTCATGGCCTGCACATTGAAGAGACTTTGCGCTCTGGAGAAATCGGCATCCGCCTGTTCGAAGGCAGCTTGCGCTTCGCGAACATTGGCTTCGGCCGAGGCTTTTCGCGAGGTTGCATCATTGAATTGAGCGCCGGCTTGCTCAACGCGCGCGCGATATTCGGAAGTACGCAGACGCGCCAGAAGCGCGCCTTGAGGAACGCGATCGCCCGGTTCGAGGGCACGGCCGGATACCTGATAAAGCGATGTCACCACGCCACCGGCACGAAACGCCAAATCGAGCTGCGTTTCGGCTTCCGTCACGGCGGCAAACTTTTCTTCGTTCTGAAATTGCGCCCAATCGACGCGATAGGCACGCACAGGCGTGACTTCCTTGCTGTGGGCCAGCACGCGGTTTTCTCCACAACCGCTGCTGAACAACACAGCCGCCGCCAACAATGCTAAAAGCGCTATTTGTCTCATCGATTTTTTCTCTCCTTATTCATTTCCCATGGCCGCTTGCAAATCGGCCCAGGCGGTGCCCAGCGCGGCCAAAGCGCGTGCTTCGGCTTGTCCGGCCGCCGCCCAACTCGTTTGTGCTTCGAGCACCTCGCGCAGCAGTGCCGCCTGCTTCGCATATCGTTCTTTGGCTACCCGCAACTGCTCTTCATTGCTCTGCGTTTCCGTTTGCGCGGCTTGCCAGTTACGCTGGGCGCGCTGATACTCACGCCAGGCGCGATCGGTTTCAAGCCGAATTTGCTGCTCGAGCTGCGTTACGGCTAAACGCTGTTGCTCTTCTTTGGCGCGCAAAGCGGCGGCTTCATGCTGCTTGCGGCCCCAATCCCAGGGCTCCCAACTGAGCGAGAGGCCGGCCGCCGCGATTTGCGAAGGCAAATAGTTATTGGTGTTTAGAAAGTAAACGTCACTGACGGTGAAATTCAGATCGGGAATCTGTTCCAGCCGTTTGCTACGAACGCCGAGGTGCGCTTCATCGAGGCGCAGACGCGCGGCTTTGATCTCCGGGCGAGCGGACAAGGCTTGTTCGCGGGCCGCTTCTAAAGTGCCGCCGGGCGCCTTGATCTCTTCACTCGAAAGCGCGAAGTGAGCATCGAGCGGTTCGCCCATTAAGAAATTCAATTGCTCCTGGCCATCGGCGAGGTCGGTATCCACATTGGCCGCGTCGACTTTAGCCTGTGCCAGATGCGCTTCGGCGCGAGAAACGTCGGCGGGCAACGCATTGCCGCTTTCCTGAGTTTTACGGGCAAGGCGTGCTACTTCTTCGGCAGTTTCGGCTTGGGCTTTGGCAACGCGCTGAGCGGCGGAGAGAGCGACGAGTTGGAAATAAAGCGTCCGCACGCGGGCGGCGATGTTCACCCGGATTTGTTCAGCGTCGGCCTTGGTGGCTTCGGTCTCTTCCATGGATTGGCGGATGTTGGAACCGAGACGCCATTGCTGGGTTAAGGGCATACTGAGCTGGGACATTCCGAATCCAGTGAGATTTCTCGGGATACGGATGGTTGTGTTAGAAGCAGGGATGGGCCCGGTGGCGGGAAAGTTGCCGAGAGCGCCAGCGGTGAAGGTGAGATCGGGCCGATTTAGCAGTGGGCCTGCCTGGGCGCTGGTGCTGAGTCCGGGCCAGCGGCGTGTCTTGGCTGCAAGTGATTCATTTTCTTTGACTTGTACGGCTAGCTCGGCTTCGAGGACAGTGCGATTTTGGGCGAGTGCGCGGCGGGTAGCATCTTGTAGCGATAGGGTGTTTTGGGCGTGAGCTAGCCCAGTAATCGCGGCGATTAAGATGGCATACCTAATTGTTTCTAAAGACATTTGTGTATCTCACAGATGATGGTAGAGCAGTTTTGGATACATATCAATATTCAAATTCGGTGATGTATGCAAGAGCCGGACGGGGATGAGCGACCGCTCCGTTACCGTCGGGGCTCTGTTTTTACTCTTTGCTCCATTTCTCTTTGTCTTTGGTGAAGCGATGTTTGGGTTGCCGGAGTATTTCCAGTTGGAGGGGTGGTCTGGAAAATACTGGCCGGGGATGATTTTGCGGAGGACCCAGCCGGGGTCGGGCGGATGGATGACTTCGGGTTCTTCGCCGCAGAGTGGTGTTAAGGTGCATGCAGTAGTGGCGGCGGCGAAGGCCGGGCGGACGGCGCTGTGCGGAACCGCAAATATGGGGAGCACGCGATTTTTGGAGCAGGCGGCTGCGAATTTAGGGTATCTGCTCGCGGTGCCAGTCCCCAGATTTGCTATCGGGTTATGGCATCTGAAATACGGGGCGGGGGATGCTGGCTGCGGTGGTCCAGACGCGTTCGACTTCGGAGAGCGGGAAGGTTTGGGTCGCGATTTGGAAGTGGCCCGGGATGGTGGCTTGGAGTAAGTCGCGGATTGATTTCAGGATGGCGTCCATGGGGATGCTGCCGATGCCGCTCCCCATAAGCGTGATGGCCGAAGAACGAAGCGCGGCGCTGGGGAGGGTGATGTTCGGCGCGCTCATGGAGCCGATGTGGACGAAGCGGATAGGTACCGCGTCCTTGCCGGCTTTTGCGCCCGCGATGATAATCCGTTCGGCACTTGGGCCCCAGAGGTAATCCAAAACGACATCGATTCCATCGCCGCCGAATTGTTGTTTTAGGGCGGATTCGAAGGCGTCACCAATGTCGCCGAGAGGGATTGTTACGTCGGCGCCTAATGCGGGTAGGGCTTTCAGGGCTTCGGCATTTCGGCCGGTGGCGATGACTTTTTTTGCACCCATGAATTTCGCGATTTGGACGGCGAGACGGCCTGCGGCGCCGGTGGCTCCGTTGACGAGGACAGTTTCGCCAGCCTTGAACTGGGCCCGTTCTTTGAGGGCGGCCCAGGCGGACATGCCGGGATTGGCGATGGCGGCGGCGGTGATGTCATCGAGATCGTCAGGCAGCGGAATGCATTGAGCAGGCCGGATGACGGTTTTCTGAGACATGCTTCCGAAGGGCGCTTTGGGAAGGGCGAAGTAGACGCGGCGGCCATCGTCGAGGCGGCCGACGCCGTCGATGCCGACGACGAAAGGAAGCTGACCGGAGGAGCTGTAATGCGTGCCGGATGCGCGGCTTTTGACTACATTGCTGAGGGCGGCGGTGGTGACTGTGACTTGAACTTCCGCTTGGGACGGGACAGGGTCCGGGAAATCTGCATAGATGGGCGTTTTGCCAAGTTCGACCACGATAGCCGCCTTCATTATGTGTATTATACACATATCGGATGCTTCGTTATGAACATAGAAATTCGCGAACTGCACCACACGCTGGTGGATTTGGTGGGCTTGATGAACAGGCCGCAGCGGGATAGTGCGCTTTTAGAAGAAGCGGGAGTCTGGTTGGACCGGGCGCTGTTTCCGCTGCTGATTGTGATTGAGCGCAAGGGGCCGATTGGGGTGGTAGAGTTAGCGGAATTAGTGGGGAGGGATTATACGACGGTGAGCCGGCAGGTTAGTAAGTTGGAGGGGCTCGGGTTGATTGCGCGGAGGGGCTCAAAGGCGGATAAGCGAGTGCGGGAGGCGGTGATTACTGCGAAGGGGAAGGGGATGACAGAAGCGATTGAGAAGGCGAGGGAGCGGATGGCGGGGGTGTTGTTCGCGAAGTGGAGTAAACGGGATCTGCGGGAGTTGGCGAGATTGATGAGGAGGTTTGCGGATGATTTTCAGGGGCTGCCAAATGGGGCCTGATCGGGGAGGTGTCTGGGCAAATTACACCAGCCGCATTTGCTGCCGGAACCGAACCGGAGATTGCACCTAGGGCACTTCAAGGCGAAGCGCAGATAGATGGTATACGCCAACACAATGAAGGTCCAGACCAGAGTTGCGCCCACCAGGACGAGCGAAAACCGGTTGGCGGAGCCCCCGAAGATCTTTAAAACAACAAAAAGAACGAGAGCAAAAAGCACGAGGGCAATCGCCCGATACCATGTGGCGAAGAACTCTTGACGGGCGGCTACTTTTGAGCCAATCGGTGATTGGTCAAGAGAAGTTATTTCTGTGGCCTGAGGA
>CAVYUL010000054.1:0-45610 GCA_963771405.1 Bryobacterales bacterium
CCGCGCCGGTGCTGCTTGAGCTCGCCGGCGACTGGCGCGGCGCGATCGGCGCCTGGCGAGATCTGCAGGCACCAGACCAGGCGGCGCTCGCGGCGCTGCCGGGCGACGACCGTGCCGCGCGGGCGGCGCTGGCCACGCTTCACGGGCTGAACGCGAGGGCGGCGGCACGCGTGTTCGCGCGCGAGCGGGCGGAGCGCGGCGCCAGATCGCCTCGCGGTCCGAGGCGCTCGACGCTGGACAATGTTGCGGGTCTGGCTCTCTCGGCCACGGCTGGCAGATGTCCATCGGCAGAGTCAATGGACCGACGGCAACCCAATTTGGATCTCCGTAATTCCCCGTATCGAAGGCATCAATGCGATTCACGCGAATGAGCGAAAGCTGTCAGCAGCAGAAGACCCACGGCAAGAAACAGCATGCCAGGGTACGCGCGCCAGAACTGTTCTCGTAGCTTCCCATTACTACTCTTGTGGTCTAGTCGCGGACGTATGAATCACAATTCGCCAGCAAAAATCCCATCCTGACCGGTCAAAGGTCTGGCACCTTGAAGCGATTTTTATTGATCTTCAGTGACCTGATCTTCGACTCGAGCGTGGTCCGCGGAATGCCCAGCTTGGCGGCCGCACCGGAGGGTCCGTAAACGCGGCCTGCGCATTCCCGTAAGGCAGCCTCAATAACGGCCTTCTGCTGGATGGGGCCCCTATTAAAGAGGCTCAAAGGGACATCCACATCAATGGCGGAGGGACGGCCGGAAAGCCAACTCCCATCTATTGAAAATATCTGTGTTTCACTTACAATGACGGATCGCTCGATTACGTTTTGCAATTCCCGAATATTGCCGGGCCAGGAGTAGGATTGCAGCAGATCAAGGCTCTTTTTGTCGACCGCAGTAAAATGCCTGCCGGCTTTGCGTGCGTATCGATTCAGGAAATAGGTGACGAGCAAGGGAATATCTTCACTGCGTTTCCGCAGAGGCGGCAGCTCAACGGGAAACACGTTGAGCCGGTAAAAGAGGTCGCTACGGAACTTACCCGATGCGATCGCGGATTCCAAGTCGCGATTGGTGGCGGCGATCACACGCACGTCGGTCCGAATGGTTCCGGTTCCTCCGATGCATTCAAATTCGCGTTCCTGCAGAACCCGCAAAAGAGCAATCTGAGTTTCGGTGGGGAGTTCGCCCACTTCGTCGAGGAAGATGGTGCCTTTCTGTGCCAGTTCAAAGCGTCCTAAACGGCGCTGTGTTGCGCCTGTGAACGCGCCCTTCTCATGCCCAAATAATTCGGATGCGATGAGGTCGCGGGGAATCACGGCGCAATTCACACTCACAAACGGGTGAGAAGATCGCCCTGACCGCCGGTGAATGGCGCGCGCCACCAGTTCTTTGCCAGTGCCAGTCTCGCCGGTGATCAGAACGCTGGAGTCGGTTGGGGCGACCTTGGAGATGCGGGAGAGCACCTTTTTCAAGGGCGCCGAAGTTCCCACGATCTCTTCGAACATCGATGCCTTGTCAACTTCTTCGCGCAACGCAACGTTCTCTTCCTGGAGCCTTTGCTCGGCCAGCTTGCGGTCGTCGATATCGGTCCCGGCGGCATACCATCGCGTGATGCGCCCTTGCTCGTCCGACATCGGACTCAAGCGATAGTGGAACCAGCGATACTGCCCGTCCTTTCTCTTGAGCCGCGCTTCGTACTCAAACGGCGATCCACTTTGGAGTTTTCCGGGAAGGTCCTTTGTCATGATTTCGGCGTCCTGCGGATGCAGCACCTGCTGCAAGTCGGCGTCCTGCCATTCCTGCAAAGTGATGCCGAAATAATCAAGCGACGCCCGATTGGTGTAGAGGCGTGCGCCGTCGGGCCCCAATTCGGTGATGTGCAACGGCGAAAGGTCAAGAAGTTGCCGGGCTTCCTTTTCGCTTTGGCGGATCTTCTCTTCCGCCTTCTTTGCCGCGGTGATGTCCGTGACGGCGCCCACAAAGTCAAGATTGCCTGTCTTCATCGCGCGGCCAATGATGTGGACGTGTTTCACCCTGCCATCCGGCATCAACAAACGATGTTCAATATCGAAATCCGTCTTTTCCCTGGTCGCATCATCGAGAGTCTGCCGAACGAAATCCCGATCGCCGGGATGAACAAACTGAAAGATCAGATCAATCGTGGGTTTAGACGCTCGATCGCATTCCACGATGTTGTACGTTTCCTCCGACCAATAGAGCTCCCCGCCGGCAACGCTCCAACCGAAACTGCCGGTTTGGCTGATCTGCTGCCCTTGGGCCAGGAAAGCTTCGCTCCGTTGCAGCTTCTCATGGGTTTTCCTGCGCTCATCAATGTTCGTAATCAAGATATACCAACGGACGATACGGCCTTCCGCGTCTCGCGCTGGCAGGCCGCGTACCACGAACCAGCGGTAGACACCGTCGGCGCCAAGGATCCGGTGTTCAATGTCATACGGATCCCCGGTTTCTACCGAGTGGATCCACCGCGTCGCCACCATCTCGCATTCATCCGGATGTAGAAGCGGGCGCCAATCGGCCAATTGCTCGAGGGTCCAGCCCGTATAGTCCAGGATTCCCTGATTGCCGAATTCGACCTGGCCTTGCGGAGTCATCGTGACGAGGAATCCGGGAACGGAATCGACGATGAGACGAAAATTCTGTTCCTCCTTTTGCAGATCGGAAAACAGGGTCGCGTTTTCGAGCGAGATCGCGGCTTGCGACGCCAGCAACTGCAGCACGGTAACCCGGTCCGGCGTGAAAGCACCCGGAGTGAGGTTGTTCTCCAGATAAAGTGCGCCTGCAAGCTTAGCCTGCTTGACGATAGGCAGGCAGAGGATGGACTTGGAGCGCTTCTGCCGCACATATTCGTCCTTTGAATACAGGTTATCGGTCGAGGCATCATCGAGGAGCACCCTCTCCTGTGTTCCGATCACGTCATGCAGCACGGAATGTGGAAGGTCAGACGGGGCGACCGTTGTCTGTCGAACGGCAACCTCGATCCCGGCCGGGCCAGCGGTAGCCTCCGCTTCGATTCGGGGCTCGCCGCCGCGAAAGAGGATGAGCAGACCCCGGCCGGCCCCGGCGTGTTCCACCGCGATTCGCAAGAGCTTCTCGATCAGCCGGGGAAGGACCATCTCGCTGGAAAGTGCTTGCGACGTTGCTTCAGCCCACTTACGGTCCTCGATATCGGTGCTTGTGCCGTACCATCTGACGATCCTTCCGGCGTCGTCGAGGTATGGCGCGACGCGAATGAGAAACCATCGGTAAACTCCGTCATGCCGGCGAAGACGCGCCTCGATCTCGCCTGGTTCTCCGGAGATCAATAACTCTCCCCATCTTTTCATCAACGGCGGCAGGTCCTCCGGATGGAATGCCACTTGCCAGCCCCAACCGTGCGAGTCTTCGGGGGATAGGCCCGTATACTCATGCCAGCCTTTATTAAGGAACTCGTTCGGACCATCCGCCAGATTGCACCATGCCAGTGTGGGAATCGTATCGATCACCCGCCGCAGTTTGGTTTCCGACCTCTTGATTTCATCAAGCGCTTTCTGTAGAGCCGATTCGATGTCCGGCGATGGTAAAGCTTCCCCGGCCCTCCTGCGATCCTCCTGTTCGGTAACGTCCACAGCCGCGCATAGGAATTCGACGATGACTCCGGATGCGTTGGGCACCGGGTTTCCTACAATGCGAATCATCCGGCTCGATCCGTCCGGCAGGATCGCACGGAATTCGCCATCCCAAGCGTTTTTGTCGCGGCGGGAAGTATCGAACAGCTCCCTGATGCGAACCCAATCCCCGGGGGCAAACGCATTGCTGATGGCTTCGGCGGAGGGTGGCGCATCGCTAACGGGAAAGCCCAGCAGGCGAAACATTTCCGCGGAAAAGTAGGTGGTCTCCAGATCCGCCGAGCACGCCCAACTACCCATCTGCGTTCTCCACTGTGGAATGCGAAGTCAAGAATCGCCATCCGCTAATAGTGTTGGTCTCGACCGAGGAAGACGGGAGTCACGGCTCCGGCTTCAAAACGAATCGAGCTAACACCGAATCAACGCTGCTACGACCGTCAGATTGCCGTCAGCGTGAATGGTCGCCGCATTCGTCTCACTATAACCCAGAACTGGCACGCCGCTGAGGGCGTTCTCCTGCTTTTCCACTGCTATCCAAACCGTGTCAAAAGCCGGTCCGAAAAATCTGCTCAGGTTGTCCGCCTTGCACAGCAAGCTTTCTTTCCGCCAAGGGAGACTCGGACCAGTTCATAGGATCTATTTTAGTTTGGTTTTCTTTTGACAGCTCGCCAGGAAAGCGCGCGCGCGTTTGCGCCTAGGAGAACAGGTTGTCGAGGATCAGCCATGTGGAGTGTGATCGCCATCTTCTTTCCTTCTTTCAAAAACCAAAGTCGTAAATATCCAGATTGCATGGAGCGGCGCACCAGATTCGAACTGGTACCTTCTCGGTGGAAGCGAGAGATGCTGTGCCATTGAACACTAGCGCCGCGAACTTGGTTGAGGAGCAGGGACTCGAACCCTGGTATCTCGCTAATCGGGCGAGCGTCTTAGCCGCTAGACGACTCCTCAAGAAGTGGTGCCCCGTGAGAATTTTGAAATCCCGACCTGCCGGATGTAAGCCGGCCGCTCTGCCTCTGAGCTAACGGGGTGAACTGGTATCCGCGGCTGGAATCCCACCAGCGGCCTTCCCGGTAGGAACGGGATGCTCTCTGACTGAGCTACGCGGACAAACTTTGGCGCTCCCGGCAAGGCTCGAACTTGCGACCTCCGCCTCCGCAGGGCGGCGCTCTGAATCCACTGAGCTACGAGAGCAACCTGGGGACCCCGCACAGAGTCGAACTGTGATCGACGCGTTCGAAGCGCGTAGCCCTGAATCCGTTGGACCACGGGGTTGAGAAAATATTAGTGAGGACGACGGGGATCGAACCCGCGATGATCGGAATGAAAGTCCGATGACTTAACCAGCTTGTCCACGTCCTCAAAAACTGGGACCGCCGGGCGGATTCGAACCGCCATCGTCCAATTACGATGAATTGCTTAGAAGGCAACCTCGATACGGCGGCGTAAATTCTAAGAAACGCGCGCAAGACGGCCGCGGTGTCGAGCGGCCACCGGAAAAGCTGCGGAGTGTTCTCCTCTCCTGGTGGCGCGCATCCGCGCCCTTTGCGCTTCTAAGAAACACGCGCAAGACGGCCGCGGTGTCGAGCGGCCACCGGAAAAGCTGCGGAGTGTTCTCCTCTCCTGGTGGCGCGCATCCGCGCCCTTTGCGCTTCTAAGAAACACGCGCAAGACGGCCGCGGTGTCGAGCGGCCACCGGAAAAGCTGCGGAGTGTTTCGCCTCTCATTGTGGCGCGCATCCGCGCCCTTTGCGCTCTGGTGGACCGCCAGGGAAGTTGAACCCTGTTCTCTCGGTTAAAAGCCGATTGCTTCGCCATCAAAGCTTGCAGTCCATACCTGGTACCGGATGAGGAACTCGAATCCTCCCGTCGCCGCTAATCTGGCAGCTTTCGGAGGCTTATAAGACCTCCCCGCACACCCGCGCTATCCGGCATTTGAATTGGTTGCGGTGGCACGAATCGAACGTGCTTCTAAAGGTTATGAGCCTTCCCTGGGGCCAATCCAGATACACCGCAATGATAAATCGTTTGGCGGTTCCGAGCAGATTTGAACTGCCGCTAACTCCGTGACAGGGAGCCGTGCTGGCCACTACACTACGGAACCGCATTGGCACCGGGAGAAGGACTCGAACCCTCGTGAGCAGGTCTGGAATCTGCCGTCCTAGCCACTGAACGATCCCGGCGCAAAATCAATAGCTATTCGATTGTCAAAGAACAAATAAATGCAAAAAGGCCCCGAGACTTTATAAGTCCGGGGCCTTTGCATTCAATAAGCTAAAATTGCTTTACTCAGTCAAAGGAGACTCCCCGGAAACGCACACATCCATCCACTCGCGTTTTCCGCGAATGGTGACGACGGCGTTTTGTATAGGGTGTCTCACTGGAAGGGCTTAATTCCTTGAGTCTCAAAGTTAGCATCAAACACGAAAAAAGGCAATAGCGTTTTTAATCTTTGTAGGGATCAAATTCTTTAGCCGATGCCATCGCGACTCCCACAGGAGTTAACGTATGCAGAATTCGGATGCTGCCGGCATGCGCCGACAGCACCTCCGGCAGACGTTTGTAGCAATGCGGAGATTCGTCGAGGCCAGCGCCACGCAACTCGACGCGGGCCGCTTTGATGCTTTCCTGCATCATCTCCGGCGTAACCTTGCCCGGGCGCTTGCAGACGCCCGTCTTGCGGTCGAATGAGCCAGCCGCCTCTATGCGACCCATGACGCGCCCGGAGCCATGCACGGTGGAACAGAGTGAGTATCGTGATTCTTCGTTGGCTACGCCTTCGAGGATCACAGCATCCTCCGCCATAGTGCCGCCAACGAACCCCTTCTCTCCGGGAAAGGCGGGGGTGGCGCCTTTTCGGACAACCCAGAGAGTCTCGCCATTATGCTCTTCAAGCCAGGCGTAGTTGTGGTGGTTGTGAACTTGCTCGACTATGCTGGCGCCAAGGAGTGCCGCGACTCTGCCGCAGACCCAGTCTCGGCCGGCGTACGCATACGCCCCGCCCAACTGCATCGCCAGGACATATTGCGTTCCGAGATCACTCGCCGCATCCAACACGCAGGGATCCACCTCCATGCCGTCCTTTGCGCCGGCGGCCTTGAGGAACCACGGCGCAATGCCGTGGCCCAGCCCACGCGAACCGAAGTGTACGCCGATCCACACACGGTCTTGTTCATCGGTGAACAGATCAACGTAGTGATTGCCGCTGCCGACGGTTCCCAACTGAGCTTCCGCCTTCTGCTTGAGTGGTTTGGCGGCTTCGGTTGCCCAGGCCGCATCGTCAAACAATGAGTGATCGACGCGTTCGGCGTTCTTGCGCCCCACGCCGAAACTGATTGTGCTCCAAAGATCGTCCATGATGCGGGCGATGTGCGCGCGCAACTCTGCGCCCGGCATATCGAGCCGGACTGCTTTGTTGCCGCACGCAATATCGAAGCCGACTCCGGATGGACTCACGGCGTCTCTGTATGCAACGCCGCCGCCGGTGGGAACGGCGTATCCCAGATGACCGTCCGCGCAAAGCGCCGCGCGCACCACGCGGTCATCTTTCGCGCAGCGCTCTATCTGCGCCACTGTCTTTGCTTCGTGATCGCCCCAGACGGCGATTTTATCGGAGATGATCTGCATGCAGCCTCTTAGAAAATGAAATTGGTGGATCGCCAGAGATTCGAACTCTGCTGTTGTTCTCCTTGCAAGGGAGACGGCCACTCCAAGCAGCCCCGCAACCCACAGTTGGGGTGTCCTGGCGGATTTGAACCGCCGTTGGTCGAGCCACAATCGACCGTCCTGACCACTGGACGAAGGACACCATAAAACAAATGGAGCCGGGTGTAGGAATCTAAACCACGACATCCTCTTTACAAAAGAGGCGTTCTACACTGAACTAACCCGGCCAAACAAAATCAAAAGTAGAGATACTTTCGCCACAACGGAAAATCTTTACCCCGCGTCCTCATCAAACTACGCGCGGTATGAACATTAACCGCTCGTGGCGCTCGAATCAAAGGCATTCCTGCCTCATCAGGCGTACGATCCGCTTTCCGGTGATTGCAAGCATGGCAGCAAGTCACGAGGTTCTCCCAAGTGTCGCGGCCGCCACGCGACCGCGGCAACACGTGATCGAGCGTCAGCCTGCCGCTCGCAAAAACCATCGCGCAGTACTGGCAGGCGTTCAAATCCCTGCTGAAGATATTCCGGCGCGTCACCATATGCCGCTTCTGCGGAACCTTGCGGTACCGGCTCAGACGGATGACGGAGGGCATCCGCATGTTCCGCCAGACCAACGCATCATGACTCTCTTCCACGGCCGCGGCGCCCTTCACCAGCAAGGTCAACGCGCGCCGAGCACGGCAGATGGCGATCGGCTCGTAACTGGCATTCAGTACAAGAACTGGAGATTCTACATTCATCCTGATGCTTTACCTTCTGCAAACACAAAATGGTCGGGGTGCTCAGAATTGAACTGAGTCCACGTGTGCCCAAGACACGGATGCGGCCACTACACCACACCCCGAAACTATTACTGAGGCGCGCAAAATGGGTTTGCTGTCAGCCGCCAAGAACCAGGGCTCTTTTCCTCGTTTTCGCGGCACGCATTCGCGCCCCGTTGCATTCATGGTGGCTCCCCTCAGAGTCGAACTGAATCCTCCGGCTTTTCAGACCGGCGCGCGCACCCGCTACGCTAGAGAGCCATTCAAAACTTGGAGCGGAGTACCGGATTTGAACCGGTGTTGAAAGAGTGGCACTCTTGGGTGTTAGCCGCTACACTAACCCCGCTAAAACATTGGATGGGCAGGCTGGATTCGAACCAGCGCATAACGGAGTTCAAAGCCCCGCGCCTTACCTACTTGGCGACTGCCCAACAAACTTTTGGCTGGCCGTCCTGGATTCGAACCAGGCACTCGACTTTCAGAGAGTCGCGTGATGCCGCTTCACTAACAGCCAACAACTTCGAAACTGGCTCCGAGAGCAGAATTCGAACCTGCGATAGGCGCATTAACAGTGCGCTGCCTTACCGCTTGGCTACCTCGGAAAAACTGAATATAAAAGCAAACCCCGGCACCTTGTGAGGGCCGGGGTTTTAGAAAACGCTTGGTTTGTTCTCTTGTCTACCCTGAACCCATGATGGCGTGCGTACCCTGTCCGACCGGTTGATTGGCGGGGTTCGCGACGCGGGCTGGGACTGTAAACAACATAAACCTGAACTCATCATACACGCATTCTCAGAAATTGCAAAGCAAAAACAAAACTTCTTGGTAGGGCCGGTGAGAGTCGAACTCACAGTGTCCGGAGACCACACGTTTTGAGCGTGCTGCGTAAACCGTTCCGCCACGGCCCTGTTAACTCTGGTGGGTGCCGCCTGATTCGAACAGGCAATGCCTCCTAGGAGATCCGCTTTCTACAGAGCGGCGCGGCCAACCAATATCCGCCTGACACCCATTGGCCGAGAGCATGAGAGTCGAACTCATTCCTCCTGTTACGGAGTTGGCGCGTTAGCAGTGCGCTGGCTTACCGTCTGCCTCACTCTCGGAGAAAACTATTGGCGGGAGGTGGAAGGATCGAACGCCAAGAACTGCGCGCAAGACGGTCGCGGCGTTTGGCCGCCCCGCCAAAAGAGCTAGCGTGAGTTTTCCTCACTTGGCGGCGCGGGTCCGCGCACTTTGCGCTCCGTAAGCTCATCACCAGTCCACGGTTTTCAGGACCGCTCGGCGACCAGTCACCGGCACCTCCCGTATGTCAAAGAACTAACGAATTTGGTGGCCGAGAAGAGACTCGAACTCTTACGCCCGAAGGCACTGGTTTCTAAGACCAGCGTGGCTCCCAATTACACCACTCGGCCATGGAGCACTGAATGCGAGTCGAACGCATCAAATCAGCTTTGCAGGCTGACACCTGGCCGCTTGGTTTTCAGTGCATAAAACGCGAAAAGGCCGCTCGGCTTGCGGGCCGGCGGCTTCTGGAAAACTTGGATTTGTACGGGAGTTTACACGGGTCTCTCATCCAATCCAGCCGAAGCCGCCGCCTTCAGCAGACAGCTGAGGCTCGACACACACGAACTGGATAAGAGAACGAACATCACAAAATCAATCCTAGGGCATCTCTTCGTGGATGTCAAGAATCAGATCACTCGGGCTTGCGATAGACGAGAATCGCCACGCTCGGATAAATGCGGATGCCGATCGCCAAGCTAGGCGGCAGATGGAACCGGCATTACCGTGCGAGCGCACCTGAAGAAGTGACCTTCAATTCAACTCATGTGAGGTACGCCTGATGATGTCATCCTGAGTCGCCTTGTCGAGTGTTACAAACAAGGCGCTGTAGCCGGCCACTCGTACGATCAGGCCGCGATATTGCTCGGGATTTGCCTGCGCGGCTAACAGTTCTTCCGTGCTAATGGTGTTGAACTGTACATGCCACAGCTTCATATTGCGAAAACCCTTCAGTAAGGCAACGAGGCGCCTCAATCCCTCCTCGGACTTCAAGGAACCCAGAGACAGACGAAGATTCAATAGTTGAGCCAAACTCTTGATGGTCGGCAGCCGGGCGACGGAACAAAGCACCTTGGTAGGACCGCCAGTGTCAGTCCCGTGCACCGGTGAGTTCCCTTCACTGATTGGTTCGCCGGCACGGCGGCCATCGGGCGTCGCGCCGACACTTGCACCCAGTGGGACATTTGCTCAAATATTCGAAGTGGATCCGGCATATCCACCGCCGATCGGGCCACGGAACTCACGGATGGCGCACATATCCTGCCAGATATCAAGGAAGTCATTTGTGGAGTAAGTTGCTTTCTCCTCCGACACAGTCTTGTGATATGTGTTGACAGGGATGTCCGCCAGATGAATAGAACTCTCTGCCAGCACTACTTCCGGCTTGATGGTAATTGACTTCACTCTTGTCCTAAACAGATTTGAGGGGAACTAGGAAAAAAGAAGCCCTCCTATAATTGTTCCGGTGTCGAACTGTCTTTTTCGAGGAAGCGTTCGGTCGCCGAATTCCCAACAGGAGGGCAGAAACAATGGTACAGGCAATGAGCTTGTTCAATCAACTACTCCCGCATTTTCCAAGCCTTGAGTTCGCGGCGCTGGTGAAGAAACATAAGGCGGAACGCGGCGCGAAGGGGTTCGGTTGCCGGACGCAACTGGTGGCGATGCTGTTCTGCCAACTCGCGCACGCCGATTCGCTCCGAGAGATCTGCAACGGGCTGGCCTGTTGTTTGGGCAAGCTGGTGCATCTGGGAATCAGCAAAGCACCGAACAAATCCTCGCTGGCATATGCCAATGGGCACCGTCCGGCAGCGTTGTATGAGGAATTGTTTTATGCCGCCCTCGGGCGGTTCCGCGACGGCGCTGGGCTAGGCGTGCGCAAGCAGAAGTTTCGTTTCAAGAATAAGCTGCTGTCGCTGGATTCCACTACGATCAGCCTCTGTTTGGAGATGTTTCCGTGGGCGAAGTTTCGTCGCGCCAAGGGCGGCGTCAAAGCGCACATCCTGCTGGACCACGACGACTACTTGCCCCGTTATGTGTTGCTCACCGAAGCCAAGCGCAGCGATGTCAAGATGGCGTCTTCTTTCCCACTCAACCCCGGCTCGATTGTCGCCCTAGATCGCGGCTATAACGACTATGCCTTGTTCGCCCGCTGGACCACGGAAGAGGTCTATTTCGTCACACGGCTCAAGGACAACGCCGCCTACGAAGTGGTGGAGGAATGCGCGCTTCCGGCCAACCGGAATATCTGCTCTGACCAACTGATTCGCTTCACTGGCGAAAAAGCCAAACAGGATTGCCCGTGCCTTTTGCGGCGGGTTGTGGTTTGGGACACAGCCAACGAGCAAGAGATCGTCCTGCTGACCAACCATCTGGCATTCGGCTCAACCACCATCGCCGCCATTTATAAGGACCGCTGGGAAATCGAGCTGTTTTTTAAGGCGCTCAAACAAAATCTTAAAGTGAAAAGTTTCGTAGGAACCAGCGAGAACGCTTTACGCATTCAGATTTGGACAGCCTTGATCGCCCTGCTGCTTCTCAAATGGCTTCACCATCTGTCCCACGCCAAGTGGTCGCTCTCGAACTTGGCTTCCATGCTGCGTATGAATCTATTCACCTATCGCGACCTAACGGCTTGGCTCGACAGCCCCTTTGGTACGCCACCCATTGTCCCCGAATCCTCGCAACTTACTCTGGCCCTCGCATGATTTAGGACAGGCTACCCGAAAAAAACATAGGAGACCCCAATCTGGAAATGCCTTCTCCCTCACCCAAAACCATTCTTTTCAATATCGATTCGCCCAACCCTGTCCTGTTTAGGACAGCAGTGTCCCGAGACACAGAAACGCGTTGCCCTCCTTTTCAAACCGGAGGACCAAGAAGCGGCGTGCGCTTTGCTTCGGGATGAATGTGGCAACAATCTTCCGCTCATGAAAGATAAGGACGAGATTGCGATGGAACGTTTACGCTTCGCCGCCATCAAGCTCAGCAAAGGAGAGCTAAATACGCTCCTGGACGCCATTGTCCTCGCACAGACTGATTGGCGCGATCTCTTGGTTGCCGCTGGCTTCGCGAACGATGTTCACGCCCACCAATCCTGGCTCCCATCAAGCCCCAAGTAGGCACAACGCTTCTCACGCTTGGGTTGGCAATTCGGGCGATTCTTGCCAAAGCACTCTCCATCGCTGGACGGTTGTGTTCAATAACCGCTTCTCTCAAGCACAATACCGCTCAGCGGAATCTGGTCCTGCCCTTCAATAGAGTTTCGGCGACCAGAGCCTTTGCCCAGCTACTGAACTCGCGGCGCTATCGCCACAAAATAGAAGATAAGCAAGAGGCTCATTCCGGCAATGATCGTGCCCATTGCGGTGAGAAGATTTGCGACACTCGCGTCCCTTCGCGGTGCTCTACTCTCGGAAAGGAAGAACGCAGTCCAAGACGCCAAAACGGCAATCACCGCAGCGGTGCTAAACACTAGGGCCGGGCTGCCGGCCGAGAATTCGCGCCGGCACTCGATTCCCGCGATGTAAAGGAAGGCGGCGATTACGCCGAACCAACTGATCCACCACAACCCCGGCAGCCGCCCCGAGGCTTGGCTATTTCCGCTAGACATGACTCCAGCATCTGACTCGCAAACGTGGTGACATGGCGCAGCCTCACTGCCGGTATCCGCATCTCACATTCCCAAGCGGATTGGGGGCCTGTTGGCGGTCGAACACTGAAGTCGCGCTAGAAATTCGTGATAAAAGAAAGGTGAATGTGAGGTTCCCAAACGACCGCTTCCACGAAATCAGTCATCAGATCTTTTCTTGGCGCAATCGCTTGGCTACTCTTCACTATCGCAGGAATCTCGTTCTTTTGGGGTGGCAGGACGATCAATGAATTTGCCGGTACCGACCAAATTCTTGCCGAGATGGAGGGCTTTGGCGTGGCCGTGTTCTGTGCGGGCGTTGGAGCTATCATCAAGGCCGCCCAGGAACGTTTCAATGTGCCGGATGATCAAAACTGACGACAGAAGCTTTACTGTCCGGTAATGACGTGCCTTGAGCATTAATGGCAACCAGGGGTACCGAGGTCACCGACTCTCAGCCCGATTCGACCCCGAAGGGTGTTTGCATTTTTCGAAGTTCGTCACGCACCTTCGCAAGCGCATAGATTGATCGGCAACCCGGCCCCCGGAGTGAAATGTGTGTCAAAAGCGACCTGACAGATTTTTTCCAACGCCGCTGTGAGGCATAGCAATGCGCCATACGATAGTAGCAGTCAGCGATCAGCCCGCGTGCCCAGGCCAATCCCTCGCCACAATCGCCGTAGGCTATTGCCGGGATTCCGCGACCGACCAAACGCCGATACACGGCCAATGCCTCCTTAGCTTTGTCAAGCATTTCTAATGACCCGGCATAATCCCACAGGGCCAAAGGGCAACTCGGCATCAAATCCAAAGCACGGCTTGCATATTTGAGGGAAAGTTTGTACCGCCGTTCCTCGTAATAGGTAAGCCCGAGTCGGGTGATGAGCCAGTGATCCTGCGGCGAAGAGCGCAACTGCTCTCGAATCGCCAGTCTAGCAGTGGGCCAATTCTCAGCCGCGATTAACTCTTCTATCTTCAAACTCATAAATCGCTGTTCCACCAATCAGTCATACGATAGCGGATCGCCGGAAATTCTTAAGCCGGAGATCGCGGGCCGTAGCGTCCGATACTTACGTGTTTCGACCGCAAACTGCCAGCACCCCATTTCTGCCTCCGCGACAAGTCCTTCAGTGAGCTAGCGGCACTACCCCCCAAATATCCCTACCAAGGATTTCCGCCGCGGTTTCTCTTGCTCAACCATCCCCGGCATCGAAGGATCATTGGAGATGCTCACTCCGAGGCGTTCGAGTTCGCGAAGAATAATCTGCGCTTCTATGGATTTCAACCCTCTCAAACATTTGAAGCGCTTGCCATTCGCCTCAAACCTCAGCCCGTAGACCGCGCCATACTTCGACACTCCGACCTCCCCGAATCTACAGCCGCCGCCCACATCGCGAATCGCGAAGTTTCGGCGTCGCCATGAATGCCCAAAGTCCACAGATGTGATCTGGAGCCACTCACGACTGCAGATCAGAACCTCCCGACCGCCCAAAACACCGCAACAACTGAAAGGCCCGACGAAACAGCGCTCCCACGAAAACGGGAGGGGCAACGCCGAAAGCGTTTGCAAGAATCCAGCCCGGCTGCGAAAGGTTTCCGGGTGATCTGAGTCTGGCCCGGCGAGCCGCGTTGGCTCGACACCTCCGATGCACACAGGCCGCTCCCGCCAATAAGCATTAGCGGTGTCCTTGAGGCCGGACTGGTGACACGCAATTGGTCGGGCGTCACTCCAACAATGTTCGCCGACGTTTGGTCCTGTACCGAACCCGAACTCATCTGTCCAGAGTCTTAGCGAACCGGTTTTGCGTATCGGCTGCCGGAATGCGCCCCGACGCATTCGGCACCCGGATCGACAGACAGACAAGGAGATCGGGTGGCAGGGGATCGTTCTGTCACAGAGCTGTTGTGAGCGCTCCGCAAATGGCAACCTCACTTTCTGGTAACCGCGTCTTTCAACTACGAACTGGAACGGACCGCGCTCTGGGTATCTCAGAAAAGGTCCTTGTGCGTCGGTAGTCCCGCTTTCCGGAGGCTCCCATCGCCCAAACACTAAGTGACGGTGGAGCGGCGGTCCACTCAGTTTGCGATAACCACGCCGATAAACCGGGTTGAAGAAAAGAACCGCTCCTTCGGCAGATCAGACTACCAACATCGGGCCGCTAGCAGCCTCGGCAAAGGGGGCGACGCGCGAAGTGCCAACCGCCACGCTGCCACTGTCATCGCGAACGGCGCCAAACAAAGGAGAAGCGGCACGGTCAATGTGGAGAATCTAGTGGACTGTCCCAGTCATAGTGTAACTATTTAAAGTAAGGCGTCGTCTATCGAGTATGCGACGCTGTCAACGAGTGTTCCGATTGAACAAAGAGCAACGCGCCGAGTTACAAAGCTTCTCGCAATCCCGAACGCTGCCGGCTGGGGACGTTTTTCGCGCGCGACTGATTTTGGCGCTGGCGGACGGTAAGTCTTGGAGCCAGATCGAAGTCGAGTTGCAGACCTCGCGGCCGACGATTGCGCGGTGGAAACGCCGCTTCCAAGAAGAGGGATTAATCGGCCTCGACCCGCGCCACAAAGGCAGCGAACCGCGGGTGGCCACGGCGGCAGAGCAAGCGCGCGTTCTGCGCAAAACGACCCAACCACCGGCCGACGGCAGCACCCACTGGAGTTGCCGCAAAATGGCGGCGGCGCTTGGATTGAGCAAATCGACCGTGCAGCGGATTTGGCGGCAGGCGCGACTCAAACCCCACCGGCTTGATCGGTACATGGCCAGCAACGATCCGCATTTCGAACAAAAGGCGGCTGACATCATCGCACTCTATATGAAGCCACCCCAGCAGGCTGCCGTGTTTTGCGTTGATGAAAAGAGCGCCATCCAGGCTCTCGACCGGCTGGACCCGGTCTTGCCGCTTTCTCCCGGCAGAGCGGAGCGGCATGGCTTCGAATACTTTCGGCATGGGACGCTGTCTCTGTACGCGGCACTGGACGTCAAAACCGGTCAGGTGGTTGGAAAAACAGCGGCACGCCACACCAGCGCCGAATTTGTCGCGTTTCTGGATGACGTGGTCGCCTCCGCTCAGTGGGCGCAAGAAATCCATATCGTTTTAGACAATCTCTCGGCACACAAAACTAAGATCGTGGAAGAATTCTTGCAAGCTCATCCCAAGGTGCGCTTCCACTTCACGCCGACCTATTCCTCTTGGTTGAACCAGGTTGAAATCTGGTTCTCCAAAATCGAAAGGGATGTGATCGCACGTGGCGTCTTTACCTCCGTGCCAGATCTAGCCCGCAAGCTCCGTAAGTACATTCGCGCCTACGCTGCCTCTGCCAAACCATTCCGCTGGACCTACACCGATGTCAAACGCCGCATCCGGTAACGGTATCGCCGGGACAGTCCACTAGTTGTGTCAAAACGCCCAAGCCGCGTGCTTGGCGCCGCGCAAACTCGTCAATCGCTCTTGCGCTAGTCCTGGCAGGCGGATCTGCCTTTGCATCCGACAGCATATTCATTCAAAATGCTCATCTCTTCCGCCAAGCCAATGACGCAACTTCTCCCCTCGCTCCAAGCCTCTCTGTCGTATCCGACGTGCACGAATCCTACGATGCCGCCACCATTCTCGTCACTGCAAAGAAGTCCCCCGCCGATCGCTGGCAAATCTTTGAGCTTCGCGCAAATGGCGACCAACTCCGCCAAGTCACCAACTGTCTAAGCGATTGCCTCCACGGCGTCTATCTGCCCGACGGTCAAATCGCGTTCACCGTGCGCACCAATCCCGGATCGTACCTTGCAGTCGTTCGCCTCGATGGCAGCGCCCCGGAACGCATCACCTTCGCACCGGGAGATTTCGAACTGCAAGGTGTTTTGCCCGATGGTCGAATTCTCGTTCTTCACGATCGCCTTTTGTATGCCGTCCGCCCTGATGGCACTGGTCTGGAATCCATGCGTTGCAACCACCGCCGGCCCGCCGCTCTTCGGCCTACTGATTCGCAGCGTGTTGATCTTGTGCCCCAACCCAAGCCTCGCCGTCTCTGGAGCACCCTCAAGCCTGACTTAGGCGTCGGACATTTCATCTCGCTCGATAGCCGCATTTCATCGCCCGATGTCGGTGGTCCCATCCATAGAGTTTCTCGTTCTGTTCGTGTTCAGTCGCTCGATTCCAATGGCGCTGTTGTCGATCTGGGCCGTGCACCGGTGGAGGCCGACGGCTCTTTTTATGTTGCCGTTCCGGCCGATACAGCCGTTCGTTTCGAACTGCTCGATGCGCAAGGCCAGTCCATTCGTCAGGAACAATCGTGGATCTGGGCTCGTTCCGGTGAAGAGCGCGGCTGCGTCGGCTGCCACGCCGAAAAGGCCGTCTCGCCGCAGAACCATTGGCCTCTCACGCTCAAGCGTTTTGATACCCCAACCAAGTTAACCGGAGTTGTTTATGCGAAATAGGGCAGCCGCTGCATTACTCATTTGCGCGCTCCCGTTGTTAGCGCAGAAAGCGGCGCATCCTCTGCCACAGTATGAAGATGTTACCGCTAAGTCGGGCATCGATTTCATCCATTCCTTTGGAGAACAAAAACTCAGCTCCATTCTCGAAGCCACCGGCTCGGGCTGTGCCTGGCTCGATTACAACAACGACGGATTGCTCGATCTCTATGTCCTGAGTGGCCGCTATTTGCCGGGTGTGACAGATAACTCTAAACACACCGGCGAAAACGCAACCAATCACCTGTATCGGAATAATGGCGATGGCACTTTTACAGATGTGACCGCGAAGAGTGGAGTCCCCGGAACTGGCTACGCCATCGGCGTCACCGTGGGCGATTACGATAACGACGGCTATCCCGATATCTATGTCACTAACTACAAGTCGGCTGTTCTCTACCACAACAATGGCGATGGAACCTTCACAGATGTCACTGCCAAAGCGGGCGTCGACAACAAGAATCACTTCGGAACCGGAACCGCCTTCTTCGATTACGACCACGACGGTCGGCTCGATTTGTTTGTAGGTAACTACCTCAAGTACGATCCCACCGAGAAGAAAGCGTACTACACTGCCGAAGCGTTTCCAGGTCCGCTCGATTATGAAGGCGATAGCAGTCGCCTCTTCCACAATAACGGCGACGGCACATTCACCGATGTTGCCGAGCACGCAGGACTCGCCGATCCCTCCGGCAAAGCAATGGGCATCACCGTTGGAGATTTCGACAACGACGGATGGCCCGGCATCTATGTTGCCAACGATGCCATGGCGAGCTTCCTCTACCGCAATAATCGCGACGGAACATTCACGAATATAGCCGTCGACCGCGGCGTCGCTTTCGGAGCGAATGGCGAAAATCCGTCGGCCATGGGTCCCGTGTTCGCCGATTACAACAACGATGGAAGGCTCGGCCTTTTCGTCTCTGACATGCGTTACCACCGCCTTTACAGCAATTCGCCAGAGAACGGCCTTTTCACCGATAGAACCATCAGCGCCAGCATTGCGCAGGTATCTGGCCAGTACGTGGGTTGGGGAGACAACGTCTTTGATTTCGATAACGACGGTTGGAAAGACATTTTCGTCGTAAATGGCGGTTTGCACTGGCTTGTGCCGCAGGAAGACTCACTGCTTCGGAACAATGGCGACGGTACCTTCAGCGACGTCTCCGCCCAGGCCGGCGCTTACTTTCAAACCAAGAAGGTCGGCCGCGGCGCGTGTTTTGCCGATTATGACAACGACGGCCTGACAGACGCGTTCATCGTCGTCCTCGGAGGCAAAGGAATTCTGTTGCATGCCAAATCGCCTTCCGGTCAAAGTCCGAATCATTGGCTCACTCTGAAACTCACCGGAACGCGCAGCAACCGCGACGGTTTCGGCGCACGGATTGAAGCTGTCGCGGGAGATTTGAAGCAGACTGTCGCAAACGTGCCCCAGGCTGGCTACTTGTCTCAAAATGACCCGCGGCCGCATTTTGGTTTAGGCTCCCACACTGAGGTTGACAAACTTACCGTTCATTGGCCCAGTGGCGTTGTTCAAACTCTGGAACATGTCAAGGCCGACCAGTTTCTAGCCATAACGGAGCCTAAACAATGAAGGCCGTCATTGCCATTCTGGCGGTCTCCGCTGTCGCTTTTGGTGCCGAGCCCTACTTGAGTCCGGTTGATCTCAAACTCTCCGCCGATGGCAAATTGTTGTTCGTTGTTTGTGAGGAAAGCAACGCCGTGCTCGCTGTCGACACTCAGTCCGGTAAAGTCATAAATCGCGCTACAGTCGGCAATCGACCCAAAAATATTGCCATGTCGCCGGATGGCAACACGCTTTACGTCTCAAACGAGTGGAGCGACACCGTCACTGAACTCGACGCTGCCTCTTTCAATGTTCGGCGCGAACTAAAAACGGGCTGGGGTCCCATCGGCCTCACCGCCGACAAAACCGGTAAGGTGCTCTATGTCGCAAATAGTATCGGTAACGACGTATCACTGATTAACTTGGTCGATGGCAGTGAGATCAAAAGGCTCCAGTCCTGGAGATCACCCAACGCCGTCAGTCTCTCTCACGATGGCAGTCGAGTGTTCGTATCCAACTTGCTGCCGCATCTCAGCCCGTATGACCAATCGCCTGTTTCGGAACTAAACCTGATCGATACAAAACGGCAAATAGTGGAAGAACGGGCCTTCATTCCCGACGCCATGGAACTGCGCCAGGTAGCCGAAGCCCCGGCTTCAGTGGGCAGTTTCTTGCTGGTTGCTTTAATGCGGCCAAAAAATTTAAACCCGCTCATTCAGGTTCAACAAGGCTGGTTCCTCACGCACGGCCTGGCGGTGATTCAGCCCGGCCGACCGGAGTCCACAGTGAGGCAAGTGTTGATCGATGACGCCGACCAGTATTACGCCGGAGCGAACGGCATTGCGTTCACCCCCGACGGCCGCTTGGCTCTCGTGTCCTCCTCGGAGGCGAACATCGTATCCATCCTCGACACCGCCAAACTTCGTCGCCGGATCGCTGCCTTCAATCCGGCCGACCTTCCCAATCGTTTGGATTCGGCGCGCACATTTGTTCTCCAGCGCATCAAAACCGGAATCGAGCCGACGAGCATCGCTGTCTCCCCCGACGGCCTTAGCGCCTACATCGCCAACCGCCTTGACGACAGCATCACTGTGATCGACCTGCTTCATCTGAAAGTGCGGGCAACCGTCGATTTGGGAGGTCCCAAAGAGATCACCACCTTGCGAGCCGGCGAACGCCTCTTTCATGATGCTTCTTTTGCGGTCCAAGGGCAGCTTGTTTGTTTTACTTGTCATCCGGCCAATCATATGGACGGAGTCGATTGGAACCTGGAAACTCCTCAATTGGGCAGAGATCGCGTGGCAAATCGGACGCTGCGCGGCATAGCCGAAACCGCACCCTACAAGTGGAACGGCCACAACCCCGATCTTGAAACCCAGTGTGGCCCTCGTTCCGCTCGTTTCATCTTTCATTCGGAGGGATTCAACGACCAACAATTGAAACAGCTCACTGCGTTTGTTCGTTCCATCCCGCTCCCGCCCAATCGCCACTTGGCCCCCGATGGCATACTCACAACCGCGCAAGAACACGGCAAACAGATCTTCTTCAGCCGCGGCTGCGCCACCTGCCACACACCCAAAACTCACTACACCGCCCGCGTCTCCGCCGATGTCGGCACTGCCGCCGTCTACGACACCTCCGGAATGTTCGACATCCCGCAACTCGAGCGTGTGTATGAGAAGCCTCCCTATCTGCATAACGGAGAAGCGCTCTCTCTCGAAGAGATCTGGACTGTTTACAATCCCAAAGACAAGCACGGACAAACGGCCGATCTTTCCAAAGAAGAATTAAACGATCTTGTGGAGTTCTTGAAAACGCTATGAAGACCATTTATGCTGCCGTTTTGCTGTTCGTCGCTCCCGGATTGGCAGCTGCCGAATCCTCCTACTGGAATTGGGCAAATTATACGGTCGCCAACGGTATGCCCGCCGACAAAGTTACTTGCGTGGCGATTGACGGAAACCACATCTGGGCGGGTACCGAAAACGGCTTGGTTCTCATTACCAATCAGCGTATTGAGCGCGTTTTTAGGCCTGCCGACGGCTTGGCGAATCAATTCGTGACCGGGATCGCGGTCGACGCTAAAACAGGCGACGTGTGGATCTCCACCTTTGGTGGCCTCAGCCAATTCTCCGGCGGCCACTTCCACAACTATACGAGCACTTCAAGCGGTCTGGCCAACGACATTGTGTATGCCGTCGGTTTCGAAGGCGAGAATCTTTGGGCGGCTACAACCGCCGGCATCAGTCGCCTGAATACCCGCACGGGCGAATGGACGATCTTCAGCGAACGCAACGCTCCTATGCATGAGCCGTGGTCATACGGAATAGCACTCGGTGACGGCAAAGTCTACTTCGCGGTCTGGGGCGGCGGCGTTCTCGAATACGATATTGCCGGCGATTACTGGAAGCCATACACCGATCCCGACGGCGAGATGGAGATCGTGCTCTTTCGGAATCAGGGATTGATTCACGACATTGTCAGCGGCGTGTCCTGGAACCCCGCTACCAAAATGCTCTGGGCCTCCACTTACTTCGGCTTGAGTGGCTACGATGGCCGCAACTGGCATAACTACCTCTCTACCGATAGCGGCCTCGCCTCCGATTTCATCAACGCCACTGCGAGCGTCGGCCCTTACGTCTGGGCCTGTACCGACAAGGGTTTGAGCCGCTTGAATTTTCAGACCAACATATGGGAGACCTATCGCGTGAACCAACAGACGGGCCGCGGCGAGGTCGTTACAACCGGCCACGATGGCAGATCCGTCAGACGGGAAACACCCACCGCCCTCGCCCACAGCTACATTCTCAACATTGCTGTCGAAGGCGACGAGATATGGGTGGCCACTGCCAAAGGTTTGAGTCACGGAACAATTTCGCAAAAGGAGCGCAAATCTTATGCCAATACTAGAAAGCCCCAGTAAACCAGTTTCAGAGCAAACCGAATGCGGTCTCGTCAAAAAGGCCATGACCTCGCTCGACACTCTGAACGAGGCTTACGATTATCCAAAACCGTCCTCGTTCTCGCGCGGAATGCGAATCGACTTCAACGGAATGACCACGTTGCTGATTTCCGGAACCGCCAGCATCGACGAGTATGGAAAGAGCATTTACATCGGAGACTTCGCCAGTCAACAGCGGCGCACCTACGAAAACATTACCCGTTTGCTCTCTTCCGAAGGTGCCACCTGGAAAGATGTTGTAAGAACCACTTGCTATCTGCGCGACATAGAGCGCGATTACGCTCTCTTTAACGAAATCCGCACCAGCTTCTTCAAGCAGCAGGGCCTCGATCCGTTGCCCGCGTCCACCGGCATTCAAGCCATTTTATGCCGCCCCGAATTGCTCATTGAGATGGAAGCTATGGCCATGTTTCCAACCAGGCGTTGAGCGGCCGCCATGCGAACGCTTCTTCTGATTGCCG
Organism: Bryobacterales bacterium; assembly: GCA_963771405.1. Lineage (GTDB taxonomy): Bacteria > Acidobacteriota > Terriglobia > Bryobacterales > Bryobacteraceae > Bog-105. Next base: position 22,187 of record CAVYUL010000054.1, read on the forward strand.
TCCTTCTTCCCTGTGTCCAAGCGCAGGAGAAGCAGGATCGCTATGCCAACATGCCCGCCGAAGCTGTGCCCTATCGCGGCTTCACCAAACCGTATAAACAGTGGTATGTGACGCCGGATACCTTGCAGTACAACGGCGCCGCGCGCGATCGTAGCGCTAACGAGTTCCTACGCTACGACACCATCAATCTGGGGTTTCTGGGCCCGGTCGAAAGCAGCCCTGAAACCCCTTACGGGTTAGCGATGCTGCATGGCGCTCAACTGGCAATCGAGGAAGCGAACGTAACCGGAGGTTACGCCGGTGCGGACGGGCGTCGTCGCCCCTTTCATCTGATGATTCACAACGACTCGGCTCAGTGGGGCGCTTCATCCACCGAGATCGTCAAGATGGATTTCGATGAGCACGTGCTGGCGGTGCTCGGATCTGTGGACGGGGCGTCCACTCACATCATGTTGCGGGCGACTCTCAAGCTTGAGATCCCGATTGTCGACACCGGCACCACCGACCCCACTGTGACAGAGACTCGCATTCCCTGGCTCATTCATAACTTCCCCGATGACCGCCAACAGGGTTATGCGCTGGCGGACTACATATTCAAAAAACGCCGGTTACAACGGATCGGCGTATTGCGAACCCAAAGCCGCTACGCACGCATGGGTGTCCGGAAGTTCTTTGACGAAGCGCAGCGCCTCGGTCACACACCGGTTCTGGAAGCCAAGTTTGAACGCGGCGACAAAGACTTCGCTGTTCAGCTTCGGATGCTGAAGAATGCGAAGGTCCAGGGCGTTGTCATCTGGGCGGAAGCCGCCGATGCGGCGCTTATCTTAAGACAGATGCGAGATCTGGGTATCAAGCAGGCTGTGTTCGGCCCCAGTCGTCTGGCGTACCCGGAACTCATTGAGAAAGCCGGCGAATCTGCCGAAGGAGTCGTCACGGCGATTGCGCTCGATCCCACTCGCACCGATCCTGCTTGGCTTGCTTTCGTGGATCACTACCAGACCAAGTACCAAACTCTTCCCGATGCTTACGCGGCGCGTGGTTATGACGGCATGACCATGTTGATCAAAGCCATCCGCAAAGCGGGTCTGAATCGAGGAGCGATTATGGATTCGTTTCGCGAATACGGCGCACACACATATGACGGTGTGGCAGGACGCTGCCAGTTTGACTACACATTAAACAATGTTGCTCCAGTGAAACTCGCGCACGTTCAGAATGGCCGCTTTGTCTACAGCATGCCCTATGCCCAGCTCAATCGAGATGCCGTCTCCTACAACGGGCCGGGACGCGAGTCGGCAAACGACATCCCGGATCAGCACGTCACTATAGGCTTCGTCGGGGCGCCGCAGTCCGACGCTCTGAAATCACTGTCAGCGGCTGTCAACACGGAGAACGCCCAGGGCTTCCCGAATCATCGAGCCCTGACGCTGGCGGTTGAAGACGAAGCTGTACAGTGGGGAAAAGTCAGCAATGAGATTGTCTCGCTAACGCTCGTTCGCAGGGCGCTGGCTTTGGTTACGGCGAGCAAACGAGAGACTGCGCATGAAGCCGAACAGATTGCTAACAAAATCGGAATACCTGTGGTGACATTGGCAGTAGATCCAACTTTGAATCAGATCAACATTCCCTGGATCTTCCGCTTGCCGCCGGAAGCTGAACCTTCCCAAGCGGTCCACTTGATTGCCGCCGCCATACGTGCTGTTGGACCCAACCGTGCTCGTGTACGCGATTGGCTCGCCGCGAACGCCGCTTTCGATCACGCCGGAAACCCGGCGGGGAGCTTCTAACTTGACCTTTTACCGCGATCGTCATATTGTTAACCTCATGCACCGTCGAAACTTCTTAGGCGCCTCCGCGGGTTTGCTTGCCACGATGCAAAGCGGATCCCTCCTCAAAGCTTTAGATTCCGTAACCGGCCGTCCTGCCGACACCGTCGCTCGCGATGAAGACTTCTGGTTCAATGTCCGCCACGCGTTCACCGTCGACCGCAACATGATCAACCTCAATAACGGAGGTGTTTCTCCCGCACCCAAGACGGTGATGGATACCGAAATCCGCTATCTCGAAATCGAGAACATGAACCCGTCCTACTACATGTGGAACGTGCTCGATCCCGGCGTTGAGACCGTCCGCCGCCGCTTGGCGCAGATGTTTGGCGTCGAAACGGAAGAAATCGCGATCACCCGCAACGCCAGCGAGGGCAACGAAATCATCCAGCTTGGCATGGATCTCAAGCCCGGCGACGAGGTCATCACCACTAATCAAGACTATCCGCGCATGATCACCACCTGGCAGCAGCGCGAACGTCGCGATGGCATAGTTCTCAAACAACTCAAGTTCCCCGTGCCTCCGCCGAGCATGGAATACCTGGCCAAGATGTTCGAGCAGGCCATCACGCCAAGAACCAAGGTCATCCATATTTGTCACATCACCAATCGCACTGGTCAGATCTTCCCCGTCAAGGCCATTTCTCAGATGGCTCGCGCCCGCGGTATTGAAGTGATCGTTGACGGCGCGCACGCCTTTGCCCAATTCCCGTTCACGCAAGCCGATCTCGAGTGCGATTACTATGCCACTTCGCTGCACAAATGGGTGCTCGCTCCCATCGGCACCGGCATGTTGTACGTCAAGAAACCCAAGATCGAAAAGATCTGGCCTATGATGGCCGCGCCGCCCGAGATGAACGCCAACATTCGGAAATTCGAAGAGATCGGCACGCATCCGGCTTCCCAACGCAATGCCATTACCGAAGCTCTCGACTTCCACGACAGCATCGGCCCTGAGCGCAAAGCCGAACGTTTCCGCTATCTCCGTAAACGTTGGTCGAACCGGCTCCGCGATCTCCCGGGCGTGAAGATCCTAAATAGCGAAGATCCTGAACAGTCCTGCGCCATTGGCTTCGTCAGCATCGATGGCTTCGACGCTCCCAAGCTCTCCGCTTATCTCTGGTCGAAGTACCGCGTCTGGACCGTTGCCATCGTCACGCCCGGCGAATATCAAGGTCTTCGCATCACCCCCAACGTCTACACCACGCTCGAAGAAATCGATACCTTCGCGAGCGTTATGGAAAGGATCATTAAGAACGGCTCGATCCCGTCTTAGAAGCTTCACTCTTCCCGCAATGCCTCGATCGGATTCACTCGTGCGGCTTCCACCGCGGGCGCGAGACACGCAATGATAGCCGCCGCCAGCAACAGAGCGGCGGCTATCGCATAAGAAGCGGCATCATGCGGAGTGACTTCAAACAGCAAGCTCTTTACGAGTGCGCTCGCGAACCACGCTCCGGCCAACCCGAGCGCCATTCCGACGAGCGCCGGCTTCAATCCTCGCTGCAGCGAATCGAACGCAATGGCTCGTCGCTGCGCGCCCAGCGCCAAGCGCACTCCGAACTCCTGCTTGCGGCGCTGTGCCTCATGCGCCATCAGGCCAAAGATGCCGAGTGCGGAAAGCGACAGTCCGACTACCGCGAAACCGGCCAGCAGCAAAGTTGCCGCCCGGGCGGGACTTCGCGTCTCGGCGATCCTGTTCTCGAGCGGGCTTACCTCGCTGAATGGCTGGTCGGGGCTCAGCTTTTGAACCTCCGATCTCACAAAGCGTGACACATCCTTCAACTGGCGATTGCTGCGCATCACGAAGTTCATAATCGGCCAGTACGTCGCTCCCCAAGGAATGTACATCTCAGCTTCCGGTTCGTGGTTGACCGCAGTAAACGGCATCGATCCGACTACGCCTACCACTCGGAACCATTCCGGCTTGACATCCTTCTTTGAACTACGTTCGGCGATCTCATGGCCAATCGGATCCTCTCCCGGGAACAAGATCGCGGCTAGCCGGTCCGAGATCACAGCTTCCTGCAATCCTCTATACATTCGCCCTGTTCGCAGCGGAATCCCCAAGGCCGCAAACGACCCGGCACTCGCCGTTCGCCAGCGGAACTCCAGGTCGGCAAGTGTTGGTGTTAGCGCTTTGTCGCGCACTATCAAGGCGGAGGTCTGGCTTCCGCCATGCAACGGAATCCGATCGACCACACCGTACGCTTCCGTTCCCGGCATTGCTTGTAGCCGATCCAGCACTCTGCTTGACAACGATGCGATCTCACTTGGTGCGACATCCCATGGCAAATTGACGCGAAAGGTAAAGCTTTGCAACGGATTGAAACCGAGAGGACGGTTGACCATCCGCACAAAGCTGCTTGAGAGCAATGCCGCCGTCACCAGCAGCGTCACGGCCAAGGCGACTTCCCCCGCCACCAAACCACTTCGCAAGCGGCCGCCAGCACTGATTCCCGAAGTACCTGCGCCGCCCTGTTTCAGAGCTCCCGCTTGTCCGTCTCGCCAAAACTGCCAAGCCGGGACAGCACCGAAAATCAAGGCCGCTAATAGCGAACAGACAACTCCGCCCAAAACAGTCGGTGCATCGATTTGGATGCTTTGCAGATTGGGGACGTAGCCAGGCAGGTTGCTCTTCAGCACATCGATGCTTGCAAACGCCAGCGCCAAGCCCCCCAAACAACCCGATCCCGCCAGCAGCAAACTTTCCGCCAGAAACATACGCACCAAGCGGGCATAGCCTGCTCCTAATGAAACACGAATGGCTGCTTCCCGCCGTCTTGCGAGTCCACGAGCCAAGAGCAGCCCGGCTACGTTTAAGCAACCGATAAGGAATATGCTTGCTACTGCGCCAAACAGAACAAGCATCGGCTTGCGTGCCGCGTTGCCCACGTACTCGGGTAAAAGCGTCAACCGAGCAGAACGCCCAGCATCGGTTGCCGCATATTCCCGTCCCAACTGCGTCGCGATCAAATTGACCTCAGCTTGCGCCTCTTGGCAAGTGACGCCAGGCGCCAGCCGAGCCGCCACATCCAGAAAACCGGCCACTCGCGAGGGCACCGGTAATAACGCAGGCGTCCAAACGTCTACATCCTCCGGGAAATTCAGCTCGGGGCTGAGCACACCAATCACCTGGTAATCGACCCCCGCCAAGCGAATCACGTGATTCAGAATTGCAGCGTCTGAATGAAACCGCTCGACGAATGCCTTGTGCGTCAATACGGCAACTGTCTGCTGCGCGCCGCGGCTCTCCGCCGCTGTGAATCCACGTCCTAAGGCGAAGGTGGGTTGCAAGACACCAGCCAAATCTCCGTAAAAGCGTAGCGTTGAGAGCGCCACCGGCCCGTCAGGGCTCGCCCACGCTAAGTCTTCAGAATAGGTGCCCGTAACCGCGCTGAACGAATGCGCCGCCTGCCAATTGCTTAAGCGCGCAGGATTGCTGCCGGATTCTTCATGCGCCTTCGACGATTCCTGCAGCCACACAATTCTCGCTGGATCGCGCGCCACAACCGGGTGAAGGACTGTATGCTCCAGAACACTCACCATCGCCGTTGTCGCGCCGATCCCCAACGAAAGTGTCAGAACAGCTACGGTGGCAAATCCAGGACGCCGCCGCAATGTTCGCCAGGCAAACCTCAAATCCTGCGCCAATGCTTCTATCCAAGCCACCGACCAGGTATCGCGGCATTGCTCTTTATGAAAAGTGACGTTGCCGAATCTTAGCCGCGCCGCATCTGCGGATTGTTCGTCGCTCACACCCCGTTTCTCAAATTCCTCGGCCTGCTGCGCCAAATGAAACCGAATCTCGTCTTCCAGATCCCTCTCCATCGCGTTCCGGCGCGCCATACTCCGTAACTTCTGCCAAAGCTTGAATCGCATCTCAAGTCTCCGTCAACTTGCTCATTGTCTCGGTAACCAAGGGCAGCGTACCATACCCCATCTCGGTTAAACAAGGGGTATGGACAACGCAACGCACGAAAACCCCTTAGCCAAGCCTGAAGGAAACGATATGGGCTGCCGGTTTTCGCGACATTTCAATGTTTTCAGCGGTGATGTCCAACCTAGCCTCTCGAATAGACGTGAAATATCTCTCGCAAACCGCTTGGTGGGTACCAAGACTTTCGCGTTTCAGCCGTTAGGACCAACGCTTGCTTTCGCGCTTTGCTATCCCTGCTCGTTGCGCCAATCATTGGATATGCAACCAACTCAGTGGATCCCAATCGTCGTTCTTGCGTCTGCCATTCAAGCTTCCGCTGCCACTACCTGCAGCGTCGCAACGGATGCCGGCTCATTCAATACCAGTGATTCCACTTGTGGTCTTAGCGCGCTCGCGGGCGATAGCGGTTCTGCACAAGCAACCAGTTCAGTTTTTACATCGGTGAGCGGAAACGCGGTGATCGCCAATGTGAGTGCTTCCGCACAAGCTTCTCCGACCCTGTCCGCGTCACCTTTGGATGGTCCGCAGGCGTTCGTTAACTCGGCGGCGGTCAGCTTCAGCGACATCTTTAGTATTTACGTCTCTGGTACCGGCACTGGCTATCTGGTTGCGTCTGATTTTGGTGGTTCCAACATCGGCCCTGGAGCGGATGCCGCCTCAGTCTCTCTGTCCGTCGGCCCGGTAACGCTCATTTGCGGAAACAACTTCGCCTGTCTTTCAACCGCCACGCCCATCGCGATTACGCTTGGCCAAACGTATACGGTGGATTTGCAGGGCAGCGCTTCTGCTCAATCCGGTGAAGGCTTGGGAGATGGCAGCGCCTTTGGTAACGGAACATTCTCTTTCTATGCCGCCGATGGCGTCACACCTGTCGCCGTCTCCGCAGCACCTGAACCGGCCACTTATGCTTTGCTGATCCTTGCTGGAGTAACCTTGCTTTGGGCAAAACGGATGGTTGGGTAGGGCTATTTTGTGGCTTCGATCTGCGCCGAGATTGGGTAGTGGTCCGATCCCTGCGCCGCCCGTTCCACGTTCCCGTTTTCAATCTTGAGGGAACCCCGCACAAAGATCCAATCGAGCGCCATTGCGATGACATGCGTTCGTTCGATTTTGTCTCCCAGCGCACTTTGGAACCCGGCCTTTTTCAGTTTTTCGAGAAAAAGTCTGGGTAAATACTTCGAATTGATATCGCCCGCAATGATGGCATTGGTTCCCGCCGGATAGTTTTGCGCCAGATCGGCAAGCAGCTCATCCAGTTGTTGCATCTGGATTTTGCCCATGCTGCGGCTCTCCAAATGAGGGTTGTAGACCACGAGGGGTTTGCCGGCGAATTCCAAGTCGGTCACCAAGGTGATCCGGCTACCCAAGCGCCTTTGCATGAAGGGCAGGGAAGAGGGCAACCAGGGCCTCGGTTGCCAGAAACCCGATTGACGCTTGAACCGCAGGACACGCGTTTTATTGATGGGCAGGTTTGTCAAAGTCGCCTGTCCGATGTAGGCGGCCCCATCCTTCTCCTGGCTCAACTCCTCGAACTCGATTCCGTACGAGGCGTTCAGATTCAGTTGGTTTGCCAAATCAAACGCAATGTCTCGCAGCCCGGAACGGCTTGCGTTCCAGTCCACCTCCTGCAGTAGACACAAGTCGCACCCCATCTTCTGCAACTCGGCCCGCACCATATCGAAGCGGGTGCCATGGTCGATATTCCAAGTCGCGATACGGATGCTGTTCTTACGTCCATCCCCAGGAATCTTCTTCATTTCGCGGGGTGCATTCACGTCCGCCACATGCGGTAAGAACAGCAGGAGCAAAGTGGCGCCCTTCACGTTCTAAACTCCGGGCACCCTTGGCGCCGATATCCTGGGCGGTTCAACCGGCCGTATTTCGACGGCGAGTCTCTTGCGCTCGGCCATCTCCGTTCCTATGATCGGCAGCAGCGCGAAATACCAGCTGCAGACTCCGAAACGAGCAAAAGGGTAATCCACTAATCCGTGGAACGACACAGCGAGCAATCCAACACCCCAAACAGACGCAACCGCCGGCCGAGCACTCCAGGCGAAAACGACTAGCATGATACACGCGAAGGGAATTCCGCCTTCCGCTGCCCATTGCAGCCAATCGTTGTGCGCGCGATTCACATAAGTACCGTCATCGTAATGGGCGAACATGCGATACACCGGCACATAGGTTTCCAACCCCCATCCAAGCAGTGGGCGTTCGCGTATCATTTCGAGCGATGATTGGTTGATCGAACGGCGCACGGCTAATTGGTCGTTCTCTTGCAATTTGCTAATCAACGTATTGAATCCGGCCGCATAAATAAACCCAATGCTCAGTCCCAAAGCGAGGGCTGCCCCTATGAGCAACCGCCGATCGTGTTTGCGCACAAAGGCAAGGGCCACAACGGCAAGCAATTCCGCTACTACCAGCACTGCTCCCGCCCTAGATCCGGATGCCACGACCGCGCCCACCTCAATCGCCGCTAACGCCAGATAAGGCGCGGGTGAAGAATGACGTTTACTCAGCCCGGTCCAAAGCGTGATTGGCAAGGCAAGCTCCATCAACTGAGCGAAGTTGTTCCAGTAGGCAAACGGCCCAAACACCGAGTGATACTTGCTTGGGATTATCCAATAGTAGAGGCTGGTGTGGGAAGCTTGCTCAAGCAAATCGAGCAAACAAACGGCCCCGGCGAAAAACATGAACCAGCGCCGGAATTGTGCGGCGACTCGCAAAGATTGGAACAACTGCGTTCCTACCACGACGATCATGGCCGCCGTGAACCAGAACAATACTCCGGTCCAACCATCCGCCACAATCTTTTGGGGTGAGAGAAGGGTCTGAAGCAAGCCCCACAATGTCATCAACAGAAGGCAAACAGCAGGCAGGCCCAAGCGCAAGCTCTGCGTGAACGGAATACTCAGATAACCGGCCGCCAATACTAAGAACACGGCGGAGATGATCCGCGGAGCCGGTTCGGCTCCGTCCATCGTGCATAGCGTAAACGCCGCCAGCACTCCGAACAAACCCCAAAGCCCTAGCCGCTCCCGAAGCCGCGCCACCCTGCCGAAGCTGGAAGGCAGCGGCGGCGTTTCGATTTCTTCTGCGACGGCCATCGACCGTAGGATCTCATTTCCCGATGTAGGAAACTCGCCAGATCGACTTGGAAGCGTCGTCGCTGACCATGAGCGAGCCGTCGGGCGCAACGGCTACACCCACTGGCCGGCCCCATACCTGGCCGTCGTCTGTCACGAACCCGGTCAAAAAGTCTCCGTATACGCCATCAGAATGGCCGCCGTCCAACGGCACGCGAATGACTTCATAACCAGCGCGCACCGAATGATTCCACGAACCATGCTCCGCCGCGAAGATGTCTCCGTGAAACTGTTTCGGAAACTGGTGGCCTTCGTAAAAAGTTAATTGCAACGAAGCATTGTGCGGCTGCAACAGCACATCCGGTACCGTCACTTTGCCTTTCAATTCCGGATGGGTTCCCGCGAGCCGTGGATCTTGATGATCGCCGGTGTAATACCAGGGCCAACCATAAAAGCCGCCTTCTTTTACCGAAGTAATGTAGTCGGGCACCAAGTTATCTCCCAGCATGTCGCGTTCATTTACAGAGCACCAAAGTTGGCCCGTCTGTGGATTAATGGCGATACCCACGGGATTGCGAATCCCTGCCGCATAAACTTTTACAAACTTACCTTCTGGCGTGTATTCGAGGATGTTGGCGCGATGTGTTTCGGCCGGATGCGTGTCAGGATCGTCCACATTGGAATGCGAACCAACCGAAACAAAAAATCGCTTTCCGTCTTCCGAAAAAGCCAAGTCGCGCGTCCAATGTCCTCCACCGGCGGGGAGCTGTGGGATCACCGTTTCGGGGTCTCCCTGAGCAACCAAGTCACCGTTCGAATAGTGATATCGAATGACCGAGCCGGTATTAGCCAGGTAAATCCACTGCGGGTTTTTCCCGGGCGGGTAAAACGCAATTCCGAAGTTGCTCTTCAGCCCTATTGCAAATACCGAATGTTGCGCGGGCTTGCCATCCTGGGTAATTCCTCGAAATACTTCCACCTTGCCGGCGTTGCTGTCAGAAACGAACAAGTCGCCGTTTGGAGCAGTGCGCAATTCGCGCGGTTCCTCGGTCATTTCCGCGTATCGTTCCACCTTGAAACCTTCCGGCGCTTTCGGCCACGCGCCTTCCGGCATGGGAACTACCTTTGGCCCGTTGGACACGCCTTTTGTGGCGTAGGGGGCCGGCAGATCTGCAGCCGTGATTTTCCGGTACGTCCCCGGCTTCTCTTGCTTGAAATTTGTAAACGCCGCGGTTCCGGTGATCACATTCTTGACGTCCGATTCATTCGCTAATGCCGCTACCACCGCTACCGTGGCTAGCGCGCACCATTTCGCCGTTCTTGGTTTCATTGCCGATGCTCCTCTGCTTCTGTATTGATTGCGCGCAATTCGGACAGATCGAGCCGCCCCGTATAGATCGACATTCCGATTGCGCAGTCGATTCCCTTGTTGCTCAGTGCCCGAACATCTTCCATGGTAGTAATGCCGCCTGCCGCGATCAATTCCCGCGTTGTGGTGGCTCGTAAGCTGCTGAACCACTCGATGTCCGTGCCTTGCATCATACCTTCTTTATCAACATAAGTGCAAAGAAATCCTGAGCAGTAAGGTTCCATTGCCCGCACCATTTCAAGCGCTGTGTAGTTGGTTGCCTCGCGCCATCCTCTCACTACGATTTGCCCGTTCTTGCTGTCGAGTGCAATCGTCAATCTTTCCTGGCCGATGGCGCCTGCCAGTTCTTCGAGCAATTTGCGGTTCGGTCCGTTAGAGCCGAACGCGGCGGTTCCGACAATGACCCGCCAGGCACCCTCGTCCAGCAACTCTTTCGCTCGCTCAACCGTCCGCACGCCGCCGCCGGCTCGAATGCGGGCGTGGTGAGCCAAATACGCGACGAGATCGCCATTCGAGCCGCGCCCTAATGCCGCATCCAAATCGATGACTTGAATTTCCGGAAAGCCGGCGAACATCGCGAGCATTTCATCAAGCGACTTTCCTTCGAGTACCTTTTCTCGCCCTTGTACCAGTTGGACCACCGTCCGGTCCATCAGATCAATGCATGGAATGATCATGCGCCCGCCGGCCGGACCGGTACTCCGGCTGCTTGCATAGCCAGCTTCAAATCCGCCACTGTATATTTTCCGTAGTGAAAAACCGACGCCGCCAAGGCCGCATCAGCCTGCCCTTCGGTTAAGACCTGGATGAAATCTTCCGGCGTTCCGGCGCCCCCAGATGCGATGATCGGGATGGTCGTGGCCGCAGCCACTGCTTTCGTCAAAGCGCAATCAAATCCCGTCTGCACACCATCGGTATCCATTGACGTAAGTAGAATCTCTCCCGCGCCCAGCGCTTCTCCGCGCGCCGCCCATTCCACGGCATCGATCCCCTCGTCGTGCCGGCCGCCTTTGGTGTAAACGTTCCAGCGGCCTTCGCCCGCTGCCCGCGCGTCTATCGCCAAAACCACTGCTTGCGCGCCAAACTCCAAGCTCAACTCGCCGATGAGTTCAGGCCTGTGAACGGCAGCTGTGTTGACGCTAACTTTATCCGCGCCGGAGAGAATGATCTTTCTTGCATCAGCTACGGTGCGAATTCCTCCGCCTACCGTCAGTGGAATGAAAACACGGCGCGCCGTCCGCGCTACCAGATCGGCCATGATCTCTCTCGCGTCGCTCGAGGCGGTGATATCCAAGAAAACTAATTCATCCGCACCTTGGGCGTTATAGCGCTCCGCCAGTTCCACCGGATCGCCCGCATCCCGTAAGTCAACAAAATTGACACCTTTTACGACGCGCCCGGCCGTCACATCCAGGCACGGAATAATTCGTTTTGCCAGCATCAGATTTCTAGAAAATTCTTCATCACCTTTAAACCTACCGGGCCGGACTTTTCAGGATGAAACTGCACAGCATGCAAATTCCCCTGCTCCAATACCGCTGAGTAGGGATGCACATAGGTACAGGTAGCGGCCGTGGCATGGCTTAGAGGCGCGTAATAACTGTGCGCGAAATATGTGAAGACGCCGAGATCTAACCCTTTGAGCAAACGCGTGGGCCGCACGAGATCCAGCGAGTTCCAACCCATATGCGGGATTCGTGCGTCACCGACAAAGCGTTTCACCTCGCCCTTCAGAACGCCCAGTCCGCATTCGCCCGGCGCCTCTTCGCTTTTTTCAAACAGGCACTGCAGCCCGACACAGATTCCTAAGAACGGAACGCCCGCACTTATCTTTTCTTTGATTGCTTGCCGCAAGCCTAGTCTGTCGAGCGCCTGCATCATCTGCCCGAAATGCCCCACGCCGGGCAGTACAACCTTCGTTGCGCGCAAGACCACCGCCGGCTCATTGGTTACTTGATACTGCGCTCCGAGTTCAGCTAATGTGTTCTCGACGGAGCGAATGTTGCCGGCGCCGTAGTTCACAATCGTCGTCACAGAAGTCCCTTGGTCGAAGGCAACTGGTCCTTCAATCTTTCATCCGTGGAGCAAGCATACTTCACTGCGCGCGCGAAACATTTGAAAATCGCTTCAATCTTGTGGTGGTTTGATCTTCCGTACATGATTTTCACGTGCACGTTGCCACCAACGTGATTCGCGAATCCGCCGAAGAAGTCTTCCAGTAACTCCGTCTGTAAGTCGCCAACATGCACCACATCCACTTGCTGAGCGTAGACAAGCGCCGGCCGTCCGCCCAAATCCACCGCGACCACCGCCATGGATTCGTCCATGGTTTGAACAAAATAACCGGCTCGATTAATCCCTTTACGCTCTCCCAAGGCCTTCGAGAACAAATCCCCCAGCACGATGCCGACGTCCTCTACCGTGTGGTGCTGATCGACATCCAGGTCGCCCTTTGCAGCAAGTTTCAAATCGAATCCACCGTGTTTGGCAAACAGCTCCAGCATGTGATCCAAAAAGCGGATTCCCGTTGAAACTTCGAATGTGCCTGTTCCCTCAATCCGCAGTTCGCCTTTGATCTGCGTCTCTTTCGTGTTGCGCTCGAGCGCGGCTTCCCTCATAACATGCCTTCCAGTTCGTTGATATCGGCCAATACTCGCATGGCGCCCAAGTCTTTCAAGCTGCGCGTAATTTCTTCATGCCGAGCGTTATGCGGCATGGAAACTCCAATAAACGGCACCCGGGCGGATTGGGCGCTGCGGGCATCGTCCACGGTGTCGCCCAAATACCAGATGTGTTTGCCCGGATAGCGAGCCTGAATCAAGTGCAGTCCATCAGGGGCGGGCTTTGGGTTCGCTACGGATTCGTCCGTGATCAATGGGTCAAAGACAATTCCGCTTGCGTAACGCTCCAACGTCGCATCTGCTTCGTATTTCGCGCGCCCGGTAAAAATTGCGAGTGTAGCCTTCTGCGCCAGCCGCTCCAGCATTCCTGCTTTCGGCATCCACTGTTCTTTCTGAATCAATCCGTCGCCGTTCGTTCCAAAGAAGATCAGATTAAAATGATCTACCACTTGCGCGTACGGCACATCTTTACCGTGATCCTGAATCAACCGGTGAGAAAGCTGCCAATCGTTATTCCATCCGCCTGCGTTTTTGAAATCTTGAATCGCGTCATGTGAAACATCCGCTCCAGTAAAATGCCGAACTGTTTCGCGAATAGCTTCGCGGTAGGACTGCCCCACTTCTACCAGCACCCCGTCCATATCGAACACAATTACGTTTGGCGCGTGCCCGGTCATGTCTACCAAATCCTCTCCAGTTCATCCAAAAGCCGCTGGATCTGATCGCGTGTACCTACTGTGAACCGCAAATAGCCCGGTAATTCATAACTGCGGTCGCGCACCAGCACGCCCCGCTCGCGCAGCGTGTCGCGAATCGGAATCGCTCGTTCGCCCACTTGCCCCAGCACGAAGTTCGCCTGGCTTTCGATATAAGGAATCTTTAACTGCTCCAAGCCCACATAAAGTAATTCCCGCGCCGCCAACACTTCGGTTACGTACTCTTCCACGAAGCGGGTATCCTGCACGGCAATTCTCGCGGCCATCGCCGCTGGAGAGTTTACGCTGTACGGGGATTGCGCCTTCTTCACATGGGTCATATTGGCGGCTTGCGAAAACAAACATCCGCAGCGCATCGCCGCCATGCCATACACCTTCGAAAATGTTCGGCTGACAAATAAATTCCCGTGCTCGCGCAGCCGTCCCAGCATAGTTACACCGCAAAACTCGTAATAGGCTTCATCCACCAGCACCGCCGCGTTCGTGGCCTTCCGCAAAACCTTCTCAAGCCCTGATGCCGCTATTCCTGTTCCCGTTGGATTGTTGGGATTGCCGATCAAGACGGCGCGAGTCTGCGGTGTGATCCGTTCCAACAATTCTTCGAGCGGAAACTGGAGCTTTCCGGCCCGGTAATCCAATTCCGTAACTTCGGCGCCCGCTAACTGCGCGTAAAACCGGTACATCGCATACGATGGCCGCAACACCAGCACTTCCTGGCCATCGTCTACAAACGTGTTGATCAACAACTGAATTGCTTCATCGGTTCCATTTGTAAGCGTTATTTCCCCGGGCTTGACGTTGAAATGCTGCGCCAAATCTTCCAGCGCGTTCTCATACTCCGGGTAAATGCTCAAATCGCTTGCAGTTAGATATCGCCGGATGAAATCCAGCACCAGGGGCGAAGCACCCACCGTATTCTCATTGAAATCCAACCGCAGTTTATTGCGCCGCCCACTGCTGGGCGGATGATACGGCGCCATCTCCAGCACCGCCTTGCGCGGTTGTAAATTATTGCCGGCCAGGACGAACCTCCACTGCTCTTGCATGCGCCTCTAAACCCTCGGCGCGAGCCAACGTTGTGATTGTGGGCGCCAGCTCCGCCAGCGCTCCGGCTGATAACTCCTGTACCGCGATCACTTTCACAAAATCCGCAGCCGATAGACCACCGCGCAGCCGCGCCGCGCCACCCGTAGGCAATACATGGCTTGGCCCAGCCGCGTAGTCACCCGCCGATTCGGGCGTGTGCGCGCCCAGGAAAACTGTTCCTGCATTCGTAACCCGCTTCAGTAACTCCGGATGGTGCAAGCTCAAGTGTTCCGGCGCCTGCATGTTGGCTGCCGCTAGTGCTAGGTCTAGGTTCGGGAAAATAGCAATTGCGCTGCTCTTGTCGATGGATTCGCGCGCAACGGCTCGTGTCGGTAACGTCTCCAACTGTCGCTCAATCTCTTGCGACACGGCTTGCGCCAGAGTTTCGGATGTCGTGAACAACATCGCGCTTGCCGTTACGTCATGCTCTGCCTGGGCCAGCATGTCCGCGGCAATCAAACAGGGATCGCCTTCCTGCGCCAGGATTAATATCTCAGTCGGTCCGGCAACAAAATCAATTCCAACATCTCCCGCCAGCAACTTCTTTGCCGCGGCTACATACGCGTTACCAGGTCCGACAATCCGATCCACTCGCTTAATCGTCTCGGTTCCGAAGGCGAGCGCTGCGATCGCTTGCGCTCCGCCGACCCGGTACACTTCCTGAATCCCCAGCATGTGCGCGCATCCTAGGATCTCCATCGAAGGTCGCGGCGACGTCACGCAGATGCGGTGTACTCCCGCAGTCTGAGCGAGCACTGCCGTCATTAAGAGCGTCGACGGTAAAGGATAGCGGCCCGAAGGTACATAGCACCCCACCGCATCGAGCGGCCGCACGATCCATCCCAACTTTCGACCCGGGGAAAATTCTTCAAACCGCTCCTTGGGCAACTGCGCTTGGGCGAACTGACGAATATTCTTCACCGCCGCTTCAACCGCCCGCTTTACGTCCGCGCTCATTGCCGCTGCTGCACGTTCCAATTCTTCGGCCTTCACCCGCAGCGGCTGACTTCCTAATCCATCCAATTCGCGTGCGTAACTCGTCAGCGCATCATCGCCATCGCGCCGGATTGCCTCGAGTATCGGTTTCACGGCGTCGTCATACTCAATCGACAGCTGCTTTCGGGCCGCTCCGAAGTCGAACAGTCCCGATGTGTCACTCTTCTTGGTCAGATTGAAGATTGGAATCAATGTTTCCGCCTCACATCACAATCTTGTTCAACGGATATTCCACAATTCCCTGGGCGCCTGCTTCTTTCAGCCGGGGGATGATGCTGCGCACTGTCGTCTCCTCCAAAATGGTGTTCACCGCCACCCAGTCAACGTCGCTCAGCTGCGATATCGTCGGCTTCTTCAACGCTGGGAGCGCGGCCAAAACTGCGGGTAGGCTGTCTTTCTTTACGTTCAACATTAAGCCCACTTTGCCCAGCGCCGCAATTGCCCCTTCGAGTAATAGCTTGATATCGTCAAGCTTCTTCCGTTTCCACTCGTCCTGCCAGGATTCCGCGTTCGCAATTAACTGGGTGTTGGATTCGAGCACAGTTTCAATAATCCGCAGCTTATTGGCTCGCAAAGAGGAGCCTGTCTCGGTCACTTCTACAATTGCGTCCGCCAAATCCGGCGGCTTTACTTCGGTCGCGCCCCAGCTGAATTCCACTCGCGCCTTCACGCCCTTGCTCTTTAAATAACGCTCTGTGGTACCTACTAATTCAGTTGCGATAATCTTGCCTTCCAAGTCCTGCACGGTTTTGAACGGAGAAGCCTCCGGCGCCGCCAACACCCAGCGCACTTTGCCGAAGCTCTGCTTGGCGTAAATCAAATCCGCCACTGTCTCTACATTGGCTTCGTTCTCTTCTACCCAATCGCGACCGGTCAGCCCCGCATCCAACACGCCGTCTTCCACGTAGCGCGCCATTTCCTGAGCACGTATCAGCATGCACTCCAGTTCCGGATCGTCAATGGCGGGATAATAGCTTCGCGAACTTGTCGTAATGTTGAAGCCCGCGCGCCGGAACAAATCGATCGTCGCGTTCTCCAGACTGCCCTTCGGTATGCCCAGTTTGAGCTTCACTTCTTCGCTCCGTAGACGACGTCCGGATCGTACATCTTTTGGCCGGTCACCTTCCAATTACCGCTATCAAAAGTCCGGAAAAAACAACTCTCGTAGCCTTCATGGCAAACGCCGGGACCTAACGGCTCCGCTTCCACCAGGAGTGCGTCGCCGTCGCAATCGGTGGCAATCGACTTCAGCAGCAAATAGTGCCCGGAACTTTCGCCCTTGGTCCACAACTTCTGGCGTGACCGGCTGAAAAACGTTACATGCCCACTCACGGTTGTTTTCTCAAACGCTTCGCGATTCATATAACCCACCATCAGCACGCGCTTCGTCTTGGCGTCTTGCACCACCGCCGCAATCAGGCCACCCTGTTTCTCAAAATCGAGCACTTCGCTCATGACTCTTCCTTCGTGTCCTCTATAAACTAAAAGCCCGCCTCGAAAGGCGGGCCGCTTTACAAATCTTGTGGGTCAGATCGGAAACGCACGCTCGCCTGGGCTAAACCATCGGATGATGGTGATGATGGCGAGAATGGGCGTTCTGATTCATCAAGAAAGTAGTATATCAGCCCCGGCTCGCGTGCTCGGAGAAACCGGTTTTTCAACGAACATTTTGTAGTAATAATGTATTGAGGAAAGACTGTGGAAAAACTACTTTCTGTACCGCATTTTCCGTTGCTTTCGCGTCTCGTGTGTGGAATCCCGGATTTCCTAAGGATTCGCCCTTGAGCGCGCAAGCCGATCTCGGCTAAAGTAACGGAGTCTGCAGTTCCCCATGGCAACCAGCGAAATCAGTATCGATCGTCCACTTCCAGCCAATCTGGACGCCGAACGTTTCGTGCTGGGCGCCATCATGAGCGACGATTCCGCTTTCCTGCAAGCAGCCGGTCTCCTTACTCCCGACGATTTTAGCCTCGAAAAGCACAAGCGCATCTTTCTGCGGATGGGAGAACTCCACGAGCGCGGCGAAAAAATCGATCGCGTCACGCTCGCCAACGAGCTCATGAAGCAGGGCCAACTGCAGTCGGTCGATGGCCTGAGCTACCTCGTCTCTCTTGACGATGGGCTTCCTCAACTCCATAACCTGGAAAGCTACGTTGCCATAGTCAAGGAAAAGTCGCTCCTTCGCCGCATCATTGCGCTTTCGCAAGACACTATTAACCGCGCCATACAAAACGAGGAGCACCCGTCGCAAATCCTTGGTGCGGCTGAAGACGCATTCCTTAAGCTTGGCGACCTGCAATCGCGCAACGCGCTCTCTAGCCCTGCCCAAATCGTCACCGAATATGAAGGTGGTATTAACGCCTTCCTCGATACCAGTAAACGCATCAAAGGGATCAGTACCGGTTTTCTTAAATTCGACGAAATGACCGGCGGTCTCCGCGAAGGCGAACTCATTATCCTGGCGGCCCGTCCTGCCATGGGCAAAACCGCGCTCGCCCTCAACGTAGCCCAACACGTCGCCATGAATCCCAAGAACCCCAAAGCCGTGGCCGTGTTCTCGCTCGAAATGTCGAAAGAGTCGCTGCTCACGCGTATGATTTGCGCGACAGCCAGTGTGGATCAGCAGCGCTTCCGAGCCGGCTATCTAAATCACGACGAGCGTTCCGCGCTGCAAAAAGCGCTTTATAAAATCGTAGAATCCCCGATCTTCTTGGACGACACGGCGGGCACCAACCTCATGGATGTCCACTCCAAACTCCGCCGCCTGCAGGCGGAGCAGGATCTGGGCCTGGTTGTGGTGGATTACCTCCAACTCATGCAGGGCCGCGGCCGCTTCGAAAATCGCGTCCAGGAAATTAGCTCCCTTTCACGCGGCTTCAAACTCATGTCCAAAGAACTGCGGGTGCCTTTTCTGGTTCTTTCGCAGCTGAGCCGCGCCACCGAAACCCGTCAAGGCGACCACCGCCCTATTTTGAGTGACCTGCGTGAATCCGGCTCCATTGAACAAGACGCCGATCTGGTGGGCTTCATCTTTCGCGAAGAAGTCTACCGCCCCGACAAAGAGAGCCTGAAGGGTATCGCGGAACTCATCCTCGCTAAACAGCGCAACGGCCCCACTGGCCGCGTGAAACTGGCTTTCTTAAACCGCTTCACCCGGTTCGAGAATCTTGCCGCCGACACTGGCGACGAACCGCCGGGTTTTGATTAGAGCTAAACAAAGCCTTCCGCCATAGGCGGTACTGTTCCTTCGGTATTGCATTAACGTCCGCACGCGACGGGTGCTGCGATCTCGGCGTAATGTTGATCGGGACGGCTTTTGATTTTTGAGGTACGCAGGAGTTAGGCGTTTGCCGCCTCGCACTGTGCTTCTCAGTGAGGTGCGCCGGTGGTTGGATTCCCAACGCCGATAGTGGCGGTGGACGAACTCGATGAACCGGAGTGGTGCAAGCCCAGCACAATGCCCGCTGCAGCGGCAGCCGCTACGCCCACCAGTATGCCGGCAATTGCTCCACGCGACAAACCTCGTGTTGCTGCTTTGGGAGCTTGGTCATAGTGCGGAATGCTCGCACCCGCACGCTCCGCATCCGCAGCGCTTCGGTAATTCGTTTGAGTGACGGACGCCGTAGCCACCTGCCGACCGTACTTCGCGCCGATTTGTATTTGAAATGAACCCTCACCCATGGGGCGGTCTCCCAGGAGGCTAGCGGTACCATCGAGTTCGGTCACAGTTGAATACGACCGTCCTCCATTGATGAACAGAACGCTAGGCCCGTCATCGGGCGAAGTGAAATCCACGACGGCGCCCGCGACCGGTCGACCGTTTGCATCCAACACTTGGACTACAGGTGTAATGGCTGCGTTCTTATCAGTGATGTTGACGGCATCTGCGCCCTTCAGGATCTTGATGGTAAGTTTTTCGGTGTCGGGGGCTTGTTGCGCCGCCTGCGGCACCACTGGGGACAACGGCCCAGATTGGGCGGCGCTCACAACAGCAGCCAAGGTGAATAGGCACACGCTTTGGGCAAAAAACGACCTTGTCATAGGAACTCAATGGAATCCTAGCATGCTTCGGCACGTGTCGCGAACAACGAAACGAGCTCTCGGCCCGCTAGCGCATTGGAGCTTATGCCAATCAAGAGCCAGCTGCTATAATGTCGAAAAACGAGGGGCACGGTTTGCACTCCGGTCAGCCCCTTTGAACGCCGGAAATGTGACTACCAAACTAGCGAGTCCTGTTACATTAGTCTTTTCGGCTGCCGAAAATGAAGATTCTCATCGGTTTGATCGAGCACTTTGGCGATATCGTTGCCTGTGAGCCCGTTGCTCGCTACTTGCGCGCGAAATACCCGACGGCGCATATATCCTGGGCGGTTCAGCAGTCGTATCGGGCGCTCGTCGATAGTAATCCCAACATTGACGAAACCATTATCATGTTTTGTCTGACGGATTGGATCCGTTTGTACAAACACGGCGGCTACGATTTAGCCTTCGACCTACATGTAAATTACAGGGTTTGCCCACATTGTTGAGTTCCTCTGGTGAAAGATCAAGGGAACCCCTTTGTGAACGCGTATGAGTGGTTTGACTATGGGGCGTTGCTCGAAGCGTTTTCAAGTGGTGCGGGTTTGCCCAAGTTATCGGCGCAGCCCAGGGTTTATATTCAACCGGAGAATCAGAGTGCTGTCGACCAACTAAAGCTGCCGCCGGAATATTGTGTCATTCACCGCGTTTCGAACGACGCCAAGAAAGACTGGACGGAAGCAAAGTGGGATTCGCTGCTGACCTTCTTAACGCAGGAGGCCGGAATTCCGGTTGTCGAGGTGGGCGCCGCTAAAGGACCCCGTAGCGCCGAGGCTGCCGAAATTAAGACGAGCCGGTCTGGTCGCGGAATCATCGACTTAATCGATAAAACCAATCTCTTGGAAACGGCCGAAGTGATACGGCGGGCGCGTTTCTTTATCGGTATCGACAGCGGGCCGGCGCATTTCGCTAACGCAGTGAGAACGCCGGGGATCGTTTTGCTTGGGAGACTTGGGTATTTCCGCCAATACACGCCTTTTACCGGCTTTTACGCCAGCACTTCACCCGAAGTTCGGATTGTCCGCAATTTCACCGGTTGTGTTGCGGAGATACCGGCAAATGAAGTGATTGAGGCAAGCCGTTATTTGCTGAGCGTTCTCGAAGAAAGACAACCGAGCCGTGATCTGCAGCAGGTAATGGCTGCGGCAGTTGGATCGGCGGTGGACCACGGATATCGTCGCAGGGTGTTGGAATCGGGCTTCTTCGATCAAGCCTGGTATGTCACTCACTATCCAGAGGCGCTCGAAGCCGCAAAAGATCCTCTCGATTACTTCATTGCGCGAGGCGAAGGCGCGGGCCACTCGCCTGGACCCGGCTTCGATGCGGATTTTTACAGAGCGCAACGACCGGATTTGGGTAGAGTATCCGACCCGCTGCGGCACTTTCTCACATTTGGGCTGGAGGAAGGATTGCGGCCAGGTCCAGAACCAGGGCTGGCCTCACGAGAAACGCCACTGCCGATGGCGCAGATTTCAACTGCATTGGTCGAGTTGACAGGACCGGACGCCAACGGGGATACGGAACCAAGAGACCTGGCGTACCCGCGGCTATTCGCTTTCTATCTGCCTCAATTCCATCCGATCACCGAAAACAACTGGGGGCACCGTCCAGGCTTTACCGAGTGGGATAACGTGATCAAGGCGAAGCCTTTATTTCGGGGCCACTATCAGCCGCGGATTCCGGGTGAACTCGGTTACTATGACTTGCGCTCGCTGGACGTGATGCGTCAGCAGATTGAGTTGGCGAACGAACACGGCATCGACGGATTTTGCTTTTATTACTATTCCTTCAACGGTAAGAAACTGCTTTATGCGCCGATTGACAATTACATAAAGTCCGATATCAAAGCGCCTTTCTTATTTCTTTGGGCGAATGAAAACTGGACGAAGCGCTGGGATGGCGGCGACAACGAAGTAATCGTTGCGCAGAATCATTCTCCACAGGATGACTTTGCCTTTATCAAGGATTTGCTGCCGATATTTTCCGACGATCGTTACGTGAAGATCGACGGCAAGCCTATTCTTCCTATTTACAAGGCACATCTATTCCCCGATATCCTGCAGACAACAGAGCGATTTCGAGATCAGGCGGTAAAGTACGGCTTTCCAGGGCTTTACTTGGTTACGGTGGACGATTGGACTCCCGATCCGCCGCATCCTCGCGAGATTGGGTTCGACGCTTCTTACGAGATTCCGTCGAATCTGGTGGCCGAAACTGTACTGTCGCAAGACACCGAGCAGCTTGACTTACGGGAAGATTTCGAAGGCAAGATTGTCGACTATTGGAAATTTGCCTCTTATCATATGGCGCGGCCCTTCCCGGTCTATAAGCGGTTCCGCACGGTCATGGCGCCCTGGGACAATACGCCTCGCTATGGTTCGCGCGCGATGGTGCATATAAACACCGATAATGACGCCTTTCGGATATGGTTGCTCGAAGCGCTGCTCGATACCTATAAGCGCAATTCGGCTCAGGAGCGGATCGTATTTCTCCATTCGTGGAATGAATGGTGCGAAGGCACGTACATCGAACCGGACGGACGCCAAGGCAGGCGCTATTTGGAAGAGACGCGAGATGTCACCAATGAACTGCGTTCAATCTTGAATAGCTACGAATGGAACGCCGACCCGAGCGCGGCCGCACACTTGGTGCAATTGATGCGCGTCAAAGAGGAAGGCGCTTCCCGGACACTGCAGGCCATGCGGCAGGAACTCATCTATCTCCGCCGAGCCCATGAGCAAGCGCAAGACGCGGCGCGGCGTGCGGAAGGCACCATTGAGGGGATCCGCCGGTCGAAATCCTGGCGTCTGACGGAGCCCCTGCGGATAGTTCAGAAGCTCCGCCGGAAAAGCTAGCTGCCGCCAATACGCGTCTCGTGTGAGACCAATTTATCGAGTTGCGGCAGCGGCCACGCTTCGTTATCCACGCAACATTGACCCATACCGACCCCGTCGATGGCGGCGCAGTTGATTGGCGACGATGGCGCGCTAACATGGCAGTGAATGCCGAAGCATTGCAACCGTCCTTGCAAAAAGCGCAGTTCATATATCGACGCAACGATAGTGCATGAATAGTAGCGGATCGTACAGAGTCGTCAAGAGCCGTTACGGCGCGCTCAAAGTCTTTGCCAACGATATAGGCGCAGTCACACACTCCCTCCTGATGTATGGCGAATGGGCAGAGAATGAGATCAGTTTTCTGAAACACTTCATCGAACCTGCGTCTGTAGTGTTGGATATCGGCGCCTACATCGGCAGCCACACGTTAGCGTTCGCAAACACGGTCGGTCCCAACGGTCGAGTGATCGCGATTGAGGCTCAGCCGGAAACGTTTGAGCTGCTAAAAGAAAATATTGCTCTCAATAGCGAGGTATTGACCGAAGATGTGGTTCAGGTTTATCACGCGATTGCGGGCTCTACGCTCGGCCAGATCCGGATACCGGCGATTGATGCGCGGGTGGAGGGCAGCTTTGGGAGCGCGTCGCTTGTCGGAACGTTGGAGCGACCGGAAGATCTCGAATCTGGTTCAGCGTCGATCGCTGCCGTTGAGGCGCTCACGATCGACTCGCTGCAAGTGAGCAAATGCGATCTAATCAAAATCGATGTTGAGGGTTTGGAGCACCTGGTTTTACAGGGTGGTCTGCGGACGCTGGAAAACTGCCGGCCCGTTGTTTATTGTGAGTGCAATAGCTTGGCTGCTGG
>CAVYUL010000055.1:0-82326 GCA_963771405.1 Bryobacterales bacterium
TGAAACCGAGCCAGGGAGCGTCAGCGACCCCAGCTCCAGCGCCAGTTCAAAACTTGCATATTTTTTTTCTCCCTTCTTTCCATCAACTTACAAGAAATAAACCGTTAGTCGCGAACGGACGTTTCGGAAAATCAAGTCAGAAAGGGAAAGGTATCTCTGGTGTCTCTCGAAGAAACCAACGAATCTCTCGATTCCGAAAAAAATCAAAACCTCCCGAGCCGTTGCGCCCGGGAAAAGAAAACCCCGTTCGCGAGGCTCACAACATCGCCAAGCGAAACTGCGGCCGCACGGGCCCCACCACCGAAGCGGGTAAGGCCATCGTGTCCCGCAACGCTCTCCGTCACGGCTGCTGCGCCAAAACCATCATTCTCGATAAAGAAAATCTCGACGATTGGATCAAACTCTGCGCCCGTTGGGAAGCCCGCTTCCCCTCCGAAGATCCCCTACTGCAGGACTTCATCCTGAAAACCGCTCAAGCCGAGTGGCAGCGCATCCGCGTCACCGATAGTTTCGACCAACTCTACGCCGATTGGGATTTCCTCGCCATCGAAAATGCCGACGCCGATGAGCGCAAAAAATACGACCTCCGGCATCGCTACAAAGTCGCCGCCGAACGCACCTTTCAGCGCGAATTCCGTATGCTCGATCACTTTTACCGAACCTACTGCGAGCCCAAAAAGCCCAAAGAAAAAGAGCCCGAGCCCAAGCCGGAAGAAGACAACGACCCACCGCCCCACGACCCGAATAAACACACCTACGAATTCGTCAACGCCGAAACCGGCGAATACCGCGTCTGGGGCGACCCCACCATCCACCCCGGCCCGCCCGATTGGGTCCCGCGCAAAATCATCCCCGGCCACTATTATCCAGACCACCCCTCTCACTGGAAATACCCCGGCGACCCAAAGGAACGCTTCCGCAAAGACAAACTCAAATGGAGCAAAAAATGAAGGATCAGAACCCCAATCGTGAGATTGGGGACCGCGAGCGGAGCGAGCGTGAGGAAGCGCAACGTAACTCCGGCCAACCGGCAAGCCAGCCCAATCACCGGTACTTTCGTTTGACCGTCCTCTCATCCAGAAGCACCCAACGGCTACACAAAGCCGCCCGCGTTTGATAATGAAACTTATGGAAGTTGCGAAGCTCGAAACCATGATTGATCGTTTGGCCGAAGTGGCTGTGACGGTCGGGCTGAATCTCGCGCGGGGGCAGGAGTTAGTGATGACGGCGCCGCTGGAAGCGCTACCGCTGGCGCGCCGGATTACGGCGCATGCGTATCGAGTGGGAGCGGCGCTCGTGACCACGCTCTTTACCGATGATGAAGCCACGCTGCTGCGTTATCAGCATGCTTCGAACGATAGCTTCGATCGCGCGGCCAACTGGTTGCAAGATGGGTTAGCGACGGCTTATCGGGCGGGGTCGGCTCGGTTGGCGATCACTGGGGCGAATCCGGGGCTTTTGCGCGGGCAAGATCCGGGCAAAGTTTCGCGCGCGAACAATGCGCTATCCAGAGCCAGCAAACCGGCGATGGAATTGATCACGCGGCATGAGATCAACTGGACCATCGTGGCGGCGGCGACGCCGGCCTGGGCCAAACTGGTTTTCCCGGAACTGCCGGAAGACCAAGCGATGCTGCGGCTGTGGGAAGCCATCTTTAAAACCACGCGTGTGGATGTGCCTGATCCGGTGGCGACGTGGCGAACCCATGGTGCGCATTTGCAAAAGCGCGTAAAGATTTTGAACGATCTGCGCTTTTCGGCGCTGCGTTATAAAGGACCGGGTACGGAGTTGACTCTCGGGTTGGCTGACGATCACCTTTGGTGCGGCGGTGGTGGCACGGCGAAAAATGGCATTGCCGGGTTTGCGAACATGCCGACGGAAGAAGTGTTCACTACCCCGCATAAGGATCGGGTGGATGGTGTTGTCACCAGTACCAAGCCGCTTTCGTATCAAGGGACATTGATTGACGGTATCCGGGTTGAGTTTCAGGGCGGACGCATTGTGAAAGCGACCGCAAAGCAAGGCGAGCCCATTATTCAAAGCATGATCAGCACTGATGATGGCGCGCGGCGTCTGGGTGAGGTGGCGCTGGTGCCGCATTCGTCGCCTATTTCCCAGAGCGGATTGCTTTTCTGGAACACGCTTTTCGATGAAAATGCGGCTAGCCACATTGCGTTGGGCCAGTCTTACAGTACCTGCATCAACAACGGCGACACTTTAAGTGAGGCTGAACTGGCAGCGCGCGGGGCGAATGACAGTCTCATTCACGTGGATTGGATGATTGGCTCGGGCGCGCTGGATGTCGACGGAGTTTCGGCCAAAGGCGATGTGACGCCGGTCATGCGCCAAGGCGAGTGGGTCAATTTGTAGGGCAAACGAGGACGACTTCCTCATAGGGCGATCTAAATCTAACCAGACTAGACAACTTGCAGAGATTTTTCTGAATCGCTCGGAACCATCCTTTTTGGGACTCCAGGTTAACGATGCGTCCGAGCAGCGGCGCTTCTCGCTTCCGCGTGAGATCATCGAGCATCTTCAGATCTTGATTCGCGGCATCGCGCTGCATGCGATTGAGGGCGACTCGGAAGATCTGAAGCAACTGCAACAGCGGTTGTCGGCCATTGCGGATACGCTGAGCGTCGATTGCTCGCCGGATGATCTGCTGGTGGCGATCGGCAAGACGCTGCGCTCGCTGGAAGAATATAACCGCCGGTCGGCGGTTATTTTCAAGGGGCAAATGGAAGAATTGCGGGGGATGTTGAGCACGATGACCGCCACCGTGATGTTCATCACTTCTTCCAGCGATTCGAGCGTGAAGCAACTTGGATTGATTGAATCGAAGCTGCAGCGCGCTTCCAGCCTGGAAGATACCCGGCAGGTGAAGACGTATTTGACCGATTGCCTCACGCTGGTTCGCAGCGAAGCGCTGCGCTTGCAAACCGAAACTCGCACGAAGATCAATACGCTGAAAGGCGACGTCGACCGGCTTTCGAGCCGGCTGAAAGCGGTTTCGACGGGAGACGCAGCGGACGCTGTTACGGGTTTGCGGACCCGGTCGGCGGCGGAAGAGACCATCGCCGCCAAAGCTGGAACCGCGAAAGAGTTTCTGGTTGCGCTCTTTGTACTGGATCGGATGGCATCGATCAACGCCCGGTTTGGCCGGCTGGTGGGAGATGACATCCTGGTTTCGAGCGCCCAAGCGATTGTTCAGAAGCTTTCTGGAACCGAATTATTTCGTTGGAGCGGCCCGGCCTTTGTGGCCGTCTTCGATCCTTCCGTTAGTATTTCCGTTGCGGAAGGGCGCGCTGCTCAGGCCGGTGCAATGCGGTTGGAGAAAAACATAGAAGCGGACAGCCGCTCGGTGCTTCTGGTGATCACGGCGTCTTGCCATTTGCAGCGCGTGTCGGGGAAAATCGCGCCCGATGCGGTGTTTAAAAGCATGGATTCCTTTATGGCGGCGCGGTTGCCGGCGAGCGGAAGTTAGTCGCCGGTCTTTTGTTGTTTTTCGCGACGGGTGAGGAAAGCTTGGCGTGTATCGCTAATGACTTTGCGCGCTTCCTGCGGGCCGCCCCAACCGGCCATCTTCATTTGCGCGCCTTGCAGCTCTTTGTAGATGGTGAAAAAGTGCTCTATTTCGCGGCGAACGTGCGGGAAGACCTGATCCATCGTATGGATGTTCTCGAATCGAGGGTTGCGGGTGGGGATGGCCAGAATTTTTTCGTCATTCTGGGTGCCGTCGATCATGCGGAGAACGCCGACCGGCCTGGCTTCCATCAGGCAGCCGGTGAAACTTGGTTCATCTACCAGCACTAAGATGTCGAGCGGATCGCCATCGTCAGCTAAGGTGCCGGGAATGAAGCCGTAATCGCCCGGGTAATGCATGGGCGAATAGAGCGCGCGATCGAGGCGGAACATTTCCAACTCGCCATCGTATTCATACTTGTTTACCGAATTCTTCGGGATTTCGATAATGGCGCGGACCACCTCCGGGCTATCGTGTCCTGGGTCTAAATCGTAAAGCTTCACGCGAATTTTAGGGTAGCAGACCTATTTACTCGCTCTTTTCGGAGATTTTATGCGAGACTGTTTAGTCATGCCCGAAAAGATCCGTTGGGGCGTTCTTGGCGTTGCCAATATAGCCGTAAAAAAAGTAATACCGGGGATGAAGCTCGGCCGGTTTTGCGAGATGACAGCGATTGCATCGCGCGATTTGGAACGCGCGCAGCAAGCGGCGGAGCAGGTGGGGATTCCGAAAGCGTACGGGTCATATCAGGAGCTGCTGGCCGATCCGGAGATCGACGCGGTCTACATTCCGGTGCCGAATCATTTGCACGTGCCGCTTTCGATCAAAGCGGCCGAGGCAGGGAAGCATGTACTTTGCGAAAAGCCGTTATCGTTGACTGCCGAAGAGGCGAAAGCGCTGATTGCGGTTCGCAATAAGACGCATGTGAAGATTGGCGAAGCGTTCATGGTGCGGACGCATCCGCAATGGCTGCGGGCGCGGGAGTTGGTGCGGAGCGGGGCCATTGGGGACTTGCGCGCGATTGTGAGTGTGTTCAGCTATTTCAATCGCGACCCCAAGAACATTCGCAACGTCGCCGAAATCGGCGGGGGTGGGTTGATGGATATCGGCTGTTACCCGATTACGATGGCGCGCTTTCTTTACGAGCGCGAGCCGGCGCGTGTTTCGGCGTTGATCGACCGCGACCCGGAGATGAACACCGACCGTTTGACTTCGGCGCTGCTTGATTTCGGAAGCGGTCACGCGATGTTTACTTGCAGCACGCAGATGGTGCCGTTTCAACGCATGCAGGTGCTGGGCACGAAAGCGCGGATCGATATTGAGATTCCTTACAACACTCCGCCCGATCGGCCCAGCCGGATTTTCGTGGACGATGGTTCCGAGTTGGGCGGGCGCAAAGCGCGGATTGAAGAATTTGCGGCGGCCGATCAGTACACGATTCAGGGCGATGCGTTTGCGCGCGCCATTCTGGATAACACGGAAGTGCCGGTGCCGCTCGAAAATGCGCTGGGCAATATGCAGGTGATTGAAGCGATCTTCCACGCGGCCAAGTCGGGCCGGTGGGAGACTATTTAAGGTTTTCGGCTTTCCAGCGCATGGCGGTGTAGATGCGCGTGCGGCCGCTGGGGTGATCGAAGAAGATCATTTCTTCGATCGGGCCGGGGTCCATTTTCCGATATTCGCCGAGGAGCAAGTCGGCTTCGGCTTCGCCATCGGGCTGGCGGGCGGCGTTCAGGCCGTAGAGATCTGCTTCATACTCCTGGGTTCGGGTGAATGAATTCGAGACGGGCAGGAACAGAAAACTGAGCGTGGACAAAATTAAAACTGCGACGGGCAAGGTTGCGACATCGGTGACGCCGCGCAATTGCCAGCGCTCGCCCCAGCGAGTTAAGGCGCGTTCGAGGGCATGGCGAAGAATCCAGAACATGATCACGATGGCGACGGCCGAGAAGCCGACGCCGATGTAGATGTGGTGCATCACGTAATGGCCCATTTCATGACCCATTACGGACATGACCGCTTGCGGCGAGCAACGGGTGAGCAGGTTGTCATTCAAAGTGATGCGCTCGGTGCCTAAGAGACCGCTGACGTTGGCGCTCATGCGTTTGCTTTGTTTGGAGGCGTCTTCTTCGTAGACGTCGGTGGCGGGAATTCCGTTGGCGCGCGCGAGGCTCGAAATGCTTTGCTTCAGAGCGGAGTTTGCGAGCGGCTTGTAGGTGTTGAACAACGGCGAGATGAAGACCGGCGCGAAGACTGCTCCGATGATGACAAACACGATGCCCAGCGCGGCACTCCAAATGTGCCAATCGCGAGGACGATGCCTGACGACGGCGACGATAGCTGCAAAGGCGAGACCGCCGAGGATTGCGGCGATGGCTAGGCCCGTCATCTCTTCGCCAAACCAGCCGCTGAAGTTCAGATTGAGCAATCCGTAACTGCGTTCGCGAAAGAAGCCTTCGTAGAGGTTGAGCGGGAAGAATAGAGCGTAGGCTACGATGGCGAACGCGGCCAGGAACAACCAGGATTGCAAGAAGCTCGGGCGCACTACTCGTTCGACTGCGGTTCGAATGCGAACCGTGATTTTGCTTTCGAGCAGGAAGACCATCAGGGCGACGGAGGCCAGATAATCCCATAAGATGAGCCAATAGCCGCCTTCGAAATAGGCGTCTGAGCGGGCTTTGTCGGCCGGCGGTATGGTGGCTAGCCAGGCATTGGTGGCAGCTTCCACATTGAAGTGGGCGCTCGCTTTGGCTGCTTCCGGAACGGCCACCAGCAGGTACGCAAGCGAGGTCATTTCACCTTCTTGACGTAATCCTTATACAGATCTTCAATCTTCTGTTTGGAATAATCGCCGGGATGGATTAAGACGCGATAGCGGAGCCGAAGGGTCTCGCCGGCTTTCATGTCGAAGCCGCCCTTGCCTTCCGCTTTCGGATCGAATTCTTTCAGGCCGAACGGATTGACGGCAAAGAGGCCATAATCGCGCGAGTGCCAGCGCGGCGGCTCGGGGCCGTTTTTCGGATTGTTGAAAATCACGATGCCTACTTTTTGTCCTTCGACGGTGCCGTCGTAATCGACCCATTCGGAGCGTTTGCCCCAAACGTTCTTTTCCGTTTGCGCGCCTTCGGCGTTGGTCATCAAGCCGCTGTTTTTGCCGGCCATGCTGTCCGCCAGCCGAATGGCGAAGAAGCCTTCTTTGGTGTCGGCAAAATGGACGGCGGTTTTGGCGGTGAAGGTGAGGTCGACATCAAAGGTGCGAACATCTTTATCGGCATAGAAGGTCATGGTGCGGTTTTCTTCGAGCACGGGTCCTTTGTCGGGCGAAGCCCACTCGAAGACTGCTTGCAGCGTGCCGGATTTCTTGCCAGGTTTGAGCTCGCCGAGGCTTTTGAGCGTCAAGACGCCTTTTGCTTGCGGATTGTCGCCGCTGACTTTGGACGCAGGTTCGTTCTCCCAAAAATTAACACCGTTCACGTCGCCGTAGCCGATCCAAAAGCCGCGATGATGCGGATGATCGCGCGACTCGCCTTCCACCATTTCCTGTGGGAAGCGGCGTGTCACAATCAGGCCGGTGGCACTGCGTAAGGGCGCGAGGAACGGCTTCGGATTGGCCTTGCCGTAATGGAAATCGGTGAAAGGCTGGCCATTGATGGTGACGGTGACGTAATCGTTGTCGACCTGATGAAAGGCCACTTGGGCTTGCGCGAAGCCATTCAGGCCAACAAAGAGGCAGGCCCCTCGAAGAAATCGGGCGCAAACTCGTCTTTTCATGTCCGCTCCTCGTCCATAGTACTAAGGAGCGGAGCATTGTGCGGTCGCGCTATTATTGAGATACAGGACACAAAAAGACATGGGACCAGTCGGCGTTCAAGAGATGATGTTGATTTTTCTCGTCGCTCTTGTGCTTTTTGGGCCGAAAAAGCTGCCTGAACTGGGGCGGCTGCTGGGTAAAGGCTTGACCGAATACCGGCGGGCCAAAAGCGAGCTGAAATCGACTTTCGAAACGCATCTGCGCGAGCTTGAGCGTGAAGCCAACCTGGACAAGGCGTTGAAAGACGCCAATGCGCCCACTTATTCGCCGAGCCCTTACAGCGCGAAAACATATGATGAGTCGGGCCATTACGAGCCAAACTATTCGTCGCCTTCGGCGTACCCGGATAACGCCTCATCCAACCCATCCACCGCCAGCGCAACCGCAAGTCAGGACGCCGAGGCCCACCAGGATACGCCCTCTCCTGCGCCAGTCAATGGCGCAGTACCACGCGCGAACGGCGTACAGCCGACATCCACGTCTGAGGGGCATTCGGCCTGATTCGGTGATTTAAACAATGCCTGACGAGACACAGGAGCCAGCGGCTCCTCAGAGTGAACTTGCGACTACGCCGAGCGAGGCACCGGTTGAACTGACCGCGCTGGAGCCTGAGCCCGACTCGGAATTGCCGCCGCAGGTTTACAGCGCGAACCAACCGCAATACGAACCTCCGGCTGTGCCTGAGACAACAACTGCGGCGGTGATACCTGCGCCCGAGCCCGCTGCTCCCCCGCCGCCTCCGCCTCCACCCAAGCCGCCCGCGGAGGACGAGGACGAAAACCCGGAAGAACGCGGCATGCTGCGTATGTCTTTCATGGAGCACTTGGAAGATCTGCGCTCCGTGATCATCCGCGCGCTCGGGGGCATTGTTGTCGCGTTCTTCGGCGCTTTCATTTTCGCCAAGCCACTCTGGGATATCGTATCGGCGCCGGCGGTGAACGCGCTGAAAGAGATCGGCGCGACTCCAAAACTCGTTGGCATTGCGCCGTTAGAACAATTCAACGTGATCTACATCAAGTTGCCTTTGCTGATGGCGGTTTTTCTGGGCTCGCCTTGGGTGTTCTATCAGGTCTGGACCTTCATTTCCCCGGGACTCTATAAACGCGAAAAGCGCTGGGCGGTTCCGTTCATTCTCACCACGGCCGGGTTGTTCATCATCGGCGGTCTGTTTGCTTATTTCGTGGCGTTTCGCTACGGCTTGGTTTTCCTGCTCGGGATCGGGCGCGATGTCAACGTCTCACCGATGGTATCGATCGACAACTACTTTGATCTTTTCGTCAATGTGACGCTCGGCGTCGGGTTGGTGTTCGAGATGCCGGTGATCATCTTCTTCCTGACGTTGCTGCGGATTGCTTCGCCCCGCTTTCTGATGCGCCATTCGCGCTACGCGATTCTGGCGATTACGATCATTGCGGCGGTTGTGACGCCGACGCCAGATGCGTTCAACATGACGCTGTTTACGATTCCGATGATCGCGTTGTATTTCCTGGGCGTGTTCGCGAGTTATCTGCTGGTGCTGCGACGGGAAGGGAAGCAATTCCCGTGGAAGATCATCGCGCTGGTGGCGGCCGGCGTTCTTGTGTTGTGCGGCGCCGGGTTGGCGGTTTTAATTTTCCGTTACCACTTCCACTGGATTCCGAAGTGGCCGTTCCTGATCAAGTAAGGCCGAGGAAGTTACTCCAGGGCCGGCCTCAGTACTTCCACAAGGCGACGCCGCCGAGCAAGCCATCTTCGTTGGGCACGCGGGTGGTATTGACTGGCAGTGAGAAGTTGATTTTCTCCGCGTTGCCGCCGCCAATGTAGAGATGATCGTAGTTGAAGAGGGCTTCGATTTGCGTGATCGCCTTGGCGACCAACTCGTTCCAACGCTTTTTGCCGTATTTGGCGAGACCGTCTTTTCCGAGGAACTCTTCATAGGTTTTTCCTTTGCGCCAGGGGTGGTGGGCGAGTTCCAGGCCAGGAAGCAGAATGCCGTTGATGAACAGCGAAGATCCAAAACCTGTGCCCAAGGTGATGACCAATTCGAGGCCTTTGCCGCGGATTGCGCCGTACCCTTGGACTGCCGCATCGTTGCAAACGCGGACGGGCCTGCGCCACTTACGCGAGACAACTTTCTCCAGCTCAAAGCCCACCCACTCCTGACTGAGATTGTGTGCGGTGAGGGTAGCGCCGAGTTTGACGACGCCGGGAAAGCCGATGGACACGCGGTCAAAGGTTTTCAATTGATTGGCGATTGTATCCATCACGGCGATCACCTTGTCGGGCGTGGCTGGCTGGGGTGTCTCTAAACGAATGCGGTCGCTAATGGGTTTGCCGCGATCATCGAGCAGAATTCCTTTAATTCCAGTGCCACCTACATCAATTGCAAACGT
Organism: Bryobacterales bacterium; assembly: GCA_963771405.1. Classification (GTDB taxonomy): domain Bacteria; phylum Acidobacteriota; class Terriglobia; order Bryobacterales; family Bryobacteraceae; genus Bog-105. The sequence continues at coordinate 9,707 of CAVYUL010000055.1, forward strand.
CACGGGTGCTGTTTCGGTCGTCTTGGCCATTTTCTTACTCTACCGAATAGAGGGAAAGTGTCCAATTGTTATACTTGCGGTGAGCCCGTTTGGGAGGTCGTCTAATGGTAAGACTGCAGACTCTGGATCTGCGTATCGGGGTTCGAGTCCCTGCCTCCCAGCCATTCATTTTCAGCTACTTCCGTGAAGTCTCGGAACCCCAGGGAATGTTGATTTTACCGGTTCTTGCTTACGCGTCGCCCGGTCCAGCCTGGAAGCTGCTGGCTTAGAGTTGCTGGATATCTTGCGGATGTACGATTGTACTGGTCTTCACTCTTGTCCTAAACAGATTTGAGGGGAACTAGGAAAAAAGAAGCCCTCCTATAATTGTTCCGGTGTCGAACTGTCTTTTTCGAGGAAGCGTTCGGTCGCCGAATTCCCAACAGGAGGGCAGAAACAATGGTACAGGCAATGAGCCTGTTCAATCAACTACTCCAGCATTTTCCAAGCCTTGAGTTCGCGGCGCTGGTGAAGAAACATAAGGCGGAACGCGGCGCGAAGGGGTTCGGTTGCCGGACGCAACTGGTGGCGATGCTGTTCTGCCAACTCGCGCACGCCGATTCGCTCCGAGAGATCTGCAACGGGCTGGCCTGTTGTTTGGGCAAGCTGGTGCATCTGGGAATCAGCAAAGCACCGAACAAATCCTCGCTGGCATATGCCAATGGGCACCGTCCGGCAGCGTTGTATGAGGAATTGTTTTATGCCGCCCTCGGGCGGTTCCGCGACGGCGCTGGGCTAGGCGTGCGCAAGCAGAAGTTTCGTTTCAAGAATAAGCTGCTGTCGCTGGATTCCACTACGATCAGCCTCTGTTTGGAGATGTTTCCGTGGGCGAAGTTTCGTCGCGCCAAGGGCGGCGTCAAAGCGCACATCCTGCTGGACCACGACGACTATTTGCCACGTTATGTGTTACTCACCGAAGCCAAGCGTAGCGACGTCAAGATGGCGTCTTCTTTCCCACTCAACCCCGGCTCGATTGTCGCCCTAGATCGCGGCTATAACGACTATGCCTTGTTCGGCCACTGGACCACGGAAGAGGTCTATTTCGTCACACGGCTCAAGGACAACGCCGCCTACGAAGTGGTGGAGGAATGCGCGCTTCCGGCCAACCGGAATATCCGCTCTGACCAACTGATTCGCTTCACTGGCGAAAAAGCCAAACAGGATTGCCCGTGCCTTTTGCGGCGGGTTGTGGTTTGGGACACAGCCAACGAGCAAGAGATCGTCCTGCTGACCAACCATCTGGCATTCGGCTCAACCACCATCGCCGCCATTTATAAGGACCGCTGGGAAATCGAGCTGTTTTTTAAGGCGCTCAAACAAAATCTTAAAGTGAAAAGTTTCGTAGGAACCAGCGAGAACGCTTTACGCATTCAGATTTGGACAGCCTTGATCGCTCTGCTGCTTCTCAAATGGCTTCACCATCTGTCCCACGCCAAGTGGTCGCTCTCGAACTTGGCTTCCATGCTGCGTATGAATCTATTCACCTATCGCGACCTAACGGCTTGGCTCGACAGCCCTTTGGTACGCCACCCATTGTCCCCGAATCCTCGCAACTTACTCTGGCCCTCGCATGATTTAGGACAGGCTACCCGAAAAAAACATAGGAGACCCCAATCTGGAAATGCCTTCTCCCTCACCCAAAACCATTCTTTTCAATATCGATTCGCCCAACCCTGTCCTGTTTAGGACAGCAGTGACTGGTCTTAGCAAATGAGGTCAAAGGCGTCCAGGTGCATGATGCGCGTCTGGTGGCAGTCATGCGCGCTTATGGAATAAGTCAACTTCTAACGCTCAACGGCGGAGATTTCGTTCGCTACCCTGGCCTGACTCCCCACTTCCGGTCCCGACCCCAAGGCACCTAAGCCAAAAAGAGTTTAATGGTCACAGCTAGTTCTCCCTTACGTTTAGCTAAGAGCCACTTACGCGCAGAGTATAGCAGATATTGGACTTATGGGCAGGCGGATCTACAACCATACCCCGGCAGTGACAGCAGCTCCGGAACCAGCTTCCGTTGGGCTCGTTGCCGCCACGGCGCTTTTCGTGTTCGGACGGAAATATCGAAAAACGGTTTCGGCTGAGATGATCCGCTAACATTCGCAGCGAACTGGTCTTGCGATGATAGGGAAGGTTCAGTTCACCTTTTCATGGTCATTGCCAGTTGGAACGTTAATTCAATTCGAGCCCGGCTCGAGCATGTAAAAACCTGGCTCGCGGCAAAAAATCCCGATGTATTGCTGATGCAAGAGCTCAAGGCAACCGAGTTTCCGGCGGAGGTGTTCCGGGAGCTTGGCTATTCGAGCGCGGCGGTTACCCAAAAAACATATAACGGTGTGGCGATTTTGTCATGCGATCCGATTGAAGTCGTTTCAACGACGCTGAGCGGCGACGAGACGGATAGTCACGCGCGTTTTTTGGAGGCGATGATTCGGGACATCCGCATCGTCAACATCTATCTTCCGAATGGCAATCCGGTGGGCAGCGAGAAATTCCTTTACAAAATCGCTTGGATGGACCGGCTGCACCAACACCTGCAGCGCTGGCTGCAGGACGGCATCCCGACGGTGGTGGGCGGCGATTTCAACGTGATTCCCGAGGACATTGACTGTCACAAACCTGCGTCTTGGATGCGCGATGCGCTGTTCCAGCCGGAGGCTCGCGTGCGGTATCGCGCGTGGCAGGAATTGGGGTATGTCGATTCGTTTCGATTTCTGCATCCTGGCGAGACGGGCTGCTTTACCTTTTGGGATTATTTTCGAAACGCGTTTGAACACAATCGCGGCATTCGGATTGACCACCTGTTGCTGTCACCCTCGCTGGCAAAACGATTGGAAAGCTGCGAAATCGATAAGACGCCGAGGGGGCTGGAGAAGCCGTCGGATCACACGCCGATTTTGCTTCGCTTGCGAGGCTAGCGGAAATAGGAACAATTTTCGTGAGACGCTTTGTCCAATGATTGAACTTCCTCTCGTAGGGGAGTTTAGGTCTACGGCACTCAATGTTTTACCTTAGAGGAAAATGAGGAGCAGCGAGATGACTACACAAGCAGAACAATCCTCCAGAAAGGCTTTTGGTCTATGACGAATGTCCTAACGCTCAGAATTCTGTTCCGCACTCTAGGCGCCGTTTTGTTTTTTGCGGTGATTGCTTCGGCTTATCCCGGAAGCTCAGGTTCGTTAGGAGATCGCACTCAAGCTTTACAGATCCGTATCAAGGACGACCCAGGGGCGCGCTCTGTCCGCGGGGTACAACTCTTCTTCAAAAGTGGCGCGTCTGGAAACGTCGATTTTGTGATTACTGTCGATCTCACGACAAAACGGATTGCGATGACCGATGAACGCACATCTCAAAGGGCAGAGGTCTCGCAGGCTCTCAGCTTCGCTAACGAAGAGAGCAAGGCTTCATCCGGTTTTGGCTTTCGAGACCTGCGAGTCACGGCTTATCGCGCGATCTTCGACAGCGGCGAGTTTCAGTTGGATCTAATCATAAGCCAATCATCCACTTACGCCGGCCACATGCAACTCACAGTGAGCGCGCAAGATACCGCGGGCAAGCAGTTGACGCCGTCGCTGTCAATTACCGGGGGCCAGGTATTCTTCAGCATCCTAGTTGCCATTACGAGCGTTAGCCGCACCCAGTTGCCTTCGCAGTGTTCGATGACGCCAACGGACGGTCCAGGCGTACTGCCCATCGGCCCTTACTGCGCCGTCATAAATTTTGCCGGACTGTACAGCCCGGTCGCCAGCGTCACCGTGGGTGGCAGAGCGGCATTCATTCTGAGTTCCACCGCCACGAGCGTGACCATCGCCGGGGCTGGAGTGGCCGCGTGGGATGGCACTGCGCAACCCATCATCATCACGTCGTCTAATGGCATTTCCACAGCGCCTTACCCGGTCACGGTCGGTACGGCCGGAGCAAACCCAGTCTCAAATCCGAATGCTTGTAGCGCTAGCGCTGTGCCCCTTTGTTGGGCCGCGGCTTCCCGCTTCCTGGAACAGGCAGGCTTTGGCCCAACGTATTCAGATGTCGTTCAGCTGCAAAGCATGGGTATTACGGCGTGGCTCGGGCAACAATTCGCACAAGCCCAACGAGGGGATTGGCCGACCGCGGGTTATCCCCAATCGTATCCGTTCAATGCTTCACAGGAGTACGACGCCGTGGGCGCCGATTTCTACTACAACTCGGTCACGAACCCGATGGACGATCAACTAGCGCAAAAAGTGGCTTTCGTGCTGTCGCAACTTTTTGTTGTGTCGTCTCTTGTCACCAGCCCCTCGACAGCGGCCCCGTATTACAACATGCTCTATGCCGATGCATTCACCGATTACCCCACTTTGCTTGGCGACGTCACGCTTTCCCCGCAAATGGGCAATTACCTAAACATGTCGGGGAATGCGCTCACCAATGGAGGCAACTGCGCCGCCAGCGGGACTGCTATGCAGCCTAGTCAGAACTACGCTCGTGAAATTCTGCAATTGTTCAGCATCGGTACAGTTTTGCTTTCTTCCGACGGTACCCCGCTTATCTCAAACGGCTCTACGGTTTCGCCGGACGGTTTGATTATTCCGGCTAACCAACAGATTCCAGCCTACGGCCAGGCCGAGGTGATAAATTTCTCCAGAGTCTTCACGGGCTGGAATTGGGGAAACGGGAGTAACTACTGGGGCGTGCCGATGGGTTTTAACGCGAGCTTACATGATCCCTGTTCGAAGACACTGCTGCTCGGTCCGACCGGTGCCGCTATCACAAATACCAACATCGCCGCAATCCCTGGAGGCCTGGCGGGGGTGACGGCCCAGAATGCTACAAGCGAGCTGAACCAGGCACTGGCTAACATTGAAGCCCACCCAAATGTCGCCCCGTTCATTTCCAAATTCCTAATCCAACATCTTGTCACCAGTAACCCCTCGCCAGCCTACGTCCAGAGAGTAGCGTCCCAGTTCCTAATCAAAAACGCTGCCGGCAATATTGGTGACATGAAAACTGTGCTCACGGCAATTTTGACAGACACGGAAGCGCGTGCCGGGGATCAAACTCCTGATGCGAACACCACGTTCGGGCATCTGCAAGAGCCGGGCCTGTGGCTGAGCGCGGCGTGCCGAGCCTTGAATTGCATCCTGACGCCGGGCAGCGCCGACGGTCTTGGCACCGCTTCGGTGCTCGCGTACAATGCCGGAACCATTGGGCAACCTCCGATGGCAGCTCCGAGTGTTTTCAATTTCTACTCGCCTTCTTATCCCATTCCCGAGTCAGCCGGCCTACAGACGGCTGGCCTACTCGGCCCGGAATTCGAAATCAACAGCGCCTCACAAGCCTTTCAACGACTCGTCATCGGGAGCTCTGTTTTTCCCGGCAACGCCTGGGCGTTCTACGCCGCAGTGGCCGCGGCAGACGCCACCGCCGGCCTACCGCCTCCCATGGTGGATATGGACTTGTACTCAAACTTGGCGAGCGGCAGCGACTTCTCTCTCTTAGTGGACGCGCTTGATGCCAGCATGACGCACGGTACGATGCCCCAGACTCTGAAATCTGCCATTGTTGGGGCGATCTCCAACGCAGTACCAAGTAACCCGTTCATTGCAAATGGCTCTTCCGCGGGCGTGCCACAAGCAAACGCGGCATTAGCCATTTACTTAGTCACAACCTCTCCGTATTATCAGGTGAATCACTAATGCGCAATTTGAATCGACGTAAATTTATGAACTGCTGTGCGCGGACAGGCTCCGCTGCCGTGCTGGGGCGTCTGGGGATGCTGAACGCCCTTGCCAGTACGAGCCCGAGCAGTTCCTACCAGGCTTTGGTCTGTATCTTTCTGTACGGCGGGAACGACTGCCACAACACTCTGATACCGTGGAGCGGTCAAAACAATTGGAATCAGTATAATCAGATTCGTGCGTCTTCGGGGATAGGTTTCTCTCAAGCCCAACTGAATCCGACTCTCATCACCGATGGCAATAACAGCGCGAACGTCTACGCGCTTCATCCGAGCCTCCCCAATATGACGAGCCTATACAACAGCGGCCGCGCCGCGATTCTGGCTAACGTAGGAAATCTCGTCGCGCCGAATACCAATTCGACGAACTGGATGCAAAATCAGCCGGGCTCATTGTTCGCTCACGCGAATCAACAAAATCAATGGCAATCGGGTTACCCGGACGATCTTCACAACCTGGGCTGGGCGGGCTTGGCCGCCGACCTTGCGGCGGGCAACAATCCCGCCTATTATGGCGCCAGCCAGACTTTTCCCATAAATTTGATAACGGGCGAGAATGGCATCTTCGCTTACGGCAGGCTGACGTTGCCAACGAGCGCGTCCGCAGGCAATGTTTCGGCCGTCAACACTCCGGTAGTGCCCAGCAGCGTGCTCTCCTTTAATAATGGCTTGCAGTTGGTGCAAGCCCATGGAACCATCACAAACAACGGGTATAACCAACAGTTGGCCTTGGTAAACGCGATTGCCCAAAGCGGCGCCTTGACCAACTCCGGCATCGCGGGACCTTTCGGCTCGCTTGTCTACCCCGATGCCGGAGGGATCGCCAGTCAATTGCAGTTGGTCGCGCAAATTATCTCCGCTGCCGCAACTTTGGGCGTCACGCGCCAAATCTTCTTCTGTTCGCAGGGAAGTTATGATACGCATGGTTCGGAAAACGCATACGGCAGCGGCCAAGGGGCTCTCTTACAAGCTCTCGATCAGGCTATCAATGCCTTCTACCAGGCAACAGTAAACCTGAACCTGGCTAACTCGGTTACAACATTTACCAACTCGGAGTTCGGCAGGACGATGCAAGTAAACCCGAACGCCGGCACCGACCACGCCTGGGGAGGCCACCAATTCATTATCGGAGGCTCACAGGTGATGGGAGGTAAACTTTACGGGACATTCCCGCAATGGGGACAAGGATCCGGCGATCAAAATCTCATGGATATTTTGAACACAAATAACGTTATCGCCAATTCCTCCATCGGCAATGGAATCATGATTCCAACCACCTCAATCGTGCAATATGGCGCAACCCTCACCTCTTGGTTCGGCGTCGCCAGCAGCGATATCCCAACAGTCTTCCCCGCCGCGAATGCGTTTGGCTTACCCACCGCACCACTCGGCTTCCTGGCGTAGGGCGGCCATGCCGTTGCGGGAGCCTGGGCGGCCCTAAACGGGTCAGGTTGCAGGTGTAATAGGTACCCTAGAACCGGCTAAGCTGGCAGACTTCAAAAGTATCCGTCCCGGATTGACCGATAAGGCAGTGTGGAGTTGTTTTGGAGTTGTTGAACAAGTTTCTGAACTGGCTTTACGAAGACACTGAATTTGAAGTGGTGCGTTCTCCGGGGAAAAAGATTACCAAACGCGCTTTGTTAGAGGCGCCGAGAATCCCGCGGCAGATTGCCGAACACAGCCTGCCGGCACCGGAGTATTTGGCGCAGATCGCTGCCGCTTATGAAGCGAAGCAGCTTAGCGCATTGAACGAGCAGTATGAAGTATTTTTTCACTCCGGCTATCCGAATTTCGTGCAGTGGGCGGAAACGCAGGTTGAAAAGTCGGCGGCGTTTGGCGGCCGTTTTCTGCTGCTGACCTTCGATAACGCGAGCGGCATCGTGACGGCCGCGACGCCGGGCGCGCGCGAGATTCTGGGTCCTACTTCGTTTGCTGTGCCGCTTTCTCAAGGGGCGGTCCACAGACTGGCCAGCGCCGTGGCGGATCATTTTCGTAACGCCGAGTTTCGTGTGCGGATTGAACGAGTAGAGAATACGTTCTCGCGTACCGGGCTACCGATAACGACGGCTTGTGACAATGTGGACATTCTCTGGGCAGAAGCGAACGAAGTTTGGGCGCATGGAAATCGCGCAGCCTGATTCCGCCGGCGGCGGTTGAAATTACTGAGCTATTCTGACGGCATGCGTCTTTCCCGCTGTCTCGTTTTGCTTGTGAGTTGTGTCTCGACGTTTGCGCAAAGCACGCGCGGCTATTACCGATATCCGGCGCTGCACGGAGACGAAATTGTATTCACCTCTGAAGGCGATTTGTGGCGCGTGAGCACGAATGGCGGCGAAGCGTTTCGACTGACTACGCATCCGGGTGAGGAAACGATGGCGGCGTTCTCGCCAGATGGGGCGACGCTTGCGTTTTCGGCAACGTATGAAGGTCCGAGGGAAGTTTACAGCATGCCCGCGGCGGGTGGTCTTCCGGTGCGGCGCAGCTACGATGGCGGGGAGGCTTTCGTTATCGGCTGGACTGCGGACGGCAAAATTCTGTATGCGAGCGATCGCTACGCTCCGCTGCCCGGCAACCGGCAACTTTTCACGATCGACAAAGACAACCGGCTGGGACGCATTCCGTTGAGCCAAGCCGCGCAAGGATCGTACACGCCGGATGGCGGGACCTTGTTTTTCACGCGGTTGAACCAACAGCCGAGTTCCACCAAACGCTACCACGGCGGGACTGCTGAGAATATCTGGAAAATCAGCGGCGCTTCCGAGGCAGTGCCTTTGACCGAAAGCTATACCGGCGCCAGCAAGGACGCTATGTACTGGAAAGGGCGCGTCTATCTTCTGAGCGATCGCGATGGGACGATGAACCTGTGGTCGATGGACGAGCAGGGCCGGGATTTAAAGCAACTTACGAAACACCAGGGGTTCGATATTCAGTCGGCGTCGCTGTCAGATGGCAAGATTGTCTACTCTCTGGCCGGCGATCTGCGGTTGTTCGACACTAGTTCGGGCGCGGACAAATCCGTGCCTGTTGAGTTGCCGTCTGATTTCGACAATTTGCGGGAACACTGGGTGAAGACCCCGCTGGATTATTTGACTTCGGTGCATATCTCAAACGATGGGGGCGCGCTTGTGCTGACATCGCGCGGCCGCGTGTTCGTAGCGCCGGCGAAGAGCGGCCGTTTTGTCGATCTAAATCCAAATCAACCCGGCCGGTTTCGAGAGGCGCGCCTGATGCCTGACGGGAAGTCGGTGGTTTTGGTCTCGACGGAAAGCGGTGAGACGGAATTATGGAAATATCCGGCTAATGGGGAGGGGAAAGGCGAGCCACTGACAAAAGGGGCAACCGTGCTGCGTTGGGAGGGCGTGCCTTCGCCCGATGGAAAGACGATTGCGCATCAGGATCGAAACCAGCGTTTGTTCCTGCTGGATGTGGCCACCAAAACTGACAAGAAAATTGCGGAAGTGAACAACGGCGACGTAGGCGACCCGAGCTATGGGGAGCTGCACTGGTCACCGGATAGCCGCTGGCTGGCGTTCACCGAGAATGCGCCGAATGAGTTTCTGCAAATGTGTCTATACAGCCTGGATACAGGCAAGATCACGACCGTTACCAGTGACCGGTACAACAGTGGTTCGGCTGCGTGGAGCCCCGACGGCAAATGGCTCTATTTCGTTTCAGACCGTTCCTTTAAATCTGTTGTCCCGAGCCCATGGGGTTCGCGGCAGCCTGATCCGTTCTTCGACCGGATGGACAAGATCTACGCTGTTTCGCTGAAGAAGGGAGTGATTTCTCCGTTTGAGCCAGCCGATGAATTGCATCCGGCTACGACGGCTGAGACACCTAAGCCGGTTGAGACGACTGGCGCGGCGGCGAAGGCAACGACTGATAAGCCCGCTGCTGCCGTCAAGGTGGAGATTGAGCTGGACGGCATCAGTACGCGTCTTCAGGAAGTGCCGGTTCCGGCCGGGAACTATTCGAGCTTGTTTGCCACTGATAAACGGCTTTGCTGGATCAACAGGGATCGAGAAGAACATAACAAAGATGCGTTGCAGTGCGTTGATATTGCCAATAAAGGCGACAAGCCGCAAACTTTGCTCGAAGGGGTGAAGCAAACGGAACTTTCGGGTGACGGAAAGAAGCTGCTGGTTGTGAAAGACAAAGATTACTTTGTGTTGGATTCTTCGGTAACGGAAGGCGCACTCAAAGATGCGAAAACTCTTTCCGAGGCGCAGGTTGATTTGAAGAACTGGACGTTTTCGGTGATTCCGGCGCAGGAATTCCGCGAAGCTTTTCTGGATGCCTGGCGGATGCATCGCGATTACTTTTACGACCCCGGCATGCACAAAGTGAACTGGCCGTTGATGCGCGACAAGTACTCAGAGCTTTTGAATCGGGTTCGCGACCGGGAGGAATTGAGCGAGGTGCTGGCGCAGATGGTGGGTGAACTTTCGGTGCTGCATACCTTCGTTGTTGGCGGCGACGTGCGCAAGGGTTCCGACCAGGTGCAAGTTGGTTCGCTGGGGGCATTTCTGAAACGGGATGAGGGCGGCAAAGGCGATGTTGTCGAGCATATTTATCGAACCGATCCGGATCGCCCTGATAAGTTGAGTCCGCTGCTACGGGAAGGCATTGCGATTCAGGAAGGCGATCTGATTACTGAAATTGACGGGCGCAACGTTTCGCAAGCGGCCAGCCCGGGGGAACTGCTGCGCAACACTAGCGGCAAGCAGGTGCTTCTGACTTATGTGCCGAAGGGCAAGACTGAGGTTCAGCACGCGGTTGTAAAGGCGATTTCCATTGGCGAGGAAGCCGACATGCGGTACTCGGAGTGGGAATATACACGCCGAAACGCAGTGGAGGAAGCTTCAAGCGGCAAATTGGGCTACGTTCATTTGCGCGCCATGGGGTCTTCCGACATTGCGCAGTGGGAAGAAGAGTACACGCCGATTTACGATCGCGAAGGGTTGATTATCGATGTGCGGCACAATGGCGGCGGCAACATCGATAGCTGGCTGCTGGACCGGCTTTCGCGCAAAGCCTGGATGTATTGGCAAGCGCGCCGCGGCCAGCCTTTCTGGAATATGCAAGAAGCTTTTCGCGGCCAATTGGTGGTGCTGTGTGACGAAATGACTGCTTCCGATGGCGAAGCGTTTACGGAAGGGTTCCGCCGTCTGGGGTTGGGTAAGGTGATGGGTACGCGGACTTGGGGCGGGGAGATTTGGCTCTCGTTCGATAACTTTCTGGCTGACAACGGCATTGCGTCGGCGGCGGAGTTAGGAGTTTTTGGACCAGAAGGAAAGTGGCTGATTGAAGGCCATGGCGTGGATCCGGATATTGTGATCGATAATCTGCCGCGCTCGGCGTTTGAAGGGAAAGACGCGCAACTCGAGGCAGCTATCGCTTACTTGAAGCATGAGATTGAGCTTCATCCGGCGCCGGTTCCGCCGCATCCGGCTTATCCGGATAAATCGCAAACGGCTGACCGAAGATAGGGCCTTTAATTTTTAGTGTAAGTTAGGCTTTTTTGATATACAATTCTTGACTAGGCTAAGCCGGCTGGGCGAAGTGGGATTTGATCGATTGCCGCCGATTTAAGCGAAGGAGAGAAATGTTTTTGAAGAAGCCAGGTAGTTATTCAGACGCCTTAGGTGTAATAGTGTCTCTGATCGGAGCCATTGGCTTGGCCGCGCAGCCTGCTTTCGCTGCGAATGGTATACAAGCCGTTTCGCCTATGGTGCAGAAGGCCGTGGATCTCGGGCCGGTTCTTCCGGACCAACCGATGACGGTGACTGTGTATCTCGGCCTACACAATCAAGCTGCATTCGATCAGATTCTGGATGGTATTTACGATCCAGAGTCGGCGCGTTACCACCAATGGATGCCGGATGAAGAAATAGCGAAATACTCGCCAACCGCGCAAGAGCTGGCCACAGTTACAAACGAGTTGCAAAAGCACAGCCTGACTGTTCTGGAGACAGATCCGGCGAACGAATGGGTGCGCGCGCAGGGTATGGCGAGCAATGTGCAGGCAGCGTTTCAGACCGAAATTCACATGCTGCGCTTCCAAGGGAAAACGGTGTATGCGCATGTGAAAGAGGCGCAACTGACAGGGAGCGCGGGAACTTTGGTGAGTAATGTGGTGGGTCTGGATGAACATACCGTGACCCCGAAGGTGAAGTGGGTAACGAATCCGGTGACCGGGAAGCCGTTACCGCCGCTTGTGCTTAGTCATGTGCTGGCGAGCAGTGGATTGAGTGGTGTGATTACCGATCTCTGCCTGCAACCGCCTACGACGGAAAACTACACAACCGCAGGAGCAGCGTTGCCGGTGGGCGTTTACTACGGTAATATTTACAACCCAATCAGTTTGACTGGAGCTTCGTTGGCGTGCGGCTTCACTGCTGCCCAATTGCAAAGCCACTATGGATTGACCAGCGCTTACAAGCAGGGCTTAAATGGGGCCGGTCAAACGATCGTCTTACTTGAGGGGTACGGCTATCCGACGATCGAGGCAGATGCGAACGAATTTTCGAAGCTGATGGGATTGCCTGCGTTGACGGCTTCAAATTTCGAGATTGTCTATCCAGAAGGCGCTCCCAATCCTACTTTGGGAGCGCTATCGGGATGGGATGTCGAGATCGCGCTGGATGTGCAGTGGTCGCATTCGATTGCGCCTGGAGCGAAGATCGTAGTGGTGGTCAGTAAAGGGCAAGACAATGAAGACTTTCAAGTTTGCATGAATTACATCATCAGCAAGAACTTGGGCACGGTGGTCTCCGACAGTTGGGAAGAAGATTTGGACATTCTTGCCGGACCAGCAGAGCAGAATTCGTATACCTCTATTCTCAAGAAGGCCGCAGCTAAGGGGATTTCGTTCCAGTTTTCGACGGGCGATGGCAGCGACGACGGTTTAGGTACGCCCATAGGGGCCAGCGAAGTGCCGTCGAACAATCCCTGGGCGACTGGCGTTGGGGGGACGGCGATCCTGAACAACCCCAACGGAGGAGCTTTCCGTGAAATCGGGTGGGGCGACACTGAGACGCTGATTGCCGCCGGTGGTGTCTTCGACCCGCCAGAGGTGCTTGGCTACGACGGCGGCGGCGGCGGCGAAAGTACTTATTTTGCGAAGCCCGCCTGGCAGAAGAATCTTCCCGGCACAGGCCGCCAGTCACCGGACATCTCCGCGCTTGCCGATCCGTTTACCGGCGTACCCTTGATTGTGACGCAACAGGGGACCCAATATGTTTATGTGGTTGGCGGCACCAGTCTTGCATCGCCGATTGTCACGGCGTTTTTGGCGATTGCTACCCAGAAGGCGGGACATCCGATTGGGCTAGCGTCAGCCCTCCTTCCAACATTGCCGGCCAATGCCCTGATCGATATCGTGCCTGTCTCGAGTTCGACTAACCTTTCGGGCATTGTCATCGACAGCAATGGGCCGACGTATTATTCGCCAACCGCCTTGTTCCAGCCGTATGTTTTCTCGACGACCGAATTTATCAGCGCCGATTGGCCGGTGGTGGCGGGTCCGCTAGGAGAGGGCGTTGCCTTGGCTTTCGGAATGGATGGTTCGCTGACAGTCACCAAAGGATGGGACAACGTGACAGGCTACGGTGTTCCGAATGGGTTGACCTTCATTAACGCCGCAGGCAAGTAGCGTCAGATGTAAATAGAAACCGGACGTGGGCCAGGTGATTGACCGCGTCCGGTTTTTTGAAATCTCTTGCCGACTCCTACTGCTTCGGCGTCGTGTCTGTCTTGCCCTCAACCTTCTCCGCGCCTTCCGCCGTCGCTTTCGCCACTTTGTGGGTGCCCTTCTTTAGGCCATTTCCGGTTTCTTTGCCCAATTTTTGGACTCCGTGTCCGGTCGCTTTCGCACCTTTTTCGGTATCCTGGGCCGCGTCTTTGGTTCCCGTTTTCACGGCATGGCCAGCCTTCTCGGTTTCATGGCCTGCGGACTTCGCGCCTTTTTCCGTGTCGTGTCCAACGGTCTTAGCGCCATTCCCGGTCTTCCGGGCGCCGGTCTTCACCGCATGCCCGGCTTTCTTGGCGCCCTTGACGGTATCTTTTGCGCCATCTTTGGCGGCATCCCCCGTTTTGTCGGCCGCAGTCTTCAGGTCATCTTTGACTTGTGCGGAAAGCGGCATGAGCCCCGCTGCTCCGAATAAGAGAACTACGGAAAGTACTAGGTTTTTCATACTTCTATTTGTACTAAACATGGCCGTCTGGAATCAAATCGCGGCCGCTGGTTGACAGACAGGCTTTCTGATATAGAATATCGATATTGGAGTTCTATATTGCGTGGCGCAAACGAACGTTGAGCTTCTGAAAGGTACTCTTGACCTGCTGATTCTGCGCATTCTGGATCTGCGCGCCCTGCATGGCTCAGCCATCGCTGACAGGATTGCTCAGGTGACGCGCGGGACGTTTCAGGTGAAGGCCGGCTCGCTCTTTCCAGCGTTGCACCGTTTGGAACAAGAAGGCTTTATAGAAGGTGCGTGGCAAGAATCGGTAGATGGGCGACGGGTTCGCTCCTATACACTGACTGCCGCCGGGCGGCGTCAATTGACGGCCGAGAAGAAGACTTGGGCGCGGATTGTACAGGCGATGAACGCACTGTTGGAGTCTGCGTAAGATGCGATTCGTGAATCGGCTTTACCGGCTGGTGCGCAATCTGTTCGGCCGGGGTGAACTCGAAGAGAAAGGGCATGACGCCAGAAACGGCACGGCGCAACGCGCTGATCGAAGCCGGCGGCAGCATGGAGCAGATTAAAGAAGAGGTGCGGGAGGTTTGGCTCGGGCAAGCGATTGCGACCACTGCCCAGGACATTCGTTATGCCTGCCGCTCCCTGCTGCGTTCCCCTGGGTTCGCGGTGGTTGTGGTGGCGACGCTTTCGCTGGGTATTGGAACGAATCTCACGATGCTGAGCCTGATGCGTGCCGTGCTTTGGCGGGTGCTTCCTTATCCTGAGCCCGACCGGATTGTCACAGTTCAGGTTGCGGCACGCAATGTTCCCTACGCGGGCGCGACCGAAGCGGAATTGTACGGGCTGCGGGAGCGGAGCCGGACACTGGAACAAGCTTCGTTGATTTACGCGGTAGACGCGAATCTTGAGTACGCCGGCGAAATGGAGCATGTTGCGGCGGCGAGTGTCTCCAATGACTTTCTTCCGCTTCTGGGCGCACGCCCGGTGCTCGGACGCTGGCTCGATTCCGGCGTTGACGAAGGCGGCGGTCAGGTGGTCGCCATTCTGATCAGCGACGAATTGTGGCGTAGGCGTTTCTCTGCCGATCCGGGTGTCGTTGGCAAAGGCGTCCGCGTCAACAATCTGGAGGTGCGGATTGCCGGTGTGTTGCCGCCCGGGTTTCGGCTGTTTCTACCGCCGGCCGTGGATGCTTCGGAGCAAGTTGATGTTTGGTTTCCGAAGGGCATCGACTCAAGCTCGCCATATCGCGGCGTTTCTATTGTTGCGCGGCTACGGCCCGGCATTACGCTTGCGCAAGCTAACACGGAGTTGCCCACGCTAGTGGCGCGATTCGCGCGCGCGCACCCGGAAGCTTACCCTGCAGGCAGCAACGTGCGTTTTAGCGCCAGGTTGCTGCATGATGAAATAACGCGCGATGCCCGGCCAGCGCTGTTTCTGTTGTCGGGCGCGGTGGGCTTTGTTCTGTTGATTGCGTGCGTGAACGTGGCGAATCTGATGGTGGCTCGTGGTTCGGCGCGGCAAAGGGAACTGGAGATCCGGCGCGCGCTAGGCGCGGCGAAAGTTCGGATCATACGGCAGCTTATTACGGAAAGCCTTGTGCTGGCAGCGCCGGCGGCCCTAATTGGTCTTGTCTGCGCTCGTCTCGGTCTGGCATTGATCGGACACTTTAGCGCTTCCCACATTCCGCTTGAATCGCGCATCGCCATTGATGGGCCCTTGGCACTCGCGGCTATTTTGCTTTCACTGCTGGCGGGTACTTTTTTCGGATTGCTGCCCGCGTGGCGGCTAGCTGCAGACAAAGCCGGCCATCCTTTGCGCGCCGGGCGCACGGAAACGGCTGCGTCAGGAGCTCGCAGTATGCAGCGATTATTGGTTATCGCGGAAGTCGCACTGTCTATTGTGCCGCTGGTGTGCGCGGGCTTGATGCTGCGCTCGTTCCTGAATCTGACGCATGTTCCGCTCGGCTTCGATCCTATTAATGTCGTCACCGCCACAGTGCCATTCAATTTCAAAGCGTATCGGGAAACAGAAAAGCGATGGGCTCTCTTGCAAGACATCCTCAACCGGGTGCGCGCTATTCCAGGTGTTGCATCCGCCAGCGCTGCTTTTCCCTTGCCGCTTGCGCCCGATCAAGAGACGCGTCACGTAGGCCGCACCGATCAGTTGGACGCACTGCCGATTCCGGCTACCCAGCAGGTCACGATTCCTGGATACCTCAGCGTGAGCGGCACACGTCTCCGCGAAGGGCGGGATTTCAGCACCGCCGATATTGCTTCACAACGCAACGTCACGATTATTGACGAGAGCCTCGCGCGGCGGCTCTGGCCCGAGGGTGATGTTATCGGGAAATCTCTCTCCGTTTACAGAACGGGCCGGAGGGACGATCTGGAAGTGATTGGAGTGACTAACAGTGTGCGGGCAACCGCGGTGCGGGACGACAACGTGGGGCATTTCATGATTCCTTACTACCAGTATCCGGTTGTGATGTCGCTCTTGATTAAGACGCGCCTCTCCGCTGAGAGCATTGCGGCGCAGATCCAGGCTGCCGTCACGGCGGCGCACACAGGCCGCGCGGCTTTTGACATACGGCCCATGAGTGCGTATGTCGATGATTCGATCGGCGACACGCGGTTTCTTTTGTTCGTGCTGGCGGCTTTCGCCATGTCCTCGATTCTGTTAGCCGGAATCGGTCTCTATGGGACGCTGGCTTACTTGACTGCGCAGCGTACGCGCGAATTTGGAATTCGTTTGGCGCTTGGTTCGAATCTACTTGGTATCGTTGGCATTGTCGTTCGCGAAAGTGTCTTGTTGTCGGCAACGGGCGTAACGCTGGGTTTGATCGGCGTGGCGGCGGTTGCCACAGCGATTCGCGATCTTCTCTATGGAGTGCAGCCTTTGGACGTAATGACTTTCTCCACAGTATTCGTGCTTGTGGCTGTAGTCTCCCTGGCGGCGGCGATTGTGCCGGCGTGGCGTGCGGCACGGATTGATCCGCAAACCTCCTTGCGCTGTGAGTAAGCCGCTTTGTTTATTGGTTTGAATTGTAACTGCAGGGAAGTACAATGGGAAGCCTATGGCCGGTTTTTCCGCTCAACGCTTCGGCGCGGCGCTGACGCCGTCTGAGCGTGCCGATGCATCTCAACAGATTCGAACTGCCGCTGCGCAGAACGAGCGTAATGTCTTCATTCCGCCTCATCCTAATAACGGCGACGAAGGCCTTTACCCGACCAAGCTCGGCAATTATTCAAAAGGTCTTCCGCATAACAGCATTGGAGAAGTTGACTTAGCCGCGTATCAATCATTACTCACGGCTCTTACGTCGGGAAGCGTCAGCGATTTCGAAAACATCACAGTTGGCTCAGTACCGCTGGTGGATCCGCAATCGGGGCTCGCTTTCGATCTGGAAGGTACCGATTCCCATCAACTTGCCATGACTCCTCCGCCACCGGTGGCGAGCGATGTCAAAGCTGCCGAGGCCGTGGAACTTTATTGGATGGCGTTGTTGCGCGATGTGCACTTTTCCCAATACGCCACGAATGATCTCGCGGCCGAAGCTTGCGCCGAACTTTCCGGCATTTCGAGTTTCAGCCGTCTGCTTGACGGCGTCCATGAGCCGGTTACTGCCGCCAATCTCTTCCGCGGCTTCACACAGGGTGATCTGCTGGGCCCTTACATTTCCCAATTCCTATATCAGACGCTCGAATACGGCGCGGCTGAAATTGTGCAACGCTTCCAAACGCTGCTGCCTATTTCGCGCGGCGGAACGGATTGGATGACTGACTTTCCATCCTGGCTCGATTGCCAAAACGGCCAAGGCAGTCTAGCGGCGGCGTGGACGACGCCTTCGGCCGCGCCAAACCGAATCGATCCGACTCGCCGTTATCTGCGCGGCGGCCGGGACATTGCTCAATACGTTCACCTCGACGTCCTGTTTGAAGCGTATTTTAATGCCTGTCTCTATCTGGTTCATGTGGGTGCTCCGTACAATTCCAGCAACCCCTATTTAGGTTCCAAAACGCAAACGGGTTTCGGCACGTTTGGCACGCCGCACTTCAAAGCGCTCATTGCCGAGGTTGCTACTCGTGCGCTCAAAGCCGTCTGGTACCAAAAGTGGTATGTGCATCGCCATTTGCGGCCGGAAGCGTACGGCGGTCTGGTTCATAACGCGCTTTCCGGCGTGAAGCAAGGAGTTACTCTTTCTTCCACCGTTCTCAACTGCAGCGCAGTTCAATACTGCTTTTCAAATAATGGCTCATACCTGATGCCGCATGCATTCCCTGAAGGGTGTCCGCAACATCCTTCTTATGGCCAGGGCCATGGAACGGTTGCCGGCGCCTGCACGACGATCGCCAAAGCTTTCTTCGATCAATCATGGGAGCTGCCGAATCCCATGGTGCCTAACGAAGACGGGCTCCGGCTGGTTCCCTACGACGGCCCCGATACGCTCACGGTTGGCGGGGAGCTGCACAAACTGGCGTCGAACATAGCCATTGGCCGCAATCACGCTGCTGTTCACTATCGCTCTGACTACGCGCAGGCCATTTTGCTTGGCAAACAAGTGGCCGTCAGCGTTTTGCGCGATCAGCTAGCGACGTTTAACGAATTGCCCACAATTGAGAACAAAGGCTGGACGATCACGGGTTTTGCGGGCAATACGATCAAACTCGCCTAGCTGAGTGTGCCGGCTCCGCGCTACAATCGAAAAACGTGCAGGGTTTTCTCGCAATCATCCTTCTGTCTGTTTTGAGTTTCGGCTCAAATCTGGAAACACTCGCACGCCTGCAGTTCGCGCAGTCTGAAATTCCCGCCTGCTGTCGAGCTCACGGTAAACATAAATGCACGATGCAGGCTTCGAGTCACGAATCGAAGCCGACGATCGCTTCCCTTTGCACGGAGTATCCTTCGCTTCTGGCTGCCGGGGTAGCCGAGTGTCCGCTTGCTCAGGCCGCACACAAAGTGGCCGTGCCTATCGTGTTTGTGACTCAACGCACAACCCCGGCGGCGCTCCCAGTTGCTGCAGCCCGCAGCTTGGCAAACGGCTGCCCCAAACGCGGTCCCCCTTCCACCTCACTGATCTAACCCACTTAGCCCAAGAGTTCTGCGTTCCCATCTTTGGCGGGCGCGCTTTGCCATCTTGATTTTTTAAGGTTTGTTGTGAGGTTCCGATGCAGAAGTATTTATTTGTACTGTTGTTTTGCCCGCTGTTAGCGCACGCCTCCATTTTTGGCCGGGTTGAAGGCATCGTGCACGATCCCCAGCACCACCCGATTCCGGGCGCTGCAGTCAAACTGCGGGCTGTTCATTCCGATTTGTCCCAAGACACGCAGTCGGACACGAACGGCGAGTTTACGTTTGCCGCTGTCCCGGTGGGGGATTACACAATCTCCGTTTCGCAACCGAGTTTCAAAACCTCCGAGCAACTCGTCACTGTTGACTCTCGCTCGGCTCCCGTTCTGCATTTTCAGCTTGAACTCTCTACCCTCACGCAGTCGACGGTTGTCGAAGGTCAAGCGGAGCCTGCCAACGTTGAATCTGCGACGCCTACTACCCTTGTCGACCGTCAAGACATTGCCGAAACTCCCGGAGCCAGCCGCAGCAACAGCTTGGCGATGATCACCGACTTTGTCCCTGGCGCCTATGTCACTCACGATATGCTCCACATGCGCGGCGGTCACCAGACGGATTGGCTAGTGGACGGAGTGCCGATTCCGAATACCAACATTGCCACAAATCTTGGCCCCCAGATCGATCCCAAAGACATTGACTATCTCGAAGTCCAGCGCGGCAGCTATGACGCCGACTACGGCGACCGCACCTACGGCATCTTCAATATTGTTCCGCGTACGGGTTTCGAGCGCGATGACGAAGGGGAGATAGTCGCTTCCTTCGGTAATTGGTATCAAACCAACGATCAGTTCAATTTTGGCAGCCACACCAAGCGCTTGGCTTATTACTTCAGTGTGAACGCCAATCGCAGTGATTATGGGCTGCAACCGCCGGTCGGCCAAGTGGTGCACGATGCGGAAAACGGTTATGGCGGGTTCGCTTCATTGATCTTTAATGAGAGCGTAGCGAATCAATTCCGCATGACTGCCTCTTTGCGGCAGGATTATTATCAGATTCCGATCGATCCCAGCGCCACCTCCGCGGGGAACCAAATTTACCCCAGCTTCGGCCTGCACGACGCCGAGCGTGAACCCGATGGTTACGCCACTTTCTCATGGATTCACACCTTCAATTCCAAGCTGCTTCTCACCGTCTCGCCTTTTTACCACTACAACAAAGCGGACTACGAAAGCTCTCCCAATGACTACCCTGTGATCACCAATGTCAGTCAAGCTGCGAACTATGGCGGGGCGCAGGCGACTCTCTCCATTAACACGCTCAAAGACAACGACATTCAAGCCGGTTTCTTTGGCTTTGCCCAGCATCAGAGCAACTACTTTAATAACGTATTCACTGACTGTGCTCCGAATTGCCAGAACTTTGGCGCCTCCACCGCCAACGTCACGGGTGGCTTGGCGGAGGAATTCATTAGTGACCGGGTCAAAGTCACTCAGTGGGTGACTCTTACCCTCGGTCTGCGCGAATCTCAGTTTAATTCGGGTTCGACATCCGGCCAGACGGCAGTGGTGGAAAATGCGACCGATCCACGTTTGGGTATCGCCGTGCGCATCCCGAAGATCAATTGGGTGTTTCGCGGTTTCTGGGGCCAGTTTTATCAAGCGCCGCCGCTGCTGACAGCAACCGGCCCGCTGCTCAATTTGGCCGACAGTCAGAATCTGGCGTTTGCTCCGCTACGAGGGGAACGCGATCATGAGTACCAAATCGGGGTTATGATTCCGTTCCACGGTTGGGTGCTGGATGAAGACACTTTCCAGACCAAGGCCTCGAACTGGCTTGACCACAGCAATATTGGCGAATCCAACATCTTTTGGCCGCTTACCTGGAGTAACGCACTTATTCAGGGTTGGGAGACGACGCTGCGTTCGCCGCGTCTTTGGAACCGCGCCCAAGTGCATTTAGCTTATTCGAACCAGATTGCACAGGCGGCCGCACCATTCACGGGCGGCCTTATCTGCCCGCCGGCCTTTGCCAGCACCTGTGAGCCCGCTCCGGGTTTGTCACCCGTGGATCACGATCAGCGTAATACCCTAAACGTTGGCGCGAGCGCAACTCTCCCCAAAGAGATCTTTGCCGCTGTTAACGTGTACTACGGCTCGGGTTTCACCAATGGACTGCCCGACGCTCAATACCCAGGGGATTACCTTCCTCAACACACTACTTTCGACCTGTCACTCGCCAAGAGTTTTGGTGAAGGAGGGAAGTATCGCATCTCCGTCACTGCGTTGAATGTCGCCAACCGGCGGGTTCTGCTGGATAACAGCCTCACGTTTGGCGGGTTCCATTACAACGATCCACGCCAGCTTTATGGGGAATTCCGCTGGCGGTTCCATCTGTGACACGGCCTCCTGAGTAATCGCCGGGCAACACACTTCGCGGAGGCTCGGCGACTTGGTGTCGGTGTTGATCGAGCACCACCGCTCGGCTGCCCGGTCAGCTAGCAGCTGCTCGCCAAATAATCAATCGAGCCGGGCCTCGCCAACCCCGCCAATAGCTCAATCGAAACCGGCTTGCGCAAATATTGATTAGCGCCGGCCGCGAGACAAGCGGCCTTATCGTCTGTCGCTGTGACTGCAACAATGCGCGCTCGCCTGGACGCACCGTTCGAGCGAATCCGCCGCAACAATTCATCGCCTGCAATATCGGTCGTAAGATACTCAGCCAAGATCAGATCGTAAGACTCGTTGATGCTTTTTTCTAACGCTTCCCGTCCCGATGGAGTCGAGTGAACCGCCCATCCCCAGCTCTCCAAAACGATGCATAGAAACTTCCGGCTGATAGCGTCTTCTTCGATAACCAGTGCCAGCGGTCTACTGTCCATTTTTGGTACTTCCCGGACTCGTGGTTTCGCAGCGCAGCCAGTACCAACAAATCCGCGCCACATCGCGGATCTTCACAGGTTTAGACACGATATCGTTTACACCGCTCCGCAAGGCCGTTGATACTTGTTCCTGGCTGAGATTCGCCGTCATGCCGACAACGGGCACAAGCGAGTTGGAATGCTTCCCGCGCCGCAGGAACTGCACCACTTTGTCCGAATCAAGTTCCCCATCGTAGAGATTCAGCAATACCAGTTCGAACTGCTGAAGCGCCAGGCTATCCAGTGCCTGCGCCGTTGTTCTGGCCGACATTGGCCGGCTCCCCCACACCCGCAAAAGGTCGCACATATAAGCCGAGTGTGCGTTATCCGACTCGGCAATGAGAACGTTCGGAATCGTTCCGTCTTGTTTTTGATTGATTGATTTACTTGCCACTTCAGATCCAGACTACCGGGGCCGGGTGCTTTAGTGAATCAGTGTTGCGCTGAAATTTCTGTCAAACTGTGAGGCGTTGAGTGTCGGCAAAATTCCTACAAGCTTCACCTTATACGGTGCTTAGTCCACCAATCCATGTCGCACTGCGTACGATGTGAGGGCTGCATTGGTGCGGAAATCCATTTTTTCCAATATCCTTGCGCGATAGGTGCTTATCGTTTTCACGCTAACGTTCAGAAGCTCGGCGATCTCCGACGCCGTTTTCCCGGACGCGATCAAGCGCAACACCTCAAATTCGCGATTGGAGAGAGTCTCATGCGGCAATTCGGGTCCACCTCTGACTGTGCTTGCCAGCAATTCCGCGACTTCGTCGGTAAGGTATTTGCGGCCCTGGCTCAGAGCGCGGATTGCCGCCACTAGTTGCTCTGGTGCGCTTTCTTTCGTAAGATATCCCGCCGCGCCTGTGCGGACAGCCCGCACAGCAATCTGTTCGGCCGGGTACTGCGACAAAATCAAAACCGCCAGCTTCGGATATTCGCGGCACACGTCTGGCAACAGTTCCAATCCAGACCGGCCGGGCATTCCCACATCCATTACCAGTACATCCACCGACAGCCGGTTTAACTGGTCTATTACTTCTTGCGTATTGCCCGCTTCGGCCAACACTTGAATATCCGAGGCGTCGGAGAGAATCTGAATCAATCCTCTGCGCACCACCGGATGATCGTCCGCAATCAGGGTTCGAATCATGCCGCCGCCTCAGGTTCAGTCAGGGGCAAGGTGACTGTCACAACGGTGCCGCCGTTCCCGCCGTCATCAATGGTCCAGCGTCCTCCTGCTTCGAGTGCCCGCTCTCGCATGCCAATAAGTCCCAGTGTGTGTTTCCCTCTGACCTCACCGATGTTGAGCCCAACCCCGTTGTCCTCCACTGTGAGTTGACACTCATCCCCGCGCCTTCGCAGCCGCACCTTCACGTGGTCCGCCTGTGAGTGCCGGGCCACGTTCGTCAGTGCTTCCTGCAGGATTCGAAAGGCAGTTATGCTAAGCGTTCCGTTTACGTTCAATTGCTTGTCCACTTCGGTTTCGCAAGCAATGCCTGTGCGCCGCCCGAACTCCGTAGCCTGCCATTCCACGGCTGCGCCCAGCCCATACTGATCCAAAATCGCCGGCCGGAGATCTGTGGCAATCTTCCTCACTGTGTGGATCACCGCGTCAATCTCTCCGGTGAGCTTGCCTTTAACGGGTTGCTGCTTCCCGCTTTCCATGGCCGCGGCTTCGAACTTCAATACTGTGAGTTGCTGTCCAAGTTCGTCGTGAATTTCACGCGCCACTCGCGCCCGCTCTTGCTCAAGAATGCTGCTGCGCCGTGACGACAATGACCGGAGGTCCTCTTCCAACTTTTTCTGCTCGTTGATGTCTGAGACGGTGGCCCAAGTCCGGGCAAGGCATTCATCTTCCACTACTCCGGTCATCGAGTAGCGGTACCAGCGCACCGATCCATCGGGCGCCAAATTCGGCCGTTCCGCGCCGGTAAGACGGAAGCCGTTTCGGATGAAAGAGCCGATGGTTTTTCGCGCTTCTTCCGTATCCAATCGGAATTCGATTATGGGTCGGCCTATCAACTTCTCGCGCGGCTCGAACCCGCGCATTTTGGCATATGCTTGATTGCATTCCGTGATTCTGCCGGTTTTCCAAACCCCCTCGAATACCGTCTGAAAGGGTTGGTGTACGGGGATCGGTTCTTCATACTCGATCAGCAGAATACCTTCCGAACTATTAGAGACAAACGCCCGGTAACGCTCCTCACTATGGCGGATGGTCTCCTGCGCCCGCCTAAAATCCGTGATGTCGCGCGAGGTGGCCCAAAGCCTGATTAGTTCTCCGTTCTCAATAACGCCCTGATAGCTTTCGAGAACCCACCTTGTTTGTCCGCGCATCCGGTATTCCGATTCGGCGTTGAAGATTTGAAAGCCCGCTTTGGCCAGCCGTTGCAGGAAGCCGTGTTTTGCCCAACCCGGTGAGAGACTTTTTACCCGGCCGCCTTTCATTTGCTCGGCATCTTTGAATCCGAAGAATTGCGCCGTTGCCGTATTGCAATCCGCGACAAACCCGAGATCCACGAATGCGGCGACTTGATCCTCTATGGGGAGCGACATGGGAATAGGGCGATCAAACTCAAGACGCGCCATCAACTCCCGGCTCATTTCCACAAAGCTTCGATATCGTTCCCGGCTCGCCTCAAGCTGGGCTTCCGCCCGCCGCCTCTCTTCATTGAGAACCAGGTGGCTGACTTGGTCGGCTACCTGATTGGCGAACCACAATTCCTCGGCTTGCCACTTCCTCTCAGTTGCCGATCCGATGGTCAATAAGCCCCAACGATTCCCACTCACAAGAATGGGAGCCGCCAGGCTGGTGACAACACCATTCTTTTTGAGAAGCATCCGGGCCGCGGCCGTTTCACTCTCGGAACGGCAAGCTTCCAAACAAACGACAGCCCGATTCGATTCATAACACTGACCCATCCACTGATGCTCGTGGAGAGGAATGGAAGTCACCTGGCTATCGTCGTCAGCATGGCGGATGAGATTCAGTACGTCGCCTTCGATCTTCCAGACCCGGCAGTGATGCGCGGGAAACACGAGCCTGGTGGCCAAGCTGATATTCCAAACGGCTTCGACGATGTCGCCGCGAACTGCTGCTTCGTCGGTGGCCATTTCAAAGAGTGCTTTTTGCCATCTTGCTTCGCGCTCGATTTTGGCGCGTATCGGCTCCGAGGTCTCCATCCGCCGGCCGACGGCCATGATGTACCGTTCGCCGCGGTGTTCCTCCTCACTCAGCACGAAGCGCGCAGTGTAAGTCGTACCACCCTTTTGCCCGATCTCCGTCTCGATCACGACTTGACGTTCTGCACGAACTCGTTGGCGAAGTTCAGTCCACTGCTCGAGAGTCTGCACTGGAAACGTAATGCGCAAATCGAAAACGTATTTGCCTACGATTTCCGAGGGCGTGCGCAGCGCAAAGCGGAAAACCGTGTCATTGCAAGCCACAATTAAGCCGGACTCAGCGATCAGAGCGATAAGCAAATCGGACTGATTCAGGATTGTGTGGAGCAGCGATGTATCGCTTCCAAGCGCAGCGGCCTGCTGCATAATTCTGCTTAAGTTTGATAATACTCCGAAAACACCTACAAAATGTACAAAAGTAATGGAACTAGTGGTAATTTATTCCATCGCTTTGCGAATTTCGTCCTCAATTTTCTTTGCTAGCCTGATTACCTGCACGGCGAAGTAATCGAAATCTGCCAGGCCTATAAGGCGGCCTATTCGTGTTTCGGATCCGGCAGGAGGCCGAGACTTTTGAGAAGTGACAACTCGCCGGCTGCAGGCGAAAACGGATACCACGCAACCCCTTCGCGCCGCTGAGCGGCGGCTGAGTGACTTGCCCGAAAATCAGCCGCGAGCGCTTGCAATTCCGGCGAACGAGCAGAAGCGCTAAGCAAGATCTCAATGGCCAAACAAATTCGGTCTATGTCTTCACAATCGCCGGCTAACCGCAAGCGGTCGTCAAGAATTGCAGTTGAGACTTCAAGCTTGCCATCCAATAGATCGAGAACTGTTGCGCTATCGGTTTCTCCCACGCCATCGACCGCAAAACGAAATGCTGGTCCGGTGCGCAGTTCTCCGTTTACGAACGCTATTTCCACCGCTTCTTCATCAAGCACGATTCTGGCCGTGCGCCCATTTACAATTTCCTTGAGACGAGCCAAGCCAGCGGGATCACTCGATCCCAACTCCCGGATCAAAGCGCGGATGTAATCGGCCAGAGTCATCGCCCACTAACCTACGTATTCGAAGACGCCCAGACCTGTTCCGATAAAGCGCTGGTCGCTCAGTATGGCGGAGTAACTGAACTCACCGGCGATCTCATGAATAAAGGTAACGCCGTTCGGGGCGATGGGATCGGACGCAATCAGTTGCAGCGCATCGCGAGCCGTAAATTCGACGGCGAATTCATCAAGCCCGTCATTCGCGCGCAAATTCACGCAGCCCGGCAGATTCGGGAATGCCATATCTTGATAAAGAGCCGCCATCGCTCCTGGCAGCCGCCTGCTCACGGAAATCGAGCCACTGAGTTCGAGATCGATGGAGGCGTCGCTCAGCATTCTTTGCTCGCCTGCTAAATCGATAATGAGTGACAGAGAATTCCGCTTTGTGTGCGAGCGATCGGTGGTTCGCGCCACTACAAAAGATGCCTTCGCATCCTGAGACGAGAAGCAGCCCCACTCCCATCCGAAATCGTCTCCCCAGAACCAGCGCCCCCAATTGTGATCGTGGTACACGCCTGTCTGTTCCAGATTGAGGTGTCGTCCTGCGACGGTGCACGTTCCCGTTGCTTGCAAGCGAGGAACGACGCGCCAGGAAATCCAACCATCGCCTAAAGGCAGCGGCGCTTCGATATCGATCGCATCGCTTTCGGGCAGCGCCGAAAATGAGGCCGCCCATTCTTCGGCCGCATCGCGCACGGAGGCAGAAAGCGAATCGTTTCTCTGATCGAAGGCCAGCGCCACCCGCGGCAGGCCGATACTCAGCGGTGTGATGGATGCCTGGGAGAATCCTAGAACTTCGAGGTTCCCTACCCAGCCCAAGCCGGGTACATTTGCGACCGCCGTGCCAATAACTCTGGATCGGAGATCTTGCGGCGATCCATGCAGGGAAGCATTAATGAGAGCAATGATTCCGCTTTGGAAATCAAACAGATTTAAGTGCAACCAGTCTTTGTATTTCTCCTGCGAGCAATCCCAGATCGTCGGAAGTCTTAGCTCGTCTGCCGGCGTCACCGCAGCAGCGAACCTTTCTCATCTGGCGCGGGGCTCGCTCCTTCGGCAAACTGATTCGCGGGAATGGCCGTTCCTTCCGCCAACGCCTCTACCGAACGAACCAACTCAGCGGAGAAAGCCCACAGCCCGAGGGCGCAATCGAGAAAAGTATATGGTGTTTCATCGTCGCCGGTACGCGCCGGTGACGTGGTGGAGGGTATCGGCAAAACACCCAAGACATCGGTTAGATCGCTTGCGAGGAGAAGTGCGACATCGTTGCGAAGTTGCTCAATCACCGGACTGGCAGGAATGCCGGCCAGCCAGGTTTTCACCTGCAGCGCAGACCACAAGGCTTGTCCATTATTCCCTGCGCGGCTTGTCTCAAGCGCCTTTCGAAGCCTCGCGCCCTCCGACGTGCGACTGACCTCTCGACCTAGAACCGCAAACCCCGCGGTGAGACTCGCGATCGCATCTGAACCCGAACAGAGCCGTAGTGTGGCCAGACGCGCGGTCAGGGATGCCACCAAAGTGGCCGTCGTCCGGCCTGGCCCATCCGCCTCGTCGATCAACTGAACGCGCTGCCTTGCCTCTGTCATTCGGCTGGACTCCGTTTCTTCGCGCGCTTCGCGCTCGCTTGTTTTGAGCGCTTCCTTTTGGACTTAGCTGCCCGCTTGGTTTTTGCGGGAGCGGCCTTCGCTGGCTCTGGAGTAGCTGTTCCGGTGGTGATGGCCACCGGAATTGCGCCGTTCTGGAACCCTTGCAGGAAGAGCGCTCCGCGATAGATGCCTGCCGGAAGGTGGGTAGGAATTCGAACTTGCAGTTGGAGCGAAACAATCTCACCGGGTGGTATCAACGCCGGCAATGTATAGTCACACTCAGGCAGCCATGTGGCGCCCGATTGCCCCACCAAAGGCGAGAGAGCCGGCGTCACTATGCAATGCACCCGCTGCAGATTTTCGATTTCCACCTGGAGCGTGACGCTCTCACCGGCGCTGCTCGCGGCTGCCAACTCAACCGAGCCGTCGGGTACCATCACAGTGCCAGGCGCGGCCGGAACGCTTGACCCTTGAATGCGGCGAAAGTAACGCAACGTCTCTTCCGCCAGCTTGGAATGGAATTCGCCCTGTAAACGAAGCAGATCTGAAAGTGCGTTCTCAATTGAGGCCCCGTCTTCATTCTTAATGCGCATTTTTCGAAACGCCCTTCCCCGCTTATTTGATCCGGCTGATCACGTAGTTTAACATCTCACGCAAAAAACGGCGATCGTCATTTTGCACCGGAAAAACCGAGCCTTTTGCGTCCAGTTCCAGCGCTCGCTCGGAGTATTCTCGAGCTACGGAACGTCCATATTGCAGCGACCCCGTTTCCCGCATCGCCGCGAGCAACCAAGCGATATCCTCGGCCTGTTTCGAGGACCGCGGCGTCTTCAGGATTTTAAGTGCGCGCTTGCGTGCCGCGGGTCTGGCCGTGCGGCAGAAATGCAACAGCATGATGGTTCGCTTCCCTTCCCACAAATCGCCGCTGCTCTCTTTGCCGTACACATCCTCATCGCCTTCCAGGTTTAATAGATCGTCGTGAATCTGAAAGGCGATACCAGCGTGAAAACCAAGTTCAATGAGAGACTCCAACTCTTTGTCGAGTGGCGCGAGTGGCCCTGGGCGGCTTCCGCAAATCACACCGACCCGAAGCGGCGCGATCACCGTGTACCAGCACGTCTTCTTGTAAGCCATCCGCACGTAGTCGCGATCCTCTAAATCAAACTGCGCGGTACGAATCCAATCCAGTTCCATGGCTTGCCCTTCGGCGGATTCGCGCGCCATGCGCTCCACTTCACGAAAGATGAGCAGAGCCTTGCGTACGCCGATTCGCGCCGTATTTCCGAGTAACGGCCCGATTGCGAGTACATTGGTCGCGTCGCCCACATTCACGGCGATCGGAACGCCGTGCTCCTGCAGCAACGTCACCTTGCCACGCCGGAATTCAGATGCATCCTCCACGTCGTCATGCACCAGGAACGCGTTATGGAACAATTCCAGCGCAGTCGCGGAAAGCAGCGCCTGCTCGGTGCGCCCGCCGGCTGCCCGGCAGGCCGCAAAACAAATAGCAGGACGCAGACCCTTGCCTTCGCGAAACGGGTAATCTGCCAGCACATCGTAAAGAGGACCATAGCCGGTCTTCCGGCGCTCCGCAAACAGCCGTTCCAACTCATTCAGCACCTCTTGGCGAGCTTCTGAAAGAATTCGATGAACGAGTTGGACGTCATAACTCATAGCAGTCCGCGGGCGGGGCGGTGCGCGTTTCTACACCGGAAGGCTCTACTCGAAAGGCTTCTGGCCGGCTGCCACGCCAAACCCGGGTAACACTTCAAACCACGTTGTGTTGATGAAACCGGCATTTTGAAAGAGGTTGCCGAATTCTTCGGGTGTGTGAAAGCC
The DNA here is from genome assembly GCA_963771405.1 of Bryobacterales bacterium. Classification (GTDB taxonomy): domain Bacteria; phylum Acidobacteriota; class Terriglobia; order Bryobacterales; family Bryobacteraceae; genus Bog-105. Next base: position 39,289 of record CAVYUL010000055.1, read on the forward strand.
AATCCAGCCCGGATCTGCCAGCAGCGCCAGCGGCGCGCTAATCGCGTTGTACCAGGCAGGGCCCGGATCCACCACGCAATAAAGCCCTCCGGGCCGCAATGATTTGAAAATCGATCGAGTGGCGGCGGGCGGTTCCGGATAGTGATGATGAGCCAGACAGCTATAGACCAAGTCAAATTGGTCTTTGAAAAGAGCCGGTAAGCTGCCCACGTCCGACTGAAAGAAAGCGCAATTTTTCAAACCGAAGGCGCGCGCCGCCCGATGAGCCGTATTGACCATCCCTGCCGCCAGGTCGATACCCACCACCTCGCCTTTCGGCACGAGACGCGCCATGTGTTGCAACTCGCGTCCCGGCCCGCATCCCGCGTCCAGCACTCGCCAATCGGGCTGCAGGTAGCGCTTCATGACGCCCAGCGCTTCTTCAAAGAGCGGCTCTGAAAACGGACGCACAAACTCGGCGTATACCTCCGACATCCTGTTGAATTCTTCTACCAGGTGATCGTGTTCGGTATCGTGATTGAGCAGTACCGGTGACGCATATTCTTGAGAGAATTTCACACCCATGCCTGGGGAGGGCGGTTTTTGGAGTTCGGCGCCGATGATCCGGGGTGAGTAGAGTCCTATCCGCCGCAGCGCTTGGGCTGGACGGAAAACTGTTTCCGAATACAACCACATCGCGTTTACAAGATAGGCCGAAGGGTTCGTTGCCATCCTAACTGGGAGTCCCTTCGGGCGCGGCCGAACGGCGTCGAATGATGGCGGGAATCTTGCTCCCGGGGAGTTCGGGAATGCTCAGAAAGCCTTGATACCGGACGTCGGGTTCCAGGCTCGAATCGATGGTCACTTTCACTCGAACGAGCACTTGCTCACCGGCTCTTAACGTGACCGCCTCCGGATCGAAGTTGAACGCCGGTCTGACTTCATTGGCGGAAGCGTCATAGAAAGCCGTCGGCTTCACCCGGGTTGTTATGTCATGATCCAGGTGATTCTCAACCAGAAAAACGCCGAACGCTTCCTTGCCTGTTTCTCCTTCGAGCACCATGACAGGCGTATGTTGGGCGCGTTCCGCGCTCGGCTGTTGATGCTGATGTTGAGGAGGCGGTGGCGCTGTTTGTGCCGGTTGTGCAGGCTGCGGCCGGCTCACTGAAACGTCGCCAAACGTCACAACCAGGTCTTTCAAATAATTTGCCATCAACTGGCCGAGGCCGCTGTAATAACGGACATTCAGATCTATGGCGCGGCGTAAGACTTCATCGAGAGGAGGCCGGTTGGTGCTCATCCCTTTCGTCCATGGTGCGTACAAGGGCGATGACAATAGAAGTGGTCATACCAGTGGTGCAGATAATCGGGGCAGTCTTCGATTCTAATCTCATGGCAACTGCAGCTGACGCCTCGTTTCACATTCTTCAGCGTCCAACGCAAATAATGCTCTTTGCAGCCGTGAATCCAAACAATTGCGTTGTGTTCGCCGCCCTCGCAATGGCCGGCGGACGCCGGCGGCGTGAACGTGGCCTTCACTTCGCCCTCCTCCATCGGCCCAAGCACGAGCGTGGCGGGATCGAAGGTGATCACACCTTTCCCGGCATCGTCAAAAGTAATCGTCCGCTTTTCAATTCCGCAATTCGAAACGCAGATCCAAATAGACGCTGCGGAACCGGCGCACACATGGCTGACGACGTGGCCCGCCTCGCGCGGCATCCAGCACGGGGGTGGAATTTTGCAACAGGAGTGCATTTTGGGCAGCTTGAGGATGGGTGTCACTCCGCTGGCCGGCACGTTTTTCCCCATGCTGTCTGTCAACGCGTTGAGAAAATCCATTGCAATCTGCGCGCTCTGCTCCACGAGCGACGTGGCGGTGCCAATGGTCTGCTGCAGCAATTCGCCGGTATTGCGGATGGTTTCGTTGCTCATCGTATCTCTCATTGAGTCTCCTTTCGCTTCTTGCCATGCCCTGTGGCGTGGATCTGGCAGACAAGGTTATGCATCACCCAACTGCCCGTGTAGCTTCGCCCGGGTTTCATTGTGTCGGGAAATCGCAACCGGGCAACCAATTCACGCACCTCACCAGGAGCAATTAACCCTTCTCCCTGTTCGATGTGAATTCGTATCACTCCCCCATGTTCGTTTGCCAGATGATCCATCAGGCGCGCCGCTTTATCTTTCCCCTCCGCTTCCGGCTCTCGAAAGGTGGCGCCGATTGCGCGCTCCATTCCTTCAACATCGTAAAGACCTACAAGGTGGGCGCTACCCATCTCGCACGCGACGTTACCCGCATTCGCGAGCGAAAAGTGCGCCGTGATTTGCTCGCCTGGATTGGCCACCACATTCAACTGCGATGGAGAAAGGACCAGATTCTCTTGTGCTTCCACCTCCACCGTAATTGGATAGTCGGTCGAACCGATTCTTGCGTTACCTTCGTATGTCCCCGGCGCTGTGTGCGGCGGCAAGGGAAACCAAAGCCGGAAGATGCCGCTAGAAACCGTGAAAACACGTAGAGCCGAGGCGGAAATCTCAGAATGCGGCAAGGGCAGGAATAGATGTGTATGGTGCCTTGCGTTGCGGTCGGCCTCCAAATGCAAAGGCGCCAGGCACTCGACGCCGTTCGGCGTGCCGCGAAATCGAAAGCCGCTCGTAACAGAATGTAACGCCGCCATACGTCACCTCGTTTCAAGGCGCGGCAAATCCAGGCAAGTCTCGCACGGATTTGGCACATACGGTTCAGTTATGATCTGCGCTTCGCCGCATAGACGCACGGAGAGTAACTCAAACCCGGCGATCGCCAAACTCACGCAAAAATCCGCCGGCAAATGGCCGCGAATATTTGGAATCTGCTTGATGCTCAGGTTCAGATCTAAAGGGTTAATGGTGACGGGGTCAAGGCCCAGCTGAATCTTCGGAATCTTGTCCACGTCAATATGTATGTCCGGCAGCTTATCGATATTGATATCGAAAGTACTGGGAATGCCGGCAACGGTAACCGGTCCAATCGGGCCTAAGGACCCACCGAGGTCTGCCTGAATCGGCCCGTTTCCAGGCCCTGAAACTTGAAAAGGCTGCGGAATAGTTACGCCCATACCACCCTCCTTCCTAGACACCTACATATTGTCATCCCCCTGTGGGGCTGTCAACCGGTGGGTGCATCACCGGACGTGGCTTTTTCCGGTATCATCGAAAAGATGCCGTCGCCGCAGCCGGAACTTCGGGTTCTTTTGGCCAACCCGCGCGGATTTTGCGCTGGGGTGGAGATGGCGGTGGAGTGCTTGCATTTGGCCCTGCAGAACTTCGGGCCGCCCCTATTTGTCTATCACTATATAGTTCACAATCGAATCATCGTTGAGGAATTCGAACGCCGCGGCGCGATTTTTGTAAATGATCTCGATAGCGTTCCCGCCGGTTCCCATGTTCTGTTCAGTGCCCATGGTGTTGCGCCTGAGATTTATAACCGCAGCCGCCAGTTGAATCTCCAAGTGGTCGACACAACCTGCCCGTTGGTCTCTAAAGTCCATCGGGAGGCTCGTGAGTTTATGGGTCAGGGTTACAGCACATTGCTTATCGGCCACGCCGGTCATGACGAGGTGAACGGCATTCTGGGCGAAGCAAGCGCCATTATTCTTGTTGAGAATGTTGAACAAGCCTCTACTGTTGAAGTACCGAATCGCGAGCGGGTCGCCTACATTACCCAAACGACCTTGAGCCTGGATGACTGTGCCGCAATCATCGATGTACTGCGCCAACGATTTCAGAATCTGCGAGGCCCTGTGGCGGAAGATATCTGTTATGCCACGCAGAACCGCCAGCGTGCCGTGCGCGCCTTAGCGCCGCTCGTCGATGCCGCTCTGGTGATTGGAAGTCCCACCAGCTCCAACACACAGCGTTTGGTGGAAATCGCCGAGCAATCCGGAATTCCGGCTCATCGCATCGACGTGCCGTCTGACATCCATCCCACGTGGCTTCGCGGCGTCCGGACTCTGCTTCTCACCAGTGGCGCGAGCGCGCCTGAAAAGCTGGTCCAAGACACATTGGCCCTGTTAAGAAATCAATTTGGGGCCTCTATCGAAGAACAACCCGGCAAACAAGAACTCGTGCATTTCGCCCTGCCCCGCGGCATGGCGGCGGCGAATGGCAGCGTTCGTTACAGAGTTCCCGTCGCGCTCGACAGTACCTCTCAACTCTGATCCAGAAATTCCACCTGAGGCGGCCGACAGTTGAATCTTCGCCGATTCGCGTGCATCAAACGAATCTGGATAGTTCTTGGGCATGGCGACTTCGTCCGTTTTTGAAGCCGAATCAGACCACGTCACGGCGGCGCGGTATGAATCCCTAATACGAATCGCCGCGTCGGTGCGCGCCCAGACACAGCCCTGCCAGCTCTTTCAAATGTTGGTAGAAGAATTGAGACAGGTAGTTCAGTTCGATGCCATCGCACAATTCGACGAGCGCTCTAATAAGGTTGACTGGCACGCAGGTGTGGGTTGCCGGAAGGATGCAGTTCCACCCAACGTTGAGATCGATACAGAAGAGACATTAGCGGCCTGGGTTTATCGGAATCAGGAGAGAGTCGTCCTGTCGAGGTTGGACGGCGAGATTCGTTTTCCCGCCACAACCGGCGTCATGCAAAAGATGGGGCTGCAGTCGGTTTGCGCGTTTCCACTTACCACCGCGCACAGAAGACTAGGTAGTCTGGTCATTGGAAGCATTCATCGCAACGCGTATTCGCAGGAAGAGATTCGCTTTTGCGGTTTGGTGGCGGATCAAATCGCGATTGCCATGGACGATGCCATCAACTTTCAGGCCTCGCACCGTGCGCATGAGCGCCTGGAACTGCTGCTCGATCTGACCAATCGCGTCGTCTCCAATCTCAATCTGCGTGACGTACTGCGTGAAGTCTCGGCCAATATCAGGCGCGTGATGCAGTGCGATGGCGTTGGGATCGATCTGCACAATCCGGAAGACAACACACTTCGCTTGTATGCACTCGATCTTCCCGACGATCGGGGCAAGATACATGAGGGTGCGGAACCCAAAGCGAGTGAGGAGAGCACTGCTTTTCGAGTGTTCCTTTCCGGCGAACCCGCAATCATGTCCAAAGCGGAAATCGACGCGGAGCCGGGCACGCGTGAGTTCGGCCTTCGGGCACTGGCGCACGTCCCGTTGCTTGGCAGGAAAGAAACTCTGGGCGTTCTGAGCCTCGGCAGCTGGCATCAAAATGCTTTTTCGCAAGACGATTTAGCCTTCCTCATACAAATTGCCCGGCAAGTTGCCATCGCTATCGAAAATGCGCGAGCGTTCGGCGAACTCTCCGATCTCAAAAACAAGCTCGCACAAGAGAAGCTCTATCTCGAAGATGAAATTCGCAGCGAGCTGAATTTTGAGGAGATTGTAGGCAAGAGCGAGGCGTTGCGCCGCGTTCTGCAGCAAGTGGAGAAGGTGGCGCCGACTGATTCCACTGTCCTTATTTATGGCGAAACAGGCACCGGTAAAGAGCTGATCGCGCGCGCGGTCCACAATTTGAGTGCCCGCCAAGGCGGTGCGTTCGTCAAGCTGAATTGCGCCGCCATTCCCACTGGTCTGCTCGAAAGTGAACTCTTTGGTCATGAGCGCGGCGCTTTCACGGGAGCGATCTCTCAGCGCGTGGGACGCTTTGAATTGGCGAATCGCGGCACTATGTTTTTGGACGAGATTGGCGAGGTGCCGTTGGAACTCCAGCCAAAATTGTTGCGCGTTTTACAGGAACGCGAATTCGAGCGTCTGGGTTCCACTCGCACCCTGCGTACAGATGCCCGGCTGATTGCCGCAACCAATCGCGACTTGGAGAGTTTGGTCAACGAACAGAAATTCCGTTCCGACCTTTACTACCGCCTGAATGTCTTTCCGGTAAAAGTTCCAGCACTGCGCGAGCGTCCGGAAGACATTCCATTGCTGGTGCGGCATTTTGTCCAGCAACTCAGCCGTCACCTCAGTAAGACGATTGACACGATACCCTCGGACACCATGTCGATCCTTATTAGATATCCTTGGCCTGGTAACATTCGCGAATTACAGAATGTCATCGAGCGAGCGGTGATTCTCACGAAGGGACCGGTTTTGAACGTTCCGAGCGACGACCTTCGCACTGTGAATGCGCCGCCTTTGCCGGCGCCCGTAGCTCCCGTAAAGTCACCAGCAACGGACATGCGAACGCTGATCGATGAGACCGAGCGGAAGCAGATCATCGCCGCACTGGAGCAAGCCAACTGGATCGTTGCCGGCGCCAAAGGCGCGGCTGCATTGCTTGGCATGAAGCGCACCACGCTGCAATCGCGCATGCAAAAGTTGGGCATTCGCGTGTCGCGTGCCGGAGCTTAAGTCAGGCACTTGCCGAAAATTCGGCAGGCACCGATCTTTCGGCACCAAAACAAATTGATCGTATTTGTTTCGGCACTGTTAATCTCGTTGAGATAGCGCCACTTAGTCGTCTTTTCTCGCCTCTCCTCGTAATTGGTGATCGAGATGCCATAGCTCACGCAGGAAGTTTAGCCTCAATGCTGCGAATCATGTATCACCATTCAGAGACCGAACAACGCTGGACTCTGTGCGGGCAGCTCGCTGGCCCCTGGGTCGGAGAGCTTCGTGTGTGTTGGGAGCACTCGCGCAGCGTTGCCGAAAACCTGCTCCGCGTCGTCGATTTGACAGATGTCACGTTCATCGATGAAAGCGGCGAAACCCTTTTATCGGAGATGCGAAACGCCGGAACCACGTTCGTTGCCGCCGGAGTCGAAACCAGGTATTTAGTGGACAACCTTAAGGCGAAGGGCGCACGCCCTTTGCGGCGCTCGATCGGCGTCATGGCCAAACGATGTGGTGAGAAAAAAGTCGCATTAGAAAACGGAAGGAACGAATGAGAAGCCAATTCAATCATCGAAATCAATTGCTGGTAGCGGCCTTGTTGTCTGGGGCAACATTAGCGAGCACAGTCGGATGCACTTCCAAAACGGTAGCCGCCAACTCACCACCTCCGCCGCCGGAGGTCGAAGTCGCGCTGGTTCAACAGAAGGATATTCCCATTGAACGCGAGTGGGTGGGCACGCTCGATGGCATGGTAAACGCAGCGGTCAAAGCGCAGGTCACCGGCAACTTGCTCACGCAAAACTACGCCGAAGGTTCGTTCGTCCACAAGGGCCAATTACTCTTTCAAATTGACCCTCGCCCGATGCAGGCTGCCGCCGATCAGGCCTCCGGGCAGCTGGCACAGGCCGAAGCACAACTGGTTCAGGCGCAATCGGGTTTGATTCAATCGCGCGCTCAATTAGCCAGCGCCGAAGCCAATCAACGCAAAACCGAACTTGATGAGAAGCGTTACATTCCCCTGGCTGAGCAGCAAGCCATCACTCAGCAGGATCTGGATGACGCGAAGCAGAACAACCAATCGCAGAAAGCGCAGGTAGCGGCAGCAGAGGCTCAGGTCAACAGTGCCGAAGCGCAAATTCAAGCCGCCAAAGCGGCGGTAACCGCGGCCCGCGCTGCTGTGGAGACCGCTCAAGTCAATCTGGGATTCACCAAGCTTGTCTCTCCTATCGACGGTATTGCCGGCACGGCTACAACGCAGGTGGGAAATTTAGTCAGTGTTTCCAGTAATCCGGTAACGACAGTGTCCACTCTCGATCCGATTAAAGCCAACTTCTCCGTCAGCGAACAAGAGTACTTGGCGCTAACTTCGGATAACGCTGTGAAAAATCTCAAACTGACTCTCATTCTGGCCGACGGCTCAGTGTTTCCTCAACCGGGCAAGTTCTTCTTCGCCGATCGCCAAGTGAACGCCTCAACCGGAGCTATTCAGCTTACGGGTCTCTTCCCTAATCCCGGCAACCGCCTCCGCCCCGGGCAATATGGCAAAATTCGTGCCTCGGTGGGCATTCGCAGTGGCGCCTTGCTCGTGCCTCAACGCGCCGTGAACGAGATGCAAGGCAATTATATGGTCGCCGTTGTCGACCCCAACAATATAGTCCGGTTTACTCCTGTGAAGGTCGGGGACCGCATCGGGTCCGATTGGGTTGTCGAAGACGGTCTCAAACCGCACGAGAGAGTCGTGAGTGACGGTCTCTTCAAAATACGCCCAGGTGCGCCCGTCACCCCGAAAGGAGCGAACTGATGTCGAAGTTCTTTATAAATCGCCCGATCGTGGCGATGGTGATCGCCCTGCTCATGACAATCGTAGGGGCAGTCACGATCACGCAGTTACCCATCGCACAATTTCCGCAGATTGCTCCGCCGGAAGTGCAAATTCGCGCGACCTATGTCGGCGCCGATGCCCAGACCATCGAACAATCCGTTGCCACGCCGATCGAACAACAAATGAGCGGCGTTGACAATCTCAACTACATGTATTCGCTGAACGCCGCCGGCAACGGTCAAATGACAATGATTGTCGATTTCGATGCGAAAAGCGATCCCAATACCGACCTGATGCTGACTCAGATGCGCGAGACCCAGGCAGCCTCCCAACTCCCGCAAGATGTCACCAATTTCGGTGTCACTGTTCAGAAATCGGTTACCGCTCCCTTAATGGTCATGGGTTTGTATTCGCCAAACGGCACCTATGATGGCAAATTTCTCGCGAACTATTCCTATATCAACCTGAATGACCAACTGACTCGGGTCCCCGGCATCGGGAATGTGCAAGTGTTTGGCGCCGGTCAATACGCCATGCGCCTCTGGGTGAAACCGGATCAATTAGCCAAACTCGGCATTACAGTGACGGAGGTGGTCTCGGCCATCCAGGCCCAGAACACCGTGAACCCCGCAGGTCAAGTGGGCGGTGCTCCCTCGCCAAAGGGGCAAGAGTTCACCTATTCGGTGCGTGCTCAAGGCCGACTCACTTCGCCTGAGGAATTCGGCAATATCATCGTTCGCGAACAACCCGACGGAGGCATCGTCCGTGTGCGCGACGTTGCCCGCATTGAATTAGGCGCCCAGGACTACACTCTCTCCGGCCGCATTAACGGCAAACCCGGGGCCATTATCGCCGTTTATCAATTGCCCGGCAGTAACGCCGTCGAAGCCGCCAAAGGCGTTCGCAAGCTGATGGAGGAAGCCAAGAAGCGCTTTCCGAAAGATGTGGATTACGTCGTCTCTCTCGACACCACTGAATCCGTCACCGAAGGTATTCGCGAAATCGTGGAAACCATCCTCATTGCTGTCGCGCTCGTCACCATCGTCGTCTACTTGTTCCTCCAGGGATGGCGCGCGACACTCATTCCACTGTTGGCCGTGCCTGTGTCGTTGATTGGAACATTTGCTTTGTTTCCCGTGTTCGGCTTCACTATCAACACACTGTCCTTGTTTGGCTTGGTTCTCGCGATCGGCCTTGTGGTTGACGATGCCATCGTCGTAGTCGAGGCTGTCGAACGCCACATAGAAGAAGGTCTGCCTCCCAAACAGGCCGCATTAGCTGCGATGAAGGAAATCTCAGGCCCCGTTATCGGCATCGCCCTGGTGCTCTCCGCCGTTTTCATTCCCACCGTTTTCGTTCCGGGGATCGTCGGCCGGTTGTATCAGCAATTCGCCGTGACGATCGCGATTTCCGTTATCTTCTCCGCGTTCAACGCGCTCACTCTGAGCCCCGCGTTAGCCGCTCTGCTGCTCAAGCCGAGGCAGGAGAGTCACGGCCCATTGCGTCGCTTCTTCGATTGGTTTAACCGCACCTTTGAACGCGCAACCAACGGCTACTTGCGTCTCTCAGGCGCGCTCATCCGCAAGAGCGCTTTCGCACTCCTCTTTTTGGGTGCAGCCGGGTTGGGTGCCTATTTCTTTGCCGGCCGCGTGCCTTCAAGTTTTCTCCCTGGTGAAGATCAGGGCTACATGTTCCTCCATATGCAGCTGCCCAACGCTGCCTCGCTCGAGCGAACGGAAGCTGCCGCTGCCAAGGTTGAGAAAATCTTGATGCACACACCGGGCGTGAAGTACACCACTCGCGTTGCCGGTTTCAGTTTGCTCAGTTTCGTCAGCACCAGCTATACCGGCTTCTTCTTCGTCACTCTTGACGATTGGAAAGACCGCACCACGCGTGCTACCCAATACCAGGAAATCGTCCAGCACGTCAATCAGGAGTTGGCCAAATTGCCCGACGGATTCGCTTTGAGCTTTCCGCCGCCCGCTATCCCCGGCGTCGGAACATCTGGCGGCTTTACCTTCGTCCTGGAAGACCGTGCCGGCAAGGATGTGCAGTTTCTGGCAGACAATATGGACAAATTCATCGCCGCCGCCTCCAAACGCCCTGAGATTGCACCCGGTATGGTCAGCACGTTCTTGCCAAGTGTCCCTCAGCAATATCTCGAAGTGGATCGCGAAAAGGTGTTGAAACAGGGCGTCGAGTTGAGTGACGTCTATCGAACAGTGCAAGCCTATATGGGCGGTTTGTTCGTGAATTACTTCAACCGCTTCGGACGCCAATGGCAGGTGTACATCGAGGCGGAAGGCGAATATCGCAAGAATCTCGATCAGATCAGCCAGTTCTACGTGCGCAACTCAAAGGGGGAAATGGTGCCGCTCACTGCACTGACTAAGTTCGAACCACGCCCCGGCCCCGAATTCACCATGCGCTACAACCTCTACCGCTCGGCCCAGATCATCGGCGCCGCCGCGCCCGGTTACAGTTCCGCACAAGCCATGAAAGCGCTCGAAGAAACGTTCGCGCAAACAATGCCGAGCGAAATGGGCTACGACTACATGGGCATGTCTTATCAGGAAAAGAAAGTGCAGGAAGGCATCTCATCTTCCGTGATCTTCCTCTTCTCACTCCTCTTTGTGTTCCTGATCTTGGCCGCTCTCTATGAAAGTTGGACGCTCCCCTTCAGTGTGCTGCTCAGTACACCAGTTGCGCTGTTTGGTGCCTTTGCCGTCCTCTGGCTGCGTCGCTGGATCACTGGCCTGTTCTACCCCGCGTACATGGTGCAAATCGAAAGTGACGTTTATTCGCAAATCGGTTTGGTCATGCTCATCGGCTTAGCCGCCAAAAATGCCATTTTGATTGTCGAGTTTGCGAAGGACAAATTCGAGCAAGGAATGGGTCTCAGCGAAGCCGCGCTGGCCGGAGCAAAACTCCGCCTCCGGCCGATTCTCATGACCTCGTTCGCCTTCATTCTTGGCTGCGTTCCCTTGTGGACCGCCTCGGGCGCCGGTTCCATCGGGCGCCAAATCATGGGAACCACTGTCATCGGTGGAATGTTGGCCGCCAGCGCCATTGGAATCTTCCTTATTCCCGCGATCTTCTACCTCGTCGAAAAAGTGTCCGGCGTCAAGAGCGAAAAGGCCGCTGACTTGGCCTTCGCCCCAGCGCAGGGAGATTGAACATGAAACATTTTGCTTACGTTGCTTTAGCGGCCGCAGCCCTTATCTCAGCCAGTTGTACTGTGGGTCCGAACTACGCGCGTCCAAAGGTCGCTGTGCCGGATAACTTCCGCGCTCCTCAACCTTTACCAGCGCCGGAAGCTTCTTCGCTTGCGGATCTCAAGTGGTTCGAAGTCTTCAAAGACGAGAAGCTGCAGGAACTGACGCGTACGGCGCTCGCGCAAAACTATGATTTGCGCGATGCCGTGGCGCGCGTCGAGCAAGCCCGGGCCAATCTGGGCGTCGTTCGTTCCAATCAGATTCCGCAGTTCAACGCGAGTGGCGCTGTGGAGATCAACCGTCTCTCGCGCGACGGTCAAACGCCGTTGCCATCGTATTTTCTGCCCAACCAGAATCGCAATTGGGGCCTCGCTTCATTGAATCTCTTGTCCTTCGAAGTGGATATCTGGGGACGTCTCCGTCGCTCTACGGAAGCGGCTCGCGCCAATCTGCTCAACGCCGAGGAGAATCGCAAAGCCGTTGTCACTACGCTCGTCAGCGACGTTGCCTCCAATTACTTCGATTTATTGCAGCTCGATTATCAGCTCGATATTTCGAAACAAACACTCGATACCCGCCGCGAGTCACTGCGCTTGGTTGAGGAACGCCAAGCGGGTGGTGTCGCCACGCTCTTAGACCGCCGTCAGGCCGAACAACTCGTTGACACCGCTGCTCAAGCCATTCCGGAGCTTCAGCAGCAGATCGAACAAACGGAAAACAACATCAATCTGCTGTTGGGCCAAAACCCGGGTGGCGTCGTTCGCGGGCGTCCCTTTCTTGAGCAGGAGATGCCTCCGCAAGTCCCCGCCGGGCTTCCTTCGTCGTTGCTTGAACGCCGGCCGGATATTCGCGCGGCGGAAGCAACTCTCATCGCCGCCAACGCCAACATCGGTGTCGCCAAAGCCGCCTATTTCCCGCAGATCAGTCTCAGTGGGTTATTAGGAGGGCAGAGCACTCAACTCTCAAGCCTCTTTACGGCTGCCAATAGCGTCTGGAACGTGGTGCCTCAGGTGAGTCAACCTATTTTTAGCGCCGGTCGCCTTAAGTCGGGCGTGAAACTAGCGCAAGCGCAGCGTGACAGTGCTCTCGCCGAATATGAGAAGAGCATCCAAACCGCCTTTTCCGAAGTCTCTAACGCTCTCATCGCGCACCAGCGCACTCATGAAAGCCGCCTGGAACAGGAAAAACTGGTTGCCGCGCTCGAAGACCGCAAGCGCCTCGCCTACGTGAGGTACCGCGGCGGCGTCGACACCCAGCTCAATGCGTTAGACGCCGATCGCGATCTGTTTCAAGCCCAGCTATCTCTAGCGCAGATTCGTTACACCGAATTACTCAGTGTCGTGCAACTCTACAAAGCCCTCGGAGGCGGCTGGCAGCAATCCTAAGGACTCATGCAATGAAAAGATTTTCACATTCCCTCAAATCGATGGCGGCGCTCTTTTCCACGTTGGTTTCGTGGCCGGCTCAATTTAGCGGCGCCACCCTCCATGCCGAAACGATTTCCGCTTGGAGCCGGTACACAAAGACAGTGATTAGCGCGATGCATGATCGCGAGCCGGCGGGCAGCGCATTTCTTTCATCCTCCGAGTCGCAGCTCGTCAAGCTGAGGGACGGCGAAATTCTCATCTCGCCCGCACCTGGCCCGAACCCGCGCCGAGTGCCCGGTGGCCTGATTCATCATTGGACCGGCGCCGCGTTCATTCAAGGCGCGAGCCTGAACTCTGTCCTGGAAGTCACCCGCGATTATGACCGCTATAAAGAGTTCTACCAGCCCTCAGTGGCGGCATCGAAAACCCTGGGCCGCGTGCAGTCGGTCGATGCGTTCTCGATGTTGATTGTCAGTAAAGCCTTCCTGCTCAAAACTGCGCTTGAAGGCGATTATCAAGTTACCAACGTGCGGCTCGATTCGCACCGCTTCTACAGTATTATGCGGAGCACCCGGTTACAGGAAGTGGATAACTATGAGGAAGCGGATCAGAAGAGCTTGCCGGAAGGGGAAGGGGGCGGTTACGTTTGGCGAGTGATGAGTGTCGCCAGATTGGAAGAGCGCGACGGCGGCGTCTACGTCGAAGTCGAAGCCCTTGCCCTGAGTCGCGATATTCCCAGCGCCGTCCGCTTCATTGTTGACCCCCTCGTGCGCCGCGCCTCGCATAATTCGGTCTTGACTTCTCTTCAGCAAACCATGCAAGCAGTAGAAGCGAAAGTGCAAGCCGAAATGAAGTCCGCTCCGGCCAAGCCCGCGAGCATAGGGAGTTCAGGCAACTTCTTGACTGCTCCGAGTTTTCGCTAGCGTAGGTTACGAGTGAGGCAAACTGCACCGACCTGGATTCTGCGCTAATCGTACGAACGCCTCCGCGGCGGCACAGGAGTATTCCAGCCCGCGGAGCCGCTGCATCGGTTCGTGATAGCGCTCGTAGAATCCCGGCGGATCTTGGCTCGCGTGCGCGTAACAGGCATCGCGCTTGCGTTGTACAACGGTGGAGATATTCACGTAGTCGGTGGGATGGAAATTCTTGGTTTGGTCTCCCAAGTTCACTTCCGAATAGTAAAGCTCAAACGATCGGTGTTCGCGCTCCCACGCGTCGTAAGCGAGTAACGATGCAGCGCGGTGATCCCTGTGTGAATCAATCGGCCACGGAGCAATCACAATATCGGGCTTCTCAGCCATCAGAATGCCGTGAAACTCGCGGTAGCGGGTCGCGTTGATCTCGCTGCTGCCGTCGACTTGGCCAGCGAAGCGCGACCGCACCTTCAGAATCCCGCATGCCTTTTCTGCTTCTTTAGTACGAATCGCCGCCGCTTCGACCGCCGATTTGTCTCTAATGCCCGCTTCGCCTCGGGTGAGATAGAGAGCCACCACGTCAAACCCCAAGTCCGCACAATGCGCCATGGTTCCCCCGCAACTGGACTCCGGATCGTCCGGATGCGCCCCGACTACAACTAAGCGAAGCGGTGGGTTGCTCGCTGCCGGTAGTGCGGCGCTTGCCAAAGCAGCGGTAGTCATGATGGTTCGCCTGCTAAACGTTGCCATCCGATTACAATATCGCGGCGGCATCCGGAAGGCCCGCCAGGACGGCCTAATCAAAGATCGTCTTCAAATCCATTGCGAGCGGCGGGTTTGCGATCTCAAGGATTGTGCCTCTGAACTCGCACAGGCCCTCGGCCTTGGTGAACGTGTAGGCGCGCTTTAAAGCAGGAGCCAACAGCCAGATCCGGGGAACACCGCGGGCAACGCGGTCGTCGCAGCGTTTTTGAACCTCGGAGAAACGCTCATCACGAATGACCTCGATGTTCAGGATCGGAACTTGCGGCGGTTGCTCTTCCACCTTCAACCGCTCGCGCAGTAAGCGCAGAGTCTCGCGCTCTTTCCGCTCTTCATCCGAATAGAAGCGCGCTTTCTCGAATTCATGATTTGCGATGGCGGTCTCCATTCTCTCAACCACAAAATCGATACGATTCTGAGCCTCCGCGAGCTTTTCGATGGCAGCCATGTCCTGGCCCTTTTCGTTTTCTTTTACTCGATCAACTGCGTAGATGGTGAAGTGGGGCGTTCTGCTCGTGCCGCGCGCTAGCGTGACGATGCAGACATCCCCACGCTCTTCGCACGCCGCGAGCCACTGATCGAGACGCGCGAATGAGGCGCTCCCACCCTGAAAAGGCGGCGGTTCCGATTGTTGTACTTGCTTCCGTACCGAGTCCAGAGTAAGGCCTTGTTCGCCCAGCAATTGGGCGGCGAAGCACTTTCCTTCGCGCAACAGCCCTAGCAGCAAGTGCTCCGTGCCAATGTGTTTGTGGTTGAGCCGTTCGGCCTCCTCTGCGCCATAGGTCAGCACATGTTTGCAATCGTGGCTAAGCGGCAAATCCACAGAGGTCGGCACTTTCTTCCCTGGCACCGTATGCCTTTCGATCTGTTTGCGGATGGTATCAAAGGATGTGTCCGACCGAAGGAAGCGGTTCG
The DNA here is from genome assembly GCA_963771405.1 of Bryobacterales bacterium. Lineage (GTDB taxonomy): Bacteria > Acidobacteriota > Terriglobia > Bryobacterales > Bryobacteraceae > Bog-105. Next base: position 54,611 of record CAVYUL010000055.1, read on the forward strand.
CCAGCGCTTTGTCCTCGCGCAGCAGTCCCAGCAGCAAATGTTCTGTTTCGATATAGGAACTGCCAAACTGGCTTGCCTCATACCGCCCGAAGAAGATGGTTCGCCGGGCCTTTTCCGTGTAGCGCTCAAACATATCCGCACTTTACTGCAAAATGATGCCGGGCGGGGAACGGGCAATCTCTCGGACAACCCATAATCAAAAGGAGATCCAAAATGCAAGAACCTCTCCAACTTATCGTTGCGCCGGATGGAAGCATTGTGAGCCCTGTGTTTCATGACGCCAAGCTTTTGGGCCTGCTCTCCTGCTCCGACAAACGCCTCTTTGTGTTTGTCCAAAGCCTTGACGCCAAAATGCATAGCATTGCTCTGGAGGGAACTGAGCGATTTAGGGCCACGGATTTTAAGCAGGATAACCTTATTTTCGATCTCACGATCAAGACCCAACGCGCCGTTCAGATGGATCTGATCGCGTATGCGTTTGAGGCCGACGACACCCACCCTGTGGTCCAAACTATGGCAAACAAGATTTCAGCTGGCGAATTACAACTCGTGGAGCTGAAATCCTCTTACGGGTGTTCATTCGTTGGGATCTGCCGGAATGTTCGCTTGTCCGGGCATACAATCCAGACTCTTTGCGAAAGTGATCAATCTAAATAATGGTACATCTTCCCTGAGGCATGATCGTCCGGGCGGTTGCTCGGGAAACGCTGGACGCTCGCAATCGCGGCAGGTTTCTGACACGCTCAAGCTATGGATATGCCGGCCGATAAGCATGGCGTCAGTCTCTGGGTTCGGGGCGAGTCACTTGAACCTTCGTATGTGACAAGGTCCCTTGATCTGCAGCCCACTGCGTCAGTAAGAAAGGGAGAATTTCTGCCAAACCGGCTAAACAAAATTGCTCCGGTCGGATCGTGGCACTTCAACGAGCGTCCGGACGACGACTGGGACTCGTTGGAAACAGCGCTTCTGTCTGTGTGCCGCTTATTGTTGCCGCGTAAGGCGGAACTCGGCAGCCTCGCGCTACAGCACGAAGTATTTTTATCATGCGCAATTTATATTTCGAAGGTGGCCCTTCTTTCACACCTGAGCTTTTTCGGCAGTTGGCCAGTCTTGGGCTGCCGCTGCATATGTCCTGCTACATGCCAACGCCGGATTCAGAATGAAAGTGAATTCGCCGCTGGTTCAGCAGAAGTTGGCTTTGATCGTTGTCTTGCTGGAAAGAGTCTTCAAGACGTTCGCACGCTTTGGCCGCCGACACGCCACTCTCCCTCTGAGCTGGATTTTAGTTTAGCGGGAAAATGTAACTCCAGCATCAAGGAGCAAAACGGATGGGAATTTCACTGAGATGGCTTGCGGTAAAGGGTAAAGAAGAACAGAAGCTTTTGAATGACCTGGGGCTCGGAACTACGGGCCGTTGGGGCGCATTCTTGAACTTCAAAATGGCCGGCCGTGCTCTAAGTCGAGGCTGGTATTTGGTGACAATGAACCGCTGCGGGCGCGACTTTCACGTGGGGACCCATCTAGCGCAGTATTCACAAAATGCCGAAGTGCTGGCATGCAGTGTGGAAGAGCATGTGATGTTTTCCAGCGCTGCCTGCTGGAGGAATGGCAACCAGATCTGGTCGATAAAGCACGCGGGCGATCGGGAGCGGGAAAATCTGACGGTCACGGGCATACCGCCAGACGCTTTCAGAAGCGTCCAAGAGAAATATCTGGCCAAGCAAGCGCCGGAAAGGGAACAAGTTGATTGGTATTTTGAAATACCGCTCGATTTGGCGGAGCAGATAACCGGGTTCAAGCACGACAGGACCATACCGGCCCTAGATCACGGTTTCAAAGAGCTCGGCCGGCTGAAGCTCGCGGATGTTTCTAAATCCCGGTCGAAGTTCTGGCGCTGATTTCCATGGCGCCAAAGCCGGTCAACTTTCCCGCAATATGGCAAGGGGTTCCGACCTGCTGGCTTTCCATGCGGGTACTAAACAAGCGCATAACGAAGCGATGAGCACCGCCGCGCAAACGCCACTTAGAACCAGTGGTTCCCGCGGACTCACTTCAAACAGCATGGCGCTCAAAAGCCGGGTCGAAGCGAAAGTAATGGCCAATCCAAAAGCCAATCCGGACAACGTTACAGCCACGGCGCTTCGCGCCAACTGACCAACGAGCAGCCAACCAGGAGCACCCAAAGCTTGCCGTACCGCTAGCTCGCGCAATTGAGAACGCACACGGCACGAAACGAGTCCGTACACGCCAACTATGGCGAGCAAAGCGCCGAGCAGCGAAAGCGAACTCAGCAGGCCCGCTGTGAAGGCCGGGCGCGCGACCGATTCGTTCAAACGGTCGTTAATGGTTTCAGTGCTGCTGACGGGTTGCTCAGGGTCAATGGCTGCGACAACGTCGCGTAGCGCGGGCGCAATGGCAGTCATCGGCAGCGCGGACCGTAGCACCAGCCCCATGTCATCATGCAGAAAATCGCCGCTGCTCTGGCCGTAAGGTACGTAGATGATTGGTTCCGCCGCGGGTGTCGGCCCTGACGACTTCACATCTCCGACAATTCCGACTATCATGTACCAAACACCTTCACGCATGTCGCCCGCATGTAGGCGTCGGCCGATCGGGCTCTCATTGGGAAAGTAGCGCACCGCAAAGTTGCGGCTGATCACTGCGACCGGAGGTGCCGAAGGGCCATCACTATCCCTGATAAAGCGGCCATCCACGAGTGGAATACCCAACGTCTTCAAATAGCCGGCGCTCACCACCTGATACTTTGCCTGCGGCTTACTTCTGCTGTCCGCCGCCATCGGCCGCCCTTCAATTCGCACCGTTTGCGTTACCTGCCCGTTGCCTGGCGGAATCTCGGAACCGACCGAGATTGCCGCCGACTCCACCCCCGGTATCGCCTTTGTTCGAGCGAGCAACATGTCAAGAAACAAGAACTCGCGCTTTGGATCCTGGTACTTCGACCCTGTTAGGTTCAGCGTGGCGGCCACCACGTGTTCCGCTTCGATTCCCAGCTCGCGATAACGCAGATTCCAGAAGCTCTTCACCATGAGAACGGCGCTGCAGGCAAGTCCAACGACGATAGCGATTTCAGCCGCGGCAACCAACGAAAGAAAACGAAGATGATCCCGCCTGTTGGTGGTCAACCCGCTCGCTTTCATCGCGTAGGTAAGTTGCACATCGCTGACGCGAATCGCCGGGATCAAGCCGAACACCAGCACTACTGCGGCCAGCAAGCATCCCGTAAAGAGCACAACGCGAAAGTCGATCGGCAATCGCGCATAAATCTCGCTAGTGTAGGAGGGCATTGCCGCGAGCAGTTTGCGAATCGTGCAAGCAATAAGCAGGCCGATGATCGCGCCGGCAGTTGCGAGCACCGCATTCTCAACCACCAATTGCGCGATAACCCGCGAACGTGAAGCGCCCAACGCGCGCCGGACGGCAAGCTCCCGTTCGCGCTGCATCAGTTGCGATAGCGCGAGATTACCGAGATTTGCGCTCGCCACCATAAGAAAGAGAAGCGCTCCGATCACCAGCACCGATGCGGTCAGCTTCTCATCGCCAAACAGAAAGGTTCGCAGCGGCAACATTCTGATGGTGATCGTAGGACGCCACGGCGGTAGCGGCAGATGCGATTGAATAGCGGCTATTTCGGCCCGCGCTTGCGGTATCGTAACTCCGGGCTTGAGACGCCCAATCACGCTGTGGACCGTGGTGATCACCCGTCCGTCGCGCGCTAGTTCGGCTGATTCGTTCTTCGCTGCCGGCGTAATAAATTGCACGTCGCCATCGGTCGGAAACACAAAGCCGGGCGGCAGCACACCTGCTACGGTGTAGGGTTCGCCGTCGAGTGCGATCGGCTTGCCGATGGCGGCTGGGTCGGAATGCAGATGCTCTTGCCAAAAACCGTGCGACACAATGATGAGCCGCCCGCCGCCCGCTAGGTCTTCCTGTCGAGTGAAATTGCGGCCCAACATTGGCTGGACTCGGAGGAGCGAGAGTAAAGAAGCGGAAGCCCGCACGCCATGAAGTTCCATCGGCCGTCCCAAATTAGTCACAACACTCGTCTGGTAATTGATGCCCGCGATGTCTTCGAGTGAATGATTCAGGCGCCGCCAGTCGAGGAAATCGGGGGTCAGCGTGATTTGGTCGGTGGTGTTTGCCTTCAGCACTTCGCTGAACCACACCAGCCGCGATTCGTCGGCGTAGGGCAGCGGCCGGAACAGCACCGCATTCAGAATCGTGAACATAGCGGCGCTGATCCCGATGCCGAGTGCCAGTGAGCCGGTAGCGGCGATCGTATACCCGGGAGACTGGCCCAACCGACGCAGAGCAAACAATATGTCGCGGACAAGATTCTCGATGAGACTGAACCGCCATAAGTCGAGCGCCGATTCCTTAACGACAGAGGAATTACCGAACGGAATGTGACCCCCGTTCGATGCTGCCATCTCCCGATGAAACGCCATCTCAGCCTCGAGTTCGGCGCGCAGACGGCGGCGCCGAATGATCCTGAGCAAAAGTCCGCAAAGAAAATTCATCGCGCGAGCACCTGCTGTACAGCGGCCGATAGGCGCGACCAGCTCTGTTCCTCTTCCGCCAGCGCCTTTCTGCCACGCGCAGTGATTTTGTAATACTTCGCTTTGCGGTTGTTCTCCGATAAGCCCCAGTTCGATGAAATCGAACCATTGAGTTCCAGCCTGTAAAGTGCCGGGTACAGCGAGCCTTCTTCCACCGTCAACACTTCATCTGAGAGCAGGTGAATGGTTTGCGCGATCGCATAGCCGTGCATCTGGTCTCGGCGTAGCGCGTGAAGAACCAACAGGTCTAGCGTGCCTTGCAGCAGGTTTTGGCTTTTCCCCATTTCCTTGACCGTTCCTATGACAATCTATGGGAAGTATAGGCGTGGCCGCAATGAGAGTCAAGATGGAATCGTCAAAAAGAGGTCTCGCTCTGCTGAAGAGTGTAGCGGAGCGCAAGGATGCCCGGGCTGTTCAGCTCGATGACGCCGCAACCGGCCTGATCAACGTTGCGCCCGCCACGCTGTGCGATCCGGAGTTGGCGGTGAAGTACGCCGATCGCGCCGTGGAGATGAGCGCCCATCGCGATCCCGAGTTCCTTTTGACTCTGGCCGAACCGTACCGGGCCGCTCGACAACCGCGCAAAGCCCGTGCTGCCGCGCAAGAAGGGCTCGCACTTCTTCCGCCCGAAACGCCGGCCACAATCCCGTCCCGGCTGAGGAAGCACTTGCAAGCGGAGATGAGGTAAGTTGGTTCAACCTTGAACTCAGGATGGAACCGGCGGCCCGTCCATCGGATGTGGCTGTCTTGCGAACGCGGCTTGCGGACTTACGGAACGCTGCTATCCTGAAACTCAGAGGTGCGGAACCGAACAACAATTGATGCAGCATTTTTCCGAGCTCAATCTTTGCTCCGCGTTGCAGAACAACCTCGATAAGAACGAATTTGTCACGCCAACGCCCGTCCAGGCGCAGGCCATACCGCCTCTCCTGGAAGGCCGCGACGTCGTGGCGACCGCGCAGACCGGCACCGGCAAGACTCTGGCGTTCTCCATTCCGCTGGTGCAAGCTCTCGCCGCCGTTCCCCGCACCAAAACCATAAAAGTCCTGATCCTGAGCCCCACACGCGAACTTGCCATTCAGATCGATGCGGCCTTCCGCCAACTCGCCGACGGCATGCGCATCCGCACCGCCGTGGTTGTGGGCGGCATGAGCGAGGCCGACCAGTTGCGCGATATCCGGGCCGGGGCGGAAGTGGTGATCTCGACGCCGGGCCGTCTCTGCGACTATCTCGACCGGCGGCTGATCGATCTTTCCCGTGCCGCCACTGTGGTTCTCGACGAGGCCGATCGGATGCTCGACATGGGCTTTCTGCCGTCTCTGCGCATCATTCTCGATAAGCTTCCGGCGAAACGCCACACCATGCTTTTCTCAGCGACGATGGAGCAATCCGTGGCAGGGCTGGTCGCGAGCTACGTGCACAATCCGGTGCGAATCGCGGTGGAGGCGTGCGCGGAAACGGCTGGCCGGATCGATCTCTTCTGCTATGAAGTTGCTCAGGGCTCCAAGTTTGATCTCCTCGAGTATCTGCTGAAGAACGAGAAGGGTTCTTTCCTTGTGTTCGTGGCCACCAAAGAGGGCGCCGACAGGCTCACGAAATTCCTGGAACGGGGGGAACACAAGGTGGCCTCCATCCACGGCGACCGCTCTCAGAGCCAGCGGAACAAAGCGTTGCAGCGCTTCAAGGATGGTGCTTGCCGTGTACTTGTCGCTACCGACGTGGCGGCGCGCGGGATTCATGTCGATGACATCGCGCATGTCGTGAACTACGATTTACCGCAAGAGGCCGAATACTTTATTCATCGCGTCGGACGCACGGGCCGCGCCGGCGCACGTGGTGCCTCCTGGACTTTTGTCACTCCCATCGAACGCTCCGATGTCCGCAACTATGAGCGCACACTGGGGATTCAGGTGCAATATCGCGAACTACCTTCGCTGCCGAGGCCCATCGGGCTCATCACGGATGTGGAGGCGTTCTTGGCTTCCATGAGTACCAGCCAGCCGCCGGGCAACGAGCCAAAGCCGGCAGCGGCGAAGAGATCTCCGGGCAGCCGCCGGCGGCGCTGAATTTGTTTCCGGAATTTTGGTTTTACGATCTCACCGCCCGAGCGTCGAAATTCTACGTTTTCACATAAGCGTAAACACATTGATGCGGCAAAATGAAAACTTCGCGGCCCGAGGTCGAGCTTCCTGGTGGAATGCCTTGCCGTGAATGGTCGGTTTCTTTGCCGACGAAGACGTATGAACGCATTTCAATCCATTGACGGTACGGTGCCAGTGGTACAAATACGGCCGTGACAACAAGGCAATTTGTTGCTCTGGAAAGAAGCCTGATTTCGCTATTTCCCGAATTCGGAGTCACCGGAAGACTCATGTTTCTGCCGCCAGTCGAAGGCCTACTCCGTGGAGTTCATTTCGATGGTTCCGACTTTGACGCCCAATCGTTCTCCGCGAAAGCGTTCGTGATGCCGCTCTTTGTCCCATCGAAATACTTGATCCTGAACTTCGGCACAAAGCTACGAAATCAAGACGGAGGAAATCTTTGGAGCGGCAACATGCCAAATCTAGTGGCCCAGTTGGCTGACGTGCTGAAGGTCCAAGCTCTACCGTTTCTTCACCGCGCGAACACCCTCGACGGTTTTCGCAAACTCGCGGCGTCCTTTTCAGCAGATAATCCTCATGCCAAACAGGCGATTGCATTCTGTTTACTTCGGTCAGGCCATTTTCAAGAAGCAGCCTCAATGCTGTCCGAATTAATACCTTCCCTCGACTATAAGGTCGGATGGCAACGCGAGATCGCAGAGCGAGCGCAGCGTCTCAAGGTAGAACTAGACAAAAGTCCTTTATCTGCTCGGGAAAAACTGAAGAACTGGGAGCAGCAGACTTCACGTGACTTAAGACTGTAACAGCAAAAACCATCGCAAAAATGTCCTTGCCAAACGTTACACCTTATGGTGTAATATGTGCGTGGATCAATTGACCGACACCTTTACAGCAATTTCCCACCCCACTCGGCGCGCCATCGTCGCCCAACTGGCAAACGGACCCGCTCGATTCCTCGATATCGCAAAGCCGCACGGCACGGCTTTGAACGCAGTGACAAAGCATCTCAAAATGCTCGAACGAGCCGGACTCATTGAGCGTGAAAAACACGGTCGCGAGGTCCTGATCTCCTTTCGTGGCGAACCGCTTCGCGAAGCAGCGGGCTGGCTGCATGAGTACGAAAGGTTTTGGAACCAGCGCCTCGATCGGTATGAGCAGTATTTTAGCGGCAAAAAGAAGAAGAAGGAGCATAAATGAACAACTCGAAAAAGACCATCGAATTCAAGTTTGAACGAACCATCCCCGCCCCTCAGAACGAAGTGTTTGATGGGTGGCTCAATCCAAAGGTCCCCGGCAACCCTTGGAATATGGCGGACAAGCTCCTCCTCAATCCGGAAGTGGACGGCTTCTTTTACTGGGCCGCCAAGGGTATTCCCCATTACGGACGATTCACGGAGATGCAGCGGCCGGCGCGAATGCAGCATACCTGGGTATCGCCGAACACTCTCGGACAAGAATCGAACGTCACCGTGACCTTCCAAAAACAAGGAGAAGACACCCTGATGACTCTGGTGCATTCCGGAATTCCCGATACTGACGCCGGAAGAGGGCACGAAAAAGGTTGGAACTACTTTTTAGACAGTTTCCCTGGCCACTTTGGAAGCGGCGCGCGAAAGGAGAAGTAGTTTATGAACTTAGGCAACGGCGCAACAACGGAAGCCCGCGGATACGCGCCGGTGAACGATCTGAAGATGTATTACGAAATCGAGGGAACGGGCAATCCGCTGGTTTGCATCCCTCCTGCCTTCGGCTACGCCGGCCTGAACCCATATCCCGCGCTAGTTCAAAGCCACATGGTCCTTACCGTCGATCTTCAAGGGCATGGTCGCACGGCCGATATACCGGAGCGTCCGCTTTCGATCGAGCAGTACGCCAAAGATGTGGTCGGCCTGCTGAAATATCTGGGAATCGCAAAGGCCGATTTCTTCGGCGAAAGTTACGGCGGCAATATAGCGGCCATGATCGCAATTCGCTACCCCGAGTTCTCTCGTCGTGTAGTGACTTACGCAGCGACCTTTGGCCCTCCTCCCATTGCCTTAAACCCGAAGACAACGCACTTCGTTCACCCGCCTGCCGCTGATTCCAGGAACATCCAATTTCAGCGAGAAAACTACCAGAAAGTCGCTCCTGATCCAAATTACTGGCCCAAAATCTTCGACAAGCTGGCAAGCCTTCAGTGGGAAGGCTTCTCGAACGAAGAGCTGGCTTCCATCAAAGCGCCGATTCTCATCATGCTTGGAGATTCCGATTTTGTCCGCCTTGAGCATGCCGTTGAAACCGTCAAGCTCATCCCCAACGCCGAGCTCGCCGTGATCCCGTCCGCCAGCCACTTCGTCCTATTTTCGGAACCGGAGAGGGTGATCCCGATAGTTAAACATTTCCTCGAAAAGCCTGCAAAGAGCATTCCGTTGGCAACCGCTGAAACTGGCTATCATCCGGGTGAAACCAGGTAACTGCGTAGGCGAAGCTCACATCCCCGGAACGCGCCACAATTTCGCGCCATTTTCCAACGGAGTTGAGCCTTAACGAACCAATCGGTCACCTCGATGATTTGCCCGGCGAGACGTCACGTTAAGCAGAAGGTGGAATGATAAATTGCGTTACAATCCGAGCAGATCAGTAACACAATTACCGTGCGTTTGCCGGAGGATTTAGCAGGGTGGCTCGAAGCGGCGTCTAAAAAAGCCGGTGTGCCGCGCGGCCGAATCATCCGCGAGCAACTCGAACTCGCTCGCAGACGTCACGACCAGCCCTTCCTGCATCTTGCTGGATCAGTGGATGGCCCTCCCGACTTGTCCGCGCGCAAGGGATTCGCCAAGAGGTGATTGGAATTGCCGATACCGGGTTTTTGGTAGCCTTCGCCAACCGCAATGATCGGCATCACGCTTGGGCGCTGGAAATCGCGTCTCAAATCGACCGCGCGCTGTTAACCTGTGACGCGGTGCTGGCGGAAACAGCATTTCACCTGCAAGACACCTCTCTTGTTTCTCGCATGATTCGAGACGGCTTGGTAGCGCCGCGATTTGTGGTTTCCGATCACCTCGCGCGGTTGGCTGAATTGGCAAAGCGTTACTCCGGCAGAAAGCCAGATCTGGTCGACCTCTGCCTCGTTCGGCTCAGCGAATTGAATCCTTCCCTGCCGGTAATCACCACGAATCTGCGCGATTTCCGCGTTTACCGCCGCGGACGCCGTGACGTGATCCGGCTTCTGCACCCTCCCGAGGCTTAACCAGATTCACTAGCGCCGTTTAGCGGTTTTCGAAGGGAAAGGCCGCTAGTTTGACGCGTCCTGAAACCTAACTTTTTTTGGACACGCCAAACCAAGGTGGCAGCGCACGGCTCCCTGTCGTCGCAGCCGCACTCGGACGTGTAACGCGCTATCTGCCGAAGCATTTCCCGATTCCGGGTGGATGGCCGGCAACCCTTCCACGACTTCCTGCTGGCGGAAAGTTCCGGATGCCCCGTAAACCGGGAGTTGAGCGGAATGACCAGATAGGTCACTTCGACGATATGCCGACAACACAGCCGGGCGGCCCTTCCCACAACCGGACTTCGAGGGCGTTTGGCGGTGAGAAGGGAATTCTCAACAGCAGTCGGGCGGTCACATCGGGTGGACACCGGACAAGCGCCTGGAGATCACTGAGCGGGCGTTAGGGCTCCGAGCGTGAATTGCTGGCTCAGGTGTTCCGAGAACTGGATCCGTAATTACAAATCGGAATTCCGTCTTTGCCAGACCGGCTCGTCCACGCCGTTCCCTCGCATGTGATAGTTGCGAGATGCCTGTCGTTTTCGTCGTTCAACTCGAACAGAAAACGTCCACCCGGCTGGTACCCAATCGTTTCGAGAATCCAGACCTCATCAACCGAGGCCATTAGTGGGAAAGTGACGGCCTGTTTCCGCACCTCATCTAAGATCTGCTTCGGTACGAAATTCATGTGCTGCCGTTCAAGAATGAGAACTGCTTGTCGGCGGGCTGCGCCACCAGCTTTGTTACCTTCTTTTCCATCACGGTGCGTATAACTTCGCTGAAGTCGTTCTTGACTTGCTGCCTGCGAACGTGAAGAGCGCCATTCTTGGGCATCTCCTGCGCATTCACCGTTAGCATAATCTCGAAGTCCGCCGTGCCCGGAACGCCGGTCACCGTGCATGGGTAGTCCTTTTGCCCGTCAGCAATACTGAGACAATTGTTTTTGATCCAGTCGTGAACCGCTTGAATGATCCCCGCGCGAGCGGCAGGCTTTCTGTGACCTTCTAGCGTGCGGGCCGGAATGAAAACCCGAATCCAGCGATCCGGCACGATGAGAGACTTGTCAGCTTCGAGCTTCAGGAAAGATGGTTCGAAAAATGCCCGATAGTCTTCGATCTCGCCAACGAACGGCTGCGCCACGGTATGCTCAATCGCGAGCGTCATGCCATCCGATTTACGCGTCGCCAACATTTCAACGCCGCCGTCGATTCGCCGGTCCACCCAATCCTTATCAGAATCGGCCCATGACAAATCTTCGTACGCAGACAAGAATGCTTCGATCAACACGTCTTCTGGTCGTGGCTTTGTTGGCATTCACCCTCATGGTAGTAGAGTCAACACACTGGATATTCCTGGCGGAACCAACGAGCGTCAATTCAATTGACGCCGTAAACGATCTTGGCGGAACCTAGCCGACTCCCTCGGTTGCACCGGGCCCCGCCGGCCGGTACGAAGGGCGTTATGGTCCACGGGAGTGAGAAATGTAAGCTATCTCACGCTCAGAGCCACCTCTTCAAGTGACTTTGCCGCACGCCTGGATAGTTTCCGGATGCCCCGTATTCCAGGAGTTGAGCGGAATGACCAAACCGGTCACTTCGACGATATGCCGACAAAACGTCCGAGTGGATTGGCTGTGACCAAAACGCACGAACGGCGTCAAGGGCGGTGATGATAAACTCCATAATTCTGTGAGCAAGTCTGCCCTCGATTGGTTTTCGAAAGACGACGGCGAAGTGAATTCTCTTGCCGAATTAATCGAACTACTACGGCCGTTGAGCACAAATTGCGTTCCGTGGTTTCGGGGCCAAAGGCTATATGGATGGAACGTCGAAGCTGCAATCTGGCGGAATTACACGGACGCTCGGAAAGAGGAAGAACGTAATCTGACCAATCGGTTTAGAGCCCGAGCCAGCACTCGCCATCAGTCAACTCCTAGTTACGACGACCTCTCAACTTGGCTCAGTTTAATGCAGCACTACGGCCTCCACACTAGATTGTTGGATTGGACTCGATCCCCGCTCGTCGCCGCCTACTTTGCGGTCGAGTCATATATATACGAGCACCCCCAAAGCCGCGAGGACGCGGCAATATGGGTGTTGGACCCACATGAGCTGAACGTATCCGAAAAAATGGACGCCATCACTCCGTCGATTGACGCAACAATGTGCGAAAAGTTTCTCAGGCCCGCGTTTACACAGCACGAAAAGGAGTCTAACAACGTTGTTGCGGTCATGGCCGCTGAAAAGGATTTGCGAATTTTCGTGCAACAAGGGGCTTTCACAATTCATTCCGATCCTGCGCCCCTGAATCTGCGACCTGAAGCTAGACGTTATCTCAGGCCTCTGCGAATTCCGGCCCGTTCCGTTACGAACCTTGCATCTGAGATTGATCTATGCGGCTTTAGGAAGGGCGATATTTTTCCGGATCTTGGTCACCTGGCAGATGAACTTATCGCCCGACCGGTTTGAGTATCCTTAGTGCGGACTCCGGCGAATATCAGACCAGCCAGAGTTCGAAGCCACGTGAATGGACCGTCGGATTCAATTCCATCCGCAAATTCGCGCGTTGATACCGTGAAATTATATGGTCGGTACTTGCAAGTTGTGTCTAAGGCAAGAGGTGGAACTTCAAGAAAGCCACTACATGCCGGCGGCCCTGTATCCGAAGAATATAAAGCTTGAATATCTTTCGCGTGCGGGCGTTCGTACCGTTAGCGGCGACAGTGAGATCAAGGCTTGGCTCCTTTGTTTCAGTTGCGAGCAACGATTCTCGCAGAATGGTGAGTCGGAGGTTTTGGGCCATATCGCGGGAAAGATTGCGAACAAGCCAAAGCCATTATTGGCAAAGCTGGAGCGGTTGACAGTGAAGGAAGAAGACGAGTCGCTAAAGTCCTATTGTGGTACTGAGGCGGGCTTGAACATGGACAGGTTTGCCTATTTCGCGCTGAGCATCGCCTGGCGCTCAACGCATTCTTGGCCTGTTCTGAATCAGGAAGACACAAAACCTTGCAGCCTCGGGCAATACGAGCAGCCAGTCCGGCTGTTCTTGGCAGGTAAAACCAAAGAGTTCCCACGGGAGGCCGCGGTTATCGTCATTGTATGTACTGATGCAGTTTCACGCAAGACATGGCTTTTACCCGCTCAATCTGACGACATTTGGTGTCACGATCTGCGATTTCTCGCATTCGGCGTCATGTTCCGCGTGATGTTAGGAAGAGACGTCCCTTCGGACTTGAAACGTGACTCGTGCCACTCGGAGGGCAAAAGGATTCACGTTGGCGACGCGTCTAGAATGACCCTTGAATCGCTAGCCTCTCTGGCAGTAGCTCACGACAATTTACTCGGCGAGTTTCCACCTTGACGGATAACTAAAATAAACCGGCCAAAGTGTTTGGCCCTAAATTTCAGCCTAAGCGACTTAGAATCAAATATTTTGGCCGGTTTATTTGCGTTTATCCGGTCTAATCTGTGCACGCGCCAGATTCTATTGGCCTTAGATATCAGCGGGCATCACGATTGGCCGGATAAACGCGCTATCTGTCGAAGTGCTTTGGCGGGTTCTGGGTGAATGGTCGGCCACCTTTCCCATTAATCTTGTGGACGGTCGGGGAAAGCAAGCTTTCGGATGCCCCCGGGTTACTCGCCCGAAGCAGAAGCATCGGTGAACGCCTTGGGAATTGGAGTCTTGCTGGAGTCAGCCGCCCAGTCGGAACCTTTATGCTGCCGGCCCCGCGGAGCGCTGTCGTCAATATGGGAGATCGGAGCACGTAATAGGACTCAATTGCCCGAGTGATCTCAAGGCCTACATCTCATGCGACACAGGCGCGGTGCCAACTGCTTGCTCTGTGCACTCAACGAGACGCCTGAGAAGGCGGCGAGCGTCCTCGACTTGCTCACGCCGTACTGATGCGCCCTCGAATAAGTCGGGGCCACGATGTGCTAGCTCGCCACGCAGACGTATCAGCTGGTCAAGCCTATATGCGGCCGTGAGTCTTTTTGCGCCTTTCCAAGACCAGCGCAAAGTGATGTCCAGGTCAAGGTAGCGCTTCGAGAGGGTCTTTATGTTTTCTGTATTTGGTGTGTTTAGAGCCTGAAGGTCATCCTCAAGTTTGGTGGCGAGCCTGACCTTCCATCCCTCTCCCGCCCAACCTGCAAGGTCTGGAGGAGTGCGCTGCATTTTAAGCCAACCGTCCGCCACCGAGTTGAACGTACGCTGCACATCAGCGGGGGATCGCGCAGCAGTGATCCTTCTTTCGGCGCAATTACGGATCGTATCCTCAATGAAAGACTCCCAAGCCGTGATCGCCAGAATGATCGCAGCACGTTTAAAGCATTCGATCTGGCGTGAAGGGCGTCCTCGCTGCCGTTTTGTTTCGGTATCGTGGAGCTTTAGCAGCAGGTCGACATCGTTAATGGCGAATTCAAAGTTGATCAGCGCTTTAGACTCGGTCCTAATTTCCATGACAATCGGTCTACCATGATAGCTTGCGGATATCTGCAAAAAAGACCAAAAACTACGATACAGGAAAGATCAAAGTTGAGGCGCCGGCCGGATGATCGCCCATCCTTCCACTACCTTCTGCTGACGGAAACTTCCGGATGGCCCGTGATCCAGGAACTAACCGGAAACTTCCCAGAATCAGACTTATGGACAGCGAGGAGTCTCGATCTCTGTCCGGATCCCGGGTGACTCGGCCAGAGCACAGGTCTTGCGGCTAAGCTAAGCGGGCCTCCCGCGTGTTTGCTTGTGCGAAGCGGATTTCCTGCTTTCAATCCAACTGTGCGATGCCGCTGCGACGGGATTTGACCAGCTAGATTCGAAATCCGGACCGTCAGCCAACTCACGATTGACGTTTATTGAATACCATGCGGAACCCCAAGTCCTCAGCCCGCCCGTGTGGAGGGACATAGCTGCGAAACGACGAACGCGCGAATGTCCGATCAACGCCGAAAGAACCACCTCGCACGTATTTGCCCTCTACATCAGGTCGCTCGGAAGACGTCCACTCCAATACGTTTCCCACCATATCGTGCGCACCTTCCGAACTCACTCCGGACGGATACAATCCTACCGGAGTCGGGTGTCCGATTCCGCTTCCGGCATAATTCGCACGCGAATGATTGATGGCATCGTTGCCCCAGGGATATTTGGCGCAATTCGGGCCGCGCGCTGCCCGCTCCCATTCCGCTTCGGTCGGCAGTCTAGCGCCCGCCCACTTACAATATGAATCCGCTTGATGCCATGTCACGCCAACCACAGGCCAATTTGGGTGCTCCCGCTGCTCCTGCCAATTCTCGGGCTCGCGGTTCGGCTCGGTCCCTTCTTCCACAAACGTCAGATACTGCCCCACAGTGACCAGGTATTTGCTGATCCGGAACGGAGGTAAACTCACTCGGCAAAGTTTCTCGTCGTAATACGCCTCGTGATCGTAATTAAGGCCCTTCGGATCGTTGTACTGCGCTCCGATCCAATAATTCGTCGATTCCGAAATGCTCACCCATTCATGCTTCTTGAGCCGTGGGTCCCCCGCCTGCCCCAAGGCTTCCGCGGCTGCCAGCCGATCATCGAACGGCACATTCTTGGATTCCTCAACATCGAAGATGTCCATCACTAGGCGTAGAGATTCGTCATAGCGCTTGTCCCCTACTTTGAAGCCCACCAGATCCGGCAGAAGCGCTCCAATGAACCCGACACAGCGTGCCCGCACCGCCAAACTCGGCCGTTGGCCCATCTGGTCCAGCACCTTGCGCAATAGCGCTTCCACCTTCGGAGGACCTACGTTGTAAAGGAGCCCCCCATACAGCAGCATTGTTTCCCGCCACTCCGGTTGGTAGATCTTTGGACTGCTCCCGAGCAACAGCCTGAATTGATCGGCATCTTCCCACCCCGCAATCTCGAGAGCCGCTAAGAACTCCTGAAAGGTGAGGTGCCAAAACGCAATCTCGTTTCCCCGGCTCACCACAATCCCGCTATGGGCCTGTTCCGAACGCAGAAACCGTTCTGCCGCGTCACGGTTGGTGAACCGCTTCGCCACTCTTTCTGCGGCCCATGCCAGCGGCACCTGTTTTTGCCGGCCGGCTTCGTGGTTTTGCATCTCCAGCGCCAATTCCCTCAGTCGCAACAGGCAATCGCTGGCGGGCATTCTCCCAGCTTTCGCCCGCTGTTTCGCTAGCCAATCCAAAATCGAGCCGTAGAGATCCACGCGCTTCTCCGGCAGCTTCACATTGTTGTGCTGTAGTACCGCTAACGCCGTCAACATAACCGGATTACGCGTCATTCTGCGGATCTCTAGGCGTCCGTTCACAGCCGCTTCCAGGTCTTCGCGGAACGTCCGCTCCCCGTTCTCATCGTCGCTGTACAACTGCTTAGCCAGCTTGGCGAGGAACACCAGAATCGCCTCCGGCTCCAGATCGGCGATCAAGGCCTCCTCGAAACCGTTGATCGGAATCTTGCCCGCCGGCCGCGACGTCACTGTGAATCGGCAACGATCAAACGCCGCCGCTGCTTCGCGAATCAGTTTTGTTAGCCGCTGGCGCGAGGACTCGTCGGGCGTTTCGTCCAGCCCATCTATCAGCACGTGGCAGGAGCCCGCCGTCAGCACAGCGCGGAGGTAGTCCGCCCCTAGCCCGCGATTTTTCTCATCACACTGCGCACCCAGGAACACCGGAATCCACTGTGGAGAAGCGGGATCCGCAGGTCCGAGTCTGTGCTCGTACTGCTGAGAAACATAGTTGGAGAAAACCGCCGCCTCAATGAGTAAAGGCAACGGGCCGCCGGTAGCATACTCGTTACATAACTGGAACGCCACTCGCTTTAGGAAAGTGCTTTTGCCGGAGCCTGGATCGCCGACAACGAGCAGTTTGCGATGCGCACGCAGTGCTTCTTGGAGTGGACTCGTCGAGGTACGCATATTGCCACTAATTTGCTTATCCGTCCCGGAATTGGCAGACGTGGTGAGCGGGATGTAGAACTCTTCAATCGAGAACCGGTAGGCCCGATTGTCCCCGAATTTGAGGCCTTGCACGTCGAAGTGGGAGGCTTCCTCCCGCAGGGCTTTTAGGTAGCGGCTAGGATCGCCTTCGATAATAGGCGCCACTTTGCCTGGCGTAACGGGGAAGTGAGCGATCAGGTATTTCTCAAGGTAATCGCGGATCTTGTCGCGAAACTCGTGCGGGCCCTCATACGCGAGTTCGAGACCACGGAGCTCGTCGCGGAACTCCAACACTCGCGTGGCCTGCTTACTCTCGTCGACGTTTTTGGGGCGATAGGGCGCTTCGTTGAAACAAACTACGACCTCTGGTTTTCCTGATTTGCGCCACGCCGCGATGGCTCTTCGGAGTTCGTGCTCGGTCCCGGTCTGGCCGGCCATCTCCGGAATCGGCTTACCGAAGCGGTTCCAGAAGACGCCCATGACAATGTTGCACTTCTCGACCGGCAGGTCTTCGTCGATCGGTCCCTGCGGTCCTTGTTCGTGCACGCGGGATCGGACATCGGTCTTCCAGTTCAGCACTCTGAACTGAACATTGCGTTCCGCGGCGGTGTTGCGGTTGACCGCCTCGGCCACGTTAAAGACGTCTTTCCTCTCGGCGGCAACATCGCCGGGCGAAGCGATGAATATAGTGACAATTTGCACCATTGAAACTCAGCATAGTGTAACAACTAATGCCGTTGCTGAGACGGCACGGCTGTCGAGAAGAGCCCATACGGTCAGAGGTCCGCCAGCTCTGGGCGGATGGTCCGCTATCCGGAAGCTGGACCAAACGGCGGTTGGCGCTTTTTCGAGCCATTTATTGAAACGTGAAGTAGCTTACAGTGTTGCTTCCGCCGACGGGAGTTTGGCCCGGCATGGCAACACTAACCGCTAATGTCCTTTATCGTTCACTATTTCGCAGCGCAGGCGGCTAGAGGGTTACGGGTTTTGTCAGAGTGCCGGACCATTCGCTCATTGGCGATGTTGCGAAGACGCCAATATTCGTGATGGCAGCGACGCCGGAAGAGGCTATTTCCCCTGCTCGCCTTTGGAACATGGGTCTGATCAGATCACCAAAGTAGCCCTCAGGTCAGGCGCTCATTGCCCTGCCAATCATCTTGGCTATATTTTGAGGCTCCAGCAATTTGCCAGCATATGCGACGGCTTTGTCCCTAATCGTGGCAGCTTTAAGTTTGAATTTCTTTTCTTGAGCCACTTTTCTCATCGTCTCGCTAAGTGACGGCGAGTCGTCAGCGGTGCAAAGACGAAACGCCTCTTGGCTTTTCTCCCGTAGATGATTCAGTTCCAAACCTAGCGTCTCAAGCTTATCTTCGATAACCCCGCTTTGCCGCTGGTAAAAATCCTTTGCTCTTTGAGTGAGATCGAAGACACTTGGGAGCGATCCTTCAATTTGCTGGATCAAGACCGACTGGCGCTCAACTAGGGATTCATAGAGATCGCGGACACGGTCGGTTCCCGTCTCATCAGACAGAGTCGAACCCTTAGGAAGAAGGGACGCGGCCCTAGTTAGTAGCCCGCGCCAGCGGGCGCGATCCGCCTTGCTCAAGGGCGCGTCTCGATCTCGGAAGTAGCTTAAACCGGCGATTGTCTTCCCGAGTCCAACGAATCCTTGAACGGCATTCTGGTCAAGTTCGTTCAGAACGGCGTCACCGGCGTACTCCTTAATTCCGCGTAGTTGAATGCTGAACTCACGGTAAGATCCGGTTCTTATGCTCCCGAGCAGCGCTTCGTGGAACAATCGAACTGACCGTTCGATATTCCCGCTTACGGGGATGTCTGATAACAGTCGTTTTTCTTCGCTAACACAAAAGTTGATCTGATCACGTCTGTGTTGAAAATTGCCGAGAATCTTCAGCGCGTCGTTGAAGGTCTCAAATTTCGGATCTTGCGTCAGCCTATGCATCGTGGCGCGGAGCACCGGCAAAAGTTCGGGGAGCTGTGCATCATTTAACTCGATGACCCCGACGTGCTCGGCCGCAAACGCGTCAATCACGAGCATGCAAGGTAAACTGTCAAGAACACCAAAAGCTCTGGCTACGCGATCAGTCGCATACGTCATGGCGTTCAAGTAATCGCCGGCGGCAACGAAGCCCCAATTGCCCGCCTTAATATAGGAGTCGAGTCTGCGCAGCTCCGTGAATGGTACGTCGCCGAGAAATCTCCCCTGACGGGTTTGGTCGGCGATGCCGTGGAATACCTCAAGCTGCAACGGAATTTTTTCGGCGAAAACCGCAAAAGCTACGTGTTCGCCAGTTAGGGAGTCCAACGGGACCAAATGCGTGCGTAACCACTCAAGCGCTGCGATGTCCGCAGCGCCAATCAGGACTAGAAGATATCCGGCGTACGGCCGTCCGAATACCTCCTCTGGAGTGAGGCGGATTGCGTCCACCAGGCGTCGGTCGTCATCGCTCAAGGTTAGGTGAAAACCCATTTGCCTCCTCATTCGAAATTATGTCAACCAGTGTACTGCTGCGGAGATCGTGGGGTTCAGAAGAGCTCGATTCTATTACAGGCGTTCTTGCGGTCATTTGAGCCGTCACCATTTCTGAGGCTGAATTCCGGCGAGTTGGCGACTTTGTCGCGCAAGCCCCTTTTGCTGGCCGAGCGGTCATCTTGATGAAGAAGGAAAGAAGAGAGCGAAATGATCGTCCAACATGAGAAGCGATGCCAGCAGGAAAATGGGTCTTCGCACCAAAGGTGTCGCGTCGCACAGGTTGCGCGACCCTTGCCGGGTTTTCACTTGCCGTTATCCTAACAGCAGCCTTTGCTTCTGCGTGGGCGGCCGCCAAGAGTATGGTCCAGAGATAGTTGACGAGAATCTCTTTCTCATAGGAAGAAGCGCCGGGTGCCCCTCCCGACCGCGGGTTTTGAGCGACGCGCTAGTGAACGATAAAGGACGTTCTCATTGGGTAGCTCTTCTCAAGAATCGCCGCGACGAGGTGCAAGCGTATCTGCGGCAAGCGCCTCAGATACGGCGTTATGGGAAGTCTGGCCGACACCTGTCAGTAAAACGCGCTAACGTTCGATTTGATCAACTCCCGCACGCCAAGGGGCAACGTCACTCAGGGGTTTGCCGAATCGGCGTTAACGCCGAATGCGCCTTAATTATTCCATGCGGTCAGAATTCGTTCTCCATTTAGTTTGCTGACCGTGCCACTGCGAAGCAGCAGCTTGCGTCCGCCAGCACCTATACGTTTCGCTAGCCTTCAAAGCTCGACTCGATTTCCGAATGGGCGCTCAACATATACAAAGGTACACGTCGTTCGTGAACTCGTCCAAACATGGGTGTGAATGACGCGAGCTGGCGGATCGATAAGCCGCCTGTCGTCACTTCTTTCGTTACTTGCAGCAGGTCATCTCCGAAATCGAACGTGTTTTTACCGGTCAAACGGAACGCTAACAGGGCTTCCCCCAGTCCCATGCAGGCTCGCCGAAAACTCAAAATGCATCTCCGCCCTCGCCGCCATTCCAACAAGACAAATTAGCTGGCCGCCAGGAACTCCCCAATAGCGCCCCATCTCGCATTTTTTAAATTCCGCCGCACTCCCATTTCTCAGTCACAAACTAAATTTCCTTTCGAATCAACCACTTCCATAAAATCGCTTGTTTTGGTGTGTTAGACTACGTCTTACGGGATTGGTATACCCTCCCGTCTCTCACAACTAAATAAGCTTTCAAAAAAGCGCCCAACCCGCCGCGGTTCTGGGCGCTTTTTTATTTCCCAAAACAAAAAACAATCAAGGAGTCCGCACACCATGTCTTCTGCCGCTCAAATCGACGCGAACCGTCTCAACGCCCAATCCTCCACCGGCCCCAAATCCGAAGAAGCGAAGCGCGTCACGTCCCTCAACGCCTTAAAAACCGCCCTCACCGGCCAAACCGTCCTTCTGCCCCTCGACGACACCGCCCTCTATAAAAAAATCGGCGCCACGTTCATCGCCACCCACCAACCAGCCACATTCGAAGAAGAACTCATTGTCCAAACCATCATTGATGCCGAATGGCGTCTCCAACGCATCCCGAATCTCGAAAAATGCATCTACGCTCGCGGAGTCATCGAGTTTTCAAGCGAATTTCCAGAACATCTCGTCGAAGTCGAAACCTATCTCAAATACCAAAAGGAACTCAAAAACCTAAACCTTCAGGAAAGTCGCCTTCGCCGAACCAAAGAAAAGGCCAAGGCCGAACTAACCGTTCTCCAAACCGCCCGCACAGAAAAAGAGGAAGCGCAAAAGAAGGTCCATCAGGAACAACAGAAGCAAGCCGCTGCCGAAAAGGTGGAAGCCGAAGTTGCCGCCGCACCCACTCCCGAAAAGCAGCCCGAACACAACATCCTGGCCAGTGCTGCCGCGCTCTACGAAGAAGCAACCCGCGCAGCTGCCTCCAATCCCAATCTCGATATCAGCAAAATTGGCTTTGAATTTTCAAAACGGGAGAAAGCCGCCTAGCGCACTACCCACCTATGTGATCTCCGAACCCATTTAGTGCGTCGCCGCACGCACAAACACTTCAGCCGTGTGACCTTGCAGTCGAACTGTGCCCATGCCGCCGCTCACTCGCAGTGTGCCGCTGCCTAATTGCGCATCATAGCTCCCGTCGTGGAACGGTACCGTGATATCGGCAGCCTGATCGCCATTGTTCAGCACCACCACTGCGTCTTCACCGCGCGCATAGGCCCAAGTCTTGTCAGTCACGGCCAGGTCTTCTAACTGGCCCGTCCGAAGTGTGCCCGTTTTTGCCCGCAGCGTCAACAGCTTCTGCACAGTGTTGAACACATCCTGCTCTTGCGGTGTTCGTCCGCTCGCCTCAAACGCGTTCCGTGCGTCGTCTTTCCACCCGCCCGGAAAGTCGCGCCGGTTGTCGGGATCGTCCCCTCCCGCCATTCCAATTTCATCTCCGTAGTAAATCATCGGAGTTCCGCGCAAAGTCAGTAGATAAGTAAACGCCATCTTGAGTTTGTCAGTGGTCGCTCCCTGCTCGCTCATAAACCGCATCACATCATGCAAACCCAAAAATGTTACCAGTGTGCCTGGCTCCTTGTAATAGCGATCCTTGGCCAATGTCTTCGCCGCTGTCTCAAACGAAGCGCCGCGAATAAACACATCTCGAATATTGAAATAGGAGGGAAAATCAAACACCGTGTCCACCGCGTTCCCTTGAAAGTACGAAGGGATCGCCGGATCGCCGTCAAACACCTCGCCTACCACCCGCAGCTTCGGATATTGGCTTCGAAGCGCAGCGCTCCACTTCTTCCAGAATTCCACCGGCACATACGGCAGCGTGTCTTGCCGGATCCCGTCAAACCCGGTCATCCCTACCCACCAAAGCGCATTTTGAATCTCATAGCGGGCCACATCTTCGTCTTCCTGGTTCATATCCGGCAGTATGTTCACAAACCAACCGTCTAACATGTTGCGCTTCAACTGTTCCGACGCGCCGCTGTCCGTCACGCTCCAAATCTGCCACGTCTCGTTGATATGGCTGGCCGCCGTCCCATGGAACCAGCTTGGCTTCGGTGCGTCAGTGGCCCAAGGGTGTCCGGGGCCGACATGATTTGCCACTTGATCTTGAATCACTTTCAACCCGAGCTTGTGTGCTTCGTCCACCAGTTTCCGAAGCAACTCCATCGTGCCGAAGTGCTCTTCCACTCCGTAGTAATCCACCGCGCCATAGCCGTGGTAATCCGCAATGCCTTCGCCGTTCACCGCCTGCTGCCTATTGAGTGAGTTGGTGTTGTCATAAACCGGCGTCATCCAAATCGCCGTCACACCCAGACTCTTCAAATACGGCAGATGATCGATGATTCCCTGCAAATCCCCGCCATGGTAGTAATGGCTGTTCTTCCGGTCGAACAACCCGCGTGACACTGCTGGATCGTCATTCGCCGTATCGCCATCCGCAAACCGGTCCGGCATAATCAGGTAGATCACATCATCCGCCGAGAAGCCCTGAAACCTCCCGTTTGGGTCTAACGGCGTCTCCAACTTCCACTCAGCCGTCACAGTCCCTTGGGGTGTCTCAATCGTCAGTGGATAGCTCCCGGCCCTCGCCCTTTTGGGAATCTCCACATCCACCAGCAGATAGGTCCCCGCCGCATTCACTCTCACGTTGCTCGTCTTCAAACCCACTGCCTTGACAGTCGCGCCTGCCAGTTCACTCCCGTGAATCAACAGTTCAATTCGATGCAGCTCTTGTCCCGGCCACCAATTCGGCGGCTCCACCTTACTAACAGCCGGCGCCGCTGCCATCCGTCCCGCCAGCAGCAGAACCGCCCAAAGTCTCTTCATGGCGTCACCTGCCCTACGTATGACCCGTACGGTGGCAAAAGCACCCCTCCTACCACCACTTCCTCCGGAACCGGAAACGAAGCCGCCAAGGTCTTCATATGTTTGCCCTGCGTCAACCCACGTTTGGCATAGTCCATGCCGATCATCTGCGCCTCCCCTGAGAAATTCAGCCCTACCACCACCGTTTGCCCGTCCCTCGTCACTCGCAGATAGGAAAGCACCGCGCTGCTCTTCTCATTCGTGATTACGAAATCGCCCAAACGCAGTTGCTCATTCTCGTTCTTTAACTTTGCCAGTCGCCTATAGTAGTTCAACAGTGAGTTCGGGTCCCTGCGCTCGCCCGCCACCGCGCTCCACTGCATAGGCTGCTCTGCCGTCATCCCCACTTCCGCTCCATAGTAGATCAGCGCTGAGCCCTTAGTCGTAAGCAGAATAGTCGCGATGAGCTTCTCTATCTCCTCATTGTGTAATCCGTCGCCATACCGATTTACACTGCGCGGCAGATTGTGGCTGTCGAACGCCAGCAGCGCTACGTTGCCGTTCAGTCCAGCTTCCGCTTCAAACAGTCTCTTCCGAAACAGCGGCACCGAAAGCCGGTTGATCGATCCTACCTGGGTATCGATTGGCAAATGCAGCTCATCGCGGTTCTTGCCATACATCTTCAAGAGTTCGTCCAAACTGGGCGAATACGAGTCTCCAATCAATACGCGCCCTGGATACTCATTCGTCACTCGTCGCAACTCGTGCAATACGTCATGCACTTCCGGTAGATTGTCTGTGTACTCCTGCGACACTCTTCGCTCGCCGTAAGCGTTGCTCCCTTCCAAGTACGGTTCATCGCGAAACTGCGAGTCCTCAAACAAGCTCGTAACCGCATCCAACCGGAACCCCGCCACTCCTTTATCCAGCCAGAACCGCATGATGTCATACAGCGCGTCTTTCACAGCAGGGTTGCGCCAGTTAAGGTCGGGCTCTTCCTTATGGAACGCGTGATAGTAGTACTGCTTCCGCCTCTCCTCCCACTGCCAGGCCGAATGCCCTAAGATCGATTGCCAGTTGTTCGGCGGATTACCCTTACTGTCTGGATCGCGCCAGACATACCAATCCGCCCACTTGTTATCGCGCGAGAGCCGCGACTCTTGAAACCAGGGATGCTGATCCGACGTGTGGTTCAGCACCATGTCGTTGATCACCTTGATCCCGCGCTTCGTCGCCTCCGCCATCAGGCGGTCAAAGTCATCCATCGTTCCATACTGCGGATCAATGGATCGGTAGTCGGAAACGTCGTAACCGGAATCCACCTGCGGCGATGGATAGAAAGGCGCAATCCAAATCGCATCTACCCCAAGATCTTTCAGGTAATCCAGATGTTCTGTGATCCCATTCAGATCCCCAACCCCATCGCCGTTCGTATCCGCGAAGCTCCGTGGATAGATCTCGTAAATGATGGCGTTCCGCCACCAATCCGGATCGGCGCCCAAGGCCAGTACGCCGAACAGCAGTCCGGCAAACAGCTTGCGCATACCATGAGCTTACTGGAAGCTCATTTAGTAAGCACGTCTTCGATGTAAGCAAGCGCCCTCGGATCGTGTGTTTGCCCTAGCCAGAAGAACGCCTTCTTCCGAACCTCCGGGTTCCTTTGGGTCTTCGCCACTTCAATCAGCTTCGGAACTCCTTCGTCCCGCGGCAATTGAGAAAGCGCGAAGACTGCTTTCTCCTTCACTTCCGTGTTGGGGTCGTTCGTAATCGCGTCCACAATAGTCGCCGCCGCTTTCGACCCGGCCCGCTGCGCGAGCCAAAACAGAGCCTGCTCCTTTGTATGCGTCGACGCGCTGTTCTTCGCGTCATCGATCAAGATCTGCAGCGCCTCATCTCCCGTATGTTGTGAGATCAGGAAGACGCTCTTGTCCGTCGGCAGCGTCTTCAAGTACTCTAAACTCGCGTGCGTACTGACGCCGGTCAACCAGACAAAGGGCAATCCGCCGACGTCGAACTCGCACTCCATCGAATACAACCTCACCTCGCCGATCTCGTTGTGTTCGATTCGCAACAGCACCGCTGCTTGATCCGTTCCTTCCAGGTGAATCGGATTCTGGTTCTGACCGTTGCACCAGTTGTTCGACTTTCGGGGAGTCGTGATCTGATATCCGAACCAGGCCGCGTTCTCGCTCTTCAGCTGCGCGGCCAAGTCTCCGCTGAACGCTCGAACCTCAACCTGGCCATTCATCACCGTAGGAACGTTCTGCGCCGCCATTGCAACCGCAAAACCGAGCGCCACTAAGGTTCTCATTTAAGCAACTCCTCCATGTACTCCATTACTTCCTTCGAGTGCACCAGCGCCATCTTGCTTACAATCTCCTTCTTCATTTGCGGGTCCTTCTCGGCGCGAGCCAAGTCCACCAGCGCTTTGCCGTTGTTCTGCAGAAACAAGGCGTTCAAAACCGCGCGCCTGACATTCGGATCGCTGTCCGTCTTGTAGATGTCCACCAGTACGTCGCCGCGCCCATGATCCCCCATCAGCCCAAGCGACTTAATGGCTTCTGCTCTCAGCGATGGATCCTTCTCCGAGCGCGCCAGTTCCGTAAGCCGGTCCGAATTGCCGGTCATGAACATCTGCTTCAAGATGGTCCGCTTGTTCTCCGTCGTGGTCTCGCTTCCATACAACTGCCACAACTGTTCGGAACCGCCGGACATTGCCAGCTGCTTGATTGCCTCTCGTCGCAGTTCAGGGTCCTGCTCAGTCTTGGCCGCCTGAAATAGCAGGTCTTTCGACCCTGAGACCATGTAGCTCTTCAACACGGCCCGCTTCACATCCGGGTTGCTCGATGACGAATAGATGGTGGGTAATTCCTTGCGCGATTCTTCATTCCCCATCATCCCGATGTAACGAATCGCCTTGAGCTGCAACGCTGGATTTGCGCTGCCGCGCGCAATGTTCCCCAGCAACTGCGCCGCTTTCGGCGATGAACTCTGCACAAGCACGAACATCGCCTTGTCTTTCAACTGATCGGAACTCGTACCCGCCAAAACCTTCTCAACGATCGGCAACGCCCGATCCGGCTCTGCCTGCATCAAAGCGTTGAGAGCCACCATCTTCATCTCTTCATCCGGCTGCGTATCCGGATTGACTTTCGCTCCACTGTGCCCGCGCAGCTCTACCTGCAGCACCTGTGCGTCGTTGAACCAGCGGCTGCTCCTGTATCGCCGCTCCAACTCACCCAGTGTCTTGAGTGCGTCTTCCCTCTCGCCGGCCTTGTTCTGCGCGTACGCTTTCCAGTACATGGCGGCTGCGGCATCGCTCTTGTTATGGGACAGCGATTCGTCAAAGGCTCCAATCGCGTCTTCCCAATTGTGGGAGTCAAGCGCCGCTAAGCCCTTTTGGTAATCCTCATCTCCCTTATCCGCGTCGCGCGATTGAAAGCTCATGGCGTCGCCGACTGCAACGTTCTGTGCCAGCATCGGTACGCTAAAAGCAATCGCCAGTAATATCTGTTTCATAAACTCAATCCCCTTTGTCTTGCATCCTCCGAAGTAATTCGCACTTTGAATAACAACTCGTTCTTCGCGATCCGCTGCTGTACCCGCGACGTATCCGAGCTGCTGGGTTGATCCGGCGCATTCGCGACTTCTACCAGCACATGTTCCAAATCTTCCAGCACTGCCGCGTCCTTCTGATCGCCCAGCCTCACCGCCGTTTCCCGCAGCAATCGGTTCGCGCCTACCAATTCCCGAGCCCGGTCGCGCTCTTCCGCCAAATCGTCCGAACCGGGGCTCGCGTTCGCAAGCTCCGTGAGGACGATCTGCGATCGCTCCAAATGGTCGCTCAAGGAAAGCAACAGCACTCGCTCACGCGCTTTCTCCGAAATGCTCGCCGTTTCCACTAGTGGCTGCTGCTTGTCTTTCGTCCATCGTCCGGCCAGAAACGCTACCATCAGCAGCGCCGCAAACGCCGGCGCCCACAGCCACCATGCCTGCCAACCCCGTTCCCGCCGCTTCGGCAACTGTGGAAGCAGCCGTGTCCATACCTCACCGCCATATCCCGCTCCACGTTCCGGAGCCGGATAGTCGCGCAGCCCATCTAGAATCTCTCTTTGCTGTTCAAAGATCGTCCGGCACTCTTCGCAATCCTTTAGATGTTGCGCCCCGTCCTCGGCAATCTCACCGTAGTAGGCGTCTACCATTTGCTCCTCTGTTAAATGGCTCATCGTGTCGCTCCCCACGCGGGCGCCAAGCTGCGCCTCAGTTTCTGCACGGCGCGAAACACGCTATGCTTGGCGGCGCCCGGCTGAATGCCCAGCGCTCGCGCAATGTCCTCTATGCTTGAACCTTCGTAATGCCGCAGCACAAAGGCCGCGCGTTCGTTCTCGGTCAGTTTCTCTAGCGCCGGCTCGAGCAGTTTCGCAACCTGGCTGCTTTGCATCAGCCGTTCCGGCGTCGGCTCGGGCGTGGCCACTTGTTCTAGCCAGCTTTGCCGCTCGTCATCTTCCACTTTGTTTTGGATCTCGCGCCGCG
>CAVYUL010000056.1:0-182846 GCA_963771405.1 Bryobacterales bacterium
GTATGATTTCATCGCCAGTGGAAAGAATGGCGACGGTCGGCTTGCGGAATACGGAGACAGTTGTTTGTCCCGCGGCGGCTAAAGTCGCAATGTGACTGCCGTCTAGCTGGGTCTTCGGCGGGATGAGTTCAATGCCGGCCGCCGCCTCTGCGCCTCGCTGATTAATGAATTGGCCGATTTCCGCGGGCTTATCGATTCGAACCTGGTTACCTGTGCGGGTTGCGTGTTCCACCATGACGATGGCATCGGCTCCGCCGGGAACAGGCGCTCCCGTCATAATCTCCAAAGCTTCACCTTTGCGGAGGGGTGTCTGCTCCGTGTCGCCGGCTCTTATTTCTCCGCGAACGGTTAATACGCCTGGAACATCTGCCGATTGAATGGCGAAGCCGTCGCGCAACGATCGGGCCAACGCTGGATAGTCGCGGCTCGCCACCACCCGCTGGGCAAGAATGCGACCATACGCCTCGGCCAAAGAGACTGTTTCCGCATCGGGTGCTCTCAAGCGCGAGCGGACCGACTCAATGACGATGTGACGGCCTTCTTCGAACGCAAGCGAGACCGGTTGTGGCGTGGATGACGTGTCACTCACGCCTTGGATTGTACCGTTTATCCCTTCAAAACGGCATAAATCCAGCTCCCGAGCGCTAAAAATCGAACCCGCGCGCGAATTTCTGCATACTCGCCGCCAGTTCCGTCAACGATTGCGCTGCTGCTTGCGTCTCGGTTGCACCCTGCACCGTCGCCTTCGCCGATTCAGCCACCTCTGTAATGATCTTGTTGATCTGCGCAGTACTGCGGGCCGCCTCGTGCACGTTATGGCCGATCTCATTGGTTGTGGCCGTCTGTTGCTCGACGGCCGACGCGATGGAATTCGAAATATCGTTGATCTGGCCGATAATCGTAGTCACATCGGCAATCGCGGAGATGGCGCTCTTCGTATCGGTCTGAATGGTCTCGATCTTATGACTGATTTCTTCAGTTGCGTTCGCGGTCGCTTTCGCCAGTTCTTTGACTTCATTGGCGACCACTGCAAAACCCTTGCCGGCTTCTCCGGCGCGCGCGGCTTCAATCGTAGCGTTGAGCGCCAGAAGATTGGTTTGCTGCGCGATCGAGGTGATCACCTTGATCACTTTGCCGATTTCCTTTGAAGAATCTCCCAGTTGCCCGATCGTTTGGTTCGTGGAACTCGCCACCGCTACCGCGCTCTTGGCGATCTGAGCTGCTTCATGCGCATTCCTCGAAATCTCTCGAATCGAGGCCATCATCTCTTCCGAACTGCTGGCCACGTTCGTCATGCGGGCTGACACTTCTTGGCTGTACGAAGACGCGGCTCGTGCCTGGTTCGCTGTCGCCTCAGCCCCCTCAGTCATCGTGCGGCTGGTGGAAGTCAGTTCCTCTGCTGAATTCGCAATTGTGCAAGAATTTTCGCTGGTGGCGCGCAGCGGCTCAACCACTGCCTCAATGGTGCTGTTGATGCCTGCAATGATTTTGCGGTAATCGCCAAAATGCCGGTTGGCGTCTGCTCGCGCACGCATATTCTTGTGCGCCGCGGCCTTCGCCAACACATCTGTATCCGCAATCAGATTCTTCAAATTGGCGCGGATTCCTTCAATTACTTCATTCATGAAGATCCGCTGCCCCAGTTGCTTTTCGAAAGGCGCCTCGAAGTTCCCCTTGCCGAATTCGGCCACGCACTCCATGGCTTTTCTCTCAACGTTCAACTGCTCTGCCACCATGTCGTTGATGCCCTGCGCCACGGTCCGGTACGTCCCGTCGAATGTTTCGGCTGGAATGACCGCATCGGTCTGTCCGGCGCTGTGCGCTTGCGCCATGCGTCCCATTTCAGAAACTAGGCGGCGAATGTTGTCAACCATCCCTTGAATCGCGGTTGCCAGCAAATCGGCTTCCGATTGGCTCTCGATTTTTACGTTCATATCGCCGCGAGCCACCGCTTCCGCCACTGCGGCCATTTGGTTTTGCGCTTTGAGCAGCCGGCTCATGCTACCCGCAAGCACCTGCCCGTTGGACGTCGCCTTCAAACTCTCTAACTTGGGACTCTTTAGATTCCCGGCCGACAATACATCAGCTTGTTCCGCAATGCGCGCCATGAAATCCTGCAAGCGGGTGAGTGACTGCCCTAACCGGCCTGCGGAAGGAATAGACAAACGTAGAACGGGATCGTGCAAACGGTCGGCCGCCAAGGCGTCTGCCTGCGCGACAATCGCCGAAAGCGCCTGCTTCGCCTGGTCCAGATGCTCCGTTCGGTCGCTTTCCGGGTCCGGCGTAATCTGCGCCAGGTCGATGCTCATCGATTCCAAAAGATGCATCACAAACGAATCGAGAATCGCCTGCAGGTCGAAGTTCACCAATTTGGCGAATGCTTCCATAATATCGGCAGCTTTTTTGGGATCTTCCACCGCCCCGGACAAATGGATGCGGGTGAGCCGCTGCAATTCGATATATGCGCCGATATACCATTTAATCGGCAAGTCGATGAAACAATGCAGTTGGCCAATCTTGAGACGAGTCTCGAAATAGGCCAAATCCCAACCCGTAATCGCGCCCTCGAACAGCTTTATAAAGTGGTTGGTCTGCGCCATCTCCAAACGGTCGCGCAACAGACTTTGGGTTATGCCGTGCCGTTTGGAAAAGTTATCGAAGAATTTCAATGTAGCCGGAAAGCTGAACTGCCAATCATAGAATTCCCTCGCTATCTGTGGCGCCACCGAACGTGCCCACGGAATGAACTCCTCCAGCAAGGTCGCGTCCTCTTTCGTTAGTCGTATGAATGCCCTTCGTGCCTCCAGGTTCTCGGCATTGATGCCGAACTCTACCAATAGGTTCTTGTCGCGGTTGCTGGGCCGTTGCTGGCTTGATAGATCGCGGAAGTTAGACTGCGAAGCTGTAACAACAGGCTTTGGTCGGGCTGGCTCGCTGGAAATTGCCTGGTCTTCCGTGGCTAAGAGGTCACTCATACTCAATTTTTCGGGAGGTGGACCGCGCAGCATTACGGCTAAGCGCCGATTTGTGAAAGTTTTTTTCGCCCAACTTCGATTTAGCTTACAGGCACTGCGAATATTGCCGATAATACTTCCAGACCGAACCTGAGAACTAGGCCAATGGCAATTTTCATGACCGCGAACCCGCTCAGAAAGAGCCGCCTCTTAAACGCGAGTGCAATGTGGGGCTTATCGGGCCGGCTGTCCGTTACCTCGCAACTCCACTTCTTTGAGCGGCAGTCCCTTCGCTTGTTCCAGTCACCTTTGGCCGCACGGCTTAATCCTCAAAGGATTAAGCTCGGCGACCCCAAGTGAGGAGTACGCCTACTTCGGGGGGATGGCCAACAGTTCAATATCGAAGACAAGAACGGAGTCGGGCGGGATGCCGGGCCGTCCGGCGCCGTACGCAATGTCGGCCGGACAAACTAATCTCGCTTTGCCACCCACCTTCATCTTCTGAAGACCCTCTGTCCAGCATTTGATGACACGATCTAAGCCCAGCGTGGCGGGGGTCTTCGATTCGTCGAAAACCTTACCGTTCACAAAAGTGCCGCGATAATTCACCGTGACTTGGTCTGTCGCGGAAGGCGACGCGCCCGTGCCCGCTTGCACTTCTTTGTAGATCAAACCGGAAGGCGTCTTAACGGCTCCGGGCTCCGCAGCCGCTTTGGCGAGAAAGTTGGCCGAGAGTTTGGCGGTGCGCGCACGCATCATAGGCTCGATCTTCGGTCCCCAGGTCTGCAATTCAACGGCCGGTTTGCCGGCGGCCGCGTCGGACATAGCTCGCTTAATCATGTCCAAGTCCGCTGGCGACAAGTTGAATTGCGCCAGCGAACCGTAGATGCTAAGCCCTATGGCGTAGATAGTTTTCTCGTCATCCGTTTGAGGGCCGGCTGGCGCAGGCCGGGCCGCTGGGCGCGCGGTAGATTTCCGCGCAGCTGTGGATGTCGATTTTGTCGCAGTTTGCGAACTCGCGGTAGCCGCGGCAAAAACCAGTGTTGCGGCACAAATAGGGATATGTCGAAAACGCATGGGTCTCCCACAGGATCGCATATCAGCCAACGCTTATACCGTTTGGCGAAGATTAGCCGGCAACTCACGCCATCGGCATAGTACTTCGCAGACTGCAGAAATCGCAATGCCTTGAGCGTGAGGCCGATAAGCCTTCTGTAGCGGTTCTCTAAACGCCGCCAGTTCCAAGGAGACCTAATTTAGTGAAGAAATTCACGCATCTTTTCCTGCTTGTGGCCCTGACCGGTTTCGCCGAAGGCCCAATTCAGGCACCCAACTATTCACCCGAGCTAGGGGCCAAGGAGCCGCAAGCAGTTTCGAACGTAATCGTGCAGTGGAAACACAAGCCGACGGAGGCCCAGCACCAGAAAGTCGTAAGCCGCGGCGGCGTCATTCGGCGTCGCTATTCAACTCTGTCCTTTGGAGCTTATTCCCTCTCAAACGCCGCCATTCAGGACTTGGCGCACGATCCCGATGTCGCCTATATTGCGCCAGACCGGACAGTTCACGCGAAACTCGATTATACCGCCGCAGCCGTAAATGCGCCTGCGGCTTGGAGCGCCAACATCACAGGAACCGGTATCGGCATCGCTTTGATCGATAGCGGCGTGAACATCAATCCCGATCTCAGCAGTAGTAACCACACCCGAATCGTCTACAGCCAGGACTTCACCCCTAGCCAAGGGACTACCTACACGCCATACGGGCTGGATTTCTTTGGACACGGCGAACACGTCGCGGGTATCCTCGCCGGCAGCGGCACCTTAAGCTCCTGCAGTTCTTGCACCCGTTCGCTGAAAGGCATTGCACCCGGCGCAAACATTATTAACCTTCGCGTTCTCGATCAGAACGGCTCCGGTGCCGATAGTCAGGTGATCGCCGCTATCGATGCGGCGGTGAGTCTCGCTTCCACCTACAACATTCGTGTCATCAATCTTTCCCTCGGGCGTCCGGTCTTTGAAAGTTATGCCGTTGACCCGCTCTGCCAGGCCGTCGAACAGGCCTGGAAAGCCGGCATAATCGTTGTTGTCGCGGCGGGCAACGATGGGCGCGATAATTCCTTCAACACGAACGGGTACGGAACCATCGATGCCCCGGGCAACGACCCGTATGTAATCACCGTCGGCGCCATGAAAACGCAAGCTACCTACACCCGCGCAGACGATCTCATTGCCAGCTACAGTTCGAAAGGTCCAACGCTTGTCGACGCGGTTGTAAAACCCGATCTGGTAGCGCCCGGCAATCTCGTCGTTTCCTTGCTGGCGAGCCCGTTCGCAACCTTGGCGATCGAAAACCCGGGCAACATCATGCCGCGCAACTACTACTTAAACAGCAACAGTACAAAGCCGGGCTATACCTTCTTTCAGTTGAGCGGCACAAGTATGGCCACACCGGTGGTCAGTGCGGCAGCCGCTCTCTTGTTACAAGCGAACCCGAATATGACGCCCGATCAAATTAAGGCGCGCCTGATGCTGACGGCTTATAAAAATTTCCCAACGTCCAGCATCGCTAACGACCCCACCACCGGTCAAAGCTACGTCAGCTATTACGATGTCTTCACGGTGGGCGCCGGCTATCTCGATATCGCGGCCGCATTAGCAGACAATTCACTGGCGCAGGGAACCGCTCTGTCGCCCACCGCTGTCTTCGATAACTCCACCGGAACAGTGGGAATCATCGCCGATCCCTCTTCGGTGTGGAATCTTAACGGAGTTTGGGGACCGCAGAGCGTATACGA
This sequence comes from Bryobacterales bacterium, assembly GCA_963771405.1. GTDB lineage: Bacteria > Acidobacteriota > Terriglobia > Bryobacterales > Bryobacteraceae > Bog-105. Next base: position 5,749 of record CAVYUL010000056.1, read on the forward strand.
TTTGCGAACCGTCTGGGGGGTCAGTTCCATCAACGCTGCGCGCACCGTTTGGGGCGTGAACACGGTTTGGAGCGCTGGCTCAGTAAGCGCAACCCGCACGGTGTGGGGCGTGGGTGTCAATTTGAACGGCCCTGCTGCGCAATCGATGTCAAGCGGCACTCCGGTTGCACCAAATGCGGTCACGGCGGCCCAATCTACTTCTCTTTCCATCCCGGTAAACGGCGAGAACTAAAAATTTAGCTCCAAACAGGCGGCTATCCGGTCGCCTGTTCTTTTATTGGCGGATGCAACGCTTTCTCAAGAATTGCAACTAGTTCAAACGAGGAGTTTTGAACTATGTCTTCTTCACCAGCACCCGCGCCCGCCACGGCGCCAACCCCCGCCCCGGTTCTTTGCCAGGGCAACCAGATTGAGTACAAGGCGTTTGCCCGTCACTATGCTGCCGGTCAACAGGTCGCCACACTCGTTCTTTTGGCCACCTGCAATTTCAATTCAAGCGGCTACAGCATCGCATTCCAACCCACGGCTACCGGCTTTCAATTGATGGAGCAGCCGCCTGGAGGGATCGTCCACTTTATCGTCAGCTATTGTTCCACCAGTTGGACGAGCTTTCTCGAACAAGTCCCGTCGCACGTCACCGTCGTCGACGCTGCCGGCGAACATAAAGTCCACGTGAAACCCTGGTAAGGGTGGAGGCAGCGGCTGGCGCTGCTCAGAGGCTAGTCACTGGTCCGCTTTGCGCTTTTCCTCTTCGCTCTTATATCCGGCGTGAGCGTCTTGCGCTGCATGATCCAGCTTTCTGCTGAGCGTGTCGGCCGCTTTCTCAGTCTGCTTCTCCAGCTTATAGACCGCCTTGCCGGCCTTACCTGCGGGAGAATTTGGATCGCCGCCGGCACTGCGCGGTTCTGGGGGACGATCACAGCCTAACCCAAGCAACAAGCAGAATGTGGCCGCCGCCACCCAGTAGTATGAGCTGCTCATCTTCACACCTATTAGACGAGGCGATCAGACGAGGGATGATCATTAGAACATTTACTGGCGAACTTCTAGCGCGGAACTCCCTGCACCTTTGAAAAATCAATAAACCCGCGCGCCGGATCGGTGTGCATCAAGCGAACCTCCAACTTGTCCCCCACGTCTACACCCTGAGTGCCTTGCATTAATCGCCCTTCCATCGGTGGATCAATCACTCTTACGAATGTTCCCTTATCTGAAACACCCGTCGTTATCGCCACAAAGGTTTGTCCCACCTTATCGGCCATCGCTACGGCGGCAATCCGCTTCTGCATCGTGCGTTCCACTTTGCGTGCCGCATCTTCCCGTTCAGTGCAATGTTGAGCAATCGCGTTCAATTCGTCGTCGGTATAAGGCGCATCGGAGCCCGCCGCGATGGCCTTTAAGATACGCTGCGTAATCACATCCGCAAATCTCCGGTTCGGCGCAGTCGAATGGGTATAGTCGTGCGCTGCCAGACTGAAGTGTCCGCCGTCGTCATCGCCCGGCTTCTGCATCTTGTACTCGCCCGGGCCGAGCAGCTTGATCACCGAAAGAGATAGATCCGCGAAGTGATCCGGATCCGCCGCCTTCCGCGCCAGCAGAAATTCATTGAGCGCCTTGACATCCGGCTGAGCCGGAAGAGATGCGCCCGCTCGCTTTGCGAGTTCCACAATGCGATCCCAGCGTTCCGGGCGCGCGACGACACGCCGAATGGACGATACTTTTCGATCCACAAACGTTCGCGCCATCGCCTCATTCGCGGCCACCATGAAGTTCTCGATCAGCATGCCGGCGCTGTTCTTCTTTTCCGCCACTAACCCGGTGACGCGGCCGTTCTCCATCACCGGCGTCGTTTCCGTTCTCTCAAAGCTCAACGCGCCGAGCCGATGCCGGGCATCTAGCAATTTCTGCGCCGCGGTATTCTGCAGCTTCAACTGCGCCTGCAATTCGGGCGATTTGGCGACTTTCTCCGGCGCTTCAGCTCCGCCATCCAGCCATGCCCCCACGCCGTTGTAGGTGAGCTGCGCTTTATTGCGCACGGTCGCGGCGTAGCTCTTTGCGTCCGAAACGTTGCCTTCGCCGTCCACAATATATTCGGTCACCACCGCCGCGCGATCTTCGTTTTCAAGCAGCGAACTTAATCCTGTGGACAGCTGCTCCGGCAGCATTGGGAATGTGGCCACCTGCGCATACACGGTCGTGGTTTCAGCCCGTGCATGCGTGTCCAACGCCGACCCTTTCCGTACATACGCGTCGACATCCGCAATCCCAACACGCACTCGGATGCGCCCATCGGTCAACTGCTCCGCCACTTCGATTTGGTCCAAATCCCGCGACGTGTCATTATCAATCGAAGACCACAAGAGACTTCGAAGATCCACCGCGCCTGCTGTCGTGACCGGCGTCAACTTCTGCAATTCGGCTAGTGCGTCCGCTGGAAAGTCAGGATGGAAACCATTATCGATTACAGTCTGTTTGGCTGCTGCATTTAGATCGTAGGTCATGAACTCGTTTGAGTGTACTGCACAGCTCAGGTTCTCCAAATAAACGTCATATCCTGGTCGATGTCCGCACAGGTGACTCCTTTATGTCCATCACACTTACGGTAAATGGCCGGTCAACGACTGTTGAAGCCTCCGCCGACACCCCACTTCTCTGGGTGTTGCGCGATATTCTCAATCTCCACGGCACAAAATTCGGTTGCGGTATCGCTCAATGCGGCGCTTGCACGGTTCACGTAAACGGCATGCCTCAGCGCTCTTGCGTCACTCCGATTTCAGCTGCAGCCAACGCTCACATCACCACCATTGAAGGACTCTCCGCCGATGCCTCGCATCCGCTCCAGCAAGCTTGGATCGAAGTCGACGTTCCGCAGTGCGGTTACTGTCAAGCCGGTCAAATCATGTCCGCTGCCGCGCTGCTTGCTAAACATCCCAAACCCACCGACGCTGAAATTGACGCTGCCATGGACGGCAATCTGTGCCGCTGCGGTACCTATTTGCGAGTTCGCGAAGCTATCCACAAAGCTGCCGCAATGACTGCGAATCGGAAAGGAGCTGCCTAATCATGCAACTCACTCGCCGATCCTTTCTCCAAACCAGCACAACCGCCGGCGGTGGTTTGCTGCTCGGGATCTTTCAATCGCCGTCAACTCAAGCGCAACAGCGGCCAAACGCTCCGCCACCCTTTGAGGCCACCGCTTTTGTCAAAATCGCGCCGGACGGAACGGTCACTCTGGTCTCCCGCAACCCGGAAATAGGGCAGGGAATTAAGACCATGCTGCCGATGCTGATCGCCGAAGAACTCGAAGTCGATTGGAAATCCGTCAAAATCGAACAAGCCGATTTCGATGCGAAATACGGTCTGCAATCGACCGGCGGCAGCCGCGCTGCTTCGAACAACTGGGTCCCCATGCGCCAAGTGGGCGCGGCCACGCGCGCCATGCTCATTGCCGCCGCCGCCAAATCCTGGGGCGTCGATCCGTCGGAATGTTTCGCCACCAACGGGCGCGTCTACCACAAAGGGACAGACCGCTCCCTCGGGTACGGCGAACTGGCTTCTGTTGCGGCTACGATGCCGGTTCCCGATCTCAAAACGCTCAAGTTGAAAGAGCACGGCGATTTCAAAATCATCGGCAAACCCACTCTCTCGGTCGACACCCCCAATATTGTGGCCGGCAAGCCCATCTTCGGCATTGATTTCAGCATGCCCGGCATGTTGTTTGCCGTGTATGAAAAGTGTCCCTCATTCGGGGGCAAAGTCGGCAACGCCAACCTCGACGAAATCAAGCAACTTCCCGGCGTCAAACACGCCTTCGTCGTCGACACCACCGTTAAAACCGGTCCCGTCGTCGAAGGCGACCCCGGCCTCGAGCCCGGCATCGCCATTGTGGCCGATACCTGGTGGGCCGCCAATTCCGCCCGCAAAAAACTCTCAGTGAAATGGGACGAAGGCCCTGCCGCCGAGCAAAGCAGTGAAGGCTTTTCGAAACGCGCACTGGAACTCTCAACCCAACCCCCACAACGCACACTCAAGAACGACGGCAACGTGAACGATGCGCTCAAAGGCGCTGCCAAAGTTCTGGAAGCGGCCTACGAATATCCCTTCATTTCCCACGCCCCGATGGAACCGCGCAACTGCAGCGCTCAATACAAAGACGGCAAACTCGAAATCTGGAGCACCACCCAACAGCCGGCTCGCGGCCGTGATCTTGTCGCCAAATTACTTGACGTTCCTAAAGAGAACATCACCATCCACCTGCTCCGCGCCGGCGGATCGTTTGGCCGCGGACTCACCAACGATTACATGGTCGAGGTTTCGCACATCGCCATGAAAACCGGGGTGCCTATCAAACTCGTTTGGACCCGCGAAGACGACATGCGCCACGATTACTATCGTCCCGGCGGCTTCCACTACTTGAAAGCCGGGCTCGATTCATCGGGCAACCTCATCGCTTGGCGTAACCATTTTGTTACTTATGGCGACGATCAGAACTTCGCTTCCACAGCCGGAATCAACCCCGGCGAATTCCCGTCCGATTTCGTGCCTAACTTCACCATTGATGTATCGGCTATGCCGCTGGCGCTGAAAACCGGCGCGCTGCGGGCACCGACGGCGAACTCTCAATGTTTCGTCATGCAATCTTTCATCGACGAGCTGGCGCACGCCGCCGGCAAAGATCCCGTCGCGTTTCGCCTCGACCTGCTGGGCGATCAGCAGCACAAAAATTACGATGTGGCTCGCATGCGCGGCGTTCTTGAAGCCGTGGCCGAACGTTCGGGTTGGGGCAAACGGACCCTTCCGAAAGGCTCAGCTCTTGGAGTTTCCTTCCACTACAGTTTCCAAGGCTATTTCGCTCACGTAGCTGAAGTTTCAGTGCTCAACGGCAACCAACTGAAGGTTCACAAAATCTGGGTCTGCGGCGATATCGGCAGCCAGGTCATCAATCCCAGCGGCGCCGAAGCCCAAGTCCAGGGCGGTGTGATCGATGGTTTGAGCGAACTCATGCATCAGGAAATTACTTTGGAAAAAGGCGCCGTGGTGCAGGGCAATTACAACTCGCACCAGTTACTTCGCTTCAGCAAAGCTCCGCAAATTGACGTCCACTTTGTGGCGAGCGATCACGACCCCACCGGCTTGGGTGAACCCGCCCTTCCGCCGGTGATTCCGGCAGTGACCAACGCCATTTTCGCCGCCAGCGGCAAGCGCATTCGCGCCATTCCGCTCCATAAGAGCGGCTTCACCTGGGCTTGACCCTGGTACTACCAGAACTTCCGATCTGCACGGCGTTCCTGCTATTCTCCGTCGAGGTGAGCAGGGACGCCGATACGCGCCCTCACTAAAAAGGAAGACAAAAATTATGCCAACTTGGACACTTACTTCCGCTAACGGAAGCCAGAGCAGCGTCGACATCGCAGATTACAAAGCAGATACAAAAGGCGTTGTTCTCAGTTTTGCCGCCAATTCGAATAACGGTATCCAGACCTTTCACTTGGCCCCGGCCGGAAAACAAGCACAAATTCCCGGCATCTTGAGCGCCGGTATGGGCGCAATTTCAAACATCGCGGGCGCAGCCGGCGGATTCCAGTTAGCTGAGGCGGCCATCTCGAAACTTAACGCCGAGGGCGGTTTCCAACTGGGTGGATCGGAAGCCAAAGTCTCTGAACTGGCGGGCGGCATTTTGGGTTCGTTCCTAGCGCATGCGGCCGCACAAAGCGCGACGAAGTTGTATGAAAACCGCGACATCGACAGCGGCGATTACTACGATAATGCCGGCCAATTAGTCTTCCATGGTCCGGTGAAAGTTTCGGGTAACGGCGCGCAGGTCTAACGGCCATCGAGGCTTGGTTTTTGAACACACTTCAAGTGCGCGACTTGTGAGATCAGGTTGTTTCGAGGCGCTTACGCCGGCTTCGCCACCCCCCAAGCGGAATTCTTGAAGCCGCGACGCCTGAGTTCCTCGGCATATTTCGCATCGAAGTTGGGATCTTCCTGTTTGGCGCGATATTGTTGGTCGATATTGACCCCCATTTGGTGGCAGAATTGGGCGTCTTTCAGCAAAACTTCATAAGTGTGTTTCTGTCTTTTCATCTCGATGCGCTCGATTTCGAGCGCCAACTGCTCCGCTTTGCGTTCTTGCGCTACGAAGCCATTTTCGACAGTGCGCTTTTCTTTTCTGAGCTTTAGCAAGTCGTTGAGGGATTTGTGGAAGGACCGGGTGTGGGTGGTGGCGTAGCGCAAATAGAGGTTGAACATTTGCGGGTCGGTGATTTGGCCGGTGTTGGGATCGGAACAGGTTTCCTGGAGTTTGTCGGCGCGCTGGGAGAGCCACAGAGATTCGACCATGGCGTTGACGAGAATGGCTTCGGTCTCGGTTTCGGGCAGGTGCTCCTGGGCGAGCGAATCTTTGAGTGCGGCGAACTTGGCCGGGTCTTCGGTGGGGAGAAGGCGGAAATCGCCGTTATGGCGGGTGAGGCCGTGGACGGTGCGATTTTGCGAAGAGATGGCTCGACCTGTTTCGGTTGTGGGGCCGGTGGATTTTTGGGCGTTGCCGCGATTGGCGGCCAGTTGCGCGTCGGAGACGGAATGGCGCGGCGGTTCGTTGGTTTGGGTGGGCGCGGGTGCGGACGCCATGGGCACAGACTTGGATGTTTGGGCCTGCTTGGCTGCGGCAGCTTCGGCGGCGATGTCCTTTCTAATGGCAATGCGGGCTTCTTCGCGAGCGCGCTCGTGGCGGGCTAGACGTTCTGCTCGTTCGGCGTCTTCGTCTTTGAAGTATTCAAAGAGCTCCAACTGTGGGGGCAGAGGGATGGGTTGGCCGTCGCGCGAATAGCCCAGTTTCCTTTCGGGGGCGGCTGGTGTTGCTGTTGCCGCGGCGGATTGCGACTGCGCCAGCGGATGTTTGAGACTTGGATTGATCACAAAAAGGGTCCTACTTTCTTGTTTGTTTCTAGAGCGGATTTCAGCGGGCGAACGGCGTGCCTTTCCGCTGGACGCCGGCGGGTGAACACACCGCCGGGACAATTCAGAAATAGCGGGAGGATCGGGGTGTCAAGCGGAATTGAACGCGTTTGGGAGGCTGGGAAACGGTTGTAAGCGATTGAGAGGATTGGGGATAAAAAATAGTTGTGGAAAAGTTTTAGATTTGTGACCCGATTTTTGGGATGCGCTCTTTTGTGGCGGCTCCTCCTGGATACGGTCGCCGCCGGTGCGGCGAGCTGGAACAGGACCATGGCGCCCGAGGCGTCGGTTGGACGTAGATGCGGCGGCGACAGACGTCCGAGTTGGGCGTCACGGCGGGGAGCGGCGAACTCGCATTTGGTCAGTTTCGTTCGACGTTGCGCAGTGCGGAGACCCATCTTTGCGCGCACAATTCCGGCGGGATCAGGACGCTTTTCGGGTCTGAAAAGGGTTAGGTTTCGGGACTGATCCTCAGCAGTTGCGCCGTTGTCCCGGCGCTGGACAGTGAGCGTGATAAATTTTGGGGCGGATGAGCAACGTTGCGGAGAAGGCCTTTCTAGCAGCCCTTTCATTTCTGCTGATATTGGCTAGCTGCGCCAATGAGAACGCGGGCGTCAAGCCGGAGCAGGAACTGCCCTTTGATCGAATGACCCCTGCGCAACATCTCCAAAAGGCAAAAGACATTGTTGGAAGCAACGGCCCGTCAGGGCTGTCAAACGATCAAATTCAGAATGCAACTCGCCATCTCAGTGCGATACCGGACAAAGCGCCGGAAGCAGTCGAGGCGCTCGCTCTTCAAAAGCAGTGGGTTCAAGCAGCGCAAGAGGAGTATCTAGAAAAAACCCGACAGAGCTACACCAACACGTTAGAAACAAAGCTCAAGGAGCAGGGGCTTGACATCGTCGTGACCGAGGTTGGAGATCAGCTAATTCTAGCTGACGATCTTTTCAAAGAAGAAGCCAATCGGGTACAGTTTCTCAGCACGATCAGGAAAATCAGAGACACGCAGGGCCTGTGCCAAATGGGATTTCGACGCGTGGCCTTAGGAGGCAATGGCGTGCTTGCGGATAGCCACATCTATTCTTTGGAATGCAGATCGCCCGGGAGCCATAAGTGAGTGGCTGGCTTTCAATATTGTGGAATGTATAAAGGGGATTCACGCAGATAGGACGCCGGACGGGGACATGTTTAGACGACAAAGACGCAGCGTTGAATTCCATGGCTTTGTCTCGCGCCATCAATGCGGGGGAGCAGATCTTAGACATAATCCGCTTGTTCTTGCTCAATCCGGGGAGGACACCAGTATTGGCCGCGTCGGTTCGTTGGGCGGTGGTATTACCGGCATCTTGTTAGGGGACGCAGGTGGGGAGAACTGTAGGTTTATAGCTCGAAAAACATCGAAATTTCAGCTAGTGCAGGAACCGGTCAAGAGAGGGCTGAAGGACGTCAGGAAGATCTAGAGTCACGACGTGTTTCGTGAGCTCTGCTCGGTCCTGTGCCGTGGTGCCTGTTGACGACCGTACCCTAACGATTGTGCTTAAGACCCTTCGGATGTTTCGAGAGAGCCGTGATATCCGGACCCCGGAGGCCCGGTTTTTGGGACTGGCTGCGGCCGCGGAGCACTTGACAAGAGCGAACGTAGAGAAACGACGACTACAGGGCATCGCACTTCGGGACGGTATTGCAGAACTTGCTTGCCGTGGCGAACGGGATGGGGCCGATGGCCTGCGCCGAACCGTTGCGGACCTGTGGGATCACGCGAGAAATCCGCTGGCTCATTCTGCCGAAAGTTTCGCGTCGATCAGACGGCACTCTAAACAGGATATTGCAGCGATGGAGAAGCTTGTCTTCAACATGATTGAAGCAACAGCGCTTGAGCCGAGAGTCCAAGGGATTTACCGCGACGCAGATGCGTATGATCTTTCCACTCCAGGTGAGATCGGTAGTGCCTCCGCGCCGGTAGACCTTTCGGACCTTTCGGGCGACGACGGTCCGTTTTAGCGGAAACTGTTGGCAACAGAGCGCAGACAGGTGCACCAGATCGTTGCTCGGGATCCTCAAGCCCAAACCAGGAGCTTGTCGAGCTTGGCCTCCGTCGCCGAACCTCGCTCGAGAAACACCTCGGGAATTCCGCCGCCATAGAATCGTACATTCTCCTCACCAAACACGTCCTGAGCCGCCTTTATGACGTTTTTAGTGTCGGCAATCCTTCTGATTTTGATCTCATCCGGTCGATACCAGCCGGGATTTGCACCATCTTTGTTCACAACGGTGCAGTGCACAGGTACCTCCCGTTGGCGTCTGGCTGCGAAAAATGCCCGATAAGTCACGTCGTCCGGTGGCAGAGAGTACCCCATCAGGATGATGTGGCTCGCGCCCATAGTCGTGGCCCGCAGGTCGCGCTGGATCTCCTCGATGAAGGACGGGGGCTGGGATTTGAAGGAGCTTTGCATGATGACCTGCGTATGGTTGGTATAGGTCAGGGTGCCACAGTGGAGGCAACTGCGGGCATCAATCACGCCCTTCTCGCGCTGCTTCCTTTCCCTGCCCGTCACCCTGTCGGGGCATGCATTCCGACTGAACGCTAAAAGCGGCGGAGGGGGAAGCAGGTCTGCGGCGTCAAGATTCCATTCGTCCCCGTGGTACGCCGAAAGCTTACCGCAATCCGGGCACTCGCGCCAGCATAGACAGCCGTGAGGATATAGGACCTTAGTAAGCCTGACCCTCTGGTCTGCGCCCGCCTTCGATTCGTTCAGGCGCTGTGCGACTGCCTCGTTCATTGGGTACCACGGAGCATGGGCGTTGCCCTTGCCAATCCTACGTGAGGGGATCAGATGGCCAAAGTCAACAAATAGATGAAGTGGGACAGCTGGCGACCCGATGTGTGGAACGTCGCCCCTGTGGTTGAGTTCGCGGTTGGCGATGAACTGCACCCAAAACAAAATCGGGTCATAGTTCATACTGACGAAGCCCACGTCTCCCTGATAGAAGCCAGGGCCGTCAAGGGGTTTGGTGTTCGCAAGGCTCACCCCTTTACTTCGCATGCGGCGCCCTAGCAGCAGCGCTACGTCTTCGTACTTCTGTAGGACGGTGCGCTTCGTGGCGATGCACACCTGGTAGTCTATGTAAAACATTGCGATCAGGAGCATAAGAAGCGCATTCTTTGCGCCGATAAGTCTTCTGGCGTCTAAGAATCGCGGAAGGCTGGCCTCCTCGTCGGACGGGTCATCCCCGAGCCCGGCCGGGCCGCGAAATCCAAACCCGGACGGAATGTGCATGTCTAGCAGGTTGAACAGGTCATTGAGCTCGAGGCCGTCTGTTGCGACGCCGGGGCAAACGCGGACGACCGACTTCAGGGCGGGCCAGTCGTAGGTCGTCCGCAGACCGACAATCCTGCGGCGAATCGCTTCGTCGTCCGCGAAACCGCTCCAGTTCCGCCGCATCGAATTGCTCTCATCTTCGTTGATGTTGTCGATGCCTAAGTACGCCTCTTTGCGGTCCCCGAGTATGCGGATGAGATCAACCAGGGCCGCCCGCCATTGGTCGGTGTTGCTCGCAAGGAGCGCGTCGCCGACACGCCGCTGAAGCGATGGGCGGGCGTCGTCGGCGATCAAGCGAATGAACCTCCCTTGCTCAACGGTCGTGCGAATTCCGAGTTCCCTGGTAGCTCCTGCGCCCCAGAAGATAACGTTCCGAAGTTGCGCACCATTTTGCCGCATCAGACTGGCCGGGACTGTGTCGCCGGAACCTCGACACCAACGACCTCCGGCTCCTCCGGCTTTTCTCCTTCCACATCCTTCAGGTCGATCTCTAGCTGTATTCTCGTTCCGTTCACAGCAGCTTGTACCAGGGTGTCTATTAAGGAACCGTTTACTTTGCAAGCCCTGTCAAGGGGTAACATGCGACCTTGAAGAATTTCCTCGACCCGCTTGACTTCGGCCCGTTCGCCGCCAACAAGCTGAACGAGAACGACGTACTCCTTGGTTTTGTGTACCACTTTGTAGTCCGAAATCGGGCTAATGAAGAGCGTCGCCTCTCCGTTCGCGGTTCGGTTCACCCGAACTGTTCCCTGCACAACAAACTTCACAAGAACTCCTCCCTTCTTGGCAGCGCGCTGCGGATGGAATTGGATTATGGGCCGTCAAGTCGTAACCAAGTAGCGTAATTTTCGCCGTCCGGATTCTGGCGCCGATCGACTTACGGCCGCGCTGGGTTAGATACCAGCATCTCACCACTCGAATCGGCCGCGAAACTTCCGGAAACAGCGTTGGCCGAAGCGTCGTCCGCTCGCCGTGCGAATCTTAGGCACTCGGACAAAGCCGACCAAACCCGCCAGAAATCGCCAGTACGGTCCTGGCGCGGGTGCCGACAACTTCACCTCAGCCCCGTCCACGATGCCATGATCGCCTTGTGGCCGATATGAACATCGACGAGAGCGCTGTTCTTCGCCTCAGGATTTGCAATCACACGGCTTGCCATGCCGTGTTCACAATTTGTGTTCGCTGCGACCGTGGCCAGCGCTACTTTAGTCCGAAGTGCCGTTTGGATGTGCGACGGCGGCAGCGAAATGACGCTAACCGTCGCTACCAACAGAGCGAACCGGGCAGGAAGTCCCATCGCCGTTGTCAGCAGCGCTGTCGGGACTGTATCGTGCCGATCACTTCGCCAGCGCCTTCCCAGAGGGCGACCGTGTACTAGGGCGCGATCTGCGGTGGTCACAGTCTTTGGATTGATCCATTTCCCTCCGTCCGGCGGCGATACCGGTCAGCCGTCCGCATGCGCGAAGTAGGCCGTGCTCTGGGCGAGGATGTGGAGCGCGGTTGGGATACAAAGGTGGCCTGTGAGAATCGCTACCGCACGATCTTGCGCGAGAAGGCCGCCCTCATAGTGGTGGACGACGTCTGGAGCGTGGAACATCTGAAACCGTTGTTGGTAGACGCCCCGCGTTCGCGTTTCCTCTTCACCACGCGCGATGCCGGCATTGCCAAAACAATCACCAACCGCAAATATGCAGCCGACCTATTGCCGGCCGACGAAGCACGCGTTTTGCTGGCTCGCGCGGCAGGAATGAACGTGGCCGACCTCCCGCCCGAAGCCGACCTTATCATCCAGGCCTGCGATGGCCTGGCCGCGGCGGTGGCGCAAATTGGCGCCAGCCTGCGCGAGGTCTCGCCGCCTGAGTGGCGCGATACGCTGGCAGCACTCGAAAAGGCCGATATCGGCGCTATTGAAGACCAGCTTCCTTCCGGGCAGCAGAGCTTCTTCAAAAGTCTGGCCGTCAGCATCCAAGCCATTTCGCCTCAAATGGAGGAGCGATATCGGAAGCTGGCTGTTTTGCTCGAAGACGTGCCCGCTCCACTGCCGGTCCTCGAAACCATATGGAGTGCGAGTGAGGCCGAGGCCCGGCGTAGCGCCCGCTACTTTGTGGATCGATCGCTCGCGACTTGGGAGTCGGCGGCCGATCCCTCGCCCGGCGTCAAGTTGCACGATTTGCAACTCGACTATGTCCGCGCTCTCTACCCCCACCGCGAGACGCTCGCTTTGATCCACGGCGCCATTCGACTCTCGGCGCATGTGATTCAGGACGACCCGTCACAATTCGCATCGCAGCTTACTGGCCGGCTACTCTCAAATGCTGATTCCCCCGGGATGGAAGCGTTTCTGGGGGATCTCGCCGCCGGGACGCCAAAGCCCTGGCTGCGACCGCTTAACCCGGTACTGCATCCGCCGGGAACGGCCCTGCTGCGCACGCTGGAAGGCCATTCTGCTTCTGTCAATGGCGTGGCGGTGACGGCCGACGGGAAGCGGGCGGTGTCGGCGTCTGCTGACCAAACGCTGAAGGTGTGGGAGCTGGAGAGCGGGCGTTTGCTGCGCACGCTGGAAGGCCATTCTGCTTCTGTCAGGGGCGTGGCGGTGACGGCCGACGGGAAGCGGGCGGTGTCGGCGTCTTGGGACCAAACGCTGAAGGTGTGGGAGCTGGAGAGCGGGCGTTTGCTGCGCACGCTGGAAGGCCATTCTGCTTCTGTCAGGGGCGTGGCGGTGACGGCCGACGGGAAGCGGGCGGTGTCGGCGTCTGCTGACCAAACGCTGAAGGTGTGGGAGCTGGAGAGCGGGCGTTTGCTGCGCACGCTGGAAGGCCATTCTGATGCTGTCAGTGGCGTGGCGGTGACGGCCGACGAGAAGCGGGCGGTGTCGGCGTCTGCTGACGGAACGCTGAAGGTGTGGGAGCTGGAGAGCGGGGGTTTGCTGCGCACGCTGGAAGGCCATTCTGATGCTGTCAGTGGCGTGGCGGTGACGGCCGACGGGAAGCGGGCGGTGTCGGCGTCTGCTGACGGAACGCTGAAGGTGTGGGAGCTGGAGAGCGGGGGTTTGCTGCGCACTCTGGAAGGCCATTCTAATTGGGTCACCGGCGTGGCGGTGACGGCCGACGGGAAGCGGGCGGTGTCGGCGTCCTGGGACCAAACGCTGAAGGTGTGGGAGCTGGAGAGCGGGCGTTTGCTGCGGACGCTGTTAGGCCATTCTGCTTCTGTCAGGGGCGTGGCGGTGACGGCCGACGGGAAGCGGGCGGTGTCGGCGTCTGCTGACCAAACGCTGAAAGTGTGGGAGCTGGAGAGCGGGTGTTTGCTGCGCACGCTGGAGGGCCATTCTGGTTGGGTCAGTAGCGTGGCGGTGACGGCCGACGGGAAGCGGGCGGTGTCGGCGTCTTATGACCAAACGCTGAAGGTGTGGGAGCTGGAGAGCGGGCGTTTGCCGCGCACGCTGGAAGGCCATTCTGGTGTTGTCAATGGCGTGGTGGTGACGGCCGACGGGAAGCGGGCGGTGTCGGCGTCTTATGACCAAACGCTGAAGGTGTGGGAGCTGGAGAGCGGGCGTTTGCCGCGCACGCTGGAAGGCCATTCTTCTTATGTCGATGGCGTGGCGCTGACGGCCGACGGGAAGCGGGCGGTGTCGGCGTCTGCTGACCAAACGCTGAAGGTGTGGGAGCTGGAGAGCGGGCGTTTGCTGCGCACGCTGGAAGGCCATTCTGATGTTGTCAATGGCGTGACGGTGACGGCCGACGGGAAGCGGGCGGTGTCGGCGTCTGAAGACAAAACGCTGAAGGTGTGGGAGCTGGAGAGCGGGCGTTTGCTGCGCACGCTGGAAGGGCATTCTAATGTTGTCAGTGGCGTGGCGGTGACGGCCGAGGGGGAGCGGGCGGTGTCGGCGTCTGCTGACCAAACGCTGAGGCTGTGGGAACTGGAGAGCGGGCGTTTGCTGGGCACGCTGGAAGGCCATTCTTCCTATGTCACTGGCGTGGCGGTGACGGCCGACGGGAGGCGGGCGGTGTCGGCGTCTGCTGACAAAACGCTGAAGGTGTGGGAGGTGGAGAGCGGGCGTTTGCTGCGCACGCTGGAAGGCCATTCTGATTGGGTCAGTGGCGTGGCGGTGGCGGCCGACGGGAAGCGAGCGGTGTCGGCGTCTTACGACAAGACGCTGAAGGTGTGGGAGCTGGAAAGCGGGCGTTTGCTGGGCACGCTGGAAGGCCATTCTGATTGGGTCAGTGGCGTGGCGGTGACGGCCGATGGGAAGCGGGCGGTGTCGGCGTCTCGTGACAAAACGCTGAAGGTGTGGGAGCTGGAGAGCGGGGTCTGTATTGCCACTTTCCACGCTGATGCTGCCGTAGCGTGTTGCGCGGTTGCTTCATGGGCGATCGTCGCCGGAGATAACGCCGGCCGCGTGTATTTCCTTAGGCTCGAAGAGTAAGATCGCGCATAAGGGTTAACTCGCCTCTGCGCAATGCCATGAGCACGCAGACTGATGCGGGCGCTGCTGAAGGCGATTCATGCAGAATGGTGACATTCGGGAATCCCGAGAAAGTTTAAGTTTCAGGACTATGTTTTTTTCCAGGAAAAGCGGGTTACGCCGCACTCCCGCAAAATCTGATAGAGTTGCCGAGGTGGATCGAAGGAGGTGAGATTTTGCGCAAACTAATCCTAAGGCTGGGGCTATTGCTCCTCGTCCTCGTCTATCCGGCCCCATCGCAGCAGACCGATCGGGTCGTAAGGCTGTTGGAGGAATTGTCGAATGCCCCAGCGCCCTCGGGATTTGAGGGGCCAGTGCGTGACATCTTGACGCGCGAATTTCGCGCGGCGGGCCTAGACGTTTCCAATGACGGACTGGGCTCCGTTATCGGAGTGCTGCACGGATCAGCGGACCGGCCACGCATCATGCTGGCTGCACACATGGATGAGGTAGGTGCGATCGTGCGTTACGTGACTCCGGAGGGTATGGTCAAATTTCAAGTCTTGGGGGGTGTGCTAGATCAGGCCCTAGTCGATCAGCGCTGGACGATCATGACGGCCAAAGGGCCGGTAACGGCCATTAGTGGCCTAAAAAGCGTTCATGTGACGCCAAGCGAGGAGCGCAGCCGCGTAACTCCAAAAGACGAGGTCTTTCTAGATATAGGGGCCAAGTCGAAACAAGAAGCGGAAGCGCTGGGCGTTCGGCCAGGTGATCCCATCGCTCCTGTTAGTTCCTTCACACCGCTGCCCTCAGGCCGTTACGTGGGAAAGGCTCTCGACGACCGGGTCGGCTGCGTAATGCTCATCGAGACGCTCCATCAGCTCAAGGAACGAGGCGTCAAGATTCCTAGTGGACTGTCCCGGCGATACCGTTACCGGATGCGGCGTTTGACATCGGTGTAGGTCCAGCGGAATGGTTTGGCAGAGGCAGCGTAGGCGCGAATGTACTTACGGAGCTTGCGGGCTAGATCTGGCACGGAGGTAAAGACGCCACGTGCGATCACATCCCTTTCGATTTTGGAGAACCAGATTTCAACCTGGTTCAACCAAGAGGAATAGGTCGGCGTGAAGTGGAAGCGCACCTTGGGATGAGCTTGCAAGAATTCTTCCACGATCTTAGTTTTGTGTGCCGAGAGATTGTCTAAAACGATATGGATTTCTTGCGCCCACTGAGCGGAGGCGACCACGTCATCCAGAAACGCGACAAATTCGGCGCTGGTGTGGCGTGCCGCTGTTTTTCCAACCACCTGACCGGTTTTGACGTCCAGTGCCGCGTACAGAGACAGCGTCCCATGCCGAAAGTATTCGAAGCCATGCCGCTCCGCTCTGCCGGGAGAAAGCGGCAAGACCGGGTCCAGCCGGTCGAGAGCCTGGATGGCGCTCTTTTCATCAACGCAAAACACGGCAGCCTGCTGGGGTGGCTTCATATAGAGTGCGATGATGTCAGCCGCCTTTTGTTCGAAATGCGGATCGTTGCTGGCCATGTACCGATCAAGCCGGTGGGGTTTGAGTCGCGCCTGCCGCCAAATCCGCTGCACGGTCGATTTGCTCAATCCAAGCGCCGCCGCCATTTTGCGGCAACTCCAGTGGGTGCTGCCGTCGGCCGGTGGTTGGGTCGTTTTGCGCAGAACGCGCGCTTGCTCTGCCGCCGTGGCCACCCGCGGTTCGCTGCCTTTGTGGCGCGGGTCGAGGCCGATTAATCCCTCTTCTTGGAAGCGGCGTTTCCACCGCGCAATCGTCGGCCGCGAGGTCTGCAACTCGACTTCGATCTGGCTCCAAGACTTACCGTCCGCCAGCGCCAAAATCAGTCGCGCGCGAAAAACGTCCCCAGCCGGCAGCGTTCGGGATTGCGAGAAGCTTTGTAACTCGGCGCGTTGCTCTTTGTTCAATCGGAACACTCGTTGACAGCGTCGCATACTCGATAGACGACGCCTTACTTTAAATAGTTACACTATGACTGGGACAGTCCACTAGCACTATTTACTTTGTGGGTACCGTACAAGAAGAGGTGGGCTTGCTCGGCGCGCATACAGCCGTCCAGTTGGTGAAGCCCGACTTGGGGCTCTCCCTCGAAGCGGGCATCGCTGCAGACCATCCGGGAGGGCGGCCAGACCTTGCGCAAGAACGACTCGGCGACGGGCCGGTGATCTACCTGGCAGACGCCTACATGCGCGTTAACCTGAAGCTGCGCGACCTCTTCCGACAGGTGGCGCAAGAGAATAATATCCCAATGCAGAGCGAGGTCACCTCCGGTGGCGCTGAGGATTCAGCGGAGCTACAGGGTTTTGGTATAGGCTTGCCTTCTGCCAATTTCGCCATTGCCACGCGTTACCTCCATTCTCACAACAGCATGATCGAGCGGCGCGATCTTGATAGCGCAGTCGACTTGCTGGTGAAACTGCTGCCACAAGTGGACGCGCGCAAAGTGGCCGACATCTCTCGATTTTAACTTTGTCACAGAGTGAGAAACCTTGAAATAGGGGCCGTTCCGGTTTTTCGTGTCTCTGAATGGTAATTTGCAGAACAGGAACCCGAGTCCAAAGCGAAAAGGAAAGGCCCGAAACGTAATAGAATCTTCGGAAGACCTAAAGAGGAAAGTCCGAGCAGGACTTGGTATGGAAAGAATCGATTTAGTCAATCTCAGGCGCGCGGCGATTGCCGGGTTACTGATTGCCCAATTGACGCTGGGTCAGGCGCCGGCGGGTAGTAGCGCCGTCCAGGAAAGCACCGCGGGTACAGTGCACGAGCCGCGCAAATCTGCAACCGCGCCGCATGTCATATTCAAGCCCGATCCAGAGTACACGGAAGAAGCGCGCCACGCCCGTGTGAACGCCAGCGTAACGATAAAGCTAATCGTGCGCCCAGAGGGAACGGTCTCCGATGTGCGCGTTCTCCGGGCGGCTGGATTTGGATTAGATGAGAAGGCCGTGGAGTGCGTCGAAACATGGAAATTTGCCCCCGGAATGAAAGACGGCCAGGCTGTCCCAGTGCAGGCAATGGTTGAAGTGAATTTCCGGATATCGACGGCGAACCCCAGCCAGCAAGCCAGGCTCACTTTCACTCTGCCTCCTGGCGCCCAGCGGCCGGAGTTAGTTAAGGGAACGATGCCGCCGAATCCAGGTCCTTCCGACCCAGACCAGCGCTTTCGCATTGGCCTAACCGTGGACACCAAAGGGAAACCCGAAAATTTGGCCATCATCGATACAACCGATCCCAAATGGGCTGATCGAGCTATGCGGGAGATAGAGAAATGGCGCTTCGAACCCGCTAGTATCAACGGTCAGGCGACTGCAGTGGATGGGGTTTGGGAGTTGACGGCCGGCAACTCCCGTTATCGCCCGTTGAAGGCTTCGGGTTCCCAGCCTGCGTTAGGAAGTCCTGAAACACGTCATGCAAAACCGTGACGACGTGAGCAAGAAATTTATAAAAAGCGACTTGGCGAGAGTTGACCGCATCAAGGAGGCGGACATCGCCTATTCGGACATTCCGTCCCTCGGCAAAGAGTTCTTTACCAAAGCAACGGAAGCATGGCCCCCGGCTAGCCGTCCAGCGCGGCGGACACATTCGGCGCCACCGCCGAAGAAGGGCGCCCAATCGCGCGGCGGAGTAAAGCCTGCGTAAAACTCTCGAAAACGGTTTTAGGATCGCTGGTTCAGCTTTTGCCGACGGCCCGAGTGTCGCGCCGGGAAGTTCGAAAATTACTCAGCGTCGCGAAACAGGGCTTTGAAGCCTTCCTGTTCGAAATGCCGGTCGTTAGTAAGAACCTCTGTCAGCCCCTCTCGGCGCATGGTCTGCATGGAGACGCAATCGGTGAGGCTGTAGCCCTTATCAGGACGGGCGGCATAAAGATCGAACCCGGCTTGAAAGCTTTCGCGGCTCTGGGGAAGAATACGAACATTGGGATCGTGGGCCAGCGCTCGAACGGTTTCTACGGCCCTGGGCCGCAGATGGAGACCGTTAGAGAAAAACGTCAGAAACTCGGCAAGGACTTCATCGGTCGTAACGATGGGCGTGTTGGTCAACGCGCTCTCGGCATGGATGGCCTGCTCGTAAAGCGCATCATCGGGGTCGGTCAGCGCAACCCAGTAAAAAGTGTCGGCGAAAACTGCCGTCATCGTTTAGGCAAGCCGTAAACGTGATGGTCTATCTGGTGGGCGCCGCCTTCCGGGTATTCCGCACGGGCCTCTTCCGGCAGGTCGGCCCATATCTCCCGTATGCGGGCTGAGAGCGGCCGGCGCGCCTGGCTGGATGCCTGCGGCGGCCCGGCGCTTTGCAGACGTTCTTCCACAAGATGCTGCAGCCATTGCTCAGCACTAACGCCCTGCGCCTGCGCCACAGCCTTAAGGGCGGCTTCTTTTTCCGGGGGCAAGGTAAGGGTTAAAGTCATGGCCTGGGTCCTTGTGGTTGTTCTCTTTCATCGTAGTAGATCCAGAAGAGAAGCTTCAGTTCCTATTGCCATTGGGACCACGCTGCCTAGAAGGCGGCCAGCCCACTGCTATCAGTGCAAGCGTAGCCAATCGCCAACATGATATAAAAAGGTGGCTGCAGCGCCCAATTCCCTGAATCGCTCGACCACACGGGTAGGCCTCGGGACTACTTCCCACCTTCAGGACTTCCAATTGAGCGTTCTCTTTCCCGAGTGTTCGCAGCCAGACGGCACACGCCAGCAAACGACCTCCCCGGTAGAGGTATGGATCAAGAGTGCAACAGCGTTGGCCAGCAATATCCGCCGCGTGCAATCGACGAAGTAATAAGGCTGCCCGACTCTCGTTCCTAAATGAAACTGCAAAAAAGAAATTTTCGATTGCTTCGATTGCTTGCGTTTACTTCGACTATAGTTTATGATGGAACCACTGAGTGGACATAAATAAAAGGAGTAGCGAAGATGGCACACACTACGCTCGTACCGACACTTCCTTCCGAAGCCGAGGCGCGTTTGGCAAAAGAAACGAGCCGTGTGCTGGCGGCCCAGAGTAAGACACGCGGGAGTTTGCAGCTTCGCCTGCTCGACGATCCTAGCGGGGGAACAATCAAGCTGCCGGCGTCAGTCGTGATGATGCTTGTGCGCATTCTTGAAGAAATGGGGCGGGGCAATGCTGTTACCCTGATCCCGGTTCACGCCGAACTAACCACACAGGAAGCAGCCGATATGCTCAACATTTCCAGGCCTTCGCTGATCGAACTCTTGGAACAAGGGAAAATAGAGTACCGCAAGGTGGGAACACACCGGCGCGTTCGCTTCGATGATCTGATGATGTACAAACGGAGAGCCGATGCTGCCCGTAAGGCCGCTCTGGAAGAGCTCGTCGCTTATGACCAAGAATTAGGGCTTTAGAGCCGGTGGCGACGTTCACTGCTTTTTACGACGCCAATGTCCTGTATCCGGCGGA
Organism: Bryobacterales bacterium; assembly: GCA_963771405.1. GTDB lineage: Bacteria > Acidobacteriota > Terriglobia > Bryobacterales > Bryobacteraceae > Bog-105. The sequence continues at coordinate 25,877 of CAVYUL010000056.1, forward strand.
GCTTCGCAGCTTCCTCATGTACCTGGCGCTGACGGGATTGTTTCGTGCGAAGTGGTCGGACGCGGTTCATGAGGAATGGATTTCGAACCTTTTATTGAAACGTCCTGATCTAACGCGGGAAAAACTTGGGCGCACACGCATGCTCATGGAGCGTCGCGCCGTGAAGTTCGGAATTACTCAGCGTCGCGAAACAGGGCCTTGAAGCCATCGCAAAACCAGCGCCGCGTACGAGAGGAGACGCTATGAAGAAGAAAAGCGGCAGCAAAGCAATTGAAGCGGAAGCGGCTTTCGCCGCAGACCTCTATCGCGACCGCGCCGCGCTTAACAGCAAAGCGCAGGAGCTGCTGGCGACCGGATCGCGCCAAGTCACGATTCGTCTGAGTGACAACGAAATCGCACGGGCAAGGCAGCAGGCGGAAGCCAAAGGGCTCCGCTACCAGACATACATAAAAATGCCGCTGCACGAAGAGCTGGCCCGTAACCCAGCGAGCCGCTAACGGCGCCGAGCGCTAGCTCGGCCATTTCTGTCCGCTGATCGCGCTTGCAGAACCAAACCTCCTCGACATTGATTGAGCGTTTAGGTTCCTCTCTATTGCGAAGCCGTTTCAACCACTTCCCGTGAGATTTTTGCCACTCAGTACGTACTGCTTGCTTAATACAGCATGTGCGGAATCGCGGCAGTCATGGGCGAAAAGGGGTCCAATACTCTTGAAAGATCTCAGAGGGCTATCGCCATTCTGCAGCATAGAGGCCCCGACGGCGCAGGCTTCTGGCAATCACGCGATGGGAGCGTCACGCTTTCTCAGGCCCGCTTGAGCACCATCGATTTATCGTCGGGGGCCCATCCGGTCACGAATGAAGATGACAGCGTGATTGCCGTCGTGAACGGCGAGTTCTATGGATTTGAGGAAATCCGTGCCGAACTTCAGGGCTACGGACACACCTTCAAAACAAAAAAAGACAGTGAAATCCTGGTCCATTTATATGAGCGCTACGGCGTGGGCTGCTTGGACCGACTGCAGGGGGAATTTGCATTCGTGCTTTGGGACGAGCGCGAACGGATACTGTTCGCCGCCCGCGATCGATTCGGCATTAAGCCCCTCTATTATTCGGAAAGTAACGGGGAATTGGCGTTCGCGTCTGAAGTGAAGGGCCTTCAACAAGCAGGTGTGGCGCTTGCTTGGGATGAAAACGGATTGTTTGAAAAGTTGGTATTTCAAACGAGCATCGCCGGGCGAACTCTCTTTCGCGGAATTCGTGAATTGCCCCCGGGCCACTATTTCTTAAGGAAGAACGGCACTTCTTTCGTGCGCCAATACTGGGAAATTTGTTATCCGCTGGAAGAGGATCTGCCGCCGGAACAGTCTGACGATAGTTACGCCCATGCTCTCGAAGATCTGCTGGACGAAGCGGTTCAATCCCGCATGCGGGCCGACGTACCGGTGGCTTGCTACCTAAGTGGAGGAATCGATTCTAACGGCATTCTTGGATTGATGATTCGTCATTCACCTCAATCCCCGCAAGCCTTTTGTCTAAGCTTCGATGATCCCGCTTTCGATGAGTTTGACCTCGCAGCTCAATCCGCTGCGGGGTTCGGAGTTCACCTTACAAAGGTGCCCGTGTCCGACGCGAGTCTTGCTTCGGATTTTCGTCAAACCATTTGGCATTGCGAGAACCTGATTGAAAACGGGCACTCGGTCGCTCGGTTTGCGTTGAGCCGAGCCGTCAGCCGTGCGGGCTTCCGGGTCGTTCTCACCGGTGATGGGTCAGATGAGCTGTTTGCCGGCTATCGAATCTTTGTTGTCGATTCTCTTCGGCACGGAAACGCCGCTGAGCTTGACGAACTGAAACAGCAATTAGGGCTTAACACGGAACAGTTGCAGCAGCTCATGTTTCCCGCCGGCCGCACCGTTTCCTCCGCTTTTCTCTCCAGACTCGGATATGTCCCCGGGTGGCTCGAAGGCCGCTGCCGCATTCTGAAAACATTTGCAACAATCTTCGATAACCCGTTTTGTGAGAGCGACCTCCACGATCGGCTTCTAGATTCGCTAGACGTGCGCGAGCAGCTCGATGGACGTTCCGTCTTGAATCGAAGCCTTTATATTCATGCCAAGACATCGTTTCCTGGCGTAACTCTCTCGTCACTTGGTGACAGAGTCGAAATGGCTCATTCCGTCGAGAGCCGGCTGCCGTTCTTAGATCATCGCGTTGTCGATTTTGCTCGAAACCTGCCGCGTTCCCAAAAGATCCGAAAAGGGGCCGAGAAGTTTGTTCTGAGAAAGGCCATGCGCTCCGTGGTCGCGCCGGAGATCTGCGGTAGACGAAAGCGGCCTCTGCTAGCGCCGAATGCACTGGCCGACGAAAAATCGCGGTTTGGCGAACTGATTCAGGATCTGCTTCGGAGTCGAACTCTTGAAAACATTCCGTTGCTGAACAAAAAAGCAGTGCGCGAACTCTTGGACCGAATTCCCGACATGGACGCAGTCTCGCGGCGAGGGTTAGAATCGCCTCTCATGGCCGTCGCCAGCGCGTGCGTGCTGGTGGAAGACTTTTCACTGTGAGCGCGAATGTACGCCCGCCAGATCATATAGATTGTTAGATGACATGTCTGCCTCGCCCGCCGCGGCCTGCATCCTGGTGCTCTTGCTTGTCTCCGCACCACCCGTGCGCGGGCAAAAACCGTCTCAACTGGATGTAGCGGCGGCCGACTTCCGGAACGGGCGGCTGACCGAGGCGGAACAGATTCTCAAAACAATCCTGGGGTCTCATCCTTCCGACTTCGACGCTCTCATGCTGATCGGGCCGGTTTTAGACAGCCAACAGCGTTACAGCGAAGCCGGCAATTACTATGAACAGGCACTAAGCTTGGCCCCCGAATCGCCTCAGATTCTGAACAATGCGGCGAATCACTTCCTAGCGGCCGGAGACGAAACGCGGGCTCGCGAATTGTATCAACGCCTCATCGCAAGAGAACCGCATCATGCTAACGCCAATCTGCAACTCGCGCAATTGAGTCTGAACGCTGGCCAAGGTGCCGCGGCGCTCGCTTTTTTGGACCATATTCAGGCGCCCGATCATACCGCCGCAAATGTCCGGTTGCTCACGGCACGCGCACTCGGACAGACCGGCCACTGTCGCGAAGCCGCTAATCTGTTACACGCTCTTGAGAGGGCGGCCGCTTCGGATCCCCAGTGGACGTATTCCCTTGGCATGACTTTCGCGCAATGCGAACTCTATCGGGATGCTGAACGTGTTCTTGCGCCGCTCGCCCGCACCCAGATGCATGATTTCGACGTACAGTACAACTACGCTTTGGCGGCGTTCCGGTCGAAAGATTTTCGTGTCGCTGAGCGTGCATTTGCCGCCGCCTCTTCTGAGCGGCCCAGCGACAGCGACGCGCGGCACTGGCTTTCTCAGACTCGCCTCAATCTTGCCGGCGAACTCTTTCACTCCCGAGGAGCCAGTCAGGCTCTCGCCGAACTCGATCTCGTCCCTACCGACGAGCGTGCCGGCGATTATTATCTTCTAAGGGCGCAGATTCTGGATGCCGCCGGCCGCGCAAACGAGGCAGCCGATTCGATCAACGCGGCATTGCGCGCCGCCCCTGCTCGCGAAGATCTGTATTTCGGCGCCGTCAGTTTTCTACTCAAGCACAAGCTTTATCATGAGTCGCTCGACTTGCTCCAACAAGCGCAACGTTTTGTTCCCGATTCCCGCCAACTGCAGCTGGCTCAAGCCATCACTTTGGAACTACTGAACCGGCAAGTGGATTCGCAGGCATTGCTGGTTCGTATGCAGCAGCGCTGGCCGGAGTGGGATCGGCCTTTCCTGTTACAAGGGATTCTGCTCGAAATCCAGTTAAAGTCCGCAGACGCGCTGCCAATGCTGAAGCACGCCATCGCTCTTGGTGCGGAGACACCCGAGGCATATTACTATGAGGCCCTCGCGTTGACTCATGCCGCACCGGCCAACCTACCCGCCGCTGATGATGCTATTCAGCACGCGCTCGCGCTAACTTCCAAAGATCCGTATATCTATTTGTTGGCGGGCCGCATCTCCCTTGGCCGCCGGCACTACCCCGTGGCTATTCGAAACCTAACCAAGGCTCTTGCTCTGCAACCTACTCTCATTCCCGCTCATTACGGTCTGCGCGAGGCCTACCGTGCCACCGGCGACCCGCGGGAAGCTGCGGAATTGCGAGAAATCAAACGAATCGCGAAAGGCGATCTGGAGAGGGAAGAGAGTCCTTTCTCGGCCGCTGACTTCTTGTTCGCCGTCCCTCCTCCTGGCTCATGAGGCGCTGTTTTTCAATCTTGTTGCTGCTGGCATGCGCTCCCCTGGGAACGCCCGCCCAAGACAACGCACAGTCCCACGCCGATCAAGCCCTTGCCTTGATCCAAAACGGAGATCTCAAAAGAGCCGAGCAGGAATTGCGCAAAGCGGTCGCGCTAGCACCTAGGGACGCTGCGTTGGTCGGAACTCTTGGCAGCGTCCTGGCCAAGCAAGGCGATTTGCATCAGGCCAACGCCTATTTCGCCAAGGCTGTTGCAATGGACGAGACAAACGCGCTGCTGCGGCGAAATCTGGCGGCAAATCAGTGGCAGTTGGGCAGACTGAAAGAGGCTCGCCGGAATCTCACGCTGTTGATCCGCCAGGATGCCAATGACAGACTAGCGATTTTCCTTCTGGGGATGGTAGCGCAGGCAGAAGGCGCGTATTCAGAAAGCATCTCGTTGCTCGAATCCGTTCCGGATGTTGTCCGGAGGCGCCCGGAAGCCATGCTGGCGTTAGCCGCCTCGTACTATCACACGGGTCAAGCTTCAAAGGCGCGCGAGGCATTGGCAGGATTGCCGGCCGGGCAGGCGGATGCGAAACTCATGCTCGACGCAGGCCGTGTCGCAGCCGCCAACGGAGATGACTCACTGGCTGAGAAATTCTTTTCCGGCAGCGAAAGCGCCGATTTGTTACTTGCGAAAGGCTCACTCGAATTTCAAAGGCAGTATTACTCGGACGCAGCCTTGTCTTATTCGCGAGCGCTTGAACTAAAACCGAGCTCGCTTGAAGCCAAGCGCGGCTTGGCGGCCGCGCTATGGTGTGCCGGAGATCTGGCAAAAGCGGGAGAACAATGGGAAGCTATCGTGCGCGAATTCCCGAACGATTCTTTGACGTTGACTGTTTACGCAGCGTTGCTTTTGGAAAGCGGCTCGCCGGAGAAGGTGAAACGCGGCATGGGCCTTTTGAGGCAAGCTATCGCGGCGAACCCATCGCTGGCAGAAGCGCGATTCCAACTTGGCCTTGGCGAACTAGCGCAAGGAGATACCGCACTTGCGTTGTCTTGTCTCAAAGCGGCGCTGCGCCTCAACCCGCAGGACAGCAGAATTCATTATGCGATGAGCCGCGCCTATCGGAGGCTGGGCGATGCGGATTCGGCGGCGAGAGAGTTGGCTATCTATCACGGGATCAAAGCCGCAAAAGCCTCCGAAGGTTCGCAGCAGACGGCGCTGGGAATGAGCCGGTATTGAAATGTATAAGTCGCTCACGGCGCTGTTCTTGGTAGGCGTGTTGTATTTCGCGCTGCGGGCGCAGTCCGTCAATACCGGCATAGACTTGTTTACCGATGTCACAGCGTCAGCGGGAATCACTTGGAAGCACGTCAGTGGCGCATCGCAGGGCCGCCGCCTGATCGAGGCCATGGGAGGCGGTGTAGCCTTTCTCGATTTCGACGGAGATGGCCGGCAAGACATTTTTCTGGTAACGGGCGGCGAAACTCCGAACGGGCATAGCGCAACACCGCCGCGCAATGCGCTGTATCGGAATTTAGGAAATGGGAGGTTTGAAGACGTTGCGGAAAAAGCCGGCGTCTCGCAGATCGGCTTCTATGGGATGGGCGTCAGTGTGGCCGATTACGACAACGACGGCTTTCCGGATTTGTACATCACTGGATATCCCAGAAGTGCGTTATTCCACAACAATGGCGACGGCACCTTCACCGACGTGACCGACACGGCCGGCGTTTCCAACAACGGTAAATGGGCGGCGGGCGCGGCCTGGATCGATTTCGACAGAGACGGCAAGTTGGATCTGTTCGTTTCGAATTATGCAAAGCTCTCAGATGGCAAATCCCCGCACTGCGAATACAAGGGAGAACCGACTTATTGCGCGCAAACGGCATATGAGGGCGACACACCAACTCTTTACCGCAACAACGGCGACGGAACCTTCCGCGATGTGACCGAAGCAGCCGGGTTGGCGCGGCTCAGTGGGCGCGCCCTGGGGGCCCTCTCGATCGACGTCAACGGCGACGGCTGGACTGACCTATTTGTGGCGCGCGATGCCTCCCCGAACCTCTTACTGATGAACCAGCGAAATGGCACGTTCGAAGATAAAGGGGATGAGGCCGAGATAGCCCTCACCTTGGATGGAAACGCGCGAGCGGGCATGGGCGTAGACGCGGCCGACACGAAGGGAGATGGGCGGCCCGACTTCGTCGTCACTAATTTCAGCGACGAACATCACGCGCTTTTCCTGAATCGAGGACGTTTTCCGTTTGAAGAAAGGACAACAGAATCGGGGCTGGCAAGTTTGACGCGGCGCTTTGTCGGCTGGGGTGCGCAATTCCTGGACTTTAACAATGACGGCAATCCCGACTTGATGATCGTCACCGGCCACATCAACCGGGTCATCGAGAAGACGAGACGAGATGTTTCGTATCTTGAGCCGCCGTTGCTCCTGGAAAGCTCTGGAACTGGCATCTTTAGGGATGTTGGCAACCAAGCGGGGCCAGTGTTCAACACTGGGTATGCGGCGCGCGGATTGGCGACAGGTGACATCGACAATGACGGAGGCATCGACTGTATCTTTACTCGCCTTGACGAATCGCCCGTCCTGCTGCAGAATAATGTGCCTCAGGGCAATGCCTGGGTTGGGCTTGAATTGGAGGGTACGAGGAGTAACCGCGACGCCATCGGAGCGAAAGCGACTGTCGAAGTATCCGGGCGAAAGCTAACTCGCTGGGTTACCAGCGGCGGCAGTTATTTGTCATCCCATGACAAGCGTATGTTATTTGGACTTGGCAAGGCCAAAGCTGGGCTGGTCAGCGTCGAAATTCAGTGGCCCTCGGGCCAGGTCCAAAGGGTGTCAAACCTGGCCGTCGGAAAGTATCACAAGATACAAGAGACACGCTCCGCGCTTCACCAATAGAGTTTCAGCGCCGCTTGCACTTCGCGCGGCCCATTGGCCGTGCAGGTGACCCTCCCAAAATCACCCGAGTTCACTGTCGTGTTGGGGCCGCAGAATTGCGGGTGATTCAACGCGTTGAAAGCTTCGAAACGAAATTGCAGTTTCATTCCTTCGCGCAGCGAATTGAAGAAGAACTCTTTGAACAGAGAAAGGTTGGCATTGGCTTGACCAGGCTGGCTGACGGTGCTGATGGTGCGGGGTGCATTGCCCAAAGTGAAAGGCGCTGGGGTGGTCAGCACATTCGGATCGGCAAAATACTGAGTCAACCAACTTGATTCAGACCCGCCCGCTCGCACCAACGGGGCGGTGATGTCTGGCCGTTGTGGACCATAAGTAGGCAAACTAAGACCGCCTTGCAACAGTGGTTGGATGGGCCTACCGTCGTCGAACGTCCAAATCCCGTTCGTCTGCCAGCCTCCAATGAAGGCATTCAGCACGCGATTCATGTTGTGCCCAATCGCCTTTCCTTTGCCAATGGGCAACTCATAGTCGTAGCTAAACTGAAAGACTTGGGGAATGTTCCAAGTGGAGACGCTACGCTCCAGGCTGAGGTTGTTCGGATCTTGCAAGCTGGTCACTCCTCCGAGCCAAGTGACGCTACCATCCGTGCTTGAGGCGTCGTCGATCGACTTAGAGAAGGTATAGGTCACCAGGAATTGCAGCCCCTGTGCAAAGCGTTTCTCAACCCGTAACTGGAAAGCGTTGTAGCTTGAATTGGCCCACGGCGGCGAATCGCCGCTCACGCCGGTAAATTGCGGGAAAGGCAACTGCAGTTGATACGCAGGTACCATCGGAGCGGAAAGAGAACTGTTCGGGTCTGTAATGATGCCGAAGAACGGATTGTTGACGAAAGTATTAAGCGCCGTGATTTGGGCGGGCGTGTCCTTTTCTACTTGCGGACCAAGATGATCAATGGCGCCCGCGCCGCCGTAGTATAGATGCGTGCCCTTCTTGCCTATATAGCTGGCATCTATCAAAATCTGCCAGGGTGCCTCCTGCTGAATGCCAAAACTCCACGTTTGCTCTTGCGGCGTTCTGCTGTCGATGGACTTGATCGGCCCCACCGCCCCGAAGCCCACATCGTTCAGCAAGCCTAGCGAATTACCTGGAGGCAATTTGGGACCGACAATCGGGAACGGATCGCTCAGCCGCCCCCAAGGTGTTGCGCCGTCGTTCTGATAGGTAGTGATCCAGGGGGTCGTTTCGTCGTATCCTTGATAACCCGGCGGCCCTACGCCGGCGGCGCCGGAACGCGTCGTTGAGTAAAAGATCCCGTACCCTCCACGAAGCACTGTTTTGTCCGCAATCCGATAGGCAAGTCCGAAGCGCGGCTGCAGCGTATTGAAATCGGGATTGTAGTTCGACCGGTCGCCGGGCGTAGCAAAGACTTCCCCACCGTGAAGAGTCCCCAATCCCGGAACCTGCAGCGGCGACACGGCACTCGGGTCAAAGGAATTCATCCGGTTATAGCGCTCCGTGCGGGGCAACGAAACGTCATACCGCACGCCGATATTCAGCGCCAGTTTCTTGCTAACCTTCCAGTTGTCTTGCACGAATCCACCCCACTGAAAACTCTCAGTGCTCACAAAATTGGGGATTTCGTATTGGCCGTACGCCCCTGGCGCGCCCAGACCCGTGAGAAAACTTGCCATCGCGTCTCCGCCGCCCGATGACGGAAACTCGGAAGTTCCAGTGAAATCAAAACTAAAGAGACCGCCCGGCGTTCCCGGCTGAGTGAAGTTAATGCGATGCATCCGGCCCTCCGCTCCGAACTTCAGTTCGTGTTGCCCTTTCACCGAACTCAAGGTCGACAACAAGTGATGCGTTTCCTGGCCTTCGCGCAAATAACTCCACGCCTGTGTGCCAATACTGGCGCCCGCAACCGAGCTATATCCGCCGGCGATGTCGATACTCGGCAGTTGAGGGATGCCGGAAAGATCCATATATTGAGGCAATCCCAGCAGCTTGACTGGATCGAGATTTTTGTAATCGCCTGCAATGCTGTGGGTGAACGCTGTGCCGCGAGTCAGACCATAGGTCACGTTGAGCAAGACCGTGGGGCTGAAAGAGTGCGTAAAGTTGATTGCTACAAGGTGCGCGCTTCCCGTGCTCGGCCCTTGTGTACAGGGGTCGGCGATGTTTCCGAAACAATTTATGCCGTGACTGTTCCCCAGCTGCTGCGAATATTTCCCGCTCAGGAACGTTCTGTCGCTGAAGCGGTGATCTATCTTAATATCGAACTGGTCATTGTTCGACGTGTTTGTCCCCGAGCCCACCCAGTTGTCGTACGGGTTGTACGCTGCTGTGCCAACATTCAGGTTTGGCGAGGGAAAGTATTGCATCAGTTTTGACGCGACCGGGTCGATCAAGTTGCCGGGTACATGGGCGAGCTGATAGCCAGTCCCATTTAGATTTGGATTGCCCGGACTCGTATAGGTCGCCAGGTTGTCGAATGGAATGAAAGCGGAACGCACTGCGCCGCCGGCAGTGGCGCTATATGTACTGGAGTAGGGATCCCAAAGCTGCCCCGCCGCAACGGAGCACATACCGGCCCCATTAAAGGTTCCACCTTGTGCGCCGCATAGCTCGCCGAAATTTCCCTGTTTTTCGGCGGCGCTTGGGACGCCCGCAGTCGCAGTACCAAGAGATCGCGCCCGCGTGCCTTCGTAGTCGAAGAAGAAGAATGTCCTGTCTTTCTTGATCGGGCCTCCGATGGTGAATCCAAAGTTGTTTTGTTTCAGAGCGGGTATGGGCGTTCCGCTGGCGTTGTTGAACCAGTTGTTGGCATCCATCACCTGGTTGCGTAGGAATTCGTAACCGCTGCCATGGAACTGGTTGGTGCCAGAGCGAGTCACCAGATTCACCAGAGTCGCTCCGGAGAATCCGAATTCCGCGCTGAAGTTAGATTCTTGGACTTTGAACTCTTCTACCGCATCGACCGAAGGCGTATAGGTAGGGACTTGGATTCCACTATTCTGCTCGAAATTCGTGGTCGTCACTCCGTCCATCAGAACGTCGGAAGTGGCGTTGCGGCTGCCGTTGGAAATGAAGTTGTTAGCGGTGCAACCGGGACACGTAGTATCAACTTGCGTCACACCGGGGGTGAGGAAAGCGAGATCGAAAACCGAACGGCCCAGCAAGGGTAGATCGTTGATTGACTTCCGGTTCAGCACCTCCCCGGTAACCGAGTCGGCGGTAGATAGGATTGGCGTTTCTGAATGCACTTCGATCGTTTGGCTGGTGGCGCCCACCTGCAACGTAAAATTTACGCTGACGTTCTGGTTGATGTCGAGTTGGACATTCTCCTGGGTCGCCGTTTCGAAGCCTTTCGCTTCCACTCTGCAGCGATACGCGCCGGGCGGAATGCCACGCAAAACATAATGCCCCGTCGCGTCGCTCATCGCCGAATAGTTGAATCCCTTTTCCTTGTCGATGAGTGAGACACTGGCGCCCGGTAGCGAAGCCCCGCTTGGGTCGGAAACCGCGCCGGTAACTGTCCCCGTATAAAGCTGAGCGGGCAAAACGGCGGGTAAGATGAGCAGAAAGAGAGAAACAAACGCGAGATTCTTCGGCACCGCGAACCTCTTTGATCTTGAACCCTGAAGCCAGTTCGTGCTTATCACGCAACCTCCTCAAAGCCGCCCCGCAAACTCGTCGGGTCGTGGGGCCCGCCAGATCTTGGCAAATTTAAGGCTTATCAATTAGACTGCACGATTCGGCCCGCTGTCAATCGATTTTGGTACGGCTAGAGCCCCAGATATGGCCTTTCCATGACTAGGAGAGATACGAGCTTCGCTCAAGTTATTAAGAGTGAAGGCTTATCGTTTGTAAACCACTGCTGTCCTAAACAGGACAGGGTTGGGCGAATCGATATTGAAAAGAATGGTTTTGGGTGAGGGAGAAGGCATTTCCAGATTGGGGTCTCCTATGTTTTTTCGGGTAGCCTGTCCTAAATCATGCGAGGGCCAGAGTAAGTTGCGAGGATTCGGGGACAATGGGTGGCGTACCAAAGGGGCTGTCGAGCCAAGCCGTTAGGTCGCGATAGGTGAATAGATTCATACGCAGCATGGAAGCCAAGTTCGAGAGCGACCACTTGGCGTGGGACAGATGGTGAAGCCATTTGAGAAGCAGCAGGGCGATCAAGGCTGTCCAAATCTGAATGCGTAAAGCGTTCTCGCTGGTTCCTACGAAACTTTTCACTTTAAGATTTTGTTTGAGCGCCTTAAAAAACAGCTCGATTTCCCAGCGGTCCTTATAAATGGCGGCGATGGTGGTTGAGCCGAATGCCAGATGGTTGGTCAGCAGGACGATCTCTTGCTCGTTGGCTGTGTCCCAAACCACAACCCGCCGCAAAAGGCACGGGCAATCCTGTTTGGCTTTTTCGCCAGTGAAGCGAATCAGTTGGTCAGAGCAGATATTCCGGTTGGCCGGAAGCGCGCATTCCTCCACCACTTCGTAGGCGGCGTTGTCCTTGAGCCGTGTGACGAAATAGACCTCTTCCGTGGTCCAGCGGGCGAACAAGGCATAGTCGTTATAGCCGCGATCTAGGGCGACAATCGAGCCGGGGTTGAGTGGGAAAGAAGACGCCATCTTGACATCGCTGCGCTTGGCTTCGGTGAGCAACACATAACGGGGCAAGTAGTCGTCGTGGTCCAGCAGGATGTGCGCTTTGACGCCGCCCTTGGCGCGACGAAACTTCGCCCACGGAAACATCTCCAAACAGAGGCTGATCGTAGTGGAATCCAGCGACAGCAGCTTATTCTTGAAACGAAACTTCTGCTTGCGCACGCCTAGCCCAGCGCCGTCGCGGAACCGCCCGAGGGCGGCATAAAACAATTCCTCATACAACGCTGCCGGACGGTGCCCATTGGCATATGCCAGCGAGGATTTGTTCGGTGCTTTGCTGATTCCCAGATGCACCAGCTTGCCCAAACAACAGGCCAGCCCGTTGCAGATCTCTCGGAGCGAATCGGCGTGCGCGAGTTGGCAGAACAGCATCGCCACCAGTTGCGTCCGGCAACCGAACCCCTTCGCGCCGCGTTCCGCCTTATGTTTCTTCACCAGCGCCGCGAACTCAAGGCTTGGAAAATGCGGGAGTAGTTGATTGAACAAGCTCATTGCCTGTACCATTGTTTCTGCCCTCCTGTTGGGAATTCGGCGACCGAACGCTTCCTCGAAAAAGACAGTTCGACACCGGAACAATTATAGGAGGGCTTCTTTTTTCCTAGTTCCCCTCAAATCTGTTTAGGACAAGAGTGTTTGTAAACCAGACTTAAATTTGGTCTCTTGTTGGGAACGCGAGCCCCGAAACGCCGAGCCAACTTCCGCAACTACAGCAGGCAGAGAGTAACATGGCAAATTTCCACCAACAGGCGTTGCAACGCGGTCATACACTGGCACATTTCTTCCCGGTCCTTCTCTTACTGGCGATGACGGCTGCCGCTCAAAACATCTGCAATTCAAGTTCACTGGCGACCTGCCAGGCCCAAGGCGAGACAGACTACCAGGTGTGCCTGCGCGATAACCCGAAGGGCAGCACTGTCTGTAGTAAAGGATTAGCCCTGGCCAACGCAGCCTGTCAGAAACAATTCGGTGTTTGCGGTGCTGGCGCCACCTGCCAGAATGGAACGTGCGTGAGCCAGGCCGTTTGCCCGGCAGGCGCTACCCTCTGCGGAACGCAGTGCAAGAATCTTCAAACAGACTCGCAAAACTGTGGAAGCTGCGGCAACGTTTGTTCAGCCAGCGCAGCCTGCTCAGGCGGCCTGTGCGTGCAAAAGCCGGCTTGTGATCAAACCGCCTACAATCAATGTACGGCCATAGCCAACGCGAACGACAAGGATTGTTTGGCAGAACCCGATCAGTCCGAGCAAGTGTGTGGCGAGGCGTTGTCCCGGGCGCTGGACAGGTGCCAAGCATCTTACGCGAGTTGCAGCGGTAGCGCCAATTTCTCGCCCAGTTCCCTGGTACTCACAATTCTGTACGCCCCTCCCGGCAACGCCAGCACCGTCGAGTTCGATCAAAGCAACAGCGAGGGGACGACTACCTCAGGCAGCGACACCTTTGCCAAGGGCACCAGCTTGACCTTCACTGCCAAAGGCGGCATCCTGGGTACCGGCGCCGATGCCAGCGCTTCTTTTGGAGCTTCACTGTCGACCCAGTCCAACAACTCTTTCCAGATCACAGCCACCAGCACGGAAGGAGAACAGATCAAATCTGTCTCCGACAATGTGGATCACACCCAGGATCGATTCTTTTTACTGCTCAATCCCTGGGTCACCGTCACTCAGACCGGCTTCGACACTGGAACCTACACAGTGGGAACCAAAGACGGCGAACCGATGGACATCATCGATGTTGCAGTAGCGGAACTCCAAAACCCCGGCCTGATCCCACCCGGCAAGCTGGGCAATCAAACCATCGGCGGCTTTGTGTTGCCCGGCTTAAGTTCCCTCTGTGCGCAGCCAACCCACTGTGTAGCAGGCGATTTCGCGCAAATTCTTGCCCTCGATCCTCTCGTTTCCGCCGATACCACTCAACCTCCTTCCGATAGCGATCGCTTCGCTTTCCTCGAGAGTCGATCTCTCGAGGGTCCCGATCAGAAAACTCTCGGCCAAGTGCCCGATATTTTTTCCGAAGCCGACTCACAAGTGAACACCAACGGAACCACTGAATCTCAGTCTTACAATGTCAGCGTCGGCTATGGCGGCGATACCGGGGTTACCGGAATCTTCACTTTGACAGTGGAACAAAAAGACACCTGGACCTGGACCAACTCGACCACTCATTCAACCAGTACCGGTACGGGCTATCAAGCGAAAGTTACCTTGGCTTCTACCACCGTTGGCTGTAGCGAGTGGGTGGACATTTACTCCGATTTGATGTATCACACCTTCGCCTACGTGGTCTCCCATCCCGCCACCTGGTGTACCGGTTGCTCGGCCGCACCAAGCAGCACCAGCTCTGCGCTCCAGGGAAATGTGTCCAACGGCGCGAGTCCGGCCGCTCATCAACTGGTGCTCATCACCTTGGCAGACCAGACCGTGCGCAGAGTCTACACCGATAGTCACGGCAACTATGCACTCGATAAAGCCCCGCCCGGACCGGTATCCGTCACTACTGGCGCCACTGCAACGGGTACTGTCACCGCGAGCGGTTCCGCCGTGATTAACCTCACGACGCCTTAAAATATTCGCAGCGATGGGTCTTCTTTGGACGCCGGGAGCCAAATTACCTTAGTCATCAAGGCGTATCGAAACGTCTTCGATTCATACCGTTCCCCGCATTTAAAACTCAAGCCATCTGCTTCCCCGTCCGATGGAATTAGAAGAGGATGCTTAGACCCGGACCACTGGCACGAACGATCGCCGTTCTCGCCTTGGCAAACGCTCTGAGCGCACGGGCCCTGTCGCCTGCCGCGCCCATAACCGAAGTGTCCGTGATCAAACACCTTACGCCTGAGGAGTTAGAAGCCTCCCCAAAAGTAGAAGTCATCGCCGTAGTCACCATCTTCAAGCCGGAACGGACCCTCCTGATCGTTCAGCAGGGCCGCAGCGGCATCTATGTTCAGGTAGACCGGGACACTCCAATTGAGCCAAAAAGCCCGCTGCAGCCAGGAGATGAGGTATTCATTGACGGCGTGGCCGATTCCGGCGGATTTGCGCCGATCATTGTGCCGAAAAGCATTCACCGGCTGGGCTACCGCGGCATGCCAGAAGCCTTCCAGTTAACCCGCTCGAGCCAGCTCGACGACGAACATCTGGAAAACTCCCTCGGCCGGGTCCGTGGCCGCGTATATGCTACCGAAGATATCGGCTCCGCTGGTGGAGAGCCTTCGGTTCTGCTTCATCTGGAGGAGGAAAACGTTCACTTTACAGCTGTCGTCTCGGGGGCAACCGTCCCTGATTGCCGGCCGTGGATCGACGCGGAGGTGGAGTTCACTGGTGTTCTAGGAACCGAAAGCAATGGCAGGCGGCAAAGAACACTCACCAGAGTGATGGTCGCCGACAAGTCCGACGTTCACGTCGTGCAAGCGGCCAAAATCGATTGGGAGGGTCTACCCTTGCGAAAGATCAACACGTTGCTTACGTGGGGATCGGGAACGTTCCTCGGTGATCAAGTGCGAGTGGCGGGCCAAGTGACATATGTCTCCAAGGGCTTGGTGTACGTGCAAGATAGCACCGGCGGAATGCCGGTTACCCCCTCTCTGCCCGGCACCAGTCATGTCGGCGATTTTGTCGAAGTGCTGGGACGCCTGCAACACTCTGTCCGTGAGAGCTACGTGATCGATGAAGCTTTACTGCGCCCGGCTACAGTGCCCGTAGCGTCCGTCGAGCCCAAAATGAGCGATTTAGACGGCAGTGGTGGCGGCTTGCTCATCAAAATCCGAGCGCGCTTAAGCGAGATCCGGCGCTCGCCCCATCTTGAAACTCTTTTTTTAGAGGATTCCAACGCCGGCCAAACAGCCGAGCTACAGCGAAAGCAAGGCCCATTTGCGACAGCCAATCTGGAAGCCGGCGATTTTGTGGAATTAACCGGCGTTGCCGATTTTGAAATTGATCCTAGCGCGGATATCCGGCTGCATCTGAAATTACGCAGCCCTGCCGACATTCGTCTTCTGGAGCGGCGTCCCTGGCGGGACACTTTTCCTTGGGGACGTTCGTTCGTGGGCCTCTGCATCGTCGCCTTTGGCGCCTTCATCTGGGTAGTCTTGTTGCGCCGTCAGGTCCGAAAACAGACCGGGGCCCTGGAGCGCGTCAACGAAGCCAAAAGCCAGTTCCTCGCCAACATGAGTCATGAAATTCGCACGCCCATGAACGGAGTGCTTGGCATGATCCGCATTCTTCTCGATACTCCTCTCAATGCCGAACAACGCGATTATGCCGAAACCGCGCAAGCAAGCGCGGTGAGTCTATTGCGCCTGTTAAATGAAATTCTTGATCTCGCCAAGGTCGAATCAGGCCGGTTGCAACTCGAATCCATCGCGTTTGACCTGTCCCACTTGCTGCGCCAAATTACCGATCTCATGCGCCCCGTAGCCGCCCAAAAGGGTTTGTCGCTCGAGCTCAAGCTAGCTGCCATTACTCCCCATGCCGTGATGGGCGATCCTACTCGCGTCCGCCAGATTATTTCCAACTACATCTCGAACGCGCTGAAATTCACCCATGAGGGAAAAATCGTCGTTGAACTGGATTGGCAGCCACCGGCAGATTCCGCCAAGCCCGGTATCGCCCGCATGAACGTGCAAGATACCGGGATCGGTATGACCCCGGATGCGTGTTCGCGCATGTTTCAGCGCTTCGAGCAAGCGGATATCTCCATCGCCCGCCGCTACGGCGGTACCGGCCTAGGTCTTGCGATATCCCGGAGTCTGGCCGAACTCATGGGCGGTTCCGTAGGTGTTTCGAGCAAACCGGGCGAAGGTTCTTCCTTTTGGCTTGAGCTTCCCCTCATCGCCGCTCCCCACGAGTCCACTCCAGCCGATTCTAAGGTTCGCGGACAGGCCACTGAACTCAAGGGCCGCCGCATCTTGCTCGCTGAAGATAATCGCACCAATCAAAAGGTGGCTTCGGCCATGCTGAAGAAAATGGGTTGCGAAGTGATTCTCGCCGAAAATGGCGTCGAAGTTCTCGCCCACATTGATAGCGGCGCCCATTTCGATGTCATTCTTATGGATTGCCACATGCCGGAGCTCGATGGCTGGCAGACCACTCGCCGCCTGCGCGAGCAGGGCGTCAAGATCCCGATTGTCGCTTTGACCGCCGCTGCTATGGCGGATGAACGCGAAGCCTGCCGGATTGCCGGTATGGACGATTATTTGAGTAAACCCTTTCGCCCGCTGGAACTCCAAACCATGGTTTCCAACTGGATCACCCGAGAAGTTGAAAGGGTTTCCATCTGATCCCGGTAGGATTTTCCTGGGTTAAGTATCCGCCGACACCTATTGCATCTTCCATCGCTTCGCTTTACACTGAAGGAGAAGGAACGGCAACTCGCGGTCACCGTCCCCTCTCGTCAAACATTAACGCCGGCTTTTATGCCAGCGCAATTTGATGACGATTGTTCCAACGAAGGAAACAACCTTCAGTATCAGGTGCATAAAAATCACCTCCTGCGAGAAGTAGGATTGAAAGGCCGGAGTCGTCAGCTCCGGCCAATCACTTCGCCGCTCGACCTCGTTTTTCACGAGGGCAGTTCCGTGATCGCTTGCGATTCCTTCTAATCCTTCCCGCATTGTTTTGTTAGTGGCTCTTTGCCGGTAGCGCTCTCTAACTGGAAAATCCGAGGCGATACACTGGAACCGCTAGCCCTCAAATGATCTCTTCCGCCAAAATCCTTTACACCGCCGTCCCTCTCATCGCCTCCATCACCTTTTGGAGCGCGCAAGCGCAGTCACCCCGTCCCTTCGTAAAGCCCTCGAACGCCCAACTCGTTGACCCCAAAATTGAGCGTCGCGTCGAAAACCTTCTTCGCCAGATGACGCTGGAAGAAAAAATCGGCCAATTAATCCAATACAGTGCTACTGAGACAAAAACGGAAGGCGGAACCGCCGCGCTCAATGTCAATCCTCCCGGTCCTGACGGCATCGATTCCTACCACCTCGCCGAAACCGGCGGTCTTGGCTCTATGCTTAACAACGTTGGCCAGGAAATCACCAATCATTTCCAACACGCCGCCGTCGAAAAAAGCCGCCTGCACATCCCCATGCTCTTCGGCGCCGATGTCATTCACGGCTTTCGCACCATTTTCCCCGTGCCATTGGCCACCTCCGCTTCTTGGGATCCCGAATTGATCGCCGAACTCGCTCACATGGCCGCGATCGAAGCCAAAACCGCCGGCGTGAATTGGTTCTATTCCCCTATGGTCGATATCGCCCGCGACCCGCGCTGGGGCCGCTGTACTGAAGGCGCCGGAGAAGATCCTTACCTCGGCTCCGCCATCGCTCGCGCCTACATTCGCGGTTATCAAAATAACGATCTTTCGAACCCCGCAAGCATTGCCGCATCGGTAAAGCACTTCGCTGCCTATGGCGCGGCCGAAGCGGGCCGCGATTACAACACTACTGACATGAGCGAAATCCGCCTCCGCCAGGTTTATCTTCCGCCGTATCACGCCGCCGTCGAAGCCGGCGCCGCTACCATCATGAGCGCGTTCAACGCCCTCAACGGAGTTCCTGCCAGCGCCAACCCGTTTCTCCTATCCACTATTCTGCGGGGCGAATGGGGTTTCGATGGTCCCGTCGTCAGTGATTTCACCGCCATCATGGAACTCACTCGGCATGGCATCGCTCTCACTCCCGCCATCGCTTCCGAAAAAGCGCTCAACGCCGGCGTCGATATCGACATGATGTCCCACTACTACGACGTCGAACTCCCTAAGCTCGTCAAATCCGGCGCTGTCCCTATGGCTCACATCGATGAAGCCGTCCGCCGTGTCTTGCGTGTTAAGTTCGCGCTCGGCCTCTTCGAACATCCGTACGCCCAGGGCCCCGAGGTCATTCACGCTGTACCCGAACATCGTCCGCTCGCCAAACGTGCCGCCGAAGAATCCTTCGTGCTGCTTAAGAACGAAAATAATCTCCTACCCCTCCAGCCCGACGCTAAGATCGCCCTCATCGGCCCTCTCGCCGACAATTCGAATGACATGGTCGGCGCCTGGTCTGGCGCGAACAATTTCGGAGACGTCGTCACTCTCAAAGCCGCCCTGACCGCTCACTCTTCCGTTACCTACGCCAAAGGGACCGACATCGACTCCGATTCCGAAGCCGGTTTCGCCGAAGCTGTCAACATCGCCCGCTCAGCCGACGTCGTCATCATGGCCCTTGGCGAATCGAGCGACATGAGTGGCGAAGCCGCCTCGCGCGTTCACCTCGATTTGCCAGGCAACCAACAAAAGCTTTTGGAAGCCGTCGCCGCCACCGGTAAGCCTGTCGTCTTGCTTGTCTTCTCTGGCCGGCCTTTGGTGCTCGATTGGGCCGATTCCCACCTCGCTGCTATCATGCAAGTCTGGTTCCCCGGCGTCGAAACCGGCAACGCGTTAGTCGAAACCCTCTTCGGCACCGTTCCCCCTTCCGGCAAACTCACCATGAGTTTCCCTCGCGCCGTCGGCCAGGAGCCGCTTTACTACAATCAGTTCCCGACCGGCCGCCCTATCCAGTACCCTGACCCTGCCCACCCCAATGCGTTCGTTGAGATGAAATATGTCTCCAGATACCTCGACGTTCCTAACGACGCGCTTTTCCCTTTCGGTTTTGGCCTAACTTACACCACCTTTGCTTATTCGGATATCAAGGTCTCCGCCGAAAAGCTGCCCATCGCCGCCCTCTTGCGCGACCATCGTGCTCACCCCTTAAAAGCGACTGCCATTGTGAAGAACACGGGTTCTCGCAAAGCCACCGAAATTGTTGAATGCTACGTAGGCATCCGCGGCGCGAGCGTTGAGCAGCCCATCCGAAACCTCAAAGGTTTTCGCCGCATCACCCTCGAACCCGGTGAAGCACAAACGGTCGAATTCCCCCTGGGTTTCGAAGAATTATCCTTCTACGGTCTAAACGCAAAGCCGACCGTCGAAGCAGCCGATTACACCGTCTGGATCGGCGGCAGTTCCACCGCTACCTTGGCCGCCACATTCCAGACTCATTAGACCGATACGTGAAAATACGCCCAGAGCCAGACCAGAAACTCGTAAATGGGCCGGTCGCCCCACCGATGCCCGTCCGCGCTCGACCGAACTGCCGTAAACACCGTCGCCGCCTCGGCCAGCGAGCCAAACGCCGTCCGCACCTGATCGCCGTTCGTTGTCAGGGCGACAGCCCCTTTGCGTGTGTTGTGCGCCACAAAAGACAACCCTAACCCAACCATCGAAAACGGCAGCACCGCCCCATCTGATTCATGCGAAAAAGCCGCCGCGCACGCCACAATCAAGCAACTCAATCCACAAACCACGCGCCCTACGTTCGCCGTCTTCAGAATCTCCACATCCACAACGCTCTCCAGCGCGATTACCATTTGCGAACGCGCCCCCGCCTCGCGTACAACAATCCAGTTGTCCGTGATGATTGCCAAAGAATTCCGATGCTGTATCGTCTCACCTAACGACGACAAGATGGTCGAAGACATTTCCCCAAAAAAGTTGCTCCGCCCGGCGGAAATTCTCAAAAAAAGTCGCGTCGTCCGACTAAGGCACAATGAAAACATCCATGTCGACAAATTCCAATCCCTACGCCCAACAACTGGGTGACCGCGACGCCCTCGATGTCCTTTCCGCCACCCCTGATCGCCTCAAGAAACTCGTCGCCGCCATCGGCCCGGAACGGATGCAGCAAAGTTATGCCCCAGGGAAATGGACCATGAACATGGTCTTATGCCACCTCGCCGATTGCGAATTCGCTTTCGGCTATCGCTGGCGTCAAGTCGCCGCCCAGCCACACCACATCATTCAGCCCTTCGATCAAGAGAGTTGGGCCGCCCATTACGCCACCCTCGATGGCAGCCTCGCCCTCGACGCCTTCTGCGCCAACCGTCAATGGAATGTGAGCTGGTTAAGAACCCTCAAGCCCGCCGATTTGGCCCAGCCTGCATCTCATCCCGAGCGCGGCGAACTCTCGCTCCTCACGCTTCTCCAAACCACCGCCGGTCATGACTTAAACCACCTCGCTCAATTCGAAAAAATGGCCCAGTCGTCTTGAGCGATCTTTCAAGCATGGTTCGGCTGGCCGCGCCCGTCGCCCTGGCCGAACTTGGATGGATGGCGATGGGCACCGTCGATACCATCATGATCGGTGGCCTCGGTCCTGCGGCTATCGGCGCCATTGGCATCGGCAGCGCCATCTATTACGCGCTCGCCATCTTCGGCATCGGTCTGCTCCTCGGTCTTGACACACTGGTGTCGCAAGCCCACGGCGCCGGCGACAAAACCGATACGCATCACTCTCTGGCGCAGGGTGTGTACGCGGCAATCTTCATTGCGATCCCGCTCACTGCGCTCTTTTTCTTCTTGAGCGGGCCCGTCTTTTCGGGGCTTGCCATCAACCGCGATGTCACCCGCCTCGCGGTGCCGTTCACCAAAACATTGGCCTTAGGCACATTGCCCTTGTTGCTCTACAGCGCCTTCCGCCGCTATCTCCAAGGCGTAGGCCACGTTCGTCCTGTCATGTTCGTGTTGATCAGCGCTAATCTCATTAACTGGGCCTTTAACTGGTTGCTCATCTATGGACACGCCGGCCTGCCCGCTCTCGGCGTAGTCGGCTCCGCGTTGTCCACCTGCCTCGCCCGCATCTACATGGCTGCGGCGCTCTTGTTTTTCATCTGGTGGTACGAGCGCGATTTGCGCAGCCTCATCCGTCCTCCGGAAACGCGCCGCCTTTTGCATTTGCTGAAACTCGGTTTTCCCGCCGCCACTCAAATCCTGATGGAGGTCGGCGCATTCGGCGCAGCGTCTCTCATCTCCGGCCGGCTCTCCGCGGTCGCCATGGCCGCGCACCAAATCGCCATCACCTGCGCCTCCATCAGTTATATGGTGCCGCTCGGCATCTCATCCGCCGCCGCCGTCGCGGTGGGTCAGGCCATCGGCGCCGGTGAACCCGTACGCGCCCGCCGCCTTGGCTATATCGCCGTCGGGCTCGGCGTCGCCTTCATGGCCTGCGCCGCCTTGGCATTCATATTGATCCCGCTGCCGATCTTACGCATTTACACCCGCGATCCGAGCGTCCTTCTCACCGGCGTAAGTCTCCTCGCCATCGCTGCCGCCTTCCAACTCTTCGACGGCCTCCAAACCGTCCTCACCGGCGCCCTCCGCGGGGTAGGGAACACTCGCATTCCCGCTCTCGCCAACTTCGCCGGCTATTGGGTATTCGGCCTACCCATCGGCTACCTTCTCTGTTTCAATCTCGGTTACGGCCTGCCAGGCCTATGGTGGGGCTTAACCATCGCCCTCATCCTCATTTCGATAACCCTATTAATCACGTGGCACCGTTACACAATTCGCGCCACCGTTCCCCGCTGGGAAAGTTAGGCACTCTCTTCGCATCCGCCCTCGTGTATCATTGACCAAACAACTGGCGAACAGAACAATGCTTGTCGCAACCTATCAATCTCTCCGGCCCTACCACGGCCAATGGCGACCGATTCGTCTCTAAAACGATCGCCACAAATCTGGCCGCGTTTTCAAGCTCCCGCACCTACAGGGGACGCTTAAAATAGGCCACACAGACATTTCCTCCTTGGAGGTCAAAACCAATCGCGCCTTGGCCGTTTCGCGTATCGATACTTCCATGCGCCGTCGTCGGCGTCGTTAGCCCGACCGAAACCAACTCCCATCCTTGGGAGCCGAGGTCATTTAAAGACTTTTCATCGCAGTTCCGGTCCGTTTTGTATCCCCACTTTGGGATGAGATGCGGCTTCACGGCGTTTTCATTCGCAAACAGAATAACTGCAACTGCACCCAACAAAGGGGTGATAACGAAAAAGATCTTTTTCCCTGACATAGACGGGAGTCTCTCGCATTCGAGGGTCGATTGTCAAATTAGCCCTGCGTCTCCCGTATTAATCACCCGGTCTCTACTACACCTTCGCCCACAAAGCCTCCGGCGGTGAAGGAATTTTCCTTCGAACATCGCTCACTCAAATGACAAGGGAAATTCAAAATGCTCATCACCAAATCAATTTCAACCGTTATCGCACTCGTCTCCCTTTCGACAGCAATGGCTTCCGCGCAGGACACCCACACGATCTTTCCGCTCACAAGGCCATCGGCATCCACCATCACGCAGAACGGCGATCTGAATCCTTATGGAGTTGCCTTCGTGCCGAAAACCATCATGGCGAGCGCCGACTCCTGACGGACTAATAATTGCATCCTGTGCATTACAACCAATGAAAGGAAGGTTCTTTATGGCCTCAACCTCAATCGACTTCAAAGATAAACGCGTTGTCTTGTTGCTCCAAGGCGGCGGTGCGCTCGGCGGGTACCAGGTGGGCGCGTACGAAGCGCTCGAAGAAGCGCTTTCCGACGGCGGCAGAAGCGGCGTCGATTGGGTCGGCGGAATTTCAATCGGCGCAGTGAACGCAGCCGTCATTGCAGGCCCAAAACACCCATCGCCCACAGCCTCTGCTGAGTTGAACAATCTCTGGCACGACATCGTCTCACCCCCGTATCCTCCGTTCGATTACACGAAAGTATTTGAAACACCTGTACATTATTGCTGGCTGCAACCGCTCATCGCAAAATATTGGAACTGGTCATCCGCCGCATTTGGGCCACTAGGTCAAGGAAACTTCTTCAGCCCGCGTCCGGCCTGGTATCCCTGGTTCTCGCAATGGTTTGGTCCGTCCCAAGTGGAGCAACTGGGATGTTACGACACAACACCGTTACACGACACACTGAACGAGCATGTCAATTGGTCCCAAATCAATGAGGCAGGTAAGAACAAAGAGCGTCGATTGCTGCTGGGCGTTACCTCAGTTACCGACGGCGAACTCCGTTTTCTCGATTCCTTCGCTGCTCCAGTTGCCAAGCGCCAGCACGAAAAATTCATACCGGTAACAATGAGCGCCGATTGCGTGCGCGCCAGCGGGGCCATTCCGCCGTCATTCCCGCCCGTCCGGATCGGTGACGACACATACTTCGATGGTGGCGTGTCCTCCAACACATTGATCACGGAACTGCAAGACGAGTTCACAACCAAAGACACAATCGTCTTTCTGTTGGATCTTTGGGACCGGAAAGGACAAGTTCCACAGAGCATGGATGAAGTGATGTGGCGTCAGAAATGCATTCAGTTCGGGTCGCGCAAGCAAGCTGCCGAATCTGTGGTCGAGCGCCATCAGATGCGAGCGCGTTATGCCAAAAATGACGAGCCGCAAACCAAGCTCGAAGTCTGCCAGGTGATGTTCGAATCGAATGATCCCAGCCAGTTTGGTTTTAGCGATGCCGACTTTTCCGCCGAAACTTTCGAGAAAATGCACAATTTGGGACGCCGCGACATGCAAAGAATGCTCGAGCATCCGGATCGCGTGGAAGTCGAGGGAGCAACCGCGCCGATAACTGACACTCAAAGTTACGCCGCGCTGTATAGAGTTGGCACGCTGGATAAGCACCGACGAACAGATCGGGAATTAGCCCGCGTAAGTGCCTGAGTTTTGCAAAGCACTTACTAGCAACGTAGCGACACAATCGAGTGCAAGCAAGGGGCCGTGACGCAGGCTTCTGCGGCCCCTACCTGAGTCGAACGAGCAGCTCAGAGTGCGCGTAAAAACCCAGAAACCGCGCGATTTGGAACGCCCTGTGACTCGTGAGCAGTACAATGCGCATCCAGGTAAGCGCACACTAGGACAATCAATTCTGAGCGTACCGTTTCAAACTGTTGCTCCGGATGACCCGATTCCAGCAGGTGGCGGCTTACGCCTCCGAGCACACTTTGGAGCATCGAGGAAACCAGCTGCGGATCCGCCCTGAGCGTATCGGAGGTGCTGGCCAACATACGCGCGATCGCCTTGTCGTGGCGGACCCGCATTCGTTGCATCACGCTCGCCGCATCCACATCGGAGGCCACAGAGTAAAGAGCCACACTTGTTTTCAGGTCGCGCATTTTCGCATCGAGAAACGCCGTAATCAGCGCGCTGGCCATTTGGCGAAGTGGTTGACCTTTCTGGTCCTTACACACCCGTTCCATGGCATCCGTCACCCCGGCCAGGTGGCGCTGCAATACTGCTTGCAGCAACGCGCTCTTGTTCGGAAAATATTGATACAGCGTGCCAACCGAAACACCCGCCCGCAATGCGACTCGCGTGGTGGTCAGACGCTCCTTCCCCACAGCCAGCAAAACCTGAACAGTCGCTTCCAGAATCGCCTCTACACTGGCGGTCGAACGCGCTTGCACCGGCGCTTTACGGGGCTCTAAAAGGATTTGTGCACGCTGGGGCAAATGCGAACTCCTAAACTGAAGGTTCCTTCATCTAAGCATAAGGAGAATAAGAATGCCTACGAAACAAATCAACTTGGGCGGCGCCTTCACCTTTCCTGCCACAACCATAACCGTGAACCGCATGGGCTACGGCGCTATGCAACTGGCCGGTCCGGGAGTGTGGGGTCCACCAAAAGACGTTAACGTTGCCGTCGCCTTACTGCGCGAAGCAGTGGCGTCGGGCGTCAACCACATCGACACCAGCGACTTTTACGGCCCGCATGTCACCAACCAGATCATCAAACAAGCGCTGCATCCTTATCCGGAAGGATTAGTGATTGTCACAAAAATCGGCGCGCGCCGTGGCGACGACAAGTCGTGGCTCCCCGCGCTCTCTCGCCAGGAGATCACCGCTGCCGTCCACGACAATCTACGTAACTTGGGATTGGCCTCGCTCGACGTGGTCAACCTGCGCGTTGGTGGTCTCCAAGGACCGACGGAGGCGTCCATCGCAGCGCCGCACAGCGTGCTTGCGGAACTCAAGCAGCAAGGCTTAATTCGCCGCCTCGGTTTGAGCAATGTGAGTCCCCAGCAATTGGCGGAAGCCCAAACCATCACTGAGATTGTCTGCGTGCAGAATTTGTATAACGTAGCGCATCGAAACGACGATGCTTTCGTGAACGACCTGGCGGCGCAAGGAATAGCCTACGTCCCGTTCTTTCCCCTCGGAGGCTTCACGCCGTTGCAATCGTCAAATTTAGACTCAGCGGCAAAGTCGTTGGGCGCCACACCGATGCAACTCGCTCAAGCATGGCTGCTGCAGCGCTCGCCGAATATACTCTTGATTCCCGGCACATCTTCAATCGAGCATCTCAGAGAAAATCTCCAAGCCGCGGCGATCAAGATTCCAGCCGCTATGATCGCCGATTTGGATTCAATCGGCCAATAATGTCGAGGCGCGCCGGCTGCAAGCTTTCGAAAAGCCCACATCTTCCTCATAAGGAAGACGGCAAACGCAGCCGGCGCACCAAGTCCGGGCCTTACGGCTTACTTGTCACTCCATCATCGGCATGGCCCTGCAATCCGCCATGCCCTTCAGAATCTCGGTTTCGTAGGTCATATGTGAACCCGGTTCGTTCACCCCGGTCATTTCACTCGCCCGCACACAAACCGTTCTGAACCGTTCTGCTTTGCCCGGTTCCGTGAGCACCGCAGGCATCAACAAGGAGAAGCTCTTCGTGCTCCCCACCAGGCGCTTGAGCACAACCGAAACA
Organism: Bryobacterales bacterium; assembly: GCA_963771405.1. Lineage (GTDB taxonomy): Bacteria > Acidobacteriota > Terriglobia > Bryobacterales > Bryobacteraceae > Bog-105. The sequence goes on from CAVYUL010000056.1 coordinate 52,289, forward strand.
AACTGACCCGCCGGCGAATCGTAGCATCCCAAGTCGCTTCCTCGAAATGTGAATCGCCCTTCGGGACCTGTGTAAATCAGTTCCGGGCCCATCGCCTGACCGGCAATCGGCGGTCCCGGCGCACACGGGTAGTAGGTCACTTTCGTTTTGCCGTGGTGATCTTGTAATTCAAAGTGGTTGGCGCTCGCCATATTCGTTTGGGGAGCGGCCGGGGCTGGAGCAGTAGACATAACTCATTACCTCCTCTCAAAGCTGGTAATTCACTAGCTCAGCCACCTCAATTGTCGCTCCAAAACAGCAATGTTTCAAGATCCACTTACACAACCAGAAACTGGTGTTTCGCGTCACGGTTCAACGCACTACGCACCCCAAATCGCTGTTCTTAGCCCTTCATGACGCTTGACAAGTCGCGAGATTGACCGATAATAAGGATGCACGTAGCAGCCGCCAGATCTGCGAGTCGACCGGGAGTCACTACGGCACGGAGATCACCAATGGACAAAAAACTGACAGCCAAAAGGCTAAGGAAGCGGCACAACCGCCACGCCTCAGCTGAGAAAAACTGGGCCGAATTCACCAAGCCCGATTTGCGGACACCCGAACGGATTCGGGCCACCCGCCAAGCGCACCGCGAAGCTAAGGCCCATCGGATCGCGGCCGCAGCCGTCTAGCGCACTAGAATTACAGTACAACTTCTGATATACTCCGAGAGTCTTCCCCAAGTTGGTTTAAAAGCAACCTTACGACCTTCGATGGCAGGCCGATCTGCGGGTGTACTGCAGCATCAAGAAAGAGAGAATTTTATGAAAGAAACTGGAACCGTCAAGTGGTTCAATGCCGCGAAGGGGTTTGGCTTCATCGCACGCGAAAATGGCGAGGACGTATTCGTCCATTTCTCAGCTATCGAGTCCTCGGGCTATAAAAGCCTGGATGAAGGGGCGCGGGTCTCATTTGTCGTCAAAACCGGGCCAAAAGGCCTTCAGGCCGAACAAGTCGTCCTGGCGTAAAGTCTTCGCTTAATTTACGCGCTCAACACCGGGCACGGCGATTCGTGAATGATCGATCCCAGGTGGGTCCAGAATTCACCGAGATGCCTTCGCGCATGGCCATGCCCCGTTATGATCACATCAGCGGGAAGAATCGCCGCCCAATCGCGCACAGCGTCCGCAATATGCCCCCGTGCAACGTGCGTTTCGAACGAGATCCGGTCGCGCCCTTCCTGTCCTGCAACCTCGCTCACCGCACTCTCGGCCAGCACATTTAACCGCTCCGTCGATTCGCGGTGCTGCGCCCCATCGGAAGCCGGAGTCGCATGCACCAAGTGTAAGAAGGCGCCGTACTGAGAGCTGAGCTTCACGGCTGTATGCAGAAGCGGCGCGGACTCCGGGCTAAAATCCACCGCGCACAGAACTTTGCGCATGTGCAAGGCCGGCCGCAGCGGTAAGGTATCAGCGTGAGCGGTAGTCCAAACCGCGCACTCCGCATCATGCAGCAGCTTCAGCGTGACCGATCCCGCCAGCGCCCTGCGAAACGTCCCCGCTCCATGGGTCGGGATAATAATAAGTTCGATTTTATGCTTCTTCGCGCAGGTCAGGATGCATTCCGCCACGTTTCCACACGAAACAAGCCGCGTGACCGGCACGCCATCAAAGCACTGCTTTCCGAACTCGTGCAGCCGTCTTCTCCGGCTCTCCAACAGGTTCCTGAATACATCCTCTTCGGAGCTTTGCGAGCCAACCCCGAGTTCCAACGAATCGTAGCCATCGAAGACATGGAGAAGCGTCAACTCGCTGCCAAGCGAGCGCGCAATCTCGCCAGCCCAACAAGATGTTTGGACACAACGTTCAGAGAAGTCCACTGGAAATAGAATGCGCTCGAAGAGTTTCATGCCTCGATCAGTGCAATAGCCATGCCAACCGCTAACCCATGCCAACTCCACTCTTTTCAAAGAAATTCAAAACACCATTTGAGCCATTTGGCGCAGTTAGAACGACCCGGACCAAACATCGTCATCCCAAGAAGCTTTCGATGGAGCCGCGCCCGAAAGAAGCGCAACGTAAGCCCGACCAACCAGCAACTCGCAACCAAACGGTCACGGGTGGGAAATCGCAATCGGCGCCAAAACACTCAAACCACTGAAACAACTTCTTTCTGACTCTCGGCAACGCATCGCTATGCCGAACCTCCGGACGTACCGCATTGAATCCTGGCGCCCACAGCAGCACAGAAACAACGCCTTTACGCGGGCGCCCGGGTATTTTGTGGCGCAAGTGTTTCCGCTGAAGACGCCGGAGAGGTAGGCTCTGAGCTTTCGTTTGCCCGTTACGGGACGGGTGGGACGTCTTCGGGATTCGATTCCGGCGTTACGCGCTTATCTACTAACGACCGCCACTCGGCCCAATGCACGTGACGCATGTCGCCTACGCGATCGAGGGCGCGGTGCATGGCAAACGACATGGCGAGCGAATGCGGGGTGTGGCCTTTGCGCACGAACTCCAGGTATTCCAACAACTGTTCGCGATATTCGGGATGGGCGCAGTTTTCGATCAGCAAATGGGCGCGTTCGATGGGCGCCCGGCCGCGTAAATCCGCGACGCCCCACTCGGTGGCAACGATCTGCACCGAATGCTCACTGTGATCCATATGCGAGACGACGGGCACGATGGTCGAAATTTTGCCGCCTTTTTGAATCGATGGACAGCTAAAGATCGATACGTAAGCGTTGCGGGTAAAGTCGCCCGATCCGCCGATCCCATTCATCATTTCGCGGCCCAGAATGTGGGTAGAATTTACGTTTCCAAAGAGATCGACTTCAATGGCCGTGTTCATGGAAACCACGCCGAGCCGGCGCACCAACTCCGGGTGATTCGAAATCTCCTGCGGCCGCATGATGACGCGCGAACGGAAGAAGGGAAGGTTCTGCTGAAAGCGTTGCATCATTTTCGGACTCAGCGTCAGGGCGCAGGTGGAGGCGAACTGGCAGCGTTCCGACTCAAGCAGCGGGATGAGCGAATCCTGCAGGACTTCGGTATACATTTCAAACGGTGGAATCTCGAGATTTTTGCCGAGAGCGGCAAGTACGCAATTGGCCACGTCGCCGACGCCCGATTGCAGAGGCAGGAATTCTTTTGGAATCCGGCCGGTGCGCAGTTCCGTCAACAAAAACTGCGCGATGTTGTTGCCAATCTTCTCAGTGAGTGGACTTTCCGCTCCGAAAGGCGCACACTCATCTGCAAGGTCTGTCTTCACGACGCCGGCAATTTTCGATATCGGAACCACGACAATGGGAGACCCCACACGGTTGCGCGGGGTGTAAATCGGAAGCTCGCGGCGGGTCGGGGGATCTTCGGGTTCCAGAATGTCGTGCATCCCGATCAGAGCCGGGGGGTGGTGTTGGTTCAGCTCAATCAGGATGCGGTCGGCACGGTGCAAGAAGGTGGGGCTCGCGCCGACTGAGGTGGTCAACACAATTCCGCCGCCGGCGGTGAGATCGCACGCCTCCACCACCGCCCAATCCAGCCGCCCCAGGTTTCCGTAGCGCACCATCTGCGGCAGCATGGAAAGGTGCATGTCGACAAAGCGAACCTCGCCCGCATTGATTTGTTTGCGCAACACGGCATCGGTTTGATAGGGCGTTCTGAAATTAATCGCTTTCGCCTTGGCTAAAACGCCATCTAAGGATGGCCCTGTGGAGGCTCCGGTCAAGACCCCGATTTGAAAAGGCCGCCCTGCCGCGTGTTCTCGCTCGGCCCGCGCCGCCAACGCCACCGGTATCGCTTTCGCCGCGCCCGCCGGCGTGAAGCCGCTGAATCCAACGTGGTGCCCGTTTTGGATCAACTCAGCCGCTTCTTCCGCCTGTAAGACGGGAAATGGGAATGCCATCAGTTTTCACTATTCCTTTCGGTGAAGATTGCGCGCAACGCGCGGGCGGCAGCGACGGGTGTGAGCCGGCTCTCTTGCACCGCCTCTTCCAGCGCGGGTAACTGAGCGGCTACGGTTGCGTTCTCCTTGAACATGGTCATCAATTCCTCAGTAATAAGTTCGTGCATCCAGGCAAGAGATTGTCTCTTGCGGCGCTCTTTTAGATAGCCGTTCGCCTCAAGCTGAGCGCGCTGCTCTAAGACAACCTGCCAGATTTGCGGCAAACCTTTTCCGGTGAGCGAAGAAACGGTCATGACGCGCGGCGCCCAGCCGCTGGCATCGGGAGGGAACAGGTGCAGGGCGTTGGCGAACATCGAGCGGGTGGAATCCGCTTTGCGTTCGTTATCGCCGTCGGCTTTATTGACGACGGCCGCATCGATGAGTTCGAGGACGCCGCGCTTGATGCCTTGCAGTTCATCTCCGGCGCCGGCCAACATGATCAGCAGAAAAAAATCGGTCATCCAGCGAACGGCGGTCTCCGATTGACCGACGCCGACGGTTTCGACAAGAATATTTTGGTAGCCGGCGGCCTCACACAGCAGAATGGTTTCGCGAGTGCGGCGCGCGACGCCGCCGGAATGTCCGCGAGAAGGCGAGGGCCGAATGAAGGCTTTCGGTTGTACGGATAGTTCTTCCATCCGGGTCTTGTCGCCAAGAATGCTGCCGCCGGAAACAGGGCTCGAAGGGTCTACGCTTAGCACTGCGACCGTTTCTCCTAAGTCGCGGGTCAAGTGCATCCCAAGCTGGCCGATGAAAGTACTTTTGCCCGCGCCCGGCACGCCCGTGATGCCTACGCGTCTGGCCTTGCCGGTATGCGGCAGCACGGCCGAGAGAATGTCGCTGGCCAGTAAGGCGTCGGCGGGCAGAACGCTTTCGATCACCGTGATGGCCCGTGCCAGAATCACGCGGTTCGCATTCAAAATGCCGTCAAGATACTGCTCGGCCGAAAGCCGCATGTTGTGGACTTTAGGAAATGTTTGCTTTTCCACTTGCTTGCTTCATTAAGGCGGACAAGATGGATTGCGCGCAGGCCGGAATCACGCTGCCGGGACCAAAGACGCCGACAACTCCCGCCGAGTACAAAAAGTCGTAGTCTTTCGGCGGTATCACGCCGCCGACGTAGACCAATATGTCGCTGCGGTCGAGCGTCTTTAATTCAGCGATGACTTCTGGAACCAGTGTTTTGTGGCCGCCCGCCAGGGTTGAAATTCCCAGCGCGTGCACGTCGTTTTCCACCGCCATTTGGGCGACCTCGCGCGGGGTCTGAAACAGCGGACCGACGTCGACATCAAAGCCGACATCGGCAAATGCCGATGCGATGACCTTTGCTCCGCGATCGTGACCGTCCTGGCCTATTTTCGCGACCAGAATTCTTGGCCGCCGCCCTTCCGCCTTTTCGAATTCTTCAGCCATGGCGCGCGCCTTCTGGAATTCGGCGTCGTCTTTACTTTCGGAAGAGTACACACCTGAAATGGTACGACTCACAGCTCGATAGCGCCCAAAAACTTTCTCCAAGGCGTTTGAAATTTCGCCAAGCGTAGCGCGCTTACGGGCTGCGTTTACGGAAAGCTCAAGCAGATTGCCATCTTTGTTTTCGGCAGCTTTTGTCAATGCGTCGAGCGCTTGCTCAACCGCTCGACTGTCGCGCTGTGCGCGTACTTGCGCCAATCGCCTGAGTTGCGTTTCACGAACGGCCCGGTTGTCAATTTCGAGAGTGTCAATTTGCTCTTCGCGGTCGGCGCGATATTTGTTGATGCCGACAATGACCTCACGTCCGGAATCGATGCGAGCCTGGCGCCGTGCGGCCGCCTCTTCGATACGCATTTTCGGCAGACCGGTCTCAATGGCCTTCGTCATGCCGCCAAGGCTCTCCACCTCCTGCAGGTGATGCCAAGCCCGATGCATCAATTCGTGCGTGAGGCTCTCGACGTAATAACTTCCCGCCCAGGGATCTACCACGCGCGTAATGTTGGTTTCTTCCTGTAAAAAGATCTGAGTGTTGCGCGCAATACGCGCTGAAAAATCTGTCGGCAAAGCAATCGCTTCATCCAGCGCATTGGTGTGGAGCGATTGGGTATGGCCGAGGGTTGCGGCGAGCGCCTCCAGGCAAGTGCGAGGAACGTTGTTGAAAACGTCCTGAGCCGTCAAACTCCAACCCGAAGTTTGCGAGTGAGTCCGGAGCGCCATTGACTTAGGATTCTTGGGATTAAAACGTTTGATCAACTTGGCCCACAAAACACGCGCTGCGCGAAGCTTGGCGATCTCCATGAAGTGATTCATGCCGATGGCCCAGAAGAAGCTCAGGCGCGGGGCAAAATCGTCAATGCTCATACCCGCATTGATGCCAGTGCGGGCGTACTCCAACCCATCGGCCAGTGTGTAGCCGAGTTCGATATCGGCGGTTGCGCCGGCTTCCTGCATGTGATAACCGCTGATGGAAATGCAATTAAACTTCGGCATCTTTTGAGAGCTGAAACGGAAGATATCCCCGATGATGCGCATGGATGGCGCGGGCGGATAGATATACGTGTTCCGGACCATGAACTCTTTCAAGATGTCGTTCTGAATGGTGCCGTTGAGTTGCTCGTTGGGAACGCCTTGCTCCTCCGCGGCGACGATGTAAAAGGCCAACACCGGCAATACCGCGCCGTTCATCGTCATCGACACGGACATCTGTCCGAGCGGAATCTGATCGAACAGCACCTTCATATCTTCGACGGAATCAATAGCAACGCCGGCTTTTCCAACATCGCCGACAACGCGTTCGTTGTCTGAATCGTAGCCGCGGTGGGTAGCTAAATCGAACGCCACCGAGAGACCTTTTTGACCCGCGGCCAAATTACGGCGGTAAAACGCGTTGGATTCCTCGGCTGTGGAAAATCCGGCATATTGCCGGATGGTCCAAGGCTGGGAGACGTACATGGTGGAATACGGACCGCGTAAGAAAGGCGGGATGCCGGCTGCATATTCGAGGTGCTCCATCGCATACAAATCCTCAGCGATGTAATAGCGCTTCACGGGAATGTGCTCGGCCGTCTGCCAAAGCGCGGTGGGATCTTGTGGGGCCTCGCGCGGTTTACCATCGCGCCGAGGCTTGTAATCGATTTTGCTGAAATCCGGCTTCATGATTTCGCTCCAGTCAGCGACGCCATTCCTAATTTGTCCTGCCACAGATTCAAGGTTTCGGCCAAATTCGAGCCCATGTGCACGAAACCCTGAACTCCCGCCGCCTGCAACTGGCTGATTTGTTCTTTCGGATTGCCCGCCACAAGAACGGGAACTTTTACGCGTGCGCAAACTTCCTGCGCAAACGGCAAATATTCCGGATCTGCACTGCAAAGCACCATCAAGTCCGCGTCCGTCCCCGCGTAGTCCTCCCCTTCAACAACCTCAAAGCCGCCACAAGCAAAGAAATTCATGCAAAAATTCGAGCGCGCGGTTTTCATCTTCAAGTCACCGCGCTTGAGCAGCAGTATTTTCGCGGAGCGGCCAGTGCGTTCAGCATGGGCAATGGTTCGGCGCCGAATTACTTCAAAGGGTTCCGCCAGACGAGTTTGCGGGAAAGGATCGTTCTCCAGAGGTGCGAACGTGGGCGGGTCGCCGGCCTTTTCGTTGGTGTTGGGATAATTATTTACCCCAACCAGCGCCCGGCGGCGAGTTGAAATCGCATCGGCCTTGGCTTGTCTGGAGGCGGCCAACGCCTGCTTGACCATGCCCGAGTTCAATGCAGCAGACCAGCCACCGGCGGCTTCGACCTGTTGAAAGAGCTTCCATGCGGACTGGGCGAAGGCATCGGTGAGCGCCTCGACGTAGTAGGAACCACCCGCCGGGTCGGCGACGCGGGTTAAATATCCTTCTTCGCGCAGGATGCGCTGCACATTGGCGGCCAGGTGAGCACCAAAGCCGAAGGGCTCGACAGACAAAGCGTCACAGCCGCCCACCATGGCGGCGGCCGCTTCCGTGGTTACGCGCAAAAGATTGGTATAGGGGTCGAGTGCGCTTTTATTGATTCTCGCCGTGCGCGCGTGAATGCGAACTTTGGCAGATTTGGGAGCGGCCGGGCCAAATGCCGCCACGGCCGCAGACCATAACTCGCGGGCGGCGCGTAGTTTCGCGATCTCAAAGAAGTAATTCGATCCGACAGCAAAGGCAAAGGAGATTCCCGAGGCTGCCGAATCCACGCTTTGTTTCGCCTCAATCGCGGCGGATAATCTTTCAACTCCCTGGGCTAAGGCGAAGCCGAGTTCCTCCACCGCGGTTCCACCGGCATCGTGCAGAAAATCAGCGCGAATCGCATCTTTCGAGATGCTGGTTGCCTCTTCTGGTTCAGCACCATCGCCGCGAGTGTACGGGAATTGTCCGGGCGCCAGGTCGGCCAACTCGCCTAAAGACTTCAGAGCTTCGCTGCGGTAATAAGGCCGTACCGGGAACCCTTCGTCGGTGCGCCAGACCAGGCGCTTCTCATAGTCGGCTCCCTTTAAATCCTTCTGGATTACGGCTTCCCATTCGGGTGTTGGAATGGGAGGGAACTCCGTGGACAATCTCAGAATTTCCAGATCAAGCGTGTCCGCCATGCGAACCACCTTCCTGCACTACTTCCATGAGGTAGCCGAACGCCGCCCTTTCGGTTGTTTTCGGATGGACGAAAAACACTTGCGTTCCTCTCGACCCCGGGCGCGGCTTCTCATCCACAATCTTGAAGCCGTTCGTCTTCATGTAGTCAAAAGCCTTCTGGATATCAGCCACGCGGAATGCGACATGCGCAAATCCGCCGCGCCCGCCGGCTTTCTCGATTTGTTTCGCTACCGGCGATTCAGCGCTCAACGGCTCGAGCAGTTGTATTAAGTTGGGTCCGTCGCCAATGCGTAGCAACACCTCACGCACCTGGTCGGAGCCGAGCACGTCTTCGCGATGAACTTCTTCAAAGCCAAGGTTTTTGTAAGCGTCTACATGTTGCTGCAACTCCCCTTGCTTAACGGAAAGCGCAACGTGATCGACGAACAAGAAACCTGGAACTTGTTTGATCTCTTCCATTATTCGAACTCGACTAAAATTTGATCTTTTTGCACGCCGTCGCCTGCGTTCACGCTCACCTTGGCGATTTTTCCGGCAACCGGGGCAGTGATGTTGGTCTCCATCTTCATCGCTTCCAAAACCAGAAGCGTGTCGCCGGACTGAATACTCTGACCGGCTTGGGCAGCGACTTTGACGACAATTCCGTTAATGGGACTGCGGCAAACCTTGGCTTCCTCCACCGTGCCACCACCTGCAGGCGGCGCAGCTCCAACGGGCGGCGCGCTAGGCGCAGCCGCAGGAACCCGCAGCGGCGCCGGCTGTGCTACATAGGCGCGCGGATAATTGCCTTCGTTCTCCGTGGCCGGTGCTTCTGCTTCCACTGCTACTTCGTAGGTTTTGCCGTCAACTGTGATTTTAAGTTTCACTTGAAATGTTACCGAACTAAATTATGCGATGCCTGGATAAATACTCTGCCTTGCAATGCCCAACCGGTGGAACCGATCAGGCGGATTTGACGGATGGGCGCTCGCTTCCCAAGGAACGCAGCAACGGCAGCTGAGATTACCAGCACGGTCTCCTCAGAAATTGATTCAGGAACCACTACCGGAACCTGTTCGGGCAGCGCTTTGGCAGCCGAGACAGCGACGGGCTGCTTCGGCTTACCGTTACCTTCCAGCGCCGCAACACGGTCCGACAGGAAGCGCAGCTCGCTGCGCAGCGCTGTCACAGTCTCCAACAACTCAGCATTTACGTCCGGCATTATTTTCCCCTCAGAGCGGAATGAGGCCATGCTTTTTGCCTGGCCTTAACTCGCGTTTGGTCTGCAGATATTCGAGCGCCTGAGCGACGTGCTTGCGCGTTTCGGCAGGCTCAATGACGGCATCAATCAATCTGCGTCCGGCCGCCACGTACGGATTGGCAAACGCATCGCGATACTGCGCGGCGAGCTCGGCGCGCTTGGCGACCTTGTCCGTCGCTTGTTCCAATTCCTTGCGGAAGGCAATATCAACTGCGCCTTCGGGACCCATGACGGCAATTTCCGACGACGGCCAGCCCAACACATGATCGGCGCCGAGATCTTTGCCGCACATCGCCAAGTAAGCGCCGCCATACGCTTTGCGCATGACAACCGTAATTTTGGGAACAGTGGCCGCGGAATACGCGAACAACATCTTTGCGCCGTGGCGGATAATTCCGCCGTGTTCCTGTTGCACACCGGGAAGGAAACCCGGCACATCCACCAGCGTTACCAGCGGGACGTTGAAGGCGTTGCAAAAGCGGATGAACCGCGCGGCTTTATCGGAACTATTGATATCGAGCACGCCTGCTTGCACGGTGGGTTGGTTGGCCACAAAGCCGATGGTCCTTCCCGTGATTCGCCCGAAACCAACCACAATGTTTTGCGCGTAGCCGGCTTGCACTTCCAGAAAATCGCCGAAATCGGCCAGCCTCTCAATGACGAGCCGGACATCGTAACCTCGCTTGGTATCGGCAGGAACAATTTCATTCAGCGCTTCATCGCGTTCCACGCTGCGATTGCCCTCAGTTTGCGGCGGATCCTCAAGGTTGTTGGAGGGCAGAAAACTCAGCAGCTTCTGGCAAATCGCCACCGCGTGTGAATCGTCTTCGGCGATGAAATGATTCACACCTGAAATCGACATGTGCGCATCGGCGCCGCCTAGTTGCTCGGCGGTGACGTTTTCTCCCGTCACCTGCTTGATCACTTGCGGCCCGGTGATAAACATCAGGGCCTTTTTTGTTTGGATGACGAAATCGGTGAGTGCTGGGCTGTATGCTGCACCGCCGGCGCAGGGCCCGCAAATGAGCGAGATCTGCGGGACGGCACCCGATAACATCACATTGCTGTAGAAGACGCGCCCATAGCCCGAGAGCGAGTCGATGCCCTCTTGTACGCGCGCGCCCCCTGAGTCATTTATGAAGACAAAGGGCGAACCCGTCTTCAGCGATTGGGTCATCGCTTCTGCGATTTTTAGCGAATGCAGTTCGCCTGCGGAACCACCCGCCACGGTGAAATCCTGACTGGCCAAATGCACCAGACGTCCGCCGATGCTGGCCGCTCCGGTAATGACACCGTCCGCTGCAAAGTCCTTATCCGCCATCCCGAATATGGTGGCGCGATGTTCGGCGAATAGGCCGACCTCTTGAAAACTGTCCGGGTCGACCAAAGCTCCAACGCGCTCGCGCGCCGTCATTTTGCCGGAGTCGCGTTGTTTTTGAAGCTTGTCTTTACCGCCGCCCTGCAAGATTGTTTCTTTGCGCTTGCGGAGGTCGTCAATCTTTTCCTGTGTAGTGGTTGCTGTTGTCATGGTGTCGATCGTTCGTTCTATGCAGGTGAGACAGTTACTTTGTGCGCGTGGCCGTTCACTTCAACGTTATAGGTCACGGGGCTGGTGAGCGCAGCGCCATTACCGGCCGCCGCAGCCGGAGTCGCGGTTGGCGACTTTTCCTTCTCCTTCGCCGCCGGATCCTTGCCGACGTTCTTCGGTCCCTGGTCGCGAGTGCCAAAAAACTTACCGGCTACCTGCGGAAACATCGCATAGGTCAAAACGTCTTCGTCAGAACCGTTACAGCCTTTTATCTCGATCGCCGCCGAGCGGAGTGTTTCCCATTCCGGTTTCAATAAATCCGCAGGCCGATGTGTAATCACGGCCTTCTTTGATTGTGCCTTAGCCAGTTCAATTACTTCGGGATTGCGCGGGGCAATTGTTTCGCCATAGTAGCCGAGCATCAAATCGGCGAACTCACCCGTTAACACCTTATAGTGGCCCATCATGACGTTGAACACTGCCTGCGTACCCACGATCTGACTGGAAGGCGTGACAAGTGGTGGAAAGCCTGCGTCCTGGCGCACTCTGGGGACTTCTTCGAGAACCTCTTTTAACCGGTCACCGGCACCCTGCTGCTTGAGCTGACTCTCCATATTCGAAATCATTCCGCCCGGAATCTGGCTTTGGAAAATCTCGGTTTCCACGCCGGTGATGTTCGACAAGAATTCCTTGTAGCGCGGCCGGATTTTGTTGAAGTGGTCTTTTATCTTGAGCAGCCGGCTCATGTCGAGTTTTGTCTCAAAGCCGGTTCCTTCCAACATCTCGACCAAACTTTCAGTGGGATTGTGGCCCGGCCCCAAGCTCAATGAACTGATGGAGGTATCGACGCAATCGGCGCCCGCCTCAATCGCCTTCATCAGGCTGACCATGGTGACGCCTGTGGTGGAGTGTACGTGAACCTGCACCCAAGTCTTGTCTCCGCAGGCCTCTTTAATTCCCTTTACGATGTCGTAAGCGGGCTTAGGCTTGAGCAATGCCGCCATGTCTTTGATGCAAATTGAATCGCATCCCATGTCCTGGAGCTTCTTCGCCATATCCACAAATTTTGCGGTGGTGTGAAGGGGACTCGTTGTATAGCAGATTGTGCCTTGCGCGTGTTTCCCCGTGCGGCGCACGGCCGCGAGCGGGTGTGCCAGATTACGAACGTCATTGAGAGCGTCGAAAACCCGAAAAACGTCCATTCCGTTTTCAGCTGACTTTTCTACGAAGCGATCGACCACCGAGTCTTCGTAATGGCGGTATCCCAGCAAGTTCTGCCCGCGCAGAAGCATTTGCAGGCGGGAATTCGGCATCAGCTTGCGAAATGTGCGCAGCCGCTCCCAGGGGTCTTCATTCAGAAAGCGGATACAGGAGTCGTAGGTTGCGCCACCCCAGCACTCGACCGACCAAAACCCGGCTTTGTCGATGTCTTCACAAGCGGGGACCATGTCCTCGGTTGCCATGCGCGTGGCCATCAGGCTTTGATGTCCGTCGCGTAAAACTAATTCTGTTACGTCAATTTTCTTAGGCATTTCGTGCTTCTTGCCTCCAACATTCTTAGTCTGATCCATTCGGTGCCGAGAAACCTTGCAACTCGTACCAAGCTCAGCTTAGTAAGAGGGCTACTTTGCCTTAGCTCCGACTTACCCGGCAGCAAATCTCAACATGGAGATAAGGAAGTAACTGAGGACGATTTCACGACCCCGACAAACGACTACGTTCACATTTTAACAGGTTCTAGTAGCTAGAACTACGCAATATTTTTGTGATGTGAGGTGCGTCACTACTCTTTGTTTTAAACCTGTCGCGATGGTTCCAAAACCCTCACAGCCTCTGCGCCAAAACACTCATCCACCCTAGTCGCGCTTCGACCGACCTCCCCGATCCCGCCCAGAGAATCTCTTTGTATTGAAAGTCTTGGCACATTTTTAGGTCTTCCAGCCTACACCCACAGTGAGTCAGAATTATCTGGAAGCTTTGGTGCGGCGATTGGCGATGGCCAACAATGAAGATTTTATATTGTTTCACCGAAAGCAACGTAGTGGTCGGCTGGGTCGAAATTGAGGTGGTCTTGCTTGGGGTGGATCGATCGCCGTTTGCGGGCGTTCTCGCGGCTGATGGTATTGAACTGAGCGGCGATGATTGGAATGGCTCGCAGGTCGCGCTCTTCCGAATTGCGCGGCATTCAGGGCGGTGCCGATGCGAAAGACACCGTTCTAGGCGTACTTCAGAGCGGCCGCGAGAACGATGAATGTGACTAGCCTCATCAGTTAGCCAGCGGATCGAGAGTTAGTGAGTCAAGGTACATCAAATAGTGACTGTATGAGGTGGCAGGGCGGAGTTGCAGCTGATATTCGCCCGCCTTGGGGAACGCAATCGTACCGGCATCAAATGTCGCATATTGATACCAATCCCCGGTAGGTTTGACGGAACCCTTCAAGTCGTGATGGCCAACTGTCAAGATGTATTCGCCGTCTTTCCAATCGCTCGATGCGGCGTAGCGAATCTTGATGGAATACTTGCCTGCGCTGCTGACTGCCAAGTACCACGTGGCGGTGTCTTCAGGCGACGTCCATTTGGCGATGTGAAATCCACCGTCGCGGTTAAAGCGCTTTTGCGCTTTGCCGGCAGTCACAGCGTTCTGATAGGTCAGTTTGAAACCCGTATCGCTATCTTGCGTGACCATCGGAGGATCGACCACGGGAGGACGGTCGAGATCGAGAACGATGACCGTGTCGCGGATGTCGGGCATGGCAGCGGGGACCGTGATGAGAATGTTGCCATCTTGGAGAGCCAGCGGGAGTTTGTGTGCGCTGGGATCGGTAAGAAGATGGGCGGAGTTGATGCCGTTGTTCAAGCCGGATACGCGGATGGTGCGGTCGGCGGGCCAGCTAAACACATGTAGGTAGAGTGTGTTGCCCTTGACGGTGGTGCGGCCCCAGGGAAATTCCGGCAACTGGCTCGCGGTCGTGCCATAGATGCTTTCGGAATTGCGGCTCATCCAGCGGCCCACTTCCGTGAGGGTGGCGACACTCGGTTGCGGTATCGTGCCATCGGCCATAGGGCCAATGTTGAGGAGATAGTTACCGCCTTTGGAGACGATTTCAACGAGCCGCCGGATGACGACCCCGGGTGTTTTCCAATCCTGATCGAATTTACTGAAACCCCAGGTAGTGTTCAAGGTCTGCGGCGTTTCCCAATCCTCATCGAGGCCGCCGGGCGGCATGCCGTTGTCGTTGAGATCCTGATAATCGCCCATGAGTTCCTGTTTGTAGCTGCCGACGCGGCCGTTGACCAGGCACTGCGGTTGGAGCGAGTGGACGAGGTCGACAAATTCGGCAGCATGCTGCGGCGTATCCATGCCGCGGTCGAACCAGACGAGACCCAGCGGGCCGTAGTTCGTGAGTAGCTCGCGGAGCTGCGGCTTCGATTTGTGCTCTAGATAAGCGGCGAAATCTTTTTTCGCTGGGTCGTAATCCCAGTTGTTCCCAAAGCCGTTAGGGTCATCCCAATCTTCGCGATGCGAGTAGTAGACGCAGAAGCGAATACCGGCGCGCTGGCAGGCGTCGGAGAGTTCCTTGAGCGGATCGCGGTGGAATGGCGTCCAATCGTAGATGTTGTAATCGCTAACTTGCGAGCGGTACATTGCGAAGCCGTCATGATGTTTGGCGGTGACCACCAGATACTTCATGCCAGTGGCTTTTGCCAGCGCCACCCAGGCATCCGCGTTGAAATTCGTGGGGTTGAATTGATGCGCGCGTTCGCGGTACTCTTTCACGGGGATATTGAAGCGCTCCATGATCCATTCCGATTCGGTGTGCAGCGGGATTTGTTTGCCGTTCCATTCGCCGGCGAGTGCCGAATACGGCCCCCAATGTATGAACATGCCGAACTTGTCGTGCCGGAACCAGGCGAGCCGGTCCGGTGTGGACGAAGTCTGTTGGGAATCGACCGTTAAGCAGAAGAGCGCGAGCGAGGCAACGATTGCGAGGAGCAGCGGGTGAATGCGCACAATGAACGTTACGTTATCAAAGCTGGTTTGAATCATTACTCAGCCGATATGCGATATCCAGAAACCGACCGACTGTTCTTTCGGCCCTTGGCCTACGATGATGAAGCCGCACTCTATGAGATGTTCGCCGATGCCTACGCGCGGAAATTCTATCCGCAGATGGATCAACGCGAAAAAGTGCGTCGTTGGATTGACTGGAACCTGGAGAATTACCAGCGCTTTCAGTTCGGGCTTTGGGCGCTGATCTTGAAGAAGACCGGCGCACTGATTGGAGACTGCGGTTTGACGTACCAGGACGTGGAGGGAAGGGAAGAGTTGGAAGTTGGTTATCACCTCATAGAAGCGGCGCGCGGGAAAGGTTACGCGACTGAAGCCGCGGCGGCTTGCCTCTATTTTGGTTTTCGTAACACCGGCTGCGAACTCATTTGCTCCACGGTGCGTCCGGACAATTTGGCTTCGCGCGCAGTGGCGGGGCGGGTGCACCACCAAATGCGCCAGTTTCAACGCACAGACCAAACCCTGCTACTTTTTTGGACTACGCGGGAGCAGTGGGCGAAAACTTAATTTAGGGTAATCGTCAGGTCTTCGCGCCCGTTGTCCGGCCCGACCCGCCGCCGCCCGACCAAGTACCGCTGAGCTTGTTGTCAGGCGTCGATTTCAGTTCAATATCGTAGTCCTCACCTTGGTACGGCACTTTGAACTTAATCACTCCGTCGGTGTAAGTCAGTTCTTTCAAAGGCGTCTCGCCCTCTTCCGAAGCCACCGAACCGATCAACTTGCCGTCTACGTCTTTTAAGACGAGCGTCCAATTGACGGCGTCACCATCGGTTTCCGAAGTCATGCTCCATTTGCCAAGGAGCAGTTTGTAATCTTGCGCTACCAGCGAAAGGGCCCAAAAGCAGGTCAACGCGCAAAGGGCCAGAACGAAACGAACCGGGTTCTTAACCATAAGAGACCATTATGTCAGCGCCGCGACGCCTACTGCGGCGCCACCAATCCTTTACGAATGGCAAAGAGAACAAGTTCCGCTGTCCGATGGATGTTCATTTTCTCCATCAAATTGGCGCGGTGGACGGAGACCGTATTTACGCTCAGATCCAAAAGACCGGCGATATCCTTATTCGATTTACCTTGGGCGATGAGCTGCAGAACCTGCTTTTCGCGCGGCGTGAGCCGATTCAATTCGTCATCCGCATCGTGCGCAACGTATTTCAAACCGCTGCCCATATACCGCTGCCCTTGCGCCACGGCTCGAATCGCGCCCACCAGATCCACGTCGATGGCCGACTTCAACAGATAGCCCTTGGCTCCCGCGTCGAGCGCATTCCGGACATAATTGTCTTCAGCGTGCATGCTCAGCACCAACACCTTGGTATCCGGCAGGTGTTTGGAAATCTCCTTGGTGGCCTGTACGCCATCCAATTCAGGCATGGAAAGATCCATTACCACCACATTGGGCTTGAGTTCCTGCGCCATGCGGATCGCTTCCACTCCATTCGCGCCTTCGCCCACCACTTTCATGCCTTCTTCGTCTTCTAGAATGCGCCGGAAACCGCGGCGCACCAAACTGTGATCGTCAACCAACAAAACTGTAATTTCTTCACTCATAGAGTCTGCCTTTGGGAGCCGTTAAAGGCCTCCGTATTCCGTCGTCTTCTTCTTCTCCGGTTTTCATCGCTTGTTTGTTCTGGTCAAGCGGAATCTGTAGCGTGATTGCCGTGCCCTCTCCTTCTTCGGATTGGATATCTAACTTACCACCGAGCAGTTCAGCGCGCTCGCGCATGGCGATAAACCCGAGTCCTTTGCGGTCGGGCTTGCGGGTGTGCGGCAATCCGCGGCCAAAATCCTTCACCGTGAGCGAAAGCGTGTTTTTAGCGAACGTCATATCGATGAGGGCGCTTTTGGTGCCTGAATGCTTGGCGGCGTTGTTCAGCGATTCCTGTACGATGCGGAAACAATTGGTCGCCGGCGGCCCGGTGATTCGTGCCGGCTGCCCATGCACCGCCACTTTCGTTTCGATGCCCGTTTGTTTGCTAAACACATCGGCGTACCACTCGAGACCTTTCACTAAGCCGTCATCGTCAATCACCGCCGGGTGAAGCATCTGCGACAGACCGCGCATTTTCTCAATCGTGGTATGCACGATCTCCCGCACCTCGCTTAGTTCGGTGCGGAAGGGCGAGTCGGGGGGCAAACCCTTGCGTTCCGCGCGCGCCAGCATGGCGCCAACCGCGGTGAGAATCTGTCCGAATTCATCGTGCAGCTCGCGGGAAACCGAACGCAAAACCTCTTCCTGCAAAGCAATCAGCCGGCCGGCCAACACGCGGCGCTGGTGTGAAAGCGACTCGATTTTTTCGAAAATTTCGCGGTTTGAATAAATGAGATAGAGGCTGGTGATGAGAATGGCAAGAATCGTCGCGGTCAGGAAAGCGTAAATGTCGCGTCCAACGCCATCGTAGATGCCGGCCACTTTTTCGTCCGCGCGCTCCTCGGCTTCGTTGTTCCGTTCGAGCAGTTGCGATACCCGCGTAGCCAGCGCTTCCTGCCGCCGGAACAAATTGGTGGAGGCCAGCACGCGCACAATGCTTTCGTGCCCTAGTCTCGCGGAGGCGAACACATCGTCAAAGTTGCGCCAGAATTCTTTGAGCGTCCGGATCAATTCCGCATGTTGATCCGCCTGGCGCGTCTGTGGATCGAGTTTCTCTTCTTCCTCGATGGCATCCTGCAAATCGGCTCGCATGCGATCCAGATCCTCGCGTGCCGATTCGATCGCCTGCGTGTCGGAACCGCTGCTCATGTCGCGCATATCACGCAACTTCAGGCCAATGGTGTTGATGTCGCCTTGCACCCGCACAAGCAGCAGCGAATCGTGGCGATTTAAATCGATGGTGTCTGTTTGCAAGCGGCGCAGCCTGTCCAACTGAAACAGGGTGTACGACGAAAACCCGGCCACAGCGGCTAGCGTGATGAGCAGCCCCAAAAGGAGGCGGAGGGTGGGTGACTTTGACATTTCAGGCGCTTGCCCAATCATAGAATGAGGCCACTACTATTGGGACGCGCATAATAAGAGGACGATAGTTTTGGCGTAGATGTTGCGCATTATTGGCAACTCAATCAAAAAAAGGGACATCCAAACGGCAGATGCTGTTTCAACGAGTTGTGAGCGCCGGCGGCTTCGCCGCGATTGTGATGACCAGCGTCTTGTTGGCAGCCAAGCCGCCTTGGGAGAAGCCGGCGGATGCGTGGACGCAGCAGGATGTCGATGAAGTCTTGAATCGTTCTCCTTGGGCCCTGCAAACGGATGCAACTATGGCCGACCCGTATGACGAAAGGGAACCGCAACCGGCGGGACCGCCCGACACTGGGCAAACAATGCCGGGCCAGCAAAAGAGGCCCTGGGATGGAGGTGTCGGCAAGAACCGCATGGGACGCTTGGCTACCGTGCCCGTGCTAGTTCGCTGGGAAACTGCTCTACCCGTCCGCCTGGCGGAAAAGCAAAACGACGATGACGAAAACCAGCGCTGGTATGTCATCAGCGTCGCTGGTCTGGTTCCGGCCCACCAGTACCAGGCGAATGCAGACGCGGGCGCCAAAGGCCAGTATGACGCGCAGAGCCTGCAGGAAGTGGTGGATTCGTTCACAACGAACTCAAAAATAACGCAGCGAGGCGGCGTCGATTTAGTTCCGGATCACGTTAAGTTCGACCCGGCTTCGGGCGTGGCTCGGCTATACTTTTCACGCCACAACGCGCTTGATCCCGAACAGAAAGAGGTTGTTTTCGAAACCCATTTCGGTAAACTCGGTTTGCACGCAAAATTCCGCCTTTCCAGTATGAAGTATCACGGCAATACTGAACTGTAAGATGAAGATAATATTAGGGTTGCTTGTTGTTAAAGCTGCCTTTGCGGACCTTTCCGTTAGCTACCAATTGAGCTTCCCTAACGCAGTCCATCATGAAGCCGAAATCAAGGCCACGTTTCATGGTGTAGCTCAACCAATACTTGAAGTAAAGATGAGCCGGAGTTCGCCGGGCCGTTATGCGCTGCACGAATTTGCCAAGAACGTTTATCGGTTTGTCGCCACGAACGCGCAAGGTGAAGCGTTGCGCACAACGCGGCCGGACCCTTCGACTTGGGCGGTGGCGGCAAACGGCGATACAGTCGTGGTGAAGTACACGGTTTTCGGCGATCGCGCCGATGGAACCTATGACGGCATCGATGAAACCCACGCGCATCTGAATATGCCGGCCACGCTGATTTGGGCTCGTGGGTTTGAGCAAGCGCCCGCGCGGCTCACTTTCGAAATTCCGCTTGGTTCGAACTGGCGAATCGCCACCCAATTGAAGCCCGGGGCGAACGGCGAGTGGAGCGCACCGAATCTCGAGTGGTTAATGGATAGCCCCGTGGAAATGAGCGCTTTCGACTTCGCCGAATGGAACTGGGGCGGACAAGCGTTTCGCATGGTGGTCCATCAAGACATGCGGTCTGCCGAGTCTGTTGAGAATCTCGCTCACAAAACGCAAGCCGTGGTGCGCGAAGCGGCCGCTGTCTTTGGCGGATTGCCTCGTTTCGATAACGGCAGCTACACCTTTCTGCTCGACTATTTGCCCTATGCTTTCAGCGACGGAATGGAGCATCGCGATTCCACATCCATCAGCGGAAAGATCAGCTTGAACGAGGATTCGCCTTGGGCGCTAAACACCGTGGCGCATGAGTTTTTTCACGCCTGGAATGTGCGCCGCATTCGTCCGCGTTCGTTAGAGCCCTTTGATTTTGAGCGCGCCAATATGTGCGGCGAACTTTGGTTTGCGGAAGGCTTCACCAGCTATTACGGGGCGCTGTTATTGAAGCGCGCGGGTTTTATGACGCTCGATGATTTTGCGCGTGAAATGAGCGATAACGTCAACCAGGTGCTGAACGATCCCGGGCGCACGTTGTTTTCCGTCGAGGAGATGAGCGATCAGGCCCCGTTCGTGGATGCGGCGCGCTCGGTCGATCCTACCAATTTCAGCAACACACTCATCTCTTATTACACTTATGGCGCGGCCCTCGCGTTCGGTTTGGATTTGGAGATCCGTCAACGATTTCCGGGCAGGTCCCTGGACGATTGGATGAAGGTCATGTGGAAGGAACACCCGGATATCGATAAGCCCTATACGCTCGCCGATCTTGAGAGCGCGTTGGCGGAAGCGACAGGAAATCGCGAGTTCGCCGCCACAGTTTTCGAGCATCATATTGTGGGCCGCGAACCGTTGGCCTATGCGGAAGCTCTGAAGTCCGCGGGTCTTATCCTGCGCAAAGTTCATCCCAACCAGCCTTGGTTGGGCCATGCCCGCGTGGAGATGGGAGAAACTGGCGCGAAGTTGATGGACGATTCTTTGCTCGGCTCACCGCTTTATGAAGCTGGCCTGGAAAAGGGAGACGAAATTACCGCTTGCGATGGCAGAACGATCAAGAAATCCGAAGACTTTCGCGCTTGCCTGGCGAAGCATTCCGTCGGCGAACGGTTGAGGCTCGAATTCGTTTCACGGGCAGGGAATAAAACCGCCAGCGTCAGGGTAGTAGAGAATCCCAGCCTCGAAATCGTGACTTTTGAGACTGCCGGTTTGCCTTTGACCAGTAGCATCAAAGAATTACGCAGCCAGTGGCTAGGGTCAAAAACATCTGCTGGCGAAAATACAGATTTGGTAGTACACTGAGAGTAGTTCGTAACGAGATTGTCTTATTTAACAGAGAAGATCCTCGGAATCCATGTATACTCTGTCCTGCAGGGAGTGTGGCGCTAGTTTACGTCGTTCCAAGCGTCGATTTTTAGACCGTTTGCGGTACCTGGAAGCCTACCGCTGTCAAGGCTGCGGGGCGCGCTATCACGTGACCATTGAGTCTCGCCTCAATTTGGCCAAATGGGCGAAGTGTCCTAAGTGTCGCTACCAGGACGTCACGCCGATGCGTAAGGTGGATAAAATCGACCGTATGCAGGGCGGGATTTTCAATTTCATCCACCGAATTCTTGGGGGACAGCTTTACCACTGCTGGTTCTGCCGTCTTCAGTTTTACGACTTCCGGCCCCGCCGCGACAACTCTAAATGGAGTGACGATTGGCTCAAGGGCGGGAATCAACAAGAGATGTTCCGCGAGTTGTAGCCTCCATCTCCAGGTCTGGACTCGGATAGAATGCAAGTGGTTTATCCGTTTCCACCATGCAAAGACGAAACTTCCTTTCCTCCTCCCTTGCCGCAACCTCTGCCCTTGCCCTGACGGGCGGTAGCGGTTCGCTGCTGCGGGCCCAAACCTCAGCGGCGCGCGAATATTATGACTTGCGTTGCTACAAGCTTCGGAATGGCGACGAGCCAAAGTTGGCTCATAAGTATTTCGCGGAAGCGCTCATTCCGGCGTTGAACCGCCAGGGCCTCAACCCGATCGGTGTATTCGATCTCTACCTCGGTCCGGAAACCCCCAGCTTGTATTTGCTGATACCGTCCCCGAATCTGGAGACGCTGGTACACAGTGAACTGCTGCTGGCCCAGGACGAAAAGTATTTGAAAGACGCTGAGGGCTTTGATGCGGCACCAGCGAAAGAGCCGGCATTTGAGCGCATGGAAAGCTCTTTGATGATCGCTTTCGAAGGCCATCCAAAACTGACCGTCCCGCCCGTCACTGCCAAAAAAGGCGACCGCGTCTTCCAAATGCGCACCTATGAGAGCCCCAGCCTGCGAGATCACCGGCGCAAAGTGGAAATGTTCAACAGCGGCGAATTCGACATTTTCGAAAAAGCCGGCTTTTGGAATGTGTTCTTCGGCGATACGCTGATTGGCGCGCGCCGGCCCAACCTTACCTATATGTTGAGCTTTCCCGATCTTTCGGAGCTCGACGCCAAGTGGAAGAACTTCAGCAATCATCCGGACTGGAAGAAATTAAGCTCCGATCCGAAGTTCAATTTCGAAGCCATCGTTTCGAATATCACCAACTACATTCTGCATCCCACTGCGTATTCGCAAATTTGAGTTCACTGTGCGCTACTTAAGTCTCACGATTCTGTTTGCCTCTTTGGCTATGAGTTCCGAACTACAAACGATTCCGCTGCAGCCGGCGGGATCGTCTACCTTTCAGCCCGGACCTGAACATGACGCCACCACCGCGAAGGACGGCACAACTGGCGGGCAAAGTGTCATCCGGCTTACCAACGTTTCCGATCCGACGCTGACGTTCTATCCAGCGCCTGCGGCGAAAAATACTGGAACCGCTGTCATTGTTTTCCCGGGCGGCGGATATCGCATTCTGGCAATGGATCTGGAAGGAACCGAAATCTGCGAGTGGCTCAATTCCATTGGCGTGAATGCGGCGCTGGTGAAATACCGCGTGCCGGAAGCGCCGAATGTTCCTCGCTATGAGGCGCCGTTGGTCGATGCTAAGAATGCGCTGTCTCTGGTCCGGTCTCATGCCGCCGGATGGCGCATCAATCCGCATCGCATTGGTGTGATCGGCTTCTCGGCGGGTGGCCATCTGTCGGCTCTGCTCAGTAATTCGGAGACCAAGCCCGATTTCACCCTGCTCATCTATCCCGCCTACTTAACGCCAGAAAACGATCGCAGCGTGCTTGCCCCGGAGTTCAACGTTGGGTCACAAACCCCGCCGACCTTCATTGTGCAAACCGAAGACGATCCGGTCCACGTCGAAAATAGTTTGGTTTACTACGCGGCGCTGAAGAAAGACAAGGTGCCGCTGGAAATGCATTTGTTCGCCACTGGCGGCCACGGCTATGGGCTGCGCAAGACAGATGAGCCTGTCACTGGGTGGCCGCATTTGGCAGCAGCGTGGTTATCCGCGCGCGGTTTGCTTACGGCGTCGGCTGGGCCGCGATAACCGGTATGCCGGTCCAATATCCGGGCCGCGCTCTGACCGCGGCCTCAGGATGATTCTTTAGTTCGATCTCGATTTCGTGATACACCGGATGCTTTTCGTCCGGCGGCACGAAGCTGATTTGATACTGACTGTGGATTTCGGTGCTGATATTCTGCAAGTCGTCTTGTAATCGCTCTTCTGACGCAAAGCTCAACTCGCGCCCGCCCGTATATACCGCCAACGTCCGGCCAATGTTCATTTTGAAGGAACGCGCAATTTCTTCAAACACCGGCGCAGCGTTGATGGTGGCGAACCTCGGCACGGCCGGCAACTCGCCGCCTTTTACGGTAAACGGTGTCATAAAAGGCGAGTAGTTGGCGGTGTAGATAATCACGTTCTCCTGTTCGGCATGCGTCAGCACTTCCATCGGCTGCACATGGCTTCCCCGGTCATGCCCTTCGCAAAGTAGCAGAATTACGCGCCGGTGGCTCTGCGGACGGTGCGCCAACAGCACTACACCCGCGCTTAAACCATCCAGCACGTGGCCCGCTTTGTCGTTGCTGGCATGCAGTTTCTCAAAAGCTTCCTGCAAAGGTTCCCATTGGCGCGTGAAGTCAAGCTGCGATCGCACTTCGCTATCGGCTGTAATCACTGCGACTTCACCATCCTCGCCCGTAATATTCGAAAGCGAACTCGCCATCCGCTTGATCTTGACCAGCGCCGGATCCGACAAGAAACTGGTTTCCACGACTACAACGAGCGAAACTCGCGATTCGTAAGTGCCCCAAGGTTCAACCGTAATCTTACGTTCGACGCCGTTGTCGAGTAATTTGAACTCTTCCGGCTGCAGGTTCCAGATTCGTTCAACGGTCTTGGCGTCCGCTACCGTGGTCGGCACAACCACCAGCCTTGATTGAGTTCTGAAGGTTGGCTCTTGTGCGGTGAGCGCGCAGGCGACAGATAAACAGAGGCTCGAAGCCAGCCACCTCTGGAGACTTTTCATAGGCTCAGAGTAGCATTCACTTCTGCATTGCGTGTCGGTGGACTCAACCAGTGCGCTAAGCTGTGGAAGCACCCCGCACATCATGAATCCTGACTTCATTGCGCTTGGCCTGTTTTGGTATGTCGTTTTTCTGCTCTCCACAACCTGCCATGAAGCGGCTCACGCGCTGGTAGCCAAATGGGGTGGCGATGAAACGGCTTTTCGCGGCGGGCAAGTCACTCTCAATCCCTTGCCGCACATTCGACGTGAGCCGTTCGGCATGATTATTTTTCCGATCTTGAGCTACGCTTTAGGTGGCTGGATGATGGGTTGGGCCAGCGCGCCTTACGACCCGAAGTGGTGTCTCACTCACCCCAAACGCTCCGCGCGTATGGCTCTTGCCGGACCCGCCGCCAATTTCATTTTGGCGGTGCTGGCTGCTCTTCTGATTACCATCGGTCTGCACACGAACTTCTTTGTCGCGCCCGACGAGATCGGATTCTCGCGCGTCGTCGACGGAATCACGCCCGGTCTTTCTGACGCCTTTGCCAAATTCTTGAGCCTTTTGTTCTCGTTGAACATTCTGCTCGGCACTTTCAACCTTATCCCTCTTCCTCCCCTGGATGGGTTTAATGCGGTGCCCATCGTCTTGTCTGAGCAGGCCGGAACGCGCTATCTGGGTTGGGCCGATTCGGTGCGTAGGTACAGCATCGTGGGTTTGTTACTCAGTTGGCAGTTCTTCGGCAAGATCTTTTGGCCAGTTTTTAACGCTGCGGTGCAAGCTCTCTATCGCTGAAACATTCCCAGGCGATAAGGATTTTTGAGAAGGCCGCTGGCGCCTAGAAACGATGAAGTCGTCCACTCAACCTGCCGCAAATGCCCTAGCTCTGCGCCGGCCGCCGGCCAAAACCACACAGCAAGATATCGCGGCGCAGTTGGACCGGGCTCGTGCCGATGCTGTTGCCGCGCAGCGCCGCGCCGATGAGGCGCGCGCCAAGATGATCAAATCCAGTCGCGATTCGAAAGTCCGTTTACGCGTGACTGCCGTTGTCATGATGACCGCAGCCCTCTTGAAATTGGCTTGGCAAGCGGCATCCAGTCAGCCACCCCCGCCATCCGCCGCGATCCTTCAACCTCTGCCGTCGTCTTCCTCCGCATCGTCTTTGCCCGTTCGCCCGACTGTCGATGCCAGTGCGTCAGCGGCCGCGCTAGATCGTCTGCGCGACGCCTTTCATTCCTTTCCCGACCAGGATCAGCCGGATATCGTGCGCGAAGTGAATGAGCGCTATGCAAACCAGGGCTTAACTTGTAATTTGGCTTGGAAAGACGGATCTCCCGCCCTTTCTGTGGGCGGCAAAGACGCCAACATTCCGCCCATGATGGCGAGGGCGCTTGATCGGTGCGCCGAAGGCATTGAGAAACTGCGCGCGGAAAAAGATGCCGCCGCTTCCAGCGCGCAACCTCAACGTTAAGTCACACGATTTTCCAATACAGCGAGTAGCGGTCGCGATTGACTCGATAGAACGGTTCGAACCGTACGCTGGCGCTTTGTCCCTCAGTCTGAAAGGTCATAGGCTGATCTCCCGGTTTGATCCATTCATGCAATCGTCTTCTTCCGGCGGCGAATTGCGGAATCGGCAGCGCCGGCGCCTTACCAAGTTCCGGCCCTTCCGGACCGATTTCCAAATCCTTCGTCAAGCCTGCGCGCCCGAGCGTCCCGGCTAAAACCATGGGCCCGTAAAGAACCGCTTGCAGGGAGTGATCGTCGGGCATTGATTCGGTCCTTAGACTCATCGGCAGTGAACCCTCCACCCGGTCGCCTTTTGTCCAGGCTCGCGTGATTGCTACATAACCGCCGGGAGCCCCGCTCACTTCGCTTTGCGTCCCATTGATCTTCACACTAGCGTTACCGGCTACCCATCCAGGTACGCGCACGCGCAAAGTGAAACGCGCGGGCGCAACTGTATCGACGCTGATCACCGTACCCGCCTGATCCGGAAATGCGGTCTGCTGCGTGAGCACAATCTTTCGTTCCGCCCAATTCAACTCTGAGGAAATGAAGAGATTGACATAAATTCCATCGGCATCATGGTAGTAGATGCTGTCGTTCAGCTTCGAATATTCTTCGGCGCCGGTACCGGTACAGCACCAGAAGCTGTCGAAGTTGGTGCAGAACGCCCGCCAGGAACCGGGAACCACTCCCAGGTAATACTGCGTTTGGCCGTCTTCATTAATCGTTCCCAGGCGGTGATTGAACAGCGCGCGCTCGTAGTAATCAAAATAGCGCGCGTCTCCAGTCCACTCATACAGATGGCGGGTTAGCTTCAACATGTTGTAGGAGCAACAACATTCGTTGGTTGCTTCGCCCAGCTTCAACTCAGCCGCCAGTTGGTTCGGTCCGACCAGCCAGCCTTCGTTGTTACTCGTTCCGCCCGTAACGTAGGTGCGCGTGCCCACCACTTCCTGCCAAAAATAGTCGGCGATGTCGTGAAATCTCTGGTCGTCACTCAATTCGTAGCGCCGCGCTGCCGCAATCACTTGCGGAATGTGAGTGTTGACGTGCAATCCGCGCAATTCGTCACGGCGTAATGCCAGCGGATTGAAGAAGCGCTGTTTGATGAAGCGGTCGCCCGTCTTCGCGTAGCGATCGTCGCCGATTACCGCTGTCAAGTTGTACAGCGTTTCCCCCATGCCTCCATACTCGGTGTCGAGCACGCTCTGCATGTGCGCATCTCCCTGCGCGGCGGTCCATTGATCCGTCCACTCGGCCATTGCTTTTAGCACATTCAACGCTTGCGCATTTCCGCCATATTGATACATGTCCAGCATGCCGGCCATGATCTTGTGAACCGTGTAAAACGGCGCCCAGACTTTCTTGCGCGCTCCCAGCCGGTCAAACAACTCCGCGGGAAATGCGCTCAAATAGCCACCCGACAGCTTTTGTTGACAAGCTGCCAGTTCGGCCACTAGATAATCGCCGCGCGCTTTCAGTTCTTGATCGGAGCTCGAAGCGTAGCTGAGCGCGCACGCTGAGAGGTAGTGCCCAACATAGTGCCCGCGCAATTCACAATCGGGCGCTTCCCAACCACCCAGCGGGGCGGCGCTCGAATTCTGGCCCGCATTGATCCGAAAATTGTGCAACAGCCTGTCGGGCGATTGCTTAATCAGGAATTGCCGGTTTGCCTGCTGTGTCTTCTGAAACAAACCGGGCAAAAGGCGTACGCTCGTCATGGGGAAGGGAACTACTTTCGGCGGCACATCCTTGCGTGCGAATTCCACATTGCCGGCAAACGGCAAATGCGGCGGCAATGTTCCGTCAGACACCCCTGGCGCTACCGGGTCATCCGGAACTGAAGCCGACGTCACCTCCCGCTGTTTATCATGCGCTACGAGCGCTGCCGCTGTCGCACCCAATGCGAAACCGCGCCGAGTTATTCGGGCCATGTCTTTACTCCTTCGGATACAATTACCTGCGCGCCACTCGCTTTCACTACTTGCTCTACGGTCGCGCCGGGCGCTAACTCTTCGAGCAGCATTCCAGATCGGGTCAAACGAAAGAAACCTAGCTCAGTAATCACTGTGTCGACTACGTTCAAGCCCGTTAACGGCAACGTGCATTTGCGCAACAGCTTCGATTCGCCATTCTTGGTGGTGTGCTCCATGGTGACGATTACGCGGCGCGCGCTTGCCACTAAATCCATGGCGCCGCCCATTCCTTTCACTACTTTTCCCGGAACCATCCAGTTCGCAAGATTGCCTTCCTGGTCAACTTCCATGGCGCCAAGAATACTCAAATCGATATGCCCGCCGCGAATCATCGCAAATGAATCCGCACTGGAAAAAAAGGACGTAGACGGCAACTCCGTCACTGTCTCTTTGCCCGCATTAATCAGGTCTGGATCTTCTGTCCCGGTCAAAGGATAAGGCCCGATGCCCAACATCCCATTTTCTGATTGCAGAATTACTTGCATGCCTTGGGGCACATAGTTTGCAATGAGCGTCGGCATCCCGATCCCAAGATTCACGTAGTAGCCGTCGCGCAATTCTCGCGCCGCCCGGCGTACAATCAGTTCGCGCTTCTCGTTGTCCTTGAGCGCCATATCAGGCCGTCCTCACTGTCCGGCGCTCAATCCGGCGTTCATATTTTTCGCCCTTCACCATTCGCTTCACATAAATGCCCGGCGTGTGAATCAGATCCGGTTCCAAAGTGCCGGGTTCCACCAGTTCCTCCACTTCGGCAATCGTAACCCGCGCCGCCGCCGCCATCATCGGATTGAAATTCCGCGCTGTTTTGCGGTATATCAGGTTGCCGTTCCGGTCCCCCTTCCACGCCTTGATTAAGGCGAAGTCCGCTTTGAGCCAGCGCTCCATTAGGTAATGCTTTCCTTCAAACTCGCGCGTTTCCTTGCCTTCTGCGACCACCGTTCCATATCCGGCCGGCGTATAAAAAGCCGGAATGCCCGCGCCGCCCGCGCGAATGCGCTCAGCCAGCGTGCCCTGCGGAATCAAAGTTACTTGCAATTGGCCGCCGATCACTTGTTGCTCGAGCAGTTTGTTCTCGCCCACGTAACTGCCCACGTGCGAGGCGATCATGCCCGCTTCCAGCATGAGCCCCATCCCAAAACCATCCACGCCCATGTTGTTGCTAATCGTGTGCAGACCTTTCGCTCCGCGCGCAACCAGAGCGGCGATTAGATTTTCCGGAATGCCGCATAGCCCGAATCCGCCCAGCATGACCGTCGCTCCGTCTCGGATATCAGCCACCGCTTCTTGCGAACTTCCCACTACTTTGTTCAAGCTGATTTCTCCTTCGTAGCCGCTTCGAGGGCCGTCGCTGCCTTTGACGCGCTTGCACGGCCGAGCACGCGCAGAATGGCGTGGCCTGCTTCGGCAAGCTTTTCCAGGTTGATCCCGGTCTCGATGCCCAAGCCGTTCAGCATATATACTACGTCCTCGGTTGCAACATTCCCGCTCGCTCCTTTGGCATACGGGCATCCGCCTAAACCAGCCACCGAAGAATCTATGGTCGCTATCCCCGTTTCCAGCGTCGCCAGAATATTCGCGAGCGCTTGTCCCCAGGTGTCGTGAAAATGCACCGCCAATTGCCGAGCCGGAATTGACTGCGCTACCGACCGAACCATATCGCGCGCTCGATACGGAGTCCCGACGCCAATCGTGTCACCCAGGGAAATTTCGTAACAACCCATTTGCGCCAACGCTTCTGCCACCCGGGTCACCGCCCGCAACTCGATGGCACCCTCGTACGGACACCCAAGGACACACGAGACATAGCCGCGCACCGCTATGTTTTGCCGCCTCGCTTCTTCCGCTACTGCGCCCAGCCGCACCAGGCTTTCATCAATCGAACAGTTGATGTTCCGTCGCGAAAAGGCTTCGGACGCGGATGCAAAAAACGCGATCTCGGAAACATTGGCTCGCACAGCCTCGGCTAGCCCCGTCAAATTCGGCACGAGGGCTGCGTATTGAATGTCCGGCTTTCGATCCAATTTGGCGAACACGGCGCTCGTATCCGCCATCTGCGGTATCCATTTCGGTGAAACGAAACTGCCGCATTCGATGGCCCGAACGCCTGCGTCCGCGAGTCCTTCAATCAGCCTGACCTTCGCCTCAACCGGCACGACCCCCGGCTCATTCTGCAGTCCGTCGCGCGGCCCTACTTCAAAGATCTTCATGCTCAACCGCGATTGGCTTCTTATGTTTCGGCCTGCTGCGTTTAGCCTTTTCGGGAATAACGAACGCGGGCTTGGGCGCGCCCACTCTTTTCGCGAGCTATCGCTCGAAGACGTTTGTTCTTGTCCGGCTTGGGTGGCTTTTGAGGTTTGCTCGGCACAGGCTTCTCCCCTTGCTAGAGTAACCAAAACAGGGAAGAAGCTCGTATTGCCAGATTCAAATTAGGCGGCGATTGTGTTGGTAGCGCTAGTCGGCGCTGTAACTAGTTCTAGGAACTCAGCTTCGAAGCGCGCTTGTTCGCGCTGGTCTTCGGCCGGGCGCAGCCGCCGGCAAACCGCCCGCAAATTGTCCTCAAGCGGTTTTCCCATTGCATTTTCCCCCAAAACCAGCCGAATCAGCTCTTGTGCCGCCGTTCTCGCTTGTTTAGGTGAATTTGCGAACATCAGCGTGTCATACCAAGTGTTTACTTGCTGTTGATGCCGATCCATGAGATTCGTCCCTAATGGTTAGATGCTCAAAGTCTCGATTTGGTTATGCTAGTCCAAAACTTTTGTGTGAAAATGAGCGATGCTCAATCGAGCCAAGCCGGTTTTGCTGTTGATCGATCTGCAAAACGCCATCGACGATCCACGCTGGCGTAAACACGGCGAGCGCAACAATCCGGAGGCAGAACAAAATATAGCAGAATTGTTGCAAGCTTGGCGAGCCCAAAATGCGCCCCTGATTCACATTCGGCACGACTCTCTCGAATCTGATTCGCCTTACCGACCCGGTCAAGCAGGCAATGAATTCAGACCTTTTGCCGCTCCTCTCCCACATGAAACCGTTATTGCCAAGCGCACCAACAACGCCTTCATCAGAACCAATCTCGAATCGAAGTTGCGCCAGGCCGGACACACCGCTCTTATCGTCTGCGGCGTGATTACGAATAACTCCGTGGAAGCCACAGTACGCATGGCCGGCAATCTTGGTTTTACTACTTATCTCGGGTCTGACGCTTGCTATACATTTCCGCGTCTCGATTGGAATGGTGATCTTTGTACCGCCGAACAAGTGCATGCCCTTTCGCTTGCCAACCTCGACGGAGAATACTGCACAGTTCTTTCTACCCAGAAGATCCTACAGCTTTTCACAGCCTAAAGCGCTACGATGAGAATATGCCTGGATGGCTGACCGCCCTTCTTTTTCTCGCCGCGTATTTCGCGATTATGAAGTGGCTGCTACCGAAATTCGGCGTGCCCACTTGAATGTCTGGCTCCTGCCGGATCGAGTCTCGACCCCCTTCTGAAGATCATAAACCTCAATAGAATCAGATCACTGCGCTGATTTTACGGAGCGAATAATTTTCTTATTGCAAGTTTACCGACCAGACGGTATACTCCAGATCAGCCGTGCCAGCAACCTCCACTTCCACCAAAGATCTGATCCTCGATACTACGCTCACCCTCCTGGAACGCGAAGGCAGCGCCGCCATCACGCTCGACCGTATCGCCGCTGAAGCCGGCCTCAGCAAAGGTGGGCTGCTTTATCACTTCTCGGGCAAAGAAGAGCTGGTGCAAGCACTCGTTGAGCGTGCCGTAGAGGGTCTTCACCTTCAGCCCGGAGACCGCGCCCGCGATCTCTTTGCCGCCATCGCCGCCGCCTACACAATCGAGCCAGCCCAACTTGAACCCTTGCGCGCCGCTTTCCGCGATCTGCGACTGAACAAGACAAATTCAGCATCCGATCCCGCCCTTGCCAGCTCGGCCTGGCTTGCGTCCGAAGCACTCGCGCTTTTCGAATATCTCGGCTTGGTCAACATTACCGGCCGCGAAAAAGACAAGCTGGTTCGCAAGATCGCGGCGTTATCCAAGGAGATTCAAGTGACGGAACCCATTACTGTTCTGCAGCCCGCTTTGCCGTCGTCCGTCATGTTCGCGCCGGCTCATACTCAAGAGCAGCAGCTGCGCCTCCAGACCAGTCGCGAACTGGCCGCACACAGTTTGCTCGGTTTGCAAGACCCATCCGGCTACTGGCGCGGCAATCTCACCGCCGACACTACCCTCGAATCCGATTACGTCCTGCTGAACCTGTGGCTCGATCCTCCGACTTCCGCCGGATGGTATCCGTCCGCTAAAACCAAAATCGAGAAAGCCATGGCCACGGTGCTCGATCGCCAGTTGCCTGATGGCGGCTGGAACATCTTTCCTGGCGGCCGAGCTGAGCTCAACGCAACTGTTCGAGCCTACACTGCGCTGAAAATCTGCGGCCATGATCCCAATGGCCGCGCTTTGAAGAAAGCGCGCGAATGCATCCTCGCGCTCGGCGGTCTGCAAGCCTCGAATAGTTATACGAAGATCAACTTGAGCCTTTTCGGCCTGTTCCCGCGCGAGTTCGCGCCTAGCGTGCCTCCCGAGCTTCTTCTGATTCCCGGCAATCTCATCTACGAAATGTCCAGCTGGACGCGCGCCATCATCGTCCCTCTCTCGATCATTCAAGCGAGCGGCATGGAACGACCCACGCCCAACGGGATGAAGGTAGACGAGCTTCTCATCCCCGGCAAGAAACTGGTTCTTCCGCGCAAAGACCGCCTTTCGGCCATCTTCAATCAAGCGGACCGCATATTGAAGCTTTGGGAGCGCCGCGGCATGAAAGACATCCGCGCCCGCGCCGTTCGCGAAGCCGAAAAGTGGATGATTGAACGCACGCATGGCGCGCATGGCTTGGGCGCTATTTACCCATCGATGATGTATTCCATTATGGCGATGGATGTCTTGGGCTATGAGCGCGATCAGCCCGATTTTGTCGAAGCGCTGCGCCACTTCAATGAGCTGCAACTAGAAACCGCCGATCTCCTGGAATATCAGCCTTGTGTTTCACCGGTTTGGGATACGGCGATCGCGGCGTTCGCTCTGGGTGAAACCGGCACACTGACGCAGGAAGCCGGCCAGCGCTGCGCGGATTGGTTCCTGGACCGCGAAGTGCGCCGCAAGGGCGATTGGGCTGTCAAACGTCCAGATCTGCCACCGGGTGGTTGGGCTTTCGAATTCGCCAACGAAAGCTATCCCGATATTGACGATACCGCCATGGTGCTGCTCGCTCTTGAACATGCAAAAGCAAGCGATTCCGAACGTCAAGGGCGTGTGGAGCGCCGCGCCATCAATTGGCTCATCGGCATGCAATCGTCCGACGGCGGCTGGGCCGCTTTCGATGCCGATAACAACTGGCACGTGCTCAACAAAGTTCCCTTCGCCGATCACAATGCGATGCTTGATCCTGCCTGTCCCGATATCACCGGCCGCGTCATGGAAGCCTTGTGCCGCCGCGGCATGACGATGAACGATCAACCGATTGCCCGCGCCGTCGCTTATTTGTTAACCCATCAAAAGTCCGATGGCAGTTGGTACGGCCGTTGGGGTGTGAATTATATTTACGGTACCTTCCTGGCCATGCGCGGATTGCGCGCCTCTGGGAATCCCAACGCTCGAACCGCCATTGAAAAAGCGGCTGAATTCCTGCGCTCTGTGCAAAATGCCGACGGCGGTTGGGGTGAAAGCTGCACCAGTTATGAAACCCACCAATTTGAACCGGCGCCCAGCACGCCTTCACAGACGGCTTGGGCGTTGCTCGGGCTGAAGGTTGCCGGCGACACATCTTCGGGCGTCGTCACAACTGGTCAGAACTGGTTGCTGGAACGTCAGGCGAAGTCGGGAGGGTGGCCAGAAACGTTAGCCACGGGAACGGGTTTCCCGAACGTGTTCTACCTGAACTATCACATGTACTCGCATTATTTCCCACTGCTCGCGTTTGCAGTTTATCCGCGGGAACCACTAGGCCTAACTCCTCAGAATTCAGGGCCTATTGATCCGGCGTGAGCTGACCTGGAATCCCAAACGCGAGAAAAACACGGTCGATACCCACTAGATTAAGGTAAAGTAAAGCTTTAAGGCTAAATCCTTAGAGACTTTCGCCGATACTCCTTTAGAGGAGCAACAAAACTTGGAGGTACAGAAGAAAATGTCGTCGCCGGGATCCGCGCCCGCGGTAGGGACACTTTTGATTGAGGGTGAGCACCAAGATATCCGCATCGACGTGCGGCAACTCCTGGGCGAGACTCAAGCCGATCGATGGCTTGCGACGCCGAACCTAAACTTTGAAGGGCGTCGACCGTTAGATCTCGTGGGTACTCCTGATGAGCGCCTCGTCCGCGATTCACTGCGTTCAGTTATTTACTCCGGGATGGCATGAATCTCTCGGCAGTTGCCGCACTTCCGATCCGTCCTGTCGCCTCGTATTGGTATCGCGCGATCCCGCCTGGTTTCCTGAATGAAGCACTCGGCTACACCCATACGCGGGCCTATGCGAGCCGATTCTACGAGGGACCCAGTGCAGAAGAGCCTTTTGAGGTTCTGTACTTCGCGCAGAATCCGCATTTGGCCCAAATTGAAGCTGGTTCCCTGCTCGGTTCCGATACCACATGGGTGGCGAACCCCACCTCTGCTTCGTGGCTAACGCTAAACACGGAAGTGCAGCTGACCAAGATTGCCGACCTAACCGACCCGACCGCGCATGATCGCTTGGCAACAACGGTTCAAGAGCTAACAGGCAGTTGGAGGTACTACGAACGGCTAAGCCCACCAAGCCCGGCCCCAACTCAGCTGCTTGGAAGGGCCATCTATTCTTCCGGTGTCTTCGAAGGATTCTTGGCTATTTCAGCGAAGGTTCCCAACTGGCAGGTTCTCGGTGTCTTTCCTGGCCGCATCTCAGCGGGAAACTTCATCCGTTATAAGTATGCTGACGCACAGGGGAAGCCTCGTGAATTCTCAATTCCAACGGCGCCTGCTCATTGAATACGGTTGGCTATTCTCAACTAGCGCAGAATCCCAATCCGCATCCCTCTAATTGAAAGCCAATGAACCGCCCCACGCCCATTCGCCGAAGTTGCGATTACGAAGGCGCATGGAGCATCGCCGAATTTGGTCAAACGCTCGCCGAGCCAGCCGTCCCGTGCCGTAATGAGCACTACCGGCGTACTCTCGAAACGGGCACTTTGACCGCTGAGTTGCTTGTCAAACGAGCGCCGCGGCTCGCCCAGTTGGAACGCCTCGCGGTAACGCTTAATGGCTTCATCCAGATTCCGCACTGCGACATAGACTTCAGCCACGCCGCGCCATTCCGGCATCGTGGCTTTGCCGCTCGGATATGCGCGCAGCTTACGATCTGTCTCATCGTGGATCATGAACGGGAAGAACGTCCCTTGCACTTCGCTGCCGATCGACGCGCTGCGCCATTTGAGCGCCACGCCATCGGGCCGCATGCGTCCGCCGTCCGTCAGCTTCGCATTCAACCTATGCGCGACGGCATCAATATCGTCCACCCCGATCGCCCACGCACACGGTCCTGCGTTCTCATCGATGAACTTCTCCCAATAGTGCCCGGGAGCGCCTTTCTTCGGATCTTGCGCCGCAATCAGTTCCAAATAAGATCCATCCGCAAAACTCGCGAGCGCCATTTCGGTCAGCCCGTTGGTGTGCTTGCCGCCGTACTCTGTGCGAATACCCGCTGCGCTGAACTCCGCCCGCATCGTCTGTAGATCTCGCCCCGCAACGGTCACGTGATCTACCCGCAAATCCGCCCCGCACGCCGCCAGCGCCACCAGACACAATCCAAGTTTGCGAATCATAGTAATCCCAACAATATAAACTGATGTCTTCATGCGCAACTCACTTTTGCTCATTCCACTCATCTGCACCTCCGTCTTCGCAGCCGATTGGACCACTTTCGGCCACGACCCCCAGCGCACCGGTTGGGCCAGCGAAGAGACCACCATCACTAAGGAGAACGCACCCAACCTGATGCTCAAGTGGAAAGCTAAGGTTCCGAATGAATCCTACAGCCTCTCCGCCTTGACTGCACCGCTCGTCGCCTCGGGTATCAGCACTGCCAAAGGCGTCCGCAGCGTTGTCTACGTGGCCGGCATTAGCGGTTCTGTCTTTGCGCTCGACTCGGAAACGGGTGAACTACTTTGGACTCATACTTTCAAATACCGGATCCAACCCGGCAAAGGCGGTTATCAGGGAACATTCCTCTGTCCCAACGGCATCACTGCTACTCCGGTTATCGATAAATCTACCCA
The DNA here is from genome assembly GCA_963771405.1 of Bryobacterales bacterium. Lineage (GTDB taxonomy): Bacteria > Acidobacteriota > Terriglobia > Bryobacterales > Bryobacteraceae > Bog-105. The sequence continues at coordinate 88,194 of CAVYUL010000056.1, forward strand.
GATCCTCTACGTCATCGCCGCCGATGGTGCTCTCTATGGGCTGGATCTGGGCAGCGGTGAAGTTCGCTACGGTCCCGCACAGTTTGTCGCGCCATATGCCAAAGCCTGGAGTCTGAATCTCGTTGACGGCGTGGTCTACACCGTTCTCTCCCAAGGCTGCGGCGCGGGCCTTTCCGGTTTCTACGGCATAGATGTGCGCGACCGTCACCACGCCGTTGCGCATCAACTGCTGCTTTCGAATACCGATACTGCCGGTTTGTGGGGCCGTGGTGGCGCGATCATCGGTGACAACGGCCGCGTCTATGGCTCTACCGCCGATGGCATCTTTGATCCCTCAATGGGCGATTATTCAAACGCCGTCGTCTCCGCTTCTTTGCCTGATTTGCGGTTGAAAGATTACTTCCTCCCGCTCAATTGGGATGAACTGCGCAAGAAAGATCTCGATCTCGGCTCTGCCAGCCCGGTCTATTTCGGCTGGAAAAACCGCCGCATCGTTGCCACTGGCACCAAAGAGTCGGTCGTTAGTCTCCTGGATGCCGACTCGCTCGGCGGCGCCGATCATCAGACTCCGCTGTACATTTCGCCTAGACTTGGCAACGACAAAGGTATCTGCTGCCAAGGACTTGGCATTTGGGGCGGACTTAGCACCGCTCGCGATCTGAACGGCGACACTTGGCTCTATGTCCCCATGGGCGGCCCTCCCTCTTCGACAGCCCCTGCCTTTCCGGTCACCAACGGCGACACTCCTCACGGCAGCATCATGGCTTTCAAAATTATGGCTGACGAGGACACCCAGAATCCAAAGCTCGATCCCGCCTGGATCTCCGGCGATTTCAATATTCCCGATCCGCCAGTGATCGCCAATGGCGTGCTCTTCGCGCTTTCTACCGGTGAGAATGCGGTGCAAAACGGCGGCGAGAAAACGCGTTTTTCTAACACCCATCCCGCGGTTCTCTACGCTCTTGACGCCGCCACTGGCAAGGAACTCTTCGATAGTAAAGGCGCGATCGCTTCATGGGTCCACTTCAGCGGACTCGCCGTTTCAAATGGCCAGATCTACGTTGTGGACCACGATTCGAATGTCTACGCCTTCGGTTTGCCTGCTAAGAAATAGCTCAAACTTTGACGTTGAGCTTCTTCACTTGATCGGCAATATAGTCTGAGGTGCGCCAGCCCAACGCCGTAATGGAGAGCGTAGGATTTTTATCCGCATTACTCACAAACGGCGCAGCGTCGGTCACAAACAGGTTCTTACAATCCCACGCCTGGCAATATTGGTTCAGAACCGACGTCCGCGGGTTATCTCCCATCCGCGCCGCGCCCACTTCGTGGATAATCTCGCCACCGCGGCTGATACCCCAATTGCTTGAGGCATCGGAGCTATAGATCACCTTGCCGCCGGCCGTCTCAATGATTTCTTTGAACGTGTCCTGCATGTGCTTCGCTTGCAGAATCTCGTCCTGGCTCCATTTGAAGTGGAATCGCAGTACCGGGATGCCCCACTGGTCCACAACGCTAGGGTCAATCTCACAGTAGCTATCGGCGTTCGGGATCATCTCACCGCGGCCGGAGAAACCAATCGAGGCGCCATACATCTTGCGCGCTTGCTTCTTGAGTTCCACCCCGTAGCCGCCGCCGTTAATCGTCTCGAATCCATCGAACGTTCCGGCATCTGGCTGCCCACGCCCACCGCCGAACTCAATGTGGTAACCGCGAGCAAACGGCATCTTGCTCGCCCTTTGCTCGCCGTACAACCACCACGGCATGTACATGTGCATGCCGCCTACGCCGTCTTCGTTTGTCGGCGGCAGATCTTCCAAAATGGGCAAATATCCACCCACATCGGAGCCCACCGTATCCATCACGTAACGCCCCACCAGGCCGCTCGAATTTGCTAAGCCATCGGGGAACAAGGTACTCTTCGAATTCAGCAGCAGACGCGCGGTTTCGCAGCAACTCGCCGCCAGCACCACAATGCGCGCTTTCACCTCAACATCCTGGCGCGTCTTGGTATCGACATAAGAAACGCCGCGCGCAAATCCTTCCGGGCTCACCAGCACTTCGCGCACCATGGCGCCGGTTCGCACTTCCAGATTGCCCGTCTTCATCGCCGGGAAAATATGCACGCCTGGAGAATTAAAATTCGAATTTGTTCCACACGCGCGCCCGCACTGAGCACAATAGTGGCAAGCCGCCCGGTTATGAATCGATTTCGTCAAAATCGCCAAACGCGACGGGATGCACGGAATCTTCAACTTGTCGCACGCGAGCTTGATCACTTTCTCATTCGCGCGCGGCGCCGGCGCCGGGAGGAATTTGCCATCCGGCGCGTTATCCACTCCCTCATGCGTGCCGAACACGCCAATCAGCTCTTCGGCCTTGTCATAGTAGGGCGCTAAATCGTCGTAGGTAATCGGCCAATCGAAGCCCTTGCCGTCTCTGCTGTAAGGCTTGAAATCGTAAGGCCCCATACGCAGAGAAATACGGCCGTAATGATTCGTGCGGCCTCCCAACATACGCCCGCGCCACCATTTGAATTCGCTTCCCGGCGCGGTTGTATAAGGTTCTCCCTTAACTTCCCAACCGCCCGCGAGCGTGGCGTCGAAATAACCAAACGGCTTGTCTTTCGAACTCGCTCCGCGATGTGGCGCCTGGTAAGGCCACTCAAACATGTGCGATTGTTTGGTTCCATCAAACCAGCCGCCCGCTTCCAGCATGCAGATCTTGGCGCCCGCGTTCGCCAACACGTGCGCCGCAATCCCTCCGCCTGCGCCCGAACCGACAATCACAACATCGTACGTTTTTTCAGCTTTCATGAATTAAGCGCAGATTTTGTCTACGACGTTCCCAGCCACATCGGTGAGCCGGAAGTTTCTCCCTTGGAATTTATAAGTGAAATGCGTGTGCTCGAAACCCAGCAACTTCAAAAGAGTGGCATGCAAATCATGCACGTGCACTTTATCTTGGATTACGTTGAACCCCAATTCATCGCTCTCTCCAATGGTAATCCCGGGCTTGATTCCACCGCCGGCAAGCCACATCGTAAAAGCGTTCGGATGATGATCGCGTCCATCGTTCCCGCCCTGTACCATCGGCGTCCTGCCGAATTCACCGCCCCAGATCACCAGCGTGTTATCCAGCATCCCGCGTTGTTTCAGATCCTGCACCAGTGCCGCGCTCGCCTGGTCGGTGTCTTTGCAATTGATCTTTATGTCTTTAGTCAGGTTTTCGTGCTGATCCCAGGCTTCGTGATAAAGCTGCACAAAGCGCACGCCGCGCTCCACCATTCTGCGCGCCAGCAAACAATCGTTCGCAAAAGACGGCTTGCCCGGCTCGGCTCCATACATATCCAAAATGTGTTGCGGCTCTTTCGAAAGGTCCATCAACTCAGGGGCGCTTGCCTGCATACGGTACGCCATTTCATAGGCGTTGATGCGCGTCGCAATTTCCGGATCTTGCGTAATCCCTTGCCGCATTTCATTTAAGCTGCGGATGGTATCCAGCGAATCGCGCTGCACATCGTTGTCAACGCCGCGCGGATTCGAAAGATACAGAACTGGATCGCCGCTACCGCGAAATTGCACGCCTTGATAAACGGTCGGCAGAAATCCGCTGCCCCAACATGAGTTTCCGCCGCTGGGACCCTTCTTGCCCGAGCTAAACACCACAAACGCCGGTAAGTCTTTCGACTCACTTCCCAATCCATACGTGACCCACGCCCCCATGCTCGGTCTGCCGAAAATCTGTGTGCCCGTATTCATCAGCAACTGGCCTGGCGCATGGTTGAACGCATCCGTCACCATGGATTTCACAATTGCCACATCGTCCACAATTTTGGTGAAATGCGGCAGCAGTTCCGATACTTCCGCACCGCACTGGCCGTACTTGTCGAACTTGAACTTCGGCCCCAACAGCTTCGAATTCGGATTGATAAAGGCGGCTCGATAGCCCTTCAGCAATTCGGGCGGCGGCAGCGTGCCATCGAATTTTGCCAGCTGAGGTTTATAGTCATAGAGCTCCAAGTGGCTTGGCGCGCCGGCCATAAAGAGGAAGATGACGTTCTTCGCCTTGGCCGGCAGTGGTGGTTTCTTCGCGGCCAAGGGGTCCGTTCGCGCCGGCGCATCGGCGAACCCGGCTTCCGCCAGCAAATTCATCAGCGCCGCCGCCCCGAGCCCCACGCCGCATTGTTCAAAGAACCAACGCCGGCTCACTTGCTTTGGATCTTGGCCTCGCCACAAATGGTCTTGACAGTTCATCGCTTTCCTCTTTTACTGCTTGGTAATCGTTTCGTCCAGGTTTAACATGACTCGGGAAACCACGGTCCACGCAGCCGCTTGCGCCGGAGTCACTCCGCTCGGCAACGCGGGCGGTTTGGCGGGATCGCCCGCTGCCAGGTCCCACGGATTGCGCTTTCCATCCGTGTAGCGTACTTCTTCTTTCTTCAACAGCGCTTCGAGTGTTTCCTCTTCTTTTGTGTCCGGCTTGCGCGACACGCACCGGCGAAAGGCATAGGTCACTCTCTGCTCATCGGTAGTTCCGCCCTCTTGCAAGGTCTTCCAAGCCAGCGCTCGCGCCGCTTCCATGAAGATCGGCTCGTTCAACGCAGTTAACGCTTGCAACGGCGTGTCCGAGCGGGCGCGTCTCACGCAAGCACTATCTCCATTCGGAGTGTCAAAAGTATCGAGCATCGGATAGGGCAGCGAACGATAGCGAAACGTATACAGCGCCCTTCGGTAACGCTCCGGCCCCTTGGATTCAAACCAAGTCTTGGGCCCATAACTGACCGGCGGTAAGAACAGGAATGCCGGCGCCGGCGGATACACGCTAGGACCTCCGACTTCTGCGTTCAACAATCCGCTGGCGGCGAGCGAGATATCCCGCACCACTTCGCCATCCACACGAAAACGCGGCCCGCGCGCGATCAATCGGTTATATGGATCTTTATCGTTCAGCTCCGGCGTGCTATTCGAAACCTGCCGATAGGCCGCGGATGTCACAATCAACCGCTGCAGCGCCTTCACGTCCCAGCCGCTATCCATAAACTGCACTGCCAGCCAATCGAGCAACTCCGGATGCGAAGGCGGATCACACTGCCGCCCCAGATCCTCACTCGTTGAGACAATACCGATTCCGAAATAGGTCTGCCAAACTCGATTGACAAACGCCCGCGCCGTGGTGGGCGCTTTTCGATCAACCAGCCACTTTGCGAAAGTCAATCGGTCCGCGGGCCCTGACGGCAAAGAGTTCAAATAGGCCGGTACACCCGCATTCACCACTTTCGCCGGTTTCAGAAAATCGCCGCGCGTCAGCACATGCGTTTCGCGGGGATCTTCGCGTTTGGCGAAAACTAGCTGCGTGGTTCCCTCTGGATATTCCTTCCAAAGCTCGCCGATTTCGTCGTTTTGCTTCTGCCATTCCGGCACCGTAGCGCGCCAGTAGCCGAACACGGTCTCGGTCTGTTCCGGCGTGCGCTGCTCGGCCGGAATCGCCAGAATTTCTCTCACCGCGATGGGCAGCGGGTCGGCGACCGCATTCTCCGCGCTCGTAATTGAAAGCCGAAAGCGCCCTAAATTATTGTTCTGATTATCATCGGAATTCCATCCGCCATGATTCTGCTTCAAATAGAAAATCAGAATCGTACCGCCATCATGGCTAATCGATTCTGCCGCGTTAAACACGGCCTTGCGCGGCTGATTTCGCAAGCCCGGTCCCACATCAATGCCCCAGCCCGTCTCATCCTTACCGTCAATGGCATACTCAACAGGACCAGTCACTCGTCGCTTGCTGCTTTTATCATCGTAGACTTTGTCAAGCACTTCCTCCGGCGGATTCACGTCAGCGGTCGCTTTCACAATCTTGACTTCCGTTTTCTTATCGGGCGAACTCGCAGGCGCTGTCTCCACTCGAAACTCCGTTAGCACTCCAGTTCCAATAGTCGATCGTCCCGGCCCGCCGCGTGGCAGGCTCGCATCTCTCAACAACTCCAACCGGAACGCCCGAATATTTTGCATATCCGTCTTTACCGTGAGTTTTACGGTGTGTTTCGTGGGCGCATACCCTTGCGCCAGCAGCGAGCCGTCTTTCAGCGAGAAATACTTTTGTCCACCGGTAGAAATGTCGTCAACCTCCGGCCGCACTACCACCCACTCCGGCTGATCGTTCTTGACCTTCGCCTCCCACTCCGCCATCTGCGTCTGCCACTTCTTGTCGTGCCGTTGAAGCGTGTGCTCAATCTCATGCGTTCGCCGCAGAATCTCGGTCCGCTTCATCTCTTCGTCCGGCGTATAAACCGCGATGTTGGCCTCATTCGTGTCATTCAGAAAGGCCATCATCTTGTAATACTCTTCCTGCTTCAACGGATCATATTTATGGTTGTGGCACTGCCCGCATTGAATTGTGAGCCCTAAAATCGCGCTGCCCACCGTGTGCATTCTGTCGAACATTGCTTCCATACGGAATTGTTCGGGATCGATGCCGCCTTCTTCGTTCACTTGAGCATTGCGCAAAAAACCCGTCGCCACTGTGTCATCTTGCGTGCGATTCGGCAGCATGTCGCCGGCAATCTGGTCGATGATGAAGCGGTCATACGGCATGTTGCCGTTGAACGCGCGAATCACCCAGTCACGATAAAACCAAACTTCGCGCGGCTTGTCTTTTTCATAGCCATCGGAGTCCGCATAATGTGCCGCGTCTAACCAATGGCGTGCCCACATCTCACCGTAATGCGGTGACGCGAGCAACCGGTCTACTTGTTTCTCATACGCGTTCTTGCTTTTGTCGCGCACGAACGCATCCACTTCTTCGATCGTGGGCGGCAATCCCGTCAAATCGAGACTCAACCTGCGAAGTTCGGTGATGCGATCCGCTTCCGCCGATGGCGTCAAGCCTTCTTTCTCGAGCCGAGCCAGAATAAAGCGGTCAATCGGATTCCGAACCCAGGCGGCATCTTTCACTTCTGGTAGCGCCGGCCGCACCGGCGGAATAAACGCCCAATGCGTCTTGGTAGCTGCAACTTGCGCGCCCACGGTTTCAGGCCAATCGGCGCCTTGATCGATCCAGGCTTTGATCAATGCAATTTGATCATCTGCGAGCCGGCCCCCCATGGGCATGCGCGCAATATCGCCAATGCCGGCAACTCTCTTATAAAGCGCACTATCAGCCGAGTGTCCGGCAACAACGACTTTTGTCATCACCGATTGCTTGGCATCCAGCCGCAACCCAGCCATCTGCGTATTCGGCCCATGACAGGCAACGCACGAGCGCGCGAATATCGGCTGAATGTCTTTGACGAAATCGACTTTCTTCTCGGCATTGCCGCCGGCATCGCCTTGGCGATACGCAAAACCACCTGCTGCCGCGCCACCGACAAGGGCAAGCGCCAAAACCGCTACTTCACGCATGATGTTTGAGTGATTATATCTCCAGTTGGTGAGACGGGGGTAACTTCAATCAATCAAAGCGCAAGTGCAAAAGCAAGCGCCGTCTTCAGCTCAGCCATTACGCCAGCGGGAATTTGACCTAGCTTTCGTTCCAGGTGAACAATTGGCAGGGAGCCGAGACCTTGTACGTTCGCGATAGAATCGCGATCCAGGAACCGCAGTCGCGCGACCGAAACTTCATATCGACTGTTTCGTCGTTGGGTCGGTTGTGGACTCATCTAATAGACCAAGCACTGCCTGCTCCCGTGCGCGCGAGCGCGCCACGTCGAGGAGATCGCGGTCGGCGAGTTCAATCATCTCGGCAACCCGCTCGCGGACGACGGCAGCCGTTTCGGCACTCCAGGTCTGTAACTTTGCGTCGAGCCTTTCCACCAGAGCATCCATGAGAAGGAATCTCCTACCTAAAGTCTATAGGAACAGCCGGATGGCGCTACAATTCTCGAATGCAACCGCCTCTCACCCGTCGCGATCTCGGCAAACTCACTCTTGCCGCCGGTGTCTCCGCCTCGCTTCCACTGACTCTCTCCGCCGACACCGCCACCATGCCCAAACCCGAATTTGATCCCGTTCATTGGACTCTCGAATCCTATAAGGCCGCTCCTCTCCGCCTGACCTTCAACGCCTCCACAAAAGCGGACGCCGAACACTGGCAGCACGGCCTCCGCGCCAAGATCACCGACCTCATCGGCGGCTTCCCCCAACAACGCATCCCGCTCTCCCCGCAGATTCTTGAAACTCGCGATTTTCCCGCTTACACCCGCGAGCGATTCATCTTCTATAGCCGCCCGGGCGTCGCCGTCTCCGCCTATCTCCTTAAGCCGAAGAACGTCCAACCTCCGTACACTCCGGTCATTTGCGTTCCCGGCCACGGTCGCGGCGCAGACGATATCGTTGGCATCGACGAACACGGCAACGACCGCGCCATCAAAGTCGCCTACCAATACGATTTCGCAATCCAAGTTGCGGAACTCGGCCTTGCCGCGATCGCCATCGAACCCCTCGCGTTTGGCTGCCGCCGCGACGCCGCTGCGATTCATGCCAGCCCCGGGCAATCTTCCTGTCAACCCTCCGCCGGTTCCGCGCTTCTGTTCGGTGAAACGATGATTGCCTGGCGCGTGTGGGATGTCATGCGCACCATCGATTTCATCGAGCAACACAGCGATTTGGATAGCAAACGCATCGGCTGCATCGGCATCTCCGGAGGCGGCACCTGCACGCAATTTTCAGCCGCGCTCGATCCCCGAATCAAAGCCGCTTTCGTGAGCGGCTATCTCAACACGTTTCGCGACAGCATCATGAGCGTCTCTCACTGCATTGATAACTATGTGCCGAGCATCTTGAACTGGGCCGAAAATTACGATGTTGCGAGCCTCATCGCGCCGCGCTTCTTCTTCTCCGAAGGCGGCGACCGCGATCCGATCTTCCCAGTCGCCGCTACTCGCTTTGCCTTCGGCAAGGTCCGCCATGTGTATGAAGTTTTCGGCGTTCCGGAACGGGCAGGGCAAGAAATCTTTGAGGGCGAGCACCAATTTCACGGAAAGCAAGGCCTGCCGTTTCTGAAGAACGCGCTGACGAGCTAGATGTCCGATCGTGGCCTCAAGAGCCTCGTCAGGCGTTTCCAAAGCGCCGAAAAGGCAATCACAGATCCTGGGGTTTTCCACAGATATTTTATCTTCCTACCCTTCAGTGACTTACCACCAATTCTCGCGCTGAAATCCGAACATTCCGTCTCCGCCGCCCCGCACTGTTAGCTATTTCTGAATTGACCCGGCGGTGTGCTCACCCGCCGACGTCCCTTCCATCGCATCCGAAGAAAAAGAAAGCAGGTACTTATCTCATGAACCGCACAGAACGTCGCGCCCTTGCCCACAAGGAGCGCAAACTCGCCCGCGCCGCCGAAGCGAGTCATTCGCCGGTCGCACCTCTGTCCGCCGTCACTCCATATCTCCACGCCCAAGAAGCCTTCGACGGAACCGCGCCCGAAGGAAGCGCAACGTACACCTCCACCTCCGGCAGCACTGACCCATCACCGATCTCCAACGCCCAACTCGCCGCCAACCGCGCCAACGCCCTCAAATCCTCCGGCCCCAAATCCGAAGCCGGCCTCGCCATCTCTTCCCAAAACCGCGCCACCCACGGCCTCGCCCGTCACAACGGTACTTTCCGTCTCCTCTGCACCGAAGATCCGGAAAAATTCGAAGCGCTCAAAGAAGCCCTCGCAAAAGAACACGAACCCATGACCGAAATCGAATCGATCCTCGTCAACAACATGGCCGAATCCACCTGGCTCTCCCAACGCGCCGCCAAACTCATCGACGCCACGACCGACCCCGACACCGGTGTAATCACCGACCCGCTGATGTTTAACCTATATATGCGCTACCAAACTACCCACACCCGTGCCTTCCACAAATCTCTTAACGATCTCCTTAAACTCAGAAAAGAAACCCGCACCGAACAAAATGGCTTCGAAGCGCAAAAACGCGCCGAGGCCCTCCTAAACCTTAAACTCGAAAAGCACGAAATGAAAAAACAAGGCCATTATTGGGACATCTTGCTCAAAGACGGCAAAGCCATGCACCAATTGATCGCCATTCTCAACGCCCGCAGCGCCGTTGGCCGCGAAAATCCTGGCTTCGAAGCGCAATTTGCCGCCGAACTGGAAAAACTCGGCCTCAAACAGAACCGCTACCCGGTCAACGTTGCCGTCGCCGCTTGAAAAGAAAAGGAACACCGCACCCAAATTCTTTCGATACACTCATACACATAACTGTAATGTCACCCTATCGCAGCACCGCCTTATTGCTGCTCTCCACGGCACTCGTGTGGGCGCACACAGCAGGGCAGGGAAAAAGCCAGTCCCTCACTTACCAAAAAGACATTCTGCCGATCTTCCAGCAGTCCTGCGCCAAGTGCCATCTGGGCAATGCGGCCATGGGCAAACTGCAGCTCACCTCCGAAGAAGGACTGCTTCGCGGCGGCGTCTCCGGTCCCGCCATCGTCCCAGGCAAAAGCTCCGAAAGTCTCCTTGTCAAACGCCTCCTTGGTCTGAGCGACGCCCCCCGCATGCCCATGGGCGGAACACCGCTTTCAGACGCGCAGGTCAACATCATTCGCACTTGGATTGACGAAGGCGCACACCATACCGAAACTGCCGCGAATGCCATCGCAACCAAAACGAAAGCAGCCGCCGATTCGCCGCTTTTCGCCGAAAAAGTTCGTCCCATCCTGGCCTCACGCTGCTACGGCTGTCACGGCCCAGCTCTGCAACAAAACGGTCTCCGCCTTGATTCCCTCGCCGCCATTTTAAAAGGAAGCGACAACGGAAAAATCATTATTCCCGGCAAGCCCGATGGCAGCCGTCTGATTCGCCGCCTCCGGGCGCAGGAACGTCCCATGATGCCGTATGGCGGCCCTGCCCTGGCTTCGAACGAGATTGAAATCATTCGAAACTGGATCGCTGCCGGCGCCCCTGGCCCCGATTCCAGCGCGTCGCTTCCGATGATCACGCAAACTCCCAAACACTGGGCTTACGTGAAGCCGGTACGCCCCGAAGTTCCCCAAGTCAAAAACGCTTCCTGGCCGCGCAACCCTATTGACAATTTCATCCTCGCCAAGCTCGAATCCGAGGGTCTCAAGCCATCTCCGGAAGCCGGCAAGCGCACCCTCATTCGCCGCGTCTATCTCGATCTCATCGGCCTCCCGCCCACTCCCGCCGAAGTCGACGTGTTTGTGTCAGACCAAAGCCCCGACGCTTACGAGAAAGTCGTCGACCGTCTCCAAGATTCGCCGCGTTATGGAGAACGCTGGGCTCGCCCTTGGCTCGATCTCGCTCGCTATGCCGACAGCAACGGTTACGAAAAAGACAATCCGCGCGTCGCCTGGGAATATCGCGATTGGGTGATTCGCGCCCTCAACGCCGACATGCCCTTCAACGAATTCACCATCGAACAAATTGCCGGCGATATGCTGCCCAACCCCACGAAAGATCAACTCATCGCTACTGGCTTTCACCGCAACTCCATGCTCAATCAGGAAGGCGGCATCGATGTGGAGGAGTATTACTTCTACAGCCAGGTTGATCGCGTCAACACCACCGCATCCGTCTGGTTAGGCAGCACCCTCGGCTGCGCGCAATGCCACAACCACAAGTTCGATCCTTTCCCGCAAAAAGATTACTACCGCATGATCGCGTTCTTCAATAACTCCGACCATCACCGCGCGGGCAACGGAGACTACTACATGGCGGAACCTACGCTCGAATTGCCGGATGCCGAACAAGCGAAAAAAAGTGAAGAGCTTCGTACCCAAATTGCGAGCCTTGAGAAAATGCTTGCCACTCAAACACCTGAGCTCGATAGCGCGCAGCAAACTTGGGAGACAGAGGCGGTCGGAGCCGAAAAACGCTGGAGCATCCTTAAGCCTTCTAAGCTCGAATCCCAAGGCGGCGCCACTCTCGCGCTTCAATCCGATAATTCCGTGCTCGCATCCGGCAAAAATCCCCAAGCCGACACATACCACCTCACCGCCACCACCGATCTCACCCAACTTTCCGGCGTCCGTCTCGAAGTCTTGCCTGATCCCGGCCTGCCTCACAGTGGCCCTGGCCGCGATCCCGATGGCAACTTCTTTTTGAGCGATTTCGAAATGCAGATCAACGGCCAACCGGTGATCTTCAAATCCGCGCAATCCGACGAATCGCAAAGCGGCTACTCGGCCAAAGGCATTGTCGAAAAACGCCCCGGCTCTCTTTCCGGCTGGGCTGTGGATACCGGCGACAAAACCTGGCGTCGACAGGTGGTCTTCCTGCCCCGCGATCCCACCGTCATTCCCTCGGGCGCGACGCTTACCTTTACCCTGCGCCACGAGATGCGCAAGACTTCGCGCAACATCGGCCGCTTCCGCTTGTCTCTCACCAGTGACTCTGAGCCGGATTTCATCATCCAAGTTCCCGCCGCTCTGCGCGCCGCACTCGCGAAGCCCGTTTCCGAGCGCACGCCCGAAGAGAATCAAAAACTCGCCGAAGCCTATCGCCAGTTCGCCCCCTCGCTCGATCCCACGCGAAAGCAGCTGGCCAGCCTCGAAAAAGATCTCAACAAACTCGGTATCCCCACCGCGATGATCATGAAAGAAGACGGCAACTTCTCGCGTCCTTCCGCTCATCTGCGCGAACGCGGCACCTTCACGAGTCCCGGCGAACTTGTCTATGCCGACGTTCCCTCCGCGCTCAATCCGCTGCCCAAAGACGTTATGCCCAATCGTCTTGGCCTTGCCAAATGGCTCGTCAGTGAAGACAATCCACTCACGGCGCGCGTTACAGTCAATCATTTCTGGGAAACCATCTTCGGCCGCGGCATTGTCGAAACCAGTGAAGACTTCGGCAGCCAAGGCGATCCGCCGTCTCATCCCGAACTGCTCGATTGGTTAGCCACTGAATTCATGCGCCAGGGTTGGGACATGAAGAAGATGCAAAAGCTTATGGTGATGTCGGCAACCTATCGCCAGGATTCGCACGTCTCGCCAGAACTCGAAGAACGCGATCCGTACAACCGTCTTTATGCTCGCGGTCCCCGTTTCCGTGTGGAGGCGGAAATGGTTCATGACGTGGTGCTCGCGGAAAGCGGTTTGCTCAGCTCCAAAATGTTCGGTCCGCCGGTTTATCCCTATCAGCCCGAAGGCGTGTGGGACATCCCCTATAGCGACGATAAGTGGGTTCAAAGCACCGGCGAAGATCAATACCGCCGCAGCGTTTACACTTTCTTGCGCCGCAGTTCTCCCTACCCGAGTCTGACCACCTATGATGCCCCCAGCCGCGAGTTTTGCACCGTGCGCCGTGTGCGCACCAATACTCCGCTGCAAGCCCTCACGAGCCTGAACGATCCTTATTTCTTTGAATCCGCTCGCGCCCTCGCCAAACGCTTGGTTGCGGAAGGTGGCCCCACCCTTGCCGACCAAATCTCTTATGGCTTCCGTATCACCGTCTCACGGCCACCCACAGCGAGCGAACTCGCCAAGGTTACCGGCTTCTATCAAAAACAATTAACCGAATATCAAGCCAATCGTTCCGCCGCTCTTAAAACGATTTCCTTGAAAAACGATGACAACGCCCCGGAAATGGCAGCTCTCACCATGGTCGCCAACGTCCTTTTAAATATGGACGAAGCCGTCACCAAGGAATAATGCAATGGATCAATTCGACCAAGAACTTCTAAAAGCCACCACCCGCCGCCACTTCTTCAAGCAATCCGGTTTCGGCATTGGCGCTGCCGCTTTAGGGGGACTGCTCAGTCCCGAACTGCTCACCGCGGATGCGCCTCGCGTAGCCAAAGGGCCCATGTTCCCGGCCAAGGCGAAGAGCGTCATCTACCTCTTCATGGCCGGCGCGCCCTCCCAAGTCGATCTCTTCGACCCCAAGCCGATGCTGCAGAAGTACGACGGCCAAAACATCCCTGATGAATTTGTCAAAGGGGAGCGCTTCGCTTTTATCAAAGGTAAACCCAAACTGCTCGGTTCGCCCTTCGATTTCGAACGCTGCGGCAAGTGCGGCGCTGAAGTCTCAGAACTTCTTCCGCACATGAAGAAAGTGGTGGATGATGTCGCCATCGTCCGCTCCATGCACACCACGCAGTTTAATCACGCTCCCGCGCAAATCTTCATGAACACGGGCTTCCAAATCATCGGCCGCCCCAGCATGGGCGCTTGGATGACCTATGGCCTTGGCAGCGAATGCAAAGATCTGCCCGGTTTCGTGGTGATGATCTCCGGTGAAAATCAGCCCGATGGCGGCAAAGCCTGCTGGGGCAGCGGGTTCCTTCCTTCTGTCTATCAGGGCGTCGAGTTCCGTTCCCAAGGCGATCCCGTTCTCTTTCTCACCAATCCCGATGGCGTTTCCCCTCAAGCCCGTCGTGAATCTCTCGACTTATTGAAGTCGCTCAATGAAGAACATCTCGCCGCCAATGGCGATCCCGAAATAGCCACGCGCATCGCTTCTTATGAAATGGCGTACAAGATGCAATCGAGCGTGCCCGATCTCATGAATATTCATGATGAGCCCGCCGCCATTCACGAACTCTACGGCACACAACCCGGCAAGAAATCGTTTGCGAATAATTGCCTCATGGCGCGCCGTCTCGTCGAACGCGGTGTCCGCTTCGTCCAGCTCTATCATCGCGGCTGGGATAATCACGGCACTTCCAGCCATGACGATATCGTCAATCGTCTGCCGTCCTTGTGCGAAGAAACCGATCGCGCCGCTGCCGCCCTCATTCAAGATTTGAAGCAGCGCGGTTTGCTTGAATCAACCATCGTCGTCTGGGGTGGGGAATTCGGCCGCACTCCTATGAACGAAGCGCGCAATCGGTCCAAGTTCCTCGGCCGCGATCATCATCCGCGCGCCTTCACCATGTGGGTCGCGGGCGGCGGCCTCACGCCCGGTATCACTCTCGGCAGCACCGATGAACTGGGCTACAACATCGCCGATGACCCTGTGGACGTGCATGATCTGCACGCCACCATCCTCAATCAGATGGGGATCGATCACACTAAACTCACCTACCGTTTTCAAGGCCGCGATTTCCGCCTCACCGATGTCGCTGGTAACGTAGTGAAGAAGTTGATCGCCTAAATTCATGACTCAAAAAGTTGCTCTTGTTACCGGCGCCGGCAGTGGCATCGGCCGGGCCGCTGCTCTTGCGCTCGCCTCCTCTGGCTTCGGCGTCATACTCGCCGGCCGTCGCGAAGCCGAGCTCGAAAAGACCCGCACTCTGGCACCCAAGCCCGAGGAAATCCTGCCCGTCGCTTGCGATGTTGCGAAACCCAAACAAGTGGATCAACTCTTTAGTCGCGCTAAGGAGAAGTTCCCTCGCCTCGATGTCCTTTTCAACAATGCCGGCATCGGTGCTCCCGCCATTCCGATGGAAGACCTCACTTTCGAACAATGGTCTGCTGTGGTAAATGTCAACCTCACTGGCTCATTCTTGTGCGCGCAACACGCCATCCGTTGGATGAAGACACAAATACCGCAAGGTGGCCGTATCATCAATAACGGTTCCATCTCGGCCCACGCGCCGCGCCCTTTTTCCGCGCCCTACACTTCTACCAAGCACGCCATCACCGGCCTCACCCGCAGCATCTCACTCGATGGCCGCCCGTTTCACATCGCCTGCAGCCAGATCGATATCGGCAATGCGATCACCGAGATGTCTGAACGCATGGCGTCAGGCACCCTGCAAGCCAACGGTCAAATGGCCGTCGAGCCTCGCATGGATGTGAAACATGTGGCGGATGCCATCGTTTACATGGCAAACTTACCCTTAGACGCCAATGTCCAATTCATAACGGTCATGGCGACGAACATGCCATACATCGGACGGGGATGATGAAAAAAGAGGTATATGTCGCGCTGCTGCGCGGTGTAAATGTGGGCGGCAACAATAAACTGCCCATGAAATCGCTGGCCGAATTATGTGAGGCCCAAGGCTGCGATTCGGTTAAGACCTATATCCAAAGCGGCAATGTCATCTTCTCCGCGGGCCCTAAGACGGCGGCGGGCTTTGCGAAGAAGCTGAAAAGCCAGATTCACGCTGAATTCAGGTTTGAAACCACAGTCATCTTGCGCACCTTTGAGGAATTGCGTGCCGTCGTCGCGAACAATCCGTTTCCCAAAGTCGATACCAAGTTCCTGCATGTCAACTTTCTGGCCGAGGCGCCTAACGTGGGCGATGCCGTCAAGCTGGATCCACCCTGCGTTGACGACGAAGCCTTCTCGCTACGAGGCAAGGAGATTTTCATGTATCTGCCATACGGTGCCGGCCGCTCGAAAATGGCCGCCTACGCGTTCGACAAGGTGCTCCGCACTGTCGGCTCCGCGCGCAACTGGAACACCGTGAATGCGCTTCTCGGACTGGCGGAAGAAGCCCGCCAGTCCGAATAAAGTGACTACGCGTTTGCGCCTTTAGCCTTTTCCAAACGCTCGCCGTATTTCTTGAAGTGCTCTTCGCGCGCGCCTTCCACCCAGTTGTCGCGTTCGATGCGGTCTGGAAATTCTTTCAAATGTTCTTCATACCGCACGATGTCTTCCTTCGTCCACATCGCGATATCGCGGAAGTAGTAAACACCCAGTTCATGGAGTCGCTTTTCGAGCACTGGCCCGATGCCGTAAATCTTCTTGAGATCGTCGCGCTCGCCTTTTGCCGGTGGCCCTTGCCGGTGATGCACCACCGGCTTTGTCATCTGAGCATCCAATGCCGCCACCCGGCTGCGGCATTCCGATAGCTCGGCATCTTTTTGCGCCACCGTGCTTGTATAACGCGTCTCCCAATCGTGCAGCTTGGGTTCCAGTTCGCCGACTCGAATTCGCAGCCGGCTCAACTCGCCGTCGTGTTGCCGTAATCTGGGCTCATACTCAGCCAGTTGCTTCTTGAGCTTGGCGTTCTCTTCGTCCACTGCGTGCAGCTTGCCTTCGTGCTCCACCCAGCGTTTGCGGAAACTGGCCAGTTCGTCGTGCGCGCTACGCAGTTTGGTTTCGCGGTCGTTCAGTTGCGGCTCGAGTTCCGCGAAGCGAATTCGCAACTTCGAAAGCTCGCTCTCGTGGTTTTGTGCTTTCGCGAGCTTGCCTTCTAAGTCGCCGATGTGAGATTTCAGATGGACAATCTCCCCGGTCGTCGCCGTCGCCGCAGCGAGTTCGGCTCGCAGCCGTTGGCTTTCAGCCGCGTGTCCTTGAGAGGCCTGAAGTTGCGACTCAAGTTCCGCCAATCTACTGCGCAACTTGGCCGCCTCTTCGCTGGCGGCATGAACTTTCTTGAGGTGACCTTCCAACTCCGCCACATGCGCCTTCAGCTTGGTGACTTCAGCCCCCGCCGCTTGTGCCGCCGCCAACTGAGCTTCGAGTTCACCCACCCGGCTCCGCACTTTGGCTGCCTCAGCTTCGCCTGCATGAGACTTGTTCAGCTGACCATCTAACTCCGCCACATGCGCCTTCAGCTTGGTGACTTCGGCCCCCAATGCCTGTGCCGCCGCCAACTGAGTTTCAAGTTCACCCGCTCTGCTCCGGACTTTGGCCGCGTCCGCTTCCGCCGCGTGAGCTTTGTTCAAGTGGCCTTCCAACTCCGCGACGTGCGCCTTCAGCTTCGTAGCATCCGCCCCGGCGGCATTCGCGATGTTGAGCTTACCTTCCAAATCTCCGATATGGGCTTTCAGATGAGCAATCTCCGCAACCGCCGCTGTCGCCGCCGCGAGCTTTGTCGTGAGATCTCCAATCTGCGACTTCGCACCCTGGCTCTCATTCGCCGTAGCCTTTAGCTTCGTCTCACGGTCAGTCAAATCAGCCTTAAGCTTCGCGTTCTCATCCGCGAACGCCTTATACCGTGCGTCCAGATCCGCCAAATGCTTCGTCGTATCTGTGTGGCTTGTCTGCACGGCGGCCAACTTCTTGTTTAAGTCCGCTTCCAGAGCTTTTAGCCGCGAGTTCTCATCCGCGGCCGCCTGCAGTTGTTGCTGCAAACCGGTCAATTGCGTACGCGTCTTACCCAATTCAGCATCGGAAGACTGGAACTTCGAAACCTGTGGCTCCAACTGAGCGATCTGCGACTTCAGCGCGACAACCTCCGCGCCCGCCGCAGCCGCCATGGCCACCTTCGGTGTCATCTCCGCTACCTGCCCGCGCAACCTCTGCAGTTCGGCTTGTGCCGGTTGCAATTGAGCAATTTGGTCTTTCAGTTTTGCGCTTTCGTCCGCCGCGGCTTTAGCCGCCGCATCGCGATCCGCCGCCTGTCCGCGCAACTTCTCCAGTTCGCCTTGTGACGCTTGCAATTGAGCAATCTGATCCTTGAGCTTCTTGTTCTCATCGGCGGCGGCTTTCGAAGCCGCGTCGCGGTCCGCCAAAAGCTTCGCCGAATCCGTGCTGGTCGTCTTGAGCTTGGCCGATTCATCCGTCGCCGCCTTCAGCTTAGGCTCCAAATCCGCCACTCGCGCCCGCAATGCCAACAATTCGCTGGCGGCAGCAACCGCCGCCGCGAGTTTCGGCGCATTTTCCTGCGCTTGCGCCTTCAGTTTCGTGTTTTCGCTTGCGACCGATTGCGAATTCGCCAACTGCTTCTCAAAGTCGCCGATTCGCGCTTTTTGTTTTGCCAGATCTTCATTCGCCGCCCGCAAACTCTGGTCGCGCGTCGCGGCTTGCGAATTCAGCGCTGCAATTTGCTTATTCAAAGCGTCCCGCTCATTTGCGAATTCCTCCGCTGAGCCCTTCTGCGCTTCGAGTTCCGCAATCCGCGCCTGCATTTGCTTGATACTTCCGTCGCGGCTCGCCACCGCCTTCCCTTGATCCGCCAGTTGCTCGCTAAAAGTCTTCACCTCCGTGGCGTGCTGCGATTGCAGATCTTGCAACGCTCTTTCGGCCGTTATCTTGCGTCCCGTTTCCGCATCCAACCGCGCCTTTAGAGTATCCACCGAGGTTTGCCAATTAGTTCTCTCGGCTTCACCAATCAAAACGTCCGAGGTGGATTTCCCCCCAAACCACCTGCGCAGCCACCAACCGAGTCCGAAAAAAAGCACAGCCGTGCCCAAAAGGCACCAAAATAACTGCCAGAGTAAATATGTCATTTTTTAATTTGTCTCCTTGGTATGGAACTCTACTCGTCGATTCTCTTGCCGCCCCGCGGCCGTGTCGTTACTTGCAATCGGTTTGGTGTCGCCAAATCCAGCATCCGTCAGATTCGCGCTGTTAATGCCCTTCGCGATCAGGTACGCCTTGACGGAAGCAGCGCGCTTGCGGCTCAATTCCATGTTGGCCTCGGGGTTACCCACTGAATCGGTGTGGCCCTCAATTTCCAACGGCATGCCGGGATATTTTGCCAGCACGCCCGCCACTTGGCTTAACGTGCGTTGTCCCAAAGGTGTGAGACGCTCGCTCCCGGTGTAGAACTCAACGTTCTGTAGCTTGAGAATACTGGTGATCGATGCCGCCGCTTCATGCGCCTGTTGTTGCGTCACCACCGGCTTCGGTGGTTCCGGCCGTTTCAAGATATTGGTGTGCACGCTACGCACGCCCCAGATCGCCGAAACTAGTTTTACCGTTTGATCGCTCACTTCCGGCGTCCCCTCGTAGCCGCTGAGCGTTATATCTCTGCCATCAACCTTCAGCGTCTGCGCCAAATCGGTTGATGCCGTGTTCTCTCGCGCCAGAACAACCGCCGATTGGGCCGCTAAGTCTTGTTGAATGGCGTGCCCGTGGTGGGGAATGCAGAAAAAGAATATTGCCGCGCCCCAAAGAAGTACTACCAGACCAAGGATGGAAAACTTCGTCATATCTACCTCATTCGTTTCTCACAACGGAGTGGAAGTTTGCCGTATTTCAAGAACTGCTGGGCTCGCCTTCACCGCACGCCGTGATGTTCTTGTCCATGGGCGTTCGTCCTATCGCCCCCAGAAATTGTATCAGCACCACCCGCCGACAGGCCCCAAGAGAATCTCCTCTGGAGTAGCCTGAAGTTTGCAACAATCGCTGGAATTGTTCGCGCCGGAAGACTCTTTTCGAGACAAACTGCGCGCCGGCTTGGCGGCATTAGCTTCGCAAGGTCTGTTTATCGGCGGCAGTTCCTGGAAATATGAAGGCTGGTTAGGGCCTGTTTACTCGCCCGACCGGTACCGGGTAAAAGGCCGCTTCTCAAAAACCCGCTTCGAACAGGAATGCCTAGCCGAATACGCCGAAATTTTCTCGATTGTTTGTGGAGATTTCGCCTTCTATCAATTCCCAACCGCCGCCTCTTGGCAAAAACTATTCACCCAAGTCCCGCCTGCGTTTCAGTTCGCTTTCAAAGCGCCGGAGGAGGTTACTCTTCGCTCCTTTCCAAAGCTTCCGCGCTATGGCCCGCGAGCCGGAAGGCTAAATCCCGGCTTCTTGGACGCCGAATTGTTCCGTACCCAGTTTCTGGATTTGCTCGTTCCTTACCGTGATCGGGTGGCGGTGATCATCTTCGAATTCGGCGCCGGTTTAGAGAAACACTTTCCCGGCGCCGAGTCTTTCGCTGAGCGATTGGAGAAGTTTTTCGAGGCGCTGCCCAGCGATTTTCGCTTCGCGGTTGAACTGCGCTCGCCCCAATTCTTCACTCAACCGTACTTCTCTGTCTTGCGGCAGCACGGCGCAGCTCACGTCTTTAATGCCTGGAGCGGCATGCCGGAAATAGGCGCGCAAATGTCCACTGAAGAAAGCTTCACTGCGCCTTTCACCGTGGCCAGGGCATTGCTGCGTGCCGGCCGGCCGCACAATGAGTCGGTATCGCTCTTTGCGCCTTACAACGAAATCAAAGAGGTCAATCTCTCGGCCCGTACTGCCTTGAAGGATCTCTTAGTCCGCGCCAAGCGGCGCGCCGAACCCACGTTTATTTTTGTGAACAATCGCTTCGAGGGATTCGCCCCCGGCACCATTGCCGCGCTGATCGAACAATTTGAAGCGACCGTGCCCGGCTAAGAGGCGAACGCCTCGGCCAGAAACAACTCCAGTTCATTCCAGGCCCGTTTGGCGGCTTTCGCGCTGTAAATCAACCCCATTTGCGGGTTATTGGCGCCTTCATTCATAAACGCATGCTTGGTTCCTCCGAACGCATGCAGTTGCCAATCCACGCCTGCCTCGCTGAACTCTTTGCCAAATGCTAAGACCTGATCGGGCGGCGTAAACGGATCATCCCAACCGTGAAAAGCGATCACCTTGGCAGTGATTTTCGGCTTGTCAGGTAAGTTCGGCGGCGTAAATAGTCCATGAAAAGACCCAACTCCGCGAATGTCCGCCCCCGCTCGCGCCAAATCCAGCGCGCACAATCCACCAAAGCAAAAACCAATCGCGCCAACCTTGGCAGCGTCCCCCTCAGCCTGCTCTTTCACAACATCCAGCACACCCAAAACTCGCTTGCGCAAGAGGCTTCGGTCCTGCACCAGCGGCATCATCAGCGCTTGACACTCCTCGGTGGTTTTTCCGCGTTTGCCTTTGCCGTAAAGATCCACCGCCAGCGCCGCGTATCCCCACTCTGTCAAACGCCGCGCGAATTTTTCCTGATCGTCCGACCGCCCATCCCAGGCGTGAAACACAAGCACTGTGGGTCGCTTTGCGCTTTTTGCGTCATCCCAGACAAACAAACTCTCAAAATTGACGCCGTCTAAGTTGTGTCCGACGGCTCGCGTGTTAATCGGCATCTTTCAATAATACTGGGCAGTAGATCAGCGCTTACTTCAGGCCGCAACTCGGAAATCCGTTTCAGCAACGCCGCCATATCTAATCCAAAGCGCTCGCAATTCGGGCAACCGCGTAAGTGTTCCTCTACCTGCGTTACAGTGGCAGCCGCAAGTTCCCCATCCAGGTAATCGCTCAAACCCGCCAAGACATCCGTGCACCAAAGGCCGCCAACCAAACGATTTCCTTCCATTCGATTCACGCCTCCTCCCTTGCGGGTTGTATACGTAAGAGTGCTGCCAAGCGAATGCGCGCGCGGTGAAGCCGGCTTTTGGACGCAGCCAATGAAATACCTAACAGCAGGGCGGCTTCTTCGCCCGAGAGCCTCTCCCACTCTCGGAGCCACAAAATCTCGCGCTCTTCCTGCGGTAGCGAATGCAAGGCCTGTTTGAGCCTCTGTTTATCCTCGGCCAGCATCGCGAGTGTCTCCGGATTCGCATTACCCCAGCCGGCTTCGAGCGCGAGCGTATCCAGAGGAATGTCGCTCTCACTCACGGTCATCGCTGGCTGCAAGTGCCGCATGGCTGCGTTTCGTGTGATATGAAAAAGCCAAGTCCGGCCCGAAGCTTCGCCGCGAAACTGTCCTGCCGCTCGAAACGCGGAAAGAAATGTTTCCTGCAACAGGTCCTCCGCATCTTCGGGGCGAACCGCTAAACAAGCGGCGTGCCGGAAGACCGCGGCTTGATGTCGAGTCACAAAACTCGCGAACGCGCCGCTGTCCCCCAGCGCCGTTTTCTGCAATAACTCTAAATCCGTTTCCTGGATTAGTGTGCCTTCTCGAGCGGACATGTAGAAATTCCGAACATCCGGTAGAGCGGGCAACTGCCGACTAGCCCGGTCGCCAGAGGAATGATTCCAATGTATGCCCAAGGCGTGTGCGGACCCACAAAAGCCAGGCTCAACACACCTGCGCCCAGCACGACTCTCGCAAATCGATCCATAAAACCTTCATTTCGTTTAAGCATCTCTCATCGCCTTTCTGACAACATAGAGACTAACTTTCAAGAAAGGGTTCTGCCAAACGAAAAAATCTACTCGCTAATTTACGTGATGTGAATCACCTTCTATTCATAACACCGAAACCATATATTTACTCCCGCGCAACCGATGGTGTTATATCCTAAGACTCGGCAATCTAGCTTAAGGAGAGAACTTGCATTTGAAAAAAAGAATCATAATCGGATCTTTGCTTGCATCGGGCATGTTGGTTCAGGCAACAACACTCATCACAGGAACGCCACGAAACGGCGCTTCGGCCTCATCGACGTCTCCGACTCCATCTTTTGGAACTTTATACAATTTCGACAGTCTTACGCCGAACTCAACATTCGCACCCGCGACCTATGCCGCGCAGGGTGTAAACATCTCCAGCCCGGACGGATTGGTGGTTCTACCGTTCAGCACTCAAAGCGGACCTAATGAACTCTTTGACAACAGCGCTAACGGCACTGCAGACATCACGATTAAGGTGTCCACCGCTACCGACGAAATCGGCATTGGTATTGCTGATGCAGACGGCGTACCCATTACTCTGCAAGCGCTGACGTTAACTGGTGCCGACCTTGGGTCGGCTTTTACGGTTAACATCCCTAGCAATACTGTGAATCCGTTTAACGGCTACTACGTGATTACGGATACATCCAACGATATTGGTGGTCTCCAAATCCTACAGTCGACCGGCAACGTCAACTTTTCGGGTCTGGCAATTGACGACTTGCAGGTAGCGCCGGAGCCAGCGAGCTTCGCGCTTGGGGTTGCCGGCGTTGTTGTTTTCGGAGCCTTGCGCCGCCGCAGACGCGCCCAGTAGCGTCGATCGTAATCCATTCCAAGCTAAAAGAGAAAAAGACATGAGAACATTTCTTTCGGTCGTCACCAGTGCCGCGATACTCGTTGCCCCAATGCTCGAGCCTACCTCCGTCTTCGCGTCACCCGCTACAACCACTCCGATCCAACACGTCGTTGTGATCTTCGGTGAAAATATTTCTTTTGACCACTATTTCGGAACCTATCCGTCGGCGCTGAACCCTCCTGGACAGCCTCGTTTTACAGGGGCCGCGAATACCCCTGCTGTGAACGGTTTGACCCCCGCTTTAAAGAGCAGTAACCCAAATCTCAACCCGGCTAACGGAGCAGGAGCGGTGAACCCGTTCCGCCTCAACCGCAATCAGGCGGCTACGGCCGACCAGAATCACAGCTACACGCCCGAGCAAAAGTCTTTCGATCAAGGTTTGATGGACTTGTTCCCGAAGTACACTGGTGCGGGTGGCAGCACGCTTCCCGGCGGCGGAACTCCTACCGCTGTGCTTAACAGCACAGGGCTCGTGATGGGTTACTTCGATGGCAATACCGTCACCGGGCTGTGGAATTACGCCCAACACTATGCGCTGAATGATAATTCCTACAATGCCAATTTCGGCCCATCTACACCCGGCGCCTTGAACCTCATTTCCGGTCAAACAAACGGCATCATTGCATCGCTGAATGGTCCGAACACCAGTTTCGAAGTCGCTGACGGGCAGGGCGGTTACACCATGACCGGCGACGGTGATCCGCTTGGCGATGTCTGCTCGAACCCCACGCGCTTCCAAGCGACGATGAGTGGCAAGAACATCGGCGATTTGCTGAATTCGGCGGGGCTTACCTGGGGCTGGTATCAAGGTGGATTCGATTTGACCGTGACCAACGCCAACGGCACAACCGGTTGCAGCCGCAGCACTGCCTCGCCCATCACTGGCATCAACGCGTCCGCCGATTACATCCCCCACCATGCGCCGTTCCAGTATTACGCTTCGACCCGCAATTCCACACATGCTCGCCCAACCGGTATCGCAGCTGGCGCATCCGGCGACGGCGCTAACCACCAATACGACACTCACGATTGGTTCACAGCCTTAGGTCAAAATGTTCTGCCGGCCGTTAGCTTCCTAAAGGCGCCGGCCTACCAGGATGCTCACCCTGGTTATTCCAACCCGCTCGACGAACAGGCTTTCGTCGTTAACGTCATCAACGCCCTGGAGCAATCCAACTTCTGGGACACCACTGCGGTGATCATCGCCTATGATGACTCCGACGGCTGGTATGACCATCAAATGGGACCCGTCGTGAACGGATCGTTCTCCAATCAGGATGCCGTTTCTGGAACGAACGCGTGCGGTACTCAAGGAACGACGCCCCAATTGCCTGGTCCCAACTCCAACGGTCTACCGGTAAACGGTCGCTGCGGACACGGCGTCAGAACACCTTTGCAGGTGATCTCTTCTTGGGCCAAACCCAATTACGTCGATCACACTTTGACGGACCAAAGCTCCATCACTCGTTTTATTGAAGATAACTGGAGCTTGGGTAGAATCGGCGGCGGCTCGTTTGATGCCATTGCCAACCCAATCAACGCTATGTTCGATTTCAGCCACGCTGCTCCGCAGAACGCGACGCAGGTGATTCTTTCGCCTACCACTGGCGAAGTGCAGTAAAATAAACAGCTGAATGCAAATTTTCAAGCGGGGGAGCGGCATGCTCTCCCGCTCTTTTCTTTAGGAGCGAAAAATTACTCGTCGCGATTTCCTCATAAACAGCCTTCTGGTTTCATCCGCATCGGCCCAAACGCATCACGGCCATGAGGGTATGGGTTCTGCGGTTCAAATTCAAAAAGCCCCGCCGCTGCTCGACTTGAACAAGCTGCAGCCTTACGTCGATCCTTTGCCGCTTCCTGCCGTCGCCAAGCCGGCCGGCTTGCGCTCGGATCACAAACGCCATCTTCCCAAGCATCCCTACTACCGAATCCCGATCGACGAGTTTTTTTCGAAAATCCATCGCGACGTTCCAGCCACACGTTTCTGGGGCTATGGCGGCAGCGTGCCCGGCCCCATTATTGAGGCTCGCAGCGGCCAAGGCATCTCAGTGGAGTGGCCTAACCAACTCCCGCTCGAACACTTCCTGCCGATTGACCATAACCTCATGGGTGCGGAAGCCGATAAGCCCCAAGTGCGCACAGTTGTTCATCTTCACGGAGGAAAAGCTGCTCCCGAGGACGACGGCTACCCGGAGAATTGGTATGTTCCTGGCAAAAGTTCGACTTACTACTACCCCAACAACCAAGAACCCGCCTTGTTGTGGTATCACGATCACGCCATGGGCATCAACCGTCTCAATATTTGCGCGGGCATGGCGGGCCTTTACATCATTCGCGACTCGGTGGAAGACGGCTTGAACCTTCCGAAAGGCGCTTACGAAATCCCCCTCGTCTTCATGGACCGCATGATTCGCGCCGATGGCCAGCTTTATTATCCTGTCTCGCAAGACCCCACAATGCAGTGGGTTCCCGAGTATTTTGGCGACGCCGTTCTGGTCAACGGCAAACTGCTTCCGTTCCTTGAAGTGGAGCCGCGCAAATATCGCTTCCGCATGCTCAACGCATCGAATGGACGCTTCTACTTTTTCTCGCTATCGAACGGAGTTCCCTTTCAGCAAATCGGCACCGATCAGGGCCTGCTCGAAGCTCCGGTAGCTGTGCCGCGTTTGGCCCTCGCTCCCGGAGAACGCGCTGACTTGATTATCGATTTCGCCAACCATGCCGGTGAGACCATCTTGTTGAACAACCTCGCGCTCTCACCCATGCAATTCCGTGTATCCCGTTCCCGCAGCGCGCCCGATCTGAGTTCGCTCCCCAAGTCCTTGCGGCCTGTATCCAAAATTCCCGAGTCCGCCGCTGTACGTACCCGGAAACTCACGCTTGAAGAAGTTGATAACGTTCTCGGCGAGCCTGTAACCCACCTTCTCAGCGGCAAACGCTGGCACGATCCTATAACCGAAAATCCGACTCTCGGCTCAACCGAAATCTGGGAGTTTCTCAACTTGACTGACGACTCGCACCCGATTCATCTCCACTTGGTGCGTTTCCAGATCCTCGACCGCCGTCCGATTTACGTTCCGGGATATCTTTACGAGAACAAGCTCACCTACACCGCTCCATCGGTTCCCCCCGAGCCCTTCGAAACCGGTTGGAAAGACACAGTTCGCGTTTCGCCAGGATCGAGTACTCGCATTA
Organism: Bryobacterales bacterium; assembly: GCA_963771405.1. Classification (GTDB taxonomy): domain Bacteria; phylum Acidobacteriota; class Terriglobia; order Bryobacterales; family Bryobacteraceae; genus Bog-105. The sequence continues at coordinate 114,898 of CAVYUL010000056.1, forward strand.
TTGTCAAATTTGAGGGCTTCACCGGCCGTTATGTCTGGCACTGCCACATCCTCGAACATGAAGACAACGAGATGATGCGGCCTTACGAGGTCGTCGCCCCAGGTTAACGATCGACTACTGCGATTCTACTTCGCTGTAACCACCGTCCCCGCGTTCGGATCCAAAACTAACTCGCGGCCGGCTCGCGGCGTATCGGTAAAATCGAAGAGACCGTTCAGCGATCCCGCCAATGCGTCGAACGATTGGTCGCCCAGCCGTCCCAGGTTCCAGTTGTCTTCAATGAAGCGCGTTACCGAGGTGAGATCTGTCAACCCATGGTCCACATAGTTCTGCTTCGCATACGGCGAAATGAGCAGCAAGGGCAAGCGCGTGCCATATCCGCAGCGGTCTAAATAAGCACCCGGCTGTGGCGTACCGCATAACGCCGCCCCTGCCAGCGCGTCGTTGGCTGCGTCGTTCGATTGATTCACAATCGGCGGCATCACATGGTCATACCAGCCATCTGAGTCGTCATAGGTGACGAAAATCGCCATTTGGCTCCAGAAAGGCGTCTGCTGCAGTTGGTTAATCGTGTTCACCAGGAAGGTCTGTTCCACGAGCGGCGTCGAATCGGACGGGTGCCCCGTTTGCGGCTTTGACGCTTTCAAGAAAACCACTGACGGCATGTTGCCGGCACTCACAGCGTTCCAGAAATCGGTTAACGAGTAGTTGTGGTTCGCCCGGTCGGAAGCCGTGCCGATAGCCGCCACCGACGTCGGAGGCAAGTGATGCTGATTCGATGTGCTGCTGTAATACATGAACGGCGCGTAATGACTGTTATAAGTCGCAGGACAGGTCGTGATAGGCGAACCATTCGCCGATTCCGGGAAATCTCCGTAGAACCAGCCCCAGGTGATGCTTTGCCGGTTCAACAAGTCTCCGATATTCAAGCTCGTCATCTGCACGGGTGTGCCGGTCGCGGCGGTCACACAATCGTCATAGCCTGCCTCCACATTGGCAATTACACTGCCATTCGCCACTTTGCCTTTGATCGTCTCTGTAGTGGTCTGGTGTGTCTGTCCGGAGAGAAGGTTCAAGTGTCCCATCACGGTGGTGCCGAATTCCGTATCGAAGAAGTTATCGCTCATCGCGAAATATTGCGCGTAATTCCAGAGCGCGGTCACCGTATTGCCGTCGTAATACGCCATGCTCAAACCCGTTCCGCAGCCCGCTCCTGTCGCGCTTGTGTGCTGCGGAAACATATTGAGCAATCCCATGTTGTAGGCCTTCTGTTCGTCCGTGTAATGGTTGTCGTTATCGCAAATCGATTCCTGCGAACGGTCCAATCGAAAGGGTGCGGTGGAGTTCAACCCATTCAAAGCGGGCGTCAAACCGTTGATCGACGGCGTACCGGCTAGCGGCGTAAAAGGCGATTCGCCCATCGGATACTGCGCCGAAACGGCCTGTCCACCGGGGTAAAGCGCGTTTGGATAGGTCCCGAAATAGTGATCGAAAGAATTGTTCTCGTCGTAGATCACCACCACGTATTTGATTGGAGTGGCGGTTGCACCTGCGAGCGCGCTCAGAGGCGCTGCGAATTGCGAAACAAGAAGCGCGCCAGTGAGTGAAATTGCCGATGTGATGAGCCGTGTAAAAGACAATGAAATGCCCTCGTTCGGCTTCGAAGTGTAACATCCGGGTATTACGAGACGATGAACTTGAGCGCAGCCAAGTAATTATGCCGAAGCTCCGGCCATCTGCCGCAGCCGGTCATTCGCGAAAATCTGAGCCTGCCCCTCTTCAATTGCCTTCAGAATCAATCCCGCCACAAACTCCGGTTTGTCGCCGGAAGCATAGTCAGACCCAGGGCCGCCGCCGGCCGGTGTGCCCATTCTGTTTTTCCCGAAGTTGGTCGCTGTGATAAACGGATAAACTTCGCTCACAACGATCCCATCCTTCGCCAATTCCCCCCGCGCCGTTTGAGTGAATCCGAGCAATGCGCGTTTCGATGCAGAGTAAACACTGTATTGCGGAACGGTCATGAAAGCTGTTCCCGAGTTCACACTCACAATGCTTCCGGCGCCCTGCGCCCGCATGATGGGAATCACGGCTTGCATCGCCACAATCGGCCCCAACACATTCAAGTGAAAGATTTCATCGAACATGGCAGGATCAATCTCTTCTACCGCCGCCGCGTAGCTGCGCCCGGCGTTATTGACTAGCCCATCAACGCGCCCGTAATGCTTATGGACAGCTTCAATAGCTTGTCGCAGGCCCGCGAAGTCCGTCATATCTGCCGTCATCGGTAAACTGCCCGGCAATCGCTCGGCCAATTCTTTCAAAACATCCGCACTTCGAGCGAGCAGCGCCACTTTCGCCCCGCGCTCAGCCAGCGCCTCCGCTGTCGATAAACCGATACCCGATGACGCACCCGTAATAATAAAAACACCGTCTTTGATCTGCATAGCTTCGCTTCCAGTGTAAAGGGTTGCCCGGGCGCGCTACGAGAGATTCGCTTCCAATGCTCCCTCTCTTGCCGGCTCGCCATCGTAAGCCGGAAGAAGAAGCATTGCCGACGCAGCCACCAGCGTCAGCCCAGCCAGACGCAGCAACAAAACCTGGTACGAGCCACTCGAGTCGAACGCCTTTCCCATAATCACCGGACCAATGGCGCCCGCAATCGCGTACGCCGTCCAACTGAGCCCGTAGAGAGTCGCGAAAGAGCGCAATCCAAAATACTTGCCTAACAGATACGGAGTGACGTCCGCCTCGCCGCCAAGGCCAATTCCAATCAAGGCCGCCGCAACCAGCCCGGTGAGCGGCGAACGAGCTGTTGCAAGCAAAAACGTTCCGAGCGCCGCCGAAGCAATCAGGCAGAACGCAACGCGCGGCGCAAACGATCGATCCAGCAACCAACCCGTAAGCAAGCGGCCAGCCAGCGTAGCGGCGCCCAAAACCGAAACTGCCGAAGCCGCCAGAGACGCCGGCATCCCTCGATCGGTCAATAACGCGGCCATGTGCGCAATGGACGCATTCTGCCCAATTGAAAGCGCAAACAAGACACTCACAATCACCCAGAAAACCCAGGACGAGAGTGCCTCTCCCACAGTCGCGCCAGCAGCCTGCCGATTTCTCGACGAGTGCGTAACCTTTCGCTCCCGGACCAACAAACTCGCGGGCAGTCCCACGACCAGGACGAGGCATCCCAAAGCCAGATAAGCCGTTCGCCATCCGAGCGAGTTAATCAGTGACTGTGTCACTACCGGAAACACGATGGCTCCGACGGCGCCTCCGCACATCAATAAGGCGAAAGCCGTTCCGCGCCGCCGCTCAAACCATGTCGACACTGTCCGCGAGTACGCCAGCTGCGCCGTCCCATTCCCCACAGTGCCCAGAACGAGGAAAACCAAATAGAGCTGCCAAAGCCGCGGCGTCAGCAGCGAGAGTGACGCGAAAGCACACCCAAATACCGTAAGGCAGGGCACAAAAAGCCGTTGTGCCGGGAATCGATCCAGCAGCCAACCAATCAGCGGAGAGTACGCGGCCACTGCCAGGGCCGCGATTCCGAAGGCCGACGAAACCGCTTCCCGCGACCAATGGAATTCCGTAGCCAGCGGTTTTAGAAACACGCCGAATGTGTAAACCAAAAGCGAGGCGAAACTCACAAAGACGCAGCAGGCCGCCCCACCGGCTACCCGCCATCCGCGGTAATGCAGACTGCTTTCGTTTTCCATCCTTAGAAACTGAGTTTCAGTGCGAATTGCATCAGCCGCGGCGAGCCGGCGGTCAGAATCTGGTTAAAGCTCGGCGAATTCATGTCCGCCACGGGCAAACCAAAATTCGCGTGGTTCGCAACGTTAAACGATTCCGCCCGGAACTGCAGATGCATCGATTCTGTTACGGCAAACAGCCGCGTGAGCGAAGCGTCCACATCGCTAAACGCGGGCCCGCGAGCGATATCCCGTCCGGAGCTGCCGAATTGCCCGGCCTGCGTTACGGGATTCAGCCGCTGAAACGCCGCGACATTCAGCCAGTCTGTAAGTGTCTGCGGCCCGTTGTTCGGATTGCCGATCAAATTCGGCCGGCTGGCCGGATAACCCGAAATCGGAGGGCTATTGGCTTGCAATGACACATTCGTCGAATCATACACAGTGAACGGAGTCGGCGAATTGTGGGAGAATATGAGATTCATTTCCCATCCCCCGAAAATACTCCTGACAAGCCGCTGCGCAGAGCGTGAAATGCGCGGCTCCCATGAACCGCTGGCCACCACTCTGTGCCGCGCATCAAACAACGACGGACCGTACTCGGCTGCGAGATCGAACGGATTTTGCGCTAAATCATTCGCCCCCGCGAGAGGCTGCGACGACGCTCCCGCCAGATTCATGCTTGAAAGATCGTCCAGTGACTTCGAATACCAGTAAGAGGCTGTGAAACCAAATCCGTTCTGAAATCGCCGCAATAGCGTGGCTTGGCCAGCTTCGTAAGTCGAATCGGTAATATCCGACAACAACCCGACCGTAGACAGGGCGCAGGCGCCGCCGTTCGCCGGGCAGCCGGCATAGATGCGCCGCCGATCGGCATTGGCGGCGGTTGCGCCCGGACCATACACCGCCGGATTCGCCTCAATGTTGCGAGGCAAGTGAGTGCCCTTCGATCCCACATAGCGCACCTCTAATAGGTATCTCTCAAACAAAGAGCGCTGAATTCCGAAATTCCAATTCTGCACATAAGGTGCGCGCGCCGTTGGATCAATCCCGAAAATGGTGGAAGGGGAAACGAAAGTATTCGGCTGCGGATAACTGTTACCAATGTAAGGATTGCCAAAATTCTTGATCGCCGGGCCGCTGAATTGATTGAACTGTGCCCAAGGTGTAGCGCTGATGGGCACTTGCGACGCTACCCCCGGCCCGTTCTGGAATTGATCGTAGAAAACGCCGTAGCTTGATCGGATGGCCCACTTGCCGTCGCCTTTCGGATCGAACGCGAATCCTAATCGCGGCATGAAGGCATTGTCATTGCGAGCGATTCCCGTTCCAATGCCCGGATCGCCCGGAAACAAGACACCCAGTGGTGCATCTGGAAATACCTTCGATTGCACCCCTGGCACAAACCCATTCAATCGATTTCGAATTTCGGTAATCGGCTGAATCGATTCGTAGCGCAGGCCATAATTGAGCGTGAAACGTTTACTGATTCGCCATTCGTCCTGTGCGTACAATCCGGCACTCCAATCGCGCAACCCGCGGTTGAAATCTCCCAAGCCTTGATAAAAAGTAACCGGCGCACCCAGCAGAAGATTCGCGGCCGCGTCATTGCTGGGAAAACTGGAAGCGAAAATATAGAACGCGTTAGGCGCGATGGCCTGGAACATGTTGATTTGGCTGCGGAGTAAATCACCGCCAAATTTCACTGAGTGCCGGCCATGAATCCAGGAAAGTCCATCTTGTTCTTCAAAGCTGTTCTGGGCTGAGTCTCGCGGACCCGTAATCGCGCCACCCACGGGCGAATAGCCTTGCAAATTGAAGAACGGCGGTCCCTCGCCTTCCACATTGGCCGAAGGAAAACCAAAGCCCAGCGCACTCGGCGGCGTTTGATTCAAGCGCAAATCGAAATAGAACAGATAGCGCAGAAAGCTGACGCGCAAAGAATTCGTCAAATTTGGCGTGAACGTATGCGTGTCGCTGATCTCCGCCGAGTCGGTTTTCAAATCGTCCCGAGTCGGAAAACCCGGTATCGGCGTACCACGCACCGAAACCGGATTGTAATCGTAGCCCCCCGAATACGCAAAGCGCGCAAACAGTTGATCGTTGGGTGAGAGGCTGTAGTCTAAACGCATACCCGCTTGGTCATAGTCATTCGTGCCGGTCACAACGGTCCGATAGACATTGCTGCCGGCATTCGGCAATGGATAAAGGCTCATGACATTGAGTGCCAGGGGATTGAGAACAGGAATCTGCCCGCCAGGGAAGGGAACACCTCCGGCCGCTAGGTTGAGCAATGCTGCGCCCGACTGAGAAAAGTTTCCCGCGCGTTCCAGCACGCTCGGCACCACCGCCGTGGTTGTCATCCCCTGTCGGTTTCGATACCCCTCGTAATATCCAAACAGAAAAAGACGATCCTTGCGAATCGGTCCACCCATCGTCCCGCCAAATTGATTATGTTTGAGCGGCTCTACGCCGGGGGAGAAGAAATTTCGCGTATCGAGTTTATCGTTGCGGATAAATTCGTAGAGCGAGCCGTGGAGATTATTCGTGCCCGAACGAGTCACAACGGAGGTCGTCGCTCCGCCGGTCCCGCCGTATTCAGGCGTGGCTGTCTGAGTGAGTATGCGAAACTCCGCAATCGCATCCACTGGAATCTTCAACGCGTAGCCCCCGTCCATGCGGTTCACATTCTGCGCGCCATCAATCGTGTAGTTATTCTCTTCCGGGCGAGTGCCGTTCACCGCATACGTCTCTCCTTCTCGCAGCGGTCCGCCGGCTTGCACTAGACCGCCAGTCAAGGGCGCCGCGCCCGATTCGAGCAGCCCGAGCTGGGTGAAGTCCCGTCCGTTCAACGGTAGATCGAGTATTTCCCGCCCTGTCACCACCGCGCCCAGCGTATTTGTCGATTGGTCCACCAACGGCGCTTCGCCGGTGACTTCGACCGTCGATCGCACTGCTGCCACATCGAGCTGAAATTCCACCCGCACAGTCTGCCCAATGTCGAGCGTTATGGGTGATCGCGTCTCCTTCGCTAACGCTGGGGCATCTGCGCTGATCGTGTATCTTCCCACGGGCAGCAGGGAAATCCGAAAAAAGCCGCTCGCCTGAGCCGTGGTTTCGCGGTTGAAGCCCGTTTCAAGATTCGTCGCCACCACGTGTGCTGCCACCGGCGCCGCCGATTTATCGGTTGTCACGCCTTCAATCGCGCCGACCGGATCTTGGGCCGCGAGCGGCATCAAGGCGCACAAAGACAAAAATAGTGTATGAACTGCTGTTCGTAAGCGCATAAAGATTTAGCTTGCTGTGGTAACCGCGGTTTGTGTGATTGTGCTGGCTGTGTAGCCATCAGTCGCTACCTTGGCCGCCCGCTGGCGATAGAAGTCCGGGTCGTCGGGCGCCCAGGTTGCCAGGCCATCCACATAGCGGTTGCACATGCAGAACACTGCCGCAATCAGCACTGTGTCGTGAATCTCAAGATCCGTAGCGCCTTCAGTGCGCGCTCGCTCCACATCCTTCGTGCTCACCTGTTTACCGCTCTGCGCTACCTTACCGGCAATCGTTAACAACGCCTTCAGCTTGAGTGAAACGTCAGCCGTCATGGGGTCGCATTTGACGTTCGCAACCAGCAACTCATCGCCGTTCAAATGATGAGCCGCAATCGCTCCGTGAATCGTCTGACAATAACGGCAATCGTTCTGCGCGGAGACGTAAGTCGCAATAAGTTCACGCTCCCCAGGGGAAAGAGAGTGAGGTCCGCGCAGCAGGATATCCACCAGTTCATTCAACGGCTTGGCCGTCTCAGGCCGGAACATCATCGGACCGCGAATTCCGGGAACACCGTCAGGAAGGTTAATGTGGGCCATGGTTGTTGTCTCCTTAGGCCCACACCGCAAGCACGAAAATCTGTGACATCGAAGTAACTCCCAAATTCAAAATGTGACGCGCAACACAGCGAAACTTTCTAGAGAGTACGCGATGCCGGAGTTTTTGTCTCCAGTCTCTCGATGGAGAATTCCGTCAACCTTCTGGTTGAGTCACTTGGCTGTTACTTCTACTTGCTGAGGGCGCGCCGTTCCTCCCACACTCGGGTCATAGTACTCATAGACGTGAGACGCTAACGTCTGAGCCCGTATCGGATACTTCGCTCGTAAACGAAACTGCAGCCTCACACTGCTCTTTGGAGCGAATCCATTGAAGTAGAGAATGGCCTGAGTCGCAGTGATGCTGTATTTCTCCAATCGCCCCATGCGCTGATGAGCGGTCTTTTCCTTCAACGCGTCCAAATCGTCAGTCAGCAAGTCAAACCCGGGCGGAATACCAAAATCCACCATCACCATATCGGCCGTCCGGTCCAGGTTGTTTTTGATCGTCGCCGTCGCCGTCACTGTCTCATTCTCCGCGAGTTTCGTCCGGTCATACGCAACGCGAATCGCCAGTGGATCTTGCGCTTCCTCCCTTTGCCACGATAGAAAATAGCTTCCTACAATCTGATAGGCCAGACCACCGCTTCCCTTGAATTCTATTTCTAAGTCATTACTCTCGCGCTGCCTAACATGCGGCAGAACAAGTTCGTGATATAGATCGCCGTTTTCCTGAGTCAGTGTAAGATGCTGCACCTGCTCCCCATTCAGCCTGACTTCTACCGCGCCCGTTGCCTCACCCTGCGCTCCGCTGGCCATCAGCAGCGCCCGCAGCGCCATAATCGTCGCTTGCGTGGTTCCCCATGTGCCGGCCGCATCCTTCTTCGCTGCCAGAAATGCCAGCGCTTTCGATGTGATTTCCGGGACTTGGTGCGAACTGAGCAGCGCCTGCACTGCCAACCCTGTGGTCTCCACCGCCGCGCTCTCGCCGCGTCCATAGACTCCGGTTTCCTGCGCGTCCCAATGCACTTGATCGCCTTCTTCCACACGCGCATCCAGCAACATCTTCAGCACTCGCTCGCGAAAGCCGCTGTCAGCTTCAATCGCGAAATTGGCCAACACCGCCAGTGTGTATGAGTCCAATCGGCCTTCTAAATGCCCTTCCAAAAACTCGTGCGCTTTCTCAATGGACGGTCCGCGATAGCCGCAGCTCTCCAACGCCCATGCAATATAGGCCGTAATTCTCACCACGTTCGAGTTATAGCGGTTCGTCGCGCCCTCATTGATGAAAGACTCGTCAGGCCCCCAACTCCCATCGTCCCTTTGCTGCGAAATCAGCCACGCTCTCGTCCGTTCAATAACCCGCGCATCCACCTCATGCACCTTCGCCATATCGCTGAACTCCATCAAGCCGTACGCCGTCAGAATCTTGTTGGCCGGCGCATTTCCAAACCAGGAAAAGCCCCCACTGTGCACCTCAAACGTCAGCAGCCGCTGATATCCGGTGGCAATGTATCCTTCCGCTTTCGCATGCACCTCCGGAGTCAGCTTTCCTGTCTGCTTCATGTAGTTCAACGCCAGCACATTCGGATAGGTGCTCGACGATGTTTGTTCAAAACACCCAAACGGCATCTGCAAAATCGCATCCATGCCCTCCACTACCTGGCTCAAAGGGCCTGGGTACAGCCGCACAAGAATCTTACTCGCCTCCGGAATCGCGGTATTCGGAAAGATCACTCTCTTTCGCATTGATTGTGAATCCAGCCGCCCGTTAAACACCACGTTCCGCTCGTGTCCATTCGGAACAACTTCGATTTCGCGTACCACCACATCCCGCCGATTCGCCGCACCGTCCATCTGTGCCGCGAGCGTCAATTTGAACTTACCGATTCGGGTCGCCTCAATCGTGAAGGAAGATCCTCCTGTGTGGCCCGACTCCACCTCCAAGTACTTTTGTTTGACATCCCCCGCCATCTCGAACCACTCTGAATGTTCGAGAGCGAGCTTCACATTCCCGCGTTCCCCTGTATAGTTGTAGACGGCAACTGGTATCGAAACGCGGTCGCCTTGCGTAATCGTCACCGGCAAATCCAGATCGACAAAAAAGTCCTGAAACACTTTCAGATTTCCCGTTGCTGAACCCAGTGCACCCTTCGTTGTCGATGCAATCATCGCCATGCGCCAGTTTGTAATCGAATCCGCCATCGGAATCCTGATATTCGCATTCCCTTTACGGTCTGTGATGATCTCCGGATTGATATAGAGGGCTTCCGGGAAAAACGAACGCACATGCGTATCTTGTTCCGGCGCGCTTGCTGCTGCTTGCTTCAGCGGTGCTGGCGGAGGAGCGGCAGGCGAGGCCCTGGGCAAAGGAGGCAGCGCTCTCAGGGCGAAAGGAGCAACCGCGCGCGCAAGGTTTGCGCCTTGGGTGTCGATCATGATCGCTCCTGTCGCTACTTCCACGACCTCGGCCACCATCCCGACTCTCAAGCTTCCTGTGAGAATGGCTACATCGCCCGCCCGCAGATTCATTGAGTCCGAGGCCGTCTGAAATCCCATGGCGGACACGTTTACGGCATAAGTGCCGGGCTGAATTCGATCAAAGCGGTATTCGCCTTCGGCGTTGGTCGCTTGTATCGCCACCGTTCTGTCCGCGCGAATAATATGAATCATCGCGTCTCGAATCGCCGTCCCCGTAGCGTCTCGAACATCTCCACGGATAGATGCGAATCCATTCTCAATTCCCCGGTTGTGCTCAATCCAAAGCTCCAACGCCGAGTCTTCCGAAGTCGCCACTAATCTGTGAGCCGTTCGGTCGTAATCTGCCGTCAAGTCATCCGCAGTGTCCAATTCCCCATCAGGTCCCGCGCTGCGCACTTGCGAGTAATTCCCGCCGCCATACATGACTTTTGCCGCTTCGAGTCGCACTCGATTCCCCCACGCATCCCGCAAATCCCGCAGGTTGTCTCCTCGCCTTAAGCAGTTCGCCACGCTACGCCGGAAAGCCATCCGATACCGCCGTTGATACTCAGAGACCTTCTGCATTCCAAGAGTTGCCCCATATGTCGCCTTTACCGAATTGTGATTGACTAAGTCGCTCGCGGAGAGCAGCGCCTCCGCCGCACGCTCCCGCCCCTGTCCGGCATCGCTTGTGGGCTCGATAATCTCCGGCCATGAGAATGAATGGATTTCATAGCGCGGCTTCAGCAGCTCTTCCTCGAGCGAAAAGAAGGTCTTCGCCAATCCGGGCTGCTTTTCCGCTAGCGCCATCACCGCCTCGTCCACCACTTGCAAACCGAGGGCCGCGCTCACTCCTTCGCCACGATCGTCAGTCACTCGAAAGCGGATGGTCGCTTCGGCTCCTGGCTTATACACCGCTGCATCGGCAATCGCTTGAACCTTCAATTCGTCGGCAGGGGCAACGAACACCAAACGGTGATCCTCAATCTCGCGCCCATCGCTACTGAAGCGGTACGCATTGAGATTCAACGTTCCCGCCATATCGGGTGTTAGTGTCAACACGAATTCGCCCTTCCCATTGACAATTTCCAAATCACGTGTGACCATCGTCTGCCCATCTTTCACAACGTCGAGATAGGCATCTCCGCCTCTTACCGTCGAAAATAACGTCAGTTTAAGCGTGTCGCCGGCCTTGCATAACGTTCGGTCCGCCCGCAGCAAAACCTGATCGCCGCCTTCCTTCGAATCCATATGCAACGTGGTGGAAGTGCGGTTACCGTGCCCATCGTCAGCCTTAACCTTCAGTGCCTCCCGCAGTTCTCCGGGGATGATTGTAGCCACGGCGATCCCTCGATTGTCCGTCTTCAGACTCTGCACATCGCTCCCGGACATACGCACTTCGAGGTCAACCACTGCCGGCGTCCCGTCCGGATAGGAAGCCAGCAAGTACACCCGGTTCTCCAAATTCGGAATCAGCGCGCCCGCCTCGGGAATCGCCGTCACAAGCAAACTTGACTCACTCACCGTGATCCCCTCGTCATGCACCTCCGAATGACCCGACCCATCCTTCACCGTCGCCTCAATCATCACCGGTGTCGAACCCGCGTTTTGCTCCCGGCCAGCGAGAAAAGCCGGCAAACCCAAGTCGAAATGGAAGGCGCCGTCTTTATCTGTGACACCTTCCACCTTCGCCGCTTCCGCAATGCTTACATCTTTCGTGAGAGCTGTGATTGCGACCTCCGAGTTCGCAACCGGTTTGCCAAAAAAGTAGTTCGCTTGCACGCTTCCGGCGACGCGCCCACCGGGCCGGTAATCGCGTTTCGCATTATTGAAATCGACCGCCACTTTGAACCTCGGCAATACGTAGCGGTCCACCGCAAACGCCAGTTCCGTTGTCTTACTCGGAGCGTCCCGTTTGCCGATCAGCGCCCGCAGGTGATAAGTCCCCAAATTCACCTCGTCCGCCAGCGTGAACTGAGCCGATGCGATGCCATACTCATCTGTTTTCCCCGACTCTCGAAAGACTTTGTTGCCGCGTGAGTCCTCAATCTCAAACGTTATGGGTGTTTCTCCAGAGGCATGCCGGTCTGCGCGATCCAAAACCAGTGTGCGCGCGTGAATGGTCTGTGTGGGCTGGTACACTCGCTTCTCCGTTGTCAACATCACCGACAACTCGTTCTCTACATGCACATTTTGAGTCGTTTCTATGTCTCCTATCGCCGTCTCGACCACCACGTGTAAACGAAAATCTCCGCTAAGCCCCGCTGGCATCCGAAATTCTGCATCGGCCGTCCCGCGCTCGTTCAGCCTCCCGCTGTAAAGCATCCGCGTTGGTTGCTCGTCGCGCTGCAGCTCAATGCGAACCGCTTTATTGCCTTCCGGTGGGCGCTGATGCTCGTCCGCCACAACCACCCGCACCGCCGCCGTCGCTCCGGCAATGTAGGAAGATTGACAAATTAAGTGCATCACGGGATGCCGCAGAACTTCCGCCATCGGGTGAATTTCTTCATAAGCCTGAGTCCGCCCATCACGGTACTCTATGCGGAATTTCAATCGATCCCAAACCAAATCCTCCAGTGTCAACCCACCCTCCACCGGCATCCATACGTTCCAAACGCCTTCCCGCTCCAGATGAATTGTTCGCGCAGCCTGGCCGATCTCCCCGTCCTCCGGGTCGAGCAATTGCGCTCTGAGCAAGACGGCCCCGTCACGGTCCGCATGATACGGAATCGAAAGGGAAAGGTGGTTGCCTCGATAAACCGCACTCAGTGCGTGCGATTCGTTAGTGCTCGCGTGAACAGACAGGAACACCGGCAAGAGCAGGACAGCGGAACTGTAATACCACGGCTTGATGGCGAAGCCCATAAAATCTCCTCGGTTGTGACCTCACCCGAGGAACGGACTTAGCACTCACTCTTGCACGTTATTTGTGCTCTTTTTTGTGATGGCTATTTTTTCGGTCGCCAGTGACTGCCGTCTTCGCTTTGCCACACGGCTCCGCGATCGGTCGTTATCTCGAATTTCCCCTTTTTTTCGCTGAGAAACTCGATTCGCGTCACTTTCCCCGGCCACTTCGGTTTGACGGCTTTCCAACTCTTGCCCGCATCCTTGCTCAAAAGTAAGCCACCGGACGGTGCCAAAGCCAGAACTCGTGATCCGTCACGCACCGGCGTCGATCGTCCGGCGGTCTGCAACTGCGCCGTTTCGGTTTGAACAGTGGCCTTACTTGCCGTAACTTCCACTGTCGCGGCTGCTGCACCCACAGTCAGTTTCGGCGTCACTACCGCGACATCGTTCGCTTTCAGATCGACCGTGGTCGAACTTTTCTGAAATCCAGGCGACTCAACCTGTACATCGTAAACGCCCGGTGGCAACGCATCTAACTTAAATTCGCCTTTCGTGCTTGTGAGAGAAGTCACGTTCGTTGAGACTTGTGTATTCACCTCTTGCACCTTGACTGTCGCCCCCACCACCGCCGCTCCCGTGGCGTCTTCAACCCTACCTTGGATGGCGCCAAGCCCCGTCGTCGGCTCACGCAAATTGCCAGTCGCTAAAGAAGAGTGCAACTCGTCCGGCACAACCGGCTGAGCGGCTTCAGCAGCCCGCGCCTCTTGCGCCACCGGCGATTGCTTCGGCGCCACGGCAGATAAGGGCGCAGGAGCGGAAGGCGGCGGCGGCGCCGGAACCGCAGGCAGGGCAGCCGCCCCAGTCGTCACCTCGGATTTCGGTGCCTTCTTCGCACGAATCGGCGGAGGAGCCTCAGCCTGCGGTTGTCTCGGAACCACCCGATCGGCAATCGTTGGAGCCAGAGCCGGCGTTGACCGCACCGGCACTGACGGCGTAACCGTCTGCGTCCGGTAAACCAGAATCCCCACCAACAGCGCGCTCGCAGCGAGCGCGCCACTCATCATCGCCGGCGCCATGCCAAACCAACGTCGTCGCGTCGGTATGGCCGCAGCTTGAGTCGCCACGTTTGGCTCCGGCTTGGCCAGAAAGACAACCTCACGGCACCGAGCACACTCCGCCAAATGCGCCAAACACTGGCTGCGTTCGTGCTCAGGCAACACCCCTTCTACAAACGCGTTCAGCAATTCGGCGTCAGGATGGGAATCGGGTTGGATCTGCTCGGTCATTCCGCTGACGTCCCTTTCCCAAAGAACGTGGAATTTTCGCAACTTTGCAATAATCCCCGTAAATTAATGTCGATATCTCGTGGATCCGTGCCCAATGCCTCCTCCGCCCCACGCTTACTCATACCGCTCGCTCGCAACTGTTCCAGCAGCTTCTTGTGTAAATTCTCCGTAATGCGCTTTAACTTCCGGCTGATCGTCGCCTCATGAACCCGCAGCACCTGGGCAATGTCCGCTAGTGTTCGCTGGTTCAAAAACCAAGCGGCCAGCAAAAATCGTTCCTCAGCGTCCAACGACAGAAACACTGTTGTAAGTGACTGACTCAGGCTTCGAATCACTGCTTCCGAGGGCACAGGATACGTCGCGGGTGCGGCAAACTCCCGCTCCCCGATCGCACTCACCTTCTGTGTCGAACGCTGATAATCCACATAGCGCTGCGCCAGCGTCGTCCGCAAAAAACCCATCAGCGAGCCGCGGCCCGCATAAGAGGCGAGCGGCGACTTTCTTTCTCCCTCGCTCACCCGCAACCCGAACATCTCTGAATACAGTGAATCGGCCAACTCCTGGCCCAGCGATCCCGAACCCGTGATCGCAATCGCTGCCTGCGTTAATGGCTGACGGTACGTGTCAATGAACTTCTCCCAAGCCCGTTCGCGCCCCAATGCACAAGCCCCCGCCAGCGCTAACTCCCGCAACTCTAGCGATCGCCAAAACAAAACAGCCTGTGCCGGTCTGGCCACTACTCCCTCAGGCAGCCCATAGTTGTATTTCGTTCCGATCGTCAGCAGCGCGTTCGCCAGTTCCTCCTGGTTCAAGTCGACGCTCGCCCCGTCGCTATCCCTCCAAAGCTCTGCGAGCACTGACGCCGCAATCTCCGCTTGCGGTGTTTTTGCTGCTGCGGGAATCACCAGAATACGGTCGGATTGTGGCGCCGGCGAATCCACACTCTTACAATACGCCCGTGCTCGCCCTGAAGATCGAGTGATTGAGCGGCACCCAATCGCCGGGACATCGTTGTTCGAATTCGCCCCGCCTGGAAAATCCGACCGGCCCCTAACTCCCAAGATGCCGCGTTAGACGCCCGAGTCGACAAGCTGGCGAGCGCAATCGGCGAGTTGGTCCGTCAAAGCTCCCCGCCAAGTTAGTGGCTCCGCCTTCTGCCCGACGGGCGATCACCGCAGAGCCCCCCAATCCAGTCACAATTTTAGAAGTTTTCCACAGATTTTTTATCTCCATCCCTTTCAATAACTTACCGCCCGTTCGCGCTCCAGCATCACCACACCCGTCTTCGCCTCCCACAGCCCTCCGCTATTTCTGAATTGACCAGGCGGTGTGCTCACCCGCCGACGCCCCCTCCGAGATATCCGAAGAAAACGAAAGCAGGTAGCCATCTCATGAACCGCACAGAACGCCGCGCCCTTGCCCACAAGGAACGCAAACTCGCCCGGAAACTCGCTCGCGCCGCCGAAGCGAATCTACAAACGCTTGTCGCTCCCGAGCTCAACATTCCCGAACCCGGCGGTGTCTTTCCGCCGCTCTCCGCCATCACTCCAACCGTCCAGCCCCAAGAAGCCCTCGACGGAACCGCGCCCGAAGGAAGCGCAACGTATACCGCAACAGTCGAAAAACCCGACCCATCACCCATCTCCGCCTCCCAACTCGCCGCCAACCGTGCCAACGCCCTCAAATCTTCCGGCCCCAGATCCGAAGCCGGTCTTGCCATCTCCTCTCAAAACCGC
Source organism: Bryobacterales bacterium (assembly GCA_963771405.1). Classification (GTDB taxonomy): domain Bacteria; phylum Acidobacteriota; class Terriglobia; order Bryobacterales; family Bryobacteraceae; genus Bog-105. The sequence continues at coordinate 130,773 of CAVYUL010000056.1, forward strand.
ACCACCCACGGACTCACCCGTCACAACGGCGTCTTCCGTCTCCTCACCACCGAAGAACCCGAAAAATTCGCCGCCCTCAAAACAGATCTCGAACTCGAACACCACCCCGAGACCGAAACCGAATCCATCCTCGTCAACAACATGGCCGAATCCACTTGGCTCTCCCAACGCGCTGCCAAACTCATCGACACCACCGCCAACCCCGATTCCGGCGCCATCATCGACGGGAAAATGTTCAACCTATATATGCGCTATCAAACTACCCACACCCGCGCCTTCCACAAATCCCTGAACGACCTCCTCAAACTCCGCAAAGAAACCCGCACCACCCAAAATGGGTTCGATGCGCAAAATCGCGCCGAAGAGGAACTCCGCATCAAATCCGAAAAGCACGAAATGAAAAAACAAGGCCACTATTGGGATATTTTTCTCAAAGACAGCAAAGCCATCCACCAATTAATTCAAAATCTCAGCGCCCGCGACACCGCCACCAAAGAAAACCCTGGCTTCGAAGCGCAATTCGCCGCCGAACTCGAAAAACTCGGCCTGAAAGATCACGCCGGCCCCTATCCGGTCGCCCGCGCCGCGTAAAGAAAGGTAGCCAACTCTCTTCATGATAGGTTTCTAAGAGCACATACATGACACTCCGCATCCTCTTGCTCACTCTACTTGTGTCTTCACTCGCCGCGCCCGCAGCCGATGACACGCAAATCCCCGTCTGGGCCTATGGCACCGCTCCCGAACAAGCCGCTGCCGCACCCAAACCACCTCCGCCCGACCCGGAGCTCCATCACCTTCCCGGAAGCGATGGCTCTTTCACCCGCGCCCAAATTTACGATCGCTTCGCCCCCGCTGATTGGTATCCCGGCGATCATCCCACCATGCCCGACATCGTCGCCCATGGCAAAAAACCCCAAGTCTGGGCCTGCGCTCTCTGTCACTATCCCAACGGCCGCGGCCGTCCAGAAAACGCCGGCGTTTCTGATCTCCCCGTGTCTTACTTCATCGAACAAATGCGCAAATTCCGCGATGGCGAACGCCACAGCGCCGATTCCCGCAAAGGCAACACCAACGTCATGATCGCTATCGCCAAAGGCATGAGCGACGATGAAATCAAAGCCTCCGCCGAGTACTACGCCCAAATCAAATGGACCACGCCTTGGATCAAAGTCGTCGAAACCAAGACCGTTCCCAAAACTTATACCAACGTCGGCATGTACCTCCCGCTTCCCGGTAACGAAAAAGAACCCATCGGCAACCGTATCATTGAAACGCCCCTCGATGTCGAACAAACCGAAGGCCTACGCAACCCTAAGTCTGGCTTCGTAGCGTACGCGCCCATCGGCAGTGTCAAAAAAGGTGAAGTTCTCGTCAGTGGCAGCCACGGTAAACGTACCGCCTGCAGCGTCTGTCACGGCCCTGATCTCAAAGGCCTCGGCCCCGTTCCTCCTCTTGCTGGTCGTTCTCCCAGCTATCTCGTCCGGGAAATGTACGACATGCAGCAAGGCACTCGCCACGGTAATTGGACCGAACTCATGAAGCCCGCCGTCGCGGGCCTCAGCAGCGAAGATTTATTGAACATCGCCGCATATTTAGCGTCCCGAAATCCATAGGGACACGTATTCAGCTAATGAGGTAAATCATGCTCCAAACCGTTCGTTACGCAATCCGCAGCTTGGCCCGCACGCCCAGCTTCACCGTCGCCGCGCTCCTTTGTCTCGCTCTTGGCATCGGCGCCACCTCGGCCATTTTCAGCATCGTGAACGCGGTCGTTTTGCGCCCGCTCGATTACCCTCAGTCGAATCGTTTGGTCCGTATTTATACCGAATTCCCCACTTTTCCAAACGGCGGTCTCCACAAGTTCTGGGTCTCCGATTCCGAAGTCTTCGATCTCCAACGCTCTGCCAAATCGTTCTCCTCCATCGGAGCGTTTACAACAACAGGCATTAACCTCGCGGGAACGAACCGTCCCGCCCGCATTACCACCACTTTCGAAAGCGCCCAAGTCCCCGCGCTCCTTGGCGTAAATCCGCTGCTTGGTCATCTCATCACGAAACAGGATGACGCTCCCGGCGCACCCGCTGTCCTCATGCTCTCCTATGGATTGTGGCAACGCGTCTTCGCCGGCGATCCCAACATCATCGGTAAAGAAACAAACGTCAACAACAGCAAAGCCACCATCATCGCCGTCATGCCGAAAGGCTTCGTCTTCCCGCCCGGCGAACCCGATCAAACCGAAGCCTGGTCGGCTCTTCAACTCGATCCAGCGCATGTCAGTCCCGGTGGCCACAACTACAACGTCTTAGGTAGCCTCGCGCCCGGCGTCACGTTAAATCAAGCTCGCGCGGAAATGACTCGCCTCGTCGCTCGCTGGGGCGAATCGGCGTCTCCCAATCACCATGTGTTCACCCTCAAAGATCATTACCCCAGCATGTATTTCCTTTATGACGAAGTGGTCGGTGGCGTGCGCAAAGCTATGCTGCTTCTGCTCGGTGCCGTGGTCCTGGTCTTACTCATCGCTTGCGTCAACGTGGCAAATCTCTTGCTCGCTCGCAGCGAGGCGCGTCAGCGCGAAATTGCCGTTCGCCGCGCCATCGGTGCTTCTACCGCCGCTCTCGCCAAGCAATTCGTAGTGGAAGGCCTCGTCCTCGCTTTAGTCGGAGCGGTGCTGGGCGTTGGCATCGCCCTTGCCAGCCTGAAGCTGATCCAGTCTGCTAATGCAGGCAGTATTCCTCGTGCTGGTGAGATCGCTCTCAACCTGCCGGTCCTTTTCTTTACCTTGGCCGTGTCTCTCCTCATCGGAGTCGTCTTTGGTCTCGCCCCGTTTATCCACGTGTCCGCCATTCGCGTCTTCGAAACTCTCAAAACCACCTCCGGCCGCACTTCGTCGAATCTCACATCGCGCCGCTTCCGCAATGTTCTCGTTGTTGCTCAAATCTCCATGGCCTTCGCCCTGCTGGCTGGGGCCGGCATGATGATTCGCAGCCTTTCGCATCTGCGTGAAGTCAATGTTGGCTTCAACCCGCAGCACCTCCTCACATTTCGTCTAGCGCTTTCCGATGCCACTTATAAAGACGATGCATCGCGCGTCAACTTCTGGACCAACTTGCATGAGCGGCTTGCCCAGATCCCCGGCGTCTCCGGCGTCACCCTCGCAACACAAGTTCCTCCCGTTCGCCCCGAAGTGGACAACGATACCGAGATTGAAGGCTTCGTCCCCATCCCGAACGGCCCCATCCAAAACGTTGCCTTCTACCAAGCCATCGATCAAAACTTCTTTACTACGCTCGGCGCGCATCTTCTTGAAGGTCGCTTCCCGGATACCACTGATGACAATCCAAAGTCCCCCGGTGTCGTCATCAATGAGGCAATGGCACGGACCTTCTGGCCGCATCAGTCGGCTGTGGGCCGCCGCGTCCGCCCTGGCGACGCTCCCTGGTGCCGCATCGTTGGCGTCATCGCCGATATCAAGAACGCGGGCGTCGATAAGCCCGTCGGCACAGAACTCTTTTACTCATACAAGGTCTACGCGCCCAGCAGCTTTGATGTCGTGATTCGGACCATCGGCGATCCTATGACCATCGCCTCCGCTGCCCGGCGTGCCGTCACTGAAGTCGATCCCACTCTTCCCATTGCCAAACTCCGCACCATGGATGATGTGGTCGCCGCCGCCACCTCGCGTCCCCAGTTCCTCACTCTCATCCTCGGCTTGTTCTCGCTCCTCGCTCTATCCCTCGCTGCCGTCGGTATCTATGGCGTCATCGCCTACTCTGTCGAACAACGCACCTCCGAGTTCGGCATCCGCATGGCGCTCGGTGCGCAGCAAAGCAATCTGCTTGGCGCTGTGATTCGTCAAGGTTGTACCCTGGGCTTCATCGGAGTCCTCATCGGATTCTCAGCCGCCTTCGTCCTCACTCGTTTCCTCGAAGGCATGCTCTTCCAAGTCTCGAAGTCAGATCCTTCATCGCTCATCGTCACCGCCCTCATCTTGTTAGCCATCACTGCTGTGGCTTCGTTCCTCCCAGCATTGCGCGCCACCCGTGTTCAACCAATCAATGCCCTTCGTCATGAGTAGTGTGAAAATGAAAGCCTATGCCTTCCGCTCTCATCACCGGTGCCTCCGTTGGCATCGGACGGGAACTTGCCTTCATCGCTGCTGAAAATGGCTATGACCTCGCTCTAGTCGCTCGCGACGCCCAAGCCCTCGAAACCGTCGCCGCGGAAGTCCGGAGAAAAACCTCACGCAAGGTCGACCTTTTTCCCATCGACCTCTCTGTACCCAACGCCGCCCACGCCCTGATGGATTCGGTCAACAAGGCTGACCTCACCATCGACGTCCTCATCAACAACGCTGGCTTCGGTCTCGTTGGCAAATTCTGGGAGCTGCCAGAAGATCGTCAAGTGCAGATGGTCGAACTGAACGTCGCCGCCCTGACTCAGCTCACGCGCCTCTGCCTGCCGCAGATGATCTCCCGCCGCGCCGGCTACATCATGAACCTCGCTTCCACCGCTGCTTTCCAACCTGGTCCCTTGATGTCCGTATACTACGCCTCGAAAGCCTATGTCGTCTCGTTTTCCGAAGCCATCCACAATGAGGCGAAAGGCACCGGCGTCAAGATCAGTTGCCTCTGCCCCGGTCCAACGCAGACCGAGTTCTTCAAGCGAGCAGGCATGCAAAAGACCAAGCTCTCATCCGGCAGCGCCATGCCCGCTGCCGAAGTCGCGCAGATCGGTTGGACTGCGATGCGGGCAGGGAAGTCTCTCGTCGTTCCTGGCCGGGTCAACGCCTTGATGGCTTTCATGACGCGCTTCGCCCCGCGCCAGTTGATGGCCAGCGTCGCTCGCTCTTTGCAAGAAACCCACTGAGATCCGCATGTTGCGAGACCTCGCACTGCTCTTCTTGAAGCTCGGCGTCTTCGGCTTCGGCGGACCTGCCGCTCATATCGCCATGATGCGCCAGGAAGTCGTCGAACGCCGCCACTGGCTGACTGATTCCGAGTTCCTCGATTTGCTCGGTGTCTCGAATCTCATCCCAGGTCCAAGTTCAACCGAACTCGCCATCCACATCGGCTTTCGCACCTGCGGCTGGCCGGGACTTCTCATCGCTGGCGTTTGCTTCATCTTGCCCGCTGCTTGCATGGTTAGCGCTATCGCCGCCGCCTACGTTCGCTTCCATTCGCTGCCGCAGGTCTTCAGCCTCATGTATGGCATCAAGCCCGTCGTCGTCGCCATCGTTCTCCAAGCTCTGTGGAACCTCAGTCGAGCCGGTATCAAGAACTGGCGTCTCGCCGCCGTCGCGCTTTCAGCCGGCTTCGTCGCCGCGCTCCAGGTGCCGCCCGCTTTGTCCACCACTGCGGGCCGCATGACCGAACTCCCCACACTGACGCGCATCGGCGTGGCGTTCTTGAAAATCGGCTCTATTGTCTTCGGCAGCGGCTATGTCCTGCTCACCTTTCTCCAGGCCGACTTTGTCAACCGCCTCCACTGGCTAACGCCGTCTCAACTCCTCAACGCTGTGGCCGTCGGACAAGTCACTCCCGGCCCGGTGTTCACCACGGCGACTTTCATCGGCTACTTGCTCGCTGGCCTTCCTGGCGCTGCCGTCGCGACTCTCGCCATCTTCCTGCCCGGTTGGCTTTTAGTAGCTATCAGCGCTCCGTTCATTCCGCGCCTCCGTCGTTCCAAATGGGCAAGTCTCTTCCTCGATGCCGTTACCGCCGCATCCATTGGCCTGATTGCCTGGGTGCTCTTTCTGCTGGCGAAAGCTGCGGTGATTGATCCGCCAACCGCCTTCATCGCAGTCGCAAGCGCAGCCCTGCTGTTTCGCTACAGGCTGACTTCTGCTTGGCTCATTCTCGCCGGTGGCGCGATCGGCCTACTGCTCAGCCCACATCGAACTTGACGCCCTGCGCCAGCGGCAACTCGCTGCCGTAGTTGATCGTGTTCGTTGCCCGCCGCATGTACAGCTTCCATACATCCGACCCGCTCTCTCTTCCGCCGCCGGTCTCCTTCTCACCTCCGAACGCGCCGCCAATCTCCGCGCCCGATGGTCCGATGTTCACATTCGCAATCCCGCAGTCTGATCCTTCAGCCGACACAAACCGTTCCGCTTCTCTCAGATCGTTTGTAAAGATCGACGATGCCAACCCTTGCGGCACGTCATTATGCCAGCCAATCGCCTGCTCCAAGTCCTTGAACTTCAGCACATAGAGAATCGGTGCAAACGTCTCCCGCTTCACTGTTGCCGTCTGTTCCTTCATCTCCATCAGCGCCGGCCGCACATAGAACCCTCCGTCGCATCCGGCAACCGTAACGCGCTCGCCGCCCGTGACAAGCCCGCCGGCTTCTTTCAAGCTTTGCTGCATAGCCTGAAAGGCGTGCTCATCGATCAACGGACCCACCAGAGTTTCACTCTCCCGTGGATCCCCCACCACTACCGATCCATACACCGGCTTCAACTTCGCCAGCAGCTTGTCGTAGACACTCTCATGAACCAGCAACCGTCTGAGCGTCGTACACCGTTGTCCCGCCGTGCCCATCGCCGAAAACGCAACCCCGCGCAGCGTCAAGTCTAGATCCGCCGACGCGCACACAATCGCCGCATTGTTCCCGCCTAACTCCAGGATCGACCGCGCAAACCGATCCGCCAGCTTCGGTCCCACTTGTTTCCCCATCGCCGTCGATCCTGTAGCTGAAACCAGCGGCACAAGTTTGCTTGAGACCAGCGCCTCGCCCACTTCCTTCCCGCCGTTCAACACCGCCGACAATCCCGCCGGTGCATCGCCGAACTTCACCACCGCCCGCTCAAACAGCGCTTGCGTCGCTAAAGCCGTTAAAGGCGTCTTCTCCGATGGCTTCCACACACACGAGTTCCCGCACACCAATGCCAGCGCCGAGTTCCATGCCCACACCGCCACCGGAAAGTTGAACGCCGAAATGATCCCCGTCACGCCCAGCGGATGCCAGGTCTCCATCATCCGGTGCAACGGCCGTTCCGTCGCAATCGTGAGCCCGCACAACTGCCGCGAAAGCCCGGCAGCAAACGTACAGATGTCGATCATCTCCTGCACTTCGCCTTGCCCTTCGGAGACAATCTTGCCCGCCTCAATCGTCACCAACCGGCCCAATTCCGTCTTGGCCGCCCGCAGCTCTTCGCCCAACAGCCGCACCAGTTCACCGCGCTTTGGCGCCGGCACTTTGCGCCATTCGCGGAAAGCCTTGTCGGCGCGTTCAATCGCTTGCGTCGCTTCTGCCGCCGAACTCGTCTTCACTTGCCCGATCGTTTCACCCGTGATCGGCGTCCGCACCGTCAGCGTCCCGTTTTCATAGGCCTCGCGCGCTACTCCCAATCCGGCGAGAATCTGCGCGGTCTCTTGCTGAATCGTCATCACTTCTAAGATGACATGTTGCGCTAGCCTAAACAGTATGGTTAAGAACGTTCTCGGCACAGCCCTTCAAACCTGCTGTACCAACCCACTCACCGGCTTCTATCGCGATGGCAAATGCAATACCGGTCCCGACGATGTTGGCAAACACACCATTTGCGTGCAACTCACAGCTGAGTTTCTTCGCCATCAGCAGTCGATCGGGAACGACCTCATCACGCCGCGCCCGGAATATGATTTCCCCGGTCTAAAGCCTGGCGACCACTGGTGTGTTTGTATCGATCGTTGGAAAGAATCTTATGACGCCGGCGTGATCGGTCCAGCGCGCCTGGAAGCGACGCATGCCGATGTTCTGGAAACTGTCAGCATGGAGGTGCTCCTCCAAAGCGCCGCTCTCAAGAGCGAGCGCGCCAACTAGTCCCAGTCGCCTAACGTTTCCACATATGCCGCGGAGCCGTCGCGCAGCCATCCATCCAAGTGCGCCGGCTCTTTCAACTGCTGCCCGCGTTTCCGCTCTACCACCGTGTAGGCGCAATCCATCTCGTCCAGCGCCGTCATATCGACAAACAGCTTTTCGAACTGTGCCACTGGAAACACATCTTCCTGGCCTTTGCCCCAGCGCTTCTTGACGTCTTTCAATGTGATGTAGCTGGGCATTCTTCCCGCTAGCCGCCGCACTGCCTCCGCCGTCTTGGCAGCGTCGTGCAAGTCTTCACGCTTCAGCCCAAACGCGGCCAGCAACTTGTCAATATCGATCCAAAACGTGTTGGAGTTGTAGTAGGAGAGCTTTGCTTCCACTTTTTCCGAAGGCAGCGCCAATCCCTCCACCAAGCGAACCCGGCCGTTAACCTTTGCCAAGCCGCCGCCATGATCCTCCACCTGCCGTCCGATTACTTCCACCGTCATTGCAGCGCCACGCTCAATGTGGAGTCCTAGTAGGCCGGCATCTACATTCGCCCCAACAGTATCGACGTTGTGCATCATCAAATGCTGAAGCTGCGGCCGTTCTTTCAATAACGTCAATAGCACGCCGTTGCGCAACATGTTCGGGATCTCATACCAATGCCCGGTCGGATGCAGGCATTGTAGCGGCAAATTGTCCGTATAATCCGCGCCCTCCGGACCTTTTTGCGCCCATTGAATCAATGCCGCATGCAGGCTGTCTCGCATCTTTTCTTTTTGCTCATCGAGTTCCTGCTGGGGCATTTCCTCCCAGGCGAACCGGAGGTCGCGCGTCATTGGAATAAAGCGCAACCCAATGCTTCGTCCAGGCGACAGCATTGCGGGTGGATTAGCTTTCTCAATCGGGCTGTGTGTCAGATAGCTGGTCGTAATGACGTGCGGCACCGTCATGCCTGCCTCCCGGCTCGTCTTGCGGGTTTTGGCGACGTGCACGTCGATAAAGGTTCTATACTTACCGGCAAACTTGCAAAACGGATTTAAGGCCTTTACGGCGCCTGCGCCACGCGTCCAGCGCGTCCCGGCCCCACCGGCAAGCGAAACCACTGCCACTTTGCCCTCTCGCAGTGCGTGGTTGCGAATTCGCTCCGAGCGCGAACCGGCTAAATCGCCCGGTTGTACATCTTCGATCTTCGTCGTCGCCGGCAATCGATTCTGCGCCAATCCCAAACTGCCATTCTGCAGGCCCGATCGAATGCGTTCATGCTCTAACGGATCGAACCCGTACTCCTTGAGCAACTCCGGCAACGAATGTGCCTTTTCGCCGCTGCCGCCGTCGGCCGATGGCAAAAGCCTATCGAATAAATCCTGCACAATGCCCGCATACCGCGGCGAGCTACGCGATGCCGCTCCTAAACGATCCAACTCTTTACGGCGTGAAACCGGCATCAACCGCTGATCCATGCGCAACAACTCCGGAACCACCAGCGCGTAATACCGCGCCGGCATCAAACTCGCATTGCCGGTCAAAAGTTGAGCTACGGTGCCGTGTTCATTGATTTGGAAGTCGTAAACCACGGGATTCATCGCAAACGGGACGGCCTCTTCCATTTGCTGCTTCGTCTCGCGCATGATCGCCGCGAGCCGCTCTTGCGCTTTGGCTTTAGCAGCTGGGCTGAAGATGAAGCCCATTCCGCCGCCCGCCATGCCGCCGAGCATCCAGAAACCCCAAAAGTCAGCCTTGAACTCGCCCCGCGCCCGAGCAATCAGCGTTTCGGTGTAGGCATTGCTCGCCCACGGAATAATGCTTTGAATCGGGCCAAAGAAGTTCTTTTCCGTTGCTTGCCCCAGCCCTTTGATATCGCCTGTGCGTAGACATCCGAGCACATCTTCTAAGATGCCGATAGCCTTCTGCCGCGCTTCCCATTCCGCCGGCGAGCGCAACAGATACTTCTCCGTCACCATTTCGAGAATCGGCCCGACATCCTGCGCCATGCCGCCATGCACCAGCACGAGGCTTTGCTGCAAGCGCTCTCTCGCTTCGCCGCCGATTTCGTTAGTAGCAAAAACTTTGTGCCCCGGCAGCAAACGCCCGCGACTGATTCCGTGCTCCGGGTCGCCTTCAGCCGCCTCCTGCCCTTCGATCAGCTTGATGCCCGGCCAAACGCCGCCAGAATCCTGCCAACCACCGCCCGATCCACCCAACCATTCACCTAAAATCGCGCGCGCCGCCACTAAACGCCGATCGCTCTCATTCAACCCGCCCGTTAACGCATGAATTTGCCCCGTTGCGCGCATGCAGACGCTGATCAAACCAGCCAACAGATTGGTCGAAACGGCCAGGCGCGAGCCTTTCGGAATATTGCGCACGCGGCTGACTAGCTCGACGCCGCGCCCTTCGCCCACTAAAGGGCGGAGCAGGGAACTGATTGGCTGCACAGCGCCTTCCATGGCAGGCGGCACCAGTCCTGAGGCAATCACCGCGGCTTTCAAAAGGCCCAAATAGTCGCGCGCAAAGTCGAACAGTTCGGCGAACGTTCCAATATCCGCGGTTGCGCCTAAATCTACGCTAGTGAGCCGCAGTACTGGTTCGTCTATTACTCGAAAGTAGGCTTCCACCGGCGGCCTGACCGTTCCTTCGCCGCGCACAGCAAGATCGATGGAAATATTCAGTACTTTCGCGCCTTCCGGGTAATCCATTCCGAGGAAGAATATGTCGCTCCACCCGCTGTGCGTTAAATCCATACGCACCGGCGTAGCTTCCTTCAAAATCGGATAGGCTCCATCGAATTTCAACAACTCCGGGCGGATCGACAACGGGTAATCATCAGGATGCCCGACGCGCGACATCCATTGGTTGCCCCGAACGGACCGAACGCTTCTTCGAACCTGGTCGGCGAGCGTCTTGAAAGCCAACCCTTTGTATGTTGCCGCGTAGGCGCTTGCCAGCGCTGGGCTTAAACCGCTCGCTCTCTCGGTGCGCTGCAGTGCTTCACAGGCCTCTTCATAGCGCCGCTTCAACAAATGAAGTGTCGCTTCAAACGGTATCAACCCCGATGCGCTGGCCACTTCCGGCCGCTCGACCAAATGGAAACGGTAAATCGAATAGAGGAAGAACAGGGCCCGCACCCGCTCGTAGAGATTGTCATTTTTCCGCCAGAACGCATCGAGCGTGGCACATTCTTTAAGTAGTTCTGGAGTCGTCAATCCACGCGCAATCGCATCCACCGATTGATTGCGAACGGCCGCCTGCGGCGAACGAATCACTTCAATCAGTTTCATTCAGCGCCAAATTCTCCACCAGTTGTGACAAAACCCAATCGCGATCTTTACCATTCAACGCGAGCGCCAACTGGGCCTGAAAGAGGCCATACTTCACGCCCACGTCATAGCGGCGGCTCTTTAATTCCAGAGCCAGGTATTGCTCGCGCTGCGCCAATTCCCCCAGAACGCCGGAGACAGTTGCGGCTTTTTTCTCGGCAAGACGCTGTTCCAGCAGTTCGCTAAACATCGGCGTCAGCACGTGCATGCCAAAGAAGCAGAGATAATGGCCGGCTCGCAAACCGGAGACATTGAGAAATTGCTCCGCCTCCGTCGGCGTTGGCTTCTCAATGATTCGGTCGACACGATAGAGATTAGGTTTTCCCTGCAATCGTTGGCCGCCGACGGTCCCGTACTGCTTGAGCAGCGTCTCGCGTGTTGCTTGCACGGCCGAGATCGAACAGCCCTCCTGCGCCGCGGTTTCTACCAATTTCTTCGAGCTGTTTCCGCCAATGTAGAGATGATCGCCCACCAGATGCAGGAAGGCGTCAGCGCCGATAAAATGCCGGGCCGAATGCAGCGCGTTCGCGTACCCAGAAGCCCCGATCTGATGGATAAACTGTACGGTACGATCCGCCACCGCTGCGGAGTACGCCGCCTCATCGCCGGCCGCGACAACGATGGCAATCTGGTCTACATTCGCGCTACGAATTTCTTCTACAATCACCCGCAGCACCGGTTTTTCTTCGCCGTCCCGGTCGATTACGGTTTGCAGCGCGAGCGTACGCTGGCTCGGCGCGGCCGCGGTTACCACTGCCTTCGGTATATTCATGCGTAGGTCCCTTGCATTTTAGCTTGCTGCAGCCTCGCGATCAGACGTTTCGCATGGTCGAAGCGGTCTTTTTGCGGCTGCTCGGACTGGTCTACTTGATTTCGTTTGCATCGCTTTGGCCGCAAATGGTCGGTTTAGTGGGTTCAAACGGGATTTCTCCAGTCGCCGTCACTTTGAAGGCCATGCGCGCCGATTATGGATGGCATGCATTTCTCTTTACGCCTTCTTTATTTTGGTTCGCTCCGAAGGATGCAACACTGCTCGCGATCTGTGCGTTGGGTTGCGCGGCGGCCCTCTTTTTGATTTTTGGAGTGGCCACGCGCGCGGCCGCTATCGCTGCCTACGTGCTTTATCTATCAATCGTTGCTGTGGGCCAGCCCTTTACATCGTTTCAATGGGATTCACTTCTTTTGGAAACCGGATTTCTCGCCATATTCGCCGGCTCGGAATGGCTCGCGCTTGCGTTTCGGTTCCTTTTGTTCCGCTTGATGTTCGAGGCAGGCCTTGTGAAGCTGACCTCCGGCGACCCCAACTGGCGAAATCTGCATGCGCTTCGGTATCACTTCTTTACGCAGCCTTTACCGAATCCGCTCTCCTACTACATGCAGCAGGCCCCAACGTGGCTTCTGGATTCGCTCACACTCATGACTCTCGCGATCGAACTCGCCGCGCCGTTCATGATCTTTGCGTATCCCAAGCGCGTGCGCCAAGCTGCAGTTGTTTTGCTCGTTGGGCTGCAAGCCGTAATTGCGGCCACTGGAAATTTTGCTTTCTTCAACCTGCTGACGATATTCCTCTGCATTTGGGCGCTGGATGACGATTGCCTGGGCAGGATGGCGCGGTTGCCATTGCGTCAACTGCCAAGCCCAAAGTTCCGCAAGGTGCTCGACGGCTGTGTAATTTCCTTAATCGGGCTTAGCGTTCTGCAAATATTCGGTCTTTCGCCGAGTTTTCTAGAATCGTTCGAAATCGTTAACCCCTATGGGCTGTTCGCAGTTATGACGACCGAGCGGACCGAACTTATCATCGAAGGCAGTAACGATGGAATCGAATGGCAGTCCTACTCATTTCGATACAAACCCGGTGATGTCTATCGCGGGCTTCCGATCGTGGCACCTTATCAACCTCGCCTCGATTGGCAAATGTGGTTCGCCGCTCTAGGATCACCGGAAAACAACCTCTGGGCCACGACTTTGGTCTATCGTCTCCTGGTTGGCGAACCTAGCGTATTGCAGTTAATGGATCGTCCCCCGTTTGCGAAACCGCCCCGTTCTATTCGTATTTCTGCATACAGCTACACTTTCACCAGGCTGGACCAGCGGCGGGAGAGTGGGGCTGTTTGGCAGCGAAAAGTGCTAGGAATTTGGTTTGGCCCAGTCTCTCTGGACGCTGTAAAAAAGCGCTTGTATCGATTTTAGATGGAAAAAAGTGGAAGTTTTGTGTCGAAACTATTGCTTCGATTTTGCGGGCAGAGTATATTATGAAGTAACAAAAGCGGTTAATGCACGACCCACTCAGTATTAAACGCTTTTACCTCCGAGGTTGAGGACCGGGACTTAGTCCAGGTCCTCAACATAAAAATTCCCCCCTCTTTTCGTATATAATTCCCTTTCGTTCTGAGCTGTTGAAGTCCAAGATCCTGGAGACATCATGTCATCTGTTCCCGTTAGAAGGCGATTCTTGAGTACACTTGGCGGCGCTGCCGCATTCCTTACCGGAAAGGAAGCGGCCGGAAACCAAAGTACTCAAGTTCCCCCCTCAACTGAAGCACTATTACCTTCTTACGCCAAGCTCCATAACTACCGTACGTTCAAACAATCGAGTTTTGACCGTACGGGTGGCAATGCCGACTTTTGGCATATCGAACCTGGTGGGACTTTAGAAGTATTCAAGTCGGATGGGCCTGGAATCATCACGCACATCTGGTTCACGATCAACGCGCGCGGCGGCCATCACCTGAAAGAACTGGTGATGCGGATTTATTGGGACGACAATAGCAAGCCGAGCGTGGAAGTGCCGGTGGGGGATTTCTTCGGGCTCAATCTAGGCGACTACTTTCTTTATCAGTCTGCCTTCTTGAATTGCTCATCGGTGAAGGCGTTGAACTCTTACTTTGCGATGCCTTTCCGAAAACAAGCGCGCATCACGATCGCGAACGAGGGCGAGCATGCGGTGCCGTCGTTCTACTCGAATATCGATTACCAACTGGTTTCATCCTTGCCGGAAAACGCGCTCTATTTTCACGCGCAATACCGGCAATCTACGCCCAACCGCGCCATCCCGGCCGTTCCAGGCAAACCGCAAGTCAACTTGAACGGCGAGAACAACTATGTCTTCTTTGAGACCAAAGGCAAGGGACAGATGATGGGCGTCACCTTCGGAGTCGTTCAAAATCAAGACGGCTGGTTCGGCGAAGGCGATGAGATGATCTTCATTGACGATGCGTCGAAACCTGCCATCACCGGAACTGGAACGGAAGATTATTTGAACGGCGCGTGGGATTTCAATGGGATCGCCTTCGCGAATTTATACAACGGCGCTCCGTTCATTGAGATTGCCGAACGCGCGGGCGGACGCTACTGCGTCTATCGCTGGCATGCCGATAATCCGGTGGCCTTTGAATCGTATTTGAAGCACACTATTGAACACGGCCATGCCAACGACCGTGCCGATTGCTTTTATTCGGTCGGGTATTGGTATCAAACGCAGCCGTTCACAGATTTCCCAGTGCTTCCCACGGTTGGCGAGCGTTGGCCCGCGCTGCGAACTTAGCTGTGGCTGCGGCCGGCCAGCGAACGGACGAACTCAGCGTGTTCTGCAGTCGCCATTCCTTGCGCGAGAACATCGAGCACTCTAGCCAGGTCCCGACGCCACATGGCTGGCTCGTCGAGCCACAACCCAGGGAAAACGCGCGAACGGAAAACGCCCGCGCTGTCGGCCGGGAGATCCCGCCATGCGTCCTGATGAAGTTCGCGCCAGACGATGCGTTCCTCTTCGACGAGCGCCGTGACATATTCCCGGACGCCGGCTTTCAAATAGAGTTGCGATTTGGGCCCGAGGTCGCGTGCGCGGCTGGAGGCGGCAACTTCGACGATCAACTCGGGCGCGCCCGCCAAGTAGGAGCCTTCGTCGCGGGATTGACCGCCTAAGGATGGAAGGATGCGCAGCGCGATATCCGGCTGGGGGGCGTCATTCTCCATCAGCGCGGTAGCGTCCGCGACACCTTCGCAGCCGGGGGTGCGCGCCGTGTATGTCCCGAGCCAAACGATGAAGCTGTAATGAAAACTGCCGTGCTTGGCGGCTACGGGCGAGGCCATGTAAACGATTCCATCCAGAAGTTGAGCATGCTTAAGACCTGGCAGAAGCTCCCAACGGCGGAGGAACTCGTCGCGACTCAAACGGTCGCCATCGCACAGTGGCGGGGGAGTGACTGGGGCAGCCATACGGATTTCCAATCTCTTTAGCGCGATCAATCCCAAACTAGCACGTAGCCGGACTCGCCGGCGCCATCACGATAGTGGTTGTACCGAAAGACTAGTGTCTGCGGGCGGCCAACGATCGCACGAACTCAGCGTGTTCTGCAGTGGCAGTTCCTTGCCCGAGAACATCGAGCACCCTAGCCAAGTCTCGACGCCACATGGCTGGCTCGTCAAGCCATAACCCAGGGAAGATGTGTGAACGAAAAACGCCCGCGCTGTCGGCCGGGAGATCCCGCCATGCGTCCTGATGAAGTTCACGCCAGACGATGCGTTCCTCTTCGACGAGTGCGGTGACAGATTCGCGGACGCCGGCTTTCAGATAGATTCTCGACTTGGGCCCGAGATCGCGCGCACGGCTGGATTCGGCGACTTCGACGATCAACTCGGGAGCGCCCGCCAAGTAGGGCCCTCGTCGCGGGATTGACCGCCGAAGGATGGCAGAATGCGCAGGGCAATATCCGGCTGGGGGGCGTCGCTCTCCATCAGCGCGGTACCTTCCGTGAGCGTTTCACAGCCGGGAGTGCGCGCCGTGTATGTCCCGAGCCAAGCGATGAAGCTGTAGTGAAAACTGCCGTGCTTGGCTGCTACGGGCGAGGCCATGTAAACGATTCCATCCAGAAGTTGAGCATGCTTAAGATCCGGCAGAAGCTCCCAACGGCGGAGGAACTCGTCGCGACTCATACGGTCGCCATCGCGTAGCGGCGGGGGAATGACTGGAGCAGCCATGGAAACGCAGATCGCATGGACGCGATCAATTCGAGCGTAGCATTTACCAAACCCCCGAAAGGGAGTGGATCGCGGTCTTATGACTAGCTCAGTCTAAGTCTCAACTCTCGCTTGAAACAACCCGGCAAACGCAGACTTCACGCTCAGGGCCACGAGCAGCCACAACAACACGAACTGAAACCTGGGCCGCCGATGAATTCCTGGTAACCTTTCAGGCTTCCCGTTGTCGTTGGTTTGATTTTCGGTGGGGCAGATTGTCCGGGTGAACAAGTCGTTGTTCGTCTGTACGCCCCAGTTTGGACAAGGGACCAACAGCATGAGTTTTGGATCGTAGTTTGTGCTGGTCCCTTTTCCGAGTTCCCCTCTTACCGAATTACGCCGTCGAGATTACAAAGATGACGCGCGTCCATCGCTCTTATGCGCCGAGCCGGGCGGATCGTAGCGTACGACCTCAACCTTGCCGAAAAGAAACTTATACTTCCACCTATAGTGCTGATCCAGGAGTCGCCTTATCCGCTCAAGGGCCGTCGCCGCCTCGGCCGGTGACATGGGCTCCTCCTCGTTGTCCCAGACCATCGGACTCTCGAAATAGAATGGGGTGTACCAGCCACCGAATATCCCCCAGCCGCTGCGCCATATGGGCTGTACGCCATTATCATGTTATGAACAAACAATGCCAGGCGACGGTAGCCTGTCCCCATTTTTGTCGTCTCAGCAGAAGGGTGCGGTTCAGTTTGTCCCCCAGGCTTGTCTTAGCAGCCTGTGTCTTTAGTAACTGTTGGGCGAAATGACAAGATTGCGATCGATTGCCGGGACGGCAAAACCCTCCACCGCCCGTCAACAAGGCGTTGTAGCGCGTCTGTGCTGGCCGGATTTCCTGCACGCTATCCGCGTGTGCGAATAGTTACTTTAGACAAGGGCTGTTAAACGCCTGTGCGTGGGCGGCGCCAGCCCAACGATGGCCCTTTTCGACAGCGGTCGACGGGAGCTTCAGCGCGACGTGAGCTTCGGCTTGACTTGCCTGTTTGGCCAAGGGATACATTCTTTGACATCGCGAATCTCGGTTCCGAGGCCTTCGGCTCCGGCCACGCGAATCGTGCGGAACACGCCGACGACCGAAACATACCGCCCGCTCAGCTTTTCCGCATCCGCCAAAAGCTTCTCGTTGAGAACGACGCCCGTTCCGTTTCCGAGTTGGTTATCCGCATCTTCCCGGCTCAGGGAAAGCACTGCCCCGGCCATGTCCTTATAGATCGTCAGATACCCACGGACGCAGACGGTCGCTTTGTCATACCGCTCGGGATTGGCCACCAATTCGACGAGCGGCACGAGCCGCGGCTGTTCTGCGGTGACGACGACGCCCATGCAGAAGAGTGTTGAGATAACCCTGAGCCCCAGCGAGCATCTCGTTGTGGCCACGGGCGATTTGCTAGGGGCACATCGGAACGTACATTCCATAAAGCCAAACCTCCTTACCGACGAGAACGCAGCCCGTCGGGTTTTGTGCGCTCTGTGAGGGGTCGAACATTAGGATATTGCCCGACGGTGTGCCGAGATAGCCTGGCGGCAGGCCAGGGTTTCTTTGGGGGCTACTCATCGTCTGCAGGTCCGCCGGCGGGTCGCCTGCGACCTGCTGGCTGGAGAAGACCTCGGTCTGGTATGGAAATCCGAGTGGGGGGTGGGTGTGATAGTAGCCAGCGAAGCTGTCCCCGTCGGGCGTCATGCCGGGATCTAGGAGAACCCAGGAGCGACCGCCCATCGTAAAGGTAAACGAGTACTGGCCGTTATCTGTCGCATATAGGACGCCGCCCGTCTCCAGCTTCAGGGCATTTGATACCGGGCTTCCGCAGGTGCTCGCAGCGATCCCGGCTTGGGTCTGACTGTCCCAGAGGCCAGGGAGCATGCACGAATAGTATGCCGCGCCTGAGGCAGTCGCCACGAACTCGGTCGGCAGGCCTACGCCATTCGACGCCTCGCACAAATTGTTCGGACACTGAACCGCAGAGTCTCCGCCGGCACCGTTCGATCCGCTTCCGAATAAGCCAGGTGGGATCGGCGTGCCTCCGTCAATCACGACGCCGCTCCCACCGAAGTAACCTCCAGTGGACTCGTAATAGCCCCCGCAGCCGCCCGATGGGGCGCTGCGCGCGCTAGGTGCTCCCCGAGAAAGGCACGCCACGAGTCCGCTCGGGTCAGTAGCGTTAAGCGGGTTTCCTCGCGTGTAGGAGTACCCGTTCCAGCTC
This sequence comes from Bryobacterales bacterium, assembly GCA_963771405.1. Classification (GTDB taxonomy): domain Bacteria; phylum Acidobacteriota; class Terriglobia; order Bryobacterales; family Bryobacteraceae; genus Bog-105. The sequence goes on from CAVYUL010000056.1 coordinate 149,098, forward strand.
TGCGAATTCGACAAGTTCGCCCCCGCACTGCCGGGGTCCGGACTATTGAACCTCCCCAGCACTGCCGCGAAATACCGCGCGTTGAAATAATCCTGACCCGCTTCCTGGTCCCTTAATTGTCCAGTGAACTTCGCAGTCGTATCCGTCGTCAGACCGAACTGGCTGTTGCGCCCCCCTACCCCCGCCGCGATTTCCTCTCCATAGGGCAGATAATCATGTCGCGCAATTATGTTCGCATTGGCATCGGTAACCAAGCGCACGCTGCCAAGATGGTCGTACGAGAAGTAGCAGGTTGTGCAGGGGCCGGAGGCATTCTCCGTGGCGATTAGTTGCCCGCCGGCCCAGCGGATGTAATCTCGTGACCAGGTTGTGCCGTTTGCGTATTCGGCGGAGAGGTTTCCGAAGGCGTCATAGACATAGGCGGTCGAACCGCTGGAGAGGCTCTTCTGGACGCGTCGGCCGGTGGCGTCGTAGGAGATCGTCTCGCTGACGCCCAGGCCACTTACCGATTTCAAGCGCTTTTCTGCATCGTAGGCGAGCGTGTTGCCGTTCAGCGCTGTCAAGTTGCCGCCGTTGTCGTAGCTGAAAATACCGGGCGTGCTGATCTGGTTGGTGGCTGAGTTGAAGCCGGTCGGTGAATTCGCGGCCAGCGGAATCACCGAATTGCTAGTGCTCGGCGTCATGTTGCCCCACTGATCGTAAGTATACGTCCGGTTCCAGCTGTTTGTTCCTTCTTGGGCTGTTTTCAGCCGGTTGACTCCGTCGTACGTGAACGTCTGCTGAATATTCTGGAGAGCACTGAAAGTTGGACCGCCGAGGAATTCCTGGTAGCCTTGCAGGGTTCCGTTGTCGTTGGTTTGATTTTCGGCGGGGCAGATGATCCATGCGCCCCAGTCGCTATTGGTCTGTACGCCCCAGTTTGGGCCCGAAACGAACAGCATGAGTTTTGGATCGTAGTTTGTGCTCGTCGGTGTGTCCCGGCCGATTTGGGACAGGTGGTCGAGGCGCGCAGCTATTCCGAACGGATTTGCCAAATGTTGCTTATCGCTTCGTAGCTTTCCTGGAGTTGAAGGCGGGAGTTGTAGGAGGCTACGCTCCAGATATTGTTATTGCTGCCACGCACGAAATGCCAGGGCGCGCCGGTGGGCCAATATTGGGACGAGCTGATGTAGGTTGTGGATGCGGAGTTCAGCGTTCCGGTTAAGGTAGAGGCGCGGCCCGGCGACATCGAAGGTGGTCGTTACCACGCGGTTGGAGGGGGGCAGCGATGGTCATCCCTACAGCGGCCCAAGTTCCCCTATTGTCGTCTGTCCCTTTTTGCCCCCCAAGACCAGGATCCCTTTTGTTCGTAAATGTTTCCGGAGGAGTACCTGATTCGCTCGACGAAGGTATGATTTGGTATTATTTCCAACGCTATTTGATTTCACTCTTGTCCTAAACAGATTTGAGGGGAACTAGGAAAAAAGAAGCCCTCCTATAATTGTTCCGGTGTCGAACTGTCTTTTTCGAGGAAGCGTTCGGTCGCCGAATTCCCAACAGGAGGGCAGAAACAATGGTACAGGCAATGAGCCTGTTCAATCAACTACTCCAGCATTTTCCAAGCCTCGAGTTCGCGGCGCTGGTGAAGAAACATAAGGCGGAACGCGGCGCGAAGGGGTTCGGTTGCCGGACGCAACTGGTGGCGATGCTGTTCTGCCAACTAGCGCACGCCGATTCGCTCCGAGAGATCTGCAACGGGCTGGCCTGTTGTTTGGGCAAGCTGGTGCATCTGGGAATCAGCAAAGCACCGAACAAATCCTCGCTGGCATACGCCAATGGGCACCGTCCGGCAGCGTTGTATGAGGAATTGTTTTATGCCGCCCTCGGGCGGTTCCGCGACGGCGCTGGGCTAGGCGTGCGCAAGCAGAAGTTTCGTTTCAAGAATAAGCTGCTGTCGCTGGATTCCACTACGATCAGCCTCTGTTTGGAGATGTTTCCGTGGGCGAAGTTTCGTCGCGCCAAGGGCGGCGTCAAAGCGCACATCCTGCTGGACCACGACGACTACTTGCCCCGTTATGTGTTGCTCACCGAAGCCAAGCGCAGCGATGTCAAGATGGCGTCTTCTTTCCCACTCAACCCCGGCTCGATTGTCGCCCTAGATCGCGGCTATAACGACTATGCCTTGTTCGCCCGCTGGACCACGGAAGAGGTCTATTTCGTCACACGGCTCAAGGACAACGCCGCCTACGAAGTGGTGGAGGAATGCGCGCTTCCGGCCAACCGGAATATCTGCTCTGACCAACTGATTCGCTTCACTGGCGAAAAAGCCAAACAGGATTGCCCGTGCCTTTTGCGGCGGGTTGTGGTTTGGGACACAGCCAACGAGCAAGAGATCGTCCTGCTGACCAACCATCTGGCATTCGGCTCAACCACCATCGCCGCCATTTATAAGGACCGCTGGGAAATCGAGCTGTTTTTTAAGGCGCTCAAACAAAATCTTAAAGTGAAAAGTTTCGTAGGAACCAGCGAGAACGCTTTACGCATTCAGATTTGGACAGCCTTGATCGCCCTGCTGCTTCTCAAATGGCTTCACCATCTGTCCCACGCCAAGTGGTCGCTCTCGAACTTGGCTTCCATGCTGCGTATGAATCTATTCACCTATCGCGACCTAACGGCTTGGCTCGACAGCCCCTTTGGTACGCCACCCATTGTCCCCGAATCCTCGCAACTTACTCTGGCCCTCGCATGATTTAGGACAGGCTACCCGAAAAAAACATAGGAGACCCCAATCTGGAAATGCCTTCTCCCTCACCCAAAACCATTCTTTTCAATATCGATTCGCCCAACCCTGTCCTGTTTAGGACAGCAGTGATTTGATTTCCCCCCTTTTCAAGGCGGTAGACTCCCGTAACTTCGGGGAGTGACGCGACTGGCGAGCATCCAGCCAGGAAAAGAAGGGCTAAGACCCGGCACTCCCGCAATACGGTAGCCACCAAGTCTTTTCTAGGCCTCAACTTGTAGTTCATTGGGTGTAAGCTTCCTTGCGAGGGACCGAGGCCCAGGGTCAAGAGTTAAATTGGTGGGCACGGGTTGACCTGTGCAATTTGCAGTTGCCCGAATTACCCGCTGAATCATCCTGACTATTGGCCTGTGAGGCCTACAGTTGCGTTCTTTAGCCACTCGGGAAGGTTGCCGGTGAAGGTAACTGGCACCCCGGCTACGTATCCTGCCGCCCCACGGTCGTTAACGAATATGTCCAACGGTCGACTATAACCGCGCAGCACCACGCGAAGCCGCCATCGAAGGTCCCATGACGAGCCAGCACTGTCACGCACCCTGTTCACTCTCGTCGCGCGGATCGCGGAGGCTAGACTTGGCGGGGATTCCTCGGGCCGTATTGTAACCTCGAAAATCGCGACCTGCTGCAGGGACTCGGGTGTTAGCGGAACCTGGCTCTCCCCTTGGAGCGGGTAGTAAAGTACGTTGACCGCTGCTACCTGTTCGTCACCCCGGTCAAGTGCTTTCGCAACCTTGTCCAGGACCCCCGCTGGATCGAAGGCGTCTCCGATCTTGATGAAATCCGCTCGCGCATCAGGGTCGCTGCGGTTGCAGCCGCCCGGCAAGAGGAGCAGCGCTGCAAGAACGGCCCGAACGATAGGCCTGCGGCGGTCGGCAAGTCGGATCGAGCACCCGAGCCGTCCCGCCGCCATTGAGTTCCAACCGCGACTCACAGATGTGACGCCTGGCAATGTTCCTCCTCGAATCGCAATTTTGCTTCAATATCGCCACTGCCGGATTTTTACGGGACATGGGCGAGGGTTCCCAAGTGATTACTCCTGGTGCAACTGCCGAGCGACGCTGCAAGATTATTGATGAACAACTCTCGCACCCTGTACTCCTCGGAATCGTCATATGGCCCAAGGGGAACGTGGCCCACCGGATTGTACTGATGAGCGAGTTCTTCGGCCAGGCCGACAGATGGGGGCTGAGGGACGCCTGTATCGCCGGGGCAAACTAGTGCTGAGTGGGGATCCCAACTAATTTTACCTCCGGCCGGGCTACTGGTGTTGACATTGTTGCTGTTGAACCGGATAGTAATGGTCCTCGACGGGTCGTCCGCATACCGCATAACGGACGCCATGATCTGGCTTCTTCGCAAAAGAATGAGTGCTGCCTGCAATAGCGCGTAGTTAAGAAACTGCTGCGGGTTCGTCGCCGGATCGCCGGGTCCTCCGGCGGCCTGGATCACCTGGGTGCAGGTACCGAAGTCGCATGGAGTGTTGCCCCCAATTCGCCCGAATGGTCCGGGCAAGCCGAGTCCCCCCGGCAGGCCGAGCGCCTCGCCGTTCGGGAAGGACCCTCTCGGTATCGGCGGCCCCGAGCTCTCTGACTCGGTCTGTGTCGGCGGGGGAGCGGGCGCTGAGGGCGGCGATGTCGGACCGATGGGACCTGGAAATGGACCACATGCGAACGGATCGTCACAGGGATTACCGTCATCGCCAGGATTGCCGGGATCGCCTCCGGTGAACCCATCCATGCCGCTCGGGTCCACCATCTGCAGCGGGCTGTTTCTCACATAAGCGTAGCCATTCCATGTTTGTGGATCGGTCGGATCCGCCCCTGCACTGCCTGGGTCTGGGCTATGGAACCTACCCAATGAAGCCGCGAAATACCTCGCATTGAAATAATCCTGGCCGGCTTCCTGATCTCTCAGTTGTCCAGTGAAATTCGCAGTCGTGTCCGTCGTCAGACCGAACTGGCTGTTGCGCCCGTCGATCCCGGCCGCGATTTCCTCTCCATAGGGCAAGTAATCATGCCGTGCAATTACATTCGCGTTGGCGTCGGTAACCAGGCGAACGCTGCCAAGGTGGTCATGCGAGAGGTAACAGGTTGTGCAAGGGCCGGAGGCGTTCTCGGTAGCGATCAGTTGTCCGCCTCCCCAGCGGATGTAATCTCGTGACCAGGTTGTGCCGTTTGCGTATTCGGCGGAGAGGTTTCCGAAGGCGTCATAGACATAGGCGGTCGAACCGCTGGAGAGGCTCTTCTGGACGCGTCGGCCGGTGGCGTCGTAGGAGATCGTCTCGCTGACGCCCAGGCCACTTACCGATTTCAAGCGCTTTTCTGCATCGTAGGCGAGCGTGTTGCCGTTCAGCGCTGTCAAATTTCCGCCGTTGTCGTAGCTGAAAATACCGGGCGTGCTGATCTGGTTGGTGGCTGAGTTGAAGCCGGTTGGTGAATTTGCTGCCATCGGAATCACCGAATTGCTGGTGTTCGGCGTCATGTTGCCCCACTGATCGTAAGTATACGTCCGGTTCCAACTGCTTGTTCCTTCTTGCGCTGGTTTTCAGCCGGTTGACTCCGTCGTACGTGAACGTCTGCTGAATATTCTGGAGAGCACTGAAAGTTGGACCGCCGAGGAATTCCTGGTAGCCTTGCAGGGTTCCGTTTTCGTTGGTTCGATTTTCGGCGGGGCAGATGATCCATGCGCCCCAGTCGCTATTGGTCTGTACGCCCCAGTTTGGGCACGAGACGAACAGCATGAGTTTTGGATCGTAGTTTGTGCTGGTCGGTGTGTCCCGGCCGTCGCTTATCGCTTCGTAGCTTTCCTGGAGTTGAAGGCGGGAGTTGTAGGAGGCCACGCTCCAGATATTGTTGTTGCTGCCACGCACGAAATACCAGGGCGCGCCGGTGGGCCAATATTGGGACGAGCTGATGTAGGTGGTGGGTGTGGAGTTTAGCGTTCCGGTTAAGGTGGAAGGACGGCCGGCGACATCGAAGGTAGTCGCTACCACACGGTTGGACTGGGGGTAGCGATGGTCATCCCTACAGCGACCCGAGTTGCCCTATTGTCGTCTGTCTCCTTTTGCCCCCACCTTCCTCCCACGGCCAGAAAGTGATCGTTTTCAAAGCAGGATCGCTGATCGGTTTCGCAGGAGAACAGTGATCGCTTTCAGAAGAGAATGGCTGATCGGTTACGAGGAGAATCCGCACTATTGTCTTCTGGCCCTTTTGGCCCCTTACCCGCCTCCTGATCTCTCAATTGCCCGGTGAACTTTGGCGTCGTATCGGTCGTCTCCCGATTTGCCTAGTCCTTTTTCAGTCGTGCGTTCAACTCAAACTCGAACTGGCGCCTGATCGCTCGGTCGGCTTTATCCGCGTCGTCCCCAAAGTCCTGAGCGAACTTTCGAAACTCTGGTGCGGAGAGGGCCTGTTGCAGTCGGGTTATCTTTGGCTCCAAGAGGGATGCTGCCTGCCAAACGTCCTGGAAGTGGGCCGGGGCCGATACGTCGCCAGTCAGGCGAAGTACTGATTGCAGGCTGTGCCACTCTGCTGGCGAGAGACGGGAGGCGACATCTATGCAGAGGTCGCCCCGACCGCGAGTGAAACAAAAGACAATGTTGCCACAAAGCACCTTCACTGTTGCGTAGTCGAAGATCGGCCGGGGCCGCGTGGGGTCGATTAGAACGATTGCCCCCCGGCCCTCAGAGAACAAGAAGGGCAGGGCATCCTTTACGTCCTGTTCTAGGGCGCTTTGGTTACGCCTGGCAAGGCGGCGGTCCAGCCAGCCAAACAGAATGTTATAGATGGCCTTGACGAGTTCAATTAGCGGCACCAGAAGGGGCCTTAGCGCGTCAATCAGAAATTTTGTCATGACTCAGGCTTACTGCAGCGGCAGCCAGACCGTCTCCCAGGCGCTTGGGCCGACTCCGATGCTGTTTAGGTACTGCAGCTCCATGGCAAAGTAGTTAGTCGCCTCCAATGGGTTAGTGGCCAGCCAAAATTGCTGCCCCCTTGCGACGGACGCGTCAAGGAATGCTCGATTTGCAGTCCAGCTTTGGCCGAAGTAGCTGAGGACATTCCACACTGGCGTCGGGACGCTAAAATAGTTCGCCCTCATCGATTGGGCTGCCTCGATGTAGTTATTTACTTGGTTGTATGACCCGAGGACTACGCCGGTGCCTGCCCCCCAAGCTCCCTGCGCCCAGCCTATCCCCCTCGCGGCGACGTTTGCGGCGCCGGTTGCCGCGGCCGGGGCCAAAGCGATGCCCGCACCGAGGGCCGCAGAGCCGCCCGCAAGGCCTGTTAGCAGCTGATACTGTGCCGGCACGTATTTCCCAACAATAATCAGCGACTGTCCCCACTCCGGGAGTGGCTCGTCATAAGTAGCTGGGTCGGGCATTCCATCGGACCCGATAGCTGTCGACCCGACGGTTCCGTTGATGGAGGATGGATCTGTGGTATTTAGTTGGAAGTTAGGCGGCTGGCCCGCGGTCGGAAGCTCCTCTGGGCAGTTTATGGACACTGTGGCGCTCGCGCCCGCAGAGCCGCCATCGGAGGTTTGGTCGGTGGTGATTTGGTCAATGGAGGTTTGGACGCTACAGTTGCCGTCGTCCATACCGGTTGAGTCTGTGGAGGCTAGGGGGTTCCCCATCACATACGCGTATCCGTTCCAGCTCTGCGGGCTCGAAAGATTCGCGCCCGCGCTCGAGGGGTCCGGGCTATTGAATCGTCCCAATGGCGCCGCGAAATACCGCGCATTGAAATAATCCTGACCCGCCTCCTGATCTCTCAATTGCCCGGTGAACTTTGCCGTCGTATCGGTCGTCAAACCGAACTGGCTGTTGCGCCCCCCTACCCCCGCCGCGATTTCTTCTCCATAAGGCAGATAGTCATGCCGGGCAATTATATTCGCGTTGGCGTCCGTTAACATGCGAACGCTCCCAAGGTGGTCGTACGAGAAGTAGCACGTTGTGCAAGGGCCGGTGGCGTTCTCCGTGGCGATCAGTTGTCCGCCGGCCCAGCGGATGTAATCTCGCGACCAGGTTGTGCCGTTTGCGTATTCGGCGGAGAGGTTTCCGAAGGCGTCATAGACATAGGCGGTTGAACCGCTGGAGAGGCTCTTGTGGACTCGTCGGCCGGTGGCGTCGTAGGAGATCGTCTCGCTGATGCCCAGGCCGTTTACCGATTTCAAGCGCTTTTCTGCATCGTAGGCAAGCGTGTTGCCCTTCAGCGCTGTCAAGTTGCCGCCGTTGTCGAAGCTGAAAATACCGGGCGTGCTGAATCGGTTAGTGGCTGAGTTGAAGCCGGTTGGTGAATTCGCGGCCAGCGGAATCACCGAATTGCTAGTGCTCGGCGTCATGTTGCCCCACCGATCGTAAGTATACGTCCGGTTCCAACTGCTGGTCGCTTCTTGGGCCGTTTTCAGGCGATTCAGCCCGTCGTACGTGAAGGTCTGCTGAATATTCTGGAGAGCACTGAAAGTTGGACCGCCGAGGAATTCCTGGTAGCCTTGCAGGGTTCCGTTGTCGTTGGTTTGATTTTCGGCGGGGCAGATGATCCATGCGCCCCAGTCGCTATTGGTCTGTACGCCCCAGTTTGGGCACGAGACGAACAGCATGAGTTTCGGATAGTAGTTTGTGCTGGTCGGTGTATCCCGGCCGTCGCTTATCGCTTCGTAACTTTCCTGGAGTTGAAGGCGGGAGTTGTAGGAGGCCACGCTCCAAATGTTGTTATTGCTGCCACGCACGAAATACCAGGGCGCGCCGGTGGGCCAGTATTGGGACGAGCTGATGTAGGTGGTGGGTGTGGAGTTCAGCGTTCCGGTTAAGGTAGAGGCGCGGCTGGCGGCATCGAAGCTAGTCGTTACCACGCGTCCAGAGGGGAGGGTTTCCGTCGTCAGGTCGTTGGCGAAGTCGTACTGGCAGGAGAAGCTCCGTGCCGAATAGCCGGGTGTTTGAGTGTACGGCGCCGATTATGCACCCGGTGGTTTAGTTTAGTCCAGCGTTCGTTATCGCCCCATCTCTCCGTTCTCCTCCATTCCGATCACCGTTCTACCTTTTCGATCACCTTCCTCCCACAGCCGGAAAGTGATCGATTTCAAAGCAGAATCGCTGATCGGTTTCGCAGGAGAACGTTGATCGCTTTCAGAAGAGAATGGCTGATCGGTTACGAGGAGAATCCGCGCTATTGTCGTCTGTCCCTTTTTGCCCTTTGGGTCCCTCGAGTTCCCCCCGCCAGGGATCGGGTCACCACCCCACCAGGTAACGCAATAGCTCCACAGCTAGGCCCATCGCGCTCCCGCCCGACAAGACTCGAAGCCACCAGACCTTCCGGTCTGGCAGCGATCGAGCTGCAGCTTGTCCAAAAAACAAGATTATCAGGGCCCGCCGCCCGCCTATCGCGATATAGGAAGAGAGCAACATTGCAAGAAAGCAAAATACAAAACCAGGTCGGTCCGTTATGGCGTTTGGCATGGCCGATCAATCTCCGCTTCCGCCGCTGCTGCCACTGCCTGGCTTCGTACCTGGCGGCGGGCAGCTGGTTGGTAAGGGTGGCGTGAGTGGTACCGTATTGGTCGTGGTCTTAGACACGGCGAAACCGAAGCCGCTGCTTACGTACGGGATGGGCGGGGAGAACGAGGCTTGCCAACCAGTGCCAAACGACGATAACTGGACGCCAAACGACGCGAAACCGATCCCCACGTTAAGAGAATAAGTTGCGGACGGGCCGCTCATTTGTTGAGCGGACTGAGCGGTTGACGCGAATAAAAAGGGCCCACCTCCGTAGAAGCCTCCGAAGACGAACGGTTGGCCAGTTGGCTTCGGTGCGCCGACTACGTTTCCCCCCGCGTATGCCGTAGCACCTCCGGAGGCGAATGCTTGGAGGCCCGCCGACAGGCTGTTCGGTTTCCCATCCGCGCCCTCACCCAGAAAGTACCCACCACCGACAGAGCCGGATAAGCTGGCCCCCGCAAACCCCAAGCCAAGATCTGCCTGGCCGCCGTAGCCGAGGCCAAGAGCACCCCCCTGACCGCTGTTATAAACACAAGTCACCACAGGTTTCGGCGCCGGAGGTGGATTTTGGGCAGGCTTGTTGGCGCTCCCCCCGCTGCCTCCGGGTCCGCTGCCGCAGTTGCGGGGGTGCAGATCGCTGTCTCCGGCAATAGCGCAAGCTATTGGGGCCTTTCCCCCGCCGTCCCCTCCGGCGATTCCGCCCCCTGGTCCGCCACAAGTGCCGAGCAACTCGCACACCGAGAGGTACATTCCAGTCGGGTCCGTCAGCCCCAATGGATTCCCTAAAACATACCCGTACCCGTTCCAGCTTTGCGGATACGCTAAATTCGCCCCGACGCTCATTGGGTCCGGACTATGGAACCTCCCCAGCACTGCCGCGAAATACCGCGCGTTGAAATAATCCTGACCCGCTTCCTGGTCCCTTAATTGTCCAGTGAACTTCGCAGTCGTATCCGTCGTCAAACCGAACTGGCTATTGCGCCCCCCTACCCCAGCCGCGATTTCTTCTCCATAGGGCAGATAATCATGTCGCGCAATTATGTTCGCATTGGCATCGGTAACCAAGCGCACGCTGCCGAGGTGGTCGTACGAGAAGTAGCAGGTTGTGCAGGGGCCCGAGGCATTCTCCGTGGCAATCAGTTGTCCGCCGCCCCAGCGGATGTAATCGCGCGACCAGGTTGTGCCGTTCACGTATTCGGTGGAAAGGTTTCCGAAGGCGTCGTAGACATAGGCGGTTGAACCGCTGGAGAGGCTCTTCTGGACACGCTGGCCGGTGGCGTCGTAGGAGACGGTTTCGCTAATGCCGAGACCATTTACCGATTTCAAGCGCTTTTCTGCGTCATAGGCGAGTGTGTTGCCGTTCAGCGCTGTCAAGTTGCCGCCGTTGTCGTAGCTGAAAATACCGGGCGTGCTGATCTGGTTGGTGGCTGAGTTGAAGCCGGTCGGTGAGTTCGCTGCCAGCGGAATCACCGAATTGCTGGTGCTTGGTGCCATGTTGCCCCACTGATCGTAAGTATACGTCCGGTTCCAACTGCTGGTCGCTTCTTGGGCCGTCTTCAGACGATTCAGCCCGTCGTACGTGAAGGTCTGCTGAATGTTCTGGAGAGCGCTAGAACCTGGACCGCCGAGGAATTCCTGGTAGCCTTGCAGGGTTCCGTTTTCGTTGGTTCGATTTTCGGCGGGGCAGATGATCCATGCGCCCCAGTCGCTATTGGTCTGTACGCCCCAGTTTGGGCACGAGACGAACAGCATGAGTTTTGGATCGTAGTTTGTGCTGGTCGGTGTGTCCCGGCCGTCGCTTATCGCTTCGTAGCTTTCCTGGAGTTGAAGGCGGGAGTTGTAGGAGGCCACGCTCCAGATATTGTTATTGCTGCCACGCACGAAATGCCAGGGCGCGCCGGTGGGCCAATATTGGGACGAGCTGATGTAGGTTGTGGATGCGGAGTTCAGCGTTCCGCTTAGGGTGGAAGGGCGGCCGACGGCATCGAGGGTGTTTGTTACCACCCGTCCGGAGGGGAGAGTCTCGCTCATCAGGTCATTGGCGAAATCGTATGTGTAGGCGAAGCTCCGGGCGGTGTATCCGGGGGTCTGCTGCGAACTGGTCAGCGGGCGGCCGAGCGGGTCGTAGGTGTAATTGGTAGTCGAGTTGGAATTTGAGACGCTCGACAGCCTTCCGATTCCATATGCCGGAGAGGCGGCGTCCCACCAGAAATAAGCCTCCGGGGTGCCGTCGGAATATGTCACAGTATTGGGGCGATTTAGCGCGTCGTAGGTGTAACTCTTCGTCACGGTGCCTGTGCCGTTCGGCTGCTGCACTTTTGTGACGTTGCCCACGCCATCGACCCAGTACCAAGTGTACGCATCTACCCAGCCCGAAAAGCTGATGATTTAAAACGGTAGAAATCTAGGGGGTTGCTGTGTAACCTGGTGAGGGGTTCCTCGAGCGCACGCGGATAGGCTGCGGCGACCCGACGGAAGAGATTCCAGAAACAAATGGAAGAGACAGCTTAGTAACACTTGACTCATTCGACGCTGGCTTCCAGCCAGCCGCTAATTGATCGTTACTACTGCGGTTTTTATTGATGCTACGTCCTAATACGATTCGCGTCAAGTAGTTTGGTGCCTTTTCGTTGCATTGCTTTTTTGGAGGATGGGTGCAGCAAGGCAGATTACATAAGATAGGCTCACCGGACTTGGGTGGCGAAGTTGGCTGTCCCCGGAATTCCAGTCATACCTCGCTCACCCCGATGAGCCCTAATTCGCAAGCAGCGCTAACCTAGTTCTCGACCCTTGCTTGGAACAACCCGGCAAACGCAGACTTCACGCTCAGGGCCACGAGCAGCCACAACAACACGAACACCAGCGCCACTGGGAGACCGGCGGGCTGCATCAAGCTGTGAAACATCAAAATGTTCACGAGAATGGGCGCCAATATTGCGATCGCCAGCGGTACATAGCGATTTACCAGCAACAAGACGCCTGCAACCAATTGGAAGGCAAACACAGGCACCATGTAATGCGTTCCGCCCAGAACCCGAAGATAATCGCTCGCCGGGCCGTTTGGCAAAGGCGGTTGAGGCAAGAAATTGAGAAAACCGTTCAAACCGAATAAAACAAACCCGAACCCAAGCAGATAGCGGGCGATCATCACTGCAATTTTCAAATTCAATCTCCTATCTACGAACAGATGCAGTACAGGCGCTAGAAGTCGCGACGGACGTTACTCCACTTCGGTAATCAACACGCCGTACGGTGCAATGCGCATGGTTTCGGTTGCCGGAGTCGCTGCCGCGGGGCTCGCTAAGGCAGCTTTTCGAAACTTGGGCCAGCCCCCCGGCATGCCGCTGATATGTGCCGTCTGCGGTTGCGGACTCATATTTAGAATCACCAACGCGGTGGCCGCCGAGCTTTTTCGCCCAAACGCGAAGACGTTCGCGTTGCCGCTTTCGAGCGGGACGTAGCTTCCATCACGAAACGCCGCGTCGTCGTGGCGCAGTTTCAAAAGCCGCTTGTACCAGGAGTAAAGGGAGTTGGGGTCTAACTTCTCCCGCTCCACGTTGTATTTGCGATAGCCCGTTTCCACCGGTAGCCACGGCTCAGCTTTGCTGAAGCCGGCGTTCAGGGTAGCATCCCACTGCATGGGTGTTCGCTCTCCGTCGCGCTCATCGGCCCGCGGCCGCTTCGGACCGGTGGGAAACTTCTTCAGTTCCGCTTCCGGCATGGTCGCCATGCCCAGTTCCTCGCCGTAATACATCAGCGCCGTTCCGCGCTCGCAAAGCGTGAGTGCCGCGGTCAATTTTGCGATCTGATCGTTATGCACGCCGTCACCGAACACACTCCACTGGCGGGGATGATCGTGGCTGCTAAAAAAGAATACCGGCGTTTGCCCACCTAACTTCAGTTCGGCGTCGTCGACCTGCTTCTTGAACACGCTGGCGTTCAGTTTGTTCAAATTGCCATAAAGGAAATCCATCGGCAGCTGAATTTCATCGCGATTCTTGCCATACACTTGGGCCAAGTCCTCAATCGTGGCTGTCGACGATTCGCCCAACAGTACAGGATCGCCGGGATAAGTCACGAGAATCCGCCGCATCTCGCGCAAGACATCATGATTCTCCGGCCGGCCTGAATTGTAAGGTTCGAGTGCAGCGGGCCCTCCTGCTTCCGGCGGGTTGGGATCTTCAGGGAAGGTGGGATCTTCGAAAAGATACGGCGTCGCATCCAGGCGGAATCCGCTTGCGCCATGGTCGAGCCAGAAGCGCACCACATCGAACATGGCTGTGCGCAATTCCGGATTCGCCCAATTCACGTCTGGCTGCTGCGGCAGAAAAATATGGTAGTACCACTGCTCGGTCTTCTCATCCCAAGTCCACGTGTAGCCGCCGAAAATCGAAGTCCAATGCGTGGGAGGGTCCTTCGGGCCGCCGCCGCTTTTCCAGATGTACCAATCGCGTTTCGGATTATCGCGCGAAGAACGGGATTCGATGAACCACGGATGCTGGTCGGACGTGTGGTTGAGTACAAAGTCAATCAGCACCTTGATATCGCGCTTTTTTGCTTCGGCCACCAAGCGGTCCCAATCCTGCAGGGTTCCGTATTCCGGCGCGACGTTCACATAGTCTTTTACGTCATAGCCGAAGTCAAGGTTTGGGGAAGGGAAGAATGGTGTGATCCAAATGGCATCCACACCTAAATCCTTCAAGTAATCGAGCCGCTCGGTAATGCCGTTCAGGTCGCCGATGCCATCGCCATTCGTATCTTGGAAACTACGCGGATAGATCTCATAGATGACGGCGTGGTCATACCAACGATTCGGGATTGCCTGGCCTGCAGCGAGCAACGCCAAAGCCGGCAAAAGGAGAAGAAATCTCATGTTCCTCATCCTACTGCCTGCTGCTTGGCAAGCCGCGCGCATGCTATAAAAAGGTTTCTATTTCATGCCTGGACCAAAGACTATGCAACTGAACCCTTCGGTGACTGAAGAAAAAATGCGCCGCTATGCCGCCGGAATCAAAGTGCTGCTCATGGATGTAGACGGGGTGTTGACCAACGGACGCTTGTATCTGGTGCCGGGCCCGGACGGGAAGCCTGTGGAAACGAAGGGATTCGATTCGCAAGACGGCATTGCTTTGCGCTGGCTGACTTGGTTCAAGATTCGAACGGGTGTGATCAGCGGCCGCGAATCGCCCGCCACTACCGAGCGAGCGAGTCAAGTCGGGATGACCTGGGTCTTTCAGGGACACATCGAAAAAGTCCCGATCTTCGAACATGTTTGCACGGAGGCCCAGGTGGATCCTCGGGAAGTGGCGTATGTAGGTGATGATTTGACCGATGTTGTGATCATGCGGCGGGCCGGCTTATCGTTTGCCCCGGCCAACGCCCGCCCCGAAGTAAAGCGGTGCGCTTCGGCCGTCACGGCGGCAGAGGGTGGCGCGGGCGCGGTCCGCGAAGTGATTGAGCTGATCTTGAAGGCCCAGGGGCACTGGGATGGCCTGCTAAAGAAATATGAGGTCACACTATGAATGATGCGACCGCCGGCAAGGTGGGCTTGGTCTTGTCCACGGCGGCCGCACCGGGTGTTTTGCATCAGTTGACCGGCGTGATCGCGCGCCATCAAGGAGACATCCGCTCCGTTTCGATTATTGAAGACCGCCCTACCGACACGCGTATCTATTTCGAACTGGATCTCCCCGGAGCGGTGGATTCGCTGGTAGCCGACATGCGCGCTTTGGATGTGGTGCGGAATGTGGCGCAAGTGCAGTCTTTGCAAAAAATATATGGCAAGCGGATCATCATCATGGGTGGTGGGGCGCAGGTGGGCCAGGTAGCGTTGGGTGCGATCTCGGAAGCCGACCGCCACAACATCCGTGGCGAACACATCTCGGTTGACACGATTCCGCTGGTCGGCGAGCAATCGCTGGCAGCCGCCGTCCGCGCTTGCCGTCGTCTGCCGCGAGTGCGTGCGCTGGTTCTTGCAGGTTCGTTGATGGGCGGCGATATCGAAGCAGCGGTCCGTGAGGTTCGCGCCGAGGGCCTGCTGGTGATCAGCTTGAACATGGCCGGGAGTGTTCCTGACGCATCAGACCTGGTGGTGACCGACCCCGTCCAGGCCGGCGTTATGGCTGTGATGGCGGTAGCCGATACCGCTAAATTCGCCATCGAGAAACTGAACCGCCGGATTTTTTAACCTCCAAAATGCGGAAAGGCGGCTACTGCATGGGAAATCCCCATGAGCAACCGGCCTATGGATGTTTCTACCGATTAGATCAGAAGGTGAAGTGAGCTTCGAGCGAGTATTCGCGTAAGAGATCGTTGGAAGCTTGGCCTTGCGGAACTGAGTACAGACGCAACAAATAGGCGCCTGAATGTGTGATGCGGGGGAGCGCGACATCTACTTTGTCGTCCCGAACGACGGAGGCGCCGGTCCAGACGATTGAGCCGGTACTATCGGCCAACTCGACTTTGACTGGGCCTGAATCGATCTGCGCCGCATTCAGATGCATGTGAAGCGGCCGCCCTTCGGGCACGATTGCCGTTTCGGTGCCTCGATACGCCGTAATGCTGACGTTACTGGGGACCGAAAGTAAGATTGCCGCGGCCGCTGCGACTGCACTAGTTGCGGCGAAAGACAACCTGGGAATGGTAAACCAGCGCTTCCATCTACGAGCCGTGTGAGCAAGACTTTTCGAGTCTCGCTGAACGGTCATATTCTGGAGGGCTATTTTGGTCGCGGCAATCTCGCTTTCAAGGCTTTCTAATTGCTCCACACAAAACTCGCAGGCGAGTATGTGTGTTTCTACGCTTTCCAGCTCTTCGTCTGGTGATTTATTGAGAAGAAAGCGTTCTAGCGCCTCTTCACTCGGATGCTCGCGATATGGTTCGTTCATAAGTTAGTGTGGACCGAAGTCCACTTCTCCATATCAGAAAAGTCCGTTTAGCCCGCCTGTGCTCTCACCAAAACTGAGAAAATTCCGCTCGCCGCAAGCTTTTTCTTACCGATCTCTCCGAATTTTGCTTTAGCACGCGACTTGAGAAGTCTGAATTGGGTCTCCGTGAGGTCCATTTCACGGCAGATCTGGTCTTGGGTCTGCTCTTTCAGATAAAACCGAACCAGAATTTCCCTATCGCGATCGGACAGTGCCGATAGCGCGCTCTCCATCAGTTCGGCCTTCTGCTTGATCATGGCCTCTTGCTCCGGGTTCTGCTTCCGGTCGGCCACCATGATGCCGGTTTCCAGGTCGGCTTGTTCGCGGCGGTTGTGGACAGCCTGTTCGATATAGGCAGCAACCTGACGACGCACCACCGTGCGTACGAATCCCATGAGCCGCTCGGGTTCGCGCAAATCCCCGCGCCGGATGGCATTCACCACAATTAAGAAGGTATCGTGAACTTTATCCTCAAGCTCTTGCGGCCCCAGTTGGCGGCACAAATAATAGCGGATACCACGGCTGAACAGTTTGTAGAGTTGCTCCATGCCGGTCTCTTCGCCGGCTTTAATCTGCGCGACCAGAATTCCCCACTCGACAGGGGAATATGGTCCGGGGCGTGTGGCTCTGTCTCTCGCCTCGGCCGGCGGGTCTTGGTTTTCACCCGGTGCGGGTACGGGACAAAGTTTAGCTTGTGTTGCCACCATTTTACGTCCGACTACTCCTTAGAAATCAACGAATATGCTGCCCAATAAGCGGGCGAACTGGTATAGCCCTGACTGTGGCGCAATTCTTCCTGCGTCTGAGAGAGGGCGTGCGCGGCCCTTCGGCTCAAAGAGCCGTTAGTATCCGCATGCAAGTAGCTATAGAAGAGCGAAAAAAATTTACCGGAATCGTCGGGTGTAGGCCAGGCGCTCGCTACCACCGCTTCCGCGCCCGCTAGTAACCAGGCGCGGCTCAATCCTAATAACCCGGCGCTGGGCAAGCTCTTTCCCTGATTGGAAGAGCAGCCGCTTAAGACGACCAGAGTGCCGCCCAGGCGAAAGGTCGATACCACCTCAGGAGTCAGAAGCTCGGGCATTCCGTTCTGAGTCAGACTGAGGGCGAGCGCGGCGTCTTGCGGACGGCCCGGTGGACTGACGACGTGGACCGCGAAGTGAAGCAGTTCCGGCGGCGTCGACTCCAACACTCTGCGCAGACTCGCGCTCGAAGCTTGGGCGCCATCGAGGATCTGTTGGTAAGGCAGTCCGCAGGCTTGGGCCGATTTTCGAACTTCTTGCCCGCTACCAGCCAAACGGGCCAGCGTAATGGAGCTTGCCTCGCCCGGTCCGGCATTCTGGTCTTGCCGGTGGTTGCGGCGGCTGTCCGCCAGGTTATAGATGGGATCTGCAACTCCCACAAAGCAGCGGTTGACCGGCGTCCGGTTCGGTTGGAGCAGCAAAAGCTCGCTGGGCAGAAAACGCAGACTGTGCTTATCAATAAGGTATGTGCCATCGCCGCCGGCCGGCAGCGCGGCAAACGGTACACCGCTGAGTAACTCGCCGTCGCCCACAATCAGCCACTCGGGCCGCTGAGCCAGCCGCTCGGGCAGAACTCCAAAAGCCGCCTGTTCGAACGCTTGCGCCGCCTCGCGAAGATTGCCTCCATCGCGCACGGCTTGCGTCAGTCGTGCGGCTTTATCTTCGAGTGGTGCGCGTGCGTCAATTTGATACAGGGTCACTTGATCTCCAGCAACCGCCCATAAGTACGATTTGCTGTCTCCCAGAGAAAAGCTGAGCAACAGTTGCTGCCGCCCTAACCTTGTCTGGATATCCCTAAGTGCAATCCGACTTAAATTCTTCTCGTCGGAAAAGGAATTCTTTCCGTTTTGAACCGCGACCTTATTTTCGAGCTCACCAATCTCGGTACGCAGACGCACGACTTCCACTTGATCGGACTTGCTGTTGCCGCCCAACGTCACGCGCGCTTGCGCGGCTTGCAGCGCCGATAGTTTGGCGTAGTAACTATCCGGCAATTTCGCATCTTCAGCGAGTGCGCGGCGCAATTGCTCTCGCAAACTAGCGGCCCGATTGGCTGCCAGCACTTCTAACGCTTCGTTGCGTAAAGCCGAGTTGTTGTTCGCGATCGAGATTTGAGCGGCCAGTTGCGCGAAATCGTGATAGATGCTGTGGAGTAGTACTACAGTTTGAGTGTTGGTTGCGTCACCGGGCAACGCGCCTTGACGCCACTCATCGGCTGACGTGACCGCGCGCCGGAATTCGACCAGCGCGTTTTGTTTTTGACCCGAGCGCAGCAGGATCTCGCCCCGCATATGGATTGGGTAGTATTGCGGAGATCCCCGGAACGAAGCGCTTTTCGAAGCCAGTGCCTGGTCCACTAAATGCAGTGCGGTTGCATAGTTCGGCGAACGGCGGCGCAATTCCAGTTCTGCCAGATGTTCATAACTGAAGGGAAGAGTGTCTTCATCGTGCAGCCCTTGCCGCAAAGATAAGCCATTGTTGAGCGCCTGTTCGGCGGCTGCCAGTTTGCTTCCTCGCAACAGCATTTCGCCGCGCACGTCCCACAAGCTTGCCTCGAGCGCTTTGTTTTGGGCTTGCTGTGCCAGAGCAATGGCTTGGTCAAAGAACTCTTCGCCTTCGCTCGTTCTTCCCTGCATGGAGCACAAAATTGCGACTAACTGCATCGCTTTCACCAGGAACACTCTTTTAAGCGTGTCTTCGCTTTTACTGCGCTTCAGCAGGTCGATGCCTCGCCTGCCTTCTGTCTCGGCAGTCCAAAAATCGCCCAGCATGAAGTAAACATCGGAGACATTCACGCTCGCTCCGCCGGCCAACAGGTCGTCGCCTGACTGGCTTGCGAGTTCGAATGCTTCTTTTGATGCGGCGAGCGAAGCCTGATAGCGCGAGGAATAGATATCCGCGCCTGAAATCAACATCAGGCCACGAATAGTCAACGGCACATCGTGGTTGAGGCGCGCCATGCTCAACGCTTTGCCGTAGGCTTCGAGCGCAGCGCCGAATTTACCGGCGTTACGCAACTTTTTGCCTTCAGTTAGCGTTGCCTCAATGGCATTACGCGTTGCATCCTGTTCGCGTCGAGGTTGGTCGGAAGCCTTCAGACCAAAATGCAAAAAACAAAGCACACTCAACGCGGTTAATACCGCAGACAGCCACTCTACGAGTGCCTGGACGGCTCGCCTCGGGGGTGGCAGAGTTTAGTCCTTTTACAGCTCTCGGAAATTATTACTCTACCACCCTTGCGGCATATACGTATACTATTTTTTTCGAATTAATTCGAGTTCGATAATTCAACAATTAGAACCCAAACAACAGACAAATGAGCGCGTGAATCGGTTCGCAAACAATCGGTGGAAACATTTCGTTTCACCTCCTTCCGGCTCTAAGGTGCCAGCGCCGGCGTTTGCTGCGAACGAATTATTTTGGCTAAGTTATTGAAACGAATTAAGAAAAAAAACTTGCACGTTTTGTGACTGAAAAATCGAATTCAAGGAGTCGCACAACGAGCGAATTCAAAGCAGCGTTTAACTCTTGAGCTTTCCGCGAATTCGGCGCGCGAGTTTCTCAATTTCTTCGGTTTTTCGAACCGAGGAAACCGGCACAACATAATCTCCAGAGCGCTTTAATTCAGATCGCAAATCTTCCGCTGTTTGAATCAATTCGTCAACAGCCTTGAGCGCATCGTCGTGTTCCTGTTTAGCGATCGCGTCATTGCGAGATTTGCCATTTGGTAAGCGCGTGTCTCCGTTCTCATCCTCATTAGGCGACGGTCGCCGTTGCGGATTGGGCGGAAGAGTGGGGTCCTGCAACGCGGGCAGGTTGGAGGTGAACAACGCAAGTAGCGCAAACCGGCGGGTGGGTGCCATCCTGGCTGCTATCATAAGCCACTGAAACGGGTCATAAAAACAAAAGTGGAGAGCATGTTCTTTTGCAAGTAACAGTCGGAATTGTAGGGTTGGGAAACGTAGGTTCGGGGGCACTGCAGATCCTGACCGAAAATGCCGGCGGCATTAAAGACAAGCTGGGCTTTCCTTTGCGCGTGAAATCGGTTTGCAGCCGCAATGTGCGGCAAAAAACTCTGCCGCCCGCTGCTTCCGCCGTCAATCGGGTGAACGATTGGCGCGAACTGGTTGCCGATCCGGAGATCGATATCATCGTTGAACTCATTGGTGGGACGGCCACGGCGGGACAACTGGTAGAAGAATCGCTGCGGCGGCACAAATCCGTTGTGACGGCCAACAAAGAATTGATGGCTCTGCGCGGCGCCGACCTTTGGGCGCTTGCGATTCAAAACGGCGTCAACCTCGCCATGGAGGCAAGCGTGGCCGGCGGCATTCCTATTCACACGATCCTGCGAGAGGGCATCGCGGGTGACCGGGTAATGGAACTCTACGGCATTTTGAACGGCACCAGCAACTTTATTCTTACCGAAATCGAGAAGACCAACGCCAAATTTGAATCGGTGTTGGCCGAATCGCAGCAACTCGGTTATGCCGAAGCCGATCCCTCGGCCGACGTCGATGGCCTGGATGCGCGCTCGAAGCTCGCGATTGTGGCCGCTTTGGCCTTTGGCGAAAAGCTCACGCCGGCGGACATCTATACCGAAGGCATTCGCCGCATCTTGCCGGTCGATTTTGAATATGCGCATCAACTCAAACACACCATTCGCCTGATCTGCCTGGCGCGTCAGAGCGAAGAAGGGCTTTCGCTTTCAGTCCGACCCACGCTCGTTCCGCAGAGTGCGATTCTGGCGCAAGTGCAAGGCGCCTACAACGCGGTTTGGGTGCGCGGCAAATATGGGGAAGACACTTTCTATTACGGCCGCGGCGCGGGTTCAAAGCCGACCGGGGTAGCCGTCGTCAGCGATTTGATGCGCGTCGCTCGCGAAATTCGTTATGGAAGCCCGGAACGCGTCAGCCCGTTCGCGCATGAGCGCTTGGGAGTATACAAACCGCTCGATGTGAGCGCGCAAGTGCTGCCGTTTTTCTTGCGCTTCCGGGTAGAAGACAAAGCGGGCATCATCGCTACCCTCGCTACCATTCTGGCTAAGCACAAGATCGGCATTGACGCCGTTTTGCAACTGCCCCGCGAAGACTGGCGTGATTTACCTTTCGTGATTACGACCGAACCGGCGTTGGAGCAATCGTTGCGCGCGGCGTTAGTGGATATTCGCGAGGCCGATTTTCTGGTGGAATCGCCCCTGGCCATGCCAATGGAGCGCGGGTTCTAGCGGGGAGTTCCTATGCCGAGTACGATCAGGCTTCCCTCGTCAGCCTTGGTTGTGCTCATGGGTGCCGCGGGCTCGGGCAAATCGACGTTCGCCCATGCGAACTTTCGTGCGACGGAGATTCTTTCTTCTGATCGCTTCCGCGGCCTTGTGAGTGACGACGAAGGTGACCAGTCAGCGACCGCCGACGCCTTTGCACTGCTGCATCTGGTTTTGGAAAAGCGCTTGAAGCGGGGCAAATTATGCGTGGTGGATGCGACCAACATCCGGCCTGATTTTAGATCGAAGCTCGTGGCCATGGCTGCCCAGTTTCGACGGCCGGCCATCGCGATTCTGTTCGATACGCCGGAGAAAACCTGTATTCAGCGGGCGAAGGCGCGCATCGAACGGCCGGTGAGCGGCGCTGTTGTCCAAAAGCAGCTTCGCGACCTGAAATCCCAGAGTGAAGAGAATCTGCTGGCCGAAGGCTTCCGGCGCGCCTATCGCGTGACCCCTGACGAAAAGCTATCGATCAAGCGCAGGGCGAGCAAGGTTGGCACGGCATGAACGGCGGCGCTTTCACGGTCTGGTTTACCGGCTTGTCCGGTTCAGGAAAGTCGACGCTGGCTCGTCTGCTGAGCGCGCATCTCGATCGACTGGCGATTCGCCACCAGATTCTGGATGGAGATGAACTGCGCCGAACGATTTCACGCGATCTGGGTTATTCAAAAGAGGACCGCAATGAGAACCGGTCGGTTGGCAGGTTTGTGGAGGTGTTTCTCGATTGCTCCCGAGATGTTTTGGTGAAGCGTGATCCGAAGGGGCTTTACCTCTATTGAATCGGAAGAAGAAAGCCTGAGTAAGTTGCTGTCCAGACTGGCCGAACTCTTGTAATTAAAAGGGGGACAGCCCGCGTGTTTCCTCTTTTTTACGAATCCACCACTACCCGGCACCCTCAGCAAACAAAGCAGCTTGCCTGCACGGTTCATCGACTATTTTGCGAGGCCGTCCGCCCTTGCGACGACGCAGCGTTCGCTTCAAAGCCTGTCCCGCCTCCTGCACAAAGGCCTCTTCTCCTATCGGCCGCCCAGTGTACGTATTCGCCCGTAGCCGTCCTTCCGCTTCGCTCAGCGAGTCGCTTGCCAGCAGCACGCGCCAGTCTTCCGGCGTGAAGCGCTCACCTTGGATGGCTTGGGCCCGGACCCACGTGAACCAGACGCGGCAGACGCAAGGGGTTCCAATTACGACTCGGTTGAGACGGACTATGATGCGCTGGGGCGAGCATCGCGCGTGACGGCTCCCTACGCCGGCACTGCTGGTCAAACCAAAACCACCTATGATGCGCTATCCCGGCCGTTGGTGGTGACGGACGGTGGTGGCGGGACAACCACGTACACGTATACACAGAACGACGTGCTTGTGACGATTGGGCCAGCGCCGAGCGGGGAGAATCCGAAGCGGCGGCTTCCCAGCAGACCCGCACATATACATACGACGGATTGAGCCGGATGACATCGGAGACAAATCCGGAAAGCGGGCACGTCACATACACGTACGATACCGACGGGACCTGCGGAACATCCAAAGGCGACTTGGTGAGGAAAATGGATGCAGTGGGTAACGTGACTTCCTTTACCTATGACGGGTTGCATAGGAACGTGACGGTTACTTATCCGAGCGGTGCCTATTCTGGGGTAACGCCCGCGAAGACCTTTGTTTACGATGCGGCTACGGTGAACGGCGCGGCGATGGCGAATGCGAAAGGTCGGTTGGCGGAGGCGTACACCGGGGCTGCGGCGTCGAAGACAACCGATATCGGGATCAGCTACAGCGCGCGGGGTGAGACGGCTGCAGTTTACCAGGCATCGCCGCACTCTTCGGGCTACTATCACGTTGCGGCGACGTACTGGGCCAATGGCGCGGTCAATACGCTGAACTCGGGGTTGGCGGGCTTGCCTACGTGGACATACGGCGTGGATGGGGAGGGGCGGCCATACTCTGCATCCGCTTCGAGCGGGACGAATCCGGTGACGTCCACTTTGTATAACGGCTTTAGTCTCCCGACGTCCGTCATCTATCCGGTACCGTGGCTAGGCCGCGCCCAAAACGACACCTTCAGCTACGACGGCAATACGGGCCGTATGACCCAGTATCAGACCGGTGCGTCTTCTTATAGTGGCGCCCTCACGTGGAACGCGAACGGGACGCTGGCGAGCCTGGCCACGTCCGTTCCAGCACAAACTTGCAACTACGTTCATGACGATCTGACGCGCTTGGCGAGCGTGGCATGCGCCGCGAGCCCCTCGGGGTGGAATCAGACGTTCGGGTATGATGCTTTTGGCAACATTTCCAAGACCGGCTCGGGTTTGGGGGTGAGCTTTCAGCCGACTTACTCAACGGCGACGAACCGGTACACGGCGGTGCCGAGCGGAACTCCGAGTTATGATGCCAACGGGAATCTCAACGCAGATGGTTATCACAGCTATGCTTGGGATGCGGACGGGAATCTGACGAGTCTGGACGGCGCGACTACGATGGTCTATGATGCGTTCGACCGGCGGGTGGAAGAAACGAACAGCGGCACGACGACGGAGATTTTGTACGGTGCGAGCGGCGCTAAGTTCGCAGTGCTAAGTGGAGGGACGCTGATTCGGCTGATGACCCCGTTGCCGGGGGGCGGGACGGGGATCTACTCGGGCACGGCTCCGAGTTTCTATTACATGCACCCAGATTGGTTGGGGAGTGTTCGTGCCATTTTGGGTACGGGCGGCGGTCTGCTTTACGACGGAGCGTATGCGCCCTATGGGGAAATTTACTCTCCGGTTGGACCGCCCGGCTACCCAGGTGTGTTTACAGGCCAGAATCAGGATTTGGCAGGCGATCTGTACGATTTTCCGGCACGAGAGTACCATCCGGTGCAGGGGCGGTGGGTGCAGCCGGATTCGGCGGGGATGGCGGCGGTCGATTTTACGAATCCGCAGAGTTGGAACCGGTACGGGTATGTGTTGGGAAATCCGCTGGCGCTGGTGGATCCGACGGGATTGCTCACATCGGCTGGCGGCGGCGATGGCGGTGGGGCCTTGGGCGGGAGCATGGGGTGGGAGACGTGTTTGTATCAGCAGATGGGTGGGGGCGGCCCTGACCTCGGAGATCCGTGGAGCGGCTACGGCCAAATTAGCTCGACGATTAGCGCCCTGATCAATTGCGGGAAAATGTTTAACTCTTTTAGTCTTTACAATGGTGCGCCGGCGGGCGGCGGTGGGGGTGGTGGCGGGAGCGGAGGAGGCGGGACGCAGACCGGGGCTGTTACACCCCCAAAGAACGTGAAGCCCCTGAAGGACTGTACCGGCCTGCCCGACATTGACAAATTCAAAAATGCAGCCATCACTGCAATCGCTGCGTACCCGGTCGATCAGTACCAGATTCCTTGGCTCAGAGGAATATTCATTCATTACACTTTTACCCAGATTGTCAGGGCGTTTAATAACACGAGTGTTAACGTGCCGTACAAGAACGGTGCAGTGGCAGGCTGGTTTACTCTTGGTTCTGTGAGACCCGATGCCGTATACGGAAATGTGACCTCGCCCAGTTACATATTTGAACTAAAGACTGGGGGCGCCAGATTAACGAATCCACAGCTCTCGAATTATCATATGAACTTACCCACGAACACTCGCATTTGCGAAGCGGCCGAGAGCGTTAAATAGATGGGTAATCTCGAAGCCGCGCGTCTTCTAGGAAAGGAGGCATTGCAAGCTGCCAAGAAGCGCAGGCAAATTAACGCCTTTTTCAAGAAACAAGGTTTTATTTCTTTGGGAAAGGGTGCGTGGCTTGGATTCAGAAACAGAGACGTTGTGTCTGGGTGTCTCATTACCGGGTCAGCGTTAGATACTTATATTGCGACATTCATTCTCCCCGCGTTTGATAGGCATGAATTCATTACTTGGGGTTTAGGTAATAGAGTCGTCCATTGCTCCCCCGACACGGACACGCAAGAAGAGTGCAAGCTAGCCCTCAATGTTTATCGCACAGAAATGTCGAATGTTAGGTCATCCACTGACCTAGTAAGCTACTTGGACACGCGCCAAATAGAGGGGCATTATCCTATATGGGTCAGATACATCTGCTATCTGAAGCTTCTCGAGCTCGACACGGCAATTCAGTACTTAAGCGAGAGTAGAAGCAATACTTTGCATCGGGTGCAACTGGAACAATTTGAAGAAATCGACAGGTTCGTCAACACTCGCGACACCGAGGGCATCCTCAGAGTTCTTGAGAATTGGAGTGCATTTTCGGAGAAAATCTTCGGCCCGCTCGGTCGGAGTTTTAGTGTCTATCGACAGCCTCCTGCCTAGCCGGGGACTTGTACCTCCAAACAACGGGACCCGGCCTCGTCAGGGCGTTGATCCTTCCCAGTTCGACTATAAAACGCCGATATTTTACTATTCCGAGGGCCGGACCATGCCCCCCTATCAGCACATCTTTGAGGGGCATGTTCAACCAAATCCGAACGCTGGCCCGTTTGACACATTCTACGTGGCCGGGAATCCCTTTCATCTAGCAGGCTGTGTCTAAAGTCGAAAAACATGTGGCGTTGAGAATGTTTCGACTTTAAACTAGACGTATGGCGATGGGTACGCGGAAACAGCGAGAGAGGCAAGAGGGATTGTGGTACCGGGCCGAGATGCCGACAGCCCCCGGTCACCCGTTTTACCAGCGGCTGAACGAGGTTCTGGACAAGGCGGGCTTTGATGTTTTTTGCGAGCGGCAGTGCGCGGAGTTCTATCACGAGAAATTAGGACGACCGTCGCTGGCGCCGGGCCTGTATTTCCGGGTCATGATGATTGGTTTCTTCGAAGGACTCGACAGCGAGCGCGGCATCGCCTGGCGGCTGGCCGATTCACTGACCTTGCGGCAGTTTTCGGGCATCGGGCTGGACGAGAAGACCCCTGATCACGTGACGATTTCGCGAACCCGACGGCTCATCGATGGCGAAACTCATCAGCGAGTCTTCCTGTGGGTGCTGGAACGTCTGGCCCAGGGCGGACTAATCAAGGGTAAAACCATCGGGGTGGATTCGACCACGCTGGAAGCCAACGCGGCCATGAAATCGATTGTCCGGCGGGATACGGGCGAGAGCTATGGTGCGTACCTGAAACGTCTGGCGGAAGCAGAAGGCAGGGATGCCAAAGATGCTGCTGCTCTGCTGCGCATGGACCGCAAGCGCAGCAAGAAGACTTCGAACGTAGACTGGGAAAGCCCGAGCGATAGCGAAGCGGAGATCACGAAACTGAAGGATGGGCGCACGGCTTTGGCCTACAAAGCGGAGAATGCCGTGGACATGGAAACCGGCGCGATTGTGGCAGTCACCACCCATGGCCGGGCTGCTGCCGATACCGCAACGATAGAAGGAACAGTGATCGAAGCCGGACTTGCGGTGGCGGAGGTAAGCGCGGAAACGACGTCCGAAGGAACCTGCGAAGTGCACGCCGGCGGAGTCGAAGAAGTGGTGGCCGATAAGGGCTACCACAGTAATGATGTTGCTGTTGGCCTCAAGGAAATCGGTGTGCGGACTTATATTGCTGAGCCGGATCGCGGGGCTCGGAACTGGCAGGACAAAGAGGCGGCAAAGGCAGCGGTGTATGCCAACCGGCGGCGCATCCAAGGCGAGCGCGGCAAGCAACTGCAGCGACTACGGGGAGAACGGATCGAGCGCAATTTCGCGCATCAGTTTGATAGTGGCGGCATGGACCGGCTGTATGTGCGAGGGATAGAGAATGTACACAAGAAGTTCCTCATTCAGGCGGCAGCCTGCAATCTCGCGCTGCTGATGAGGTCAAAGTACGGAGCGGGCAAGCCCAAAGCCGCTTATGATCGGGCGGTGGCTGTTCTTTTCGCGTTTTTGGCGGTCCTAACGGCCCATAACTACTCTTTTAGGGCATGGTCCTCGGACTCCGGCGAGCAAGGCTGGAGCCTATGTAGTTTTCTACATCTCGGTCGCCTTCATGAGCCGACTGGAAAACAGCCGGTTTAGACACGGGCTGCTAAGTCCCGCTTCCGTAACGCAGCAGGTTATTGCCTGGAACGCGCTCACTTTTGAGTACGGACTGCCGGTCTCGCAGCAGCGGCGAAACAGGAACATCAGATTTGAATTGACAATCCCGCCCTTGGTGATCGGGTACCAGGCATCGCCGCACTCTTCGGGCTACTATCACGTTGCGGCGACGTACTGGGCCAATGGCGCGGTCAATACGCTGAACTCGGGGTTGGCGGGCTTGCCTACGTGGACATACGGCGTGGATGGGGAGGGGCGGCCATACTCTGCATCCGCTTCGAGCGGGACGAATCCGGTGACGTCCACTTTGTATAACGGCTTTAGTCTCCCGACGTCCGTCATCTATCCGGTACCGTGGCTAGGCCGCGCCCAAAACGACACCTTCAGCTACGACGGCAATACGGGCCGTATGACCCAGTATCAGACCGGTGCGTCTTCTTATAGTGGCGCCCTCACGTGGAACGCGAACGGAACGCTGGCGAACCTTGCCACTTCCTATCCGGCACAAACTTGCAATTACGTTCATGACGATCTGACGCGCTTGGCGAGCGTGGCATGTGCCGCGAGCCCCTCGGGGTGGAATCAGACGTTCGGGTATGATGCTTTTGGCAACATTTCCAAGACCGGCTCGGGTTTGGGGGTGAGCTTTCAGCCGACTTACTCAACGGCGACGAACCGGTACACGGCGCTGCCGAGCGGAACTCCGAGTTATGATGCCAACGGGAATCTCAACGCAGATGGTTATCACAGCTATGCTTGGGATGCGGACGGGAATCTGACGAGTCTGGACGGCGCGACTACGATGGTCTATGATGCGTTCGACCGGCGGGTGGAAGAAACGAACAGCGGCACGACGACGGAGATTTTGTACGGTGCGAGCGGCGCTAAGTTCGCAGTGCTAAGTGGAGGGACGCTGATTCGGCTGATGACCCCGTTGCCGGGGGGCGGGACGGGGATCTACTCGGGCACGGCTCCGAGTTTCTATTACATGCACCCAGATTGGTTGGGGAGTGTTCGTGCCATTTTGGGTACGGGCGGCGGTCTGCTTTACGACGGAGCGTATGCGCCCTATGGGGAAATTTACTCTCCGGTTGGACCGCCCGGCTACCCAGGTGTGTTTACAGGCCAGAATCAGGATTTGGCAGGCGATCTGTACGATTTTCCGGCACGAGAGTACCATCCGGTGCAGGGGCGGTGGGTCCAGCCCGATCCGGCGGGGATGGCGGCGGTAGATTTTACGAATCCGCAGAGTTGGAACCGGCACGGGTACGCACTGGGGAGCCCGTTGAATTCCGTTGATCCAAGCGGGATGTCGTCTTACTGGAGCGCTCCGCCGGGGTCAAATTGCGAGTATCTGGCGAGTTCCTCATCGCCCGTATGTACCTCGCCGTTCTCGAATCAGTTTTGGAGCGGCGGGCTTCCGAGCCTGATGCCGACGGACAATACCATAGCGTACCAGCAGTACGCGGCCCTGATGAATACAGTGTTCTGGCGCGGTGTGGCTGTCGGCTTTGCGAGCCAGCAAGGGGGTGTTGGTGGCTTGGCGACCCTTTCCGCGCAATTATCACAACTGAGCGGCCTAAGTATCTCGCTTGCATCGGTGCGCGATACCGCCGACAGCGAGCCGTATTACACCGCGACGGTGGACGGTGGGCCTAGCAATGACGCCCCAGTGTTGCCGGCTACCCAAGCCCAATACCAGAAGGCGTTCACTCAGGGGTACAGCGCGGCTTTGGGCGCCCTGAAGCGGAAGAGTTGCTCAGCGTTCTATGGGGGACAGGGTCCCGGCACTATGTCGGCGACGTCGTACAGCTTCCTCGATTTCGGCGCCGGTAAGACTGCGGTTGGAGCACAGACCAACAGCCAGTTCGGTGTTTTCGTCAACCCCACGGGCCCGTACGTCACCTTCGTGCCCACGCCCGTTCAAGCTGGGCCGTTTGGCGTAAATTGGCTCACGCAAGCACGCTTTCAAGCGTTCATTCTGCTGCACGAACTAGGACACCAGCTCAGCTCGACAACCGGGTTTCAGGAGGACGCCGGAAACCCATTGAACGCGGCGCAATCCCGACGGGTCATTGCCAATTGTTTCTGATACACGCTATGAAGCTCACTAAACTGCTGCTGATCTCAGCTCCCTTTGTAGGCATCTGGATCATTTCAATCTTTGCCGCACCTGCGCTGAAGGCTGGCCGGCTTGAGGGAACCGTCGACGATCCCAGCCGCGCCGGAATAAAGGGGGCCTTCGTTCTCGTGCATTGGGACCCAGTCGGGTCATCGGTTGGACTGCGCACTAACGTCGGAATCGCGCAGGATCTGACCGCGCACACGGACGCGGATGGACGTTTTTCCGTCGAGCTTCCGCCCGGGTTCTATGACGTCTTGTTCTCAGCGTCGGCTTTCTCGCCGGCGGCAAAGAAGGTTCGCATACTCCCGGGCTCCGTACTGAGGTACGAAGCGCGACTCCAGCTTGACACCACCGTCACAGAGGCACTCGGTGATAAGTTCTTTTGAACTCGGCGCTCTCTTTGGCGCGAAGGTAAATCGGAGGTTGTCCTGAATATCGGCCCCGAATCGGAGGAACGGACTTTGTGCGTGTTGTTGTTACGACTGAGCGAGTTAGGGTTCATCTGAAGTGCACCCCAACAGAATCAGGACCTAACGAGTGATTTGTATGATTTTCCGGCACGCGAGTATCATCCGGTGCAAGGGCGGTGGGTGCAGCCAGATCCGGCGGGGATGGCGGCGGTGGATTATACTAATCCGCAGAGTTGGAATCGGTATGCGTATGTGTTGGGGAACCCGTTGGCGCTGGTGGATCCGATGGGGCTTTTGGACTCCACTGGGGGTGGGGGAAGCGGTAACGGCGGGCCGGACGGCGGGCCGGATGGCGGGGCGACGTTCTCTTTTTCGCTTTATCAGCAGTGCGTAGCGATGGAGACGCTGGCGGGGACCTTTTCGACGGCGGGGTATGGCATGCCGAGTCCGGCGGCTGCTTGTCAGTCGCTGCTGGTGCAGTTTTCGATACAGTCTTCTTCGGGCCAGCCGTCCGGAGGTCGGAGTACGACCAGCGTGGCCATTCCCCCGAGCAACGGGAACACCAACAATTGCCCAAGCGAGAAGCAAAGGTTCTTCAATTGGCTTGCAAACCCTCTTGCTGGAATGGCTTCGGATTTGAGTACGACGCAGCAATTAATGCTGACGATGGCGGCAAAAGAGGGTGGCTGGACGACGGCGGCTCTAAATCATAATCAGCCTCTGAACAATCCCTTCGGTGTAAACACCATCAAGAACGGAAGAGCTGCCGGAAACAAGGCTTACCCGAACCTCGGAGCAGCGATTCAGGATTGGGAAAACATGTTCGGAGCGCGCGTTCAGGGAGCTACCAACCCAACGGACTTCGTTAACGGATTACAGTTTCCGAAACCCGGTCAGGGGCAGCCCTACAACACCGTTAATCCCAACTATGGATCGCAGTTCATACAGGTCTACGGAACGGTTGGTAAGTATATGGGCCGGTGTGGAGTTGGGGGCTGAGCCATGCTAAAGCAACTTGGTTTTATCAGCTTATTCGCGGCGGCGCTTTCGGCTCAGAGTAGAGATGCCTGTCCGATACATCTGTCGTTTCCGGGCATAGTCTCTCAGCGGACGTACGCCGGTGAATATAGGAATGGTTCATACGGATTTTCGGTTATGATTCCGCATGGCCTGGCGGGTGTGGATGGGAATAATCCCGCATACCAGAAGGGATTCATAATCGCACTTAAGAACCCGGAGCGAACAGTCTCCGTCTTTGCGGATACGAACAGCCTCGAATATCTTAACGCCAAAGCGGCAGCTGGGGGCGAACTTGGATTGTTCAAGCAGCAAGGGCTACGCGTCGAGGGCGAGCAGATTGTGGGAGCAGAGCTAGGCGGTCGCCCGGCCGCAACCTTGTCGTTCCAATATCGGTGCTCCACGCAGGAACCCGCGTACGCACACTTTGAGGTTGTGGCTATAAGCCCCGATGGACAATACGTGTACACAATCACCTGGGACGGTGCTGCCGATCAAGACAGGTTAGACCAGTGGCTCATAACAGAGTTGAAGCGTTCGTGGCGGTACTTCCCTGCGAAATGAATCGCCAGAGAGCAGCCTTATCGGCAGTGTTGAGTCCCAAACGGTGCTGCGCACTGGCTTTTATCTAAGACACGTCACCTATTTGCGGATCAGGTTCATTGAGGGAGCGAAATGAATTCGAGTTGGCGGCGCGTTGCTCTGGCGAAAGGTGCGGCCGCTTTGGTTGTGCGCTGGGCATGCTCAGCAGTTTAGAGGTGAATGTCACCCCGACCGCTCCCTTTGGGGCCCCTGCGAACTTCACCATACCTCCGTGGCTGCAGTTCCTCGTGCCGATCGCACCAATGCTGTCTGTCGTTTTAGCGTTTTAGAAGCGGGAAAGAGGAATACACATGGAAATTCGCGACAAGTTGGGCCGGCCCCTCTACCGGAGCGACGATGCGAGGCTGACGCCCACCGAGCTGGACGGCGCAAACCTAATGAACGCCGATCTCCGCGGCTTCGACCTTCAGGGGCTTATGTTGACCGACACCAACCTCCGCGGGGCGGACCTGACTGAGGCTAATTTCTACTGGTCTGTCCTTATTGGGGAAACTTGGGGAAACTTGGGGGGGAAAGGTAGTGTCAAGTCTTTGAGCTTGTCCCCATGGCTGAGACAAACAGTTAAGAGGAACGTTACCGTTCGATGGTAAAGGATTCCGTTCGCTGCTGCAATCGTTTTAAGCTGAGGGTGCCGGTGAAGCGGAGACGGGCACTGCTGGCGAGCAACCCGTTGAGGAATAACCGGCCGGAACTCATCGCGACGATGGGCAGGGCGTGTTCTTCCGGCGCGTCCTAGAGCCTGGCCCGGACCCGACCGGAATGCGGTACTCTGGCCCAGGTTTAAAAGAAGTGATGACACATCGGACCGATAGATTCCGGTATGCCTGAAAAAACGCTTACTGAGGGCGCCCTCGTTTTTCATGCGGTCACCAATGGTTTGGCAGTGGAAGGAGTAAGCAGCGAACGTTCAAACTCGATCGGCGGGCGGTAACCCAGCGCCGAGTGGAGACGCTTGCCGTTATAGATTCTCTCGATGAACGTTTGGATGGAAGCGCGGGCTTCGGCCAAGTCACGGTACTCCTGCCGATAAACCTCTTCGTATTTCAGAGTCTTCATAAAGGACTCGCACGCTGCATTGTCATAAGGATTGCCACGCCGGCTCATGCTGATGCGGGCGCCATGGTCTTTCAGCAGAGCAATGTAGTCGTGGGAGGCGTACTGCACGCCGCGGTCGGAATGATGTGTCAACCCTGCCGTTGGTTTGCGGTGCCGGAGCGCCATTTGCAGAGCAGCGATGGCCAGATCATCTTCCAGATGGCGATCCAACGCCCAACCCACTACTTTGCGTGAGTAGGCGTCCAACACCACTGCCAGATAAACGAACTCCGTCTCCAGCCGGATATAGGTGATATCCGCGCGCCAGAGCTGATCGATGCCGGTGACAGCCATCTCACCCGCCAGATTGGGATAGATCCGCAGATTGTGATTCGAATCGGTGGTCACCACGAACTTCCGCCGCCGCAGGCAAAGCAAGTTATCCTCGCGCATGAGGCGGCCCACCTTTTTATGATTGACCGGCCAGCCGCGCCGTTTCAGCTCCGCCGTAATCCGGGGCCGGCCATAAAACGGAAAGGTGAGAGCGATTCGTTGGATCTCATCCCGCAGATCCAGATCTTCGTCAGACGCTTTGTCCTTCGGCTCGAACCGGTACAGGCCAGCCCGGCTCACTGTTCCTAACTCACACATGCGCAAGGCAGTCATCTGGCCCCCTTGCTCCACTTGCGTTTGAATGTACTGGTAAATCGCGGCTTTCCAGTCAATGCCTGCAGCTTCCGCTGTTCCTCGATGCGCTGCAAGCACCCCTTCAAAAAATCAATCTCCAGCGTCTGCTGCCCCACCTTGCGTTCCAGTTGTGCCACGCGCGTCTCGTCCCAGCGCGGCTTCCCGCGTCCCGGAAAGGCATTGCCCGGCCCGTGCCGGAACTCGTCTCGCCAGCGGTACAAAACCTTCGGGGTGACTTCAAACGCCCGCGCCACTTCCGCCGTTGATGAGCCCGCCTCCATCTGCTGAATCGCAGCCAGCTTGAACTCTTTTGTGAACTTCCGTCGAGCTAATCCCATGAGTCAATTCTCCATTCGCTGAATTTTGACTCTTAACTGCTTGTCTCAATTTAGGGGA
>CAVYUL010000057.1:0-50085 GCA_963771405.1 Bryobacterales bacterium
TCCGGCAAAGTAAACCACGCGTGATCCGCTTGCTCTCGCCTGCTGTCCGATAGAGAACAGCACGGCATTGCCAAGCCCTCCGCCCGCCAGCATCAACGTTTCGCGTCCCGGCGTTTCGGTTGGGTTGCCCGTGGGCCCCATCAGAATGACGGGCTCGCCTGGTTTCAACAGCGCGCACAAATCCGACGATCCGCCCATTTCGAGCACAATCGTCGAAAGCAAACCCTTCTCGTGATTCACCGAGGCGCCCGTGAGCGCAAGACCTTCCATCGCCAACACCGTGTCCGTGGTGCGCGGCGCTAATGATTCGTAATTCTGCAATCGGTAAAATTGTCCGGGTTGAAACGCGCGCGCGGCCAGCGGCGCCCGCACCACAATCTCTACAATGTTCGGCGTCAACCGAATCACATCGTCCACCACTGGCCTTAGTTCATCGTTGAGCTTGGCAAGCAATTCCTGAGGCGTTGGCGCTTCCGCCTTCCGTTTGGCCAAAACCCGCGAAACCACCGGATAACCTTGCTTGGCGCCGCCCATCGCTTTGACGACGTTTCCTGAGAACGAAGGATGCAGATCTCCAAAGAAGCTGATCGCCCTTCCGTCGGGCCGAAGCGAAATCAGCACCTGCGGATTGGCCGGCTTCGAGACGCGCTCAGGCTTTACTGGCTCGCCATTCTCATCCACAGCCTGGAAATAGCGTCCATCGAGTCTGAAGTTCTGCTCATCTTCGCGCGCTAATACTGTGTTGGGTTGAGTTCCGGCTGCCACCAGAATCGTCCGCGCAGGCAATGTAAGCTTCTCGCCCGTCGGCGTTAGCTTGCCACTGGCTTCGTCAAACTTATACTTTTCTACCCGCAAGGCTTTGGCGCTGCCTTGCGCATCCACTTCCACTTCTTCCGGCGCCAGGCACTCGGCAAAGCGCACTCCTTCTTCTAGCGCCTTAGTCACCTCTTCATGGTTCAGCGTGTAGCTGGGCGCATCAATCAGACGCCGCCGGTACGCTACTGTCACGCCGCCCCATTGGTTCAGCAGTTCGATGAGTCGCGGCGCCCGCCCCTCTTTGGCCGCAGCGCTGCGTTCTCGCTCAATCGCGCGCGCATGCGCCAAGAACTCTTCCGCAATCTCCGCTTCATCCTTGCTCCACCGCGCTTTCAGCTGTGCTTCACCCAAATCCTCGGCGAGCTTTTTATAACGCGCCAGGAACTTTTCCACTTGGACGACATAATAGGCAAGCGATTCGGTGGCCGTATCGATCGCGGTCAATCCGCCGCCAATCACCACAATCGGCATGCGAATCTGCAGGTTCGCGAGCGATTCCGCTTTAGCCGCTCCGGTCAACTGTAGAGCCATCAGGAAGTCCGACGCCTGCCTTACGCCGCGCACCAGGCCGTTCTTCATTGGAATCACGGTAGGCCGGCCCGCGCCGGCACACAGTGCAATATGATCGAAGCCGAGTTCGAAGGTGCTATCGACTGTCAGCGTTCCGCCGAACCGTACGCCGCCATACATCGCAAACTGACTGCGCCGCTCCAGCAGCAGTCGAATCACTTTCAGGAAGTTTTTGTTCCAGCGAACCGTAATACCGTATTCCGCAACGCCGCCAAACCCTGCCATTACGCGATCGCCGAGCTGCTCGTAAATGTCGGTAATGTCGCGCAGCGGACGGAACGGCACGCGCTTGCCGTAAGGATCGACGCCCGAGATCTCTTTCGGCAGCGGCTCGATCTTCAAACCGTCCACCGCCATAACCGTGTGGCCGTCGTTCATCAAGTGATGCGCGAGCGTGAAGCCGGCTGGCCCCAATCCCACCACCAGCACCTTATAGCCAGTTCCCGCTTTTGGATACGGGCGCGCGAAATTCAACGGATTCCAGCGTGTCAGCAGGCCATAGATCTCAAAGCCCCACGGCAGCTCCAATACGTCCTTTAACGAACGCGTCTCCACCTGCGGAATATCCACCGGTTCCTGCTTCTGGAAAATGCAGGACTTCATGCAGTCGTTGCAAATCCGATGTCCTGTGCCTGCTGCCATCGGATTGTCGATCGTCACAATCGCCAAAGCACCAATGGGATTCCCTTGGTCCTTCAGCACGTTCATTTCGGAGATCTTCTCATCCAGCGGGCAGCCTGCCAGCTTCACTCCGAACACACTGGCTTTGTACTCGCCCGTCTTTTCTTTCAAGCCGGTAGAGCAACTGTCTTTTGCTTGGTTGTGGCACTTGATGCAGTAATGGGATTGATCGAGCGCGCCCGTCAAATCCGTTCCCACATCCGTCAGCTCAAACCCTTCACGATGCCGCCAGCGGCCGGGTCCGAATTCAAGGCGCACCAAACCATTCGCTTCGGAGGTCTCTACTGGAACCAGATGATACGGGTCGATTTTATGAGCGGTCTTAAACAGCACGCCGTGCTTGTGCTTCGCTTTTCCTTCGGGCGCGAGTGTGGCCCACGCCGTGTACTGCGTGGCTAATTGCAACTGGATCGGGTGTTCGGCTTCGGCTGCCAGCCACTGTTCGACCTTGATCGCAAAGCTTAATTCGGTCAGCGGTTCCATCAGCAGCGCTTCAAGCTTTGCTGCCACTGCGTCGCCATCAATGGCGCTGGCGGTTTCTTCGGTAAAGCCGGTCAATGCCTTGCGCTGCACGAACTTGCGCTTCACCGCGTAAATCGGCGCGAGTCGCGTGTGCCGGTTGCGCAGGTTGCTGAGTTCAGCGTCGATCGAGAACAATTCACCGACGAAATCTTCGACGTGCGGCGCAAGTTCCACAATCAGCGTCGAACCGGCTTTGTCGTGCGCAGGCGGCGGATTTTGCCGCGCCGTCGCCAATCGGTCTACCAGTGCCGGTGCATGTTCCTTCAGGTAGTCCAGGAAAACGCCGTCTAGCTTGACTAAACCATCGCGCTGATACAGATCGTCAAAACCAATGCCGAAGCGCAGTTGAATGTTCTTATTCACAACAGGTCAGGTGTGCGCCGCCAGATTCGCGCGGCCAAGGATACTACAAACGGCGTGCCGAAAGCGGAAGCAACTTCCAGATTCTATTCTCGCATTAAGCCCATTTGACTGATCAATACTTCGCTTGCCGGTGTGCGGTCGAACAACAACTCGATCTTCTTAAGCCGCCGCACATCCAACGCAGTGAAATCCTTGAGCGGGATCTCGACCGTTTGAAAAACCGGCTCGCTCGGCTCTTTGTAGAGCAGATGATCCAGATAGGCAATTTTGGTGAGGCGAATGGGAATCGGCGCGCGCAGAGTTCGGTAACGGCTCACGGGGACCTGCGCCGAACCGCCCCGATCATCTTCGAAAAGAACGCTAAAATCGGTGGTTTCGTTTTCCGCGTCATCGTCCGTCACGGCAATCGAAAACGAAAGAACCGAATTCGCATCCGTCAGGCCACTGTTCGGTAACGTCACTGAATACCGCGCCGCATTGCTGTTCCAGCCTAGAAAGACTCCGTTATAACCGCGATCTCCATCGCGAAATGGGATGAGATCTTCATGCCATTCGGTCAAATTTTTGCCTGCAATCTTTCCGCCGGGCAGGGTAGTGGTGGTGAGATCTGAATCCTCGCTAAAATCCGCGATCATTCGGTTCGAACTATCTGAATAACGGTTCAAATATACAGTGCCGGGCAACCAGTTTCTGGCCGTCCGGTAATCGCGGAACATTTGCCGGTATTCGTCACGCCCGCGCAACGTGGCTTCCAAAAACCCGGCAATGTAGACTTCCGCAATCTTGCGCTGCTCTTCGCCGCTCAACAATGGGCGCATGTTGAGAAACCAACTCTTCGGCCCCGGTGAGTCATGCCTGCCCCAAACCGTATTGAACTGTCCGTGATTCGCTCCGTAAATATAGAGCTCCGATTTGAAGTAATCGGTTCTGCCGGTCAGATGCACGCGATCCCACTGCTCGCTGCCTTGAAACGTGGAGACATCCGCATCCTGGGCGCCTTGAATCGTGAGGTAGTTGACATCGGTGATGGTTTCCGCTTCGCCCGCAGGAGCGATGGCAACAACCGCTTTGATCGGATATCCATACTGGAATCGAATTGATGCATCTTGCGGATCGTACTCGAGCCTGTCGTAAAGAGCTGCCCTAAGAGCAGCCGCTCCGCCCCGTGAATGCCCCATGAGCGCGACGTTGGCTGTGTCGATTTTGCCGTAAAAGGGATTCCCCTGGGCGGCATTCCACTGTTCCCACAGCTTCAAGTGTTCGAGCATCAGCCACGCGCGCGCCGGCTTTTCGTCTGGCGGCTCGTGAAACAAACCGCTATTCAAGAAATTCTCATCAATCGAGACGAAGATGAACCCGCGGCTCGCTAATAGTTCACCCAGATATCCATAGCCAGAGTCTGAGAACTCGCTCATCTCATGATTGCCATGCACCATGAGCACCAGCGGGAAGGGTCCCGTTCCCACCGGATACCAGACCCGCGCGTTGAGCGGGAGGGCATCCATACCAAAACCCCAATAGACCTTGCGCAGTTTCGCACGCCACCCGCCGAACTCGGGAAAGAACGGCGTCGCATTTACGGTCTGCGTTCGGATGGCGACGCTCTTTCCATATTCGGTGCGCCGCACGTCGTCGCCATGTCCGTAAACCAGCGTTGCGATCTTGTATTCGCCTTTCAATGACGGATCCGAAGCCGCCAAAACAGCCGGCGGACCGTTCTCTTCCGGTGCACGCAAGCGCGGCTGATTGATGCCATCGCTATGCAGAAACAGAACCAGCCAAACGTTGGCGAACAAAGCTGCGCCGCCGGCTCCCGCAGCCACGGTTCGCTTGCCTAAAGCCGCATAGCGTAGCCCTCCCACGAAGACTGTGGCCAAACTTGCTCCCAGTGTGCACTCGACCAAAAGAATTACCGACCCGAACAGGTAGCCCCACGAATTCAGCCACGGCAGCGCCAATAACACTACTACTGCGACCGCGACGCCGGCGCCCAAGCGTGGAATTTTTCGCACCAGAGTTAAAGCCAGGACAACGAGAAGAGTGATGAGCGGCAATCCGATCGAGGCGGCCAGGAACGCAGCAGGCAGATCAACCCACAGCCCAAACCCAGACTTCAAGTTGAAGCCGCCGATCATAGACGCAGCGAAGCCTGCGGCCATCGCGGCCCATAAAGCGCCACGATGCGCTTCCGTTGCCGGCCGCAATGAGCGCCAAACCCTCAAAATCCCTGGCTTCACCATTCCTCTAGACGCGGCAGCAGCCGCAAAGTTAACGAAAATTCACTTTTCGCGTATTCTGATTAATAAGAGTGGATATCGAAAAAATAATCTTGCGCAAAGTCGGCGACGCCATCGGCCGCTTTAAGATGATCCGAGAAGGCGACCGGGTGGCCGTGGGTATTTCCGGCGGAAAGGATTCGCTGACCTTGTTAGAGGCGCTATTAATGTTGCAGAAGCGCGCGCCTATCCAGTTCAGCGTCCGCGCGTTCACCATTGAACAAGGCAAATTTCTGGCGCCGATTCATCCGGTCGGCGAGTTTCTAAAGGCTCGCGGAGTGGATTGGACGTACGTGCAAGACGGGCCGTCGCTCAAGTTGCTGGACAAGCAGCCTGACCATGGCTGTGACGTCTGCAGCCGCTTTCGGCGCCGGGCGGTTTATGAAGTGGCGCGCAGTATGGGCGCGAATGTCGTTGCTTTTGGTCATACCGCCGACGATTTCTGTGAGGCCTTTTTTCGCAATGCCATGTTCACAGGGCGGATTAGCGCTCTGCCGCCGGTGGCGTGGTCGCGGAAGCACGAATTTCGGCTGATTCGGCCTCTTGTTTATGTAAATGAAAACCTTACGCGCGAATTTGCGTCTAGCTTAGGTGCGCCCGTGATCCCCTGTGGCTGTTCGCAAAAGACCGGGACCGTGCGGCGCTCGCTTCGTGATATGTTTTCTGAAATAGAGAAGGACCATCCTTTCTTAAAAGAAACGTTACTTTCCGCTATGGGTAACGTAGAAACGTCGCGTCTTCTGGATACTCGTTTTTTGGATCTGGACGCCAACAGCGACGAACTCGACAGACCCGACACTGAACTGGTAACATTGCACTCTCTGTGACATCGCAAACCGCTACACTCGCGCCCAGCGTTACGACACCGGAATTGATCATCGTGAATGGTCCGCAAGCCGGTACGCGTTATCCGCTGGGCCAAAGCGAGTTT
The DNA here is from genome assembly GCA_963771405.1 of Bryobacterales bacterium. Taxonomy (GTDB): domain Bacteria; phylum Acidobacteriota; class Terriglobia; order Bryobacterales; family Bryobacteraceae; genus Bog-105. The sequence continues at coordinate 6,160 of CAVYUL010000057.1, forward strand.
GTTATCGGCCGCGCGCCTAACTCCAATCTGGTGCTCTCAGACGCCGAAGTGGGTTGGCGTCATTGCCAGATCCGCCGGCAAGGCGATCGCTTTTTGGTTACGGATTTGAAAAGCTCCAGCGGTACATATGTCAACGGGATGCGTTCGGCTGAACGCTGGCTGGAAGAGAAAGATCAGATCGGAGTCGGCAAGACGATCGTGATGTTCCGCTCAGGCGAGAACATTGCCGAATCTGTAAACGCAACGGCGAGCGCCGACGCCAAGCCGGCTTTGCTTGCGGCTTGCTCGCTTCTATTTCTGTTTCGCGCTTTAGCTTCAAGCGAAGGCGATAAACACGTCTTGCAGACGCAGATTTTGCGTTTGATTAGCGATCTGATTCCCAATGCCGACGGTATTCTGCTGATTGGCTCCAGTTCCGCCGAATTGACCGAGCGGTACGAGCGCGAATTCCCCGCCATACACCCCAATGTGGTGGCCGCGATTGAACATGTCTGCGAGGAAGGCGCCTTCGAAGATGTTGACGCGGCTCTGGTGGCGGTCCCGCTTTATCTTTCCGGGGGCTTGTTCGGTGCGTTAATCGTGCAAGTGCAACAGCGGGAGCGTCCGCATTTGACAGCTCACCTGGAAACGTTGACCGCCGTCTCCGCGCTCGCGTCGGTCGGATTTGAAGCCAACCGCGAAGTTGAAATCTTGCGGGCGGAAAACAAGTTCCTGCAGCAGCAAATCGCGCCCAAGACCGGTATTGTTGGCCAAAGCCCGCTGCTGCGTCGTTTGCTCGAGCGAGTGGAACGCGTTGCCCCGCACGACACAACCGTCTTGATCACCGGCGAAAGTGGAACCGGCAAAGAACTCATCGCCCGCGCTCTGCACGAAAAGAGCGGCAGGCGCGACCGGCCTTTTATTGCCGTCAATTGCGCCGCCTTAACGGAAAGCCTGTTTGAGAGCGAATTGTTCGGCCACGAAAAGGGCGCCTTTACCGGCGCGATTGCCATGAAGCCCGGGCTTTTCGAACTCGCGCAAGGTGGCACCATATTCCTGGACGAAGTGGGCGAACTGGCGCAGGGTTTTCAAGCAAAGTTTTTGCGCGTTCTGCAACAGCGCGAGTTCTTTCGGGTTGGCGGAACGCAGTCGCGACCGCTCGATATTCGCGTCATCGCCGCCACCAATCGCGATTTGGGGCATGACGTGGAAGAAGGCCATTTTCGCGAAGACCTTTTTCACCGGCTAAACGTGGTGGCGCTCGATTCTCCGCCCCTGCGCGAGCGCAAAGACGATATCCCGCAGTTGGCCAACTTTTTCCTGCAGCGCTCGGCGGAGAAATCCAAGCGGCACGTGAAAGGCTTATCGCCCGAAGCGCATGAAATGATTATTAATTACGGCTGGCCGGGAAATGTTCGCGAACTCGAAAACGCCATGGAACGCGCCGTCGTTCTGGGCGATACCGATTGGGTTCTGCCGGAAGATTTGCCCGATGCGCTTTTATCTTCGGCGCCGCAAAACCCCACGTCCAAATACGAAGACTCCATTGTGGGCGCGAAACGCGAGGCCATTTTGGATGCGTACAGGCAGGCGAAGGGTGATTATCGCGGGGCAGCCAAAATCCTGAATTTGCATCCGAACTATCTGCTGCGCCTGGTGCGAAATCTGAGACTGCGCGATGACATCAACCGCCTGAAGGGCCAGTAGGTCACCCGCGTTTTTCGCCGCTGTGCAGCGCCGCAATACCGCCCGTCAATAACTCAAAGCGGGCATTCGCAAAACCTTGCTCTTCAAACATCGAACGTAATTCGTCGGCTTTGGGGAACTTCGCGACCGAGACCGGAAGATACGAATAAGCCGACTTAGAACCGGAAAACAAAGAGCCCACGAAGGGCAAAATCTTCATGGAATACCAGTGGTACGCGTGTCGCAGCAGAAATCCGCGCGGATGCGAAAACTCCAGAATGGCGAGAATTCCCCCCGGTTTCAAGACGCGTTGAAACTCAGCCAACCCATCGCGGTAATTGACAAGATTTCTAAACCCGAACGCGATGGTGATTGCATCCAGCGATCCCGTTGCTATCGGCAGCTCCAAAGCATCCGCCTCAAACAGAGACGGCGCCTGTGCCAGCTTCCCAAACTTCTGAGCTGCGATGACGAGCATAGGATGACAAAAATCGGCGCCTAAGAGAGTCGCTGAAGCAATTGATTGTAGATCCAGCAGTACATCGCCCGTGCCGCAGCACAAATCCAACACGCGCGCCTCAGGGCGAGTCAGCGCAGGCGTTACCCGCTTAGCCAGCGCTTTGCGCCAACCGCGATCAATATTGAACGAAAGCAGGTGATTCAACAAGTCATAGCGAGGTGCGATGTCTTGGAACGTCTGCCTTACCCATTGCGCCGCTTGTTTTTCGCCGGACGCTCCGGGCGGCTGGGTGCCGGCTGCGAGCATCACGCTTTTTTCCGCAACGCCTCTGCCGCCGCTTGGCGTACGAGGTTCGGGTCAATTCCCGACATTACTTTCACCGTGCCAATGGAAGTGGGCAGAACGAAGTGGACTTTCCCCTGCATGGTCTTTTTGTCTTGAGAAAGGCGCGCTAAAAGCCTGTCGGGATGCAAATCGTTGACAGAAGGCAGCGGTCCGTAAGAAACAATCGTTCGCACAATTCGATCCGCTTCGGTTCCTTTTAATACTCCCACCATTTCCGCCAACCGGGTGGCCGCGAGCATACCCCAGGCAATGGCTTCGCCATGCAGCAGCCGCACGTAGGCCGTTTCCGCTTCAATGGCATGGCCAATGGTATGGCCGAAATTCAATATTCGCCGCAGATCGCCTTCGCGTTCATCCGCCGTTACCACTTCTGCCTTGATTTTCACGGCCGCCGCAATCAGTTCGTCGGTCACGTCGGGCCGCAAGGCCAACACCTGGTCGCGTTGATGTTCCAGCAGATCAAACAAAGCTCGGTCGCGAATGACGCCGCACTTGATCACTTCGAACAGGCCGGCCTTGTATTCGCGCGGCGGCAAAGTGGTCAACGCATCGGGATCGATAAGCACCGCAACCGGCTGGTGAAAGCTCCCAATCAGGTTCTTCCCGCTTACCAGGTTCACGCCCGTCTTTCCACCCGTTCCCGCATCCACTTGCGCCAGCAGCGTGGTGGGAATTTGCAATACCGGCACGCCGCGCATGAAAATCGCCGCTAAGAATCCCGCGACATCTGTGACAATCCCTCCGCCAAATCCGATCACCAGGCTGGTTCGATCGCCGCCGCGGTCCATCATCTGTTCGGCCAAACTCTCTACTGAAGTCAGACGTTTGTTGGCTTCGCCGCCAGGAAAGAGCAAGATCTCCGGAGTTTTGCCGGCGAACGAACTTTTCAGCTTTTCGCCGTGAAGCCGCCAAACATCTTCCGTCGTCACTACAAAAATCTTGCCGGTTTTCGCGGGAATAAACTCGGATGTCCTCCGTAATACACCCCGTTCTACTACGTTTTGATATGTGTGTTGCGGCAACTTTACCGCAAAGATAGGCATTTCAACCCGTTGTACCATGTGGATATCAACGCCCCATTTCAGCGCATCAAAACGGATTTTGTCGTTGTGGGGGCAGGGGTTGCCGGTTTGCGGGCCGCTATTGAACTTGCCTCTGCTGGACGCGTGCTGGTTATCGCAAAGGACAGTCTCCGCGAATCTTCATCGGAATACGCGCAAGGCGGGATAGCCGCCGCCCTGAGTGACGATGATGAAGTCGAACTTCACGAACAAGACACTTTAGTGGCCGGCGACGGACTGTGCGATCCGAACGCAGTGCGAACGTTGGTGGAAGAAGCGCCCGCCGCTATCGAAAAACTGATTGAGTGGGGAACCGCTTTCGACCGCGAAGGATCACAGTTGCTTTTCGCGCGCGAAGGCGCACACAGCCGAAACCGTGTGCTGCATGCCCACGGCGATTCGACGGGTAGCGAGATTGTCCGCACTCTGCGCCAGCAAGCCCGCTCTCTTGAAAACGTTGCGTTTCAGAGTTTCGCCGCGGTTACCGATTTGCTGGTCGACGACGGCGAAGTGACCGGGGTTTGGGCCTTTGATGAAATGACGCATTCGACCGTTCTGGTAGAAGCGCGCGCGACATTGCTGGCCACTGGTGGTCTGGGCCGCGTCTTTGAGAACACCACTAATCCGGACGTGGCTACCGGCGACGGCGTCGCTTGCGCCTATCGCGCGGGGGCCGTTATCTCAGACATTGAGTTCGTCCAATTCCATCCCACCGCTTTGTATGTTGAATCCGCACCGCGCTTTCTATTGAGTGAGGCTTTGCGCGGCGAAGGCGCTTACCTGCGCAACGCCGCCGGCGAGCGCTTCATGCAACGCTACCATCCATTGAAAGAACTGGCGCCCCGCGATGTCGTATCGCGCTCCATCTTCATGGAATTGCGCGCCACCGGAGATTCCAGTGTCTTCCTGGATATGACGCATTTACCGCGTGGCTTCGTTAAAGAACGATTCCCTCGCATCTATGAGACCTGCCGCAATTTCGGTATCGATATAGAAACCACCGAAGCGCCCGTGCGCCCGGCAGCGCATTACGCCATGGGCGGCGTTAAAACAGATTTGCGAGGTCTCACCAGTATTCCCCGGCTCTACGCTGCCGGCGAAGTGGCTTGCACCGGAGTGCACGGCGCCAATCGTTTGGCCAGCAATTCGCTTTTGGAAGGCGTTGTTTTCGGAGCCCGCGCCGGTGAAGCCATGCGCGACGTATCCGATTTGCGGGTGGAGCACGCCGCGCTTCCGAAACCCGTGTTCCCTGCAATGAGTGAGCGCGATCTGCGCGCGATTGCCTGGAATTCTTGCGGCGTTTTGCGCAATGGCCCTGAACTTGATGCAGCCAACAAGCGGCTGGAGGCCAGTTTTCAAGGTCCGCAAACTTCGCCCAGCCGCGCCAGTTTCGAACTGCGCAGCATTCATCAAGTGGCGCTGCTCATTGCCCAAGCCGCCTTGGCGCGCGAAGAAAGCCGCGGCGGCCATTACCGCACCGACTTTCCGCTGAAATCGCCAGCGTTCCAAAAGCATTCGATGATTACCAGGAGCGAAGGCGGAGTTACATTTGCCTAAGCTGAGCGCGCGCCAGCGGCAGTTCAACTGCTGTGCTGGGTTGGCGCTGCTGTTTGCCGCAGTGCCGCTTTCCCAAACCGGCCCGTGGTCTGCTCTGTGGACAACGCCATGCATTCTTGCCGCCTCACTCCTGCTGACTTGGGGCGCGGAAGCCGCCCAGTTCTTCGTGGGGCAGGGCTTTGCGCTCGCCATCCTCGCCCTCATGCAAACATTACCCGAGTTTGCTGTGGAAGCGATCATTGCCTGGAAACAACAAACGGCGTATTTGCTTGCCAATCTTACCGGCGCGCTTCGCTTGTTGACAGGTCTTGCTTGGCCGCTGATCTACCTGACGGCGTCGGTTGTTCATCGCCGCCGCACAGGCACGCCGCTGCGTGAAATCAAACTCGATGCGCATCACAGCGTAGAAGTCATCGGCCTCTTCTTCCCGCTCTTATATGGGCTGTTTATCTGGTGGAAGGCCTCGCTGCATTTTTTTGATGCCTTCCCCCTGATTGGCATGTACGGCTTATATCTGGCCCTGCTTCTAAGACTTCCGCCGGAAGAGCAAGAGGGCGTAGACGCTCTTGAAGCTATTCCGCGAGCCATTGTGAAAGCGCCGCGCCATCTCCGCATTGCCGGCATCGCCGCGTGCTTCCTCGCGGGCGGCCTGCTGATCTACTTAACGGCGGAGCCATTTCTCGGCAGTCTGATCGCATTGGCGACCGCAATCAGCCTGCCTGCTTTTCTGATGATCCAGTGGCTTGCTCCCATCATTTCCGAGTTTCCCGAACTTCTCTCCACTTTCTATTTCGCTCGCCAGCAAGAGAACGCCGGCGTCGCGCTGATGAACATTGCGTCGAGCAACATCAACCAATGGACACTGCTCGTTGCCCTGCTGCCGATTGTGTTTTCCATAAGTCGCGGCACTCCGTCGGGTTTTGCCCTCGATCCCGGGCAACAGACCGAACTGCTGCTTACCGTAGGCCAAAGCTTTGTCTCCATGCTGTTTTTGCTCAACATGCGCTTCAGCTTTCTGGAAGCCATCGCCATGTTCGTGCTCTTCGCCATTCAGTTTGTCTTGCCCGCTTTTTTCGGAAATGAGGTTAGGCGCTATATCACCTGGGTCTTCTTTGGGTGGACCGCGGCGGGTTTGCTGGTATTCGCCATTCGCCGCCCGAAGCACAATGCCGTCCGCAGTTTCTTGCAGACTTGGCGCGAAAACGTTTCGCGGCGCTAATTTGCGTTAGACTTGCCAAATGGCCAAAGTCACAGGTTTGGGCGGAGTGTTTGTAAGGAGTAAAGATCCGAAGGCTCTCTATGCCTGGTATGAGCAGCATCTTGGAATTTCGCAGGCCAAGGGCTGCTTCGTCTTCCCGGCTGAGACCCAGCGGGCATCCCTCGCAGTCTCGTTCTTCAAAAGCGATTCGGAGTATTTTCCAACGTCGCAACCCGCAATGCTTAACTTCCAAGTCGACGACTTGGATGCCGTACTCGAAAATTTAACAGCCGCCGGAGTTAAAGTGGACCCCAAACGCGATACTTATGAGGGCTACGGACGCTTCGGGTGGTTTACCGACCCCGATGGAAACCGCGTTGAGCTGTGGCAACCGGCATGATTTTGTGCTGTCATGGATACGGGCACCCGTAACATCTTTCCTGCAGTGAAACGTCTCAAAGCTATCGGATTTGCACACTTAAATCGGTTTTGGTCTTTAGCGCTACTGTTGTCTCCGCTGCCGGCAGCGGCCGCTCAGACTGCGCCTGTAGATCAGTTTGCGCAAACAGTGGTTCCTTTCGTCCAGAAGAATTGCGCCGTTTGCCACAACGAACAAGCCAAGACCGGGGGCTTAGTTCTCACCAAATATCGTGATACCGCTTCGATGCTGCATGATCGCATCATTTGGGAAAAAGTCGTCATGCGCTTGCGCGCAGGTGAAATGCCACCGAAAGGCATGCCCAAACCGCCGGCCTCTGACATTACGGCTGTCACCGATTGGATCGATGCTCAATTCGCCGAAGCTGACCGCACCACGCCCGCCGATCCCGGCCATCTCACCGCGCATCGTTTGAATCGTGTTGAATACAACAACACGGTTCGCGATCTTCTAGCCGTCAAATTTAAACCCGCCGCCGATTTTCCCGCCGATGATTCCGGCTTTGGCTTCGACAATATCGGCGACACGCTTTCGGTGTCGCCTATTCTGATGGAAAAGTATTTGGCGGCCGCGAAGAAAATCGCCACCGAAGCCATTCCGCTCGCTCTGACCGTTCCCAAACCGACGCGCCTGCGCTATTCACCCGAACATCTGGTGAATGAAGCGCGACCCGAATTGCGGCATTCTTTCGAATTGCCGGCCGAAGGCGATTACGATCTTCGCGCTGCCGTGAGCGGTAAACAAGATTCGTTGCGCATTCGTCTTTTGCTCGACGGCAAGGAGATCAAAGCCGACGATGTGCTGATCGAAAAAGATAAGCCGCGCAGTTTTGAACTTCGTCTCCGCGTGCCTGCGGGCGAACATGCGTTCGAAGCGGAAATCACTCATCGCGATCCTACCGACGCGGAAACCAAAGTGGCTCAACAACTGGCCGCCGATGACGAAGCCGCCATTCTGAAGCAAGTAGCCAAACACCCCGAAGATGAAAAGCAGATCCGGCTCCAACATGCTTTGGGTAACGGACCGGCGTACCTGGACGCGCTCGAAATCAAGGGCCCCTTCAACGGGTTGCCTGCGCCTCTGCCTGAAAGTTATCACCGCGTATTCCGCTGCGGACATGCGCTCGGCGAGCACAACAACCAGTGCATCCGCACAGATCTCACTCAACTTGCTAACTTGGCGTACCGCCGTCCGGCTACATCGGCCGAAGTCGCAAAACTGATGAAGCTTGTAAACATGGGTGAAAAAAGCGGTTTAAATAAGGAGCAATCTGCGCGCTTGGGCGTAGAAGCAATTCTGGTCTCACCGCAATTCCTGTTCCGTTTGGAGCATGATCCCGACCTGCGCGATCCGGCTGACGTTCATCCCATCGACGACTACGAACTCGCCTCCCGCCTCTCCTATTTCTTGTGGAGCAGTATGCCTGACGAAGAGTTGTTGCAGGCCGCGGGCGAACATAAATTAGCCCAACCGGACGCGCTTCACGCGCAAGTGCGCCGCATGCTGCTTGATCCAAAATCGGCAGCGCTGATTGATAACTTTGCCGGGCAGTGGCTCGAACTGCGCAATCTGGATAGCATTCACCCCGATCCGGTGCAGTTTCCCGAATTCGACAACCAGCTGCGCCGCGCTATGTACACCGAGACGCGCATGTTCTTCGCCAACGTCGTTCACGAAGATACGAGCATTCTGGATTTCCTGGATGCGAAATATACGTTCCTCAACGGGAGGCTGGCCAAATTTTATGGCATTCCAGGTGTGACTGGCGATGAATTCCGCCGCGTTGAACTCGACGGCACTCAGCGCAGCGGAGTGTTGACCCAAGCGAGCGTCCTCGCCATTACTTCCTATCCAACCCGCACATCGCCGGTTCTCCGTGGCAAGTGGATCATGGAAAACGTTCTAAATACGCCTCCTCCTCCACCCCCGCCGGGTGTCGGTTCGCTGGATGAAAAAGGCGGCCCGTTGCGCGGCACCATGCGCCAACAAATGGAGCGCCATCGCGCTAATCCCACTTGCGCTGCGTGCCATATGCGAATGGATCCGCTCGGCTTTGCGCTTGAAAACTACGATGCCGTTGGCCACTGGCGGACCGAAGACGCGTCGCAACCCATCGATTCAAGCGGCGTGCTTCCCAACGGCAAATCATTCACGGGAGCAGCCGAACTCAAAACGATCCTCGCTTCGAACCGCGGTCAATTTGCCGATTGTCTTACAGAGAAAATGATGATTTACGCCCTCGGCCGCGGTTTAGAGGGATATGATAAAGCTGCCACCCGAAAAATCGTCTCGAGTTTGGCGGCAAACGGCTACCGGTTTTCGACTTTAGTCAATGGAATTGTCGATAGCGCTCCCTTTCGCTTGGGGCGCGCCGACGGAGGCAGCACAGAATGATCATTACGCGAAAGCATCTTTCCCGCCGCAGTTTGTTGCGCGGATTCGGCGCCACAATGGCTCTGCCCGCGCTCGATGCCATGTTCCCGGCTTTGAGTTCCGCGGCGAAGACCGCCAAACGGGTTGCGCCTAATCGAATGGTGTTCGTCTATGTGCCGAACGGGATCGACATGCGCAACTGGCGTCCGAGCACGGTGGGCGCCGCGTTTGATCTTCCGAAAATTCTCTCGCCGCTCGCCCCGGTACGCGATCAACTGCTCCTCTTCAGCGGCTTGAAAGATCACAATGCCGAAGCTTTGGGCGATGGCCCCGGCGACCATGCGCGCGCTGCTGCCAGTTTCCTCACCGGCGTTCATCCGCGCAAAACGGCGGGCTCTGATATTTCCGTCGGCGTGTCGGTCGATCAAGTTGCCGCGCAAAAAATCGGCACCACCACTCGACTCGCTTCGCTCGAACTCGGTTGCGAAGATGGCCATCTTGCCGGCAATTGCGATTCGGGTTACGCCTGCGCTTATGTGAACAGCATTTCCTGGCGCAGTCCCACGGTTCCGAATCCGCCCGAAGTCAATCCGCGCGCGGTGTTCGAGCGTCTTTTCGGTAGTGAAGAAGATGCGGCCGATCCGGCGGCGCGAGCGCGTAATGCCCGCATGGATCAAAGCATTCTCGATCTTGTCTCGGAGGATACGAAGAAGTTGCAGCGCGATCTCGGCCCTACCGATCGCCGCAAACTCGATGAATATCTTACTTCCGTGCGCGAAGTGGAGCGCCAGGTGCAAGTGGGCGAAAAGCAAGCGCAAGAGCACATAGTCGCTGTTCCCAATATGCCGAAGCCCGAAGGCATTCCGCTCGAGTTCGCTGAGCACGCGCAATTAATGTTCAATTTGATGACCATCGCTCTGCAGTCCGACATTACGCGTGTTTCCACGTTTATGATGGCGCGCGAAGGGAGCAATCGCTCCTATCGCGAAATTGGCGTGCCCGAAGGCCACCACGGCATTTCTCACCATCGCAACGATCCTGCGCTGATGGATAAAATCGCGCTCATCAATCGGCACCATATGGAACAGTTTTCAAAGTTCCTGCAAAAGATGAACTCAACGCCCGATGGCGATGGCTCGCTGCTCGATCACACCATGATCGTTTACGGCAGCGGCATCAGTGACGGTAACCGCCACAATCATGACGATCTGCCCGTTCTGTTCGCCGGCTGCAGTGGCTCTTTCAAAACCGGACGCCACGTCAAGCTTGCGGAAAGCATCCCAGTGGCGAATCTGTATCTCAGCATGTTGGATGTCGCTGGCGTGCCTACCGACAAACTGGGCGATAGTCAAGGCCGGCTGAATTATCTGCCTGACGTTTCTTCGTAAATGACCAAGCTCGCGCTTTTTTTTGCTACCGCAGTCTGCCTTTGCGCCCAGACGCATCCGCTTGAACGGTTGATCGACACTGCCCGTCAGGGCCCCGCAGCGCCGGGTTTGGCCGATCTCGTGGTCAAAACACTTTCGCCTCACGGCGGCACCGCCGTGTGGGGACAGGATTTTCTGTTTGTGTCCGATCTGAGTGTCGGTCCGAAGAACGAGCCGGTGAGTGTTAGTTCAGCCGCCGTCTCCATCGATATGCAGCCGCCCCTCGTTATGCAGAAGATCGCGGGCTCGAATCTGTGGATGCGGCTTGAAAAAATGCGGGTCGGCGTCACGCACGCTTATCAATACTGGGCCGATGGCAAACCGATTGGGAACCGCTCTGATCTTTCCGGCTACAATCCCGATTCCTATCCTCTGCCCGGCGTGCCGAAAGGCAAATTGAGTGAGAAGCAAACCATCGTCAGCAAAATTTACGATGGCATGAAAGCCGATTTCTGGTATTACGCTTCGCCCGGTGTAGATCCAAACAATCCTGCCCCGTTGATGGTGTGGCAAGACGGCCAAACTATTATCAACGGCGACTTGGCCAAGCTTCGCCTGTTTACGGTAACTGAGAATCTGGTCGCGCAGAAACTCATTCCGCCCATGGTGCATGTCTTGATCGCGCCCGGCTTCGCTCCCGATGGCAAAGCGATGCGCTCGATTGAATACGACACGGTGAGCGATCGCTACGACCGCTTTCTTCTGGAAGAGGTTCTGCCCGAAGTCGAGAAAGTTTACAAACTGCGGCAAGACGGCTACAGCCGCGGCATCGCCGGCGAATCGTCCGGCGGAATTTGTTCTCTGAATTCTGCTTGGTTCATGCCCGACAAATTCGCGCGTGTTCATTCGACGATCGGAAGCTATACCTCCATTCAATGGCATCCCGAAGACAAGCTGGATGGTGGCAATCTCTATCCCTTTATGGTGCGCAAACTACCCAAGCGCAACATACGCGTTTGGATGAGCGACGGCGCCGACGATCTGGAAAACAACCACGGCTCCTGGCCGCTGCAAAACATTCAGCTTGCCAATTCGTTGAAGATGCGGGAATACGATTATCACTTCCGCTTCGGTGTTGCTACTCATGATTCGGCCCAAGCTGCGATTGATTTGCCGGAATCGCTGACCTGGCTGTGGCGCGGCTATGATCCGGCCAAAACCAACGAAGAGTTTACGATGGACCCCGCCGAAAAAGATAAGCCGTACTACCGGGTGACGATCAGTAACCGCGACGCTTGGTAGTTCGCTATTTGCTGCGGCGAAAAGGATTGGTGATGAGTAGACTATCGTCAATCACTTGACCATCAGTCATGTCCTCGCTGAACAACACCTTGCTGTTGGCGTCTAGCGCCGCCGCAATGATGGAACAGTCGTAGATGCGGTAACCGTACCGCTGAGCGATTCTCAACGCGTTTTCGTGAATGTGTAAGGTGAGCGCCGCTACCAGCGGGCAGAGATCCCTTACCGCAGTTAAAGCTTCCGTTACCTCCTTCCAATTCAACTTGAATTTGACCCTTAACACAGAGGTAAGCTCATTCAAGACCTGGACGCTAATCGTCCCACCTTCGGCAATTAAGTTCCGGGCGGCGTCACCGCGCGGATCGTCTTCGGTGAACGCGTATATCAGAATGTTGGTGTCGAAAAAAGGTCTAGCGCTCATTCACTTCTTCACGATCAAACTTAAAGCCGGGAGGCAAGGGCCTCGCCAGCCGCCGGATCGTTTCTAGAGCCTTCTCTCGACTCCGATCCCGCGCAATCGTGAATTCGCGGGTTCCTGCCACACGAACTTCAATTTCATCGCCTTCGTTTAGCTCCAAAGCCTTTACAACCTTGGCGGGCAGACGAATTGCCAAGCTGTTGCCCCATTTTGAGACCGTCATATAGATATACAATAGCAAACGTATATCTAAGGGCTCGGGTTGGAAGGCTCGGCGCCGACGTTATCATTTTCTTGTGACACCGCCCGCCATCGAATCTCTGTCCATTGCCCCCCTGACCATCCTCCACGAAGAAGAGCGCCTATTCCAATCTTCTGTCCGCCAATTTGCCAAAGAACGCCTCGCGCCGCACGTTCGCGCCATGGATGAGGAAGCCCATTTCCGCAAAGATCTTCTCCGCGAAATGTTCGAACTCGGTCTAATGGGCATCGATATCAAAGAAGAATACGGCGGCCAAGGCGGATCTTTCTTCCAATCGGTCCTCGCCATCGAAGAACTTGCCAAAGTCGATCCCGCCGCCTCCGTCATCGTTGACGTCCAAAACACGCTCGTCAGCAACGCCATCGAAGCTTGGGCCACTCCCGAACAGAAAAAGAACTATCTCTCCCGGCTGGCTACCAAGAGCGTCGGCGCGTATGCGCTCTCCGAAGCCGCTTCCGGTTCCGACGCGTTTGCCCTTACCACTCGCGCCAAACAAGACCCCGACGGCTTCCTCCTTTCCGGCCGCAAACTCTGGATCACCAACGCCGCCGAAGCCGATATCTTTCTCATCTTTGCCACCATCGATCCGGCGCTTGGCTACAAAGGCATCACCTGCTTTGTGGTCGAACGCGGCATGCCCGGTTTCAGCATCGGCAAGAAAGAAGACAAACTCGGCATTCGTGCCTCGTCTACGTGTGAATTGATTTTAGATGACGTGGCCGTCCCGCGCGCCAACGTGATGGGTGAGATCGGTAAGGGCTACAAAATCGCCATCGAAACTTTGAACGAAGGCCGCATCGGTATCGCCGCGCAAATGCTCGGCCTTGCCGAGGGCGCTTTCGAACACGCCTTAAAGTACGCCCGCGAACGGAAGCAATTCGGCAAGCGCATTGGAGATTTCCAGGGCGTCCAATTCGAACTAGCCGAAATGGCTACCCAAATCGAAGCGGCCCGGCTCATGGTCTACAATGCCGCCCGTTTGCGCGACGCCGGCCAGCCCTTCATCACCCAAGCCGCCATGGCGAAGTATTTTTGTTCCACTATCGCTGAAGAAGCCGCTTCCAAGGCTATCGAAGTGTTGGGAGGCGTCGGTTTCACCAAAGACTATCCAGTAGAAAAGCTCTATCGTGATGCGAAAATCGGCCGCATCTACGAGGGCACGAGCAACATGCAGCGCGTCACCATCGCCAAAGCGCTGCTCGATTCCGACCACTGAGGTAACTCACCTCGTCCAAGATCCGTCAGAATGGAGGGAGGAATGCTCATTACCCGCTGTTTCCATTTCTTCGCCGCTTCGGTCTTCGCCACTGCTCTCTTCGCGGCCGTTGACAAAAAGCCCGATCCGTCGCCCGCCGAAATTCAGGACATCATCAAGAAGTTCACCAACAAAGAAACGGAGTTTGCGAAGGCGCGTGAAAACTACACCTATCGCCAGAGCATCAAGATGTCGGAGACCGCCCCGGTTGGCGGCTCATACGAACTGGTGGAAGAGGTCAGCTTCGACGATCGCGACCGCCGTACTTCCCGCGTGACCTATTCGCCTGTCCAATCCCTCGAACACATCATCATGACGAAGGAAGACGAAGAAGATTTTCGCAACATCATGCCCTTCGTGTTTACCAACGATACCGTTGACCAGTACACCGTAACCTACAAACGGCGGGAACAAGTGGACGAAATCTCCTGCTACGTCTTCACCGTGACCCCGAAAGAACTCACCAAAGACCGCAAGCGCTATTTCGATGGCGATATCTGGGTGGACGATCAGGATCTGCAGATTGTCAAAACATTCGGCAAAGGCATTGGCTTTCAGAAAAGGAATGAGGATCAGCAATTCCCCAAATTCGAGACCTATCGCGAGCAAATTGACGGTAAATACTGGTTCCCCGTCTATACGTATGCCGACGATACCCTGAATTTCCGCGACAGTTCACAACGCATTAAGATCACAGTGAAGTACGATCATTACAAGAAGTGGCAGTTCAAGTCTGAATCTACGATTACCTATGGCAAGGAAGCGCCCAATGCCCCGGCAACAACACCGCCGCCTACCCCTTCTAAACCTCAGCAGTAGTCTCTGTCTACTGGCTCTATCGGTCTGCGTTTGCAGCGCCGGTGCGGCGGAAATTCATCCGAAATACGTCCACAATTTCGGCCAGGTCAATGACACCCTGTTCCGTGGCGCCTCGCCGTCGGATGATGCAGTGCGCGAGTTGAAGGATTTGGGCATTGGCATGATCGTCGATCTGCGCGAGAACGGGCCCGAACGTGAGCACGAAAAGCAGTTGGCCGAGAAACTGGGTCTGCGCTACGAACACATTCCGCTTGCGCGCATAGAGGCCCCCACACGCGACGAAATGCAGACGATTCTGACCATGCTCATGAACGAGAAGTCGGCCAAAATCTTCGTTCATTGCATGCGCGGGAAGGATCGTACCGGCACCGTGATTGCCTGCTATCGCATCCAGCATGATGGCTGGGATAACCTGCGCGCCCTCCGTGAGGCCAGATCTTATGGAATGAGCGAGTTGCAGCAGTCCATGCAGCGATTCATCCGGCGCTTCACGCCTTTCCAATTACCCCTGGCCGAAAACCCACAAACCGCGCATTTTCTTGCTTCGACCCCCAAATAACCCACTTCACTTGCAGGCAGTCGTCTTGGTGCGCTTATGTGTGCTCTAATGAGGGGTGAATCTATCGTTGTAGCATGGCGCAATCGAGCAAATTCAGCCGCAGAATGCGGGAATTGGAGCTGGTGTTCAAGGGAACGGTCAACATCGACCATCCCATCATGGCGCACATCATCCCGATTCGCCGCTGCAACCTCTCTTGCACGTACTGCAACGAGTATGACGATTTCTCGAAGCCCGTTCCTCTTGAAACGATGGTTCATCGGATTGAGCTTCTGGGGGGTCTCAAAACAGGCGTTATTACCCTCAGCGGCGGCGAACCTCTGCTGCACCCCGAATTGGACGCCATCATTAGCTGCATCCGCCAAAATGCGACGCTTGCCGGCTTAATCACCAATGGCTATCTGCTCACCGCCGACCGCATTCGCAAACTGAACGACGCGGGCCTTGACTATCTGCAGATCAGCATCGATAACGTTATGCCCGACGACGTATCGAAGAAGAGTCTCAAAGTTCTCGATAAGAAACTGCAAGTTCTTGCCGAGCACGCCGAATTTCACGTCAACATCAACTCGGTTTTGGGCGGCGGCATTCATAACCCGGAAGATGCCTTAGTGGTGGGCAGGCGCGCCATGGAATTGGGCTTCACTTCCACCGTCGGTATCATTCACGATGGCGACGGCCAGCTTCGTCCCTTGGCCCCTCGCGAGCGCGAAGTCTTTCTCGAAATGAAAGAATTCGAAAAGAAGCACTTTTCGCGGCTCAACTATTTCCAGGAAGCCATTGCCAATGGCCAGCCGAGCGATTGGCGTTGCCGCGCTGGTTCCCGCTATCTCTACATCTGCGAAGACGGTTTGGTGCACTACTGTTCGCAACAGCGCGGATTCCCCGCCAAGCCGCTGGAACAATACACTGTAGCGGATATCAAGCGTGAATACGTTACGCAAAAATCCTGCGCGCCGTTCTGCACCATTTCCTGTGTGCATCAAATCTCGTATTTTGATTTCTTCCGCGGCAAGCAGACTCTCACTGTTGAGCCGGTTCCCGCCGAACAGTTAGTCAAAATCAAAACCACTCATTGATACATTGACGGCATGGTGCATACCGGTTTGGTTGCCGATTCGCGCGTCAAAAAGCACGATATCGGCTCTGAACATCCTGAACAAGCCGCCCGCTTTAGCGCCGTCATGAACCGCCTTGAGTGGAGCGGTCTCACGCATGATTTGGTAAGGCTCCCTTCACGCTTTGCCACAGACGATGAACTGGCTCTGGTTCATACGCGACCCTATATTGCGTTGGTCGATCGCGAAGTGGCGGAAAAGCGTCATCACTTGAGCACTGGCGATACCGATATCTGCCCCGAAAGTGCCGCCGCTGCTCGTTTAGCGGCCGGATGCACTCTGTCGGCGGTGGACGCGGTGTTTGCCCGTGAAGTGCCGAACGCTTTCTGCGTGGTGCGTCCGCCGGGCCATCACGCCAGCGAGACCATAGGCATGGGGTTTTGTCTCTTCAATAATGTTGCCGTAGCCGCCCGTTACGCTATGCATAAACATTCGGCGGAACGTGTACTCATTGTCGACTGGGATGTTCATCACGGCAATGGAACGCAAGACATTTTCTACCAAGACGGCCGGGTATTGTTCTTCAGCACGCATCAATCGCCCTGGTATCCCGGTACTGGCGCAAAAAACGAAACCGGGGCAGGGAAGGGCGAAGGCAAGATTATCAACTGCCCGTTTGGCGCCGGCTCCGGCCGCGCTGAGATTGTCGGCGCCGTTCGTGAGCTTTTGTTGCCCGCTGCTACCGCGTTCCAGCCTGATCTCGTTTTGATCTCCGCCGGCTTCGATTCGCGGGTGAATGACCCTCTCGGCCATTTCCGCTTGATCGATGCCGACTTCAAGGAACTCACCGCTTTACTGCTGCATTTTGCCGCCAAGCATTGCAACGGCCGCGTGGTCTCTGTTCTGGAAGGCGGCTACAACCTCGAAGGCCTCGGCTTCGCCGCCGAAGCGCATGTCCGCGCTCTCATGGGTGATGTCTAAGTTTACTCGTGTTTTTGCAGGTAGTGGATCGCTGTCACCCAGGCGATGGAGTCATCGTCTCCCATACATGAAGCGGTTCGTTCCGGTGCTCCTCATCAACGTCACTTTGAGCGCCGCTACCCTCAAGCCTGAATCTCTTGCGGCTTGGAATCGCTATTTTGCCGCTGCTCAGGCGAACGTTGCCAAGCAAGCCCAGCCCGGTGCAACGTTTTTGCGGGTGGATGGTTCGAACTCGTTAAGACAGCGAGTACGAGACGGTGAGGTTGTCGTCACCGAAGCGAATACCGAGTCGAGTAAAAATGTACCTGGAGCGCTCATCCACGATTGGACCGGTGACGCTTTTCTTCCCGGCGCTCGCATAGAGGATGTGATTGCCGTTGTTCGCAATTATGGCCATTACCGGGAATATTACTCGCCCACCATCATTCGTTCGCGAACCGAGGCCCGGAATACTTTAGAAGACCGTTACGCAGTCGTCATGATGAATCAGTCACTGGTTCTCAGAACAGCCCTTGAAACCGATTGCAAAGCTGATTTCACTCAAGTGAGCGACAAGCGCTGGTACTCCGTATCAGAGACCACGCAAATTCACGAGATTGCCGACTTTGGCGAAGCCGATGAACATCGCCTGCCAGTTGACCAGGGTTCGGGTTATATTTGGCGTCTGGCATCCATCACTCGCTTCGAAGAGCGTGATGGCGGTGTCTACATTGAAGTGGAGGCGCTAGCTCTCAGCCGCGATATTCCGGCGTCGCTACGGTTTATCGTGATCCCGATCGTTCACCGCTTGTGCCGTAATGCGCTGACGGAGTCTCTTCGCCAAACCAGTCATGCCGTTCATGAGGTGATGGCCAGCAATTTCTCCGCTTCCGGCGCAAGCCGCTGAGTTTCCAACGTCTTCAGTACACTGACAGACAGCATGTCTCGCGCCCTCACGCGGCGTCAAATTCTCACTGCTGGAGCCGCTGCATTCGCACCTGCCCCTCTCGAATCACGCGACGTTCAGCTGGTGCTGCGAGTCTCCGATGGCGAAATTCTCAGCGGCCGCACCCCTCAGGCCCAGGCGTGGCTCTTGCCTCCCGGCTCAACCATAAAGCCATTCGTTCTCCAAGCGCTATTCGACAGCGGCAAGCTGCGCCCGTCCGAAACCTTTCTCTGTCCTGGCAAGTTCTTCTATCGCGGCCACAATCTCTCTTGCACCCATCCGGCGGGCCTGCCTCCTATGGACGCTTCTCGCGCCATCGCGTTCTCTTGCAACAACGCCGTGGCTCACTTTGGCCAGCGCTTTTCTTCTGGTGAGTTAACCGCTGCTCTTCGCCGCGCCGGATTTCGGACGACGCCGGCGGACGACACTCTCCAGGCGCTTGGCGAACAAGGAGTTTCCATCACTCCGCTTGAACTCGCCACCGCTTACCGTCGCCTCGCGCAACACGCACATCCGGCCATCCTCGATGGCTTGGAAGGCGCCGTCAAATATGGCACCGCACAAGCTGCCTCCGTCTCGCTTGCTACCGTTGCGGGAAAGACAGGCAGCGCCATTGCCGGCAACGGTCTCCGCGCCGCCTGGTTCGCCGGTTTTGCTCCCAGCCGTTCGCCGCAAATCGTCGTCGTTGTTGCCGCGCAGGGCCGCTCCGGCGGTTCTGATGCCGCGCCCCTCGCTCAAGCCCTCTTTGAAAAGTTTCTGGCGCCTATCTACAAAGTCCGCATTCGCGATCGCATCATTGAACTGCCCGTTGAACAGTATGTTGCCGCCGTTCTTGCCGGCGAAGCCAGCATATTCCACAATCCCGAAGCGCTCAAAGCCATGGCCGTAGCCGCCCGCACCTTTGCCGCCCATGAGCGCGGCCGTCATGCAAAAGAAGGTTTCGATTTCTGTAACACCACTCATTGCCAGCGCGCCGAACCTGATAGCATCGCTCCCGCCTTAACTGCCGCGTCGGCCAGCACCGCTGGCGAAGTGCTTCGCTTTAAGGGCGAACTCGCCTTCACGCCCTACACCATGAACTGCGCCGGCACCGCCGAAAGTGCCGAAGCCGTCTGGCCTGATCTACACGCTGCCTATTTGCGTGTGCACTCAGACCCTTTCTGTGATGCTCTTCCGTATTCGCATCAATTCGCTCCGCAAGACATCGAACGCGCTCTACGCGATTCCGGCCTGAAGTGTCCCGATCATCTCACGGGCATTGCTGTTCTGAACCGCACCGGCTCCGGTCGTGCTCATCAATTGATGCTGCATGGCGCGCAAAACGAAATCGTCAGCGCCGGCGCCTTCCGCTTCGCCATCGGCCGCACTCTTGGCTGGAATCTGGTGCGTAGCAACTTCTTCGATGTCTCGAACGGCTTCTCCGTCCACGGCAAAGGCGAAGGTCACGGAGTCGGCCTCTGCCAGCGCGGCGCCGATCGAATGGCTGGCCAAGGCCACAGCTATCATGAGATCCTCGCCTTCTACTATCCCGGCACGTCTGGTACAGAGTGGCAACGTTTGGGAGGCGAAGGAATCACCGTGTTCTCCGCTGACCCCGTTCGTGACCGGGTCGTCGTCTCCGAGGCCGAGCAAATTCTCAAAGGTCTGCCTTGGCCGCTTTCCAGCAAAATCGAGATCTACGTCTACCCCACGCTCGACGCCTTCCGCTCCGCGACGGTTGAGCCGGCCTGGGTCGCCGCCCACACCGAAGGCTCGCGCATCGATCTCCAGCCGGTTTCGGTTTTACAAAGTCGCGGCGTCTTGCGCTCCACTCTCAAACACGAGCTTCTCCACATTTCTGTTTCCACCCGCGCGAATCCTGATCTCCCTGTTTGGTTTCTTGAAGGCATCGTCAGTTGGTTGAATGGCGAACGCGTGCCGCCCTCCCAGGCCACGCCGCTAGACCGGGATCTTAGGCAACGCTCAGACCGTCGCCGCGCCGAGCTCGCCTATCACGCGGCACAGGCTCGCGTGAGTGGCTTAATCTCAACTTACGGCGAACCCACGGTACTCGCCTGGGTCTCCGCCGGCTTGCCCGATGAGGTAAAGAAATCCAGCACCAGCGCCGCCGTCACGAATAAGAGATAGCCCGCTCCAATCCGCAAAACAAAGCTCGCCATTTGCCCATCGAAACTCGCCACGTGTGGAATCCAGAAAAACAGCTTGAACGGAATCCAAATCGCACAAACTAGCAGCACCGCCACTTCAATCCAGTAAATCCAGCGCTTGCTGGCTCGAAACGCATTCCACTTCCATCCGCGCCAGCCCTCGCGCGCGGCCGCTGACGCCAGAGGCAATAAAATAACCGGCGTCACAACCCACCGCAGAACCCAGAAAATGCCTTCTAAGACCCGCGTTGCAGCACTCGGTGGTACCGGTTTGCGCAACGCCAGGGTCGCCGCCGAACTGACCGTGTACGCAGTCTTATGAAACCCTTCCGTCGCCCACGATAACCCCCCGTAGATCGCCAGCGCACACACTGTGACAGTCAACAGTGGCAAAATATTCTTCAAGCTGCGCCCTATTGCTTCTCGCAACGGTAGCCCACCGAAATGTGTGAACGCCACCCCATGCAGTTCACTCACTCCCACAACCAGCAGCAGCGCCACCAGCCCACTCCACATAAGATGCTTCGTGTCTGATTCGCCCAACCCCAGCCAGTAATAACTTAGCCACAGCAAAAGCGCATTGGCCAGAAGATGCAACCCGAACAGCCCGATTCGCCCGCGCATTACTTCACCTCCAGCGTCATGGAGGCAGTAGTCGCACGGTAGCCATGTTGATACATCGGCGTGACCCGCGCCGGAGAAACGTGAAACACCCCGGCATTCACAACTTTCAAGAGATAGAAGTACTCTTTCTGGTCTTGCGAAAACCAGTTAATGAACAATGCAATCCGGTCGTCATGATTCTCGCGTTCCGTAAACCAATACTGCCACCAAGGGGGCTGCGTTTTCAGGTGATACAGCCGGTCATCCTTTACGAACTCCGTGCCTGCCGGAATTGGATCTTCTACCATCAGGTAACGCCACTCTGATCCGGTGACAGTCAACCGCACCGCCAGTACATCTCCTTGAGTCACTGTCCCGTTTAGCGGCTGTGAATCATAAACAATCCCTTTGTCCGACTGTGTCGGCGTCAACCGGTAGTAATCGCGCAAAAGATTCAGTGCAATCGTACCCTGGTTCTCCGCTTTGGCCTCATCCGAATAGTGCTCCGCATCCACCGAATAATAGGTCCGGCCCGACCCCGTCGTTTCTATCTGCACTTCGTTACTGTCCGCATGCAGCTTCCCCTCATCCAAAGTAATCACCGGCGCAGCTGTAATATCATCTTTGAAGTCCGCAGTCCCCGCCGCCTCTCCATTCACTTTCACCGAGACGTGCGTATCCGGATGCAGTTCATTGCTCGCCTTCAGGTAGTCCGTCAGCCCGTAAATCACCATTGCCGTCTGCTTCGTCGACGACCACCAATACCCTTCATCGCGATGATTCACCAGCCACAACGCCGCCTTGGGCAACAGCGGGCTCTGCGGCCGCTCACGGCTCAACAAGTCGGTAACAAATGCAGTCGTCTCAGGCGTAGTGTCCGCTGAAAAATCCAGCATCTCGTCGCGCGTTGCCGGCCACGAAACCTCGTCACCCTTCTGTTCCGCCTTCGCTTCGAGTTGCCCGGCAATCTCCGCCGCACGCTTATCCTTCACCTGTTCGAACGCTAAACCCAGGAAGGCTAAGCCATAAGAAGAAAGATCGCGCCTCTGCTCATTCACGCTTTCGAGCGCATTGCTATCTGCGTGCCCTGCCGTCGCCAGCGCATAAACCATGTACGCCTTGAGATCGGCCGCGATCCGCGGATTCGCCTTCAGATAGCGCTCGATCCACTTCGATCCGTCATCGATCTGTCGATGATCCACCGCAATATCGGCCGCTCCCGCCATCGCCAGCCCCGCCACTACATACGCGGTCATAAACGGATGGCTATCATCCGTCTGCCACCAGCCCCAGCCGCCATCCTCATGATGGAACCCGTACAGCCGCTTCAATCCCGCCTGAATCTTCTCATCCAGTGACGCCTGATCCATCGGCTGCCTCAGCTTCAGTTCCCGCATCGTCTTCGTCACAATCACGTCCGGCAGGAAACTCGACATCGTCTGCTCCACGCAGCCATAGGGATACGAGGTCAAATACTCCAACGCGCTAAACACGCTGCCTGCTACAGAAGGAGTCAGTCGGATCGAAATCGATCTGGAACCCAAAACCGCTGTCTTCGGATAGGTAAACGAAAGCCGCGTTGTCCCCGCATCCGTAATGCTTCCGCTCTTTGGATCGCTCACCGGCACACCGGGCGGATGAATAGGTAACTCCAACTCCAGTCCGTCCGATTCCTCATTCGTCAGTGCCTCCGCGGTGATCTTTGAACTTCTGAGCATCCGCGCCTTCACTCGCCAATCCACCTTGGCTTCGCCACGCTTCGGAATCGTCACTTGCTGGCTTGGGGCTCCACTCAGCACATCCAAGCCTTCCATTTTTAGATCGATTTTCGCCTGTTTGTCGTTCTCCAGATAGTTGTGCACGATCGCGGAGATCACCACTTCATCGCCCTGAATAAAGAACCGCGGTACCGCCAGCCGGAGAATCACATTCTTCCGGACAATTGTCTTCAAAATCGCCGACCCATATCTGTCGTCCGCAGACGATGCCCGCGCCGTCGCCCTCCAAGTCGTCAGCGAATCCGGAAAAGCAAACTTGGCCTGCGCATGCCCTTGCGCGTCCGTAGTCAGATCCGCCGCCCAAAACGTCGTATCTGGAAAATACTTGCGAATCTTCGGCTTAATCAGTTGTTCCGGTTTGAGCTGTGCCAGCCGGGTTTTCGGCCGCAGCGCCGCCAGTTGCATCCGCCGTGTTCCCGCTTCGCCATTGAAGAAATAGGTCAGCGAATCTAACGTCTGCACACTGTTATACTCGCGCCCATAAAAGACGTCCACCAAGTCTGGAGTACTGTCCTTCACAATCGCGTAAATCGCCTCATCCACAACGCCCAGACTCAACTCAGTCCCGGCTGCCGGCTGCCCGTCGCTGGTCTTCACATCAATCGAATAGGTCGCCGGCTGCCCCGGCAAATACTGCGGCTTGTCTGTGCTCAGCCGAATGTCCAGTTTGTGATCGATCGGCGGCGCTTTCACCCGCTTCGCGCCCTGATGTAATTCGCCGTCATAGAAAAACTCGGCTGAAACAAAGAAGGCCGGCTCATCCTCCTTCGTCACCTTATAAGAGAAGGTCGCAGTTCCACCCTTCGCTCTCAACAGTTGGTGGCTCCGGATATTGCGCCCTTCCACCGTCACCAACACTGGCGTGTTGTCTCGTCCCGTAGCGATCATGATTTGCGCCGTGTCTCCAGGCTGATAGGTCTTCTTATCGGGAATAATTGTCACGGGTTTTGACCCACCGCCCTCTTCATCCCAAAGCGAATTGCCAGCAACCCAAACAAACACGCTGCTTTCCACCGTCCTCCCCGCCGAAGGCGCAGTGGCAATCAACCGGTAATCACCGCCTTTAGCGGGCAATGTCAGGGTGACTGCTCCCGTCCCATCGCTCCCTGTCTCCACATTCCCTTGCGCGACTACCGGCCCTAAGTCACGAGAGGTCCAGTCGTACCTACGCAATTCCACATGCATCGGCGTCGTCACCGGATGGTTGTCATAATCGCGCGCTTCCACCCGGAAGGTCGCCGCGTCGCCCGGTTGATAGAACCACTTATCCGGCTCTACATTCGTCACGAAATCGCCATAGGACGCAATCACCCAACCCGTCCCGGAGATCTCTCGCCCCGCCTCATCCGTTACTCTCGCTTCAATTCGATAGAGCTGATCCGTCTTGTCACTCGCCACCTCCGTTGCCACGGAGATGACCAGCTTGCCGTCCGCATCCAGCTTGCCTTCGCCCTGTTTCGCCTCCTGGTTGTCGCCATTGTCGTCCGGCGCGCCCGCCTCGGCGTTGTCTTCATCCGGCTCATACCAGATCGGGAACCAATACCGGCTCTGATAAATCGAATACGAAACCTTCGCCCCCACCACTGGCTCGCCAAAGTAGTAGCGCGAATCAATCGTTACCTGCGTCCGTTTTCCTTGCAAAACCCGCCTGTCGGCCGGCGTGACGTGAACTTCGTATTCAGGCTTCTTGTACTCCTGCACTTCGAAGTTTCCATAGGTCGTCGCTTCGCCGCTCCGTACCTCCACAAAGTAGTTCCCCAGTGCCGCATCTTTCCCCAGCGTCAGCTCGTCATGCAGAATCCCCTGCTTGTTCGAGTGCAGATCCTTTTTGTAAACCGGATTGCCATCGCGATCCGTCACTTGCACCGAAAATGTCTGATCCCCCGCATTCAGATAGCCCGTCGTTTCCTGATATCGCAAAATCGCCCGGAAGTGCGCAGTATCCCCCGGCCGGTAAACCGGTCGGTCCGTATAAACCACGCCACTTAGATTCCGGCTTCGCTGGTTTAAACTCCACGGCTCCACATCGCTGATCGCAACGTCCTTCCCGTGCATCGCCACCACGCGAACATCATCGGCCGGTGTGGTTTTTACTAAGTACTCACTACTCCCGTCCGCGCCCGTCTGCAGGGCCGTCCCGTCGCTGTTCCGCTCCATCGCCGTAACCGTCGCACCTGCAACCGGTTCTCCGCTCTTCTTGTCGGCAACATAGTAAAGGATGCGGTCGCGCCCCACCTTGGTCAGCAAAACCATATCGGAGACGCTCAGAATCGTGTAGGCGCTCATCTCCCCATGCACCGCCTCCACCAGGAAGACTCCTTTGTCTTTCACCGGCACCGTCACCTTCTGTGTGTCCCACCGCTCCGCCTTCTGCGAAACCGGCTGCACGAAAGACAAGACCAGTTGCTGCGGGTTAAGAATCGGCGCTTCCGCATAGTAGGTGGCCTTATTCTTGTTCGCCTCCGGCGCGCTCTCGTTCTTCTCCCAGTGCGCTCGCGGCGACTCCGTAAACTGGGCCCGCAAATCATAACGAATGTCGCGCCGCAAACTCCGCTTCCACTCATGCAGCCGCTCGAGCAGTGTCATCTTCCCATTCGGCAGCGGCCGGTAACTCCCGCCAAACGCATGCGGCTCCCGGAGTTGCCGCATAAACTGCACCGGATCGTTCACCCGGTACACGCGAATCTTCACCGCTTCCACGCCATATGCACTCAAATTGATAAAAGGCTCGCCACCGGAAGCAAACGAAATGCTGCTACTGATACTGAAATAAGGTTTGTCTTCGTCTTGCGACGCCAACGGCACACTTAGCGCCAAAGTCAGTGCCACACTAGCCAAAGCCGCCGTCCGCATGCGAACCATCATGATGTCTCTTTCAGAATGTTCCAGCGATAAACTCCGAGAAACGCTGGATTCTGGCTTATACTTTGCCACTGCGGGTCGGGGAAATGCAAGAGTTCGTGATAGGTCAATCGTTTGATTTCGCCTTGATTAGTACCATCCGGCCCGGTATCGTAGACAACATACTTTTCCGCGCCCGCATTAATCTGACTGTGGCCCAACACAATCATCGTGTGATAGGGCATCCGCGCGCCCTCATGCCGGTAAAACAATAAATCCCCCGGCTCCGCCTGCATCAAATCGCGGCCCACAAAATAAACGTTATACCGATAAAGCGTCTCCGCATCCGCAAATTCGCTGAATTGGTTTCCGCGCTTCCTGAAAAGATTGGGCCCCACCGGCGTCTTCGGATAGTGGTATTGCGCTACCGATGGAATCGCCGGAACTAACGGCAACCCAGCCTGCCCCGCCCAAACCGCGTCATGATCCCGCAGCGCCTCTCGAAACGCATAACGGACGAAAGAAGAGCAATCCGAAATCTCCGCTGGCCGCTTGTTCACCGCCTGAAAATACTGGGCCTCTGCCAGAAATGTGAACCATTGCCGAAACGCCGCCCGGTCCGCTTCCTTACGAAGTTGCAGTCCCGCCGGATCGCTCACCCCTCCTGCGAACGTAGCCAACCACAGAATCAGCCAAGCCATTCCAGATCGAGTATAGTCCCGGTGTCGTACAACACTGCGGCGACGCCCTAAGCTATGCTATTCTGAACTTCCCAACCGGACCAGCAGGTTGTGACAGACATCATGCTGCGGCTCGCCCCTTAGCCCTTTTGGCTGCGGTAGAGCCCTTCGATGTGGAGGAGGTAATCTCCATCGCACGTCCGACGAAGGACCTATCTATGCACAAGTACATCATTATGGGCGTTCAGGGCTGCGGAAAAGGCACTCAAGCGAGACTGCTCAAGGAGTCGCTTGACCTGGTGCACATCAGTGTTGGCGATATTTTTCGCTGGCATATCCAAAGCCACACCAAATTAGGCGCCCGCATCAAACGAACCATGGCCGAAGGCCACTTGGTCTCCGACGACGTTGTCGAAGAAGTCGTCAAGCAACGCCTGGACCAACACGATTGGAACTATGGTTTCATCCTCGACGGCTTCCCCCGCAATTCCCCACAGGCGTCGTTTTTCCTGGAGAGTTACGATATCGACGCCGTGCTGCAGATTGATGTCCCCGACGCCGTCGTGACGGAGCGCATCGTCAACCGGCGAATCTGCACGAAATGCGGCGTCGATTACAACCTGATCTTCCACCGGCCCGCCGTCGCCAATTGCTGCGACATCTGTGGCGGCGCGCTGATCGCCCGTGCCGACGACACGCCCGAATCGGTGAAGGCGCGGCTGCAGGATTATCACACCAAGACACAACCCATCCTGGATCTGTTTCGACGCAAGGAACTGGTTGTGGTTGTTGACGGTACCCGCTCGCCGGCCGAGGTGCAACGCGACCTTCGCCGTCAGCTTGACGAGAAATTAGAACGCGTACTGGTTACCTGATCCACCGGTCCTGACATGCGCAGCCGAGCCGCAAGGTCGCGGCGCGGTCCTGTATACTAAGCCGAAGCTATGACATGCAGACGCTTCTTCGTGGCTGCCTTGCTCTTGCTAACTTCGTCCGCCGCGATCGCCGCACCGATTGACAACGCGCGGCGTTGGACCGCCGCCAAATTCTTCGGCGTCGTGGATGATCCTACTGTGCCGGCTCATCTGCTGGTCGGTCTCAAGTCCGGGAAGTTAGAGCGAAATCGCATCAAAGGGCGGCTCTTTCAAATCGCCGGTGAGCATTTCGAACGTGGCATCGCAATGGCGTCTCCTGGGGAAATTGTAGTCCGGTTGCCGGCGCCTGCAGCCCGTTTTACCGCAATTGTCGGCGTCGACAGCAACGACTTGGGCTATTACTCCAATGGCGGACGCGGCAGCGTCATCGCTACCGTCGAAGCGAATGGGCAAGTGCTCTTTCAGTCCACCGTGCTTCGCGAAGGACAAGCCGGCGTGCCCATCTCGGTGGAGCTAAACGGAGCGCGTGAGATCAAGCTCACGTTGAAGGCCGTCGGGGAACACAGCCGCACCTATCAAGCGGAATGGGATCAAGCGGATTGGGCCAACGCCCTGATCACACTTTCCGACGGACAACAGCTCTGGCTGGCCGATTTGCCCCAAGGCCCACTTCCCGGCGGCTACTCACTCGACCCACCGTTCTCTTTCCGGTACGGCGATCGCGAATCAGCCGGCCTTCTTCCCGCTTGGCGCATCGAACGCACCTCCCGTAAGCTCGATCCGGAGCGAGCGGAGAACGTTGTCATCTATACTGACCCGCAGACAGGCCTGGTCGTCCGCTGCGTCGCGATCGCTTATGTCGACTTCCCAGTGGTCGAATGGACCGTGTATTTGAAGAACACCTCTGCAACACCAACGCCCATCCTGCAGAACGTCCAAGCCCTCGATTCCGAGTTCGAACGCACCGCGGAAGGAGAGTTTCTCCTTCATCACTCAAAAGGCAGTCCCAACTCTCCAACTGACTTTCAACCATTTGCGACGCCTTTGCCGCCAGCCTCCGAGCAGAAGCTTGCGTCGGTCGGAGGCCGGCCTACTGACGGCGATCTTTGTTATTTCAATCTGGAGTGGGCGGGCGCTGGCGTCATTGTTGGCTTAGGCTGGCCCGGCCAGTGGGAGGCACACTTTTCCCGCGATAAAGAAAGAGGCGTACGCATCTCCGCCGGCCAGCAGTTAACACACTTCCGCCTGCTTCCCGGCGAGGAGGTGCGCACTCCTCTAGTAGCGCTCCAGTTTTGGCAAGGCGATTGGCTGGCCGCGCAAAATGAATGGCGGCGCTGGATGATCGCCCACAACCTGCCTCGTCCCGGCGGCCATCTCCCGCCCCCTCAACTGGCAGATGGAAGCGGCCGCCAGACCATCGAAATGCAGGACGCCAATGAAGCCAACCAAAAGGAGTTTCTGGAGCGCGTTCTCAAAACCGGATTGAAGATCGATTATTGGTGGATGGATGCCGGTTGGTATCCGTTTAAAACCGGTTGGTGGAACACGGGCACCTGGGACCCCGATCCCGCTCGCTTTCCCAACGGATTCACACCCATTTCGGAGGACGCCCACGCCCACGGTGTGAAAACCATCGTCTGGTTTGAGCCCGAACGAGTCACCCGCGGGTCTTGGCTGTGGGAGAACCACCCCGAATGGCTCATTGGCCCCGGCGACAAGGACAAGCTTCTTTTTCTCGGCGATCCCGCTGCGCGGGGCTGGCTCATCGACCACGTCAGCAAGATCATCCGCGAGCAGGGAATCGATACCTACCGACAGGACTTCAATTTCGAACCCCTCGCCCTCTGGCGTTCGCATGACGCGGAAGCGCAAAGGGTGCGGATGCGCGCCGCCACTGGGGGAACGAAACACGCTGCTTCTTTCGGCGGGGCGCGTGACACCGCGGCCGTCTTGCGCGTGCCTTCGAAAGACCGGGAAGGGATTACCGAAATTGAACACGTCACCGGCTATCTCGCCTATTGGGACGAATTAAGACGCCGCTTCCCGAGCCTCTTAATCGACACCTGCGCCTCGGGCGGCAGACGCCTCGATCTGGAAACGCTCCGCCGCTCCGTCCCACTCTGGCGCAGCGACTTCGCTTACGAGCCCTCATCCATGCAGCAGCTCACTTACGGACTCTCGCTTTGGATTCCTTATTTCGGCACTGGATTTAATTCTCTGGACCCGTATATCTTTTGGAGCCAAATGACGCCCGCGCCGGGCATTGGTCTGGATGTAGCGCGAATCGAGTCCGATTCTGCGCAAGTGCAGCGGCTCGTTGCCGAATGGCGCTCCATTGCGCAACTTTACTATGGAGACTTTTGGCCGCTGACTCCTTACAGCACCGAGTCCACATCATGGATGGCCTGGCAATTCGATAATCCGGCCGAAGGGCAGGGAATGATCCAGGCATTCCGTCGCGCCGACAGCCCGTTCGAATCGGCTCGCTTCCGTCTTCGGGGGCTGCAGCCCGGCGCGTCTTACATCGTCAAGGACCCCGATTCCGGCAACGAATCGAGATATCTGGGTAGTGACCTGATCGACCCCGGCTTGCCGGTCAGCATCCGCAATCGTCCGAGCGTTGCGATTCTCGTCTATCACAGAGTTGAGTGAGGTTGCCGCGCTGAACCATCATTCCATCGATAACTGGCCAACTTCGACCGTTTGACCTCAGTCCGTGTTCGCCGTCCGCCCGCCAGTTCGTCGTTTTGCCCCGTCCAAAGAGGGCGATCGCTTCGTAATGTCAGGATGATCTAGCTCGGGCATGCGTCTGTGCTTCAGATAGTAGCCTCGGAACTCCTTAGGTGTCATCTGTCGCGCCGCCCGGAATCTCCGGTTGAAATTGGATAAGTTAGAAAAGCCGGCATCGATCGCAATAAGGCTGATGGGCCGCTCCGTCTCCACAAGCCACATACACGCTCGCCCAATTCGCAAGCGCCCCAGGTAATCGCTCAGGTTCTCACCTAAGTGGCGCACAAAAAGGCGGTGCAGTGACCGCTCCGACAGGTTCCCTACCGCGCATAAATCTTTTACGCGCAACGGATCGGCGAACCGCTTGTGCAGTAGGTTCAGAATGCGGGTTAGCTGAGTCGATTCCTCCGACGTAATGCGCCCGGCCGCGAGCGGAGTGGCGAGCGGAACTGCATCCGCTTCCGCGAGTTCGGTCAATATGTCCAGCGCCGCACGGAGCCGCTCACGCGGAGTAGTGGAGAGCAACTCGCCGAGGCGCAACTCCATCCTTTCTCCGAAAGAGGGAGCATAGCTCAAACCAGCCGTGGCGTGCTTGAGCAGTTTGCGAATCGAAGCATATTCCGGGAAAAGATTCGCCACTTGAAGAGCCCAATCTCCCGCAAACCAGACAACTACAGCCGTATGAGGCTTAGATTCCTCAATCGCGCTTGTCGATGCCCACGTATGCGGCATTCCAGATGGAACGAGCACCAAGTCGTGTGAATTGTAGGGGCCAATATGGTCGCCGATGAATCGCAACCCTCGGCTGTTCAGCGTCAGGGTCAGTTCGTACTCGGGATGGTGATGCCACTCAAAAGGAATTTCGGGAATCTGCCGGTGAAAGACCCGGATGGAGCAGTCTTTTGGAATGGCGACGTGTTCGAACTGAGGTTTCATTCCCCGCCATCAACGCTCCTCGTATTTAGGACGGGATGTGGCGCTGAGTTGTCCGAATAGTATCACAAACTGGCCTTTCTCGCAAATTTCGGCGGCCTCAACAACTCTAAGATCGTTGAATGTGGTGCACAGAAAGGCCCGCAGATCCGAAAAGACAACGCGAAATTAAGGTCACGCAAGCCCGCTGAGGACGCCCCAAGCTTTTCGCCATCCATTAAAGGAGTTAACATGCCATTCCAAGTTGAGAATCTGCCTGAAGCGATTCGGGACATCAAGAAAAAGCTACGGCGCGAGCTTCCCGCCTACGCAACTGTCTTCCAACAAGTCGAAAGTGAGATCCGCCGCAAGGTGACCCAGATCGTCAAAGAGCGAGAAGCGGGCGAAGCGGTGATACCCGTACTGCAATATTCCGACATCGCCCAGGGCTCGGTTTCCGGCGAAATGGTTGCCAAGATCAAAGATCGAGGCGCCTGCGTCATTCGCAACACTTTTGCTCCGGAGAAAGCCCGCGCCTGGGATGACGAAATCGGCAGATATGTTGAAGATAACCACCTAAATGAAAAACTCGCCAACGCCGCCGAGGATAAATATTTTGGTACGTTGGCGGCGGCGAAGCCCCAAATCTACGGCATCTATTGGTCGCGCCCGCAAGTGGAAGCGCGGCAGTCGGAATCGCTGACTCGCGTGCGCAGTTTCCTGAATCGGTTGTGGCTCGCCGAGAGCGAAGGCAAAGTCCATTTCGATCCTGATCAAGTGCCCGTTTATGCCGACCGCATTCGCAGACGCCCGCCAGGGTCCAATTCCCTCGGACTGTCGCCGCATGTGGACGGCGGCTCCGTCGAGCGTTGGCTTGAGCCAAACTTTCGGAACGTCTACCGCCACGTCTTCTCCGGTGACTGGCGTCAATACAATCCGTACGATGCTGCGTGGCGTCCGGATGCGGAAGAGTTTCCTTCTCCCGCCGTCTGCTCCATGTTTCGAACCTTCCAGGGCTGGACTGCGCTGACTCGCCAAGGTCAGGGAGATGGCACTCTGCAACTCATTCCGATCGCGAATAGTATGGTTTATATGCTGCTTAGAGCCCTGCAGGACGATGTTCCCGAAGATGAGTTATGTGGCGCCAAGCCTGGACGCGCTCTTTCTGTGAATCCGGAATGTCACTCGCTCTTGCTCGAAGCGTTAACATCCATCCCTCTTATGCAACCCGGCGACACTGTATTCTGGCACTCCGATGTTGTGCACGCCGTTGAGAACGAACATAAGGGTGCCGGTTATAGCAACGTTATGTACATAGCGGCCACTGTCGGCTGCGAGAAGAACAGCGCGTACACCGCTAAACAGGCGCCTACATTTCTCTCCGGCAAAACACCGCCGGATTTCGCGCCCGACAACTTTGAAGTGGAGTTTGTAGGCCGCGCTACTGAGGCCGATCTTACTGCACTCGGCCGCAGTCAACTGGGCCTTCCTCCGCTTGCTGCCGGCGCCAAACCCGTCCCGTCTCGCGACCCAGCTGGCGTCAAAGCTTAGCCGTGTTCAGAACAGAACGAGGCTTTGTGCCTCGTTCTGTTCTGGCTTCTTTCGGCCGCATCCCCCGCAAGACCCACTGCACTGACGCTGAATCGTAGTTCCGTTCGATCCTGCCAACGTCGCAACGCGGCTCTCAATTGCCGCTCCAGAAGTGCCCGCTTCCGCCATCTGTGCGAGCTTACCGGACTCCCCGTGTTCGTTACTAGCAAGCGCCGATTCTGGCTGTTTGCCTGGATCGTTGGCAGCTTCGGTTGTGATTTTAGCCTTGAGTTGCAGAATTTCTTTCCTCGGTGTTGACGCTCTTATGGAATGAGTCTAGAATGCCTGCTGCTGCGTTAGACATCCAGATTTGCCAAAAACCGATACTATTCAGTCAAACGAACCGAAGTTTCGCAAATTCCAATGTCCTTTCGGGTTTAGAACCAGCTTTTAGTGATACCCATCACGCGCTCAAAAGTGCCTCTAAATCATTTGGCGGAAAAGTATCATGATTTGCCTGATTTGGATGCAGCAAGAAAGCGGTTGCGAATAGACTCGTGGCATAAGTGCTAAGTCGAAACGGCTAACGAACTGAAGCGCGAATGATCGCGGAAACCACCAAAGCCGGGTTGGCGGCGCTTGTAAAGGAATGGTAGGTTCCGAATGCCTAAGTCAATTCACTGCTGTCCTAAACAGGACAGGGTTGGGCGAATCGATATTGAAAAGAATGGTTTTGGGTGAGGGAGAAGGCATTTCCAGATTGGGGTCTCCTATGTTTTTTTCGGGTAGCCTGTCCTAAATCATGCGAGGGCCAGAGTAAGTTGCGAGGATTCGGGGACAATGGGTGGCGTACCAAAGGGCTGTCGAGCCAAGCCGTTAGGTCGCGATAGGTGAATAGATTCATACGCAGCATGGAAGCCAAGTTCGAGAGCGACCACTTGGCGTGGGACAGATGGTGAAGCCATTTGAGAAGCAGCAGGGCGATCAAGGCTGTCCAAATCTGAATGCGTAAAGCGTTCTCGCTGGTTCCTACGAAACTTTTCACTTTAAGATTTTGTTTGAGCGCCTTAAAAAACAGCTCGATTTCCCAGCGGTCCTTATAAATGGCGGCGATGGTGGTTGAGCCGAATGCCAGATGGTTGGTCAGCAGGACGATCTCTTGCTCGTTGGCTGTGTCCCAAACCACAACCCGCCGCAAAAGGCACGGGCAATCCTGTTTGGCTTTTTCGCCAGTGAAGCGAATCAGTTGGTCAGAGCAGATATTCCGGTTGGCCGGAAGCGCGCATTCCTCCACCACTTCGTAGGCGGCGTTGTCCTTGAGCCGTGTGACGAAATAGACCTCTTCCGTGGTCCAGCGGGCGAACAAGGCATAGTCGTTATAGCCGCGATCTAGGGCGACAATCGAGCCGGGGTTGAGTGGGAAAGAAGACGCCATCTTGACATCGCTGCGCTTGGCTTCGGTGAGCAACACATAACGGGGCAAGTAGTCGTCGTGGTCCAGCAGGATGTGCGCTTTGACGCCGCCCTTGGCGCGACGAAACTTCGCCCACGGAAACATCTCCAAACAGAGGCTGATCGTAGTGGAATCCAGCGACAGCAGCTTATTCTTGAAACGAAACTTCTGCTTGCGCACGCCTAGCCCAGCGCCGTCGCGGAACCGCCCGAGGGCGGCATAAAACAATTCCTCATACAACGCTGCCGGACGGTGCCCATTGGCATATGCCAGCGAGGATTTGTTCGGTGCTTTGCTGATTCCCAGATGCACCAGCTTGCCCAAACAACAGGCCAGCCCGTTGCAGATCTCTCGGAGCGAATCGGCGTGCGCGAGTTGGCAGAACAGCATCGCCACCAGTTGCGTCCGGCAACCGAACCCCTTCGCGCCGCGTTCCGCCTTATGTTTCTTCACCAGCGCCGCGAACTCAAGGCTTGGAAAATGCGGGAGTAGTTGATTGAACAAGCTCATTGCCTGTACCATTGTTTCTGCCCTCCTGTTGGGAATTCGGCGACCGAACGCTTCCTCGAAAAAGACAGTTCGACACCGGAACAATTATAGGAGGGCTTCTTTTTTCCTAGTTCCCCTCAAATCTGTTTAGGACAAGAGTGGTCTCGGGACTAATCGGTGGCGTTCCCACTTCGCCATTATTGCAAGGTGAAACTCGCTATGAGGAAGTCATTGGGATCTGCTTGCTGGAGACCATTGGGCAGCGGGTATGCGGCGACGGCGTCGAAAACGACCTTCTGGATTTCTGAACCGTCGCGCCACTTGTCTAACAGACCTTGTTTTACCAGCATCTGAAGGAAAATGGTCCGGGCCCAAATTGCTACCGGATCGGCTGTGGGAGATTTACAAGCGCTAAGTATTGCGCTTGTAGTATAGCCGACGCCGGCGTTGTCTGAATGGCGTGATTGCAAAGCCCAAAAACTCTGAAGATCGAACGGGTCCACGGGAGGGATTGGTGTATCGAGTACCGATGCCGGATCGAGCATTCTATTCCTGTCGCAGCGCCACCATCGGATCGACACCCGTTGCCCTGCGAGCCGCAATGACTGTTGCTGCCAGTGCCGAGGTCCCGAGGATAAGAAGGACCGCGCCAAATGTGAGCGGATCAGTGGGAGTGATCCCGAATAAGAGGGTGGCCATGACGCGCGTCAGTAAAATGGCGCCTAGGAAACCGACAGTCATCCCAATGACCGCCAGACTCATCCCATAGCGGATCACCAACCCGAGCACGGCCGATGGATTAGCGCCGAGCGCAATGCGGATGCCGATTTCGCGCCTGTTCTGGCCGACCAAATAGGCGAGCACACCATAGACTCCAACAGTTGAAAGAAGCAACGCGAAGGCGGCGAAGGCAAAGAGCATGCTGGTGGCAAACCGCTGGCGGGCGAGCGAGTGATACAGGAGGTCTTGCATCGTCTGAATTTCGGAAACAACGACATCGTGATCGAGTGCAAGGATTGCCGAAGTAACTGGGCGGGCGAGGCTTGCCGGGTCACCCGTTGTGCGGAGGACAAGATACATCTGCTGATTGCCGCTCTGGGTGTCGGGAAAATAAACGGCAATCTTTCCATCGTTATTGAGACCGTACTGCTTCACTCCGTTTACGACTCCCGCGATGGTGAAAGGATTCTTAGGATTGAACCAAAGATGCTTTCCCACTGGAGTGTCATGAGGCCAAAAGCGGCGGGCGAATTTTTCATCTATGATGGCTACCTTCTGGGTTCCGCTGCGATCATCAGCGGAGAAATAGCGGCCATCGATGAGTGGGATCCGCATGGCCCGGAAGTAATTTACGCTGGCCGTTCGAATATCGACCTGCAATTCCTGCCCAGGCGGCGGATTGTAACCTTCTACGTTGATTCCTCCCCAACCCACAGTTCCGGTGAGTGGCAACGCCGATGTCAGGCCGACGGTTTTGACGCCGGGCAAGTGCGATACGCGAGTGAGGAGATCCTGATAAAACTCAATGGCCCGCCTTTCGTCCCGGTATTTGGGGCCACTCGCGTTGACGTTCATGGAAAGTACGTGATCAACGGAGAAGCCGGGAGGCACATTTTCGAGATATAGGAAACTGCGAATGAGGAGTCCGGCGCCCGCTACCAGCACGACCGAGAGCGCTACTTCAGAGGCAACCAGCAGGCCGCGCAGGCGATGACGCCCGAGCCGTAAACTGCCTTCCTGTTCACCGCTTCTGCCGCCGGCTTTGAGAGCAGTGTTCAAGTCGATGCCGCGCGCGCGCCAGGCGGGAGCGATGCCAAAGAGAAGGCCCGTGATGAAAGAAAGGCCAACTGTGAAGGCTAGAACGGCAGCACTGATTCCAATGTCTTCCAGCCGCGGAATATTGCCGGGGTTCATAGCGCGCACAACCGAAAGACTGAGTTTGGCGAACAGAAGTCCGGCCGCGCCACCCAGCAACGAAAGCAGCAGGCTTTCGGTCAACAATTGCCGAACGATTCGCGCCGAATCCGCGCCCACCGCGAGGCGAATCGCCATCTCTTTCTGCCGCCCAGTGGCGCGTGTGAGCAACAGGTTCGCCACATTGGCGCAGGCAATTAACAGAACCAAGGACACCGACCCCAACAGCACGAGGAGCGCCCGGCGCACATCGCCCACGATTTGTTCTTGCAGGCCGATGACGGTCATACCGAACGTGCGATCCCGCTTGTCTTTGATTCTAATCCGGCCGGCGATGGCGTTCACGTCCGCCTGAGCGCTAGACACCGAGACGCCCGGCTTCAATCGTGCGACCAGATTGTAGTTCTCGTCGCCTCGCTTTTGCGCCGCATCCGCTCCTAAGGGCAGCGGCAGAATGACGTCTATCTTGTCCATGGGTTCTTCGGAGGGCATGAGTTCGGAGTCCAGACGAAACTCCGGGACGAGAACACCGGCGATAGTGAACTGGTTGCCATCCAGCGTGATGCTTTTGCCCACAATTCGGGGATCGGCACCGAAGCGCCGTTGCCAGAGCCGGGCGCTCAGCAATGCCACCGGAGCCTTGCCTGGCTTGTCTTCGTCGGCCATCAGCAGACGGCCCAATTGAGCCTTCGCGCCCAGCATGCCCAGCAGCTGAGAAGACGTGCGCAACACATCAACCCGCTCAGGCTTTTCGAATCCTGTGAGCGTCCAGGTGCGGCTTTGGGCGATGGCCACTTCATCAAACGAATGGTTTTCGTTTTGAATATCGATGTATTGGCCGGGCGACGGCCAGTCGCGAAAGATTCCAATGCCTGGTGAGTGCAGCCAAATGGCAACCAAACGGTTTGGCTGCGGGTAGGGCAGCGGGCGCAGGAGGAGCGCATCGACAATGCTGAAGATGGCGCTGTTGGCTCCAATTCCAATCGCGAGCGAAATCACGATCACCATGGTCAACCCCGGGTTCTTCCAGAGCATGCGAACAGCATAGAGAAAATCCCTCGTCAAAGTGTCCATCAGTTCTCTCTCGTTTTCAAATTTTCCCACGATTTGTTGTCAATCGCCGCTGTGACCGGTCCCGATGGGAAAGATTGAGAGTGGTAGGGATCTCTCTGGCGAGAAATAGATCGGTTGTAGCCGCCGTGTATAGATCGCCACATCGCGTTACATCAGGGCCAGTCGGCCACACCGGGCAGAGTCAAACATTGGCAGTAGTACAACGATCCCGCCCGCTTCGTTGTAGCTTGTTCATCATTGTGTAACTTCTGTTAGAAGTCTCGGGCGATTGGGACGTGCGGTCTAATGAAAAATACTGATGTCGGATTGGACATTCGGAGATTTGCGCGATAAAGCGTGCGCGTGTTTTTCCCAGTCGAAAATAATAATGCAAAACGCCGTCACAACGAACCTAACAGGATGTAAGTCATTTTAAATTGAGAGAACAACTGAAGAATGAACCAACCTGAACTACTGACCACGCCCCGACCGGGCGCACGCAAGGAACACCGCGAAGGTCCGATTGCGCGCAGCATTGAACAGCAAACCGCTAAGCTGCCTTCCGACACTTTTCTGTGGGCCGCGCTGGGCTCTATTGGCGTTTCTCTTTTCTTCCAATTCACCGGCGACGAACGCAAAGCTAACTTCGTTGGCCATTGGGCACCCACATTCCTTTTGCTTGGGCTTTACAACAAGCTGGTGAAGCTGCACGGATCTGAAGGCGTCTAGGGAGAGAGGAAAAAGTGATAGACAGCGCGTTCCGGGCACGGGTAGCACGTTGGAAGTACTTTGGTGGCGGGGCTGGCGGAAAAGCGGCTGATCGACATCGATATCGTCATTCGATCGCGGAATGGGTTCCCCGAAATCGTAAGACGCCTCGACACTTTTGGGGTACAAGCATCAAGGCGATCTTGGAATCACGGGCCGTGAAGCTTTTCGGGCGAGGGTGGGTGAGCCGGCTCACCACCGTATGTGTGCACTGAGGGCAGCACCGCGCTTCGGAATCACTTTATACTCCTTAATCACCTGCGCAGTCATCCCGCTGACGTTGCGGCGTATTCCACACTGAAGCTTGGGTTGGCGGAGCAATTCACCGGCGAGGCCGATCGCTATACCGAGGGCAAAAGCGCGTTCATCCTGGGCATTCTCGCTCAGTATGGATTCTCTAGCGACAAGTTGCGTTCGATCAAGGACAGCAATCAAGCGAGGGGCGGTAAACGGCGTTCTGCAAAGGCGGCGCGCTTGCTCACTTCGCTGGCGCATGTTTATCGAGACTAGATTGAAACGAGAGTTCGTTTCTTGAGTCTAATCCCACGCATGAAATATTGTCTCGCGGTTCTTATCCTTTTTTTTTCATTTGCCGGGCAGGCGCAAACATCCACCACGGTGACGATCAGCGACACCGTTTCGCTGGCGGGGATTTCACGCCCAGGCATCAACCTTGGCGGCAACGGCCAGTATGCAGCGCTACAACTGACGAAGAGCTTGAATGTCGCTGGCGGCGGGTATATGCCTGCTCCTTATTGGCAATCGAGTTGGGGCTGCAATGCAAGCGGGCCCGCTAACACGACTACTTCCTGGTATACCGATGCCTCCGATGGCACGTATCCGGCGAATTTTTGGATAGGCGCCAGCTATCAGGCGCTCAACGGCGCGACGGGAGCCGTTCTGGGAAGCGGCACGATCACCGCTTCCACCGCGAACACTTCGACTGGGATCGCCTTTACGTTGGGCACGCCGCTGAGCGCCGCCTGCACGACAAACCAGGATGTAATGATTGTGCGATTCCGCAATCCGGCCTCGAACCTCACTGTGCCTTCCGACACGTATTTCATTTCCGGCTGCGCCAACGCCGCTTGGAACGCTGCCGACAAGTCGCCCACTTCCAGCAACACGATGCGGAGCATGGAGCTTCCTTCGGGTTGCAATCTGAATTTTTACCTCGATCAAACGATCGCAAACGCCACCAACACTACAAATCAAGCCGCCATTAACTACATCAATCTCAACGGGTCATATACGCTTACGTTCAAAGCGAAGTGCCTGACCGCGGGTTGTCAATTAACGTTTAGCCTGGACCGGCTTGGCGGCACAACGTTTATGCCGAGTACAACGGTGAGTCCGACTTATAGCGCGACAAATGGCGCTGGATGGACGACTTACTCTTACCCCTTCAGCGCCAGTGAAACCGGCGCTCAAAATGCCACCATTTCGTACACCTTTTCCACTACCAGTGGGACGGTTTTGCTCCAAGATGCAGATGTGATAGAAGGCTCCACGCTGGCGGTCAACACGACCGTGTTTCGCGATGCTGTGGTTCGACAGTTGCAGGCGTTGCATCCGGGTTCGCTGCGCTATATGGAAGGGGCGCTGTGGTGCAGCGATGTGGCCGATCAGATTGCCGCGGTTGGCAACCGGCGCGAATGCGACGTGAATAACTGGCTTAAAGTTTCGTTCAGTGAGCCGCTTGGCTACAACGATGTTTTGCAACTGGCAAATCTGATTGGTTCGGATGCCTGGTTGACCTTGGGACAATTCAATACACCACAAGACTTTGAGCTGATGACGCAGTTTCTGGCGGACCCCGGCTGCACGACGGCTGGAGGCGCTGCACGCTGCGCTCTGGGCCAAAGCGCTTCCTGGAGTTCTGTGTTCGGGGCCACGGGCCACAAGATCTATCTAGAATTCGGCAATGAAACCTGGAATTCCGGCGTCCCTGGCGGGATTTGGTACGGCAATGGCACGGTGTACGGTTCGCTCGCCGGCCCAGCGGTGGCTGCCGCGAGATCCACGGCCAATTATTCGAGCAGCGTGATCAAACTTGTGGCGGATGGCTGGGCGGCCGGCGCGCAGGGCTGGGGGCCGTATGGATGGGCGCACAATACTCTGACTGCGGCACAGGCGACTGCGAATGGTCTGCCGGATTTTATTGATGCCGCTCCTTATACTCTCGGCTATCTTGGGGCGTTCGCGACATCGGGCGCGAACGTTGCCACGACCGGCGCGCCTTTCGCGGATGAGTTTGCTGAAATCACCAATCTAGACTCACTTACTACCCCGGCAGCCAACACAACCTCTATGTACGGAGTTCAGAACTATGCCTTCTCTACTTTTGGTGTGAACTCCGCAGTTTATGAAGTCAATCTGAGTGATAACTTTGGCATTGCCGTGACGCAGGCACAATTAAATCAGATCAGCGCGTCGGTGGGCAGTGCGCTGATTACGACACAACATTTACTGCTGTTGCAGAGAGACGCCAAGTTTGCGGGCCCCTTACATTTGTTTTCGTTCAGCGAACCGTTCAACGGCTACAACTGTCAAGGGTCGGGCTGTGTGGCCGGGGTGGTGATGCCGCTGTGGGGATCGGAACGGTATATGGCCGCGGGTCCGGGCCAGTCGAACACATGGACCGATGTGAGCCGTCCTACAGCGATTGCGCTGCAGGCGATCAATCAGGGAATCGGAAACAATGACAACCTGATGCAAGTTACTCAAAGCGGAACGCCGACTTATTCCTACGGCGGCGGCCAGCCGCAGGGCGGATCGAATACTATTGCGGCGAACGCCGCGGTGCCCTATGTGAACTGCACTGCTTATAGCGATGGCGCAACGCATTGGACATTGATTTGCTTCAACAACAACTTAAGCACGAGTGAGAAGATCATTTTGGCGGGAGCGGGCGCACCGACGGGCTCGGTGACGAAGACCGTTTTTGGCGGTCCGGCGAATCTTATTACAGATAACAACGAAAATTCGTATATCGGAAATGAGGCGACGCCGGCGGTTGTGCGGGCTCCGACGGCAACGATACTCACTTCTCTGACAAGCGATTCACTGCCAGCCGCGTCACTCACTGTTTACAGCTACACAGTGGGGGCAATGGCGGCGCCCACGGGTCTTGCTGTTACTGTCAGTACGGCTTCACAGATTGGGCTTACTTGGAACGCCAGCGATAGCGCGACGGGCTACACCGTTTACAGAAACGGCGGGGCTGTGGCGAGTGTGAGCAAGAACTCGTATGTCGATAGCGGGTTGGCAGCTTCCACCGCGTACACTTATACTGTCGCGGCGTTTGATGCGAGCGGCGATAAGTCTCCGCAGTCCGGGTTTGTTACCGGGAAAACGGCACAATCGTTATTGCCGCCGATTAGCCCGATCCCGCTGATGACTCCCGTGGTCAAGTAAAGCGGGCTTTCGACGATTTCGCGAGCGGAGAGGGCGGTTGAGAGTGCTTGGTAAAATCAACTGTCCTTTCTCATGCCTCTCAATGTCTGGCGCAATCTTGGTTCGTTTTCCGCGCAAACACATCTAAAGCGACCTCCGCTTGGAATGGCCGACTTGGCGGTTGGCTTGGGCGTGCTGGCGACGGTCTATGCGATTGCGCACGTGGGTGCGGAATCGATGGTAAAATTCAGCCCGCCGGATGTGATACCGAGTGTGAGCCTGGACCCCAGGAACCTGCCGAATTATGCAGCGCGTTCGACGGCGCGGATGTTTTTGGCTCTGATTCTTTCAATTCTGTTTACGTTTGTTTACGGTTATGTTGCAGCCAAGAGCAAACGGGCGGAGCGAGTGCTGATTCCGCTGCTGGATATTTTGCAATCGATTCCGGTGCTGGGTTTTCTTTCGGTGACGGTTACGGCGTTCATTGCCCTGTTTCGAGGCAGCTTACTGGGTTTAGAGGCGGCTTCCATTTTCGCGATTTTTACGGGGCAGGCGTGGAATATGACGTTTTCGTTCTATCAATCGCTGCGTTCGTTGCCGGGGGAATTAGAGGAGATGACGTTGTTGTACCGGCTGTCGCGCTGGGAGCGATTTACACGGTTGGAATTGCCGGCGTCGGTGATTGGACTAGTGTGGAACGGAATGATGAGTTTTGGGGGCGGTTGGTTTTTTCTGGCGGCGAGCGAGGCGATTAGCGTGCTCAACCGGCAATACACGCTACCGGGGTTGGGTTCCTATGTGGCAGCGGCGATTCAGGCGAAGGACTTCGGAGCGATTACGTGGGCGATTGGGACGATGATTGCGATCATTCTGCTGATCGATCAATTCTTCTGGAAACCGCTGGTGACCCTGGCGGACAAGTACAAGCTGGAAGTGAGTGCCGCGGAGGAACGGCGCTTCTGGCTGGTGGATTTTTGGCGGTCGGCTTCACTGCCGCGTTATGTGGGTAGGCTGCTTGCGCCATTGGTGCAGGGAGTGGACCGAGTTCTGGCTTCAAGGACGGCGGTAAGGCCGCAGGCGGCGGGGAAAGCCTATAAGTGGGTGGATCGGATTTACAACATTGTGTTGATTCTTGTTTCGATGGTACTGGTGGCAGCGGCTATTCACTTTGTGTTTTCGGAGGTTGGACTGAGCGAGGTGGGGTATGCGGCGCTGCTGGGGCTGATGACAGGAGGACGAGTGATTGCGTTGATCGTATTTGCCACTGTGGTTTGGACGCCGGTTGCCGTGGCGATCGGGTTCAGCCCGAAATTAGCGCGGATTTCGCAGCCCATTGTACAGATTCTGGCTTCATTCCCGGCGAATTTTCTGTTTCCGTTTGCGACACTCGCGTTTATCAAGACGGGGATTTCTTTGAATTGGGGAAGCATGCTGTTGATGGCGCTGGGCTCGCAATGGTATTTGCTGTTCAATGTGATTGGCGGTGCGCAGAGCATTCCCAATGAGCTGCGGGAGATGGCGGCGAGTGTGGGTCTTAGCGGCACTAAGGAGTGGCGGCGGTTGATTGGACCGGGAATTTTCGGTTCGTGGGTGACCGGAGCGATTACGGCATCGGGCGGCGCATGGAATGCGAGTATTGTCGCGGAGATTGTGAGTTGGGGAAATACGACATTGAAAGCGAAGGGATTGGGCGCGTACATCTCCGATGCGACGGCACA
The DNA here is from genome assembly GCA_963771405.1 of Bryobacterales bacterium. Taxonomy (GTDB): domain Bacteria; phylum Acidobacteriota; class Terriglobia; order Bryobacterales; family Bryobacteraceae; genus Bog-105. The sequence continues at coordinate 49,088 of CAVYUL010000057.1, forward strand.
CGGAGATTGGCCGCGGATAGTGTTGGGTGTGGGGGTGATGAGTATTTTTGTTGTGGGCTTGAACCGGCTGATTTGGCGGCCGATGTATGACTTGGCGGAGAGTAAATACAGGCTGGGTTGAGCAAGGTTTCGATGGGAACAATAAATCAGAGTGCGGCGCTGTTGACCGCTGAGAAGGTTGTGAAGAGCTTTCCCTTGCCGGCGGGGGGCGAGCAGACGGTTTTGGAAGACGTGAGTCTCAACATCGCGCCGGGGGAAGTGGTGGCGTTGCTGGGGCGCAGCGGCTCGGGGAAGAGCACGCTATTGCGGATTCTGGCAGGACTGATTTCTCCGAGCGAAGGCCGAGTGACGATGCATGGCGCGCCGCTGAGTGGACCGAATCCGGGTGTGGCGATGGTGTTTCAAAGTTTCGCGCTGCTGCCGTGGCTGACGGTGCAGGAAAACGCGGAATTGGGATTGTTTGCGCGGGGAGTTTCGCGAGAGGTTTGCAGCAAGGAAGCGGTGCATGCGCTGAGTATGGTGGGCTTGGAGGGGTTTGAAGGAGCGTACCCGAAGGAGCTGTCGGGAGGGATGCGGCAGAGAGTGGGATTTGCGCGCGCGTTTGTGATGAAACCGGACGTACTGATGATGGATGAGCCGTTTAGCGCGCTGGATGTGTTGACTGCCGAGAACTTACGGGGCGAAATCAATGACCTATGGGAACGCGGCGCGTTTCCGGCCAAGAGTGTGCTGATTGTGACACACAACATTGAAGAAGCTGTGTTGCTGGCGGACCGGATTGTGATTTTGGGGGCGAACCCAGGCGTGATTCGCGGGGAAGTGAAGGTGGAGATGCAGCGCCCGCGCGACAGGAAGGCGGCGCGATTTACGACTTTAGTGGATTACATCTACACCGTGATGACGAATCCGCAGGCGCCGGTGGGAGAACTTCCGGCGACTGAGCGGGAGCGGGCGGCGAAAGGCAGTGGGCGATTCCTGATGCTGCCGCATGCGCGTTC
>CAVYUL010000058.1:0-32820 GCA_963771405.1 Bryobacterales bacterium
GTGATATTCGGGCTGCGTTGCTTACAGCCCTGGCCTGCCTCTCTTTGGAATGCGGCAGGCCTTCCTATACCATCATCAGCCAGATTAAGAGCCCGTTTGACGAGTCACAGGCACTTCTAATTGCCAGGCAGCCCAGCAGTGGTCTCACCTCAACCTCCTATTTCGTAGTAGTGGCGAACCATGCTATGTCGCTAGAAGACTACACGCGCGACATCGATAAGACCGCCCTGCTAAAGGCTACCCGGGCTGCGAAACTTCAGCTCCGGTGGCTGGGCAAGTGCGAAATATCAGTTATCTGCAATCCCTGCTCAATCGAGGCGCCGGACATCATGAGGAAGATCGATCATTCGGATCAACTCAACGTGAGTTACGTCGGGTTCCCCTAAGGTCCTACAGGTCTGCAGGGGCCAGCGCTATCACGCTCCGAATCTACGCGGGGCGAATTCGCTGGCCCCTGCGGGGTCAAGGGATCAACCCACGGCTGCCCCGATTGATGCGTATGATGACAATGGCCAAAAGAATCGGAACGCTGGATGCCGTACTCCTTCCTAACAAACTAACAAACTTTTTGGGTAACGTGATCTATTTACTGGGCGCTAAACACGCCTGGATCATACCTGAAGAAGCGGCAAACGGAATACACTCTATGACGGGTGAACCCTTTGTTTGGGCTGCGTTCGTTGTGCCAATCTGGGTTGTTTTTCTAATTGTCAACGTCGCATGGGGAGTTACGATTTTGGCGCGCAGGCGATGGCTGCAAGGGCGGATATGGTTGATGTCTGGTTTCACCTGGATCGTTGCCGTGGTCATCGACTTTGAGCACCATTGATAACGGCAATTTTGATAACTCTAATTCTGGGCAACACAATCGGTGATTCGGGACGGTCGCGGGTGTGGTGTCGGCTTCTCCGCGGTTCTCGGCACAGACGGAAGTATGGACGACCCAGTACGCCCGGAATCATGAGGCTCTGGTTAACTTTGGGATTATTGACAAGCTCCACACTGGCGTTTGCCGGTCAAGCAGGCGGCCGCCAATTCGCCATCACCGGAATCCGCCTGCGGCTCGGAGAGCGCGTGGTCGGAGTGGACCTGTCGCTGCAAGCCGGAAGCTCCGTGGCCTGTCCAATCTCCCGCCGGGTTGGCTATTCACCGTCGACAACGACGCGTCCTGGCAAACCTCTTTTAAGGCAGATGCAAAGATCGGAGCGGCTGCGCTCGACCCGCCGGCAATTCAAAAACTGCGGTTTCTCATCCACAGGGTTGAATTCGGAGACCTGAAGTTCCACATATCAGGAACACTCCGTGTCACAAGAAATTTTGAAGAGGTCAGAAAGGTGTCCCTAAAAGCAGAAGATTTTAAGACCTACCCATGACCGCGGGAAATCCTGACGAGGGGTGAGTCGGGGTTTTTAAGCTGCGGTAAGGATGAGGCTCCGGGGCAACGCCGAAGGGGCCGGGATGGCGGGCCGCCGACTGAGCGGCTTGCACCAGCATCCAGCGGGCATGCGAACGGCCCTGCTTGGGGATGTGGCCGTGATAGCAGTGGTTGCCCGATCGATAGGTAGAGGGAACCAGGCCGAGGCAGGCGGCTTCGTCGGCAGAGGGGAAACGCTGGCGATCGCCGCGGGCGGCCAACAATGCTTCGCGGGAGGGTGTAAAAAAGATTGTGTAAACGCAGGTGGAAAAAGAAAGGACCTGTGGCAATGGCAATTAGTGAAGAAGTATTAGACAAACTGTTAGAGAATTATCAAAAGCCGGAAGACGTTTTGGGGGAGAACGGACTCCTGAAGCAGCTGACCAAGGGGCTGCTGGAGAGGATGTTAGGAGCGGAGTTGACGTCACATCTGGGCTATGCGAAGCACGACCCAATGGGCTACCGGAGCGGGAACAGCCGGAATGGAACGAGCAAGAAAAAGGTGAAGGCGGATGTGGGTGAGATCGAGCTAAACATACCGCGGGACCGGGAGTCGACGTTCGAACCGAAAATTGTGCCCAAAGGGCAAACGCGTTTCCCTGGCTTCGACGAAAAGATTTTGTCGATGTATGCGCGCGGCATGACGACGCGGGATATCCAGGCGCACTTGCAAGAGATGTATCAAGTGGAAGTGAGTCCAGCGTTGATCTCGGAGGTGACCGATGCGGTACTGGAAGAGGTGCACGCTTGGCAGGGCCGGCCGCTGGAGCAGTTGTATCCGATTGTCTACCTGGATGCGTTGTATGTGAAGATGCGCGACAACGGGCATGTGCAGAATCGCGCGGTCTACACGGCGATTGCGATTACGCTGGAAGGCAAGAAGGAAGTGTTGGGCTTATGGAGCAGCGCTCATGAGGGCGCCAAGTTCTGGCTGCAAGTGCTGACGGAGCTGAAAACACGGGGAGTGAAGGATATTCTGATTGCCTGCGTGGACGGGTTGAAAGGCTTCCCGGAAGCGATTGAGACGGAGTTTCCGCATACGCAAGTGCAGTTATGCATTGTGCACCTGGTGCGCGCCAGCTTGAACTATGTGAACTGGAAAGAGCGCAAGAGCGTAGCGGCGGATCTGCGCGAAGTGTACCGCGCCACAACGGCGCTGGAAGCGGAGCATCGGTTGGAAAAGTTTGAGGCGCAGTGGGGCGCGAAATATCCGACGATTGGTCCGCTTTGGCGGCGTCATTGGGAGCGGGTGATTCCGTTCTTCGCTTTCCCGATGGAGATCCGCCGCGTGATCTACACGACGAATGCCATCGAGTCATTGCACATGACGCTACGCAAGGTGATCAAGACACGCGGCTCGTTTCCCAACGAAGACGCAGCGCGTAAACTGCTCTATCTGGCACTCCGGAATGTGTCGAAGAAGTGGCAGACAATTCAGAACTGGAAGGAGGCGTTGAACCGGTTTGCGATCCTGTGGCCGGGCCGGATTCCGCTGGCCGGCGCAGAGTCCGCTTCGCCCTCCTGATCGTAGATAAGGCAGGGTGCGGAGCCCTGTCAAGGCAACCCTGGCGGGCTCGCTCCGCTCGACCTTGACAGAACTCCCCACCCTGCCCAAAAGACCCTTATAGGAGGGCGAAGCGGAAAACTAAGTGGAATTTTTTTGAGGGCGTTTACACAAAAGACTTGACACTACCCTTCGCGGCAGCGAAATCCAAGCCCGGCAAGATCGTTCACCAGCTCAAAGCTACCGAAATCTCAGTCACAGCCTTACGCCTTTTCTTCAACATTTTTTATTTCCCGCCAAATCAACGCCTTACCGTCAACTTCGAAACTAACGCTCGAATCAACCCGCACGCCTCGTCCCCATCTCTCAGCTATTTCTAAAGCAGAGCCGAGGCGTCTTTTCGCCATTCGCCCGCGCTCACAAAACTAACTTTTTGAGGTATCCGAAATGAACCGCACAGAACGCCGCGCCCTTGCTCACAAGGAACGCAAACTGGCTCGCAAACTCGCACGCGCCGCCGAAGCGAGTGATCAAAACAAACCCCTGAACGTCACCGGGGCAGCAGCGTCGTCCGTCCCACACCCCATAGCCCAACCCTCGGCCGCCACGCCCGAACTCTTCATCCCCGAACCTGGCGGAGTCTTCCCGCCTCTCTCCGCCATCACACCCACTCTCGCTCCGTCACAGCCCAAACCGGGTTCCATCTCTGAAGCCCAACTCGCCGCCAATCGCGCCAACTCACAAAAGTCGACTGGCCCGAAAACCGAATCTGGCCTCGCCATCTCCTCCCAAAATCGCACCACCCACGGCCTCGCCCGTCACAATGGCGTCTTCCGGCTCCTCACCACCGAAGATCCTGAAAAATTCGCCACCCTCAAATCGGCCCTCGAAAAGGAACATAAGCCGGAGACCGAAACCGAATCCATCCTCGTGAACAACATGGCCGAATCCCACTGGCTTTCCGAACGCGCCGAAAAGCTCATTGACACCACCAACGACCCCCACTCCGGGGTCATCACCGATCCCAAACTCTTCAACCTATATATGCGCTATCAAACCAGCCACACCCGCGCCTTCCACAAATCTCTCAACGGCCTTCTCAAACTCCGAAAAGAAACTCGCACCGCCCAAAATGGGTTCGAAGCGCAACAGCGCAGCGAGGCGCTCCTAAACCTCAAACTCGAGAAGCACGAGATGAAAAAACAAGGCCACTATTGGGACGTTCTGCTCAAAGACAGCAAAGCCATGTACCAAATGATCTTAAATTTGAACGCCCGTAGCGCCGCCGCCAAAGAAAATCCTGGCTTCGAAGCGCAATACGCCGCGGAGTTGGCAAAACTCGGCCTCAACGAGCACCCCAAGCCGGTCGACGTCGCAGTCGCCGCGTAAAAGAACGATTGCGATACTGCTCTAAGGGAAGATTCTTGTTATGCACACCAAAGCTGCTATCGTCCTTGCGGCCGTTCTCTGTCTTGCCGTCGGCGCTCAGCAGCCGCCATCGCTTCAGGAAGTCACCAACCAGATCACGCAAGACCAAGTCGTCGGCTATCTGACCCAAGCGGCAACTTGGTATCAGAGCGTCAATTCCCTCGACGCCGGCAGTTCAGTTTCAGATGACATTTTGTTGCGCAATAACGCCCGCGAATCCGCGCGCCGCGCCCTCGAATCTTCCTTTAACTTCGCTCGCGCACAAGCCGCCGCACTCAGCGCCGCTTCGGGAACCGGCAACACCAGCGCCTCCGCGTCCACTACCACCCTGCAGCAGTCTCTGGCCAAAGCAACCGATCGCGTCAATCGTTTGCAACAGCGATTGCAGAATCTCGATGCCGAGATCGAACACTCCAGCGGAGCCAAACACGATGCGCTTGCGGACGAACGAACCGCCATCGCGGCCGATCTCGCCCTTGCCAAACAGATGGAGGATGCCGTCAAGACAATGACGTCTTTCAGCGCTCCCAAAAAACAAGCCACGAACGGTCTATTAGACGTGATCAATAATCTCGAAGCGCTGAATCCCGTTCGGAATGCGACACCCGCCGCCGATATCAAATCGCAAACCGTCGCCGGCTCGCCTAACCTCAACCCGGAAAACGCGGGCATGATCGTTCTGGCCTCTCGGACGATTGGCTTCTACAACACCCTCCGTCGTATCGAGTCGGAACGCGACGAAGCCGGAAAACTTTCGGATCAGATCGATGCACTGCGCGCGCCCCTGCGCAAATCCGTACGCGCCATCGTCGCCGAAAGCGACGCCATCTCGAACAGCGAAGACAATTCCATCCAACCCTCCGATTGGCTCAACACCCGCAACCAAATCACGGCCCTCGGTTCCCGCTTCAAGCAGTTGTCCACTGTCGTGATCCCTCTCGGTGAAACTGCCATGACTCTGCAATCCAGCCGCGCCGCGCTCGATGACTGGGCCAAGCAGACGCAAGCTAACTATTCATCCACTTTCCGCTATCTTGTCATCCGTCTCGCCATTCTTCTCAATGGCGTGTTACTCATTCTCCTCGGCTCGGCGGTGTGGCAGCGCGCCATCTATCGCTATGTTACTGATCAGCGGCGTCAGCGCCAGTTGTTGTTGGTGAAACGCGTGTTCGTGGGCTTGGCCCTTGTGTTGCTCCTCGCGTTCGGCTTTTTCTCCAGTCTCAGTTCCATCGCCACCCTCCTCGGATTCATCACCGCCGGTCTCGCCCTCGCCTTGCAAAACGTGATTCTCTCCGCCGTTGCCTATTTCTTCTTGATCGGGCGCTATGGCCTGCGCGTGGGCGACCGCGTCACCGTGCAAAACGTAACCGGCGAAGTCATCGAAGTTGGCTTCATTCGCCTCTTTCTGGCCGAACTCGGCGGCAGCGGAACCGATATCCATCCCACCGGCCGGCTCGCTGTGTTCGCCAACTCCATCATCTTCCAACCGTCCGCTCTCATGAAACAGGCTCCCGGCCTCGATTACACCTGGCACATCATCACTGCCACAATTGAAGAAACCGGCGAATATCAACAAGCGCGCGGACGCTTCACCGATGCCGTTTCCGCCGTTTACGACGGATACCGGCAAGCTATCGAACGCCAATTAAAGACCTTCGAACAAGCCACCCACGTCCCGTCTATCGTCCCCGAACCGAACAGCCGGACTACCCATATCGAAAATGGCCTGGAAGTCACCGTCCGCTATCCCGTCTCCCTCAGCGAAAAGCCCGGCCACATCGACGAGCGCATGATCGATAGCGTGATGGCCGAAGCGGCCAAAGAGCCACAGCTCAAATTCATTCCCGGCGGTTCCCCGAAAGTTTCACAACTTATTTAAGCCAAAATTCCCATCAGCGAAACTGGTATTCATGCAAGACGCCCTTGAACTCATCCACTCCCGTTCGCCGCTTCGTCCCCGCATTGGCCTCGTCCTGGGCAGCGGCCTTGGCGCTTTTGCCAACCACCTCGAACGTGCCGTCCGCATTCCCTACCGCGAATTGCCCGGCCTGCCCACTTCCACCGCTATCGGCCACGCTGGTGAACTCGTGCTGGGCACTCTCGGCACCAACGGCCAGGCCGTTGACCTCGCCGTCATGTCTGGGCGCTTTCATCTCTATGAAGGCTATACGCCGCAGCAAGTCGTCGCAGGCGTCCGTCTATTCAAGAAGATGGGAATCCAGCGCCTTGTCCTCACCAACGCCGCCGGTGGCATCGATGTGAGCTACGGCGAAGGTGCGCTCGTCGCCATTAGCGACCACATCAATCTCCAAGGCGTCAATCCACTCACCGGCCCCAACGATGAATCGCTCGGGCCTCGCTTTCCCGATTTGACCGAAGCCTATTCACCCCGCCTCCGCGCGCTCGCGGCATCCACCGCGGCCGAACTCGGCATCACCCTTCGCGAAGGAGTCTATGTCGGTCTCCTCGGTCCTTGTTACGAAACCCCTGCCGAGATCCGCTTTCTCAGAACCATCGGCGCGGACCTTGTCGGCATGTCCACTGTGGCCGAAGCCATCGCCGCCAATCACATGGGTATCGAAGTCCTCGGCATCTCCTGTGTCACCAATCTCGCCGCCGGACTCAGCGGCAAGAAGCTCGATCAAAACGAAGTTCTCGAAATCGGCCGCCAAGTCTCAGGCACCTTCCTGAAGCTTCTGACGACGCTCCTCCCAAGACTCAACAACTTGTGATAAGCACGCTCGTCCTCTTCGATATCGATGGCACTCTCATGCGTGGCGCCGGCAAACATCACAAAGACGCACTGCTCGCCGGTATTCAAAGCGTCACCGGCCGCCAAGCAAGCTTCGATGGCATCGATACCGCCGGCAAACTTGACATGGATCTCATCGCCGCTCTGGTCGAATCCATCGGCGCCTCTCCACAACCGTCACTCATCGCCACAATCGCCCAGGAAGCCCAACGCCTCTATACCGCCAATTGCGGGCATGACTTGAGCCCTTTCGTCTGTCGCGGTGCGCGCGAATTGGTCCAGTCGCTCGCTCAGCGCGGAGTCGCTCTCGCCTTGGTTACCGGCAACCTCAGCGCCATCGGCTGGCGCAAAGTTGAACTCGCCGGTCTGAAACCGCACTTCCACACCGGCGCTTTCTCCGACGACGCTCCCACCCGCGCCGAAATCGCCAAACTGGCAACCCGTCGCGCCCCCCGCCATGATCGCGTCTTCCTCATCGGCGATCACCGCAACGATATCGAAGCCGCCAAAGCAAACGGCTTCTTCTCCATCGCCGTCGCGAGCGGCCCTATGCCGGCCGCCGAACTGCAAACCTTCCATCCGGACGTTTTGGTCCATTCGCTCGCCGATCTCGATATCGAACTGTTCTTCTCCTAACGCGCCATGCCATGATGTCTTCATTACCTTCATGCGCGTTCAGGTAGTCGATTCCCATACCGGTGGCGAGCCAACCCGCCTCGTCATCTCCGGGGCTCCCGATCTCGGTAGCGGCACCGTGCGCGATCGCCTTACCCGCTTCCGTCAATCCCACGACCGTTTCCGTTCCGGTGTTGTCAACGAACCCCGCGGTTCCGATGCCGTCGTCGGCGCACTCCTTTGCGAACCCTCCGACCCGAGCTGCCAATCGGGAGTCATCTTCTTCAACAACGTTGGCTATCTCGGCATGTGCGGTCACGGCACCATCGGCCTAGTCGCAACTCTCGCATACCTCGGCAAAATTCACCCCGGTTCGCTCAACATTGAAACCCCTGTTGGCAACGTCAGCGCCGAGTCGCATGGCAGTGGGTTCGTCACCATTCGCAACATCCCCGCTTATCGCCACGCCAAGAACGTTACCGTCAATGTCGATGGCCACGGCCCCGTCACCGGCGACGTGGCTTACGGCGGCAATTGGTTCTACTTCGTCAAAGGCGATAGCCCCATTGAATTGGAGCTTCGCAACCTCGACGAGCTCACCCAATTCACGTGGCGCATTCGCCAAGCGCTCGTTCGCAACGGCGTCACCGGCCAAGATGGCGCTGAAATCGATCACATCGAACTCTTTTCCAAACCAAAGAACCCCGCCGCCAACAGCCGCAACTTCGTCCTCTGCCCCGGCAAGAGCTATGACCGCTCTCCGTGCGGCACCGGCACCAGCGCCAAAATGGCTTGCCTCTATGCAGACGGTCTCCTCGCACCCGGCGCTGTATGGCGACAGGAAAGCATCACCGGCAGCATGTTCGAAGGTCGCATCGAAATCCAGAACGGGCAAATCATCCCGTTCGTGAAAGGCTCCGCTTTCGTGACCTCCCAATCCGAACTCGTCTTCGACGAACGCGACGAATTCTGTTGGGGCATCCCTTAGCATCCATATGGAAACACAACTCGACTCCACGCACTCCGACCGCGACAGAGGCTTCGTTCGCGAACTGGGCCTATTCGATTCCGTCATGATTGTCATCGGCTGCATGATCGGCTCTGGCATCTTCATTGTGTCCGCCGACATGGGGCGCAACGTCGGCAGCGCGGGCTGGCTGCTGGTCGCGTGGCTCATCACCGCCGTTCTCACCGTCGCCGCCGGCCTTTCTTATGGCGAACTCTCGTCCATGATGCCGCAAGCCGGAGGCATGTACGTCTACCTGCGCGAAGCTTTTACCCCCATCGTCGGCTTTCTCTACGGCTGGACTCTGTTCACCGTCATTCAAACCGGAACCATCGCCGCCGTCGCCGTCGCTTTCGGCCGCTTTACCGGCGTCCTCATCCCTTCTATTTCTGAATCGAACTACATCATCCCGCCCATCCATCTTTCGAGCGGTTACGCCATCTCTCTTTCCACCGGCCAACTCGTCGCCATCATCATCATCGTTCTCCTCACGTGGACCAATGGCTTGGGCGTCCGTTATGGCAAGATCCTTCAAAATCTCTTCACATCCGCCAAAATCCTCTCGCTCGCCGGTCTCATTCTGCTCGGCTTTATCTTTGCCAATCACACCGTGATCGCGCAAAACTTCGGCAATCTTTGGACCCCGCACGATGTCACCCCGGTGACAGCCACTCTGAGCGCATTGAGCAGTTTCGGGATGTTCGCCGCCATTTGCGTCTCTCAATCCGGCTCGTTATTTGCCGCCGATTCCTGGCACGACATCACTTTCGCCGGCGGCGAAGTCAAAGATCCGCAAACCACCATGCCGCGCGCCCTTGCCTTAGGCACCCTCTGCGTTACCGGCATCTTCTTCTTGGCGAACGTCGCTTATCTCTTCGTACTTCCCTTCTCGGCCATCCAACACGCACCTTCCGATCGCGTTGCCACCGCTATGCTTGAAGTCATCTTCCCCGGCTTCGGTGCTGCCATTATGGCGGCCGCAATTATGGTTTCCTGCTTCGGATGTATCAACGGTCTGATCCTCGCCGGCCCCCGAGTCAGTTTTTCCATGGCGCATGACGGCATGTTCCCGAAAGCTGCCGGTCGCCTGAACAGAGCCCACGTTCCTGCTTGGTCGCTTTGGATTCAAGGCATCTGGTCCGCCGCGCTCGTCCTCCCGCGCACCATCAAACCCGATGGCACGTACGGCAATCTCTACAGCAATTTGCTCGATTGGGTCATCTCCGCTGCCTTACTCTTCTACGTCCTCGCCATCGCCGGCGTTATTCGCCTCCGCATTGTGCGCCCTGATGTACCCCGCCCTTTCAAAACTCCCGGCTACCCGCTCGTCCCGCTTCTCTACATCCTGAGCGGCCTTGCGATTCTCTACTGCCTATTCGCCTATCGTCCCGCCACTACTTGGCCCGGCTTGGTCATCGTCATTTGCGGCGTACCGGTCTACTATCTAATGAAATCCCGCTCCTGAAGGTACCTTTGCGGTCGCAATTTGCGACCGCAAACCTCTTCGCCACCCGCTATCCCCCTGATTTCAGGCAATTTATCTCCTCTTCTTTGAAGTCGCAAATTGCGACCTCAAACCTCATCATTCAGGACAATCCTATGCTCTGTTCGGTCGCCGATCGACACTACCTATCTTCAGGAAACGCAAAGTCTTATGCCCGCCCCCGCCTTGGCCGTCGAGCCTCTCATTGAAAACCACATCTTCATCATTCGCGGCCAGAAAATCATTCTCGACGAAGACTTGGCTACTCTCTACGATGTCGAAACCAAGCGCTTGAACGAAGCCGTGCGCCGCAATTCGAACCGCTTCCCGCAGGACTTCATGTTCCGTCTCAATCGCCGCGAAAACAAAGCTGTCCAGGGCCATCTTTCGAACGCCAACCTCAGCCGTGGCGGCCGCCGCAATCTTCCCTACGCTTTCACCGAACTCGGCGTGTCAATGCTCTCTTCTGTGCTCAACAGCGAACGCGCCATCGAGTCAACATCGCCATCATGCGCACTTTCGTTCGCCTGCGTGAAATCCTTTCCACGCACGACCAACTCGCGCGCGAATTTCACGATCTGCGTTTAGTGCAGCAAGAGCAAGGTCAGCAAATCCACACCATCTTCGAAGTCATCCAGCGCTTTGCCGATGCTCCCGCCGAAACCGAAACCAAGCGCCGCTTCGGCTTTCCTACCCTCAGCCTAGTCCCTATTTCTTAACTCCCACCGAATCCCGATAATTCCGCCGCCTCATCCTCGCTCAACCGAAACTCCAACGCGCCAATCGTCCCGTTAATCTGGTCCGCCTTTCGCAAACCCACAATCGCCGCCGTCACGGCCGGGTTATGCAGCGTCCAAGCCAACGCCACTTCGCCCGGTTCTTTCCCATGCCGCGCCCCAATCTTGCGCAACAACTCCACCAACTCCAAATTCTGGCTCAGCTTCGGCTCTTTAAAATCCGCATCCCGGCTCCGCCAATCCGTTTCCGGCAACGCCAATGCCCGCTCGCGAGTCATCTTGCCCGTCAGCAATCCAGCCCGCATCGGCGAATAACAAATCACTCCAATACCATTCGCCTTCACAAACGGCAAAATCTCCGGCTCAATCTTCCGAACTAAGAGCGAGTAAGGCGGCTGCAGCGAGGTAATTGGCGCAATCTTCATCGCCCGCTTCATCTGCTCCACGCTGAAATTCGAAACCCCGATCCAGCGCACCTTCCCTTCTTCTTTCAGGCGCGCCATCTCTGTCCAGCCCTCTTCAACATCCGCATCCTGCTCGGGCCAGTGAACTTGATACAAGTCGATCACATCCACCCGCAGCCGTCGCAAACTGTTCTCACACTCCAGACGGATCGAATCCGCTTTGAGGGATGGGAAAATCTGCCCCTTTTCATCCCACCTGCGTTCGCACTTGGTGAAAATCAGCGGCTTCTTGCTCAATCCGCGCACCGCTTCTCCCACAACTTCTTCCGAATGCCCCAATCCATAGACTGCAGCCGTATCAATCCAATTAATTCCGCCGTCAATTGCCGCCCGAATTGCGCTCGCAGAATCGCGATCGTCCTGGTCCCCCCAAGAAAACTTCCAGCCCGCCCCGCCCATCGCCCACGCGCCAACTCCCAGCGGGGTGATATGCAAATCACTATTTCCGAGTTTCTTTAATTCCACATGCATCTCCGCTAACTTGCTGTTTCAATTCAATTTCATGCGATAACCACACATCGTGATCGCAACACCTTAAAGCCACCTTATTGAGGCTGCTCGCAGCCAGAGCTACGAGCCGTATTCTGGCTCAAAGGTTTCGGCACTACGTTACCAAATCCCCTCCAAATCACGCCAACAACCCAAACGCCCTATCACGCAGAGATCAATTTGCCTGGCACGTTTTTCCACGTAAATTCGAATCATGCAACGCGGAAAGCCGATAACAAAAGCAACCGCAGCAAAATCAACCACCACCACGGAGAACAAACCAATGAAATTCATTCTTTCTTTTATCGCTCTTAGCTCGATTCTTTCGGCCAGTACTTGTTACAAGCTCAGCTTGGGTAACGCCGCCTTGACGCCGGCAATCCTCTGCAATCAGAACAACACCTTTACTACGAACACCATCAAGTGCACTTCCCCGTCACTTCAACTCCCAACTGAAACCACCATCAAATGCAATCTACCGACTGTTACGCCCACGCCTATCACAGTCAACTCGAAATGCACCCCGGCGCCCATCGAGTGCCCCAAACCCGTCACGCCTGTCATCGAGCCTGGCAATCCCGGCTGCAAGACCCCGACTCCTACCGGCCCGAACTGCGCGACTCCAGAACCCGCGTCTTACGCTCTGGTTGGCGCTGGCCTCGTGACCGCCGGTATCGCCCGTCGCCTCCGCGCCCCGAAATCTAATTAACAAACAACAAATCAATACGAAATACACTTTCCGTGGAGCCGGACCGGTGAGCAATCACCGTTCCCCGGCTCCCAATTTTTTTATGGCTCTAGACTTGGTCGCTCCCGCCCTTTAGCCCGCAACTCCCGATCAAACACTTCACCACTCCCACACACCGGCAGTTCACGCCCCTGGTAAAAACTCAATCCGTACGCCCAATCCCGATTCATGCCCCCATCGCAAACTGTCAAGCCCTCGGCTTGAATCTCTCTCCAAAGCCTTCGTGCCGAAACTTTTTCATCCAGCGCTCGATAGGCTGTCGCTTTCAAAAAGATCCCGCTCGCCGCCACACACAGTACCAGCAACGTAGCTCGCGTTGATCGCTTGCCGGCCAACACCGCCGCCAACGGCAGTAATACATAGAACACTTCCGCCGGCCGAAACAGCCCGAGATGCAACTCGTTTATCCGTCCGACTGCAAGCGCCTCCGGCAAACTCTTCGCAATCGGCGGAATGAGCGCGATCAACACCCCTGGCCCAATCAACCATTTCCAGTCAAACTCGGAAAGCAACCGCCCTTCCGTTTGAGCCCCCAACAGAATCAGCAGCGGAGGCATAAGCGGCAACAAGTATCCCGGCAATTTGTTCAACGAAATACTGAACAGCAGAAATCCGAAAATCACAGTGACAAGCAGTAGCCCTCGCCGTCGATCCCAATCAACCTGCCTCTTAATGCAAAACAAAGCAAGCAGCGGTGTCCACGGGAACAACCCTGCCAGAAGCACCGGCGCATAGTAATACCAAGGCTGAACATGCTGCAACGAACTGGAATAAAGCCGTTCGAAATGGTGTTTTAGAAAAAAATCGCGCACGAACGCCATTCCAAATCGCCCATAAATCGCCGCATACCACGGCGCAGCAATAAACACACACCCCGTTGCCGCCGCCGCCCACCATCTCCACAAACGCCGTAAATACCAGGCAAGCGGCACCGCCAACGCCAGCGGCACCAATCCCTTTGCCAACACAGCCAACCCTAGACAAACACCGATCCCAAAAAAACGCAGTCCCGTAGCGCGCAAGTCGGGTGGTTCGCGCAACAGCGGCAGCGCGAGCAGAATGGCGAGCGAGAAGAACACCGCCAACGGCAGATCCGTTAAACAAAAATTGCTATACGCAATCCATCCAGCGCTCGTCGCCAGCGTTCCAATGCCAATTGCCGCCGCGGTCTTGCCAAACTCTCGTGTCACCAGCCACGCCGCAATCCCCAAAAACAATAAGCTCAGCAAAGCAATCGGCAGCCGAGCTGCCAGTTCCGGCTTGAGGCCAACAGCAAAACCGCCCCCGCTCATCCAATAAACCAGCGGCGGCTTTTCAAACCAAGGCCTACCCCAAAGTCTCGGCGTCACCCAGTCACCCGAATGCGCCATCGCCTGCCCAATTGCGACGTAACGCGGCTCGTCCGTGCTCATCATACCCACGCCTTCTAGGTCGTACAAATAAAAACAGGCGATCGCAACGGCGCAAGTGATCAGCGGCAAAAAACGGCGGAACGAAGACAAGACCCAGTATAGAAGTAGTCCGCCGTTCGCCGATTACGTGTAAACTTGAAGCGGGACATGTGTAATTCCTTCCTCGCGGGCCTCGCTCTTTTCCTCGTATCCATTCCATCTTGGTCAGCCGTCGAGCCCGTAACACCCACCACGCCGCCTAAAATCGACCATGCACGCTGGGAAACCTATCTTCGTTACGCTGAAGGCTACGTCGCCGACGTCAAATTCGCCTTCGAAGATCCCAAACCCAGTTCGATCCCGGGCTTCTATGAAGTGGTCGTCCATCTCTCCAACGGCCCGAATAAGCTCGACCGCGTGTATTACGTCACAGCCGATGGCCAAGGCATCATTAACGGCACCATCTGGAACATCAATGACGGCCCCTTCGCTAGTAACTTAAAGGTACTGCCCAAAGAAGGTCCTTCCTTTGGGCCTGCCGATGCCCCAGTATCCATGGTGATTTTCAGTGACTTCCAGTGTCCCTTCTGCAGCGAACTAGCCAAAACCATTCGCAAGAATTTGCCCGCGAAGTACCCCAACAAAGTCCACGTCATCTTCGTCGATTTCCCGTTAGCCAGCATGCATCCCTGGGCCCGCGCCGCTGCCGAAGGCGCCCACTGCCTCGCCGATCAACGCCCCGATGCCTTCTGGGCCTTCCACGATTGGATCTTCGACCACCAAAAAGAAGTTAACGCCGATAATCTGCGCGCCAAAACCATGGACCTCGCTCAACAGCTTTCGCTTGACCAGACCAAGGTCGGCGCCTGCCTCGACGCCCACACGCACGCCGCTGAAATCGATAAAAGCGTGGAACTTGGTCGTGTACTCGAAATCCACCAAACACCCACCTTCTTCGTCAATGGCCGTACCGAATCGGGCGCCCTAGATTGGACTCGCATTGCAGCACTCATCGACTTTGAGCTCAACCGTCCCAAGCAGTTCGCCTCACAAGCCAACGATGAGAAGTGCTGCGAAGTTGCCATTCCTAAGGTTGGGGGGAAATAGAGCCGGGTTTTTCTTATAGATGTTGCCGATGGCGCGAACCTTCCTAATTACGTCATACTTGCCGATATAGATTCTGTAGGCATCGCGAGTCAACAAATCATGTCAAATTCCACCAAAGCGTTCCGTCTTCCGCCGCTCATCTTACATCCTTTTTCGAGCCCGGAGGACACGTCCGTTTTGATGGAAAGCTCCCGCGCCAGTCTGGCCCTGCAAGGTTTTTTGCCGCGCGATGAAACGCCGACACAAGATCTCGATAAACAACTGCTTCGCGGTCGTTACGCCGAGCTCCGCATGCTGTATTACATCGGCAAGGATGTCACCCGTTGGACTGAGCAGTGCTCCGAAACCGTCCTCGCCGTCCCCGAATTCCAGGGCCGCACCATCCGCCCTGAAACATTTGCCGTTTTCCTCGTCCAGTACATCCCTGCTCACGTCCGGCTCAAACTCGAAGGCTGGGGAGTGCTAGATTTCTGCGCCCTTTTTCGCCGCTCCATCGGCTTGCACGCGATTTTCCAGGAGATCCCGAAAGCGGAGGACTTCTCTCCCGAGTTTCTCCGCCGTTATCACCGTTACCTCGATCAATGGTATGAGCAGCGCCTGCGCGATTGGGTCTTTGAACGTCCGAAACCCGAAGATTACATGTTCGATCTCTACGCTTCCGGCGAATACGCCATGATGCTCGAACAAAGCTGGAATACGAGCGAGCAACAGCCCTAATCAGCGGTCGGCTAACGAACTGAACTAACTTCACTCTGGTTTGTGATCCCCGTTCACACCCGTTTTGCCTTCCAAGTAGCGCGACAAACTCCCGGCCATGTGCACAAATTCCGCCGGCATCATTATTACGGTTGTGCTGTTGTTCTCCGCCCCGACTTCCGATACCATTTGCATCCGCCGCAGTTCCAACGCCGCCGGATTCCCGACCATCAACTGCGCCGCATCCGCCAGTTTCTTCGACGCTTCCAACTCCGCATCGGCTTTAATAATGCGTGCCCGCTTCTCGCGAATCGCCTCCGCTTCCATGGCCATCACACGCTGCATATCCTGCGGAATCTCCACATCCTTCATTTCCAGCAGTTCCACCACCACGCCCCATGGCGTAATGTTTTCGGAAACATTCCGCTTCACCATTGAGTTGATCTGATCGCGGCTCTTTAAAACCTCGTCCAAATCATGCTGCCCGATCACATTCCGCAAACTTGTCAACGCCACCTGCTGCACCGCCACCCGAAATTGTTCAACATTCAGCACCGCCTTCATCGGATTATCCACGCGATACCATAGCACCGCATTTACCTTCACCGTCACACTATCGCGCGTAATCGTTTCCTGCTGCTCAATCGGCGACGTCACTACCCGCAAATCAATCCGGTTTTCCATTTCAATCCCAAAAGGCAGCAAGAAGAAAAGCCCAGGCCCGCGCAAATCTTTGTAGCGTCCCAACCGGAACACCACCGCGCGCTGATACTCCTTCGCGATCCGCAAACTGCGAGCCAGTAACAAAAGCAGGAGCACGACAGGAATCCAGGCAAAAGTCATACCGGCAAGCCTATCACGCCAACCTGGACCACTCAAGATATCCTGTAGGCATGAACTTTCCCCGGTTCGTGCACGCCGAACAGTCTTTTCCCAATCGCGCCATTCCCGACATTGAAGCCCACATCCATCGGGAAATGGCCTCCTCCGGCGTGGCCAAACGTGTTCCCAACGGCGCCCGCATCGCGATCGGTGTCGGCAGCCGTGGCATCGCTAACATTGCCCGCATCGCCAATGCCACCGTCAATTTCTGGAAAGAACAAGGCGCGCAGCCCTTCATCATCCCCGCTATGGGCAGTCATGGCGCCGCCACCGCTGAGGGCCAAGCCGACGTCCTCGCTCACTACGGCATTCACGAAGCCACCATGGGCGTGCCTGTTATCAGCGCCCTTGACGTTGTGCCACTGGGCAAAACACCCGAAGGCATTGAGACTTTCATGGACAAAGCCGGCTTCGATTCCGACGGCATCTTCCTCCTCGCCCGCGTCAAGTGGCACACCGATTTCGCCGGAACCATCGAAAGCGGTCTCTTTAAGATGATGGCCATCGGCCTCGGCAAGTTCGCCGGTGCACAGAAGTATCACACATATGCCTACCGCATGGGCCACGAAAAAATGATCCGCAGCGTCGGCGCTAGCGTCTTTGCATCCGGTAAAGTTCTGGGCGGCTTCGCTATTCAAGAAGGAGCTTTCCACGAAACCGCCGGCCTTACCGTTGTCACCACTGCCGACGGCCTTGACGCCATGGTCGCAAAAGAGGAAGCCATCCTCCGCCAAGTCAAATCCTGGATGGCCAAACTCCCCGCCCCCGAAATTGACATCCTCATCGTCGATGAAATCGGCAAGAACATCAGCGGCGCCGGCATGGACACCAAAGTCATCAACCGCGGCGTCAACGGCCAATACAACCCTTGGCCGGACCTCCCGATCATTCACCGCATTTACGCGCGCGGCCTGAGTTCTCTGACTTACCATTCCGCTGTCGGACTCGGCATGGCCGATGTCGTGCATGACCGCCTGGTCAACGACGTCGATTGGAATCCTACCTACATCAACTCGCTCACTGCCTCGACACCTGCGTGCATCCGCATCCCCATTCACTATCCGTCTGACCGCCAAGCCTTGCTCGCTATCGCACCTACGGTCGGCAAGCACAATCTCTCCGACGTCACTTACTGCCGCATTGTCAACACCATGGAATTGATTCAAGTCGATATCAGCGAGAATCTCCTCCCCACTGTCAACTCGAACGTGAAGGCCACATCCGCACCCTTCGAACTGCAATTCGCCTCGTCAGGTGATCTTGCCGAGCCAGTCCGCGCCGAGCATCTCCAACACGCCTAGGGTCCATTAGCGAACGGGGGCATTGCGCGCATAAATCTTCATCAAGGACCTCTGCGTGAACGGCACGTACACCAGCGCCGCACTCATCCCCAACGCGATTCCCGTGCTCACATGATGTACCAGCAAAAAGGGTGACACGGCCCACAACAAATCCAATATCAACAACACCGGAAACATCTTCCGAAACTTTCCGGCAACCCCGCAAATTCAAACCCCAACGCCGCCAATAAGAACAACCGGACCGGGATCAGGATCGCGGCCGTCACTACCAAAGCCGCCATCAACGCGCCCGGCTCCAGCCAATTGGCATCCTGGAAAATCTCTCGAATCTCCGCCAAATTCCCCAACGCCCCAAAATAGAAAGCCAGATACATCACCTGAATCAGTGCAAGCAACGTCTTCGCCATCGCACGCGGCATCCGCGGCAAATCATCCGGCGTCTCCGCCACCATCGCCCCCGCGACCACTGGCTCCTCATCAGCGCTCTTCGCAGCCGCTAATCCCACCGTCACCGCCCCAATAAACCGATACCCCTTCCCCGGCACGGTTTCCACAAACTTCGGGTTCGCCGCCGCATCCCCTAACGCGTCCCGAATCTTGTTCACCGCTGCATTCAAACCGTGCTCAAAATCCACAAACGTATCGTTCCCCCACAGCCGCTCCTGCATTTCCTTTCGCGTCACCACCTCGCCCGTGTTCGCAAGCAATAGCACCAGCACCTGAAATGGCTGCGCATGCAGCTTGATCTTCACCCCATATTTCCGCAGCTCACCGTCTCCTCACTCGCCTCAAACACGCCAAACCGAAAAATCCGCCCACCCGCCATCTCGCTCAGTGTACCGCTAACCCACGTTTTCTCAATCACTTACACCTTGATCTCCAAATGATGCCCCATTTTACCCGCCATCCATGGCGCGAAGCCTATGCATCCGACACAATCCCCAACATGTCAAACAATTTCTCTGAAGCCGTCCGCGTCCACACCGCCTTAACCGCCCCTTATGAAAAGCGCGTCCTGCTCTGGCTCGCTCACCATACCCCAACGTTCATTCACTCTGACCATCTCACCGTGCTCGCCCTTTTCTGCCAAACCGTCGCCGGCGTCATGTACACTTTCTCCGCCCACAACCGGCACGCCCTCTGGCTCGTCAACGTTTTAATCTTCCTCAACTGGCTTGGCGACAGCCTCGACGGCACGCTAGCCCGAGTCCGCAACCGACAGCGTCCCCGCTACGGCTTTTATGTCGACCACATTGTCGATACCCTCGGCGCCCTCGCCCTCCTGACCGGCCTCGGCTGCTCCGGCTTCGTCCACTGGCCCGTCGCGATCGGCATGCTCCTCTGCTTTTATGTCCTGTCGATCGAAAGTTTTCTCGCTACCTACACCCTTGGCCGCTTCCACATTTCCCACGGCCTCTTCGGCCCGACCGAAATACGCCTTCTCCTGATTGTCGGCAACGCATTTCTCATCGCTCACAAATACATAGGGCTCGCCGGCCACACCGTCCTGCTGTTTGATCTCGGCGGCATCACCGCCATCTGCGGCATGTCGCTCATGGCTGCCATCGCCGTCACTCGTCACACCATGACCCTCTACCGTTCCGAGCCGCTCGCATGAAACAACGCTTCTCCAAATTTGCCCTGATCGGCACCGTCGGCACTGCACTCCAACTCACTCTTCTCATGCTCTTGATTCGCTCGACGCACCTCTCCGTCACAGCCGCCAACACCCTCGCCGTCGAACTCACCCTGCTGCACAACTTCCTCTGGCACGAGCGCTTTACCTGGCCTAACCGCCCTACTCACTCAATCTCCATGCGCCTCCTCCGGTTCCATCTCGGCAATGGCTCAACATCATTGCTCGGCAACGCCATCACCACTTACTATCTCGTTCACTGCTTCCATACAGCTGCCATACTCGCCGCTCTTCTTTCCATTGCACTCTGCTCTCTCGCAAATTTTCTCCTCGCCGATCGCTGGATCTTCTCCCCAATCCAGTCACAATAAAGCGTATGCCCCCCAATACCGTCCTTGTCACTGGAGGTTCCGGTTTTACGGCCAGCCACTGCATCCTCCAACTCTTCAACGCCGGCTACTCCGTCCGTACTACCATCCGTGACCTCAAACGCGAGCCCGAAGTGCGCGCCCTGCTCAAGAATGGCGGCCTCGATCCCGCCGATCGTCTCACCTTCTTTGCCGCGGATCTCTCCACCGACTCCAACTGGCAGGAAGCCGCCAATGGTTGCGATTACATTCTCCACGTCGCATCGCCGTTCCCGCCGAAAGCGCCGAAACACGAAGACGACCTCATCATTCCTGCCCGCGACGGCACACTCCGCGTCCTCCGCGCCGCCCGCTCCGCCCAGGTCAAACGCGTCGTCGTCACTTCTTCCTTCGCCGCCATCGGCTATGGCCATCCCCAGCGCGCCTATCCCTTCACCGAAGACGACTGGACCGATCCCAACGCCAAAGACATCCGTCCCTATGTCAAATCCAAAACCGTCGCAGAGCGCGCCGCCTGGGATTTCATCGCCAAAGAAGGCAACGGCCTCGAACTTTCCGTCGTCAACCCCGTTGCTATCCTCGGGCCCGTCCTCGCCGCTGATTATTCTCCGTCCATTCAAATCGTCCAGCGCCTACTCGCCGGCCAAATTCCTGCCTGTCCTCGAATCTACTTCGGCGTCGTCGACGTCCGCGACGTCGCCGGTCTCCACCTGCTCGCCATGATTCACCCTGCAGCCAAAAACGAACGCTTCCTCGCACTCTCCGGGAACTTCGTCTCGTTCGTCGAAATCGCCCAAATCTTGAAAGCCAACCTCGGTCCCGCCGCCAAAGCCCCCACTCGCGAACTCCCGGATTGGTTTGTCCGCATCATGGGCCGCTTCGTTCCACCGCTCAAGGAAATCCTCCCCGAACTGGGCAAAAAGAAAAACGCCACAAACGAAAAGGCCGTCCGCCTTCTCGGCTGGTCTCCGCGCTCGCCACAAGAAGCTATCCTGGCCACGGCCGAATCCCTCCAGCGCCTAAACTAAAATGAAAGATTCATGCCCACCCCAGCCCACTTCCTCGTATTCCTCTCCGCTGCCCTGATCCTCTCCCTCACGCCCGGCCCCGGCATCTTCTACGTCCTCGGCCGCACTCTCAACGGCGGCCGGCGCGAGGGCGCACTTTCTTCTCTCGGCACCTTCGTCGGCGGTTTGGTCCATGTCGTTTTCGCCGCTTTCGGCCTCTCTGCGATTCTCGCCACCTCCGCCGTCGCTTTCCAAATCGTCCGCTACGCCGGCGCTCTCTATTTGATTTATCTCGGCATCACCATGATTCGCACCCGCAACGTCCAACTCTCCAGCTCGCCCGAGACGCCGTCGGGCCGCGCTAAGCATCCTTTCTACCAAGGCATCATCACCGAAGTCCTCAACCCCAAAACCGCTCTCTTCTTCCTTTCGTTTATCCCCCAATTCGTGACTCCGTCCAATGGCACGCCCGCTCTCCAATTTCTCCTGCTGGGCAGCATCTCCGTCAGTCTGAACACGATGGCTGATCTCGCCGTTGTCCTCTCCGCCGGTTACCTCGCCCATAAACTCAAAGCCAACGCAAAATTCAATCGGCGCCAGCGCACTGCCTCGGGCATAGGCATGATCGGCCTCGGTTTCTACGTTGCCGCTTCCGATAGCGGGTGACTATCCGTCCCTTTATCTCTGTACTTTTCTTCGCGTCGTTTCAGTCCTGGTGCTTTGTTTGCAAATTCGCCCCCAGTACCGCCAGTACTCTTGCGCGTGATCTCCCCCGAGCAGATTTCTCGCCTTGACCTATCAGAAGGGATGTGTAATTCGCTTCGGACCTCGTCGTCGAAGCATCGATGGATCTCAGTCAAATGTCCTACTTCGTTTTTCGGGTCCTAGCAATATAACCAATTGTTTCCTGTCTTCAGTTGCCCAGTCAGCATTGGCAATCGCTGCCAGCGGGTCGCCAGTGTCTGTCGCGCAGAGGGATGCCCTCTTGTCTGCCGGTCGCTTGCAACGTCCCCCTCCGTTCGTTGCAAACAAGCTTTCGGCTTTTACTCGGCATCCCTATTTTTTTCCCTCCGAAGGCCGCAACAAATGACGGTCATCGCCTCACGCCGACGCTATCGCGAGCCTCTCGT
The DNA here is from genome assembly GCA_963771405.1 of Bryobacterales bacterium. GTDB lineage: Bacteria > Acidobacteriota > Terriglobia > Bryobacterales > Bryobacteraceae > Bog-105. The sequence goes on from CAVYUL010000058.1 coordinate 22,159, forward strand.
TGACATCCGACCCAAGATCGTTTATGCTCATGTCGGATGCCGCCACGAAAAGAAGAACGAACCAACCTCCTGCAAGGCACACTGGACCTGCTGATTTTACGTACATTGGTTCTTGGCCCTCAACACGGTCAAGGCATAGCCCGCCTCATTCAAACTCAATCCGAAGACGTCTTCCTCGTCGACCATGGTTCCCTTTACCTCGCCTTGCAGCGTCTCGAAGAAAAAGGCTGGGTTAGCGCCAAATGGGGTATTTCCGGCAATAACCGCAAAGCCCGCTTTTACACACTCACCGCTAGTGGCCGCCGTCAGTTGAGCGACAAGGCCAGCCAGTGGCGAAAGATCGCCGCCGCCGTCGCCCGCATTCTCGGCCCTGAGGAATCAGAGGCATGATATGTTCTGGAACAAAAAACGCAGATCGCCCGACGACTTAGAACAGGAAATAGCCTCGCATCTTGCCCATGAAGCGGACGATGTCCGCGATCAAGGCACCTCCAGCGATCCCGAATCTGCCGCTCGGCGCGCCTTCGGCAACATCACTGCCCTGCACGAAGCGAGCTACGAATCGAAGCACTGGCTCTGGCTCGATCATCTAAAGCTCGATCTCCGCCAAGCCATTCGTCAGTTCAAACACCGCCGCGCCTTCAGCGCCATGGTGATCCTCACTCTCGCCCTAGGCATCGGCGCAACTTCTTCAATCTTCAGTGTTCTGAACGCCGTTTTATTGCGTCCCCTGCCCTACAAAGATCCGAGCCAACTCGCCATGATCTACTCCGGCGATTCAGCGCGCGAACTGCACGAAGGCCGCACCTCTCTCCCCACCTTCACTGACTGGAAGAACCAGAACCATAGCTTCGAAGACATGACCATCTTCACTGGACAAACCTTTCTGCTAGGCACCGACGGATCTCCCGAACGCATGCGCTCCGCTCGCGTTCCCGCAAATTTCTGGTCCATTCTCGGAGCGCACCCAATCCTCGGTAGAGTCTTCACCCCGGAAGAAGAAAAGCAAGCGGAGAGAGTCGTTGTCCTGAGTTATCCGGTGTGGCAAGAACGCTTCGGAGGCCAGAACAACGCGATAGGCGCGAGCCTACGCATGGACGACCGAAAATATCGCGTCATCGGCGTCATGGCCGCCGCCTTCCGCTTCCCATTCCCCGACACCAAAGTCTGGGAGCCGGTGACGGCCCATCCCTATTGGACAATGCGCGACCGCCAATCGCCACGCTCAAATTACTGGGGCCTTGTTGTGGGAAGGCTCAAGCCCGGCGTCGCTCCAGCAGTAGCAGAACAGGAAATGAGCGCCATTGAGCGCCGCCTGCAAACCGAATATTCCTCAAGTGAACTGCCCGGAACGGTCTCAGTCGTACCGCTGGATCTCGTCTCAGTGGCTCGCTACCGCCTGTCGCTTTGGCTCCTCTTCGGCTCGGTTTCCGTAATGCTCCTCATCGCTTGCGCCAACGCAGCGGGCCTGTTGCTTGCTCGCGGCTCTGCCCGCGAACGTGAATTTGCTGTGCGGCGCGCGCTCGGCGCTCGTCGGCTGCGTCTCGCCGCTCAACTTCTCACGGAAACATTCGTCCTCTCTGCCGCCGGAGGTTTACTTGGATTGCTAGCGGCCGTAACCATTTCAAGAGCCATCAAACAGTTCGGCCCTGCCGATATCCCACGCATCGCTGAAACCAGCATCGATTGGCGGGTGCTCCTCTTCGCAGCCACCGTAACGGCCTTCGCCACCATCTTCGCCGGGCTTTGGCCCATATTTGGCAGCGTGCGAACAAAAGTCGGCAGCCGTCAGTGGACGTCTATCTCCACTCACCGCCTCCGAAACTTGCTCGTCGCGAGTCAGTTTGCGCTCGCTCTGGTTCTGATCAGTTCCTCCGCCCTTCTCATCCATAGCTTTCTGCGCGTTCGCGCCGTTGAGCTTGGCTACCACCCCGATCATCTACTCAGCATGCGCATCGATCTTCACGTGGGACGAAGCATCGAAGAACAAAACGCCTATTTCGAAAAAGCCGTAGAGCGCGCGGAATCGCTCCCCGGCGTCACATCGGCTGCTGCTGCCGAAGGCTTTCTGGCAACCGATCCTGAGGATTCCGTTCAAATCGAAGGCCGTTCGCTGCAACATCCAGGCCCGTGTGAGGACCTCATCGAAGGGAATTTGTTCAAAACCGCCGGCGTTCCTCTGCTCGCGGGCCGAGTCTTTTCAAGCCAGGACCAGCGCCACACACTCCCAGTAGCCATCATCAATCAAACAATGGCCCGCAGTTACTGGCCGAACGGTAATCCCATCGGCAAGCACTTCCGCTTCACCCCCACTGATCCTTGGCTCACAGTCGTAGGCGTAACCGGCGACATGCGCCGTCAAGGAATCGAGCGCGCCATCGCTCCTCAAGTTTTTCGCCCTCACCGCCAAGGCGAAGACAACATGATGGACCTTGTCGTTCGCACCACTGGCGACCCGAAAACCGTGGCTCCCTTGATCCGCAGCGAAATCCAAGCGATCGACAAATCCGTCGCAAAATTCAAGATCGAAGTGGTCGAGGACCAACTCGCTAGCCAAATCAGCAACCGCCGCTTTGACACTTTCTTGCTCGGCAGTTTCGCCTTCGCCGCTTTGTTCCTCTCCTCCATCGGTGTTTACGGTTTGTTACATCAACTCGTCGTGCAGCGCAAGAACGAAATCGGTGTTCGTATGGCATTAGGCGCGTCGCCCAGAACCGTACTCGCCATGATTCTCCGTCAAGGCTTGAGTCTCGCTCTCGCCGGAACCGCCGTCGGCCTAATTGCGGCGCTTTCTCTTTCGCATTTACTCTCAAACTTGCTCTTCGACATCAGCCCCACCGACCCAAGCGCCTTCGCCGCCTCGGTCATCGTGCTCTTAGCGGTGGCTGCCATCGGCTGTTGGATCCCGTCCGGGCGCGCCAGCCGCATCGACCCCATGCTCGTTTTACGCGACGACTAAACGAAAAGCGCAAAGGCTGCGGATGCGCACCGCCATGGAAAAGAAACTCTAGCCCTTTCGGCGGGGTGCCTGATACCGCGGCCGGCTTGCGCGTGTTCCTCAAGAGTGTCCGTTTCGGACACACCCGATCCCGCAGACGAACGCCCGCCGTCCCGTCGACCCAGTTTTTTCAACCACATAGCCCGCGCTGAGATTGGCCCTACACCTGTCCCGAAATCGCCCATGACTTGGCTATGGCAAGACGTCCGCTTTGGCCTGCGAGTGTTACGCAAGGACAGAGGATTTTCTCTTACCGCCATCCTGGCTCTGGCACTCGGCATCGGTTCCACTACCGCCATTTTCAGCGTGGTTGACAACGTGCTTCTTGATCCCTTCCCCTATCGCGACGGCAATCACATCGTCTGCCCGGAAATCGTCGACGCGCGCACATCACAAATCAATAACGGCATGATCGCCGCCGAGTATCTCGACGCTCAGCAGCAGAATCGTGTGCTAGCCGATTCCATGGGAGTAACCGAGGAAAGCGTCCTTCTCAAGGAAGGGGATCAGCTCAAAGATTACGACGCCGATCGCCTTACAGGCAACGCCTTCGATTTCCTCGGAATGCCGGCGCTCCTTGGCAGAGGATTGCAATCCCGCGATGCCGAGCCGGGTGCGCCGCCGGTATTTGTTTTGAACTACCGGATCTGGAAAAAGGATTTCAATTCCGACCCGCAAATCATCGGCAAAACGTTTAATCTCGATGGCATTCCTACCACTTTAGTTGGCGTCATGCCTCCCAGGTTCTCCTACTGGGACGGCAATCTGTGGCGTCCCCTAACGCTCGATAGAAAAGATAAACAACACCAGCTCGTAATGTATGGCCATTTGCGGCCCGGCCTCACGCCCAAGGCGGCTGCGCCGAGTGGTTCGCGCTCTCCACACGTCTCGCGAAAGTGTATCCCACCCAATTCCCCAAGAAATTCCAGGTACAGGTAAAAACCCTCCTCGACGAAACCGTGCGTGGCTACCAACAAACCATCTATACCCTCCTCGGCGCCGTCGGTCTCTTGTTGCTCATCGCTTGCGCCAATGTTTCAAATCTGCTGCTGGCCAGAGCCAGCGGTCGCGAAAAGGAACTGGCCATTCGCATTTCACTCGGCTGCGGCCGCGCCCGCGTAATTGGACAACTCTTAGTCGAAAGTGTGATGCTGGCTTTCGCCGGCGCGGTCATCGGCTGCCTCTTCGCTTGGGCCGGCCTGCGCGGAATCAATGCCATGGCGCCCATGTGGATGTTTCCCGATGAAGCAGTCATCGCTGAAAACATGCCAGTGCTTCTCGCAACGATTGCCGTCGCCATGCTCACCGGAATCCTATTTGGTTTGGCGCCTGCCCTCACCGCATCTCGGCGAGATGTCAACGAAATCTTGAAAGCCTGCAGCCGCGGCAACAGCGGCTTCGGGCGCGGGGTTCTCCCAACCTGCTTATCGTAAGTGAAGTGGCTCTTTCCCTGCTCTTACTCACATCTTCTGGGTTGCTTATGCGTAGCTTCATCCGCCAGCGCCAAGTCGACCTTGGCATTCGCAGTGAGCACGTACTCACCACTCGTATCAGTCTCCCAGCTCAGCAATATTCGAGCACCGCCTCTCAGTCGCGGTTCCTTCGTGATCTCCTGCCGCGTATTACAGCTGACCGCCGAGTCATCTCTGCCGGATCTCCAGCGAAATGCCGCCGTATAGCTATCAGAACACCGAATTTGAAATCGCCGGTGTCGTCCATTCCAGCCCCCGGACCGGTCATATGGCAGGGTGCAATTGGCAATTCTTCCCGACGCTCGGCGTCCGCCTGCTTTCAGGACGCTACTTCACTGAAAGCGATGAAACGGGCAAGCGCAAAGTGGTCGTCGTCAACCATGCCATGGCAGCCAAGTATTTCGGCACCCGCAATCCTATTGGCCAGCAACTCCAGATCGCCGCGCTCAAAACGGCCGCCGACCCAATCGCGGATCCGTGGTTTGAAATTATCGGCGTCATCTCCGACATGAGCAACGAAAGCACCCGGAAAGACGTCACCCCGGAAGCCTACATGCCCTACACAATCGAAGGTTTCGCCAATTACATCGTCTTCGTTCGAACCTCCGGCAATCCCGAAACACTCGTACCCAAACTCACTACAGCCGTCCTCGAAATGGATAAAGCCGTCATCCCGCAATACACTTGGACGCTAGACGCCGTGCTCGATCTCGGTCAATATGCCGTCCCCCGCTTCTTCACAATTGTGCTGGCTGTGTTCGCAGCCATCGGCATAACTCTGGTCAGTGTCGGAGTTTACAGCGTGATCTCGTACACCGTCTCTCAGCAGCGTCGCGAAATCGGAATTAGAATGGCTCTCGGCGCAACCGGTGATGTTATCCGCTCTCACGTAGTAAGGTCTAGCTTGCGCTTCGTCTACATTGGCTCAGCCGCCGGCATGGTCCTCACGTTGTTGTGTTCCCGCGTCATCGTGAGTCAGGTCTGGGGCGTCGCTTGGTATGACCCACTCACCCTTTGCGCCGTGCTCCTGCTAATGACTTTCGTTGGCTTTCTCGCGGCCTACGCGCCGTCCCTTCGCGCGAGCCGCGTTTCGCCTGCCGTGTGCTTACGGGATGAGTAAAACCTAAGGCACACCGTACTCAATCGTACCGGTCCTCACAACTGCGCCGAAGCGATCTCGCAGCACCGAAGCAGAGCAGAACGTGACTTCTCGGCAAGCATGCATGACTAGAGAGCAATTATCCCGCTAGCGTCAACAGGAGGCGGGAGGTCGGAAGGCATGACGCGAGAGACCTATAACAGCAGCTTCAACGATGTGGAAGATCTGCGAATGCAGTTCGAAGAGCTCCGGAGCCAACAACAGTGGAAGAAAATTAAACCTCCTGGTTGGACGCGTTAAGCGGAACTCAAGGCGAGGCCGAGGCCACAAGGTTCTGGCAAGTGCTTCGGGCGGTGGGCACCAGCGCAGAGGTTGGTGCGTTTCGCGCACGCCAGATTTGGAATTATCAGGGTACTGTAACAGTAGCGACCCCTACGCTGGCGCGCACGGCGGCGCAAGCGCGCCGACAACCACCAGCACAGCGAGCCGCAGCGAGTGGCGGAGCGGCGGTGGCTGTACGAGCTGCGATTCAAACTGTGACGCCAGTGGATGTCACCGCGATGCAGCGGAAACTGCGAAGCGATTTCGACACCGCCGACGCGAACTGGCAAAACTGGACAGCAAGGTAACGTACCCGGTTCGGTTCGGGTTTGAGCCCGCCTGTTGCCAGCTTCGATGTTTGGTTTCCGCCCTGCATACGTTTTGAACTCTTTCCAGGTCGCCCCCGGTGCCCACTTTTTGTGGAATGCGCTCGGCATACATGAGGTTTCCCAAACGAGGTTCGAATGTCGAGGCGTGGCGTCGACGCCTTAACTGAGAGACTACCCATCGACAGCAACATGACCAATAGCGCCAGGCTGATCCGATGGCATCTGAAGCGTCCAGAATCGTGGACGACTTTCCGACAAGGCTGGTTCCGGTTCCGAATCCAGAGTAGATCTAGTGTAGAAAACGGAAGACGCATCCGCTGATGGCGCGCGTCACGCATCACGGTGGCTTCCGAAGGATAACTCTACCCTTGGACAGATCGTTACCTATCTTCCAAAACGTCTTTTGGCCCAACTTCCGAGTGCCCGACCATCGCCTTAGAGCAGCCGCTCGCGAATGGCGGCGCATTTTCACGCTAGGTCCGCCTCATGGCATAGGCGAAGAAGGCAGCGCACCGAGCTGGATCATCAGGCCGAGAGTGTCCATAATGATGCGAGTGTCTTTGATACGTCCGTACTCGATGCGATCAATAACAATACCCCAGACGCGCACGTGCCGGCTTGCCGCGGCAGTGGAACCTGTTCAACAACATCTTCCCAGACATACTGTGCTGCCGAGTCGATCTTGCCCTCAGTGATGACTTCATCTACAAAGCGGCGGACGATCGCGGCATTGTCTTGCGCTATTCCGTTCTCCTCTGAATTTCATGCTCAGATTCTGGTCATTATAAATGCGAACTCGCCCCCGGTTCACGCTCGTGACCGCTAACCGTGTTGCTTTGGTCGGTTCACGCGCCGCCCCGCGCATTTGGACTTCATCGTCATAAAGTAGCATTCGCTTCCGTTAGAAGAGCGCAAGGGCAATCGCGCTGGGCTAATTCTGCCGGTTTGAGACTGCAACCGAGGGGTCGATTCTGAACCAAGATCTGAGGGTTTCAGAAACTAAGACTTTCGCGCATTGAAAGAATTGGAAATCTAAATCATTAGACTACTGACGTTTGTGGCTGAGTTTTTAGCGTGCCGAAATTTAGTGTCAAGCTTTCCGAGCCAGTGCGACGGAAAATTCGTCAGGTCGCGCCGACGGCGCGCCTCTAGGCGTCATCGAGCATGGCATTCACAATTTCGCCGAGCTTTAAAAAGGCTTGGTAGTTCGAAGGTTTGCGGAATACTGGTTCGCGCCGAGCTTGCCCATTTCAGCCCGGTCGCGCGCGGAGTCCGAAGAAGTAGCAACCAGAACCAGGGCGTTGGCGCATCTGCGGGTGGCGCGCATATGGCGCAACACCTGGGCACCATCCTTCTTAGGAAGGTTGGTGTGGAGAATTACCAGAAGCGGACAGGGCGCAGTTTCGTCACGGTCGGCGGCATCGAGGAACTCGGTTGCAAGTTCACCGTCGCGAACGACGTGCAGCTCAGCGTCTGGCACGTTGGTTTCCACAGCCTCGCGCATTAGAAAAACGTCGGAGGCATTATCTTCGACAATCAGTATCGGGCGGGGCTGCTTCATCGATGGTCTCAACTGAGTATGCCGAAGTAGAAGGTTGATCCGTGACCGGGTTCCGATTCGACCCAGATGCGGCCACGGCATCTTTCGATGATGCGTTGGCAGATAGCGAGCCCGATTCCGGTTCCTGAATATTCGTCACTTGTATGCAGACGCTGACGAACCAGCCCGCGGCGCAGCGTTCGGCACCGATGTCGATCACAGGCGGCGATCAGGGTTGCGATAATTGATAGCGTTACTAATCAAATTTTGAAAAGGCTGCTGGAGATGGGTACTGTGGAGGCGCAGGGGCGGCAATGGGTCGAAGGTAATTTTCGCGCCACTCTTCACAACTGGATGCAACTTCCTGACTTGTGTTTGAATAAGCAGGCGACGCTGCGAAATCCTCTAGGGTCTATGAATTTGTCCAGGCTCGCCTCCGTGCAAAAAGGTTAAACCAGCCACAACTGAACAAAATGCCTGCGAATTAGAGTCGTTTTATTATTGCAAGAAAGCTCGGGCTTTGCGCTTTGTCGGTGGACGCGAATTCTGTTATTCTGATCTCGCAAGGAAGGCGGACTGTGGCTCGCGATGTGTTCATTAGTTATAAGGTTGAAGATCGCGACGCGGCATCGCGGCTGTGCGACGCGCTAGAAAAAGGCGGCGTGCGCTGTTGGATGGCGCCGCGCGATATTCCGCCGGGGCGGGAGTGGGCCGACGCGATTGTGGAGGGGATTCTCAAGAGCAAGAATCTGGTGATGCTGCTGTCATCGCATTCGGCGAATGCGAAGCAGATTTCTCGCGAAGCTGAATTGGCGGACTCGCATAACCTGCGCATTTTCACGTTTCGGTTGGAAGACGTTCGGCCGCCGCAGCAGTTGCTTTACTTTTTGGGGAATTTGCAATGGCTGGACGGATTTGGCGGACAGTTTGACAGCGCGGTGATCCGTTTGCTTCGGGCCATTCAGAATTCGGAGACGGGCGGAGACGATTCCTCATATGTTGCGGGTTCGGCGCAAGGGGCGACCGCATCGGCTGCGGCACCGAAGATGGTACCGGCACCTGCCGCGACTCCGGTTGCAGACTTTGCGCCAGTGACGGCGGATGCCGGCAGGAAACGATCCTACTTGATACCCGTGGCGGTGGTTGGCGTGTTGGGGATCGGGGGAGCGCTCTTCTTTAACAATCACAAGGCGAGTGAGACGGACAAGGGCCAAGTCCGCGAAATCTCTGAACGATTTGTGGAGGCGCGGGAGGCGGGTCAATTCGATGTGACTTGGAGCTTGATGTCGGAGAGCTATCGAGAGCGGACCAATCGAGACGAGTGGGACGCGACGGAGGCGAAGAGGACGGCAAAGCACGGAGGGCTTGAGAAGATTCACTCTCAAGGTTGTGAGCAAGCCGGCGCCCCTTGGGTGTGTGTGTATAGTTTGAGTTATAAGGACGGGGAGCGGTTTGACAACCGGATCGAGGTAGTAAAGAGCGACGAGACGCACTGGGCGATTCAGGGCGGAACGATCAAAAACGGCGGGTAGCTTTTAGGCCGGCGCGACCACTGAGATCTGAGACGCCAATTGTTGGCTGACGCGGATTGGGTCAGGTTGTCCGGGAAGCTTGATGAGGAGCGAGGTGTTGCGAACGCCGGCTTCGACGACGATGCGAACGTTGGGACGCAAGCCCATTCGTTGCATTTCGCGCAGTGCGGCGGGATCACGGTCGGAAACGCTGCTGATCAAAGCGGGAACGCCGCAGGCCCAATTCAGGAGATTCACTTCGGTGCGTTGCGGTAGAGTGCCGCTGCGTTCGGGGATGGGATGACCGTGAGGGTCAGTTTGCGGATCGCCTAATTTGGCGGCGATTCGATCTTCAAACTTTTCAGATATGAAATGTTCCAAGCGCTCGGCTTCTTCGTGTACTTCGTCCCAACCGTAATCGAGGAAATCGTGGAGGAATTGTTCGAGCAGCCGATGATGACGCTGGATTTCGAGAGCGCGCTTCTTGCCGGCAGGGGTGAGACGCGCGCCATGATGTTTTTCGTACTTGACGAGCGAAGGCCGATGGGCGGCTAGCTTTTGAAGCATGCCAGTGACGGAGGCGGCGCGGACACCGAGCCACTCCGCCAAAGCGTTGCTGGTGACACGCTGCTCCTCGGGCCCGGTCAGGGCGAGGATAGCTTTCAGATAGTCGTCGACTGATTGGGTATTGCCCGGGCGAACAGTTCGATTCGGCACTAAACGTTTAGCTTAGCTTAGCCTGAACAAAATGGACACGGAGGGTCTGCCCCTGGGAATTACGCCAGATCTGCTTGCAACCAATGGGGGTGAATGCTATTTTTAGGAATGCCTAAATCTGCTCTGCTAATGTTTTTGTCGATTTGGGTCATGCTTTTTCCGGCGTATGCTTACGCGCAAGGAGAGACAACAAGCGCAATTGCAGGGCAGGTTAGAGATCAGACTGGCGGAGCGATTCCACAGGCTCAGGTCACTCTCATTGGCAATGAAACCGGTTTGAAGCGTAGTGTCAAGACAGACAATAGCGGTCGTTTTCAATTTCCACAACTAGCACCCGGCTCATACACGATTCAAGTGGCTGCACAGGCCTTTCAAGAGCAGGCAAACCGGGCAGTGCAGGCGCCGCTAGGACAGACGCAGACTGTTGATTTTGTTTTGGCAGTGGAGCGACTGAAGGAAAACGTGAACGTGTCGGAGCAGGCACCTTTGCTTAATACGCAGAACGCCAACACTGCGACCACGTTTAACGCTGTAGGGTTGGAGAATTTGCCGAATCCGGGTGGTGATCTCACCTACCCGTTGCAATTTGCGGCAGGCGCGCTGATCAACACGGCGGGCAGCGGGAATGATTTTGTCGGCAGCAGCAACGGTTACGGCAATGTTGAGTTCAACGGA
>CAVYUL010000059.1:0-16474 GCA_963771405.1 Bryobacterales bacterium
GATGTTCGATAGCTGTTTTTTTGTGTTACGATCATCTTTCGAATAGCCGCTGGAGGGCCGGTGATGGCATCCGAAAAAGGCGAGATTACGCAATTACTGCAGCGCTGGCGCACTGGCGACTCGGAAGCTGAATCGAAGATTTTCGAAATGCTGCAGCCGGAGCTGCACCGAATCGCGGATTGTTGCTTTCGGGGTGAGCGCTCCGGCGGTTCGCTGCAGCCTACCGTGCTGATTAACGAGGCATTTTTGGAACTAGCGGCGGCGAAGAACATCGATTGGCAAGACCGCGGCCACTTTCTTGCCATGTCCGCTAGAATCATGCGGCGGTATTTGATCCAGCATGCCCGCTCGCGCCCTACAGTTCAGTTCCTGCCCATGGATGGGTTGCCGGAACGCGTGGTGGGCAAGCGTTCGCAACTGGAGCTGGCGGTGGCCGTAGATACTCTGCTTGACGACCTGGCAAAAGAGTCGCAACAGAAGCGCGCCGTCGTGGAATTGAAGTTCTTTCTAGGTTTAGGCGATGTGGAGGCTGCCGAAGCCTTAAACCTGACGCTGCACACTTTTCAGCGGGAATGGCACCGCGCCCGCAATTGGCTCTTTCAAAAGTTGACCACGGAACCATGGAAGGCACAATCGAAAAAGACGAACGCCTGATGCGAGCGGTTTCGATAGCGCGCCAAAAGCCGCCGGCCGAACGCGATGCCGTGCTGCGCGTCGCCTGCGCAGGCGACGACGACCTTTTTCGCGAAGCGCGCGAAATGCTTGAGGAGGAGGAAAGCATGGGCTCGTTCCTGCTTCATCCCATGGTCGTCTTCCAACCGCTTCCCCGGCCGTTTCAACCGACTGAAATCATTGCGGAACGCTTTGAAATTTTGCGTGAAATCGGTGAAGGCGGTATGGGCGTGGTGTACGAAGCGTTCGACCGCAAGCGTGGCCTGCGCATTGCCATCAAGGCTGCGAAGCCCGGCTTCCAGCGATTGCTATCGCCGGAACTGGAAGGGGCTCTCAACGTTCGCCACCCGAACGTCTGCCGCGTAAACGAGATTCACAGCGCGCAAAACAGCAATGGCAGGTTTGACTTTCTCACGATGGAGCTGCTGGAAGGCGAGACGCTGGCTCACTATCTTAAGGGGCATGGCAAGCTGGCGGAAGCAGAGGCGTTACCGATTGCCAGGCAGCTTTGCGCGGGTTTAGCGGAAGCGCACCGAAGCGGCGTCATCCATCGCGACCTGAAAAGCGCGAACGTAATCCTGTGCCGTTCATCGAACGGGGACATACGCGCCGTGATTACCGATTTTGGATTGGCGGGCGCGGCGACGCAGGCCGACGACTTTGCCGGTACACCGGCATATATGGCGCCCGAGCTTTGGAAGGGAGAGAAAACATCGAAAGCGTCGGACATTTATGCCCTGGGAGTGATTCTTTGTGAGTTGGTGGGCGATCTAAAACCGAATGCCGCGAGCGGAGAAGGGGAACTCTGGAAACCGGATACGCGAGGGCTTTCGAAATCCTGGGCAGAAACGATTCTGCACTGCGTGGCTCCGACCGCGGCCGCACGGCCTAAAGATGCTGCGCAAGTCCTCAGCGAGTTAGAGAAGCGGCCATCGCCCTGGCGATTCGTGGTTGCGGTTCCGCTGATGGCGTTGATCGCCTTGTGCTTTCCACAAGTTTCGAACGAGAGTTCATGATCGCATTTGGCCTCCGGTCAACGTGCGCTTGGCCGTGCTTCCCGCCAGCGGGTCCGATGCGCAACGCGCCGCGGGAATTTTGCAAGATGTCTCCGAACGTATTTCGCACATGAAGAATGGGGCGAGCTTAGTCGAGGTCATTACGCCAACGGAGGCCGCTCGAATTCAAATTGCCACTCCTGAGCAAGCGCAACAGGCACACGCAACGTATGCTCTCACAACCTCACTAAGCCGCGACGGGGCCGACCTCGTGGTCGAAGTTTCCCTCGTTGACCTTAAGACACTCTCGCCAGTCAGGCACTTCTCGAACCCCTACTCCGAGGCGGCTTTCGGCGCCATACCGGCCGCCATTGCAGGAACCGTGTCAGACGCCCTGGACCTGCAAGGCAATGCAAAATCCGATGGGTTGTCGCTAGCCGCCACCGCGCCTTACGACCAAGGCTTGCAAGCCCGGAGCTCCGCCGAAGCTATCAATTGCTTTGAGGAGGCGGCTCGTCTTGATCCGCGGTCTCCGTTGCCGGTTGCGCAATTGGTGGAAACAGAAGTGATGGCATACAACGAAACCAAAGACGCGAGCCTTCTTGTGCAGGCAAAAAGCCACCTGCTGGCTGCGCAAAGGCTGAATCCCGACTCGATCAGCGTTCACTTTGCGACAGGCCGGATGGACGAGGCAACCGGCGACTACGAGAAGGCACGCGCCGAATACGTCCGGGCCAGCGAGTTAGAGCCCCGCAATATAAAAGCTCTGGAGCTGGCAGCAGGTATGTACGAAAAGCTTGACGATCCCGATAAGGCGGTGCAAACACTCAAGGCCGCGATTGGTATAGACCCAACGTTCTATAGGCCGTATCGACATCTGGGCGCGTTCTACTACAACCGGGGCCAATACGTAGAGGCGGCCGAGCAGTTTCGAAAGGTGATTGAAAGAGCACCGCAAGACATTCTTGCGTATACGAATCTGGCGGCCTCGTTGGAGGAAATCGGCCAATACGCGCCAGCCGAGCAAGCGCTTTCCACCGCGCTAAAGATCAAAGTTACGGCGGATGGCTTAAACAATATGGGGAATCTATTAGTTTTTGAACGACGAGATGCCGATGCTGTTTCCTACTACGAGCGCGCGCATAGCCTGAGCCCGATGAGCTTTCTGTATCTGCTGAACCTGGCAGATGCCAATCGGCGTCTTGGCCACACGAGCGTTGCGAAAGGGCAATACCGGCAAGGCATGGACTTGGCACTGGCCGAATTGCGCCAGAATCCACGCGTACCGGGTGTGCGCGCCAGTGTTGCCTACTTTGCCGCTCGCCTTGGCCTTTCGGAAAGAGCCCAGGACGAAATCAAGCAGGCGTTGCAGCTTTCGCCCAGTGATAATCAGGTTATTAAGATCGCGGTACTGACCTATGAGGCGCTCGGCTTACGCGAGTCCGCGCTGGCCGTCCTTGATGCCGCCACCTCCCAAACCAAGTCTGAATTAATTAGCGAGCCGGACCTGGCGGACTTTTCCAAGGATTCGCACTTTAAAGATGTAGTGGTGACACCAAAGCAAGGAGATAAAAAGTAGCTTTATGCCCATACCAACGCCCGAACCGGCAGAAGACCCCAAACCGGCCAAGGACGAAACTAAACCAAACAAATCAAAGGATCTAGCAGCGGCAGCAAAAGCAGCCGCGGGCAGCGCCGATGACAAAGGCGACGATCTTTCCTCTTCACCGATAGGAGCAGTCAGCGGGGGAGATGTGTAAGCAAACGCTTGAATTTTGGGGCGAGGTCGATAAGTATTGACTCCGCCGCCAAAACTTCCGTCGGCCTAAGTGGAATCTTAACGGCTCAATAACTGATACCATATAGGAGGTTTTTTTCGAATCACCATTCTTTGTAGGTGGGCTCTGCGAAGCCGTCACAAGCCAAGCGACGCACTTTTAAGCCTCGCGTTCCCCGCAAAAAGCGAGCGCTCTGACTATTTTGATGAATTGCCGTTCCAGGTGGGTGCCCGATGAAAAAATGCGCTGATCTTGAAGTGACTCTAAATCGCGGCGACGGGGGTAATTTCTCGGCTTTGCTTCGCTGTACCTTGCCCGGTGATGACGTCGATGTCACTCGGTCCGGCACGGCGCAGTTCGACTTTCAGCAACTACGCGGTTTGTCTCTCGAATCAGCCGAATATGCCACTCTCTTGACCGATTGTCTTTTTAGAGACCCCGCCGTTGCCAGCGCCTTTGCCGAAGCCCGAAGCGCTGCTCAGGCTTTGGAGGCGAGTTTGCGAATTAAGCTAAGCATTGGCGCGAACGCCCCTGAGTTACATGGTCTTCGTTGGGAGGCCTTATTGGATCCGCGCGACGGAACTTATCTGTTCGCCGATGAGCAAGTTCTTTTATCCCGTTATCTCGGAAGTCTCGATTGGCAGCCGGTACGTCTCCGCCCCCAAGCCCAACTGACAGCTCTCGTCGTAATTGCCAACCCAACCAATTTGACTGAGTTCAATTTGACGCCGGTGGATGTTAATGGCGAGTTGGCAAGGGCGCAGACAAGCATGTCGCGCATTACTGTGTCTGCACTTGCCTCCGCGGGGACGGCCACCTTGGCCAACCTGACCGACAGGCTGCGCGATGGCGGTACTGACATTCTGTATCTCGTTTGTCACGGCTCAATAGTCGACGGCGAGCCATGGCTATGGATGGAGGACGAAAGCGGTGCTGTTGCCCGGGTTCGAGGAGCCGATCTGGTTGCCCGTTTGAAGCAACTGCAGGAACGACCCCGTCTGGTTGTGCTGGCCTCTTGTCAGAGTGCCGGCAGCGGGACAGATAGCAACACTGGCGGAGCGCTTGTTTCATTGGGGCCACGTTTGGCAGCCGCCGGCATTCCGGCCGTACTTGCCATGCAGGGTAGCGTAAGCATGGAGACCGTAGCACGCTTCATGCCCGTTTTCTTTAGCGAGCTCTTGCGCGACGGACTGATCGACAGGGCGACCGCTGTGGCGCGCGGCTCCGTGAGCGATCGACCCGATTTCTGGATGCCCGTTCTCTTTATGCGCCTCAAGAGTGGGCGGATTTGGGAGGACGCTGGTGACTACGAAATACCTCCTTTGGCCGCTGCCGCGGCGGCGGGGGGATCGGAGCGGCAGAGCACTGTGAAACCGGTTATTCCTCCTCCTCAGGTTAAGCATGTTCCCGCTCAGCATCGCGAACTCCAAGCGCCCTCTGAGCAACCTGCTAAGAAGTCCCCCATTCTGCGCTGGGCCCTGGCGCTTCTCCTGGTTGTTGGCGCGGCGACTACTGGTTGGTGGGTAAAATACGGCGCTAAGCCTGCGGCACCCGCACCGGTACTGCCTAAACCGGCAATTCAGAGCTTCTCTGTTCTCCCGCTTCACGTAAAAAAAGGGCAAAAGGTCACCATTTCCTGGCAAGTAGATAATGCCGACGACGTAGAACTCTCTCCCTTTGGCCGGGTGAACCCGTCCGGAAGTATGTCCTTTGAACCAACGGAGTCGACGATCTTTAATCTAGTAGCTAAGAACGAAGCAGGAACCGATTCCAAACAGTCGCAGGTGGTCGTATTGCCGGAGAATCCGCCGTCGAGGAACGAAGCCGGAAAGGATTCGAAGCAGTCGCGGACAGACGTTATAGCCGACGCGCAGCCAGGTGGCGTTGGCGGCAGTGCGTCGACCGTTCAGCAGCAGACGCAGCGGATTCCGGCCATCTCGAACATCGTTTCGTCGTCGGGTTCCGTTTCAGGGCGCGTCACAATCTCAGGATCGGGTTTTGACGGCACGACCAGAGTGACCTTTAACTCACGTATGGCGCAGATCAACTCGACGTCCGACAGCCAACTGGTGGTAACTGCTCCGCCGCTGCCTCTTCCTTCTCCTCAAACGGAGGTCATTGTCTTGGTTTGCACGACAGCTGGATGCGGCGCGTTCACACGCTTCAGATTCCAACCGTGTACTCAATTTCCATGCCAATCTAATCCTCCATCAAACGCCGCGATTCCGAACTTCGGCGGTGCTTGGGCGGAAATGCCGCCATACTTAGATCCAACCCATCCCGGGAAGATGGTGATTACTCAGACGGGCGCGCAGGTCAGGTTCTCTGGAAACTATTGCGGAAACGGGCAATTGCATGCGGCGCGACTGCAACACACCGTTACGAGCAACGGGATTGAATGGAAGACGTTTCACACCCGAAATCCGCCAAGTGAAGTTGAAACAGAAGCCGAGGCGGATTTTGTCGACACCTTCCGATGGAGCTGGGATGGTTCTACTCTTAGTTGTCTGGCCACCTACAACATACCGGCAGCTAACAAGCCGCCGGGCGGAGCTGTGAAATCGCAGGTTCGAAAATATCAGCGGGTAGCCAATACCGCAGCGGCCATTGGCACGACCGTTCCGTAGGGCTCTCACCGCACACATCGACTCCCTCCAAATTCGACCGCGGCAACCAAATCCCTCGACCTCTCACTCGGTGTTCTCCCCTCGGGCTCTCACACTTCACCTTCAAGGAAATCGCCGAAACCAACAAATATAGCCCGGAAGCGATCGATTGCGCACCGGTGGGCGCTCACGGATGGGACCGAGATGATTCAGACCGTACTGGTACCAGTACTGGCTCAAGAACGCATCCTTGGCTCTTCCCAACGCCTGTTTCCCATGCCCATAATAAACAAGTATTCTTACGGGAATGGGGATGCCACATCGGAAGAGCTAAGTCAAGCTGTGCCCGATCCATGGGGATCATTTTTCTTCTTTGCCTATTGAGGCCCGTGTTTGGCCAGGAGAAGGACAAGCTGGATGCGAACGATCCAGCGGCGAAGAACGAAGACAAGCGCGTGTTGGGTGTGATCCCGAACTATCGCACCGCCGAAACAACGACGGATTATCATCCGATATCAGCGCAGTACAAGTTGACCATCGCGGTTAAAGATTCGTTCGATTATCCACTCGGCGGCTTGGGGGCAACCTTCGCCGGCTTGTACCAATTAGAAAACGTTCACCCGCAGTTTGGTCAGGGAACGGTTGGATATTTTCGCCGGTTGGGAACGTCCTATGCAGACCAGGCCATCGGCAACATGCTGACGGAAGGTTTCTTGCCGGCATTGCTTAAAGAAGACCCGCGGTATTTCCGGATGGCGCAAGGAACGAAGAAAGCGCGGGTGTTTTATGCGCTGTCGCGAATTGTTGTCACACGGCGGGATAGCGGCGCGCGCAGCTTTAACTATTCAGAGGTTGTCGGCAATGGAATAGCAAGCGCGATCGGGCTGGCGTATTACTCGGATAGCCGAGACTTGCGGGACTTCTCTGAGAACTGGGGCACGCAACTGGCGGCGGATGCGGCCGTCCAAGTTGCGCGAGAGTTTTGGCCGGATATCAAACGCCGGTGGATGCAGCACAAGAACGTGCGTGAGTAAAGCCATCGCTCTCGTCCGAGTTCGTAACTGCGCGGTAGCGCATTCGAGCCAGTCCGGCGAATCCCGGCCTCTATTATGTTGTTCCGCCCTGAAGAAAACGCCGGATTGAGAATTGTCCTCGAACCGGTGTTTTCGAGTAAGTGTGGAACGTACTTGAGGGGTGGCCACACTTTACCGGCCGTTGGTTGCCCCTGGGGCGCGAGCAAACGGCCGAAGCTCTTGCGGATGTTTCCTTACATAAGCCAGAACGACGTGGCGTTTCTGTGGACCCCTGACTCGTCGATCAACTGATTTGATCGATTGGAAGAGTTCTGGCATCTCCCGATCAATCCGTTCGAACAGAACACTCCAGCGCCGTTTGACTGCTTCCTTGGTCAGGCTTAACTCGCGCGCGAGCCATTCGTCGGTGGGGTTTTCCAAGGCTGCCAACAAAAGCTCCTGATCACTGGCTCGCAGAAACAAGCGGGGCAGGGGACAGGCGAAGTGTTGCGCGAGAACGGTGGCGTCGTTTGATTCCAGGTCGGACTTTTCGATCACCGCCAATGCGCGAGTGCCGCCGGGAAACTTGGTGTGGATCCGCATGTACGGAACGGCGCTGGCCCACTTACGATCTTGCTCATCTATCAGTTCGATCAACAGGCGCTTGAAGCGGTAACCGGCATGTAATTCGGAAAAAGAGGCGGCCAGAGTCAGGCGCGCCTGCTTAATCTCGTCCTCATCGACTAATGCTGGATTCCAGCGGCCCGTGAGAACTGCCACGTTCACGCCGCCTGAACTGTTCGCCTCCGCAATCTTGTCCCGGTGGAAGGCTAAGCTGTTTACCCCCAACTGGCTCGCCGTGATGCGGCCGTTGAGACCAGGGCTGGGATCGTTCAATTCGTTCTGCGCGAAAGACTCATCGACGAAAACGCTTGCTCCGGCGGCGGCCACGGATTCAGCTCCGTGACTCTGATTTCGAGCTACTACGGCCCCTTGAAAGCCTGGAGCCGATAGCAGCCGACGCCAAATCCGGTCCGCTTGACCGTCCGCCACTGTTTCCGGGCCAAGGGGTTCCGGATGCACCCGTAGGAACAGATCCAGGTCTTCCGGCTTGGGTCTTCGCCACTCCACTCAGATTCGTTTTAACCCCGAGATTCGAACTAACTGCGGCCAATACCCTTTTAGGGCATTGAACAACCTAGCCTTCTGATTTTACACTCCAAACTGAGCAAAACGAGGGTTTCGAATCGCAAAGATCTTGGGACTTTGCCAGAAAGAGGGAATTTTGCCGAGTCCGATTGACACCATAAAAGCGTTATTTGCAGCCTTTGCCGAAGGCGACATGGCTGCCGTTCTCGGAATGCTGACGGAGGATGTTAGTTGGGAGTACGAAGGGCCGGCCGAAATGTTGACGGCGGGCATCCGGCATTCGCGTAACGGCGCAATGGAATTTTTTTCGGCAACCGCAAAGCAGAGTAGCGACTTGAAGTTGGAGGTGTCCGAGTATTTCGCGACCGAGGATGCGGTCGCGGTCTTTGGACGGTATCAAGCGACTGTCAGAGCGACAGGGATCCGGGTGGATTCTCCGCTGGCGCAGTATTTCAAACTCCGCGATGGCAAAATAGCGCGGTTTGTTCAATTGACGAACACGGGTGCGACGCTCGAAGCCATTCATGGGCGCGCGGCGGGGTCGCTTCCAGCCAATGCTGCGACCTTGACAGAAAACAAGAGACTGATCACGGACTATCTAAATGCGTTGAGCGGAAAAGCGAAAACCGCCGATATTGTTGGAAAATACGTCGCTGATGATGTCTTGGCGAAACACATCGCAGCGAGCGAAGCGGCATTCCCGGAGTACGAACTGTTGGCGGAAGAAATTTTCGCGGAGGGCGATTTCGTGGCGGTTCGGGGCGAATTTCGCGGGGTGCAGCGGGGTGCGTTCGCGGGCATTGCACCGACCGGCAAATCGGTTACGGCCGGGCTGATCATCATCTACAAGGTGCAAAGTGGAAAGATCGTGAATCACTGGATGCAGTTCGATACGTTCGGGCTGCTGCAGCAGTTGCAGGGCGATTCGCAACCGACTGTCGGGGTGGTGCAGAGACAGCTTGAGGCATTTGGGCGAAGCGATATCAATGCGCTGGTTGAAAATTGCTCGAGCGATTGTGAGATACACTCGCCTGGGCCGGAGATCATTCCTTATTCGGGGACGATGAAAGGGCATGCCGAAATTCGAGGATATTTCGAGAAGTTGATCAGGACGCAAAGCAATGCGAATCTGAGCATCAGTCAGATCGTGGCGCAGGGAAATACTGTGGTGGTGACAGGTAGCTACTCGGCGCAAGTCAAAGCAACGGGCAAGAGTATCAACACGCCGGTCGCGTTGACGTTTGAAATTCGGGGAGAAGATTTCGAGATATATGGCGCTTGCGGACACTACTGCGGTAGCGTCCGGTTATACACGGAGCACAGCCGCGGTGTCATAACCCCGCAGTCTCAAGCGGCCGGGTCTTAGAATGGCGTGAATCTCGGCGCGCACGCCGGAAAGAAAAAAAGGGGTGAGTGAGGGTCGGGCGGTAGATTTGTCGCTACTGAGATTGAGGAGACTCACTCATGACCTTTACAAGATTTCTCGGAGTCGGCGTTTTTGCCTGGTTCTTAATTGCGCATTCCGCATCGGCCGACACGATCATTCAGTCCGCGGGGAACTCGGAAGCGAGCGAGCCGCTGGGCTTTTATGCGCCGTATGCGGCTGACGGGATTACGCCGATTGTGTATGCGGTGGAATGGTCGCAGACGGCAACGTACACCAATGTGGATGTCACTGCGAACCTTTTTACGCCGGGAAGCAGTGGGAGTGTTAACTACGCGCTGGTGACGGCGATTGGTCCGGGCAGTTCGTTTGCGGCGGATGGGATTGTGCGCGGATCAGCGGTCACGCCCGCGAACCCAACGGATGTGGATTTGTTCCATCTGAATTCGCTGGGTCCGGGAACGTATTACCTGGTTCTGGACAGTTCCGTTCCTGATACTTCCTCGCAATACAATTTTCCGATCCAGGGGAATTACACCACGGCCAGCGGTGTGACCTTTCTGGGAGACGACTGGGCCGGAGGAGCCGCCATCAACAGCGGATACACGCCGGCTTCCAATTTCGATGGAACGATATTGCCGGTGGAATTTGCGGTCACCGGCAGAGTGGCGACTGCGCCCGAACCGGCGACCGCTGGGTTAGTGGCTTTGAGCCTGATTACTGTCGGGATCGTCTCGCGGCGATTATGCCCGGTGGCGATTGCGCGTCGCGCGAAATGCGGCCGCGAGCGCCGTCAGACCTAGGCTGAGCAAGAGCGGAGTGCTGGGCTCGGGTACGGCATAGGCGGCGAATGAGCCCAAGACACCGATCGGGCCATTTTGCCCGTTGGGGGCGGGATCATCTAAAACTTTGGTCGCGCTTGCGTCGGCGGCGCCGTAGGCGGAGCCATTCGAGTTAGGAAGAATGCCATTCGTGAAGACTTCACCAACATCGCCGTTGGAGAGATTGAACGCGATTCCGTAAACGTCTAAATCGCCACCGGAGAACGGGTAGTTTGGGCAATCGGTGGACGAGTTTCCGGTAGGGAAGAACAAGTCATCGTAGGACAAACCGCCAGCAGTAAAGCCGACTGGATGGGCAGCTGTGGCAGTGACTCCCGTGATGTAAGAGATTGGCGTGTAGATGCCGGTGATGGTTGCGCCGAGAATGCCGTCATTCAAATCGGTAAAGGTACCGGTAACGCCAGTGACTTCATAGGTACCAGGAGTGGCGACGCCGGAAGTATTGTTCGGCGCGAGCACAGCCGTGATGGTACCGGAAGTGGTGATTCCACCTCCATTGAAAGCGAAGGTGAAACATCCGCGTGGGCGAATGGCGCAAGCACTGAAGCAATGATCGCGAAATGGACAATTCTAGAATTGAGTTTCAACAAGTTTCTCCCCGTAGACGAGTGTAACGGTAATCACAGAAAATGATCAAGTAGATTTCCGTCAGAGTCGCCGCTGCGTTACAGTACTTTCGATTAAGGCTCGGTCGGGCGTTCAAGGTACAATGCGACAGTCTTATGAGAATCGCATTTTTTATCGCGCTGCTATTGGTGATAGCTCCGTTGCCGGGTAGGAATCAGACGCCTGCGCCGCATCGGAAACGGGTGCTGGCGATTGGGGAAGAGAAGGGATACCGGCACGAAGCGGTTACTCATGCGTTGGTCACCCTTGAGCGATTGGGGCGCGAAAGTGGACAGTGGGACACGGTGATTCGGACCGATACGGAGGCGCTCACCAAACAAAAGCTGGAATACAACGCGCCGAATTTGAATGACTTTGACGCAGTGGTCTTTTTTACTGGCGGGACGCTGGAGATGACGCCGCAACAGAAGGCGGACTTCTTATCGTTCGTGCATGACGATGGGAAAGGATTTTTGGGGATTCATAGCGCGGCGATCACGTTTACGAACTGGCCGGAGTATGGAGAAATGATCGGCGGCTATTACGATGAGCATCCGTGGATGACGTTTGAGGCGCCGATCATTGTGGAGGATGCGTCGTTCCCAGGGATGAAACAGTGGCCGGCAGAATTTACGATTCGGGATGAGATTTACCAGATCAAAGACTTTTCGCGCGAGAAGTGCCACGTGCTGATGCGGCTGGATGCGGACAAGGTGGATTTGACGAACCCGAGGGTGCATCGAAAGGACCGGGATTTTGCAGTCGCTTGGACCAAGACATACGGCAAGGGGCGGGTTTACTATTCAACACTTGGGCATGTGGAAGCGAATTGGGACCGGCCGGACTTTCAACAGATGTATGCGGGCGCGGTGCGGTGGGTGTTGGGATTGGCCGAATGAGACGGCGCGAGTTTCTGATTGCGGCGGCCGCGGGCCTTAGCCAAGGCAAGCGGTTGAGAATCGGCGTGGGGACCTTCTCTTATCACAACGAAACGTTGGATGAGATGATTGCGCAACTGCGGCTTAACCGGATCGATGAGATTGAGATGTCGCGGGGCGAGTTCATGCTGATGAAACCGCCTTCGGACCAAATGTGCGCACTGGCGCGGAGAAAGTTCGATGGGGCGGGAATTCGGTGTGTCTCTTATTATTCAGCCACGATCAAGAATGATGACGATGTTGAGCGCGCGGTACGCATCGCGAAGCTCCTGGGGGCGGTGAATGTTTCGGGTGACGCGACCGGAGACGTTTTGCACGCAATTGACGAACGTTTCACGAAAGAAGGGCTGACCTTCGGGATTCACAACCACTTTTTTGCCCAAGGATTTCCGTATGAAAGCGCGCAGGATGTATTGCGCGCGCTGGAACACTGTTCGGCAACGATGGGCGCCACACTCGATACGGGACAAATGGTTGCTTGCGGGCATGACCCGCTTGAAGCATTGCGGCTGCTGGAAAACCGTTTGAAGGTGGTTCATCTTAAAGATGTTCAGGCGGCGGGGGCAGAGCATAATGTGTTGCTAGGGACGGGAGTGGCGAAGATTCCGCAAGTAATGAAAGAGTTGCAGCGGATGCGTTTTGGCGGATTAGTGGCGATTGAGTACGAAAAAGAAGGCGATGTGGATTCCGATATGACGCGGCAGATCCGGTATGCGCGGGAACTTCTTGCCGGATGATCTCGTGTCAAACCCTCACTAAGCGATTTGGGACGTTCGCCGCTGTTACGGGAGTCTCTTTTGAAGTAGCTGCGGGCAGGATTTGTGCTGTGCTTGGGCCCAACGGTGCCGGGAAATCCACACTCGTGAAAATGCTCACGGGACTCATTGCGCCCACGAGCGGTAACGCTGTTGTGTGTGGGGTCTCCGTACAGAGTGCTGAGTTAAAACGAGTGGCGGGCATACTGCCGGAAAGCCTGGCGCTTTTCGACTCACTGACCATTGCCGAGCATCTTGAACTAACGGGCGCGGTGTACAAACTGAAGACTGCGGACACGAAAGCGCGCCGGGACCAGTTGTTGCACCTCCTCGATCTCGCGCATGGGAGAAACACGTTTATTCACGAATGTTCTTATGGGATGAAGAAGAAAACGGCGCTGGCCATGGCACTGCTGCCGAATCCCAAAGCACTGTTTCTCGACGAGCCTTTTGAAGGTGTTGACCCGATCACGGCGCAGACGCTGCGCAATTTACTGCGCGCGATCGCACAGAGAGGGGTCACTGTTCTGTTGACTTCACACATTCTGTCACTGGTTGACCGGGTTGCGGATAAGGTTGTGATGATCAATAAGGGCCAGGTGGTGTTGGATTCGGCGGTGAGTGAGTTACCTAAGACGCTCGAAGATCTCTATTTCGAATTGGTGGAACGTGCGCCGGTTGAAGATTTAGAATGGCTCGGCCTACCAGCGCAATAGGATTGTTGAAAGCGCTAGGCTTGATCGCCTGGCGCGAGGTGCGTTCCTTCGGATCCATTGGCGGCCAGAACTTGTTTCTGTTCGTGGCATTCGTGGCCTTTCAGCAATTGGAAAGTGCGGCATTGTTTGGAATGCTGTTCGGCGTGGTGCTGCTATTTCCGCTGTTGATCGATCCGCTGGAGAAAGTTCCGCCAGAACGCAGACTGACCTGGCCTCTTGGGAAATGGGAATGGATCGCAGTTCGCGGCGGGTCGGCACTGTTGAGTCCGGTTGCGTGGATCGCGGTCTTGGTGCTGTTGCGGGCCGGCTGGCGTGTTGGCGCGCAGGTGTTCGGCATCGGCGTGTCGTTGTACGCGGTCAAATACATTGCCAAACTAGTTTCCAGAAGACTATCCGGACAATGGCGCTACCGGCTTCCGGCTCCGCCGGGCACGATGGGAGCGTTGATGCGGCTGCAATGGCGGGAAATGCTACGCACGCTTGATCCGTACATCGCTATTTCGTTGATGGCGGCCACGGTGCTGTATCGAGTGTCTGGAAGAGCGCTTGACCCCGCTGCGCCGCGCATCATAGCGCTGGTGGTTGCCTTGGCTATCAGCACTGAGACACAGGTCTTGTTCAGCATTGATGGCCTTGGCGCGGAGCGGTATCGCCAGTTCCCTATAAAGGGTTGGCGCATCCTGCTAGCGAAAGATCTGGCTTTTCTGGTTTTGCTCGCATTGGTCGTCATGCCGCTCGATTTCTTGAGCGGCATGTTTGGCGGTCTCGCCGCACTGACAGTTGGGCGTCATCGTTCGGTTTTGAAACCAATTCCACAGCAGCGCTGGAGATTTACTTCGGGTGCACTGTTCATGGATGGGGTGATTCAGACAGTGGCTCTGTTTGCGGTCGGGTCGGCGGTCAGAACGAAAGGGCTTCCGCTGATGGCTTTGTGCACTCTGGCTTGGGCGTTGTCACTGTTCCTATATGGGCGGCGGTGGGATCGAAACATTTCACGTGCGCGATAAGGCAACGCCACGTAGCGCATGACGATTCTTGACTAAGAGGCCGCTTTCGGCTTGAGAAACCCAACCTTTGTCTCTGAATTTACCGAGCGTCCGAGTCATGGTTTCACGGGAACAGCCGATGATTTGACCTAGCTCTTCGTGAGTAAAATCGAGTTCGCCCGCTAACTCGCCGCCGGACGAAATAGAATCTGACCACTCAACCAGGAATTGTGCTGTTCGGGCTGAGATTGAGTCAGTGGCCTGTAGAAAAGCAATGCGTTTGCAGGCGCTTTGGTAGTGGAAACTGGCATCGCGCGCGAACACCAAGATGCTCTGGGGATTCTCGTCGAAATAGCTATAAAAGCTCTCGCGGTCGACATAGACAACGTCGGTGCGGCGCATTGTTTCAGCCGTCACGTCTGATGGTTCGCTGGAAAGAAGGTCGGCCAAGCCGAGCAAGTCACCTTGGCGGACAATTTGCAGGATGGTGGTTCGCCCCTTGGGAGAAACGGTGGAAAGTTTCACCAGGCCTCGCGTGACGGCGAAGACTCCCGGCAGGAGTTCGCCCTGGCGGAACAAGATCTTTCCGGGAGGGACGCATTGCACCCGTTTACCCAATAGCGACACTAAAGAAAAACTCTCTTGAGGGTCGAAACGGCGAGCATCTCGCGCTTGGGAGACGGGATGAAAAAGAGGCTCTGGCAGCAACGGCTTTAGCAACGAAACCTGTGGACACGAGGTAAGGTTGAGAAACACGGAATCAACCGTTCTCATAAGAATGGGGTGGGCTCAGTGGAAAACTAGTCTCACACCACGAGTTCAGGACTCAAGCAGCTATTAAGTGTTACCGAATAGCGAGCGGAAGATCGTTTGTAGCATTTTCAAAGAGAGGCCGTCGACAAGCACTAGTCCCTAGGTGTTGCGCCTACGAAGGTGCCGTGACCGTTGCTTTCCTCTCCAACTTGCCCCAGCCAACCAAACGGCCACGGATGGCATACAGGAAACTCTTTCCGAGGACATAGAGCATCATCTGGCGATAATAAATGGACTGGAAGAGTAAGAGAGATAGATCCCAGGGTGGCAGGCCTTCTAACCAGTAAGCGAGTAACCCGCTCATAAGTTCGACGACAAAGAAGGCGATGTAATAGAGGAGCACGATCTTCCAGGCGCCTTCGACGAGCGAAACGATCATGGCAATTTCCGCAAACGGGGCGAGGGCTGCCAACACCAGCTGAAAAAGCCAGATACTAGGCAGCGCGACGAAGCCGAGGGTTCCGTACTTCGGGACGAAGAGCGCGTCGCGATGTTTCCATGAAGCCTGCAGCGTGCCGAAGACCCAACGGAAGCGTTGCTTGAGGAGGCTCTTAGTATCTTCGGGCGCTTCTGTGTAAGCGATTGCGGCCTCTTCGTAGCGAATGACGTAGCCCGCACGCCGAATGGTTAGAGTGAGATCAGTGTCTTCCGCAAGGGTGTCGTGCAGAAACCCGCCACATGCTAAGACAGGCGTCTTGCGCCAGGCGCCGACGGCGCCCGGAACAACAGTAATGGCGTTGAGGTAATCGAGCGCGCGGCGATCGAGATTGAAACCGTAGATATATTCGATGGATTGAAAACGGGTAATCCAGTTGTGCTTATTGCCGACGCGGGCATTGCCGCTGACGGCACCGATTTTTGGATCGGCGAAATGGCGAGCCAGTTTGGCGATGGCGCCGGGAGCGAAAAGAGTGTCGGCGTCGACGGCGATTAAGATTTCGTTTTTGGCGTGACGAATGCCGTTGTTGAGTGCGGCAGACTTGCCACCATTCGGCTGAGTGAGGATGACGACTTTGGGGTTATCGGCAAAGCGCTCGCGGGCGACTTCTAATGTGCGGTCTTTGGAACCATCGTCGATGACGATGATCTCCATGTCGTCATAGCCATTTTCGAGGATCGATTCTATGGTGCGATTGATGACTTTCTCTTCGTTATAGGCGGCGATGAGGACGGAGACGGGGGGATGATAGCTGGGGTCCATGTACGGGAGGGTTGGCGCCG
>CAVYUL010000060.1:0-16594 GCA_963771405.1 Bryobacterales bacterium
CGAGAGACACGAATCGTCTTTTCGCGCAGGCGCACAGACTCAGCAAATTGCTACAAAAGAAGAGTTTATGTGCGTTCTGCACTACTTAGGCTCCTGTTTTTCCCACCGCCGGCCGATGGCGCGCCGAGTTCTTGCGGACATGTGAGCAATTGCTTCGCCAGTAGGGGCGCGGGCATGAGCGATGGTGGGGAGTTGCCGGTTGGGGCGATTTACGTTGCGCTCCCTTTGGTCACGGTTCCGTCGGGCGATTCTTGGGGCGGACATGATTACGGTGAACGGGAGGAACGGGCGCGGAGCAAGAGCGCAGTTCGGACGCACGAGGGGCATTATTGCTTGCTCCATTTCTTTTTGTCTTTGCGGAAGCGTTCTTTGGGATCGCCGGGGTATTTCCAGTTGGATGGATGGTCGCGATAAAACTGGCCGGGGATGATTTTGCGCGGGACCCAACCGGGGTCAGGCGGGTGGACGACTTCGGGTTCTTCGCCGCAGATGATGTATTTGCCGGTGATGGCGTTATAGACGCGGATGTTGTGTTTGCTGGGATCGTGGACGGGTTTGCCGTCGTCTTCTTCCTCTTCTTTGGGATCTTCTTTCTTTGCTTGGGGCTTTTTGGGTGCGCAGTGGGTGTTGTAGAAATCCTCGAGCATGCGGTATTCGCGTTGGAAAGAGCGTTCGGCGGCGACTTTGTAGCGGTGTTTGAGATCGTACATTTTGCGCATGTCGGCATCGAAACTGTTGAGGGCGAAGATGTCGTAAGGGCCGTACATGGCGTTGAAGGCGTCGGTGACGCGGATGCGGTACCAGTCGGCTTGGGCGGTTTTGAGGATGAAATCCTGGAGCAAGGGCTGGTCAGAAGGGTAAGAGGCTTCCCAACGGGCGCAGAGTTTGATCCAATCGGCGAGATTTTCTTCGTCAAGGATGAGAGTTTTGGCGCAGCAACCGTGGCGGAGCGCATTTTGTGAAGAGATAGCTTTGCCTTGCTCACTAGTAGGGCCGGTTTTGCCGCAGGCGCGTTTGGCTTTGTGGTGGGCCCACTTGCTGGTTAGTTCCGGCGGGATCGGGCCGGTTTGAAAATTTTGTTGCCGTTGGTTGTTGTGATCGGCCTCGGCGGGTTGATCGTTGGTAACGACGTTCGCGTCGTTGTTGTTTTCAGGAGGAAGCATGTTTGAAGAGAGCTCACTTTCTGAACTCATTGTTAGAATCTGCTCGTTCGCGACGAACGAAAAGTTTCTTGTAAGTAGAAGGAAAGAAGGGAGAAAAAAAATTACAAACTTCTGTGATCGCGATTCTGGACTTGCGATTCCGCCTTCGAGAAAGGCAGATTTGGCGCGGATTCCTTTTTCGATGTCGCTTTAGAATCAGTTGTTTACAGAACGAACTTCTGGCAAGTATTACTACTGGGTAGTCATTTCCAGAGGGCAGGTTTTATTCGAGGCGCTGCTGGTGCTAATGGGCGGTGTTTACTCGTGCTTCCCTTCGCTACCAAAGCTGAGTTGGGTGGTCCGGATGTGCGCTTTCGCGGGAGGGGCGGAGTTGGGTGGACGCGCGACGCCGGTGAGGCGCGGGGTTCGCTGTTTGGGAGACCGGAACGGCTAGTTGAGCAAAATTCGTTTTCACTGTCCGATAACGCCACATTTATGGCACGACCGGAAACTGACGGCGGAAGAACGCTGGAAGCGACGTGAATGCTACAGTCACGGGTGATGACGGTTGCGACTGTGGCGGATCGTATCGGTTTGACCAGACCCCACCCGATCCTGGCTTTGATTTTGGCCCTGTTCCCCATTTGTTTGTACCGGAGAAGCACCGTGTTCAGCGGTTCATTCTTGGGCACGAATTTCGACAGCCAAGTCCCTTACTGAGTTGGGTGAGAGGAAGGACTCCGGCGATAAAGACTTCGGTGCGGAATCTGGTCATGGCTTATCGCGCATTCCAGTTGACGCGAAATCCGACGAGCGCCGCTAGGCTTTTGCGATTGATTCCGTCTAACGAGTCAGAGCAACTGGCGATCACGACTCTAGGGGATAGCCTTTGTGACGCTGAATCCCTTACAGACGTGCAGAAACTCGCGGCAGTTCGAGATGGCCTCCCATCGGAATTGACTGAGGCGGTGGTTCTAGCTCCCTCGTTCCTTTATCGGTACATTCGGTATTCGATTGTTGCCTGCCGCGATCCGCACACCGACTTCGCGGTGCGCATGCAAAGAGTATGCGAGCACAACCGAAGCAGATTTGCGGCCATCTCAAAGCAATTACCCGAGGCGGAGCGGCAGCAATTCCGTGCGCACGTGTTCGAGGTCGAGACGTGTCGAGCGCTCGCCGTTCCCGAAGATGACCATTGATTGGTTTTCGCCGTTAAAGGGACGTGGTCGAAATACGCGCTTACCGGAAACAACGGCAACGGTGCCTACACCAATCTCACGCCAGACGGGAGTAGTGGCACCTTACAGAGCTTCTGATTTCAGACAATTGAATCATTGCTTATGCGACCCATGGTCTTTCGATTTTTGCTGATTTTGTGCGCCGTACTGACGCAAGGAAAAGCACAGCACCCGGATCAAACTCTAAACGGCGCGGCGGTTCCGCTCTATCCGCCGCTGGCTCGTGTTGCCAACGTTCAAGGTGAAGTGATCTTACAAGTAACGACCGACGCCGGAAGGGTAGAACGCGTTGAGCGCATACAAGGGCATCCGTTGCTCTCGGCAGCCGCGATTTCAAACGTGCGCAGTTGGACCTTTCTGAACCAAGCCAAAATGAGTTTCAAAGTTAACTTCCGCTACAAGCTGAGCGAGACGTGTAAAGGCAATCCAAGCGTATTGTTGAACCTGCCCTTTCGCGTGACGGTCTGCTCGCATCCACATCCACCCATCGATTAATTGGGTGAATCTGAACGAATCGTTGTGGCCGAAACACGCGCTTATCGTAAACTGAGCCTGCCGCCAACATCCCAGAGTGTGAACTGACCGGCGCCGGTCAGCGTCTAATGATTTGACGGGTAGACAGGGGGGTTTTGAATTGGCAGAGAAATCGTGTTGATAAACTCTCCGCAAGGAAGCAAAGATGAAACTTGCGGAGGCATTAGCACTACGGGCGGATCTCCAGAGGCGGCTGGAGCAATTGAAGCAGAGGCTCGTGAAAAATGCCCGCATCCAGGAGGGTGACACTCCTGAGGAGGACCCTGCCGACTTGCAGGCAGAGCTAGAGAAATCGGCAGGAGAATTGACTTTGCTAATTCAACGAATTAACAGGACAAACGCCCATTCTCCATTTGGAGGCGGAACGCTTGCCGATTCGCTCGCGAAACGGGACGTTCTGAAGATAAGGTACAACGCGTATCGGGAGTTGGCGAATGCTGCCTCGACATCCCAGGGGCGCACCACGCGCTCGGAGGTGAAGTTCATCAGTACAGTGAGCGTGGCGGCCACGCAGCGAAAAGCTGATGACCTTGCGCGCGAGTATCGGGAGCTTGACACGCAAATACAGGAAATGGATTGGTTGACGACGTTGTTGGAATAGGACGAGCAGGTAGTTGGCGAGGCGAGAGGTGAGCACGACCCTTCGGCGGGGCAAGGCCGATCTGGTAGTGCGGGGGCAGCATTAAACGGTTCGACTCCGACCGCACAGCGTATGCCCTGTATTGCGTACAAACGCACGGCGTATTGTAACCGTGTACTACCGTGTGCTGATCTCGTATTCGCCGGCGAGGGTGGGAGAGGGGCACTCGTCCTAGCAGTCGCGTGCCGACCGGGATTTCGGTCACATGCTTTATGGCAGAAATACGGAAGAACACTATCGGAAGTGGCCCGGGAGAACGGGTTGAGGCCCAGGAGTGAATGCAGGCCAGGGCAGTTTCGATGGGGCCGTTTGAAGTGAGGCTCATTTGCTGCATGCTTATTTGATCGCCATCACTCCCACCGGAATCTTTTTGGAAGAGGAACCGCTCGCCGAGCCCACACTCACCAAAACGCTCAGCTACGAAACTCTTCTTCGTCTCGCTGCCAATGCAGAATCCGCCTCACGAGCGTATCTCGACGGCCATGTGCCGCCGCTGAAGGGTGATCTG
Organism: Bryobacterales bacterium; assembly: GCA_963771405.1. GTDB lineage: Bacteria > Acidobacteriota > Terriglobia > Bryobacterales > Bryobacteraceae > Bog-105. The sequence goes on from CAVYUL010000060.1 coordinate 4,063, forward strand.
GACCTGGCTCAGCGCATGGTTAAGAGGCTGAGCGAATCGGAGGTTCGGCCCATTCTATTTAACCGGCATCAGAGAGCGGTGGCGAATCACGCGTAAAATGCAGCTCATTGCCGCACGAGCGTTGCTTGTCCAGTATCGAGTGTCCCCTGTTGAAAGCGCGGCTTTGTCCGCCGCCACTCGATGCGTAAAGCGTTGCCTTCAACAGCGTCAATGGTGAACGTGCCCTCATCGCCGTTGGCCGACCTCCAACTAAAATGCTGCGCCGTTTCGTCAATTGATTTCAGGTCGAAGTTCACGTCAGGCGAAATCACGCTCTTGTTGGGAACTTTGAAGCGGGCGCTGAAGCTGCCCCGCAAGCCATCTCCCTCTTTCGCCAGCGTCAAATGAACGAATTCAGGCGGATATACGCTTAGCCGCTCTTTTTCCTTTTTTATGGGCTTGTACGCCCACCTGCCCGCCACGGAAACGCCAGCCGGCTGCGACGAGACTATGAACGTTGTAGCCAAAACCGCGACCAAGCTTGTTCGGAACATCAACGTAATAGTACTCCACTCGCAACTCGGCGCACTGCACGGGACAGATGGAACCTAGGCGATGAAGGTGAAGCAGCGCTCGTGAGTGTGCGGTGAAGCTAGCCGGAAAGCCGGATGCGTTAATTGGGCACGTCCGGCGAGGCTCGGGGAGTTGGGTTTATGAGTGGATTGGCACCACGCCTTCCTTCGGCCTCTTACGAACGAGCGGAGAACTTCTTCGCGTATTCAAGAATCCAGAGTCGTTGTTCCAGCGTTTCGGGGACTGGCAGCCCGCGCACCGCACTCAACCGTGCGAGCGCTGTTTCCGGTTCAATGCCGTTCATTGCCAGTAGGCACGCTGCAACAAGACCTGTACGACCAACCCCTTGGCGGCAATGTATGACGACGTTGGCTCCGGTTTCGAGTTCGGTATCGGGCTGCCACAGAGTCTGCGATAGCAGGTTCTTCGAATCCGGCACTTGCCGATCTGAGATTGGGAAGGAATAGAATTTCATTCCGAGTGCTGCAACGGTAAACGCTTCCGCTGCAATATCCAGATCCCGCTCTTCTTCAGGCGTGAGCAAGGAGACCACTGCCGCGATCCCCTCTCGATGCCAGCTCTGGATCTCATCATCGAGCCATTCGCCACCTCGCGGACGCGCGGCAAGGGCAAGTTTGCCGGACCAGGGCCCGTCAACCCAATGCAACTGCGTCCCCATTCTAGTGTTCGATTTCCTTTCAGCTCCAATTCTGACGCACTACCCCGTATGCATGTCGGAAACAGACGCCAGAATTGAACAGACTTCTCTGTCGTTGTCGGAAAACCTGCCAACGTTCTCGGAAGACTCATGCTTTTCGACCTCGCTGACCTGAAAATCTCGAATGAAGAAGTGTGTTAGTGTCTGGGCGGTGCCGTTGTTCGGCAGCAAGTGGCTTGCCACGAATTGCGGCCGAAACGCGTGACTGTCGGACAATGCGGCAACTCTGCGCGTTTAGTTCATTAGAACTTCGTCGGCTCCCCGAAGTCGTCAGGGCCTTCGAGATTTACGCTGGAGACCTTCGTGGAGCAGCATTTTTAGAAGTGTTTGATAGCCAATACCTTTGCGAGTCGCGATTCTCCGTGCTTGGGCCAAATCGGTCTCCGGTAGCCGAAGGGCGATCTGAACGCTCGCGGTTTTGTTTAGACTTTCCACTAGAGATGAGCCTTTCAGCTTCTGCCACTTGCTCCCTGCCTGAGCGGATTTTTGTTTAACAAATCTTCGCCCGGCGGGGCTGGCCCACCAATCAGCCTCGTCACTTTCGCTTTTGAAAACTGGAATATTGGTTTCTTTGGTTTTCATGGATTCAACTCCGCTTCAGCCTTCTCTTCAAGTAGTCATGTTTCTGGACTGCATCCAATCGTATGCAGTGCTCACGCGAATCTTTTCCTTTCGCTCCGTGACGACCAGCGCCAGCTGACGCCCAAGGTCTGATTGCGGCCGAAACGTGATTATCGGACGGTCAGATCTGGCGCAGGCTGGCGGCAACTTCGCCGATGGCGCTGGAGCCTATTTACGTCGATCAGGTATTCAAACATCTTGATAGCGTGCCTATCATCGCTGTCGTCAAGATTGAAACCGACGCCGTCTCACCGGCCGGCCTGCCCACGAGTTTTCCATCGATCTTTCCGGCCCCGCTGGTTCTATTCAGGGTCAAAACGGTGGTGGAGAACGTTCTAAAAGGGGATCTGGTTCCGGGCCGAGCTGAGTTTCACTACTTCGCACCCGCCTCAGTAACGGGATCACCAAAGCTCGGGTTTTACGCTACCGAACCGGATCGAAGCCTCATACTGTTGCGGCGGACCGAGGGAAGTTGCGAACCGCTACCGATATGAATTCTAGCTGCCAGGAAAGAGTGAGTTCCGGTTACCATCCCACATTTAAGCCGAAGACGGGCAGCCCGATGTTCGAGAGTGTGATCGACCTGCTCCTCACTCGGGGTTCGGGCGCAGATGACGCGGGGATGGTCACTGCAGTTTTCGCCTCGGCGCCTTCGCAAATGTCGCTCGGTTATACCAGCCAAATTCTGCTGCGGCTAGCGGGGTATGAAACGCCGGTTGTGCGAGTTGCCGCTTGCCTGAAACTGCGCGATCTTTTGGCAGATGACAGATACCAGAACCAGGAGGCTCAAGAGTCGATTGCAAAGGAGTTAGGTATAAAAGACCGGGATTTGGCCCGCTGGCGCAAACAATACAAGGAGTTTTTAGGAGGCGACTACACGTTGCCGCGCTACGGTTCGACCGGGGAAGCGCCGCCGACCGTGACTTCTTTAGCGAAAACCCTTGCCGGATTATCGCTGTGCGAAAACGATAATGCATTAGATGTTTCGCAAATGTTTGCCCCGTTGAACCACGAGCCATAACAGAACGGTCGCCGGGGCGATCATCGGCGCAGGGCTGAGCGCCGCAGTTCTCGGTGTTCCCGCCCTGCGAACTAACGACGCCGAAACTCGAGTGTTCTTCCCAATCTTCGGCTTCGCCGGCGGCGCCTGGTTCGGCGGCGAAATCGGCCACCATATGCACCAACACAGCGCGACACTCTATGCCGCGACTAAGTGGTGGCGACGGCCGTATCCAACTAGAAATCCACTCTTAGGTATAGAACGCAGAAGGTGAAAACGCCAACGAGGCAGAGCGCCGCGACGAAAGCCCATCCAATGATGGTCTGCTGGCGCCTACTGGCGGATTCGAGGCGCGGATCGTATGCGGGTGCGAGCAGATCTCGAAGTATTGCTTCAATCTCCGCTTCTTGATCGCGGATTTCCGAGGGTATCTGGATCGAGATGGATCGATGCAAAAACGATGCTTCCGAGTATCTCGTCAGGTCTTCACTTTGTGGTTCCATAGTTTGACATTCTCCTTACATTCACGCTTGGCCTTTTCCTGCGGCAAAGCTCACGGCGCAGCGCCGGTGGTTCGTTAGTCACGATTTGGCGGCGCCGATGGTGACTTGGACAGTTCCTTGCTCAATCGACTGATGATTGGCATTCACCAGTTGGATCAGAATCTTATGAAGCCCGGGCGCAAGGCCATTGATAATGACGGGTAGGCCGCTCGCATCCGCCCAGTGCCAGGGCGCGCCATCAACGGTCACATGAATGTGGCCGATGCGCGGCGATACGGCCAGGGCGGCGGGCCCAAATACCGGCAAGATCTGCAGATTTTCCGTCCGATAGTCAATAAACACCACACCCCGCGAGAGCGGTTCGGCACGGGGCGGAGCGATGATGATCTTGGCCGGCGGTTCGTTCGAACTTGGCTGCGCAGTTGTTGCGGCGGGGACCGCACGAGCAATTTGGGTCATGAGCAGCGCAGGGATTGTAAACTTCACGGTTCCTTGATCGAGCGTTTGATGGTTGGCATTTTCCAGTTGGATGAGGATCTTATGCGGCCCGGGCGGGAAACCATTCAGAATTAATGGCTCGCCGCTGGCAGCCATCCAGAGCCACCCGGCGTCATCGACACTTACATGAAGATGTCCGACCCGGGGAGACACGGCGAGGGCGCCGGGACCGAATAGCGGGGCCAAATGCAGATTTTCGGCGCGATATTGAATCACCACCCGACCCTGCTTTAAGGGATTGGGTAGAGGCGGATCGACCACAATCTTCGCGGGTGGTTCATTGCCGAGTGGCTCGACAGCGGCTGCTCCCAGCACCTCTCTGGCGGTTTGCGGAGCGGGGGACGCCGCCAGCAGGCAAGCGATGATAACGAGCGCACTCAACCACGACAAGCTAGTTTGATTGATCCAGTTCGACATAATGATTCCTTCTTAGTAAGTGCCGACGTCAATCACGGCTTGCGCAAAGGCTTGAGGCGCTTCCTGGGGTACGTTGTGACCGATGCCTGGCAGAATTCGATGGGCGTATTTGCCGGAGAACTTTTGCGCGTAGGCGGCGCCATTCGCGGCGGGACCATCGAAATCGCTCGCGATGGTGATAGCAGGGACGGAAACGACCGGCCCTCGGAAGAGCTTCTGTTCCAGATTGTCGTAGCGCGCTTCACCGGCTGCCAGGCTCAAGCGCCAACGATAATTGTGGAGCACAATAGCGACGTGATCGGGGTTATTGAATGAGGCTGCCGTGCGGCTGTAGGTGGCGTCGTCGAAATTCCAGTTTGGCGAGCTGTTTTTCCAGATCAGCTTGTTGAACTCATATCTGTTTTCGGTATAGCCAAGCCGGCCTCTTTCGGTTGCGAAGTAATATTGATACCACCAACCGAGTTCTGCTTTCGGGGGGAGCGGGCGCTCGTTTGCTTTTAAATTGGTGACGAGATAGCCACTGACCGCGACGACCGCCTTGCAGCGATCCGGCCACAGCGCGGCCATGATGACGGCCGTTCGGGAACCCCAATCAAAACCGCCAACAATTGCCTGGTCGATTTTCAGGGCGTCCATGAGAGCGATGATGTCGCGGGCAACTACCGATTGCTGGGCATTGCGCATGGTTGCATCGGAAAGAAAGCAGGTGGTGCCGTAGCCGCGCAGATACGGCACGATCACGCGGTAGCCAGCCGAAGCCAGCAGTGGGGCGACTTCGGCATAACTGTGAATATCGTAGGGCCATCCATGTAGGAGAACAACCGCAGGGCCGTGAGTTGGACCCGCTTCGGCATACCCCACATTCAACAAGCCTGCATCGACTTGTTTTAGCGCGCCAAATGGCGTTGCTGTCTCAGTCTCAGTGGCTTTCGGCTGCTCAGCGTTGAGCATGGTGCTGACAGAAATGCCAGCCAGCGCAAAAAGATGTCGGCGCGATAGCGAGCTTAGATTTGACTCATTCATGGTTTGACTCCTCTTTGAGCCGAAATGACTAACTGACTTACTTGACGGCTGGCAACCCATAACGCTCCGCGGGAGAACTTAGTGACAGCTTCGGCAACATGTTCCGGCGCGCGGCCTCATACGCTTCCCAATCGGCAGGGTCCGGCAAGGAAGGGATCGTGACCACTTCGCCTTGATCGAGGCCGGCGATCGCAGCGTCGACCAAATCTTCGGCCTTCATCACAATTTGACTCGGCAAGTGCTCAAGGAGCGTTCCCGCAATTGCCCAGAAATCCGTGGCCGTCGCGCCAGGCAGGACAACTTGAACGCGAACGTTGCTCTTAGCCAGCTCCTTATGAAGCGACAGGCTGAATGCCAGAACGAAAGCGTTTGTGCCTCCGTAGACGCCGTTCAGAAGTTCTGGGGCGATTCCGACGATGGACGCCATATCGATGATGGTGCCGCCACCTTGTTTCACAAACGCGGGCACGATGGCGTGGGTCAAGCGCACCAGAGCGACGATATTGAGAAAGATCATGCGTTCCATCTGGTCGATGTCGCAATCGATGAGCGGGGCGGTGGAACCGACGCCGGCGTTGTTGACCAGTACCGTGATGCTCGGGTCGGTCCGAAGCAGTTGTTCGACAGCGGCAATTCCCGCCTTGTCGTTCAGATCGGCCGGGACCACCTTGACGGAGCGGCCGGTGTTCCGAGAAACTTGCGTTGCCAAGGCTTCGAGCCTTTCCCGGTTGCTTGCAACGAGGATCAGATCGTGACCGCGGCGCGCTAATCGGTCGGCATAAATTGCGCCAATGCCGGAGGAGGCGCCGGTTATCACTGCTGTACCTTTTGAATTCGTATCCATTTGTGTCTTCACATTTGCGATTAAGCCAGAAGCGAAAGAAGGAATCTACTGCACGAAGGTGTTGTCCGATACCTTTGCGGGAGTTCGCGCGTTGAAAGGCGTTTTCTTCCGCGTGTCGGTCAATCGACTCGCAAGTCGGACAGCTGCCGCGATAGTAACCGGCCGCCAAGCGCGATCGGGAATCGCGGCGATGTCCACCAACTCCAATTCTTCGAGCCAGTCGTCGGCCGAGAGTGCGGCCTGCTCGGGGCCGTATAGCTCGCCGACCACGCCGATAAACGCCGCCAACTCGCATTCGGCCAAATTCATCAATGTTGAAAATGTTGTGTAAGTTCCGGTTTCGCTCATTGTCGTCTCACCTGTGTGCATGTCTGTCTCCACACTCAAATCAGCTCACTTGCTGCAGCAATATGCCGCACAATGCGATTGAGCCAGAACAGCGATGAGAAATCTATTCAAGGAAGGTATCGGTCAGTATCAAAAGCGTTACGGCGCTTCCAGGGCGCGGCAGGTTTTGAACTGAGGGGCGGCGACTAGAAAAACTCCTTAGTTTTCCGCGTAGTCGTTCTGACCAATACCAAAGTACAACGGACGTTTTTCCTTCAATAGGCGCACCCTGAGGGTTGTGGAGTGCTGCCAGGAAAGGGCCGCGATGGAGATCGAGCTTAGCTGAGTCGTCGACGCACTCCCCGGATTGATATGGGCCGCCCGCCCGGATGGGCACTTTGAATTCCACAATCAACGCTGGCGTGAATATACGGGCCTTCGCGATGAGGAAATCTACGGCTTTGGATGGCAAAGGACGGTCCATCCCAGAGACCTGCCTGTGCTGCTGGAACGCTGGAGTTCCGCTGTCGCTTTGAAGCAGCCCGCAGAAACGGAAGTGCGGCTGCGCCGATTTGACGGCGAATATCGCTGGTTCCGCTTCGGCATCCATCCGGCAGCTCAAGCTATTGAGCCTAGTGTTCAATGGTGCAGTATTAACACGGAGATTGACGATCAAGAGCGCACTGCGGAAGCCGAGAAGGAAGACCCGCAGCACTTGGTTTCGGCAGCCGAGAGCGATTTTCGAGCGATCGCCGACAGCATCCCGGCCTTGATTGCTCTGATGACGCCGGCCGGCGAAGTTGAAAGCGTGAACCGCTCTGCGCAGGAGTATTATGGCGCGACGTTGGAGCAACTGAAGGGCTGGGCCACTTCCGACGCTGTTCATCCAGACGACCTACCGGCCGTGATCCGCGCATGGAAGCAATCAGTCGAAAGTGGTCAACCGTATGACATTGAGCATCGCATTCGTCACGCCGACGGCTCGTACCGCTGGTTTCATGTGTCAGGAAGTCCTCTGAGAGATAGCCAGGGGCGAGTCACCCGGTGGTGCGTGCTGCAGACTGACGTTGACGACCGTAAGCGGGCGGAAGAAGTCTTGCGGTCGGGCGAGCGCGATCTTATCCGGATCATTAATACGATTCCGACGACGGCGTGGTCGACTCGGCCAGACGGCTACTGCGACTTTCTCAATCAGCGCCGGCTTGAGTACGCGGGTCTCTCCGCAGATGAGGCGCGGGGCTGGGGTTGGGGCACTTCGATACATCCGGACGACGCAAAAGGGCTGGTTGAATACTGGCAATCGTGTCTGGCTTCCGGCACACCGGTGGACACGGAAGCGCGCATGCGGCGCTTCGATGGCCAGTATCGCTGGTTCATATTTCGGGCTAACCCATTGCGTGACGAAGCGGGCAATATCGTCAAATGGTACGGAACAAACGTCGACATCGAGGATCGCAAACGGACGGACGAGGCTCTGCGCGAGAGTCAGCGGAATCTCAGTTTAATCATCAACACGATTCCAGTAATGGCTTGGGCTGCACGCCCCGATGGAAGCGCCGAGTTTCTCAATCAGCAGTATCTCGATTACGCGGGATTTTCAGAAGACCAGGCGCAAGGTTGGGGTTGGACGGCGGCGGTTCATCCCGATGACCTAGGCGGCTTGGCCACTCACTGGCAGTCCCTGATGGGCGCGGGGAGGCCGGGAGAATACGAAGCACGTCTGCGCCGCTTCGACGGCGAATACCGCTGGTTCCTTTTCCGCGTGAGCCCATTGCGCGATGAAGCGGGCAATATCGTTAAGTGGTACGGGACGAACACCGATATCGAAGACCGAAAGCAGGCGGAGTCTCTGCTAGCGGGGGAAAAGCGGCTGCTCGAGATGGTGGCCAGCGGCCACGCGCTGGCAGGGATTCTGGAAGCCATTTGTCAGCTGGTCGAAGGCACAGTTAGTGGCTGTTACTGCGGCGTGGTGCTGGTGGATTCAAGCGGCATGCATCTGGAACAGGGCGCCGCACCAAGCCTTCCGGCTAGCTTTCTCGCTTCCATCCTTGGCCGATCTGTAACTGTGGATTCGGGGCCCTGCGCGATGGCGGCATTCCTGAACCAACAGGTGGTTTCTGCAGACCTTAACCACGAGACGCGTTGGGCGGGGATTGGATGGTGCACGATGGCTCTCTCGCATGAGCTGCAGGCATGTTGGGCTGTGCCGGTTGCTTCCAACAGCGGCAAGGTTTTGGGAGCATTCGCCATCTACTACAAAGAGCCTGGAATGCCAGCGCCGTTGCATCAAAGGCTAATCGAACAGTTCAAACACATCACGAGCATTGCGGTGGAACGTGCGCAGAGCGATGCCGCGTTGCAGCGGAGCGAGGCGCGCAAAACGGCGATTCTGGATTCGGCGCTCGACTGCATTGTGACGATCGATCAGGAAGGCCGAGTGACTGAGTTTAACCCTGCGGCAGAGCGCACTTTCGGCTATCGGCGCGACGAAACGGTGGGTCATCTTCTGGGCGACATAATAGTGCCGCCGCCGCTGCGAGAAAAGCACCGGCAAGGGTTCGCGCGGTACCTGGCCACGGGCGAATCAAAAGTGCCGGGGAAACGTGTTGAGATGACGGCGATGCGCTCGGACGGCAGCGAATTTCCTGTGGAGCTCGCGATCTCACGTATTCCCTGGGAAGGGCCGCCCTCTTTCACCGGCTATCTACGCGATATTTCAGAACGGAAGCGGGCCGAAGAAGAGCTACGGCGCAGCGAGGCATTTCTTGCGCAGGGCCAACACCTAAGTCGAATCGGCAGTTTTTCGTGGAGCATTGCGACGGCAGAGATTATCTGGTCGAAGCAGCTTTATCGAATTTTCGAGTTCGAACGGAGAGGGCTGATGACGCAGCGACGCTTGGCCGAGGAGGCACTGAGCAAGGCGCAATCGGAATTGACGCACGTTGACAGAGTGACAAGTTTGGGGGTTCTGACGGCATCGATCGCGCATGAAGTCAACCAGCCACTGGCGGGTATGATCACGAACGCCAGCACTTGTTTGCGGATGCTGGCATCGGAGCCACCGAACGTTGAGGGGGCACGGGAAACAGCGCGGCGAACAATTCGCGACGGCAACCGCGCGTCGGATGTTGTCAGCCGATTGAGAGCGCTGTTCAGGAAGAAGGATTTCGCGACTGAAGCGGTGGATTTAAACGAAGCGATCCGAGAAGTGATTGCGCTATCGTTGGGCAAGCTTCGGGGAGACCGCGTGCTGCTGCAATCGGAGCTTAGCGAGGAACTCCCGGCCGTAGCGGGGGATAGGGTTCAGCTTCAGCAGGTCATTCTGAACCTGCTGCTGAATGCTACAGACGCGATGAATAGCGTCGAGGACCGCGCGAGACTGCTGGTAATCAAAACCGAAAAGGACGAGGGTGGATGCGTGCGGGTGTCCATGCGAGACACAGGGGTGGGATTGGAAACGCAGAGCATGGACAAACTTTTTGAGGCATTTTACACGACTAAGGCGGAGGGTATGGGGATAGGTCTTTCTGTGAGCCGTTCTATTATCGACAGTCATGGCGGGCGGCTTTGGGCAGCGCCCAATGATGGACCGGGAGCCACGTTTTCGTTCACGATTCCGTGCCTTGCTGCGGATGCGGCCGGCGCCGCGGCAGGGAGCACGTAATGGCTACCCGTTCGCTTGTATCAATCGTTGATGACGACGAGTCGGTGCGCGAATCGCTGCCGGACTTAGTTCGGCTTTGCGGCGGAGGCGTTTTCGTCGCCGGAGGAGTTCCTTGCCTCCGATTCGGTTGACCGGACGAAGTGTCTGATACTCGACATTGCCATGCCGGGCATGTCAGGGCCCGATCTTCAAAAAGAACTATCGAGACTGTGGAAAAAGATTCCGATTGTTTTTATCACCGCTCATGTAGATAAGACAATCCGTCCACGACTTCTGGAACAGGGGGCAATCGAGTGCCTGTTCAAGCCATTCAGCGATACGGATCTATTAGCAGCGCTCAATAGCGCGCTTCGAGTGAGCTGAGCGAATCGGAGGACCATTGCCAGCAGGAGGATATACAATAGCGGAAGCGAGCGCACCTGACCGTGAATTAAGGTCGCAATCCATGCCGCGCGCCCAACCCATTGTTTTCGTTGTCGATGACGATATCTCTGTGCGGGAATCGCTGGAATTGCTGATCGGCTCCGAAGGCTGGCAGGCCGAAATATTTGCATCCGCGCAAGAATTTCTGGAGCGCCTGGCAGCGCTGGTTCCCAGCTGCCTTGTTCTTGACGTTTCGCTTCCTGGGATAAATGGTCTTGAGCTACAAGAGCGTATTGGCACCGAGCGAACTGGAATGCCGATCATCTTCATCACGGGCCACGGCAATGTTCCTATGACGGTACGGGCCATGAAAGCTGGAGCGGTGGAATTCTTGACCCAGCCATTTAGCGACGGGGCGCTATTAAATGCCATTCGGGACGCCCTCGACCGCAGTCAAGCTGCGCTAAGTCATATGACGGAGTTGCAGGTATAAGAGCAGACCACGCATCTTTGACAAAGCGCGAACGGGAAGTGATGGCGCTGGTCGTATCCGGTTTGTTAAATAAGCAAATCGCCGCTGAACTCGGCATCAGCGAGATTACGGTGAAAGCACATCGCGGCAGTGTGATGCGCAAAATGCGGGCCAATTCGCCTGCGGAATTAGTGACAATGGCAGCGAAAGTGAAAGCCGCAGAGCCAAAGTGACCGTCGAAACGACGGTCTTATTTAATCTGTTGAAGCAGGGCGCCAATGGCACCTCTTATCCTCCGATTTCGAGCCAGATAAGTCGGTAGCGCGGACGTTTGCGTCGGCTCCGATTCCGCCGTAGTGTAAGTTTCGACAATCTGTTCCAAATGCTGGAAGGAATTGTTGAAGTTATTGCGCGCTTCCACCGGCTTACCCTCAAGCCGATTCGCCATGCCTTCCAGTATTTGAGCGAGCTCTTCGTCGAATTCGCGCTGCGCCACATGTATAGGATCTGGTAAATCAAAACCGGGGAGCCGGACACGATAATTCCAAATCGAAATGTGCACTACAAAAAGCACACGCAATTGCGGCTGCCATTGCCGAATTTGATCACGCAGCGCCAGATTGCGTTCCCGCGAAGGGCCAAATTCGAAGAGAACCTGGTCAGCTCGCGCCCTGACGTTTTCGAAGCTTTTCTCGATTGCATCGCGAAGAGAATAGCCTCGCTCGATGGCGGTTGGCAGGTTTTCAGAAATGGGCTCCCGCGCAAATTGGGCCATTAGCCGAAGCGTCGAGATGAAAGTTGTCTTCATTGCGACCGCCGCCTGTGCTCCCCAGAGGCGGTCGAAGACCAGCCACATTACGAGCAGACCGAGTAGGATTCCAGCTATGCGGTCTCGCGCGGGCGTCAGCGAGGTCTGAATTGTGAATTCCTGGAGGTTCACGAAATTGTACGCAAAGGCAACCTGGAGTCCGAAATAGGAGAGCCGCGGCGTACATGTTACAAACCAAGCGGCAGCGATGGTGACCACGATAAACAGAACGGTAAACCCGGCGATCGAATCGATATACGGTAGAACAAATAACTGCGACGCCACTCCGAGAAGACCGCCGACAGCGGCCCCTGCTAGTAGCAGAGTCTGTTTTTGGTGGGATGCGCCGGTTGTTGCTACCGCGGTCAAAAAGCATGTGATGATTGCCGTGCTGATGCCGGGCCAGTCGATAAGATTGTACGCAAGGTAGCAGAGACTGGCGGCGAGGCAACCTTTTAGAGCAAATCGCAGGTGCTCGGGGTTAGACAGCGCATCCGGAACGAGAAAGCGCGAGACTTGCTCCTTGTTGGATTGCCGCAGTTCGTAGGCGCTGAGCGATTGATGAGCGGTAAGCATCTCGTCAATTAGCGACAGAGTATTCTCCATTCTGTCGAGCAGCAGCACGGAATCGGAAGAGAAGGCGCTCTCGCTCAAGGGAATCGGCTGCTGGGTTCTTCCGTTGAGCAGATCAGCGCGAATGCGGCCTACATTGACGGCCAGAG